>NZ_QPNC01000031.1 GCF_003386285.1 Nocardiopsis sp. FIRDI 009
GCCTGTTGTGGGTGGCCCTCTTCTTCTTTTTTGTGCGCGGGCTTGTGCGATTGTGAAACACGCGTGGGTGTCATGAGGATCGCATACGGCACGCACGACGCGGTGAGACCGGGGCCCGGTCGTCTGTGTCGGCCCGAAGGCACACGACCGTCACCCCGCGACTGTGACTCACGGAGGACCTGGAGGACCGGTTCGGCGCATCACGCGCCGCCCCGGGGTGTCCGCCCCGGGGAGCGTCCGCCGGGGGCTTACTGGTCCTCGTCGGCCTCGGGGCTCTCGATCAGCTGCCGCAGCAGCGCCACGAAGTCCTCTTCGCTCATCGCCGACCAGTCCACGTGCTCGTTCATGTTGGCGATGTCCCCAAACTCCGAGCCGATAAGCCTGCGTGGGCGGGATTCGTTCGAGAAGTCTGGGTTAACGGCGCGTTAGCGCAGGTGGCGGCCCTGGCCGGACGTGGACACTACACGTGCTGCTGGAGCGCGCTCCGGCACTCGGGGCAGCGGCAGCGCTTGTTGTAGCCCGTGACGGTGCCGTGCGGGAGCGCGGGGTCGCGCTGCTCCGTGAGGGTGGCGTCCAGCTGGTCGCCGAACGACTGGAGGATGCGCGCGGTGGAGAAGACCGTCCTGGGCGTGATGCCCAGTTCGGAAGCGGCATCGTCGATGTGCTTCCCCATCCGGAGTTTCGCGATCAGGCGGGAACGCGTGCTCGGCGGCATCTCGGCCTCAGCGTTCGCGATCAGCTGCTCGGCGTCGTCGATGGGATAGCTCATGGATGTCCTCTACGTGTGCGGGAACGCGCCTCCATCGTACGCGGTTTCCTCCTGCGACATATGAGGTACCTGAGGTGTCCTATTTCTAGAAACGCATTGCTAGATGCTAGATGCCGTGTTTCGCTGGGAACACACCTTCACTCTGTGTCATTGGAGCCGTGTTATGAGCAGCCCCACGGTTCGTCGTCGTCGACTCTCCGCGGAACTCCGCCGCCGTCGCGTGGAGGCGGGAATGACCCTCAGCGACGTGGCTGAGGAGCTGGAGTGGTCCCCCGCGAAACTGGGCCACATCGAGACGGGCATCCGTAAGTGGCCCTCGGTGATGGAGATCTCCGCCCTCCTCCGTCTCTACGGCGTCACCGGCGGCCAGCGGGAGGCCATCCTGACCCTGGTGCGGGAGTCACGGTTGAGGCCGTGGTGGACCGAGTACGAGGACGTGCTCTCGTCGGCCTACGTGGGCAACGAGGCGGGTGCCGTCGGGGTCCGTGCATACTCGGGCATCCTCGTTCCCGACCTCCTCCAGGTTCCCGACTACACCGCCGTCGTCGCGCGTGCCATGGGACACGGTGAGGAGGACGTGGAGCGGATGGTCGCGGCCTACCTCAAGCGCCAGGAAGTGCTCGACGGAGGCGGTCTGCTCCGCTACCACGCCGTGGTCGAGGAGGACGCGCTCCAGCGTGTCGTGTCCGATCTCTCGCTGTTCCGGGCGCAGGCCGGTCGGCTGATCGAACTCGCCGCCTCGGACCGGGTGACACTCCAGCTCCTCCCGACCTCCGTGGGGCCCCACCGGGGCGTCGCGGGGCCCTTCTCCGTCCTTGAGTTCGACGAGGGGGAGGCCGCGTTGGCGTACGTGGAGACCACCCCGGGCGGGACGATCGTGGAGGCGGAGGAGGCGGTTGGTTCGTGCGAGCGGGTGTGGTCCGAACTCACCAGGGTCGCGGCATCCCCCGAGGCCACTGTCGGCATCCTGCGCCGTATGGCACTGCTCACCTGAGATCCCGGTCGGATCCCTTGCTAGTCTCTTGGTGACAACCTCATAAAGTTCTCTGTGGAGCCCCCGCACCCGGCGGGTGCTCGTGTGTAGGAACCGGATGAAAGGGTCCAGACAGTGAAGAAGATCATCGTTCTGGCGCTGGTGGCCCTCGGGGCTTTCGCCGTCTACCGCAAGATCCAGGCGGACCGCGCCGAGCTCGACCTGTGGACCGAGGCCACGGCGGCCAGCGAGAGCTGATCGCGCGGCGGACGAGCGGGCGTCCCGCGCTCGTCCGTCAGTGACACGAAGACGTGGGTGGGCCGGTGTACCCGTGGTGCGACCCACGGCTTCGCGGTCCCTGTGACCGGGACCGCCTTCGGATGAAGGTATGCTCTCCTTGGGTTCAGGGGCCATAGCTCAGCTGGCAGAGCGCCGGTTTTGCATACCGGAGGTCAGGGGTTCGACTCCCCTTGGCTCCACTCGTGTTTTGCCACGTCGAAGACGTAACGACGGCCACCCGGGCAGGCGCCCCGGGTGGCCGTCGCACATATGGTGCACATTGCCCGCGTCGTCACGCTGCACGGTCGGGTTTCCTCCCCTTCGAAGCGTCCGTCCTCCGAGGGGCGGCGGCCCGCTTGTCCCGCATCTTCGGCGAGACCTCGTCCAGGCGGTCCGGGAACAGGTGTCCGTAGGTGTCGAGGGTCATGGTCGCCGTCTTGTGCCCGAGCATCGTTTGAATGACCTTCACGTCCGCCCCCGAGGCGAGGGACGCGGCGTCCCGCGTAGCCCAGGTGTTCGCGGCGGTGTGCTTTGGACTTTCAGAACCCCGGTCGGAGCCCCGCCTTGGGCTGGTCGGGTTGGATCCCGTAGCGCAGCCAGTGCGCGCACGGTTCGAACCGCAGCGCGTCCAACAGCCGGTCCACGTGCTGTTCCTGCGCGAGAGACTCCACGTCGTGGTGTCCGTCGCCAGGTAGCGCACACACCGGTCCGCGTTCGCCGAACCAGCGACCACGCCCTTGGCGTCGACCTGTCGGCCGAACCGCACCACGTGATGAGGCTCCGCGTCCGGATCCTCGTCCAGGACGTCCAATGCCTCGTCCCAGGGTGGGCAGGAGTTCACCGGTCGACGGATCGACATAGACACCAGTCGACTCATCCCACACGGGGAGCCGGTCACCCTCGTATACGACCCGGTCCGCCCGGGACCACCACACCTGGTGATAAGTGGCCGCTGAAATCTGTCACAGCTCAGCCGGGCATCGTGCCCCGGGTGGCCATCGTCTTGCGGGTTATCGGCCGCTTGGGAAGGTCCGGGGCATCCTGACGCCTCTTGGTCGAGCGGACCCGACGCGATCGCGACGACGAGCCAGCCGAGCGGGTGACCGAGCCTCGGAGCCCGGAGGCGCTGATCTCCTCGTCCAGGTCGGAGATGGCCGCGTCCAGTGCGGCCAGGTCCTCCGCCGACGTGGCCCCCGCGGAGGCGAGTCGGTCGCGTTCGGCGGTGATCACGGCGCGCTGTTCCACCCACCCCCGTTGCGCCTCGGAGGGCGGGTCGGGTTCCACCACCGGCTCGGAAGTGAGGTGCCAGCCCTCCTCACACTGCGTCCGACGGAGGGACCGTTTCCGCTGGGCGCAGGCGGGGCAGCGGGATTCGAGGGTGGACTCGCACGGAACGTCAATGATCTCGGTGGCACCGGTGGTGATGTCGGTACGTCGAAGGGAGACCGGGCGGATACACACCCCGTGGTCGGCGGCCGGAAGTTCGGCGACCTCGCGGGCCAGGGGTTGCACGAGCCGTTCGGCGCGGGTCGACTTACCGGTAGGAGTCGGCGTCAACCCACCCCCACACAACCACAGAGCGGGAGACCCCCACCGCATGGAACCCAAGCCGCCGTCTCTGTGGCACCTGGCGATCAGCATCGTCATCACCACGACCGGAGTCGTTCTGATCCTGGTCGGCCAGGATGTCGTGACGCCCTTCAACCTCTGATCGCTTACTGGCTTCACCGCGTTCGCTTCCGAGCGCATCAGAGGACCCCACCCACAGACGAGGAGCCCACCCCGTGAGTGTTGGACCCCGGATCGCTGGCCAATCATCGTTTCCGCCCTTGCCGTGCTGCTCGGAGGAGTATGGGCGGTACTGACGCGGTTGACCGAAGGCCAAATCAACATCATGGCGACATTCTGGATCTGGGCGTGGGTCTTCCACCTGGCAGTGGGGATCGGGACATACAACCGTGAACGCCGCGACTTTCTCGCACATCAGGAACACGCTCCGTCCGAGGAGGAATCCGACCCGTAGCCCTGGGTCATGGTGGTGATGTCGTCGTCGGACACGTACGTGTCCCGGACTCGCGGGGGAGCCCTCCGCCCGCACGTAACCCACGCCCCCCATCACGGAACGAGCAACCTCCACCGCATGAACGCCAAGAAGGAGAACATCGGGATGATCATCTTCTGCGGATTCATGACCGTGGCAGGGCCGCCGTTCTTGGTGTTCCTCTGGATCACAGAAGGCCGCTTCTCCTGGATGGCCTCCTTGGGAACGTTGGGGTTCGCCTGGGGGCTGTACGACGAGACCAAGAAGTACTGGCGACTGCGTGATCCTCATCAGGCCCCACCGCCCGAGGAGGAATCCGAACCGTAACGGTGGTTCCTGTTCGCTGTGGTGTGGAGCCGGGCAGGGCGTTCTGACGGCACCGGGGCCTACTCGCGGTGGCCCATCGCCCCTACGGAGTCGAAAGGCTTCACCGTGCACAGCCCCCTTGTCAGGCGCCGGGCCCTCGTCTACCCGGACTACGGGGTCTTCCAGATCATCGACTGTGAACACCCCGAGCCTGACGCTCTCTTACCCGGGTTCAACGCATCCAGCGTCGGCGAGCGCTCGGTGTATCTGCGCAGCTTTCAGACCAACGTCCTGGTCCGCCTCGATCTGGAGTCGTGGGAGACCGAACCCGCTGAACCAGGGAGGGTGTGGGAGAGCGCCCACACGGCCTCCACCACGCTTCCCAGCGGTGTGATCGGGGTCAGCGAGATGACGACCGGGACGCAGGAGAACCTGCTGACCCTGCCCACACCAGCCCGGTACCGGATCCGGCTGTCCCACCGCAACCGTCGCTTCGTCGGCCGGGCCTACGAAGCTCTCTTCAGCCAGTTCGAGGACACCGACGATCCGGGCTTCACCGCGGCCCAACGCGACCTCGAAGGCCGCGAACAGTACCTGGCCCAGTTCTGGCCCGAGCCCCGGTGGCACCGCGGCGATGCACATTCATTGCAGACGACCCCCGGAACCAGGGGGTGAGGGTAGGAACCGGCCGGGCGGTTCGCGCAGGTGCTCGGAGCGAGTGCAGGTCCCGGGCCCGGTCAAGCGACGCGCACACCGGAGGTCAGGGGTTCGACTCCCCTTGGCTCCACTCGTGTTTTTCCACGTCAAAGACGTAAAAACGGATATTCGGGCACACGCCTGGGCGGCCGTCGCTTTGTGTGCACGGGCTCTAGTCCGAACGGGTGAGGTGCCCGCTTCGTCCCCTCTCGCGTGAGACTGGGGTGTTGCGGTGAACTCGCAGGTCATCCCAGTTGCTGCGGAATGACTTCGGCTCTACCACATGTAGTCACTCTCCGTGTGTGTATGATGACACCTCCCCGAAGTGCAATGGTCCTAGTGGGCCATATGAGAAATAGGCCACTTGGGGACTGTTGGTGAACAGGGACGATCCGTAGTTTCGACACCAGCGACAACGAGGAAGACAGCGCGCCGAAACGACAACCCCCGAAGACGAGCCGCGGCCCCCCGTCAGGCAGTCCTCGGATCGGCCGCTCCTCCTCCCCCGTCGGCGGTTGCGCCAGCCGGTGGGATTTCCGATCACCACACATGCTGATCTTGGGAGTGGGGCAACATGTGGAATGAGAAGATGGCGGCCCGAGCCAAATGTCGGGAGATCGACCCCGACGCCCTCTTCGTGCAGGGCGCCGCGCAGAACCGCGCCAAGCTCATCTGCCGGGGCTGCCCCGTGCGCACGATGTGCCTGGCCGAGGCGTTGGACAGCCGCATCGAGTTCGGTGTCTGGGGAGGCATGACCGAACGCGAGCGCCGTGCCCTGCTGCGTCGGCGCAAGGACGTGACCGACTGGTACGAACTGCTGACCTCCGCCGAACGGCGCTACGAGGCGGAGCAGGCCCGCCGGGACGCGCCCGTCACCGTCCGGAACTAGTCGGGGCCTCCCACCGCGCCGCGGAGAGCCCCCCGGGCGGAGGGCGGGCCGAAGCGGGGCGGAGCCCGAGGGAACACCGTCGGGGCACCCCAGGAGGGGATCAGGGGAGGATCAGGGTGTGCCCCGATGTTCGACGCCACGCGCATGACGCATGATGGAGGGAGCACGGCACGCGGGAGGACGGCCGTGCCCCCTTCGGCGTTGGGAGTGGGAGTGGCAGTGCAGGACCGTCGATACCCGGTGCGGCGCCCGCAGGAGCAGCCGCAGCTCCGTCTGACGCACGCCGACCGGGACGCCGTGGCCGAGACGCTCCGTGAGGCCTACAGTCTGGGCCAACTGGACGAGGAGGAGTTCGACCAGCGCCTGGACCTCGCGATGCGGGCCAAGGTGCGGGCCGACCTGGAACCGCTCACCCGGGACCTGACACCGGCTCCGGGCGGTACGCCCGGGAACCCCGGGGAGAAGGCCGACCCCGGGACGCCGCCGTCCAGCACACCGGTCGAACGCGTGGTCGCGGCCTGCGCCCACGCGGGGAACTACTTCTTCCCGATCGTGGCCCCGCTGCTGATCTTCCTGGCGAGCGACAGGATCTCGCCCTACGTCCGCCGCCAGGCCATGGAGTCGCTGAACTTCCAGCTCTTCTGCCTGATCACCGGGCTCGGCAGCCTGCTCCTCTTCTGGCTGGTCGTCCCGCTCGTGGTCACCGTCTTCGTCCTCCTGGGCCTGATGATCCTCCCGGCCGTCGCCTCGCTGGCCGCCCTCATGGGGAGGAACTGGCGGTACCCGATGTTCTTCCGCCTGCTCAAGGACGACTGAGGGAAGGGCGCGGGGACGCGCCGCCGCGCCCCCGCACGTCAGTGGTCGGGGTGTCCGTTCTTCTCGGCCCGCTCGTGGCCCGCGGCCGACTTGACCTTGTCCTTGACCGCGCTCGCCTTCTCCTCCAGGTTCTCGCGGGTCTCGCGGACCTGTTCGCGGGCCTGGTCGAGATGCTCCTGCCACTCGGCGTCCTGGGACGCCTGGCGCAACCGGATCAGCGAGTACACGATCACGCCGCCGACCACGGCGGCGCCACCGATCAGCACCGCGCGGGGAACGCGCACGCCCCCGCACAGGAGTTTCCTCCCACGCGGCGCCGGGCGCGGGTCGACCCGGTGCGCGGCCGCGTTGAGCATCCCGGCCACCCGGGGCGCCACCGTGTCCTCGACCCGCTGCGCGGCCGTCTCCAGCTTGGGAGCGGTCCACCCGCGCGCCTGGAGGAGCCTCAGGGTGGCCTGGTCCCGTGCCTGGTCGGCGTACGGGCCGAATCGGTCGGCCTGCTCCCGGGCCAGTTCCTGGAGGCGGACGAGGGTCGCCTCCGCCTCCTTGCGTGCCTTGCGACGCTTCGAAGTGATGGGCACGTCGTCAGCTCCTTCGATCGTTCTCGGTCCCCACCCAGCGGGCGGCTGCACGCCGTGTTATCCGGGTGTTATCTCAACTTACGTCCTCTCCTTCGGGGTTTGGCGCTTCGACACCGGGACGGTTGTCCACAGGTCAACCGGGTTTCGGCGAAGGGGCCGGGGCGGACGGGTAACGTGATCACGTAAGTACGCTCGACCGAAAGGCACATAGGTGTCGGACTCCAAGGGTCAGCCCACCGCGCGGCTGCAGACCTCCGAAGGAACCATCGTCGTCAGGCTGTTCGAGGAGGACGCTCCCGAGACGGTCGCCAACTTCATCGGCCTCGCCGAGGGTTCCAAGCAGTGGATGGACCCCGCCACCGGGAAGATGTCCAACGACAGCCTGTACGCGGGCACGATCTTCCACCGGGTCATCGACGGTTTCATGATCCAGGGCGGCTGCCCGCTCGGTACCGGCCGCGGCGGCCCCGGCTACACCTTCGGTGACGAGATCAGCCCGAAGCTCCGTTTCGACCGCCCGTTCCTGCTCGCCATGGCCAACGCCGGCCCGGGCACGAACGGCTCGCAGTTCTTCATCACCGTCGGCACGCCGGACTGGCTCAACGGCCGCCACACCATCTTCGGCGAGGTCGTCGAGGGCTCCGACGTGGTCAAGAGGATCTCCGAGGTCAAGACCGACCCGAACGACCGTCCGCTCACGGACGTCACCGTCGAGTCCGTCGAGATCACCCGATAGCGGACCCGACGTGCCCAGAGCCCGAGGAGTGAGAACCCGCCCATGACCGCGTCGCCACCGCCCCCCGGCGTACCGCGCACCTGCTACCGGCACTCCGACCGGGAGACCGGGGTCAGCTGCACCCGGTGCGAACGGCCCATCTGCCCGGACTGCATGGTCGAGGCGTCGGTGGGGTTCCAGTGCCCGAACTGCGTGGCGGCGGGCAGGCGCGCGACGCGTCCGGTCCGCACCGTCTTCGGCGGCAGGGCCGTGAGCAAGCCCTACGTCACCTGGACGATCCTGGGCCTGATGGCGGCGGGCTACCTGGCCCAGCTGGTGACCGGGACCGGGGCGGCCGGATCCTCGCCCCTGGTCTGGGAGTTCGGCATGCTGGGCTTCGGGGTCACCGAGCAGGGGGAGACGCTCGGAGTCCTGAGCGGCGAGTGGTACCGGCTGATCACCGCCGCGTTCCTGCACGGCGGGGTCCTCCACCTGCTGTTCAACGGCTATGCGATGTTCCTCCTCGGCACGCAGCTGGAACGCTGGCTGGGCCACGGGCGGTTCGTCGCGCTGTGGGTCCTGGGCGCCGTCGCCGGGTCGGTGCTCACCACGCTCGTCGAGCCGCACGGGTTCGCAGTCGGGGCGTCCGGCGCGATCTTCGCGCTCTTCGGGGCGGTGTTCGTGATCGGCCGGAAGCTCGGGCTGGACCTGCGGATGGTCGGTGCGCTCCTGGCGGTCAACCTGGTGCTGACCTTCGTCGTCCCGAACATCTCCTGGACCGCCCACATCGGTGGTCTGGTGGCCGGGCTGGTCCTGGGAGCGGTCTTCGCCCACCTTCCGGGACGGGACGCGGGGACGACGGCGCGCACGGTCGTCCACACGCTGGTGACGGCGGCCTTCGCCGTCCTCCTCGTGGCCTCGCTGCTCGTCGTCCCAGGGCTCGTCTGACCGGCGTCGAGCACCGCGCGGGACCACTCCCCGGAACACGGGCCCCAGGACACGCGTCCGGGGCCCCTCGTGTGTCCGGCCCGAACCGCCGGGGACGCGGGCACGCCGAGAACGGCTACCCACAGCCTGTGGATAACCCTGTGGAAACCCTGGGGGGTACGTCCGTCAGTGCCAGCGAGTGGACAGGATGACGGCCACGATGATGCCGCTGAAGCCGATGAGCAGGTTCCAGTTGTGCCAGTCCTGCATGTACGGCACGTACTGACCGGCGATGTAGTACACACCGATCCAGAGGATGCCCGCGATGAAGAAGCCCAGCATGGTCGGAACCAGCCAGCGCGGAGTGACCTTGGGCTTCTCCTTCGAAGGAGGCGGTGTGTAGACGGCCTTCTTCTTGCGGTCGCTGCGGGACTTGGGCACGGGCGTTGCTCCAGAGAGGTGGGCGGTTCGAAACGCTCCACAGTCTACGCCCCGGGGCACTCCCCCGTCACCGCCGCGCGGACACGATCCGCCCCTCCGCGGCCTCCTCCGACCCGCCCCAATCTCCGGGAAACGGCGAGGGGCCGCGCTCCGACGAGCGCGGCCCCTCACCCTCGGGTCCCTCAGGGCTCCCGGAAGAAGAGCCCGCCGTCGTCGTCACCGGGGACGCCAGGGCCACCCGGCTGGTCCGGGTCGGTCTCCTCGTCCGGCGGCTGCTCCGGGTCCGTCTCCTCGCCCGTCGGAGGCTGCTCGGGCTCGGTGGGCGCCACCGCGACGGTCAGCGTCACCGTGGTCCCCGCGGGGACCTCCCGATCGGCCGGGATGGACTGGGAGAGCACCAGGCCCGCCGTGGAGTCCGCGGTCTCCTGCTCGGTGAACTGGGCGGTGAGCCCCAGCTGCTGCAGCGCGGCCTCGGCCTGATCGCGGGTCATGCCGACCAGTTCGGGCACCCGCACCTGCTCCGGACCGGAGGAGACGTACAGCGTGATCTCCGTGCCCGGCGCCACCTCGTCACCCGCGGGCGGGTCGGTGCCCACCGCGTTGCCCCGGGTGACGTCCTGGCTGGCCCGCTGCTCCACGGTGATGTTCTCGAACCCCTGCTCGGCGAGGGTGCTCCGGGCCTGCCGCTCGGACTGCCCCGCCACGTCCGGGATCTCCACGGCCTCCGGACCGGAGGACACGACCAGAAGGACCGTCTGGTCCACGGGGTGCTGGGTCCCGGCCTCCGGATCGGTCTCCAGGACGGTGCCCGGTTCGGCCTCGTCGGCCTGTTGTTCGACCGCGATGTCCTCGAAGCCCTCACCGGTCAGGGTCGCCCTGGCGGCGTCCTCCGTCTCGCCGACCACGTCGGGGATCGCGACCTCCTCGACGGTCGGCTGGTTCTCCTTGGTGAGCAGCCAGAAGGCCAGTGCCAGGGAGCCGATCACGCCCACGGCCAGGAGCGCCCACAGCGCGGCCCTGCCGGCGCCGCCCTTGCGCGGCTCCTCCTCGTAGCGGTCGTCGTAGTCGTCGTAGCGGTCGTACCCGTCGTCGTAGTCGTCGTACCCGCCGCCGTTCGCGGGCGGCATCGCGGTGGTCGCGCCCGCGGCGGCCATGGCCATGGTGCCCGCCTGCGTCGGCATCCCCGCCAGGCCGCGCTGGATGTCCGCGCGCATCTCCGCGGCGTTCTGGTAGCGCTCCTCGCGGTCCTTGGTCATGGCGCGGAGGGTGACGTCCTCCAGCCAGTCCGGGACCTGCGGGTCGACCTCGGCCGGTGGAACGGGCTCCTCGCGCACGTGCTGGTAGGCGATCGACACGGGGGAGTCCCCGGTGAACGGCGGACGACCGGTGAGCAGCTCGTAGAGCACGCAGCCGGTGGAGTAGATGTCGCTGCGCGGGTCCACCCGCTCGCCGCGCGCCTGTTCCGGTGACAGGTACTGCGCGGTCCCGATGACCTGGGAGGCCTGGGTCATGGTCGCCTGGTCGTCGCCCATCGAACGGGCGATGCCGAAGTCCATCACCTTGACCTCGGCGTTGCGGGTCAGCATCACGTTGGCGGGCTTGATGTCGCGGTGGACGATCCCGTTGTCGTGGCTGTACTCCAGCGCGTTGAGGATGCCGTCGACGATCTCGGCCGAACGCTCCGGCAGCAGGCGCCGGTCGTCGTCGAGGAGTTCCTTCAGGGTGCGCCCGTCCACGTACTCCATGACGATGTACGGGAGGGACACCCCGTCGACCACGTCCTCGCCGGTGTCGTAGACCGCGATGATCGCCGGATGGTTCAGTGAGGCCGCGGACTGCGCCTCGCGGCGGAACCTGGCCTGGAACACGTGGTCACGGGCGAGGTCGTGTCGGAGGGTCTTGATCGCGACGAGCCGGTCGAGCCGGAGGTCGCGCGCGCGGTGGACCTCGGCCATGCCGCCGCGCCCGACGACGGTGTCGAGTTCGTAGCGTCCACCAAGGAGCCGGGGCTGGGACATGTCGTGTACTAATCCTCGTGTCTTCCGGTGGCCGCCCGCGGGCCGCCGCCTACCCAGAGCGTCGTTCGCTCATTTCCTCGTCATGATTCCGTCGGGGACGTGGTGTCGCCACCGCCGCCCTCCGGGTCTGGTGTCGGTCCGGGGTCCTCCCCGCCGGTGCCGCCGTCGCCTCCGTCGCCGGTGCCGTCGTCGCCCGCGGGGGGAGTCCCGTCGTCCTCCGCGGGTGCGGACGGTTCGTCGGTGGCCGGGCCGGTCGGTTCGTCCTCCTCCGGGCTGGGATCCTCCTCCTGGGTGGTCGACTCCGGCTCGGTGGTCCACCCCGTGTCCGGTCCCCCCTCCACGGGCCGCTCGGGCACACCGCCCTGCTCCTCCGCCGCCTCCGAGGGGACGGGGGAGGACGGTTCCGACGGGGCCGGGGGTTCGACGGAGTCGCGCACGGGGTCGGCCCCGGGCGTCCCGTCGAACAGGAACCCGGCCAGCACGGCGGCCGCGACGACCAAGGTCGCCACGACCACGGCGAGGACGACCGGGAGTCGGACACGCCGCCGGGACGCACCCGACAGCCTAGCCGAGTCCCCTTGTTCACCAGGGGTTACGATCTCCTGATCGGCGGTTCGTCCGCTCCCGGGACCGGTGTCGGGAACCGCGCCGACCACGGCCGTCCGGGCGACGGACCCGAACCCGGCGGAGGGCGTCGGCGGTCCGGTCCCGGCGTTCGAGCGGATGACGGCGGCCATGTGCGCCACCTCGCTCGCCGAGGCGGGGCGTGCGTCGGGGTCCTTCACCAGCAGGGCCGACACGAGGTCGTCGACCTCGGCCGGGACGTCGTCGGGCAGCTCCGGGGGCTCGTCGCGGGTGTGGGCCAGGGCGAGCGCCACCGGGTTGTCCCCCGTGAACGGCGGCTGGCCCGCCAGGCACTCGTAGGCGACCACACCGAGCGCGTACAGGTCCGAGGCCGCGCTCGCGGGCCGCCCGGAGGCCTGTTCCGGCGAGATGTACTGCGCCGTCCCCATGACCATGCCGGTCTGGGTGAGCGTGACCGACATGTCGCCTCGGGCGATGCCGAAGTCGGTGAGCTTGATCTGGCCGTCGCCGGTGACCAGCAGGTTGCCCGGTTTGATGTCGCGGTGGACCACACCGCGCGCGTGCGCGGCGGCCAGGGCCTGGGCGGCCTGGCAGACGAAGTCGAGGGTCTGGTCCGGGCTCAGCCGGCCCTGCTCACGCAGCAGCTGGGAGAGCGGCTCCCCGACCACGAGCTCCATGATGAGGAAGGCGCGCCCGTCCTCCTCACCGTAGTCGTAGACCTGGGCGATCCCCGGGTGGGACAGGCCCGCGGTGATCCGGCCCTCGGTGCGGAACCGCTGCCGCGCCGTCGGCTCCGCCATCTGCGAGGGATGCAGCAGCTTCACGGCCACAGGCCGGTTGAGCAGCGTGTCCGTCGCCTTCCAGACGGTGCCCATGCCGCCGGAACCCACCTGTTCCTCCAGGCGGTAGCGGGAACTCAGAACGGTCCCGGTGAGTCCACCGGGACCATCCGAGGGCTCGTAGGCGCTCACTCCAGTACCACTGCCTCCATCATGGCGCGCGCGATCGGCGCCGCCAGCTGGTTGCCGCTGGCGCCGCCGTGCTCGACCACGACCGCGACCGCGATCTCGGGGTCGTCGGCCGGGGCGAAGCCGATGAACCAGTTGTGCGTACCCTGGTCGCCACCGGTCTCGGCGGTACCGGTCTTGCCCGCGACCTCCACGTTGGGGATCGCGGCGTTGGTACCGGAACCGTTCGGACCCGTGACCAGGACCATCATGTCGCGGAGGTCCTCGGCGGTGCTCGGCTCGACCGCCTGCGAGAAGCTCTCCGGCTGGGTCTCGGTGACCACGGACATGTCCGAGTCCAGCACCGAGTCGACCACGTAGGGGCGCATGACCTCACCCTGGTTGGCCACGCCCGCGGCCACCATCGCCATCTGGAGCGGCGTGGCCTCGACGTTGGCCTGGCCGATGCCCGCGCGGCCGAGGATGCTCTCCTCGGTCTCCACCGGGGCGTTGCTCGCGATGACGTCCAGCGGCACCTGGAGCTCCTCGCCCTCGGGCGGGTTGAACCCGAAGGCGGCGGCCTGGTCCGACAGGTTCTGGCCGCCCACGTCGATCGCCCAGTTGGCCATGGACGTGTTGCAGGAGATCTGGATCGAGTGCGCCAGGGTGTCCGGCGCGCCGCCGTTGCAGGTGCCGCCCGACGTGGCGTTGGGCAGCGGGGGCCCGGTCGGGAAGGTGAGACTGTCCGGGGCCTCCTGCGTGGTCTCGGGCGTGGCGTCCAGGTACTCGATCGCCGCAGCCGCGGTCACCACCTTGAACGTGGAGCCCGGGGGGTAGCGCGCCTCGAACGCGCGGTTGAGGAGCGGCTGGTCCGGGTCGTTCTCCAGCGCCTGGAAGTTGGCGACCGCCGTGTTCCGGTCGGTGACGCTCGCGACGTCGTTGGCGTCGAAGGTGGGGTAGGAGACGGCTCCGAGCACCGCCCCGGTGTTCGGGTCGAGCGCCACCGCGGCGCCCTGCAGGCCCCCGTCCCGGAAGGCGGTGTATCCCGCCTCCTGGACCGCCGGGTTGAGCGTCAGCTGGACCCGGGCGCCCTCGGGGTCGCGGCCGGTGATGATGTCGCGGAAGTTGCGCACGGCGAGCCGGTCGTCGGTGCCGTCGAGCAGTGAGTTCTGCGCCCTCTCGATGCCGGTGGTGCTGTACACGCTCAGGACGCCGGTGATCGGCGTGTACATGCCGCCGCCGGTGTACTCGCGCTGGTAGAGGGGGCTGCCGCCCTCCTCGGAGACGTCCTCCGAGAAGGCGATGCTCTCCCCCGCGACCTCGATCGGGCCGCGCGGCCGGCTGAGGTGCTCGCTGTACTGGCGCGTGTTGAGCGGGTCCTCGATCAGGGCGTCCGCGCGGAACCCCTGGATCCAGGTCAGGTTCAGCATCAGGATCGCGAACAGCGCCATCGTGAAGATGCTGAGTCGGCGGATCGGAGTGTTCATCGGCTGATCACCTGGGTCGCGCCCTCGTCCTGAATCGCTTGCGGTGCCGGCCTGCGGGCGATGTCGCTCATCCGCAGCAGGATGCCCATCATGATCCAGCTCGCCATGAGGGCCGAACCGCCGGCCGCCATGAAGGGTGTGGTCGAACCGGTCAGCGGGATGACCCTGGTCAGCCCGCCCAGGACGATGAAGACCTGGTAGGCGAGGACGAAGGCGATGCCGCTGGTCAGTAGCTTGTTGAACGGGATGGTGGACGCCAGGGCGATCCGCATGCCGCGCTCCACCAGGAGGAACAGCACGATCAGCACGCTGAGCAGGCCGGTCAGCCCGAGCTCCTCGCCGAGCGAGGCGAGGATGAAGTCGCTCTCCGCGGCGAAGATCTTGTCCGCCTCGCCGCCGCCGAGCCCGGTGCCGAACAGGCCGCCGTAGCCGAGGCCGACGATGCCCTGCACGAGCTGCTGGCTGCCGCCCTGTTCGTAGTAGACCTCCTGGTCGAAGGCGTTCAGCCAGATGTTCACGCGGGCCTGCACGTGCCAGAAGAGGAGGTAGGCGACGGTGGCGCCGGCCATGAACAGCCCCAGGCCGATGGTCACCCACGAGGAGCGCTGGGTGGCCACGTAGAGCATGGCCAGGAAGGTGCCGAAGAGCAGCAGGGAGGTGCCCAGGTCACGCAGGAGCACCAGCATGCCGATGGCCATCACCCAGCCGACGGCGATCGGGGCGAGGTCGCGCCCGCGGGGCAGGTCGATGATCTTGAACCGGCCGATCTTGATCGGCTTGCCGACGATCGCCAGGACCTGCCGCTTGTTCATCAGGTAGGAGGCCAGGAAGACCACCAGCGCGATCTTGGCGAACTCCGAGGGCTGCATGGTGAACGGCCCGAGATTGATCCACAGCCGGGCGCCGTAGACCTCGTGGCCCAGGCCCGGGATGGCGGGCAGGAGGAGCAGGACGATCGCGGTCAGGCCGCTGATGTAGGTGTAGCGCTGGAGGACCCGGGGGTCCTTGAGGAAGATGATGATCAGGAAGCAGAAGACGAGCCCGACCCCGGACCAGACGAGCTGCATGCCCGCCCCGGCCCGCTCGATGTCCTCGGCCTTGACCGCGGCCAGCCGCCAGATCATCGCGACCCCGATCCCGTTGAGGAACAGGGTGCAGGGCAGGATCAGCGGGTCCGCGTAGGGGGCGAAGAACCGCATCGCGACGTGGGCCGCGATGGCCAGGACGCCGAAGGTCAGGCCGACGGTCCACATCGCCGAGGGGATGCTGCCGTTCAGGTTGAGTCCGGCGATGGCGATCCCGGCCATGGTGATGGCGATGGCGACCGCGACGAGGACGAGTTCGGCGTTGCGCCGCTTGATCGGGGGGAGCGCGGTGGGCGCCTCCGCGGTGGCGGTGCTCAAGGGATCACCCCGATTCCTGGGTCTCGGTGGTCGCGGAACCGGGGCTGGGGTCCGTGCTCCCGGTGTCGGTGTCCTCGGTGGTCTCCGCGCGGTCGTCGGCCTGCTCGGAGTCCTCGGACTCGGTGTCCCGCGCGTCCTCCCGGGCGGTGTCGTTCGCCTCGGCCTCGGCCAGGTTCTGGTTGATCTCCTCGATCCGGTCCCGGGCCTCCTCCAGGCTCTCGACCGGGATGGTGTTCTCGATCGCGGACCGGTCGCCCTCGCTGAGCTCGTCCAGGCGGATGTCGGAGCCCTCGACCTCCTCCGACAGGCTGAAACCCGCGATGTCGGTGTTGATGCCCTGGTAGATGCTCACGGTGTCGCCCGAGGCGGAGGGGCCCACGTAGAACTGGCCGTCGACGTACTGGCGGCCGAAGTAGTAGGCGATGCCCGTCACGAGCGCGACGATGACGAGGAAGGCCACGACCACCGGCCACCACCGGCGGGTGCGGTACTCGGGCTCCGGTTCCTCCGGGCCGCGCCCGCGTCCGCGCCCTCGGGGGGGCTGGTCGCCGAAGTCGTCGTAGGACTCCTCGTAGGGGCCGGAGTAACCGGTGTCGGGCACGCCCTCCACCCGGTCCATCTCCGCGGTGTCCCCTCCGGAGCCGCGCAGTCCCTGGGCCCGTCTGGCGGGTGTGTCGCCCGCCCGCTCGCTGACCTCGGGCCGCTGGTCGGCCGCCCCGACCACCTTGGGCTCGCTGGTCGGTCCCTCGCGGTCGGTCTCGGTCTCGATGACGTCGGCGATGACGGCGGTGATGTTGTCCGGGCCGCCGCCGCGGATGGCGAGGTCGATGAGCTTCTTCGCGGCCACGCGCGGGTCGGCCTCGGTCGCGAGCGTCTCGTGGATGGTCTTCTTGGTGACCACCCCGGACAGCCCGTCCGAGCACAGCAGGTACCGGTCGCCGGGCTTGGCCTCGCTGATGGAGATGTCCGGGTCGACCGGGCTCTTGCCGTCCAGGGCCCGCAGGATCAGCGAGCGCTGCGGGTGGGTGGCGACCTCCTCCTCGGTGATCTTGCCCTCGTCGACGAGGGTCTGCACCAGGGTGTGGTCGTGGGTGATCTGCTCGAAGCGCGGTCCGCGCAGCAGGTAGGCGCGTGAGTCGCCGATGTGGATCAGCGCCACCCGGGGGCCCGACCACAGCATCGCGGTCAGGGTGGTGCCCATGTTCTCGAGCTGGGGCTCGGCCATGATCCTCCGCGACAGGGAGGCGTTGGCCTGTTCGACCGCCCGTTGGAGGGACTCGACCATCTCCTCCGCGTCGTGGGGCTCGGTGTCGAGCCGACGGATCGTGGAGATCGCGATCGAGCTGGCCACCTCACCGCCCGCGTAGCCGCCCATGCCGTCGGCCACCGCGAGGAGGTGCTGGCCGGCGTAGCCGGAGTCTTCGTTGCCTTCGCGGAGGCATCCTACGTCGGAGTACGCCGCGTATCGGAGAGCGATTGTCATTTGCGCAGTTCCAGGACGGTCTTGCCGATACGGATGGGCTGACCCACCGTGATGGGCTGCGGGCGGTTCAGCTTCTGCTGGCCGAGATAGGTGCCGTTGGTGGAGTTGAGGTCCTCCACGAACCAGCGGCCGCCCTCGGAGTAGACACGGGCGTGGCGACCCGAGGCGTAGTCGTCGGTGATGACGAGGGTCGAGTCGGGCGCACGGCCGATGAGGATCGGCTGGGACGCCAGGTCCACGGTGGTACCGGCGAGGGGGCCCTGCGTGACCGCCAGGACCGCGGGCTCGTTGCGGCGCTGCCGCTGCGGACGCTGCTGGCGGGCCGGGGCGGGCCGGGCAGGAGCGCCGCCGGACGCGGGCCGGGCTTGGGGGCGGGGCCGCTTCTTCCGGGACTTCTTCTTCGACGGGCCGAAGAGGTCGGTGCTGATGACCCCGACCGCCATGAGGATGAACAGCCAGAGCACCGCAAGGTACGCGATCTTGATCAGTATGAGGGTCAGGTTGGACATCGAACCGCTCTTCAGCCCCTGTCGTGCTCCGGCCGGGGTGACGGTCGTCGGCGCCGCCACCGAGTCTGCCTCACCTTCGGGTCGGTGAGTTGTCGTGGTCGCTGGTCCACGGCCCCGAGGCCGTGGGCAGTCTGCCCGATCGGTCAGGTCTTCGCGGAGACTACCGTCCCGGACACATATCCGACAGCGGTACAGCAATCGACCACCACCGGATTTCGACCAGTCAGACGTCGGTGGGACGGGGTTGGTTTCGATCCCGCCGGGCCTGATCGGTCGAACTCCCGGTCGGCTCCGGTCAGTCGCGCCGGAACGTCATGGTGGTGCGGCCGAGGCTGATCCTGCTCCCGTCCACCAGACGGGCCTGCCTGACCTGCTGGCCGTTGACGAAGGTCCCGTTGGTGGACCCCTTGTCGACGAGGATCGCCTCGTCGCCGTCCAGGCGGATCTCCACGTGGTGGCGGGACACCCCGTTGTCCACGAGCCGCAGGTCGCAGTCGGTGCCGCGCCCCAGCAGGGTGACGGGGGTGGTCAGTTCGAAGGACTGCTGCATGCCGTGGCTGGCGATGCTGCCCTCGGCGGTGGCGCCACCGGGGGAGATGAGCAGGCGCGGGCGTCCGGCCTGGCGCTCGCCCCCGGCCCCGCCGGGATCGACCGGCTGCCGGACCTCGCCGTCCTTGCTGATCATGGTGCCGCGGACGACGCCCGACCGGATGCGGAAGCGTCCCGTCTTGAGGCTCTCGTCCGGCCGGAAGTGGACGCGGACCGGGCCCACGAAGGAGTATCCCTGCTCCGTCGCGTAGTCGCGGGCGAGTTTGGCCAGCTCCTGTCCGAGGCTGTCGGCGTAGACCTCCAAGCGCTCCTTGTCGCTGGCGGAGAGCTCGACGATGAAGTCGTTCGGGACGAGTGTGCGTCCCTGTGCGACGATCGCGGCTCGTTCGTCCATCTCCCGCTGAACGGCGCTCGCCACCTCGACAGGTTGGAGCTCAGACTTGAAGGCCATCGCGAAGGTGCCTTCGATCATGCCCTCAAGCCTGCGTTCGAAGCGTTGGAGCACTCCCACGAGGTACCTCCCTTGTACTCCACTCCGTATGTGTAGACGATCGTAACCGGGCCGGGGTGCCCCCGGATTCAGGCGCACCCCCGGTCAGGTGCCCCCGGGGCCGGTCACGGGCGGGCCGGAAAGCGTGTGCGAACCGCGTTCAGACCGTGCTAGCCTTATCCATGTCGCCAGGCGGACAGGCCGAAAGGCCCGAACCACCTGGCACTACAACTGGACGAAGGTCACCCGGGCGGGTGGCGGAACGGTAGACGCGCACGGTTCAGGTCCGTGTGTCCGAAAGGACGTGAGGGTTCAAATCCCTCCTCGCCCACAACATACCCGGTGGGGATCGCTCTGCGCTCTCCACCGGGTCTCTTTTGTGTCCGGGTTCGTGGTCGGCCCCGCCTCGGGCCGGTCGCGGGGCGGGGTGGCACACTGCGGACGTGAGCATCATCGAACGACTCCACGCGATCGGACGCCCGCTGGTCGACGAGCAGCTGGCCCACCCCACCGTCGCCGGGATCGCCCGGGGCGACCTCGACGAACGCGCGTTCCGGTACTGGCTGGAGCAGGACCACCTGTACCTGCTGGACTACGCGCGCGCCTTCTCGCGTCTGGCCTGGCAGGCGCCGGACGACCACCTGGCCGACCTGGTGGGGATCGCGCACAGCACGCTGAACGAGGAACTGGAACTGCACCGTTCGCTGTCGGGCGAGTTCGGCGCGGACCTGACCACGAAGGAGAAGGGGCCCGCGTGCGCGGCCTACACCTCGTGGCTGCTGGCGGCCGCCGCCGACTACCGGGACGGGCTGGCCGCCGTGTACCCGTGCATGTGGGGCTACAACCAGCTCGGACTCGAACTGGCGAAGTCGCGTCCCAGCGACCCGCGGTACGCGCGGTGGGTGGACACCTACGCCGACCCCGAGTTCACCCGGCTGACCGAGCACTACGGACGCAGGTTGGCGGAGGCCCGGCCGGACCCCGAGCGCGCCGAGCGCCTCTTCCTGGAGGGCATGCGGCACGAGGTCGCCTTCTGGGACACGCCCTACACGTCCTGACCCGAGGCGTGGAGGGGAGGAGGAGGGGACCGGCGCGCCCGCGACCGGTCCCCTCCCGCATCCCTCCCGGGTGGTCCACTCGGGCCGACGCGGGTCGGTGGGCGGGTGCGGTCAGGGGGCGATGACGGTCCGCACGTCCTCGAAGCGGTCGATCTCGCAGCCGCCGTTCTTGTTGAACTCGGTGTCGATCAGGACGTCGTCGATGTGTCCGGTGACGCTGACGACCTCGGGGCCGCCGTACTGCTCGGTGCACATCATGTTGGTGGTGTCGAGGAGGAACGGCTCGGTGCCGACCTCCTCGATCTCGGCGCAGGCCGCCTCGGGGTCCGGGTGGTCGCCGCCCACGGGGGAGCACGTGAGCGTCCAGGTGCCCTCCGCGTAGCCGGGCTCGGACGGCATGGACTGGCCTTCGGCCAGGGTGCGTTCGATCACCAGGGAGGTCGCGGCGTCCGGGTCGGTGTCGACGGGCATCTGGCCGTCGGTGCCGTCCCCCGCCCCCGTGCCGTCGGGGGCTTCCTCGGGGGAGGCGTCGTTCTCGGACTCGGCGGTGGGGGGAGTGGTGGGTTCGGACGGGCTGGAGGTGTCGGGTGCACCCGCGTTCACCTCGTCGGGCTCGTTGCCGCAGGCCGTGATAAGAAGCAGGCCGAGGGCCGCGAGCGCGGCGAGGCGGGTCGGCGGGGCCGTCACTGAGGGGTAGTGAGCCATATGCCTTGGACGCGGCCCGTGTACGCGCGGTTCCCGCCTCGACACGGTTTCCTCGAATTTTTTTCGCTACGGATCCAGGGGGTCAGACATGTTTCAGCACGGTGTTCCGGAGGCGGTCGTCGCGGAGGTTCCGGAGGACGCCTACCTGCTCGACGTCCGGGAGGACGACGAGTGGCGCTCGGGGCACGTCCCCGGCGCGGTGCACATCCCGCTCGGCCAGCTCGGCGCGCGTGCGGACGAGGTTCCGCGGGACCGCAGGGTGTACGTCGTCTGCCGTGTGGGCGGCCGTTCCGCGCAGGCGGTGACGGCCCTGAACCAGGCGGGGTGGGACGCGGTCAACGTGGCGGGCGGCATGCGGGCCTGGGAGCAGGCCGGTCGGGACATGGCGGCGGAGACCGACGGGGAGCCCACGGTGATCTGAGGCGGTCCGCCGCGGATTTTCGTCGGATTGCGCGAAGCCCTGCCGCTGGGGCGCTTTCGGGTGGCACTATGACGTGGTGAGTTCCGATCACGCGCCCCTCAGCGCCGAAACCGTGCTGACCGCGTCAGCGGACGCGGTGGTCGGTATCGACGGTGCGCGCCGCGTCACCGTGTGGAATCCGGCGGCGGAGCGCATGTTCGGCTGGACGGCCCGGGAGGTCGTCGGCCGCGAGGCGCCCTTCGTCCCCGCCGAACTGAGCTCCGAGTACGGCGCGGTGCTCGAGCAGGTCCGTTCGGGTACGCCCCTGTCCATCGTCACGCGTCGCGTGCGCAGTGACGGCACGGTCATCGACGTGCGGGCGAGCACCAGTTGCGTGCTCGGCTCCGACGGCGAGCCCGACGGGTGGGTGCTGACCTTCCAACCGTGTGAGAACGAGGCGCAGGTCCAGGCGGCGGCCATGGAGCGGGCGCGGCTGGTGCGCAGGCTCACCGACGTCGTGGTCGACATCAACGCCGACCTCAGTCTGAAGTCGGTGCTCGATCGGATCTCGCGGAGCATCACGGAGTTGACCGGCGCCGACGCGGGCGGTTTCGTCCTGCTCAACGAGGACCGCGTGGAGCTGGTCAGCCTCACCGACCTGTCCGATCGCCTCCAGGGCTTCAGCGCGCCCCTGGAGACGAGCCTGTTCGGCGAACTGCTCCGCAGCGGCAAGTCGGTGCTGTTGGCCAACGAGGACACCCGGGGCCTGCAGGACCTGGTCTGGGCCGACCTGCCGGGCCTGCACACCATCGCGCTGTGCGTGTCCAACGTGCACGGCCGCCCCTACGGAGCCCTGTACGCGCTCTACAGCCAGCGCAAGGTCGGGCACGTGGAGCTGGAGCTGTTGGAGCTGCTGGCCGCGCACGCCGGGGTGGCGATCGGCAACGCGATGGCCTACGAGGAGCTCAACCTCCAGCGCGTGCACGAACAGGTGGTCGCGGACTCCAGCGCGGACGGGATCGCCGTGCTGGACTTCGGCGGCCGTGTCCGCAAGTGGAACCGGTCGGCGGTGGAACTCACCGGGTACCCGGCGGAGAGCGTGGAGGGGCGGCATCCGCCGTTCCCCCTGCCTCCCGCCCACGGTGAGCCGATCAAGCACCAGCTCAAGGACGGCCGCTGGCTGGAGATCCTCATGGCGCGCATCCCGCGCACCCACGAGTGGGTGGTGGACTTCCGTGACATCACCGCGCAGCGTGCGATGGAGGAGGAACAGGAGTTCTTCCTGGCCACGAGCGGACACGAGCTGCGCACGCCGATCACGGTCATCCACGGCCTGGCCACCACGCTCGTGCGCAAGTGGTCGCGGCTGAGCCCCCGGTCCCAGCGCGAGGCGGTCGGGACGATCGCGGACCGGTCGGCCAACCTGGTCACCCTCGTGGAGCGGCTCCGCCTCGGGTCGGACGCCTCGCGCGGCGAGCTGGACGTCGACCGGGTCCCGTTCGACCTGCGGGAACTGCTCGGGCGCGCGGTTCGGGCGTTCCGGCCGCTGTCGGACCAGCACGACGTGGTCCTGGTCGCGGAGGAGGACCTGCCGATGACCGTGGGGGACCCGCTGGCCACGGGGATGATCATGGACCAGCTCCTGGACAACGCGCTCAAGTTCTCCCCGGAGGGCGGCACGATCCACGTCTGCGCCCGGGCGGAGGACGGGAAGGCCGTGGTCGTCGTGGACGACGAGGGCTTGGGGCTGGTCCCCGGCGACGAGGAGCGGGTCTTCGGCCGGTTCGTGCGCTCGGGGCCGCGGGGCGACCGGAGTCGTTTCGGCGGCCTCGGCCTGGGGCTGTACATCGTCCGCCAACTGGCGAGGGAGCAGGGCGGGGACGTCACCGCGCACCGGCGGCGGCAGGGGACCCGGATGCGGTTCACCGTGCCCGTGCACGGGCGGGGAGACGGGGAGACCGCCGGATCCGGGGAACGCTCCGGACCGGTGGCCGCGCGTACGGGGGCGGGAGGTGGAGCGTCCGGTGCGGACCACCCACCTGGGCACCGTGAGGCACAAGAAACTACAAAAACCTCGAAAAGCCCCGAAGCCCTGCCGCGTCAGCGATCCACGTCCGCAGACGCGTCCCGTCGTCGTTGATTCACCTCGGCGAGGGTTTCCGCGCATGGTGATCGGGGCATTTCCACCCCTGGTGGAATTCGCTGACACACATCGGGCGGGTTCCGAACCGCCCGACGGAGTACCAACGCGCAGGGACGAAGGCCGTGTCAGGAGACAACACACCACTCGACGACGGGTCGTGCCCGTACCGGGTCGAGCGGAGCGTCACGCTTCCCTACGCCCCCATGAGCGTGACCGGCGCCCGCCAGCGGTTGTGCAGTGATCTGCGCGCCATGGACATCGGCGACGAGCGTGTCGACGACGCCTCCCTCATCCTCAGTGAACTCGTGAGCAACGCTCTCCGGCACGCCTCCCCCCTGCCGGAACCGGAGGACACCGTCGGTGTGTCGTGGCGTGTGCGGGTGGACCACCGGACGGCGACCGGCGGTTGGGTGGAGATCGCGGTGCGCGACGGCGGGTCCAGCACCATGCCGCGGGTGGCGCGCCCGTCCGTGTCCGGTCTGGGCGGGCGGGGGCTGGGCATCGTCCAGTCGCTCGCCGGGCAGTGGGGCACCGAGATGGACGCGACCACGACCACGGTCTGGGCGATTCTGGACATCGGCGTCGACGACCTCTCCCCCCGTCGTCCCTCGGGCTCCGGCCGCCGCTCCGCCGCCCCGGTCGCGGACCCGGCCTCCGACGACGTGGTCGCGGTGCGTATGCGCGTCCGGGAGAGCGCCCCCGCCTGGGGCGCCCTGCTCTGACCGGGTGCGCGACCGGGCCGGAGGCCGTCCGGGAACCACCCGGAGGAACGTGACCGATGTCGCGAAACACCGTCAACGAGGTGGCCCGTGGCTGGTCGGGACGCTACAGTCACGACTGTGGAGTTGAAGATATCAAGCCGATCTCAGGACGACCTCGCGGTGGTAACCGTGGGCGGTGAGATCGACCTGTACACGGCACCCCAGTTGCGCAGCGGCCTCCTGCAGGCCCTGGAGGACGGGGCACGGCGGCTGGTCATCGACATGTCGCGGACGGAGTTCTGCGACTCGACCGGCATCAGCGTGCTGCTGTCCGCGATGAAGCGCTCCCGCGACAAGGGGGGTGACCTGGAGCTCGTGGCGCCGAAGGCGGCGGTCATGAAGGTCCTGGAGGTCACCGGGTTGAACGAGGTCTTCACCATCCACTCCGGGCTCGACGCGCTGCCGGTGGGCGCGGGGACCGGCACGGCCACGTAGCCGGGCGACCGTGGGCCAGGGGCAGACCGGCGACCCCGCGGGGGTCGCCGTGGTGATCGCCGCCAAGGACGAGGCGGACAGGATCGGCGCGACCGTCCGGGCGGCGGGCGCGCTGCCGGGGGTGGACTTCGTCGTCGTCGTCGACGACGGCTCCGCCGACCGTACGGCCGACCTCGCGCGCGACGCCGGGGCCCGCGTGTTCAGGCACGGCCGCAACCGGGGCAAGGGCGCGGCCATGCAGACGGGCGCGGAGGGCGTCCGCGTCATCGAGGCGGCCGAGAGAGCCGGGGCCGACCGGTCGCCGCGCCACCTGCTGTTTCTCGACGCCGATCTGGGCGCGACCGCCGAGAGCGCGGAGCCGCTGCTCACCCCGGTCCTGGAGGGGCGCGCCGACATGACGATCGCCCTGTTCCCGGCCACCCGCATGCGCCTGGGCGGTCGCGGGTTCGTGGTGCGACTCGCGCGCGAGGGCGTGCGCAGGGCCACCGGATGGGAGCCGGAGCAGCCGCTCAACGGTCAGCGGTGCCTGACCAGGGCGGCCTTCGAGGCGGCCCGGCCGCTGGCGCCGGGGTTCGGGGTGGAGACCGGCCTCACCATCGACGTGCTGCGGTCGGGGTTCCGGGTGGTCGAGGTCGAGGTGCCCCTGGAACACCGGGCGACCGGCACCGACCTGCGCGCGCAGCTCCACCGGGCGCGGCAGTTCGCGGACGTCGCCCGGGCGCTCGCGGTCCGGGGGCTCCGGCCGGCGGTGTGGCGCCGATGGGGCCGGGGCAGCGGAAGAACGCGGTCGACCAGGGGAGATCTTTCCCGAAAAGTCGGGCAAATTACTCGCACGAATCGCCGCGAGTAGCCCCATCCGTGCGATGTGTAGCGATACGCTCGCGCTGTGTTCACGATGCTCATGACTTCGATAGGCATGCTCACGGGTGTGGGCGGGCTCGTCCTCGGCGGCTACGCGCTCGTCCGGACCCGGGATATCAGTGGCGACTCCCGGGCGGTGGTCGAGCGCGCGGTCTCGGTCAACGCCTCCGGTGTGGACCCGCGTGCCGTGCGCGACGTCGCGGTCCTGCACTACGACGCCCTGGAGGAGATGTCGGGCGCGCGCTCGTTCTCCCTCGCCCTGCTCAACAGCGACGGCGACGGCGTGGTGCTCACCTCGATCAACGGGCGGACCGAGTCGCGGACCTACGCCAAGGAGATCACGCGCGGCGAGGCGGACACCCTGCTCAGCCCGGAGGAGTACCGCGTCATCCGGTCCGCGCGCCTGGGCAACGGCGTCGGCGCGTCCGCCGCCCCGCTGGCGGACGCCTCGGGCCCCGCCGCCTCCGGTCCCCGCACCGGCGGCGGGGACGAGCACCGTTCCCGGGCCGCCGCCGAGGAGGTTCCGGTCACCGTGCTCGGGGCGGACGGCGCGTCGCTCGGGGCGGACGGCGCGTCCGACACGTCGTCCGCCTCCGACGCCACCGGGAGCGACCCCCTGGGTGATCCCGCGGGCGCGCCGACCAGCCGGACATGAGCGCGCCTGACCCCGGGCGTATAGCCTGAACACCATGCCCAACCGTTACGCCTACCTCGGCCCCGAGGGCACCTTCACCGAAGCCGCGCTGCGCACCCTGCGGCCCGGCGCACCCGACGCCGCCCGTGTTCCGTGCCAGGGCGTCGCCGCCGTCTTCGACGCGGTGCGGTCGGGCTCCGTCGACGGCGGTGTCGTACCCCTGGAGAACTCGGTCGAGGGCGGTGTCACCGCGACCATCGCCGAGCTGATCAACGGGGATCCGCTGATCATCACCGGGGAGACCGCCGTCCCGGTGGAGTTCGCGCTGTTCGCGCGGCCCGGGACGATCCTGGAGGACGTCAAGCGGGTGGCGACCCACCCGCACGCCCTGGCGCAGTGCCGGGGCTGGCTCGCGCGGAACCTGCCCGACGCCGACACGCACACCGTCTCCTCGACGGCCGCGGCGGCGCGCTCGGTGGCCGAGCCCGGCGCGCCCTACGACGCGGCGATCTGCGCCGTCATCGCGGGGGAGCGCTACGGCCTGCACGCGCTGGCGACCGGGGTCGGCGACCACTCCGACGCCGCCACCCGGTTCATCTACCTGTCCCGGCCCGGCGCGCTGCCCGAGCCCACCGGGGCCGATCTGACGTCGCTGGTCGCGTTCATCAACGACGACCACCCCGGTGCGCTGATCGAGGTGCTCAACCAGTTCGCCGTGCGCGGGGTCAACCTCACCCGGCTGGAGTCCCGCCCCACCGGGGGCGGGCTGGGCAGCTACTGCTTCTGCATCGACGCGGAGGGCCACGTGGCCGAGGCGCGGGTCGGCGAGGCGCTCATGGGCATCCGCCGCGTCTGCCGGGACGTGCGCTTCCTGGGCAGTTATCCGCGCAGCGGCCGGGCCACGGAGGTCGATCCGCCGTTGCGGCCGCGTCCGACGACGGACGCCGACTTCGCCGAGGCCGAGCGCTGGCTCGCCCGCGTCCGCGCGGGGTACGTCGACTAGCGGTGTCCGTTTCGGGCCTCCGCCCCGCCCACCCCTCACCCTCCGCCACCCCCGACGGACGCCTTCGGCGCGGCCCTGTCCTCAAGCACCCCGCCGACTCCCGAACGGCGGCCCCCGAGGTGAGCGCTCCAGGAGACACCGTGCGGGGGTCAGCGCTCGTCGGCGTCGGGATCATCGGACCCCGCCTCGTCGAGGAGCCACTCCTCCGCGGCGGCGCGACGCAGCTCCAGGTGGAGGGCCAGCCGGAGGGCGGTGTCCTCGGGCCTGGACTCGTCCAGGGCGGCCAGGGCCTCGCCGAGCTCCTCGGTGTTCATCTCGTTCAGTGGTTTCACGCCGTGTCTCCCCGTGGTCGGTGTGCCGACGCCCGCGCCCGGCCGGCTCTGTCACGGAAGAGGACGATGGTCGCTCTCGGTTATGACGCGACTACGGAAAAACGTGTCGGCTCGGCGTGGGTCGGGCGGTAACCTGCAAGACGTGATCGACCTTCGCGCTCTTCGAGAAGACCCCGAACGACTCCGTGCCTCGCAGCGGGCCCGCGGGGAGGACGCCTCCGTCGCCGACCGGCTGCTCGAACTCGACGCCAGTCGCCGATCCGCGCTCTCCCGCTTCGAGTCCCTGCGCGCCGAGCAGAAGAGCGTGGGCAAGTCCGTCTCCAAGGCATCCCCGGAGGAGCGCGAGGAGCTCCTGACGCGCGCCAAGGCGCTGGCCGCCGACGTCAAGGAGGCCGAGGCGGAGGCGGGCCGACTCGCCGACGAACTGGACGCCGTGCTCTCGCGCGTGCCCAACATCGTCCAGGAGGACGCCCCCGAGGGCGGCGTCGACGACTTCCGGGTCATGGAGACCGTGGGCGAACCGCGGAGCTTCGACTTCGCCCCCCGCGACCACCTGGAACTGGGCGAGATGCTCGGGGCCATCGACATGGAGCGCGGCGCCAAGGTCTCCGGCGCCCGCTTCTACTTCCTCACCGGGGTGGGCGCCCAACTGGAGCTGGCCCTGCTCAACATGGCGATGAACCAGGCGGTCCAGGCGGGCTTCACCCCGATGATCCCGCCGGTCCTGGTCAAGCCCGAGACCATGGAGGGCACCGGCTTCCTCGGCGAGCACTCCGACGAGGTCTACCACCTCGGCAACGACGACCTGTACCTGGTCGGCACCTCCGAGGTGCCGCTGGCCGGGTACCACGCCGGGGAGATCCTGCCCGCCGACGCGCTGCCGAGCCGCTACATCGGCTGGTCGCCGTGCTTCCGCCGGGAGGCGGGCTCCTACGGCAAGGACACCCGCGGCATCATCCGGGTCCACCAGTTCAACAAGGTGGAGATGTTCGTCTACACCCACCCGGACCAGGCCGACGAGGAGCACCTGCGGCTGCTGGCCTGGGAGCGGGAGATGCTCGACAAGCTCGACCTGCCCTACCGCGTGGTGGACATCGCCGGGGGCGACCTGGGCACGAGCGCGGCGCGCAAGTACGACTGCGAGGCGTGGATCCCCACCCAGGAGACGTACCGCGAACTCACGTCCACGTCGAACTGCACGGAGTTCCAGTCGCGACGGCTCAACGTCCGCTTCCGCGACGGCGAGGGCAAGCCGCGGTTCGCCGCCACCCTCAACGGCACGCTCGCGACCACCCGGTGGATCGTCGCGATCCTGGAGAACCACCAGCGCGAGGACGGCTCGGTCGTCGTCCCCGAGGCGCTCCGCCCCTACCTGGGCCGCGACGTCCTGGAGCCGGTGGCCGCTCCGAGGAAGCGGTAGCCGCCGACGAACGGCACGGAGCCCGTCCCCGTCCGGGGGCGGGCTCCGTCTTCGTGCGCGGGTTACAGGTAGGGTCCGCCCGCTGACATGCCGCCCTCCTCGGGCCCGGCCGAACCCTGGAGCCCGGAGACCCCGGGCGGCAGCGCCTTGCGCATGTTCTCCAGCTGGGCGCGGGCCGCCATCTGCTGGGCGAAGAGCGTGGTCTGGATGCCGTGGAACAGCCCCTCCAGCCAGCCGACCAGCTGGGCCTGGGCGATCCGCAGCTCCGCGTCGCTGGGCGCGCTGCCGTCGGCGAAGGGCAGGGTCAGCCGCTCCAGCTCCTCGATGAGCTCGGGGGCCAGACCGTCCTCCAGCTCCTTGATCGAGGAGGTGTGGATCTCCTTCAGGCGGGCCCTGCTGGCCTCGTCGAGCGGAGCCGCCTTCACCTCCTCCAGGAGCTGGCGGATCATGCTGCCGATCCGCATCACCTTGGCGGGCTGCTCCACCATGTCGGTGAGGGTGCGCGGTTCCTGCTGTCCGTCACCGTCCTCCCCGTCGGACCGCCCGGAACCCACCACGAGGACGTGGGGCTGTTCGTTGTGGTTGTCTGCGCTGGTCATCAGTCCCCTTCGTCGGATGTCGTCGACACACGGTCAGCGGGTGAGCAGGATCTTGCCCGTGTGCGCGCTCGATTCCATGACACGGTGCGCCTCCGCCGCGTCCCGCATCGGTATGACGCGGTCGATGACGGGTCGGACGGCACCCTTCTCTACCAACGGCCAGACCTCGTCCCGTACTCCCGCGGTGATGGCCGCCTTCTCCTCCACGGGGCGGGAGCGGAGCGTGGTGGCGTGTACCGAGAGCCGTTTGGCGAGCATCCGGCCGAGGTCGAGTTCGGCGCCGCGGCCGCCCATGAGGGCGATGACCAGGAGGCGCCCGCCGGTCCTGAGCGACCTCAGGTTGGCGTCCAGGTAGGAGCCGCCCATGATGTCCAGGATCACGTCGGCGCCGCCCTCCGCGCGCACGCGCTCGGCGAAGTCCTCGGTGCGGTAGTCGATGGTGATCTCGGCGCCCAGTCCACGGCAGGCGCGCAGCTTCTCCTCGCTGCCCGCGGTGACGGCCACCCGCGCGCCCAGGGCACGGGCGAACTGGATCGCGAAGGTGCCGATCCCGCTGCCGCCGCCGTGTACGAGCACGGTCTCCCCCGCCCGGAGGCCGCCCACCATCACCAGGTTGGACCAGACGGTCGCGGCGACCTCGGGCAGCGCGGCCGCCTCGGTGCGGCCGACGCCCCTCGGCACCGGGAGGAGCTGCCCCACCGGCACCGCGACGCGTTCGGCGTAGCCGCCGCCGGAGAGCAGGGCGCACACCGGATCGCCCACCGACCACCCGGAGTCCTCGGTGCCGGGGCCGAGCGCGGCGACCGTGCCGGAGCACTCCAGGCCCGGATACTCGGGGGCGCCCGGTGGCGGCGGATAGGAGCCCCGGCGTTGGGCGACGTCGGCTCGGTTGACCCCGCTGGCGGTCACGTCCACGAGGACCTCGCCGGTTCCGGGGGTCGGGTCGGGAACCTCGGACCACGACAGGACCTCGGGCCCGCCGGGTTCGGTGATGCGCATCGCGTACATGAGGCAGACAGTACCCACTGGGGTCCGTCGGCGGGTCCGGGGATCCGTCCCCATCCCCCTTCCGACCGGCATGCTTTGCTTGGTGTGGGCGGGTATGAGTGGGACCGGGGACACCTCCGACCGCTCCCCCTGGGGCCCTCCCCCTCAGAACACCCCTTGACGCCTCTTGAGGAGAACTCTGGTGGCACACCAGGAACAGAACGGGCCGGACCGCAGCCCCGGGACGGGGCCCGACCCGCACGGCGAGGAGCGTGCCGAGCCGCTGTGGGAGCCTCCCCCGGACACCGCGGAGGGGGTCGGCGACGCGGAGGGGGAGAGCGCGCCGGATCCCGACCGTCCGCCCCCGCCGTCCCCGGACGACGGCTCCGACCCCACCCCCTCCGTGTCCCCGCCCAGCCCACGCGAGCAGTGGTTCGGCGGGTTCGAGGTGTCCGCGCCACCGCCGCCGCCCTACGCCCGGCTGCCCGAGAGCGCACCCCCGGCGGAGCCCGCGCGGCCGGACCCGGAGGACCCGGGAGCCGGTAGGCCGGTGGCCGAGGGACGCGCGTCCGAGGACGCGGAGGCCGCTCCGGTGCCCGGGGAGGAGCCGCCGCCCCCGCCTGAGCGTCCCCGGCGTCCGCTCCGGCCGTCCCGGGCCGACCGGTCCGCGGCGCCGGCCCCGGACCCGCTGGCGCCGCGGCGGTCACGGCCCGATCCCGACGTGCCCGAACCCGAGCAGCTGCCGCCGCTGGAGGCCGAGTCCGCCGACCCGCCGTCACCCGCCGACCCTCCGGCGCTCGGCGCGGCCCCGGACCCGGACGGCGTGGTCACCCCGTGGCGGCCGGCGCCGCCGTCGCTGACCGGTCCGCGCGCCGCGGCCACACCGCCCGCGCGAGGCCCCGAGCCGGACACCGGAGGCCGCCCCGGGGAGGACGGACGCGAGACCTCCGACTCGCTCAACGCCGCCACACTGGTCCGCAACCGTCGGCAGGGGCCGAGCGGAGGATGGCGCAAGGCCGTGCACACGGCGACCCTCGGCCTGGTCAACCCCGGGGAGTCGGCTCGGGTGCTGCGCCGACGGGAACTCGTCGCCCGAGCCTGCACACCGGTGGCGTCGGGACACCACCGCGTGGCGGTCCTCAGCCTCAAGGGCGGGGTCGGCAAGACCACCACCTCGGTCGCGCTCGGGGCCACCCTGGCCTCCCTGCGCGGCGACCGGGTGCTGGCCGTGGACGCCAACCCCGACCGGGGCACGCTCTCGGACAAGGTGCGCCTGGAGACCGCCGCCACCATCCGCGACCTCCTCAACGAGCGCCACCTCGTGTCGCGGTACGCCGACATCCGAGGGTTCACCTCCCAGGCGCCGAGCAGGTTGGAGATCCTCGCCTCCGACCGCGACCCGGCGGTGTCGGAGGCGTTCAGCGAGGACGACTACCGGGAGGTCGCGCGGATCGTCGAGCACTTCTACTCGATCTGCATCACCGACTGCGGCACCGGGCTGCTCCACTCCGCCATGAGGGGGGTGCTCGGCCTGGCCGACCAGGTCGTGCTGGTGAGTTCGGCGTCGGTGGACGGGGCGCGCAGCGCGAGCGCCACCCTCGACTGGCTGGAGGCGCACGGTCACGTGAACCTCGTCCGGGGGGCCGTGGTCGTGCTGTCGATGGTCCGCTCCAACAGCCGCAGCAGCGTCGACCTGGGGCGGTTGGAGGAGCACTTCTCCGGACGGTGCAGGTCGGTCGTGCGGGTGCCGTGGGACGGCCATCTGGAGGAGGGGGCGGAGGTGGACCTCGACCAGCTCTCCCCCGCCACCAGGGACGCCTACCTCTGTCTGGCCGCGAGCGTCGGTGAGGGATTCGCCCGGCGGGGGTGAGCCGGTCGGCGCGCGGTGGTGTCGGTTTCCCCGCCCCGAGTCCCGACAATGAAGGGGAGGGGAAGGGGATGAGGATGAGCGCAGAGGAACGCCCGACGGCCGTCGTCGTCGGGGTGGACGGTACGCCCGCGGCCCACGCCGCACTGGAGTGGGCCGCGGAGGCGGCGGCCAGGCGTGGCGCGCAACTGAGGATCGTGCACGGCATGGGGGAGGACTCCGTGGTGGCGCACGGTGCTCCCGAGCACCGTCTGGCGGTCGAGGAGGCGCGCCGGTACGCGCGGGGTCTGCTGGACGACGGAGCCGACCTGGTGCGGGGCACGCATCCGGGGGTGGACGTGGTGACCGTCCTGGCCGCTGAGGACGCGCCGGAGGCGGTCATGGGCGAGGCGCGGCACGGCGACGTGATCGTCGTCGGCTCCCGGGGGTTGGGCGCGGTGCGCGCGATGCTGCACGGGTCGATGGGGCCGCGGGCGACGTCGGAGGCGCCGTGCCCGGTGGTGTTCGTTCCGGCCCACGAGGACGAGCCCACCCCGGTGACGGGGCCGCCGGCGCCCAAGGGTCGGATCGTCGTGGGGGTGGACGGCTCCGACTCCTCGCGCCGGGCACTCCGCTTCGGGCTGAACGAGGCGCTGCTGAGCGGCGCGTCGGTGGAGGTGGTCAACAGCTGGGAGGTGCCGCTGCCCGCGGACGTCTCCGCCCTGGAGGCCGACGCCCGGGAGGCGCACGAGGAGGTGTTCGACCGCCAGTCGGAGGAGATCGTGGCGGGGGTGCTCGCCGAGGTGATCGACGACCGGACGGAGAACCTGGACATCAGCGCCGTACGCATGCAGGCCGACCCGGTGGAGGCGCTGCTGGAGGCGGGCAGGGACGCCGACCTGATCGTCGTGGGATCGCGCGGTCGCGGCGGGGTGAGTGGTCTGCTGCTGGGGTCGGTGAGCCAGGGGGTGCTGCACCGCGCGCTCGTCCCGGTCGCCGTGCTGCCGCCGCACTCGGAGGACACCGATTGAGGGGGGCGCCGTAGACCCGCCGGGGGCGGGGGCGAGGATGGGGAGAGCGGGACGACCGTGCCGTTCCCCGATACCGGGGGGCTCCTCGGTGATGATGGGGACAGATGCGAGGGGGGACGATGGCAGACAAGGTGGAGCACGCACCTCAGGTGATCGTGGGTGTGGACGGGTCGGAGAACGGCCGCGCGGCGCTGGAGTGGGCGGCGGTCGAGGCCGAACGCAGGGGCACGCCGCTGACCATCGTCTACGCGCTGGGGATGCCCCTGGTCGTGACGGCCTACGGCGGCCCGGTGCGCTTCCCCCCGACCGAGGAGATCTCGGGGCAGGCCACGCGGGTGCTGGAGCGCGCCGTGGAGTACGCGCGGGCGATCGCGCCGTCGGTGACGGTCCGGACCCTGACGGCCATGGAGGAGGCGCCGCTGGCGATCATCCGCCAGGCGCACCCGGGGGACCTGATCGTGGCCGGGACCCGGGGCATGGGTTCGGTGGCGTCGATGTTCGCGGGATCGGTCAGCGTGCGGCTGTCCGGGCACGCGCCGTGCCCGGTGGTGGTCGTGCCGGTGGGGGACGCGGGCAAGCCCGCGAGCACGTCGCTGAACCGGGTCGTGGTCGGGATCGACGGGTCCGCGAACTCCCGTCGCGCGCTGCGCCTGGCGGTCGACCTGGCGAAGGAGGGCGACGGCGAGGTGGTCGTCGTCAACAGCTGGGAGGTCGCCTTCCCCTACGACCCCGTCGGCCTGACCGCCGCGGGATACCAGTTGCAGGACGACGTGCTGGACCAGAAGTCCCAGGAGCTCGTGGCCGAGGCCTTGGCCGACGTCATCGACGAGCAGCGCGAGGACGCGGACGTCCGGGTCAGTGTGGTGCGCACCCAGTCCAACGCGGTGGACGCGCTGATCGAGGCGGCCCGGGGGGCGGACGCCATCGTCGTGGGCTCGCGGGGCCGGGGGAGCGTGCGCGGCCTGCTGTTGGGCTCGGTCAGCCAGGGACTCCTGCACCACTCGCCGGTTCCGGTGGTGGTGCTGCCCAAGGACGCGGAGGAGTACGCCTAGCGGTCACCGGCCGCCGGGGCGGTGCGTTCCGACACGGTGTCGGAACGCACCGCCCCGGGGTGGAACGGGTCGCGGGAGGCGGTCCGCGCCGTCACGGCGGTCACTTCGGGTCGCGGTTGAACCTCGAGGTGGACCAGACGTAGCCGAGCACCGCCAGCCCCGCGCACCAGGCGACGGCGAGCCACCCGTGGCGGCCGATCTCGCCGCCCAGCAGCAGGCCCCGCAGGGTTTCGATGGCGGGAGTGAACGGCTGGTACTCGGCGATCGGCTGGAACCAGCCGGGCATGGTGTCGACCGGAACGAAGGCGCTCGAGAAGAGCGGCAGCAGGATCAGCGGCAGCGCGTTGTTGCTGGCGGCCTCGGCGTTCGGGCTGACCAGGCCCATGCCGACCGCGACCCAGGTGAGCGCCGTGGCGAAGAGCACGAGCAGGCCGAACGCCGCCAGCCACTCCAGGACACCCGCGTCCGTGGACCGGAAGCCGATGGCCACCGCGACGGCGCCCACGAGGACCACGCTGACGATCGCCCGCAGAACGCTGCCGACGACGTGTCCGACGAGCACCGAACTGCGGTGGATCGCCATCGTGCGGAAACGGGCGATGACGCCTTCGGTCATGTCGTTGGAGACGGACACCGCGGTCCCGACCAGGGTGCCGCCGATGGTCATCAGCAGGATGCCCGGGACGAGATAGGCGACGTACCCGGAGCGGTCCGCGTCGCCGCCGCCGATGCCCGCGCTCATCACGTCACCGAAGAGGTAGACGAAGAGCAGCAGCAACATGACCGGGGTGAGCAGCAGGTTCAGGGTGAGGGACGGGTAGCGCCGGGCGTGCAGGAGGTTGCGGCGCAGCATCGTGGACGAGTCGCGTACGGCGAGGGCGAGGGAGCTCATCGGACGGTCTCCTCGGGCTGGTCGGGGGTGTCGGAGTCGGCGGTCAGGGCGAAGAACACGTCGTCGAGGTCGGGGGTGTGCACGGTCAGCTCGTCCGCCTCGACACCGGCGGAGTCCAGCGAGTCGAGGACGGCGCGCAGCTCGCGCTGGCTGCCGTCGCTGGCGATCCGCAGCACCAGCGCCTCGTCGTCCCGGGTGACCCCGCGGAGCGCGGAGGCGGCGCTCCGGTACACGGCCGGGTCGGTGAAGCGGAGCCGGACGTGTCCGCCGGGGACGAGCCGCTTGAGCTCCTCGGCGGTGCCCTGGGCGGCGACCCGGCCGTCGTTGAGCACCGCGATGCCGTCGGCGAGCTGGTCGGCCTCCTCCAGGTACTGGGTGGTGAGGAAGACGGTGACGCCGTCGGTGACGAGTTCGCGGATGATCCGCCACAGGTTGTGCCGCGAGCGCGGGTCGAGGCCGGTGGTCGGTTCGTCGAGGAAGATGATCCGCGGGTCTCCGACCAGGGTCATGGCGATGTCGAGGCGGCGCCGCATACCGCCGGAGTAGGTGGAGGCGGGCTTCCTTGCGGCCTCGACCAGGTCGAACCGCTCCAGCAGCTCGGCGGCGGTGCGCCGTCCCTCGCGGCGGGGGAGGTGGTGCAGGTCTGCCATGAGGAGCATGTTCTCCTCGCCGGTGATCAGGCCGTCGACAGCGGAGAACTGGCCGGTGACGCCGATCGAGGCGCGCACCGCCTGGGGCTCGGAGGCCAGGTCGTGGCCGCCGACGCGGATGTCGCCGGTGCCCGGGTCGGGGGAGACGAGGGTGGAGAGGAGCTTGACGACGGTGGTCTTTCCGGCGCCGTTCGGGCCGAGCAGGGAGAAGACCGTTCCCTCGGGGACGGTCAGGTCGACGCCGTCGAGCACGGCCTTGTCGCCGTAGGACTTGCGCAGTCCGTTCGCCGCGATGGCCGGATCGGTCATGGTGGGTGCTCCTTCTGGGGCGCTGGTCAGAGGCTGCGGGCGGTGATGTCGCCGTAGGCGGTGGTCGCGTGGATGCTCAGCCCGGCGGTGCCGGTGTTCGTGAGCGCGTTGTGGATGCGGCCGTGGTCGGTGCCGGCGTCCAAGGAGGCGGAGACTCCGCGGGCGGCGTCGACCGAGATCCGGCCGTAGTCGGTGCGCAGCGTGACCGTGCCTCGCACGGCCTCGGTGACGCGGATGTCGCCCTTGCCGGTGCTGATCTCGGCGGGGCCGCCCAGGCGGCCGACCGTGACGTCACCGGCGAGGGTGGTCAGACGGGCGTTTTCGGTCTCGTCGAGCTTGACCGTGGCGTGCTGGCCGTCGAAGGCGACGTCGCCGAGCCGTCCGACGCTCCGGAATTCGGCGCTGGCCGCCCTGGCGTCGACCCGGGAGCCGGTGGGCAGCTGGACGGTCAGCTCGATGGAGCCGGGGTGGCCGAGGATCCGGTTCCGCTCCGGTGCGGTCTCGACGCGCAGGACGCCGTCGCCATAGGTGACCCGGGTCTGTTCGGCGGCCTTGACGTCGCGGCCGTTGGCGGCGTCCGAGGGCAGGACCTCGACCGTGGTGTCGGTGCGGTCCGCGGCGATGAGACGGATGCGTCCGGCGGGGATGTCCAGGACGGTGGAGATGGGGGCGGGGGTGTCGAACGTCTGCATCGCGCTCTCCTGTGTCGTTGTTTCGAACACTTGAAACGCTACGTTGCGTTCATGAGTATGGCAATGATGTTGTTGCGATAGAATCTCATATGAGCATTTGAGAGTATGTAAATTGTTGCAACAGGACAGAAGTTAACGCAATGAACTATGTCTGTGCGTTGCGATGGATTGCAGTGAACGCTCTGGGGGCTCGACGGGGCCGCGCCGCTCCCGGGAGCGGACTCGGTCACGGCGGAGGGTCTGAGAGGTCGGTCCGCGCGGCTTCCCTGCCTCGGCGGGGTCCCGCGTCCACGGGACGATCAGGGGGACGGCGAGGGCGGCAGCCCGGCGGCGGGAACCCGGTGGGCCGCCGGGCGGACGTCGGTACGACGTCGATCTGCCGTGCCAGGAGACGCGAACAGCCCCTGACGCCGGGGGCACCGAGGTCAGGGGCTGTTCTTCGGCGGAGGGTGTGGGATTTGAACCCACGAAGTCCCGTTGTTCGGGCGGTCGGGGGTGACGTGGCCTCGGGTCGTGCGAATGGCCGGTGACCTGGGCGGGAGTGCTCGCCGATTCCGGTCGTCCCCGGGGGCTTCCCGGAGCCGTGTGCGATGAATGTGCGATGCCCCGGGACCTTCGCCACAGGACGCCAGCCTCAGGCGAGCTGTTCAGTTCAGCATGCCTGAACCATGCTCCCTCAGCCCCGGTCTTCGGCAACCATCGTTTTCGGTTGGGGTGGCCGATGGCACCGGGGTCGGTCACCCGAGACAACCCGTGTCGCGCCATCGGATGCCCCGGGGCCTGAAGACGTCATCAGTTTGGGAATCCGAGGTCACGGAAACCGTCTGATCTGCGAACCTCTGACCTGGGCTGCAACGGGCGATCGCCGCCTGAATGACCGTGAGTCCCCGCTCATCGCCACCCGAACGGGCATGCAGCGGGCACGGACGCTCACGTGTAGACGCCATGCCAGTAGTCGTCGAGGCTCACCGTGAAGTCTTCCGGGCGGGTGGCGCGAAGGTGCTCGAAGCGCTCATGCAGAGCCAGGATGGTGTCCCGTAGGCTCATGCTGAATTCCTCCATCATCGCCTTGGCGGCCTCGAGCCTACGTCCGTTGAGGATCAACGGGTCGATGCGGTCCCACCCTTCGGGCACGGGTCCCTCCTTGACGTTCGGTTGACACGGCGGCCGTGCTTCGGGTCAGTGGCCGGAGCGCCCACCCTAGCCACTCTCCAGCAACCATCCGGGGCGAGTACCACGGTTTTGGTCCGAGGTGCCCGATAGCGCCGGAGCGAGCAACCCGAGACAGACGCATTCCGCTATCGGGTGCCTCGGGATCCGAACACGCCAGTAACCACCGTGCACCACACAGGGTCGGAACTGGTCCCGTCGGGTTAGCCCCGGTGCTGCTCTTCCGCTCCGCCCGGTGCCCGGCTCGGGACCGGGCGGCAGCCCGCAGCCCGAGCCGGGCGGCGGGCTGCGCGACGGCGCTCGCACCGTCGCCTTGATCTCATACAGCCCAATTCGGCAACGAGGCGAGTGGACCTATGACGCGACGGGTCGCGCTCCCTCCCACGCCAGTTCGAAGCTCCGTGCGTAGGTCTCGGCCATTTCCGGGGACAGGGTTCGGTCGATCTCGACCACGGGCGACTTCGCCGCTGGCAGTCCGTAGATGTGCTGGTTGACCAGAAGCCGCTTCTCCGTCAGGTAGACGGAGTTGTACAGGATCGTGGAATGTGTCCTGACCTCGACGCCTTCGATGTCCAGGAGTGGACGGAAGAGGGCGAGTGCGTTCCTCGCCCTGGCGGCCAAGGCGTCTCCGATTTCCTCGTCCTCCCCGCGCTGCCTGACCTCTGGGGAATCGGGGTCTCCGAGCAGGATCCGGACGCTCACGCCGTCACGGGCTCGCGCGGCCAGGAGCGTCAGCATGCCCGCGTCATCGGCGAGAAAGAGTCCGCTGTAGACGAGGATGCCGATTTCCTGCTTCGCCTCGGCGAAGAGGCCGCACCACGCTTCCCGTGGCACCTCCCAGCGGTGGGCGAACACGCGGTAGGCGTGCTCGGAGAGGGGAGGGTCCTCCTCCGACTCCGGGGCCTCCTGCGGCCATAGCTCTTCCTCGTCCACCCGGAGAAGATCGGCGACCGCCCAGCGGTGGCGGGGGTAGGGCCGCTGACCCGAAAGCCATCGGCGGACCGTCTTGGGGTCGACGCCGAGACGTGCGGCCACGTCGGTCTCAGTGAGTCGGGACGCGGCCAGTGCCTTCCGCAGTGCAGTGTTCACGTCGGTGCCCTCCGGGGGTACGGGACCCCGACGATAACAGAAGACGTCCCTAGACGTCCCTCAACTTGTCCGATACGTGGTACACATGTCCGCTTACTCAGAGCATCGTTTCCCACGTAACGAAGGCTCCTGCGGGTCCCTCGGACTCCCAGGTGCCTGGCCCGACCGAGTAGGGGCGGAACATGCGGAACCCGTTCGCGTACGTCCGGAAACGAGCACCCTTCACGAACCGAGTCCCCAGAGCCACGTCGTGCACGGGGCTTCCCTTCACACCACCGCCGCCCGCGTACACGGTCGCTCCCCTGGCACGTGTGGCCCGGCCCTACGTGCTCCACGCGGAGAGGCTGCGCGCTGCCCGCCTCGTCGACCGGACGCGGACCGGCCTGGAAGTCCTCTTCGAGATCTCACGGATGGAGGTGATGGCGGCGTGAGCGCGAAAACCGGGCCGGACATCCTGCTTCGACTGCTCAAGAGCCACTACGGCGACCAGTGGTCCATCCGGCGTCACGGACGTCTGTGGGTGGCCACCACCACGAACGCTGACGCGACGCACGCTCCCACGCTCATAGAGGAGAACGTGGAGGTGTTCGCCAACCAGCTTGAGCATCCCCCCAACGGGATCGGGAACGCGAACCTGCTTCCCGAGCGGATCGCCCAGGGCGGCCGTCGCATCGGGGATGCCGAAGACGGTCCTCCGGAGGGGTGAGGACCGGCCGCGGGCCGACGCTCGGTTCCGTCCGTGACCTACGTCGGTTCTGCGGTTGGGGCGTCCGCCTGGTGGTGATCGGGGGGAGGGCCTACAGGCCCGGTCATCACCGGCGGGCGTCCGTAGAAGTCCTACAGTCATCTGAAGACAGTAGGACTCAGTTGGACTCGGTAGGACTCAAAGTCCAACCGCTGGCTTTTCTCGGAGGAATCCGCTTGAACTCGCGTACCCCGTGGGGGACCTACAACCAGATCGCGGAGGCCCTACGCTCCCGCATCACTACTGGGGACCTCGCGCCTGGGGACGCGGTTCCCTCCGAGGCGGCGCTCGGAGACGAGTTCGGCGTCTCTCGCACGACTGTCCGCCGCGCCTTGGCCGTGCTGGAAACGGACCGGCTGATCAAGGCTCATCCCGGGACAGGTCGCGTCGTGTGCACCGAGGAAGAGCGCCAGAGTGCGGAACCGGGCTCTGCGCCTCCTGCCCAGTATCGGCGGATCGCCGCCGACCTGCGAGACCGGATCACCAGTGGTGACCTCGCGCCCGGTGACGCTCTGCCCAGTGAGGCCGCGCTTGTTCGCCAGTACGACGTATCCCGGGGGACGGCACGACAAGCCCTCTCAGAGCTGGAGGGAACCGGGCTCGTGGTCGCCGTGCACGGTAAGGGTCGGTTCGTCAAAGGCCCGGACACGGCCGCAGGTTAGCCTGGCACATGTGGGACATGTTCACTGGGCGCGGGATCTCGCGCGAGAACTGCTCGAACGACCGTTGCCCCGGCGCTGGGCTCACACACAGGGTGTGGCGGAACAGGCCCGTTCCCTGAACGGGGTTCTCGGGGAGGACGCGGATCTCCTCGAAGCCTCGGCCTGGCTGCACGACATCGGGTACTCCCCAGACTTGGCGAAGACCGGCTTTCATCCCCTCGATGGTGCTCGCTACCTCCGCGACGTACAGAACGCTGATCAGGAGCTGTGTTCCCTGGTCGCCTACCACTCCGGTGCCGTGGTGGAAGCTGAGGAACGCGGCATGCCGGGCGTGCTCGAAAGCGAGTTCGCGCATCCTCGGCAAGATCTGCTGGAAGCGCTCACCTACTCGGACATGACCACGGGACCGGACGGCACCCATCTGTCGGTCGAACGTCGCCTGTCGGAGATTCTGGAACGCTACGCCCCTGACCACCTCGTGCATCGTGCGATCACCCGTTCCTCACCGACGCTGACGTCGGCGGTACGGGTCGTGGAACAACGACTGGCCAACGCTCGCTGAGGTCACCCGATGTACATCGGTCCACCGCTGAGGAAGTGGTCCATGCGTAGGCGCATGGACCGGTCCATCGTGTACGTCGCCAGCTCCGCGCGGGGAACCCAGACGACTTCCTTGGACTCGCTGCTGGGCCTCGGCTTCCCGGAGACGGGACGGGCGGTGAACGCGATGGAGAATTCCTGGCGGGCCTCGCCATCGCTCGTGTAGTAGATGATGTGCTTCGGGTCGCTGTAGATGCCCACCAGACCGGTGATCTCGCACGTCACCCCGGTCTCCTCCAGGGTCTCGCGGACAGCGGCTTGGGGAACCGACTCGCCCAGGTCGATGGCACCCCCGGGAACCGCCCAGTTGTCGTTGTCGGTGCGACGGATCATCAGCACCTCGTCGCGCTCGTTGACGACGAAGACGTTCACCGACGGGACGAGACTGTTCGCGGCCGGTGCCTCGGGGTCCTCGTAGTAGTCGATCCGCTTGCTCATGGACCTTTCCTCAACTGAATGCGTCACGTAGTTCAGGGCGCGGTTGATGTGCTGAGAGACCTGCACAGGGGAGACGCCGAGGCTTTCGAGCACGGACGATGCCGTGTTGTCCTTCTCGTGCAACAGGCCGGAAAGTAGATGCTCCGTGCCTATGGCCTTGTGATCCCGATAAGTCGCTGCGTGGAGGGCTCCCACCAATGCGGTCTTGGCATCCGGGTGGAAGGGCAGGTGTTTCGGCCGAAACCAGATTTTTCGCTCGCCGGTCTTGGCCACTTTCACCCGGACCGCCTCGTAGTCGACGTTGAAAAACTTCAGAGTGTGAGCGGCAATGCCCTCGCGTTCCGCAAGAATGCCGAGAAGCAGGTGTTCGGTCCCGATGTAGGTGTGCTTGAGCGTCCTTGCTCCGTGCTCGGCTAGGCCGACCACCTGCCGGGCTCGCGGTGTGTATCTCTCGAACATGGCTACTGCTCTCGCATCAGGCGGAGTGTGGAGGCCTGATCATGACTGTACTTCGCGATTTCGTCCAAGGTTCGGTGTGCGTGCTGAACAACGTCTTCAGGAAGAATGCCGAGGTTCTGGAGGACATGGGATGCCACGTTGTGTTCTTTGCGCAACAGTCCGAGAAGTATGTGTTCTGTCCCGATGAAGTTGTGCTCTCGCCCTATGGCGGCGTAAAGCGAGAACTCCAGGGATTTCTTTGCCTCCGGGGCGAATGGCCGGTAGTTCCGGCGAGTCCAACTCTTTCGGCCGCCGAGGTGGGCCACTTCTGTTCGAGCAGCCTCGTAGTCCAGCCCGAGAGATGCCAACGTGCTGGCCGCGAGACCGTTGCCTTCCAGGGCCAGCCCCAATAGCAGGTGCCCGCTGCCGATACGTCTGTGCTTGAGTGCAACCGCTTCGCTCTGCGCCTGCACGACTGCATCTCGTGCTTGGTCGGTGAACCGTTCGAACATGCCCCTCAGTCTCGCATCAGTCGAGGGGGGTCGCCTGGTCCCAGACCTTCTCGTAGCTCTCCATGTAGGTGCTCACCATCCCACCGCCGGGGATCTTGCGGAGGTGGAAGACGGGGGCTTCGGCCGCCACGGAGCCGTACACGTGGGTGTTGACCAAGAGCTGATCATCCGCTCGGTACAGCGAGTTGTACAGGGTCGTGCCGTGTAGCCGGAACTCCGTGCCATCGACGGCGCGGAGAGGCTTGTACATCAGGATGACGTTGCGGATCTTGGCGGCCAGGAGTTCGTCCAGTCCCTCGTCCTTCCCGCGCTGCGCTACGGCTTCGCTGTCGGGGTCTCCCAGGGTGATTCGCACACGGACGCCTGCGCGGGCCTTGTCCGCCAGGAGCTTGAGCATGCTCGGGTCGTCCGCCAGAAAGAACCCGCTGAACACGAGGATCGAGATCTCCTCCTGAGCGCCCTCGAAGAGGCGCTTCCACAGGTCGGGAGGGACGCTCCAGCGGTGGGGGTAGATCTCGATGATCTCGCTCTGCGAAGCTACCTTGCTCTGCTCCGGGCTCAGGGCCTCGGGCCAGATGTAGGTCTCTTCGACTCCGAGGTAGGCCGCGGCCGAGTAGCGGTGCCGTCGGTAGGGTGTGCGCCCCTGCGTGATCCAGCGCTCGACGCTCTTCGCGTCGACACCGATCGCTTCGGCCACGTCGGCCGGTGTGACGCCACGCTGAAGGAGCGCGGCTCGCAACCTCTCGTTCGGCATGTACCTCGGGGTTCGCAGGATGTCTGGGGACGCGCTCACATTATCGAGACGTCCCGAACACGTCCAGCCATGTAGTGATCTCGTCCCGCCACCTCAAGGGATCGTTGTCACTGTCGCCGGAACCCCCGGTGCCCAGCGGATTCGACGGAGCTCCTCAACTTCCTTCGTCTACCGCTGGTCGCCAACTTCGATACATGCTATACATGTATCGAAGTTAGTCCGAGTGATCGCCCAGCGATCACCGAAAAGGGTTCTGACCTGTGTGAACGATGAGAAGAGGACTGCCGATATGGCGATTCAAGGTGCGTTGCCGGTGGAGTTCGGGACGGTGTTCCCGCACGGGGCGTTCGCTCTGGGGGTGGAAGCGATCACCGATTTCGAGACCAAGCGTCCCCAGCTGGACAAGGACTCGGGCCTGCCGTTGTGGGCGGTGGACGTGATCGACGCAGACCCGGAAGCCCGGGGCAAGGCCAAGAGCGTGAAGGTCAAGGTGGCCGCCGAGCACTGCCCGACGCTGCCGGACGAGGTTCCCGGTCTGCCGTTTCGCCCGGTGGAGTTCGAGCAGATGGCGGTCATGCCCTACGTCGACGACAACGGCCGTCGCCCCCGGGTGGCCTACTCCCTGCGGGCGCGCGGCGTGAAGGCCCCCGGTGCCACTGGTGGCCGTCGCTCCCAGACCAAGGACGCCGCCTGAGGCGTGCATGAAGCGGGGCGGCCTGGTGCGCCAACACCTGAGCCGCCCCTGAACCCCTCCCCGTTACCTGCGAAAGCTTCGTGAAGAGGTGTCTTCAGTATGTCCGATTACCCCGATGACCTGTCCCACCTGACCGGATCCCAGCTCCTCCGGGTCTTCCTGGACGCAGTGCGCACGCCGCCCACCACCGCCGTGGAGCGGGCGGAGTTCTTCGACTTCAAAGCCCGCGTGTTCGCCCTGATCGCCGAGCGGGACGGCAACCCCGACGCGGCCAAGGCCGCCGCGCGTGCTCGTGCCGACCGTGACCGGGTCCTGGCCCGGATCGAGACCTCGAACGGGGGTGAGAAGTGATGCCGTCCACGGTGGGTTCCACCCGAACCTCCCCGACTCTGCCATCCCCGGCTCAGGGGGTGCGGTGGACGACCCCGATCGTGGAAACCCCCGGGATCATCGTCCTGGCCTCGTGGGTGTGGCGGCTGGCCCGGTTCCTGGTGACGCTGCCGTTCCGGTTCCCCGTCATGGTCGGCTCCGCCGCCGTCACGGTGTCGTCCTGGTACTGGTTCGGCTGGGTGGGCCTGGCCGTGCTGTGCGGTGTCGCCACGGTGGCCTCTCTGGTGTGGTGGCGCGCATGGCCGGACTCGTTCCGTGCCTGGGTGACGCTGCGGTTGTTGGCGTGGTGGCGGCACGTGGTGGTCTACCGCCGGCACTGGCAACCCGTCCTGGTCATCTCCGGGCTGGCCGAGTCCTACCAGGAACGCCGCTACCTGCCCCACATCCGCCGCGTCTCCTGCACCTCCTGGGCTGACCGGGTCCGGGTGACCCTCGTGGCCGGAACCTCCCCGGCCGATTTCGAGACCCGGGTGGCTGAGCTGGCGCACGGGTTCGGTGCTCCGTCGTGTCGTGTGGTGGTGGAGGGGCCTCGGCGGATCACTCTGGAGTTCCCTCGCCACGACACGTTGGCCGAACCCCTGGCCGCCCTCGACGTCCCAGATGAGGTGAACTTGTCCGCGCTGCCGGTTGGTGTCACCGAAGACGGTTCCGAGTGGCGGCTTCGCCTGCACGGGACTCATGTCCTGGTGGCGGGGGTGACCGGGTCGGGGAAGGGGTCGGTGATCTGGTCCGTTATCCGCGCGATGCTTCCCGCCGTGGCGGACGGTACCGCGCAGGTGTGGGCGATCGATCCCAAGCGGATGGAGCTGTCCTACGGCCGGGGCCTGTTCGCTCACTACGCGGACGACGGTGAATCCGCGGTGGCCGTCCTGGAATCAGCGGTCGCGGACATGCAGGACCGTGCCCGACGCTACGCCGGTAAGCAGCGCTCCCACGTCCCCACACAGACGGATCCGTTCGTCCTGGTGGTGCTGGACGAGGTGGCGTTCCTGACCGCCTACCACCCTGATCGGGATGTTCGCCGCCGCTCGGAGAACGCCATAGCCACCCTGACGTCCCAGGGGCGTTCGGTCGGGTTCGCTGTCCTGGCCGCTCTCCAGGATCCCCGCAAAGAGGTGATGAACCTGCGGAACCTGTTCCCGGACAAGGTCGCGCTCCGGCTGGACGAGGCATCGCAGGTGGACATGATCCTTGGGGAAGGTGCTCGGGACCGTGGGGCGAACGCGCATCTGATCGACCCGGGGCTTGCCGGGGTGGGCTACGTCCGGATGGAGGGCTCCCCGGCACCGGTACGGGTGCGGGCGGCGTACGTGTCCGACGACGACATCACCGCCATGACCGACGCTTACGGATCTGAGCCTTGGGAGGTGGAGTGATGACCGCGTTTGCGTCGGTACCACTCAGTCCACAGGATCACCAGCGCGAACCAAACTCCCGCCCCGGCGAGTGCTGCCAACAGACCAACGTGGATCGACAGCATCCCGGACAGCAGCATCCCTGGGAAGCTCGCCCAGAACATGAGGCGTTGCGGTGTGTCCATGACGAAACCCTAGATCGACGTCAGATGGTTCTACAGGGCGGACCCTTCATCGGATGGAGGGGCCTCATGATCCTGCGCTCTACGCATTCGCCGAGTGACCATGAACGCGGTGATCAGGACCAGACCGCAAATGCCGATCCAGACCAACTGGGCAGTCTCGCTCCCGTAAGCAAGCAGAACCATCCAGATCAGGTACGGCAGAACCGTCATGGCTACACGGAACACATCGGATCTGTTCATGACGAAACCCCAGATCGGTTGCAGGTGGGCCTACAGGGCGGACTCTTCTGCTGGGGGAGGGGTGGCTTGATGTTCACGCTGCGCAAGCCGCTGTTTCCGGTACTCCCAGAGGTTGACTACCAGCCCGGTCGCTGTGAAGAACAAGGCCATCCATGTGCTCGGGGGAGCACTCTGGTTGTTGCTCCAACAGATCGCGATGTGCGCCACCGAGAGGACGACACCGAACAGGCACAGGAGTGCCTGCACCCAAAGAGGCACCTCACGCTTGAGCAACTTCTTCATCGAGTCGGGGTCCTGACTGCGGGGTTGTGGGGGTGGGTTGATGCCGACTCCTACCGGTAAGTCGACCCGTGCCGAACGGCTCGCGCAACCCCTGGCCCGTGAGGTGGCTGAACAGGTCGCCGCTGACCACGGGGTGTGCATCCGCCCGGTGTCCCTTCGACGCACCGACATCGCCACCGGTGCCACCGAAATCGTGGACGTCCCGTGCGGGTCCACCCTCGAATCCCGCTGCCCCGCCTGCGCGAGGCGGAAACGGTCTCTGCGGCGCACTCAGTGCGAAGAGGGCTGGCACCTGGCCGCCGAACCGGTGGTGGAGCCTGACCCGCCGTCCGAGGTGCAACGGGCCTGGGTGGAACAGCGGGCCGTGGTCACCGCTGAACGGGAACGGCTCGCCACGTCCGGGGAGGCCTCGGCGGAGGACCTGGCTCGCCTGGACGCTGCGATTTCGGACCTGGACGAGGAGATCAACGCGTCCGGTCTCCGGGGCTCAGTCACCCGCTCGGGCGCCTCGCCGGGGTCGCGTCGGGTCCGCTCGACTCGTCGTCGCCAGGATGCCCCGGACCTCCCGAAGCGACCCATGACCCGCAAGACGGTCGGACGGGCCTACACCGACCCCAACACCGGCCAGATCTTCCGGCCGTCGCTGTTCATCACGCTCACCCTCGACTCCTACGGGCGGGTGAAGACGGACGGGACCCCGGTCGACCCGACCACGTACGACTACCGGCGGGCGGCTCGGGACGCCATCCACTTCTCCAAGCTCGTGGACCGGTTCGTGCAGAACCTCCGACGGGTAGCCGGGTTCGATGTGCAGTACTTCGCGGCCGTCGAACCGCAACGGCGTCTGGCTCCGCACCTGCACATGGCCACCCGAGGCACGATCCCCCGGGCCGAGCTGCGACAGGTGGCCGCCGCGACCTACCACCAAGTGTGGTGGCCCAACGCTGACCGTGTCGTCTTCGAAGGCGACCACCTGCCGGTGTGGGACGAGGCGACTGGTGTCTATGTCGACCCGTCGACAGGCCAACTCCTGCCCACATGGGATGAGGCTCTGGACGCCCTGGACGAGGATCCCGACGCCGAACCCCATCACGTGGTGCGGTTCGGTCGACAAGTCGACGCCAAGGGGGTCGTGGCGGGCTCGGCGGACGCTGACCGGTGTGTGCGCTACCTGGCGAAGTACCTGACGAAGGACATCGCTGAGTGCCACGAGGTCGAAACGATCTCGCAGGAACAGCACGTGGACCGGTTGTTGGACGCGTTACGGTTCGAACCGTGCTCGCCCCGGTGCGCGAACTGGCTCCGCTACGGGATCCAGCCCCAGGACGCCAAGGCGGGGCTCCGTCCGGGGTTCTGCCGGTCCAAGGCGCACCGTCGCGAACACCTCGGCTACGCGGGCCGCCGCGTCCTGGTCTCCCGCAAGTGGTCGGGCAAGACCCTCGCCGACCACAAGGCGGACCGGCTGGCCTGGGTCCTGGACGCCCTCGGCATTGACCCGAACAACGAGGGCCAAGAGGACGAGAACGATCCCCGCTCACCGGTGCCGACCTCGGTGAACTCCGGCCGGTTCGCGTGGGAACTGGCCCTACCCACCGATCCGGACGTGGCTCCCCGCGAACGCCGCCTGCTCCGGGCGGTGGGCGAGTCCCTCAAACGCCGCGCCCAACTCGACGCGGCACGGCAGAACGATCTTTCGGCAACTCCAGAGACGAGGGCCGCATGACCCCCACAGCAACTACTTCGACCGCCCCCAACCCTCGTACCGCGCTGTGGTCGGTGAAGGACACCGCTGCCTTCCTCCGGGTGCCCGCGAAGACGCTCTACGAGTGGCGGTACAAGGGCGACGGTCCGCCCTCTCACCGTGTCGGTCGGTACGTGCGCTACCTTCCGGACGAGGTCCACGCCTGGGTCCGATCCCAGTAACCCCTACCTGGAAGGAAACCCCTGATGGCTCGCGCGTGGGTCTACGACCGCACGAAAGACAAGGCGTACAACGAGGCCGTGAAGAAGGCCAAGGACGCCAAACGCACACCGCCCGCCCGGTGGTGGGTTCGCTACTACAACCCGGCTGGCCAGCTGAAGAGTGGCGGCACGTTCCACAAGAAACCGGACGCGGAGAAGAAGCAGACCGAGATCGAGAACAGCCTTCACGAGGGCACGTACCGCAACCCGCAGGATGCCAAGGTCACCTTCGGCTCGATGGCTGAGAAGTGGCTGACTACCCGAACGGACATCAAGCGCTCGACGTGGTGGCAGTACCGCGCGGTCCTGGACAACCACGTCCTACCCCGGTGGGCGGACCTTCCTCTTTCGGCAATCCACAACGAGGACATCGCGGTGTGGGTGGCGCAACTCCAGAAGCCGCGGGACGAGGGCGGGAGCAATCTCGGGGCCTCCCAGACGCGGCACGCTCACGTGGTGCTGTCGATGGTCCTGGGCTGGTGCGTCCCTCGCCGCATCCCGTTCAACCCGGCCAAGGGTGTCCCGCTCCCCAAGCCCAGCGAGGCCGAACACGTCTACCTCGACCACGGCCAGGTGGAGGCGCTGGCGAACGCCTCCCTGACGCTGCGCACGAAGTACGGGCAGGAACTCGCATCGGCCAAGGTGAGCCGGGCGCTCATCCTGCTTCTCGCCTACACCGGCATGCGGTGGAGTGAGGCCGCGGCCCTTCGCGTCGGCAGGGTGGACCTGGACAAGAGACGGGTCCGGGTCGTCGTCACCTTCGCGGAGGTGGACGGCAAGCTGGTCGAGCAACCTCCGAAGAACGGCAAGTTCCGGACCGTTCCCATTCCCAAGTCCCTCGTGCCCGAGCTGCGACCGTTCGTCGACGGGCGACCGGATGACGCGCTGGTCTTCACGACCAGGCGGGGCGCTTCGCTCCGTATCCGGAACTGGCGGAACCGTGAGTTCGCCTTGGCGGTGAAGGCGGCCAAGCTCGACGGCCTGGGCCTGACGCCCCACAAGCTCCGGCACACCGCCGCGTCGCTCGCCATCGCGGCCGGTGCCGACGTGAAGGTGGTCCAAGCGATGCTCGGTCACAAGACCGCGACCATGACCCTGGATAGGTATGGCCACCTGTTCCCGGACCGCCTGGACGAGGTGGCCGATGCGATGGACGAGGCCCGTCGGCAGGTCCTCGCCGCCTGAAGGCGCGAACGACGAAGGCCGGTGGTTCCTCGGCCCGTGTGCGATAAATGTGCAACGGACCCGGACCACCGGCCTTCGGTGTCTTCGCCGCGAGTCGCTGACCTGCGGCGACTCACGGTTTCGGCGGAGGGTGTGGGATTTGAACCCACGAAGTCCCGTCAAGGACTTGGTGCTTTTCAAGAGCACTGCACTCGGCCGCTATGCGAACCCTCCTGGGGGAGAGCTGGTCTCCGCCAGTCATGTTAGGGCATGGCCCGTGAATCCACACCCCGGTATGTTCGCGCCCCCGACGCCGGGAGTGCGGGCGTCGGGGACGGCGCGAGCGGTGGGTCAGCCGGTGAGGGACTCCCAGCGGCCGGCCAGGGCGGCGCGGCCGGTGTCGGTGAGGGAGCCGAGGACGTGCAGGCGGGCCATGCCGCCGTCAGGGAAGACGTCCGTGCGGACGTGGGTCACGGTGACCGGGGAGTCGAGCAGGAACCGGTGGGCGCTGTCCGGCTGGAGCTTGGTGCGGCCCACGATCTCGAACCAGGTCTCCGGGTCGGTCTCCGCGTCGCAGCCGAGGATGGTCACCCACCCGGCGGAGTTGCCCTTCAGATAGGCGGTGTCCAGCTCGATGGCGCGGACCGACGCCTGCGCGGTGAGGCGGAAGCGCACCCAGTCGTTGTCCTTGTCCCGGCGACGCCGGTTCTCCCAGCCGTCGTCCATCTTGGCGGAGCGGCCCGGGGCGATGATGTTCTCCGGCGGTGAGTAGAACCGGTCGGAGGCGTCCTCGACCAGACCGCCGTTGACCAGGGCGGCCACGTCGAAGCTGTCCAGCGCGGCGAGCCAGGCGGGGTCGGCGACCGGTTCGCCGTACACGCGCAGGCGGGCCACACCGCCGTCGGGGAACTGCTTGAGCCGCAGGTGCGTCCAGCGGCGCTCCCGGGTGACCTCGAAGTCGTTGGCGGCGTGCCCGTACACGTGGGTGCGGGGCACGATCTCGGTCCACTCGGCGGCGAGGAGTTCCTCGGTGGAGGGCGTTCCCGCCAGGTGCGTGGCCTCGACGCTGACCTCGGTCGGGTGGTTGCCGCGGAAGTGCGCGGTGTCCACCACCAGGCCCCGGATGACACCGGGCAGGCCGAGGCGGACCAGGGCCCAGTCGTGGTCGTCGCTGGTCGGGTGCGGCTGTTCGGCGCTCACACCGCGGCGGCGGCGGGTCTCCCACCCGTCCATGACCTTGCCCTTGTGGCCGAAGGCCTCGGGGTCGAACACGGCGGGCTCGGGCTTGAGCAGGTTCTCCCGCTCGGCGAAGAACTCGTCGTTGGCGGCGACGACACCGCCCCCCAGTCGGCGATCGGCGAGGTCGACGAGGGTGGAGAAGTCACGCTTGGCGGAGCGGTAGTCCGCGTAGGGGTCCCCGCCCTGGTACGGCTGGGCGTTGAAGGCACGCGGATCGACGGGGGCTGGTGCGGTCATGTCTCTCCTGAGAGTCGGTGAAGGCTGACCCTTTCAGACTCGCAGGGGAAAACAGTCACGTCCATCGAAACTTTCTGCTCAATCTGTTCAGGAGGACTGAACATTAGCGGCGGCCTCGCCCAGGGCGCGGGTGACCAGGGCGATCCAGGGGCGTTCACGCGCCCCGGAGCGGACGGCGGAGACCACGTGTCGGCGCGGCTGGTCGGCGGCCAGCACCCGGAGCGCGACGCCGGGGGTCCGGCCGGCGGCGGCCAGCCGAGGGATCAGCGCGACGCCCAGCCCGGCGGCGACCATGTCGAGGATGGCCCGCCAGTCGGCCGCCACGTGCGCCTGTTCCGGAACGAACCCCGCCTGGGCGCACGCGGCGACGGTGATGTCCCGCCAGGGGCCCGCGTCGCCGTAGATCCACGGCTCGTCGGCCAGGTCGGCCAGGCGGGGGCCGGGGGCGCTGGCCAGGCGGTGGTGGGCCGGCAGTGCCACGTCGAGGGGGTCGGTGAGCAGTTCGGTCCGGTCGAAGCGGCCGTCCTGACCGGTGGGAGCCTGGGCGGCGAGGGAGAGGCCGACGTCGATCTCCCCGGCCGAGAGCAGGTCGTAGACCTCGGCCGCGTCGGCCTGGTGCACCTTGACCGTCAGTCCCGGGTGGGCGCTGCGCAGGGCGCTGACCGCCGGGACCACGAGTCGCGGGATGGCCGTGGCGAAGGCGCCGACGCGCACGTGCCCGGCCTCCCCGCGGGCGAAGCCCTCCAGTTCGGCCTCGGCCCGTTCGAGCTGGGCGAGGACGATGTCGGTGTGGCGGAGCAGCACATGGGCGGCGTCGGTGAGGCGGACCCGGCGTCCGTGGGCCTCCAGCAGGGGGACGCCGGTCTGCGCGGACAGCGCGGAGAGCTGCTGGGACACGGCTGAGGGGGTCATCCGGAGCGCCTCGGCGGTGGCCCTGACGGTGCCGAGTTCGTCCAGGGTGCGCAGCACGCGCAGTTTGCGAAGGTCCCAGTCGGTCATCTCCCAGACCTACCATTCACGTGGGCTTAACGGAAAGTCCGTGGGGTGTGGGCCTTCCGGAGTGGCGCCACGACGTTACTCGGGAGTAACATTGACGCCATGGCAAAGATGAACGCCGAGACGGCGGAGATGGTCAAGTCCGGATTCCTGGCCGCGGTGCCCTTCGCCCGCACGCTCGGGGTCACCTTCACCGACCTCGACTTCGGCCGCGCCGTCATGCGCCTGCCCGACAACGCCGACCACCACAACCACGTCGGCGGACCCCACGCCGGGGCCATGTTCACCCTGGCCGAGTCGGCCTCCGGGGCCATCGTCATCGGCACCTTCGGCGACCAGCTGGAGCGGGCCGTCCCGCTCGCCGTCAGCGCCGAGATCAGGTACCTCAAGCTCGCCATGGGCGACGTCACCGCCGAGGCCACGCTCGGGCGCTCCCGTGAGGAGATCGTCGCCGAACTGGACGAGGGCAAGCGGCCGGAGTTTCCGGTCGAGATCGAACTGCGCACCGACGACGGCACCGTCACCGGTCGGATGACGGTGGTGTGGACGCTGCGCCCCAACAGGAAGTGACCTGGTCCCACCCTGTCCCCTCGGCCCCGTCCGGACCGACCCCGGACGGGGCCGTCGATTGTCGCCGCCGGTGGGTACGTTCACGGTGAGCCACTTCGACGAGGAGGACCCGCCGTGAGACTGCGAGTAGACCGCGACGCCTTCGCCGAGGCGGTCGCCTGGACGGCCCGGGCGCTCCCCACCAGGCCCGCCGTTCCCGTGCTCGCGGGGATGCGGCTGGAGGTCTCCGGTGACGGAACCTCGCTGCACATGTCCGGGTTCGACTACGAGGTCTCCGCCCGCGCCTCGGTGGAGGTGCTCTCCGAGGAGCCCGGCGCCGCCCTCGTCCCCGGGCGCCTGCTCTCCGAGATCGTGCGGAACCTGCCGGAGGGCTCGGTGCGCATCGAGGAGGACGGGTCGAAACTGCTCGTCACGGGCGGGGCGGCCCGCTTCACCCTCGTCACCATGCCCCTGGAGGACTACCCCTCCCTGCCCGGGATGCCCGACCGGATCGGCTCCGTGCCCGCCGACACCCTGGCCACGGCGGTCCGCCAGGTGGCCCCGGCCGCGAGCCGGGACGACACACTCCCCATGCTCACCGGCGCCTACCTGGACTTCTCCGGTGACACGCTGACCGTGGTCGCGACCGACCGCTACCGCATCGCCGCCCGCGAACTGTGGTGGCGGCCCGAGGCCCCGGAGCTGCGGACGGCGGCGCTGGTGCCCGCGCGCACCCTCAACGACATCGTGCGCGGCCTGATCAGCCAGTCCAACGTGGACATCGCCCTGTCCGCGGGCGTGGCCGGCGCGGGAACGGCTCCGGGCGAGGGCATGATCGGCTTCGAGAACGGTGAGCGACGCACCACCACCCGCCTCATCGACAGCGATTTCGTCAAGTACGCCTCGTGGTTCCCCGCCGAGTTCTCCGCACGGGCTGAGGTCGCGGTGGCGCCGCTGATCGCGGCGGTCAGGCGCGTCGCCCTGGTCGCGGACCGGTCCACGCCGCTGCGGCTGGCCTTCTCCGGGGACGAGGTCGTGCTGGAGGCGGGCTCGGGTGAGGACGCCGAGGCCGTCGAGACGATCGGGGTCGACTACGAGGGCGCCCCGCTGCGGGTGGCCTTCCGGCCGGACTACCTCGTGGACGGGCTGGCGGGGGTGGAGACCGACACCGCGCGCCTCAACTTCACCGAGCCGACCAAACCCGCCGTGTTCACCGACGTTCCGGCGAAGGAGGGCGACCATCCGTCCTTCCGCTATCTGGTGCAGCCGCTCCGGCTTTCCTGACCTGTGCTGACAGCGCTTTCGGTACGACTTGTCCCCACGTGTCCACGGGTTATCCACAGGTTCGGTGCCATTCCTGTGGATAACCCAGGGTCATCGTCGTTCCAGATCCCCGAAGCAGCGCCGGAAATCCTTCGCATTCCGGCTTTGACATGCGAGAACGGCGAAGTCCCCCGCGATCGGGGGACCTGTGGACAACTCCGTGGACGGTGTGCCCGAACCTGTTCTTCGGAACGTTCACCCAGGGGGCCCGAACCCGGGCCGAAGCGAAGCGGAGGCCCGGAGGAACACGGCCTAGCCGCCGTCGGTCAGCGTCGACGTCCCGCCGCCGGACACGGGGGTCTCCAGGCCCAGCTCCGCCTCCCGGCCGCGACGGTAGCCGGCGCGGTACCCGGCCGCGCTGTGGGTGCGTTCCGGGCGGTGCTTGCGCAGTTGCGGGAACTGTTTGTGGAACTCCTCGTTCACGCGGTGGATGTCATCCCGCAGCACGAGTTCCGCGCCCCGACCCGATTCGGACACCTCGGAGCCGTTCGACGCACCGCCGGACGCCTCCGCGGACGTGTTCTCCCGGAGCCGGGCCCGGAACTCCCGAATCCGCTCGGCCACCGCCCGCCCGTACGCCCGGACGAACGAACGGTAGTAGCGTTTGCGCTCGGTCTCCAGTTCCGAACGCGTGTAATTGCGCAGCTCCCGGATATCGGTCACGTGCGACGAGCTCATGAACTTCGCGGACGCCTCCATCTGCATCGAGATCGACGGCAGCAGCATCCGCAGCGCGTCCAGCGCGCTGACCGTGCCCACGAGGATCATGGTGCGCTCGGTGTTGTCGGCCGTGTTGCCGCGTACCGCCGACTGACAGCCGTACGCCGCGGCGATGTCGGCCAGTGCCCGGACCCGGGCCTTCCCGTGGCCGCCCACCCCCGGTACCGCGTAGTCCATGCGGCTGATCGCGTCGGGTTCTTCGCCCCGCTCCGCGCGGGCCTCGGCCTCGGCGATCGCGTGGCGGGTCATCAGCTCGGCGGCCTTGGCGGTGAACGCCTGGCTCTCGGCATCGGTGACCGCGGGGTCCTCCGCCATCCGGAGGAGCCCGCGGACCCGCTCGACCATCTTCTGACGAGCAGCTTCAGTCATCGGCGCCCGGTTGTCTCCCGTAGGTGAGTGTTCTGGTTCCGCCCACGGGCGGAAAACACCGAGCCTAGGCGTTCTTGTTCCCGACCACCATCGCGGTGACCCCGATGATCACCCACAGGACCAGGCCCACGCCCAGTCCGGCGAACACGGCGCCGAACAGCCCGCTGAAGATCGCGAAGCTGCCGATCACGGACGCGATGTAGCTCATCACGGCGGTGGCGCCGCCGCCGAGCAGGGCGGGAGCGGTCGCGTAGCGGAACGGGTAGGTGGCGGCCCAACGGCGGCCGCGGCGGTCGCCCTTCTTGCGGATCACACCGCCGATCCCACCGATCAGGGCGAAGAAGAAGATACCGGTCGTCACAGCACCGGGGATTCCGGACAGGCCGAAGTTCATCAGGAAGGACAGGGCGGCGGCCACCGAGCCACCCGCGACCGACGCCCCCCAGGGCCAGATCATCGTCGCCGAGGCGACGGGAGTGAATGCGTTACCGCGCTCCAGCGTCATGTTCACCGCTCCAGTCGAATCGTGTGACGTCCGCTCGTGGCACGGCCGTCCCCTCCAGCATGCGCCCCGGGGGTCCGTCGGGGCATCAGGGCTAGTCCCTGACCTTCCCCCCAATTCGCTCGCGCATGTCCGCCCACCGTCGACCTGTGGACGCACGGTGCGCTCCGCGTCCGGCGCCGTGCCTTCGGGGGTGCAACGATCAGGCGTCCGCCGGAGTGCCCGGACCGACCCCGTTCCCGATGACGGCCAGGTCCTCCCTCAGGTACGACCAGGTCGAACGGAAGGCCGGGAGCAGGGGCAGCGACGCCGTCTCCGCCACGGGCACCCACCGGATCTCCGCGCTCTCGGAGTTGCCGGGGCGGAACGGCACCAGGTCGGGGGTGCGGGCCAGGAAGGTGTCGTACCGCCACACGGTCAGGTCGTGCTCGTAGCTGCCGATGACGGTGAACTCGCCGAGGTCCCCCGCCACCTCCTCGCGGAACTCGCGCACGGCGGCCTCCAACGGGGTCTCGTCGCGGTTGCGCGCCCCTCCGGGGATGCCCCAGGTGCCGCCCATGTGGGTCCATCCGGCGCGGTACTGGAGGAGGACGTGTCCGGTTCCGGCCACGTCCGTGGCGTACAGCAGCAGCCCGGCCGCCCCGTACACCCCCCACCGCCGGGTCCCGTCGGGCAGGCTCACCCAGCCGTTTCCGTCGCCGTCCTGCATCAGGCGCCTCCCTCTCTCGCGTCGCGCTCGGCCGACCGACCGTCCACCCTTCCCGGACAACGATCCGCCACGCACGATGATGCCCGCAGAGCGGGGATCATGCCCGTCGGCCGCGGCCCGTTCACCCTCTCACCACCTCGGCGGCCTCCTCGGGCCGTCGTTCCGGAGGCGTGAGCGTGACGCCGGAGCGGTCGCCCGCCACGTCCGCGGCGTCGATCCCGAGGCCGACCGTGGCCCGCGCGGCCAGGCGGGGGTCGGCCCCGCCGACGTGGGTGAGGGCCAGGGACGGCCGGTCCAGCCGGTCCTCGGGGACCTCGAAGACGAAGGCGCCGTGGACCGGGACCGCGGCCGGGAACGCCGTGTCGCCGTCGAGGGCGTCGCGGAACCAGAGCGACGGGGAGTAGGTGGTCCGATCGGCCATCACCAGCTCGGCGCTCGTGGCGTCGAGCGTCGTCCCGGTGGCCGTGACCCGTACCCACACCACCACCCACACCCCGTTGGCCTCGACGGGCTGCGGCGCCAGTCCCGAGGTGTCGGTCACGGTGCCGGTGACCCGGACGTCGGTGACCTCGACGGTGAACTCGTCGGTGGCCACGGCCGCGCTCCGCCGTCCCTCGGTGTCGATCGGCCCGACGACGCCGTGTTCGGCCGTCCGGAGCCACTGGAGTCCCAGCACCGCCGCGCCGAGAGCGACGCAGAGGGCGAACCGCAGCGATCGCCGGTTCGGGGGGCGGGGACGCACGTCAGCCTCCGTCCAGGGGGAGGGTCACCGAACCGGCCACCAGGGCGCCCCGGACCCAGAGCGGGGCTCCGTCGCCGCTCGCCGAGATCCGCTCCGAGCGGTGCACGGTCATGACCAGGTCCGTGGGGCCCTCGAGCTGGCCGGAGTCCTCGACGGGCAGGCTGAGCACGGCCGCCTCGGGCATGTGCGGCTGGAGGCGGGTGACGGGGCCGTTCGGGTGGCGGACCAGGCGCAGTGACGGGGGCGGTCCCGCGAGTTCGGTCCCACCGGGTTCGAGCACGAAGCGTGAGGTCTGCCCGATGTGGGACACCTCCAGCGGCTCGGAGCCGGTGTTCTCCACGTCGACGCGGATCCGGACCTCGGGGCCGGACTCCCCTCGGCCGATCTCGGCGCACAGCGGGGTGACCCGGTACCGGAGGGTGTCCAGCTCGGTTCCCGGGGGCAGGCTGCCGGTGCGGGTGTCGGCGGGTTCGAGCCCGCCGAACGCGACCACGGCGGCGAGTGCGACCACCGAGAGGACGCCCGTGGCCACCACGATCCCCACACGTCTGCGGGGATCGGCGGGGAGGAGGCGTGACCGCCGGGGGTCGGCGTCGGCATGCTGGACCACGAAGAGGAATTCTACGGGCGAAGCCGGACACGTGCCCTGAAACATTCGAAAAGGTTCATCTGGCGGGTGGGAGTTCCTCCGGTACGGATATGGGGCGCCCTCACGGTGCCGTTTCGCTCTCCCGCAGTGCGCGAGGCATGAGGGAACGGCCTTCTCCGGTGCGCTGAGAAACTCCCCCGGCGACGTGATCCCGCGCACTCCGTGAACGCTTTCGTTCTGTCCGCATTCGGCCAGGCACTGGCCGAAAGAGCGGAATGGGACCCAGGGTGTATGGGGCACGACGTTCCGTCAGTCGAAGCGGTGGGCACGCGCTGAAAGCGGACTGTAAGTGGAACGGAAGAGGATGTCTTCAGTGTGGAACACGTTCGACGCGACCGGTTCCCGCGAGAGGACGGCTCGTGAGTGCAGGCCGGTCCGACGTTCGTTGGACACATGCCACCCGTGGCGTGTCGCAGGCGGAACCGCCGCGGGTGGCCCTCCGTCGTAGGAGGTAGATCCCCCATGATGCTGCACAGACGGCGTAGGGCGACGTTACGGCTCTACACGAGTGCGGTGAGAAAAGGAGTGCGCGTGCCCGGGATGTTGACCATCGACGACCGGTTCGAGGCGATCGTCGCCGGTGAGGAGACGCTGCTGAAGCTCAGTCCGATGCGCGAGCCCGATCCGGACCGCACCACCTCGGAGGAGGAACAGCCCGCACGGAACGCGCCCGCCGAGGAGGACGACGGGGACGGCAGGTAATCCGCCGAGAGGTGTCCGGTCACTCCGAGTACGCGTGCAGAGGGGGGTACTCGGAGTGTTCGGTGCGGACGCATTCTCGTTGCGCGTGAATTCCCCTTGTAGGGTTGCCTCTTGTGGAATTCGGCGTGCTCGGCCCCATTGTCGCGTGGTCCGGAGGTCGACAGCTGTCGGTCGGCGGGCCGCGCCAGCGCTGTGTGCTCGGGGCCCTGCTGCTCCACCTCGGACGTGAGGTCACGGTCGATCAGCTGATCTCCTACCTCTGGAACGACGATCCTCCGCGCACGGCGAGATCGGTCATCCAGGTTCAGATCCACCACCTGCGCCAGCTGCTCTCCGACAGCATCGTCACGACCTCCGGCGGTTACCTGCTGGACGTCGCCCCGGAGAGCGTCGACCTGCACCGGTTCCGGAACCTGCGCGAGCGCGCCGCCAACGCCGAACCGGAGGTCGCGGTCGAACTCCTGGAGCGGGCGTTGGCCTGCTGGCGGGGGGTCCCGTTCTCCGGGGTCGGCTCCGACTTCCTCGAACACTCGGTCGTCGTCCCCCTGCGGGAGGAGTGGTGGTCCGCCGTCGTCGCGTGGGCGTCGCACGCCCTCGCCCTCGGTCGGCAGGCGGAGGTGGTGTCCCGGCTCACCCCGATGGTGAGCGAGGAGCCGTTCCGGGAGCGGTTGCACCATCTGCTGATCACCGCCCTGTGGCGGGACAACGAACGCGCCAAGGCGCTTGCCGTGTACGAGACCTTCCGGACCAACCTCGCCGAGGAGCTCGGGGTCGATCCGGGACCGGAACTCACCGCCCTGCACGGGAGGATCCTCCGGGACGAGGCGCGGACCCACCGGGGGGAGACCCCCCGGGACCCCGAAGAAGGGCACGACGCCGGTTTCGTGGTGCGCAACGACCTGCCGCGCGACCTGCCGGACTTCACCGGTCGCCGGGAGCACCTGCGGCTTCTGGAGGACGTGGCCAGCGATGACGACGAGCGCGCCAAGGTCTGCGTGATCACCGGGGCCGGGGGCGAGGGGAAGACCACCACCGCGGTCCGTTTCGGCTACGAGTCCGCCAAGCGCTTCCCCGACGGGCAGCTGTTCATCGACCTCTACGGGTACACGGCGAACAAGGAGCCGCTCGACCCGTCCTCGGCGCTGGCGGCGCTCCTGCGCGCGGTCGGGGTGCGGCCCGAGTCGGTTCCCGAGTCCCTCGACGAGCGGTCGGCGTTGTGGCGGGCCACGCTCATGGGGCGCAGGGTGCTGGTCATCCTGGACAACGCGGCCAGTTACGCGCAGGTCAGCCCGCTTCTTCCGTCCTCCCCCGGGTCGATGACCCTCATCACGACCCGCAACGACCTCTCCGGTCTGAGCGGTGCGCGGTTCCTCTCCCTGGGGATGTTCGACGAGGCGACCTCACTGGAACTCCTCGAAAGGGTCGTCGGCGGGGACCGCGTACGCGGTGAGCCGGAGGCGGCGCGTGACATCGTCCGCATCTGCGGCGGCCTCCCCCTGGCGCTCCGGGTCATCGCGGGTCGCATGGTGAGCCGTCCCCGCTGGTCGTTCGCGCACGTCGCCAGGCGGCTCGGCGAGCGCAACCGCACGTTCCGCGAGCTGCGGGTCGAGGGGCAGAGCGTGGAGTCCGCGATCGACCTCTCCTACCAGAGCCTCACCGACGACCAACGGCGTGCCTTCCTCATGCTCGGCCTGATGATCGGGAACACGGTCGACCTGGGCGGGGCGGCCGCACTGCTGGACGTGGAACTGGAGGAGGCCGACGACACCCTCCAGGAACTCGTCGGTGTGTGCCTCCTGAACGAGCCGAAGGGGGACGTGTACCGGCTCCACGACCTGATCAGGTCCTTCTCCCTGGACCGTGCGCTCACCGAGTTCGACGGCCGGCAGGTCGAGTCCGCGCGGACCCGGCTGGCGGGCTTCTACCTGGAGACCGCTCAGCACGCGGCGGAGCTCATGGGCACGCACGCGCACGCGGACGCCGACGCGGAACGGCCGCGGCACCGCACCTACCTGTCGGACCGGGAGGACGCGGAGAACTGGTTCTCCCTCCATCAGGAGAACCTGACGGACACGGTCGAGTACTTCGCCGCGGGCGACAACGGTGACAGCGCCTGGCGCCTGGCGGAGTCGGTGTGGCGGTACTACGCGCTCCACGGCCACATGTCGCTGCTGCTCAGTTCGCAACAGCGGGCGTTCCAGGTCAGCGACAGGCAGGGGAACCGGCGCGGCCGGGCGGTGACCCTCATCGGGCTGGGGATCGCCCACTGCCTCTCGGGGCGGTTCGACGAATCCCTGGAGATGCTCACGGAGGCGCGGGACCTGCTGGAGTCGGTCGGGGACGCCAGGGGGATGATCCGCGCGCTGGCCAACCTGGCCATGGTGTACGAGCGGCTGGGCCGGTTCGAGGACGCCAGAGCGGCGATGGGGGGTGTCCTGGAGTACGCGATGAGTGTCGGGGACACGAGGGTGGAGGCGTTGCAGTCGGGCAACCTGGCCATGATCCACCGTGTACTGGGGGAGTACCGGGAGGCACTGGACTACTGCGAGCGGGCGCTGCGCAAGTCCAGCGGCGACGACAACGGAGACCTGGAGTCACGGGCGAAGCTCACCATGGGAGAGGCCCACCTCGGTCTCGGTGACCTGGAGAGCGCCTTCCGTGCCCTGAACGACGCCATGGAGCGCGCCCGGCGGTCGCAGCTCGTGGCGAGCCAGATCTACATCCACAACGCCCTCGGCGTCGCCCACCGGGCCGCCGGCCACTGGGACCAGGCGGTCGAGTGCCACACCGAGGCACTGGCGCTCGGCGAGGCGTCGGGCAACCGGAGCGGGGACGCGGAGATCCGCACCGATCTCGGTATGACCCACCACGCCGCCGGGCGCCACGAGGAGGCCGCCGCCGAGTTGGCGGAGGCCCACGCCCTGGCCGTCGAGCGCGGTGAGCGCTACATCGCGGCGCGGGCCGCGCTCGCCCTGGGGCGGCTCCCGGAACCGGTGATGCCCGCCGACCGCGCCCGCGCACTCCTCCGGGACGCCGAACGGACCCTGGCCGGGATGGCGGTTCCCGAGGCGGAGCAGGCCCGCGCGGCCCTGGCCTCGCTCGACGCCGGCTGAGGGCGGTCCGCCCGCGGGCGCCTCCGCCCGTTCAGTGGAACACCCGTCTCCCGCGCGGCCTCGTCCAGCCTCCGTTCCTGCGCATGGACCTCAGGTACAGCCTGCTCGGCAGCGCGCGGAGGGCGCGCGGCAGGCGCGGGTACACCGCGCGGGTCACCCGGACCAGACGGTCGAACCGCCGCTGCCGTGCCGGGGACCAGGGGATCTCGAAGTCCTCGCGCAGGTGTGGGGGGAGCAGTCCGCCCGCGAGGAACCGCTGGACGGACGTGACCGGCCACCACAGCCGGTTGTCGGGCCGGAAGACCTGACGGGAGAGGCCCAGCGCCGTCTCCCCCACCTCCAGCCGCTCGACCGCCTCCGCCCAGTAGGCGTCGAAGTCCTCGGGGGTGGCGGGCCAGTCCTCCTCGGGCAGACCCAGGGCGGTGGCGAACACCGCCGCCTCGCGCAGGAAGACGGCGAACTCGTCCCCGTCGATCTCGCCGACGGTCATCTCGTACAGCCGCGTCCACGTGTGGAACAGCGTGGCGGCCACCCAGAGCAGGAGGTCGTGGTCGAGCGCCCGGTACCCGGGGCCGTTCACCCGGCGGTGCATGGCGCGGACGATCGCCTGGACGCGCGCCCGCTCCTCGTCGGTGCCGAGGGAGGTGCCGTACACGTAGTAGAGCGTGCCGCGCAGGCGGTCGAGCGGGCGCGAGGCGAAGTCGCTGTGGTCGTGCACGCCCTGGGCGACGCTCGGATGGGCGATCTGGAGCAGGATGGCGTACGCGGCGCCTCCGAGCAGACTGGCCTCGGAGTGGATCCGGCGCAGTGGTGACTCTTCGGACGATCGACCCATGTCTGGATCGTAGGACAGTCACCGTTCCCGGTGGATATGGCGCGCCCGTGCGTCCGACGCGGTCTCGGGTCCGAGCGCGGCGGGCGGGACGGGGACGGCCTCTGTGATCGGTACCTGACTTTACGGGACAGGAAAATATAACCCCGAAGACAGGTCTGGTCGGCGTGGCGTGTGCGCGGACCCCGCTTCCCCGGATTTCCGGGTGGACCACCGCGTCTATCTGTTAACTGTATTTCCAGTTGAGAATGGAAACGGTCGTCGTCGTGGCTCCAGTACCAGTGCCCACCGGTGGTCACGGGGGTTTTCACACTGGTACGGCCGTGCGTGTCCGCCCCGGTCGCGCGGGTGTGTTGACGGTCGGTAGGCCCCTCCCTACCGTCGTCCGAAGCGGGTGGAATGGATTTTTCGCGGAAACTCGAAAAACCACGACAAAGTAGTCAGATCCGTTCCGGAGAACATTCGACTCCGCGCACGGTGACCGCCCGCCCTGGGCTCGAAGGGCCCGGGTCATCCCGCTACGACCCCGGTGCTCCGCACCGCGCCAGACGCGTCCGGGGTCGTGACCCGTCACGAAGGGTTCGCAGATGAAGATTCGCGGCAGACTCCGCTCGCTCGCCGCCGTCGCGGCGGCGACGGCCCTGGCCTTCACCCTGATGCCCGCGGGTGTGGCCAGCGCCCACGGCTACGTCTCCTCTCCCCCCAGCCGCCAGGCCCAGTGCGCCGCGGGTGTCGTGGAGTGCGGCGGCATCAAGTGGGAACCGCAGAGCGTCGAGGGCCCCAAGGGCCTCTACAGCTGTTCCGGCGGTAACGCCAGGTTCGCCGAGCTCGACGACGACAACTACGGGTGGGACGTCACCCCGGTCAGCTCGACCCTGACCTTCACCTGGACGTTCACCGCCGCCCACGCCACGACCGACTGGGTGTACTACGTCGACGGGCAGGAGGTCGCCAGATTCGGCTACGGGGGCCACCGCCCGCCGTGGACCGTGGCCCACACCGTCGACCTGAGCGCCTACAGCGGCCAGCACAAGATCCTCGCCGTGTGGAACATCGCCGACACCGCCAACGCCTTCTACTCCTGCGTGGACGTCAACGTCGGCGCCGCCGCCTGACCCCGCGGGGCCACCCCCACCGGTCCCCGGCCCGGCTCCCTCACCGGGCCGGGGCAACCGGACCCCGGCACCCCGCCCCGCGGGTGGTGCGGACACCCCCCGGCGCGTGGCGCCCCCACCACCCGCGGCCCCAGGCCCGCCCCACCCCGCTTCGGCGGGCCTGGTTCATGGCCCGGGAAGCCCCGTGATCCCTAGGTTCGGGGTATGAGCACACGTGCGGCCGACGGCCCCTCCACACGGACCGGACCGGAGCGGCGGATCCTCGACCTCGACGCGCTGCGCGGCTTCGCGCTGCTGGGGATCCTCGTCGTCAACATCGGCTTCTTCGCCTCCGGCTACGCCTTCCACCAGGTGCACGACCCCGCCTTCGACTCACCGCTCGACCGGGGCGCGCACTGGTTGGTGACGATGTTCTTCGAGATGAAGTTCTACCTGCTGTTCTCGTTCCTGTTCGGGTACAGCTTCACGCTCCAGCTCGACTCGGCCCGGCGGCGGGGCGTCGGCTTCGCCGGAAGGTTCCTGCGGCGGCTGGCGGGACTGTTCGTCATCGGCGCCCTGCACGCGGTGCTGCTGTTCCAGGGCGACATCCTCACCACCTACGCGGTCCTCGGGCTGGTCCTGCTCGCCCTGCACCGGATGCGGGCGCCCGCGGCCCTGGTCACGGCGGCGGTGCTGATCGGGCTCGTCGCGGTCATGATGCGCTGGGCCGGGATCAGCGGAGCGGCCCCCTTCGACGCGGAGGCCGCCCTGGCCGCGGGCGAGGCGACCACGGCCGCGCTGGCGGGAAGTCCGCTGACCGTCATCGGCGAACACCTGGCCAGCCTGCCGCGGATGGCGATCAACCTCGTGGGCGTCCAGGGACCGGTCGCGCTCTCCGCTTTCCTGGTGGGCCTGGCCGCGGGACGGCACCGGGTCCTGGCCGACACGGGCGCCCACGACCACGCGCTGCGCCTGATCCAGTGGGTCGGCTTCCCGGCCGGCCTCGTCGGATCCCTGGTCCTGGCCGACCTGGGCGGCACCGCCGACCTCTACGGGCTCTCCCTGGCCCTGCTCACCGCCCCGTTCCTCACCGCCGCCTACGCCGCGACCCTGCTCCGCCTCTTCCACCGCGGCCGCGGTCGGCGGATCGCCGCCGCGCTCGCCCCCGCCGGACGGATGGCCCTGTCCAACTACCTCGGCCAGTCGCTGGTCTGCGCGCTGCTGTTCACCGGGCTCGGCCTCGGACTGGTGGGCCGGAGCGCCCCGCCGTTCGTCCTGCTGATCGCGGTCGCCCTCTTCGCCGCGCAGATGTGGCTGAGCGCGTGGTGGACGGCGAGGTACCGCTACGGCCCGGCCGAGTGGCTGCTGCGCGCCGTCACCAACCTGGAGGTTCCCGCCTGGCGTCGGAACGGCGGTCGGCCGGACCGGGTGGCCGCGGACCTCAGTGGCGCGCGCCGCTGAGCAGGTCGATCACCCCCGTGCCGTCCTCCTCGGCGCCGCCCCGTGCCAGCCGGAGTTCCATCAGCCGCAGGTACGGGACGATGAGTTCGGGGCTCACACCCTGCTCCTGCGCCGTCCGCAGCATGGTCGTGTTCGCCCTGACCTGCATGGCGAGACTGGAGACGACGTCGGTGGTGTAGTCGCCGCTCTCCAGGTGGTCCACGGTGTCGGGGATGGTCGTGGTCATGGCGACGAGCCACTCGGAGAGGAGGCCGGAGAAGGACCCCAGGTCCACGTCCGCGTCGCGGACCAGCGCGAGGCCGTGGGAGACACCGGCGAACAGGCCGTTCATCGCGCTGAGCAGGGCGACGTCGTGGAGGGCGGCCATCCCGGCGTCCTGGCCGACGAACCTGGTCGCGAGTGGGACGGACAGGGTGCGCTCATGGCGGTCGAAGGCGTCGCGGGAGCCGCTGTAGAACACGTAGCCGCCCGCCTCGGGGACGCCGACCATGGTCGGCACCGCCATGATCCCGCCGTCGACGAACCGGGCGCCGCGGCGGCCCGCCCACTCCGCGCGGGTGCGGGCCTCGTCAGGGGTGTTGGTGGTGAGGTTGACCAGGTCCTTCCCGGTCAGGTCGGCGTCGGCGAGCGAGGCGCCGACGGAGGCGTCGTCCGACAGGACGGTGACCACCAGGTCGCTCGCGGCGACGGCCTCGGCGGCCGTGGCGGCGGCGTCTGCCCCCTCCTTCGCGAGGGGGTCGGCCTTGGCGGGGGTGCGGTTCCAGACGGTCACCGGGTGTCCGGCGGCGAGCCAGGAGCGGGCGAGGGCGTTCCCCATGTCGCCGACGCCGAGCAGGCAGACACGGGGCTTTTCGATGGTGTGTTCGGTCATGTGGACTAGGCTCCTGCCAGGTCTCGGGGCCCACAAGTACGTACTTCGAAGTGGGTGCGCACCCCGGGGTAAGCGTGCAGGTGGAGGAGGGGGAGTATGCGTGCGATGCGCAGGCCCGGCGCCTACAGCTGTGGCCTCGACGCCGCGCTGGACGTGATCGGCGGGAAGTGGAAGGTCGTCATCATCTGGGCCCTGGCGGAGCGGCCGCGCCGGTTCGGGGAGCTGCGCCGTCTGGTGGAGGGGGTCACCGAGAAGGTGCTCGCCGCCCACCTGCGCGAGCTGGAGGAGGACGGAATCGTCCACCGGGAGGACTTCGGCGAGATCCCGCCGCGTGTGGAGTACTCGCTGACCCCGGTGGGGCGGTCCCTCAACGCGGTCCTGGAACCGCTCGCGGACTGGGGGGACGAACACGTTCGCGGCGTCCTTCCCCACTGAGCGGACGCGGCCGGTCGGACGGTGGCCGGGGCGGCCCGGCGACGCCGGCCGGTATACACCATTCCGGGGGTATGGCGTGTCTTCGGCGGCCGCGCCATGGGAACATACGTGGCGTCAGGCGTCGACTCTCCCCCGGACGGACCCTCGCTCATGGGACAGCCCCCTCAACCGCCCCAACCGGGCCCACCGCCCCACCACGGTCCTTCGGGGCAGCCCCCCTTCCTGGGGAGTCCCGGGCAGCAGCCCCCGCACCAGCCCGGCCAGCCCGGATGGATCCCCCAGGCGGGTCAGCCCGGTCAGCCGGGGCAGCCTCCCTTCCCGGGGGGTCCGGGGAGACCCCGCCCTCCGCACGGGCACCCCGCACCGCAGGGCGGCCCCGGCCTTCCGGGACAGCTGGCGCCGCCGCAGCCCGCACGTCCGCCCCGCAGAGCCCTGACGGTGACCGCCGCGGCCCTCGTGACCCTGGTCGTCGCGGGCAGCCTCACCTGGACCGTGGTCCACTCCTTCTCCCCCTTCGGCTCCGTGGGCGTGAACCCCGCCCGGGGCCTGCCCGACGATCCGTGCGCGGTCGTCGGCGAGGAGGTCCTGGACGATCTCGACGCGGAACCCTCCTACTGGGACGTGAGTGAGTACGCCACCGGGTGCGGTTGGCGGACCTTGCTGAACGGCGAGGAGGAGGTGCCCCTGCACGTCGGCCACTCCGTGCCGCTGGCGGGTCCGGACGCCGAGCTGGTCGAGGAGATGACCGGCGAGGACGTCCCCAGGGACGCCGAGGAGCTGTACGAGGACGAGGTCGAGTCCGCCGGAGAGTTCGGTTACGAGAGCGAGGGGTCGACGGAGGTCGTCGACACCGAGGAGAAGGACCTCGACCTCGGGGACGAGAGCGCGCTCGTCCTGGCGGACATCGACTACGGGTACGGCCCCCCTCCCACCCAGCGGGTCACCGTCCTCGTCCGGGAGGGCGACGTCGTGGGCACGATCCGGGTGTCCCTGGCCAGCAGCGACGACCTCGACGCCGACGGCGCCGAGGAGCTGCTCGCCGACGTGGTCGCCGACGTGTTCGGCTGACCGGCCCTCCGTCACCCGCGTGGGGCTCCGCCCCCCGAACGACGCCCCAACGACAGGAGACCCCCGCCATGCAGCAAGGCCCCGCACCGTACCCCGCTCCCGCGCCCCCGCCTGCGGGGAGGGGCGGCACCGGGCGCATCGTGGGGATCACCGTGGCGGTGACCCTCGCGGCCTATGCCGTGGTGGCCGGGGCCGCGGGAGCGGTGTTTGCCCTGGGCGGGTCGGGCGCGGCCGCACCGGAGCCGGGGTTCGACGAGCTGCCCGGGGAACCGTGCGCCGCGGCGACGCGGTCGCAACTGGGCGCCGTCTCCGCCGCGCTGCCGAGGAAGGGGTACTACGAGGGCAGCGTCTCGTGTGACTGGGTCGCCGAGTTCTCGGACGGCACCAGGGGGCGTCTGGAGGTCACCTTCAGGCTGCCCCTCTCGGAGGGGGACTACGAGCCCGTCGCGGACGAGGGGGAGGCGGAGCGGTACTACGCCGGCGAGGCGCGGGAGCTGCTCGTCGAGCCCGGATCGGGGGACGGGTGGCGGGAGGTCGTCGATTCCGACGAGATCGACGACCTCGGTGACGAGGCGCTGGTCTCGCACCACGTCGGGGGAGGCGAGGGGGAGCGGCGCAGCGAGGCCAGGGTGCTGGTGCGCGTGGGAACCGTCCTCATCGAGGTCACGGCGGGCGAGACCTACGACGACGGCACCGGTGAGGCCGACTTCACCGATGACGAGGAGCTCCTCGTCGCCATCGCCGAGCGCGCGGTCGGCGTGCTGGAGGAGAGGGAGGCGTCGGAGTGACCCTCCGACGCACCCGGCGGCGTCGGTGCGCGGACCGGCCGCGCGGCGGTGGACCGCGGCGGGCGCCTCCGTCGGAGCACGCCTACCGTGACAGGGTGCTGACCAGCTCGGCCAGGCCGCCGCGCGCGGCCAGCGACCGGCCCACACCCACCCCGAGGGCGCCCGCGCGTACGTACTCGGGCGCGCTCGCCGCGTCCACGCCCCCGGTGGCCACCACGCGCAGCTCCGGGAACGGCCCGCGCAGGGCCGAGACCCAGCCCGGCCCCAGCAGGTCGGCGGGGAACGCCTTGACCGCGGTGACCCCGAGCCGCACCGCCTGACCGACCTCGGTCGGCGTGGCCACGCCCGGCAGGAACGGAACCCCCAGACGGACGGCCTCGGCGACGGTGTCGGCGTCCAGTCCCGGCGCCACGCCGAACCCCGCGCCCGCGTCGACCGCGCGGCGGAGCCGGTCGGGGGTGGTGAGGGTCCCGGCGCCGACGTCGAACCGGCCCTCGGCGGCCCGGACGACCGCCTCCAGGGCGGGCGGCCCCGACTCGCTCTCCAGTGTGACCTCGACCAGCCGCACACCGACCCGCCAGGCCTCCCGCGCGGCGGCGACCGCGTCGTCGGGGGAGGCGCCCCGCAGGATCAGCATCAGGGGGACGGGGGACAGGCCGTCGGCGAAGTAGTCGGCCCAGCCGGTGGTCGGGCGTTCCGGTTCCCCGCTGTCGTCGGGGGAGGCGGTGGACGTGCTGGTCATGGCTGACTCCAACCCAGTTCCTCGCTGATGTCGCGTGCGGTGGCGGTGAGGTCCGCGGTGAGGGCGAGCAGGCCCGGCCGGTCGAGGACCATGCTGGGCGCCGAGATCGAGATCGCCGCCGTCACCCTCCCGGAGGCGTCGAGGACGGGCGCGGCGACGCAGTGGATGAACTCCTCGTGCTCGAAGTCGTCGAGCGCCCACCCGCGCCCGGCGGTCAGGGCGAGCTCCTCGTCCAGCGCCGCCCGGTCCGTGCGGGTGTTGGGCGTGCACCGGGCGAACGGCGGGTCGCCGAGCAGGGTGTCGCGTTCGCGCTCGGGGAGGTGGGCGAGGATCGCCTTGCCGATCCCGGTGGCGTGCAGCGGGGCGAGCGCGCCGATGTGGGAGTACATCCGTACGGCGTGGCGTGACTCCACCTTGTCCAGGTACACCACGCGGTCGCCCTCCAGCGCGCCCAGGTGGATGGTCTGACCGCAGGCGGCGCCCAGCTCCCGGAGGTGCCGGGCGGCCAGGCCGCGTACGTCGAAGCCCTCCAACGCGGCGGCGGCGAGGGTGGCCATGCGGGGTCCCAGCTGGTACCTGCCGTCCTCGGTGCGGCGCACGAACCGCTGCTCCTCCAGGGTGCGCAGCAGCCGGAGCGAGGTCGTGCGGTGCACGTCCAGGCGGCGGCCGAGGTCGCTGATGGTGGTCGGTCCGTCGGCCAGCTCCACCAGGATGCGCATGGCGCGTTCGACGCTGTTGGACACCTCTGGTCCTCCCCCTCGGTTCGTCACTGCGGGCGCGGGCCCGGGCCAGGGCCGGAGCCAGTCTCGCAGGCGGCGGGGACGCGCGGTCGCACGGGCGGGATGTCCCCCGGGAGCCCGAGGACGACCCCGGCCAGCCGGGCGCCCTCGGCCAGGCAGTCCGGGATCGGAGCCCGGTCCAGCAACCGGGTGAGGAACCCGGCGGCGAAGGCGTCGCCGGCGCCGACGGGTTCGACGACCTCGACCCTGGGCGCGGCCTGGAACCAGGACCGCTCCCCCCGCACGGCGGTGGCGCCCCGGGCGCCCTGCTTGACGACGATCAGGTCGGGTCCGTGCGGTCCGGCGCCCCGCAGCAGGTCGCACAGTTCCGGTAGGCCGGCCACCCCCCACAGCGACTGGGCCTCGTCGAGGCCGCAGAAGACCACGTCGGCGCGTCGGGCGAGGTCGAGCAGGGTCGCGGCGTTGCGGTCGCCGTGCAGCGCGGGCCGGTAGTTCACGTCGAAGCTGCGCAGGGCGCCCTCGGGGGACCCGCCCAGCAGCTCGTCGACCAGACCGCGCGCGGAGGCGGACAGGGCCGCGGTGATCCCGGTGGTGTGGACCAGACGGGGGCGCAGCCGCCAGACCTCGGCGGCGTCCTCCCGGCTCAGGGCGGAGGCGGCCGATCCGCGGCGCCAGTAGCGCACGCGGGTGCCGTCGGGGCCCGGCTCCTTCATGTACAGGCCGGTGGGGCGTTCGGGGTCGGTGCGTACGACGCAGCGCACCCCGGCGGCGGCCAGGCGGTCGCGGATCCGCTGTCCGAAGGGGTCGTCGCCCAGGGCACTGCGCCAGGCCACCGACCGTCCCGAGCGGGCCAGGTGCACGGCGACGTTCGACTCCGCCCCGCCGATCTCCGCGCGGAACAGCGGCGCGGGGTCGGTGGAGTGTCCGTCGGCGGCGCTCCCGTCGGGGACGAGCAGCGCCATCGTCTCCCCCACGCACACGGCGTCCACCGGTCCGGCGTCGCTGTCCGGGCGGCTGACAGGGGAGTCCGCCCCGTTCCCGGTCCGTTGCCGCTCGTTCACCCACGACCTCCCGTTCGTCATCCGCGTCACACGGGGTGTTGACCCGCGGCACAGCCGAATGCTATTCCTGGCGATGGGAAATGCGCAACAGTGCTGCGCATAGTGCAACATCGAGGGGAATGGTTGGTGTGTGGGACCTGTTGCTGCGCGGTGGCCGCGTCATCGACCCCGCGTCGGGACGTGACGAGACCGCCGACGTCGCCGTGCGCGCCGGTCGGATCGCCGCCGTCGCCGCGGGGCTCCCCGAGGACCGGGCGGCGCTGACCGTCGACGCGTCCGACCGACTGGTCCTGCCGGGGCTGGTCGACGCGCACACGCACGTGTGGCACGGCGCCACCTACTGGGGGCTCGACCCCGAACCCCTGGCCTGGCGCACGGGTGTGACGACCTGGGTCGACGCCGGATCCGCGGGTGCCTACGCGATGGAGGGACTGCGCCGCGCCGTCGCCGACCCCTCGCCGTTGCGCGTGCACGCGCTGATCAACGTCTCCGGACTCGGACTCGTCGGCCGCACGGGGGAACACCACGTGCTGGAGAACCTCGACGTGGACGCCGCCGCCGCGGTCGCCGCCCAGCACGGCGACCTGGTCCGCGGCGTCAAGGCGCGCATCGACCGACACACCGTCGGCGAGCACGGCCTGGAGCCGCTGCGCCGGGCCGTCGAACTCGCCCGGCGGCTGGAACGCCCGCTCATGGTGCACATCGGCTACGGGCCGCCCGACCTCGCCGACATCGCCCCCCTCCTCACCGAGGGCGACATCCTCACCCACTGCGCCACGGGCGTGGCCACCGACCTCGTCGCCGGCGGCCGCCCCACGGACACCTTCCTGCGCCTGCGCGACTCCGGCGTGCTCTTCGACCTGGGACACGGCTCGGGCGCCTTCGACTTCGACGTCCTGGAAGCCGAACTGGCCGCCGGGATCGCACCGATCGTCTCCACCGACCTGCACATCCGCTCCGTCCACGGCCCCGCCTTCGACCTGCCGACCGTGATGGGCAAGGTCATGGCCGCCGGAACGGGGCTCGTCGAGACGGTGGCGGCCGCCACCGTGCGGCCCGCCCGCGCCCTGGGACTCGACACCGGGACCCTGGCGGTCGGGGCACGGGCCGACATCGCCGTCTTCGAGGCCGAGTACGGCCGCTTCCCCACCGTCGACGTGCACGGGGGCGTCCGTGAGTCCCCCCTCCGCCTGACCAACACCGCCACCTACGCCGCGGGTCGACTCCTGCCGCCGCGGGCCGCCGCCCCACCGCCGGTGTGGGTCCCCCTCAGCGAGGCCCAGCGAAGCGCCGAGGCCGACCGTCGTGACCGCGTCCGGACCTCCGTCCGGCACCTGGACCGGCCCGAGGACTTCGAGGAACCCTTCCCCCGCCCGGGCCGGGCGCCGGGGAACGGGCACCCGGACCGGACCCTCGGGGCCGGGGACACGTCCCCCGTGGAGGGAACGCGATGACCGTCCCCACGCCCGAGCACACGGCTCGGGACACCGTCCCGTCCCCGATCGCCGGAACGGGCCTGCCCGCCGCGCCACTGGCCGCCCTGGACACCGCCCCGGTCGAGGCGCGCTCCCTGCCGACCAGCCCGACCACGGCCGCCGCGGTCCGCGCGGCCGGACTCCGCCTGAGCGACCTGTGGCTGCCCGCCGTCACGCTCGACGAGGCCGCGCTGCGGCACAACCTGGACCGGTTCGCCCGCTGGTGCGCCGACCACGGCGCCGACCTCGCGCCGCACGGCAAGACCACCATGTCACCGCACCTGTGGTCGGCCCAGCTGGAGCGGGGAGCCTGGGGACTGACCGCCGCCACCGTCGCCCAGGCCCGCGTCATGCGCGCCCACGGGGCCCGCCGTGTCCTGGTCGCGAACGAGGTCGTCGAGACCGGGCAGCTCGCCTGGATCGCCTCGGCCCTGGCCGAGGAGGACTTCGAGCTCCTGTGTCTGGTGGACTCCGCCGTCGGGGTACGGATCATGGAGTCGGCGCTGACCGGTGCCGCGCGGCCCCTCCCGGTGCTCGTGGAGCTGGGCGTCGAGGGCGGGCGCACCGGGGCCCGGAGCGTGGCCGACGCGCTGGCCCTGGCCCGGATGGTCGCCGCCAGCCCGCGGCTGACGCTCGTCGGGGTCGAGGCGTTCGAGGGGGTGTTCCCGCAGCGCCGGGACGACGGCTCGCCCGCGCGGGTCCGCCGCTGGCTGGACGTCCTGCCCGACGTCGCGCGGCGCGCCGACGCCGAGGGTCTGTTCGCGGAGGCGGCCGAGGTGATCCTCACCGCGGGCGGCAGCAGCTACCCCGACCTGGTCGCCGACGCGCTGTCGGGGATGCCCGAGCTGTCCCGCCCGATCCGGCGGATCATCCGTTCGGGCTGCTACGTGACCCACGACGACCTGTTCATGGAGCGCGCCTCCCCGCTGCGCTCCGCCGCCGACGACGACCCGTTGCGCCCCGCGCTCACCTGCCACGCGCGGGTGCTCTCCCGGCCCGAGCCCGGGCGGGCCCTGGTGGGCGTCGGCAAACGCGACGTGTCCTTCGACATCGACCTCCCCGTCCCCCGGGCACTGGTGCGGGGGCGACGGCGGATCCCGCTCGACGACACGGCGCGCGTGGTCGCGCTCAACGACCACCACGCCTTCCTCGACGTCACCGGAACCGGCCCCGACACGCCGGACGTGGGGGACGTCGTCGAACTGGGGCTGTCCCACGCGTGCACGGTGTTCGACAAGTGGCCGCTGATCCCGGTGCTCGACGCCGACCACCGGGTCGTGGACGCCGTCCGCACGCTGTTCTGACCACGCCGGAGACCCGGTGTGTCGCACATCCAAGGAGAAGAACATGGCCAGCAGGAAGCAGATCGTCACCTCCCCGGACGCCGCGCCGCCCGGAGGGCCGTACTCGCAGGCGGTCGTCGCCGGTGACTTCGTCTACCTCGCGGGCGCCACCCCGCACCGCGCCGACCGTTCGCTGGTGGACGGGTCGTTCGAGGAGCAGGCCCGCGCGACCTTCGACAACCTCGTCACCGTGGCCGAGGCCGCCGGGTCGAGCCTGGCCGACGCCGTCCAGGCAAGGGTCTACCTGCGCGACCTGGACGACTTCCAGGCGATGAACGCGGTCTTCGCCGAGTACTTCGGGGACGAGCCCCCGGTACGCACCACCATCCAGGCGGATCTTCCCGGCTTCCTCATCGAGGTCGACGCGGTGCTGTACAAGCCCGCCGGATAGGCGGCGCCCTCCGCGCCACCGCTTCGCCTCGGTCCGCCCGGTGCGCGCACCGGGCGGACCCCACCCTCCCCACGCGCTCCCGACCCCGCATGGTCACCGAGCGTCATTCCCCCGTGACTTTTGGACGTGTGTCATGATCGAATCCCACATGGGCTACCTGGTGGCCCTGCTCGTCGCTGTCCTCCTCATGCTCGGTATCAGCTGGTGGGTGGCCCGGCGCACCAGCAGCGGCGAGGACTTCCTGCTCGCCGGGCGCAAGCTCAGCACCCCACTCGTGATGGGCAGCACCCTGGCCACCCTCGTCGGCACCGGGTCGAGCCTCGGCGCGGTGGGCTTCGCCTACCAGAACGGCTGGGCGGGCGCGCTGTACGGGGTCGGCGGGGCCCTCGGCGTCTTCCTGCTCCTGTGGCTCTTCGCGGACGTGCGCGAACACGGCTTCATGACCTTCGCCGAGGAGATGAGCTACTACTACGGCGCCAGCCGCGCGGTGAAGGGCGTCGTGGCCGTCCTGCTCTTCCTGGCCTCGGTCGGCTGGCTGGGCGCGCACATCATGGGCGGGGCGATGTACCTGTCCTTCCTCACCGGCATGGACGAGAACCTGGCCAAGGTGGTCATCGCCCTCGGCTTCGGCCTCTACACCGTGGTGGGCGGCTATCTGGCGGTGGTCGTCACCGACGCCATCCAGGGCACCATCCTCTTCCTCGGCTTCACCGTCCTCGCCGTGCTGGCCCTGGTGACCGTCGGCGGGTTCGACGGGCTGCGCGAGGGCACGGCCGACGAGGCCGCCTCCCTGCTGGGCGTCGAGGCCCTCGGCCCGCTGCCCGCGCTGTCGCTCGCGGTGGTCATCGCCGTCGGCGTGCTGGCCACCCCGTCCTACCGTCAGCGGATCTACTCCGCGGCCAACGTGCGGACCGTGCGCCGCAGCTTCCTCCTGGCCGGGGCGCTGTTCGCCGCCTTCTCCGTCCTCCCGGCCGTCGCCGGGATGTCGGCGCACACCCTCGCTCCCGGCCTGGAGAACCCGGACATGGCCTTCCCGTACCTGGCCACGACCCTGTTCCCGCTGTGGGTGGGCGCGTTCCTGCTGGTCGCCGGGTTGTCCGCGACGATGTCCTCCGGTGACTCCGACGCCATCGTCGGGGTCACCATCCTCATGCGCGACGTCTCCCAGGTGGTGACGGGGCGGCTGCCCAGGGCGGAGCGGCTGGTGGCCTACTCGCGGTGGGCTCTGGCCGCGGTGCTCCTGCTGGCCCTGGTGTTCGCGCTGTTGGCCACGACGATCATCGGCTACATCACCATGATGATCTCCACGGTGCTCACGGGCCTGCTGGTGGCCTCGCTCCTGGGCAAGTTCTGGCCGCGCGCCACCTGGCAGGGCGGGATCGCCGCGATGGCGGGCGGATCGGCGGCGGCCCTGGTCGTGAACAACGTCGACGCCTACAGCGGGTTCTGGGGCAACGCGGTGCTGCCGTCGCTGGCGGTCGCCCTGGTCGCGGGGGTGGTGGTCAGCCTGGTCACCCCGCGTACGCGGATCAGCCGCCAGGAGGCGCTGCGCCGCCTGGCGGAGGAACGCGCGACGCTGGACGTCGGAACCCGGGTACGCGGCGGGGAGCCCACCGGGCGGACCGCGGACTGAACCGGTGGGCGGGGCGGTCGGCCCCGATGTCAGGTCGAGGCCCCCGGGTGGGTCCGTGAACGGACGCGACCCACCGGAGACAGCTCCGGGGGCGGCCCGGCCGAGTCCACAGCCTGTGGGCGCGGCCGGCCCGCCGACCCCGACCTCAGGCGTCGAGGCGGCGGCGGGGGGACTCGATGCGGCCGAGGTACCGGTGGGTCCAGTCGCACACTCCGTCGACCGTCGCGCGCAGGGCCCACCCCGGTTCGGTGAGGGTGTACTCGACTCTCGGCGGCACGGTGGGGTGCCCCTCCCGCTCGACCAGACCGCTGCGCTCCGGCATGCGCAGGTTCTGGGTGAGCATCTTGTGGCTGATGCCCTCGACCCCGTTCCGCAACTCGCTGAAGCGCAGGGTCCGGTCGCCGAGGGTCTCGATGATCAGGACGCCCACTTGTCGGCGACGTCCGAGAAGATCGCCAGGGCCAGGGAGTCCGCGCGCCTGGGATCCGCGTCCGACGAGTCCTCGAACTGTGCGGTCACACCATGAGGTTCCCCAGTCACTGAAAAGTGCGTTCTTCCGTGTCGGCGAGCACGCTCCTACCGTTTCCGGGTAACCACAAGAGACCACGTGCGGCGGGTGCGGGACCGCCACACCGGACACGGAGAGAAGACGGTATGGCCGTCGCACCGGCGAACCCCGAGGAGTCGCCCCGGATCGACGCCTACCGGCAGGTGTCGATCGCCTCGGGGACGAGGCTGGTCTCCGTGGCCGGGCAGGTCGCCTGGGACGCCGAGGGGACCACGGTCGGCGAGGGCGACCCCGCCGCGTAGGTCGAGCGGTGCCACCCCAACATCGGTACGGCCCTGGCCGGGGTCGGCGGTTCCTTCGCCGACGTGGCGAAGCCGACCGTCCACGTCGTCGGCTGGACCCCGGACAGGATGCCGGAGCTCATGGCGGGGATCTCCCGGGCGGCCGCGGGACTGTGGGGGTCACCCCGGCCACGCTGCTGGGCGTCGCGGCCCTGGACGTCCCGGAGTACCTGGTCGAGATCGAGGCGACAGCCGTCCTCGACTGATCGGACCGCACCGGATCCGCGCTGGCCCCCTGCCCGACCCCGGACACGACGAAGGCCGGTCCCGTAGGACCGGCCTTCGTGCTGGTCGGGGTGGCGGGATTTGAACCCACGACCTCTTCGTCCCGAACGAAGCGCGCTGCCAAGCTGCGCTACACCCCGAAGCAACGCCCCCAAGTCTAGCGGACGTGTGGAGTGCTCGCGCACATCTTTTCCGGGCCCGACGGCGGGGCGGCTCAGTCTCCGGCGACGAGGTCCAGCAGCGCCGCCTCCGGGCGGCAGCAGAACCGCACCGGCGCATACGGCGACGTGCCCAGACCGCCGGACACGTGCAGCCACGCGTCGTCGTACCGGTGCAGCCCCCACGCCCGGCGTCGGTCGATCCCGCAGTTCGTGACGAGCGTCCCGTAGAAGGGCAGGCACAGCTGGCCGCCGTGTGTGTGGCCCGCGAGCAGCAACTGGTACCCGTCGGCGGCGAACCGGCTCAGGTTGGCCGGCTCCGGCGAGTGCAGCAGCCCCACCCGCACGTCCGCGTGCGGGTCCGCCGGACCGGCGACGGCCTCGTACCGGTCCAGCCCGATGTGCGAGTCGTGCACACCCGCCAACGCCACGTCCAGACCGCCCGCCTTGAGCGACCCCCGGTGGTTGTTCAGGTCCAACCAGCCCGACGCCGACATCGCCTCGCCCAGCTCACGCCAGGGCAGGTCCGGGCTCCGGCGCTCGGCGTAGTCGGACCGGCTCGTCCGCCACAGGTACCGCGCGGGGTTCTTCAGCCGAGGCGAGTACATGTCGTTCGACCCGAACACGAACGCCCCCGGCCGGTCCAGGAGCGGCCCCAGGGCGTCGACGAACGGCCCCACGGCGTCCCGGTGGGCCAGCGAGTCCCCCGTGTTGACCACCAGGTCCGGCTCGTACGCCGCCAGCCCCCGGATCCACTCGATGAGCATCCGCCGACCCGGGGTCAGGTGCGCGTCGGACAGGTGCAGGATCCGCAGCCGGTCGCTCCCCGGAGGAAGCAGCGGCAGCTCGTACCGCCGCAGTCGGAACCAGTTGCGTTCGATCACCGAGGCGTACCCCAGGCCCGCCACACCGATCGCGCCCGTCACGGCCGCCGCACGCCCGATCCGGCGCAGGACCCGCCGGTTGTCCGTTTCCATCGGCTCTCCTCCAGAGGTCGACTCGATCGTCTCAGATGCGCGGGGCGCGTGTTCACACATCGTTGGTTCGGCCGCGGGGCCCCGCCGTAGGATCGGTGCCATGTCCGAACTCAAAGACCGTCTCAAGAACGACCTGACCACCGCCATCAAGGCGCGTGACACGGTCCGCACCGGCACCCTGCGCATGGTCCTCGCCGCGATCTCGACCGAGGAGGCCGCCGGATCCAGCCAGCGTTCCCTCGACGACGACGAGATCATCAAGCTCCTCACCCGTGAGGCGAAGAAGCGCAAGGAGGCCGCGGAGGCGTTCGACAAGGGTGGACGGGCCGAGCAGGCCGCCGCGGAGCGTGCCGAGAGCGAGGTCATCTCCGAGTACCTGCCCGCGCAGCTCTCCGACGAGGAGCTCGCCCAGCTGATCTCCGCCGCCATCGCCGAGACCGGCGCCGAGGGCCCGCGCGCGATGGGCCAGGTCATGAAGGCGGTCAACCCCCGCATCGCGGGTCGGGCCGAGGGTTCCCGGGTGGCCGCCGAGGTCAAGCGTCAGCTGGCCTGACCCGCGACGAGGCGGGCGGGGGCGGCGCGCCACCCCCGCCCGTCGTTCACTCGTTCCGCTGCGGCGACGGGAACGGCGTCACCGGCTGCACCGGGAACCACGTCTCGTCGTCCGTCGGGCCGGTCGGGGTGAGGCCGCCCTGGCTCAGGAACACGTTCACCGTGGCGCCCTCCGGCAGGCGCGTGCCCGGATCCGGGTTGACCGCGGCCACCGTGCCCTCGGGCTGCGAGGAGCGGATCGGGTTGCCGGACACGTTCACCCGGTACCCGGCGTTCCGGAGGGCGGCCACCGCGGCGTCCTCCTCCATACCGATCACGTCGGGCACCCCGCCCTCGTCGGAGGCCGGGCTGGGCTCCTCGGTCTCCCTGGGCTGCCGGGGCGGCGCCGTGGAGCCGAACTGGGAGGGCGCGGGCGCCAGCTGCTCCACCGGCAGCCCCTCGTGGGCGGCCTGCATGGTGTCATGCCAGATCTGGCCCGGGATCGTCGCTCCGAAGACCACCGAGTAGTAGCGGTCGCCGATGGTGACGTTGGTCAGCGGGTACTGCTGCGGGCCACGCGGGTCGCCGACGAAGATGGCGCTGGCCATCTGGGGCGTGATCCCGGCGAACCAGGCCGCCGCCGAGTTGTCGGTGGTGCCGGTCTTGGCGCCCGCCGGGCGGCCGATGCCCAGACCGGTGGTGGTGCCGCCGTTGAAGGTCTGCGACAGCAGGAAGGCGACCCCGTCGGCCACGTCCTCGTCGAGTCGCCGCTCGCAGTCCGGCTCGAAGTCCATGGTCGTGTCGGCCTGCTTGTCCACGATCCGGGTGATGGCCTGCGGCTCGCAGTAGATCCCGCCCGAGGCGAAGGTCGCGTAGGCGTTGGCGACGCGCAGCGGCGAGACCTCCTCACTGCCCAGCGTGAAGCTGCTGTTGGCCAGGGTGTTCTGGTTCTCCGTGAACAGCGTGCCGTCGGCCCGCCGCAGGCCGAGGTTCTCCGCCATCTCGATCACGTCGCACAGCCCCACCCGCTTCTGGAGTTGGGCGAAGTAGGTGTTGGACGAGGCACGGGTCCCCGTGACCATGTTGTGCACACCGTCGTTGCTGTCCCCGAAGTTCGACACCCTCCACGGCTGGAGGGTGCCGCCGTTGCAGGACCGCTGCCCGCTCACCGTCAGGCTGCCCGGCGCGGGGAAGGAGGTGTTGAACGGCAACCCCTCGTCCAGGGCCGCGGCCAGCGTGATCGGCTTGAACGTCGACCCGGCCTGGAATCCGGTGCTTCCGCCCCGGTCGAAGTCGGTGGCGAAGTTGATGGAGGTCTCGCCGAGCTTGCTCTCGTCCGGGCCGTAGTTGCGGCTCTGCATCATGCCGAGGATGTGGCCGGTGCCCGGCTCGATGATGGCCTGCGCGGCGACCTTGCGGGACTCGTTCTCCCTGGGCACCCACTCGTCCACGGCCGCCTGGCCCGCCTCCTGCGCCTGCGGGTCCAGGGTGGTGTGGATCTCCAGGCCGGCGGTGCGCAGCCAACGCGCCCGCTCGGTCTCGTCGGAACCGAAGCGCTCGTCCGCCTCGATCTCCCGGATCACGTAGTCGCAGAAGAAGGGCTGGTCACTGGGGACGCAGCCGTTGGGTTCGGTGTCCAGGTCGAGGTCCATGCCGATCTGCTTGGCCTCGTCCGCCTCCTCCTGGGTGATCGCCCCGGTGGCGACCATGCGGTCGAGCACGACGTTGCGCCGCTCGATGGTCTGCTCGGGGTAGAAGCGCGGGTTGTAGAGGTAGGGGTAGCGCACGAGCCCCGCGATGGTGGCGGCCTGGTGCAGCTCCAGCTCGCTCGCGGACACGTGGAAGAAGTGCTGGGCCGCCGACTCGACGCCGTAGGCGCCGTCGCTGAAGTAGGCGATGTTGAGGTAGCCCTCGAGGATCTCGTCCTTGGTCATCCGCTGCTCCAGGGCCACGGCGTAGCGCAGCTCCCGGATCTTGCGGGCGATGGTCGTCTCACGGGCCTGCTCCAGCTCCTCCTGGGAGGTGGCGGCCTCGATCTGGACGTTCTTCACGTACTGCTGGGTGATGGAGGACGCGCCCTCGACGTCGCCGTTGAGGGTGCGGACGGCCGCGCGGAGGGTTCCGGAGACGTCGATACCGCCGTGCTCGTAGAAGCTCGCGTCCTCGATGGCGAGGATCGCGTCGATCATGACCGGGGAGACGTCCTCGAGCTCGACCAGCTCACGGTTCTGGTCGAAGACCTCCGCGATGACGTTGCCCTCGCTGTCGTAGATCGTGGAACGTTGGGGAGGGGGCGGTGTCTCCAGGTTGCTCGGCATGTCGAGGAAGCCGCTGGCGACGTTCCTCGCCGTGATGCCGAGGCCCCCGAGTGCCGGGAGGGCCAGCGCCGCGACGAGGAGACCCGCGATGGCGCCGACGACGACGAGTTGACCGATTCTCTGAAGCAATGTCCCCTGACCCACCCCATCAGACTAAGTGACCACGAACGCTCGAACAGGTGTGATGTGGAACGGAGGGTGCGTAGCCGTGTCGAATCGCCCGCCGGGGGACCGGGCGACGCCTCCGGATCATCTTGTCACGCCTCACGCCCCCGAACGGGGGAACGGTTCGCCCTCCCGGGCCCCGGCCCCGGGGGCCCGCGCCCCCTCCGTACGGTGTGGCTCGAGCGGGCCTCACGAACTGGGACGCGATGCGGGGAGGCGGGGTTCGCGTCCCCGGGTGTCCGGTTTCATACGATCAGGTAACGGCGGGGGCGCGATGCCGTTCGCGTCGTCCGCCCCACCCGGTGACCGGAGTCCACCCCGGCCCGCCGGTCCCCCGGGTCACCCGTCCGCGAGCGCCGCCCCGACGGTCCGCAGCCCCGCCAGGTCGTGCACGTCCTCCGGGAGCGCGGCCACCTCGGCCACCCGGATTCCGCGGTGGTGGGACAGCATGCGGTCGCGCAGCCGGGTCTCGTGCTCGCGGGCGCGGACCCGTTCCGCGTGCAGCCGCAGCGCCGCCGACGCCAGCGGGTGCGCGCCCGTCTCGCGCAGGGCCGCCTGCGCCCTGACCGCCTCCGCCGCCGTCAGGCGCGCCCCCGCCCCGTCCGGCAGCGGGTGGGCGCGGTTGACCACCAGACCCGCCAACGGCATCCCGTCGGCGGCCAGCCGGTCGACGAAGTAGGAGGCCTCGCGCAGGGCGTCCGTGTCGGGCACCGTCACCACCACGAACGCCGTCCCCGGCGCCTGGAGCAACCGGTAGGTCCGCTCCGCCCGCGCCTGGAAGCCGCCGAAGACGGTGTCGAAGGCCGAGACGAACGAGCGCAGGTCGCTCAGGAGCTGGGCGCCCACCACCTTGTTCACGGCGGAGGTCACCAGGTTGACGCCGGCGCCCAGGAGCCGGAACGCGCCCGTGCTCGCCGGCGCGCTGAGGAACCTGATCAGCCTGCCGTCCAGGAACCGCCCCAACCGCTTGGGCGCGTCCAGGAAGTCGAGCGCCGACCGGCTGGGCGGCGTGTCCACCACGATCAGGTCCCACTCGCCCGACTGGCGGAGCTGCCCCAGCTTCTCCATCGCCATGTACTCCTGCGTTCCGGAGAAGCTGGTGGAGAGCGTCTGGTAGAAGGGGTTGGCCAGGATCTGGCGCGCGCGCTCGGGGTCGGCGTGCTCCTCGACGACCTCGTCGAACGTCCGCTTCATGTCGAGCATCATCGCGTGCAGACCGCCCCGTGCCCCCTCGGGGAGCGGAACCGGGCTCGGGGTGTTGTCCAGGGACTCCAGGCCCAGGGACTGGGCCAGTCGCCGGGCCGGGTCCACGGTGATCACCACCGCCCGCCGCCCCCGTTCGGCCGCGCGCAGTCCCAGGGCGGCGGCCGTCGTGGTCTTCCCGACGCCACCCGCGCCGCAGCACACGACGATCCGGGTCTCGGGGGAGTCGATGAGCGCGTCCACGTCCAGGCGGGGCGCCGAGGGTGCGTTCGTCGCGGTCACCGGTCCATCCCCTGTTCGGCCAGAGTGTCCGCCAACCCGTCCAGCGCCGAGCGGTCCACGCCGCCCTCCAGGCGGGGCAGTTCCACCACGGGCCGTCCCGGGGCCGTCAACCGGGCGCGCGTCCGGCGCTCCAGCAGCACCCGCAGCGCGTGCGCCCGGACCTCGTCGGACAGCGCCGCCGCCAGGTCGTCGGCGTCGGACAGCCCGGCCGCCTTCAGCCCGGAGACGAGCTCCGTCCCGTCCAGCTCGCCGTTGGCGGCGGCGACCAGGTCGTCCTCCCCGAGCAGGGGCGGGCGCGCCATGTTGACGACCACCGATCCCACGCACAACCCCAGGGCCTCGATCTCGGCGATCCCGTCCAGGGTCTCCTGGGCGGGCATCTCCTCCAGCAGGGTCACGAAGTGAACCCGGGTCTGGGGGGAGCGGATGACCGACATGACCCTGTCGGCGTGGTCGCGGACCGGACCCACCCGGGCCAGCCCGGCCACCTCCGAGTTGACGTTGAGGAACCGGCCGATCCTGCCGGTGGGGGGTGCGTCCATGACGACGGCGTCGTAGTGGAAGGGCGCGGAGGAGGCGTCCGAGGCCCGACGGCGCGCGCCGACGCGGCGGCGGACGGCCTCGGTGGCCTTGCCGGTCAGCAGGACGTCGCGCAGTCCGGGGGCGATCGTGGTCGCGAAGTCGACGGCGCCCAGCCGGTTCAGCGCCTGCCCGGCGCGCCGCATCCCGTAGAACAGCTCCAGGTACTCCAGCAGCGCGGATTCGGCGTCGGCCGCCAGGACGCACACCCGGCCACCGCCCGGCAGGGGGATCAGCTCCCGCTCCTCGTACGGCAGCGCGGGGCACCCGAGGAGGGTGGCAACCCCCTGTCGCCCCTCGACCTCGACCAAGAGGACACGGCCGCCGCGCGAGGCCAGGGCCATGGCCAGCGCCGTGGCCACCGTGGTCTTACCCGTCCCGCCCTTGCCGGTGACGATGTGCAGTCGCGCTCCGGCGCGGGACCGTCGAGGGCTCCCCGGTCCGAACTCAGCCTCGCTCACCCCACGGAGTCTACGTCCGGGGCGACCCCGGTGGCCGGACACGGCTGGGGGAACCGTGTCGGGGCGTCGGCGGTGGACACGGGGGATCCGCCGGGTGAGTAAGGTGGCGGCGTTGACGTGCGGCCCCGCCACTGCCCGGCGGGCCGCCGGTTCCGGATGGGGGAGTACATCATGAGCAAGTGGGAGTACCAGACGGTGGCTCTGCTGTCGCACGCCACCAAGCAGATCCTGGACAACTGGGGCGCGGACGGGTGGGAGCTCGTCTCCGTCGTGCCCGCCCCGCTTCCGGAGGGCACCGACCCGCGCAACCAGCAGTACGTCGCCTACATGAAGCGAGAGCTCTGATGCCCGCCACCCCCGAGGAGCGCATCGCCGACCTCGGGCTGACCATCCCCGAGGTCGTGCCCCCGGTCGCCTCGTACACGCCGACGGTCCGCTCCGGCGACCACGTGTACGTGTCCGGTCAGCTGCCCTTCGAGGACGGCGTGCTGCCCGCCACGGGCAAGGTCGGCGCGCAGGTCACCGCGGAGGCCGCCCAGGAGCTGGCCGCGCGCTGCGCGCTCAACGGCATCGCCGCGGTCCGTGCCGAGATCGGTGACCTGTCCAGGGTGGTCCGCGTCGTGAAGCTGACCGGGTTCGTGGCGTGCACGCCGGACTTCACCGGTCAGCCCGGCGTGATCAACGGCGCCAGCGACCTGGTCGGCCGGGTCTTCGGCGACGCCGGGGTGCACGCGCGCAGCGCCGTCGGGGTGACCGCGCTGCCGCTGGACGCGCCGGTCGAGCTGGAGATGATCGTCGAGGTCCGCTGACCGGGCGGTCCGGCGGGGCGGGGCAACGGGCCCGTGGCACGGCCGTCGCCCCCGAGACAGACCAGGAGGGTGTGCCGATGGCCGAACAGTCCGCGCCCAAGGGCGTCGCCGGGCCCAGGCCCGCCGCCACCGTGATGCTGCTCCGGCCCGTGCGGTCGGGCATGGAGGTCCTGCTCATGCGCAGGGTCCGTTCCATGGGCTTCGCCCCGGGCGCCTACGTGTTCCCCGGCGGGGTCGTGGACGAACGCGACGCCGACGGCGACCTGCCGTGGACGGGGCCGTCCCCGGCCGAGTGGGCCGGGGTCCTGGGCACCGACGTGCGGATGGCGCGCGCCCTGGTGTGCGCCGCGGTCCGGGAGACCTTCGAGGAGACCGGGGTCCTCCTGGCCAGTGAGCCCGAGGCGGCCGGTGCGCGGGCCATCACCCTCGACACCGCGACGGAGGAGTGGGAGCGGGACCGGCGGGGTCTGGTCGACCGCTCCCGCTCCTTCACCGAGGTGCTCTCCCGGCGCGGGCTGGTCGTGCGTTCGGAGTGGCTGCGGGCCTGGTCGCGCTGGGTCACGCCGAGGGCGCAGTCGCGCCGCTTCGACACGTGGTTCTTCGCCGCCGAACTGCCGCCCGGCCAGGAGCCGCGGAACGTGGGCGGCGAGGCCGACCTGGCCCGTTGGACCGATCCGGCGGAGGTCGCCGCGGAGAACGCGGCCGGGCGGATGCCGATGCTGCCGCCCACGGTGGTCTCCTGCGCGGAGCTGGCCGCCTGCCGGACCCTGGAAGGTGTACGCGAGGCGCGACGGGATATCGTCCCCATTGAACCGGACGTTCGGGATGTCGACGGTCAGACCCGGATCGTGACCCCGGACGGGGCCCACTACCCCCTCCCGAAGCCCGACGCGGCCCCCTGAGGGCCCCACGTCACGGTGTGGCCCCGCGCCGGGCCGGTCCGGTGCCGGCGAGCGAAGCGAGGTGCGATGAGGATCGACGGTTCCGGGACGCTGCGCGCCAGCTGCGTGCTGTGCCCCAATCCCGGCCCGATGACGTTGGAGGGAACCAACACCTGGATCCTCCGGGAACCCGGTGCGCGCGGCGTGGTGGTCGTGGACCCCGGGCCGCACGACGAACGGCACCTGGAACGGGTGGCGCGGACGGTGCAGGAACAGGGCGCGCAGGTCCTCATGGCGATCGTGACCCACCGGCACCCGGACCATACCGAGGGGGGCCGCTACTTCTCCGAGCTGACGGGCGCTCCCGTGCACGCGGTCGACCCGCGGATGCGCGTCGGCGGCGCCGGGCTGGTCGACGGCGAGGTGCTCACCGTGGACGGGCTGTCGGTGCGGGTGGTCGCGACGCCGGGGCACACGGACGACTCGATCTGCCTGCTGCTGGAGTCCGACAACGCGCTGCTGACGGGTGACACGGTGCTGGGGCACGGCACGCCGGTGCTCGACGGCGACGGAGGGCTCGGGTCCTACATGGACTCGCTGTACCGGTTGCGGGACATCGCGCGCGAGCACCAGGTGCGGACGATCCTGCCGGGCCACGGGCCGATCCTGTCCTCGCCGGTGGCGGTGCTGAACTCCTACATCGACCACCGCGAGTCGCGCCTGGAGCAGGTCCGCTCGGCCCTCCGGGCGGGGGCGACCAGGGTGGAGGAGATCATCGACCGGGTCTACCCGGACATCTCGGAGCAGATCCGCGAGGCCGCGGCCTCGTCGGTGCGGGCGCAGCTGCACTACCTGTCGGCGCGCGGTGAGCTGCCCGCGGAGGTCGAGTCCTAGGCCGTACCCGCTTCGGGTCTGTGCCGCGTCCGGGGTCCCGGCTCCGTCCCTTCGCGGGGGGTGAGACCGGGGAACGACCGCGGCCGCCCACCCCGGCGGGGTGAACGGCCACAGGGTGTCCGGCTCCCTAGCGCGCGCGGCGGCGCATGCGCTCGACGTCCAGCAGGACGACGGCCTTGGCCTCGATCCGCAGCCAGCCGCGCAGGGCGAACTCGGCGAGCGCCTTGTTCACCGTCTCGCGGGAGGCGCCGACGAGCTGTGCGAGTTCCTCCTGCGTGAGGTCGTGGTGGACGTGCAGACCGTCCTCGCCCTCCTTGCCGAACTTGTCGGCGAGCTCCAGGAGCGCCTTGGCCACGCGGCCGGGCACGTCCGTGAAGACCAGGTCGGCCATCACGTCGTTGGTCCGGCGCAGGCGGGCGGCCAGCGACTTGAGCAGCTGGAGCGACACGTGCGGACGGCTGGAGAGGAAGGGGCGCAGGTCGTCGTGGCCCAGCCCGGCGAGCACGGAGTCCGTGACGGCGACGGCGCTCGCGGTGCGCGGACGCGGGTCGAACAGCGACAGCTCACCGAACATCTCGCTCGGGCCGAGCACGCCGAGCAGGTTCTCGCGGCCGTCCACGGCCGTGCGGGTCAGCTTCACCTTCCCGCTGAGGATCACGTACAGCCGGTCGCCCTCGTCGCCCTCGCTGAAGAGGGTCTGGCCGCGGCCGAGGCGTACCTCGTTGACCGAGGCGCGGAGTCCGGCCGTGTCCTCCTCGTCCAGAGCCTCGAACAGAGGGGCCTTCCGCAGTACCTCGTTGATCTCGTCCACCACACGTCCTCCTAAAACCTGACCGCCAACAGTGTGACGTATATCGCACCCGGGTGTGAAACCAGGTCGTTACCTCGGCTTGTCCGCCGGGAGACCGCGAGCCCACAACAGCCGACGTCAGCCCAAGAGATCTTAGTCCGCATCGGCCCGTATCAGGGCGGTCCGCGCCGTGTCATCGGACATTGGTTACATAATCTCGGTCACTGGGGCGCCGTGTCGGCGGATACCTCCAAGGCGCCCCTCCCTGCCCCGGTCGGCGCGGACGCCGGGGCCGCCGTGCGCCTACCCTGTGACGATGCCTCGTGAGACACCAGACAGCACCGCGTCGCCGACCACTCCGACGGGGGAGAGCCGGCTCGCACTGGTGCGCCGGGCCCGCCGGATGTACCGGGAGCTCGTCGAGCTGTACCCGGACGCGCACTGCGAACTGAACTTCACGACCCCGCTCGAACTCCTGGTCGCGACGATCCTGTCCGCCCAGTGCACGGACAAACGGGTCAACCAGGTCACCCCCGCCCTCTTCGCGCGCTATCCCGACGCCGAAGCCTACGCGTCGGCCCGGCGCGAGGAGCTGGAGGAGATGATCCGGTCGACCGGCTTCTTCCGGGCCAAGGCCAACAGCCTCATCGGACTGGGACAGGCACTGTGTGAACGACACGGCGGCGAGGTTCCGGGGAACCTCGCAGACCTGGTCAAACTACCCGGTGTAGGCAGGAAGACGGCAAACGTACTGCTCGGTAACGCCTTCGATGTGCCGGGAATCACCGTGGACACGCACTTCGGGCGGCTCGTCCGCCGCTTCGGGTGGACCGACGAGCAGGATCCGGTGAAGGTCGAGCACGCGATCGGGGAGCTCTTCCCACGCAAGGACTGGACCATGCTGTCCCACCGCGTCGTGTGGCACGGGCGCCGCGTCTGCCACGCCCGCAGGCCGGCGTGCGGAGCGTGCGGCCTGGCCCGCTGGTGCCCGTCCTACGGCGAGGGGCCCACGGACGAGGCCACGGCGACCAAACTGCTGCGGATGCGTTCGTTCGCCTGACGCGTTGTGATCCCTGTGGGGATCAGAGGGCGAGTTTGTACCCTGATCACGTGAGTGAGCACACACTCCTCGGCTCCGGGTCGACCGGCCTCTCCCCTTCCACGCACCCGACGGAGCTCTCGGCCCCTGGAACAGGTTCCCTTCATGAACTCGACACCGCACTGGCTCACCGCGCTCGCGGACTCGGCCGGGACGATGCCCGTGCCGCACCCCATGCGTCCGCCGGAGACGGGCGGGCGCGAGTCCGCGATCCTCATCCTGTTCGGTGAGGGACCCCAGGGGCCGGACCTGCTCCTGATCCAGCGCAACCACGGTCTGCGCAGGCACGCCGGACAGCCCGCCTTCCCGGGCGGCCGGATCGAGGCCGCGGACGGTTCACCCGAGGCCGCCGCGCTGCGCGAGGCGGCCGAGGAGACCGGGGTCGACCCGGCCGGGATCGACGTCGTCGGCCGCCTTCCCGAGCTGTACCTGAGCTACAGCGACTTCCGCGTCGTCCCCGTCCTGGCGTGGTGGCGCGAGCCGTGCGAGGTGCGCCCCGTGGACCTGGGCGAGGTCGCCGCGGTCTCGCGGGTCCCCGTCGCCGACCTGGCGGCCCCGGAGAACCGGGTCGAGGTGCGCTACGGCGAGGGTCCGCGCCGGGGCCCGGGCTTCCGTGTCGGCGGCATGCTCGTGTGGGGGTTCACCGGGGCGATCGTGGACAGCCTGCTCGTCCTGGGCGGATGGGAACTTCCGTGGCGCCGTGAGGGTCTTACCGACATGTTCGAAGCGACCCCGCACGGCCTGCGCCCCGTCGGGTAGCGCTCACTCAGGGAGGGGAGGGAACCGTGCTGGACGTCATCCTGATCGTCCTGCTGCTGCTGTTCGCCGTGACCGGCTACCGGCAGGGGTTCATCGTCGGGGTCTTCAGTTTCTCGGGGTTCATCGGCGGCGGTGTCCTCGCCGCGCTGACCGCCCCGACCTACATCCAGGAATGGGTGGCGGACCCCGGGCGGCAGGCGCTGGTGGCGATCGCGGTGGTGTTCCTGTCCGCGGCCCTGGGCCAGTTCCTGTTCTCCTACCTGGGGACCCTGGTGCGGAACCGGGTCACGTGGGACTCGGCGCGGGTCCTGGACGCCATGGGCGGGGCCGTCGTCAGCGGACTGTCGGTGCTGCTGGTGGCGTGGTTCATCGGGAGCACGGTCGCCAACTCGGCGCTGCCGTTCGTGGCCGGACAGGTGCAGAACTCGCGGGTCCTGCAGTCGGTCGACTCGGTGATGCCGGAGTCGGCCCGAGGCGGGTTCCTGACCTTCCGCAGGATCGTCGACCAGAGTGACTTCCCCCAGGTGTTCAGCGGGCTGGGCACCGGCGAACTGGCCGAGGTGGAGCCGCCCGACCCCGACGTGCTGACCACTCCGGAGCTGATCGACGCCAGTCGCAGCGTGGTCAAGGTGCTGGGCACCGCGCCCGCCTGCCAGCGCCGGGTGGAGGGGACCGGCTTCGTGTACGGCGAGGACCGGATCATGACCAACGCCCACGTGGTCGCCGGGGTCACCGAGGACCTGCGGGTGGTCACCAGGGACGGGCACCAGCTGGAGGCGACCCTGGTGCTCTTCGACGCCCAGCAGGACCTGGCCGTCCTCGACGTGCCGGGGCTGGACCTGGAGCCGCTGGAGTTCAACGGGACGGCCGAGCAGGGCGACGACGCGGTCGTGGCCGGGTTCCCCCGCAACAGCGGCTTCACGGCGGTTCCAGCGCGCGTGAGGGCCCGTCAGACGGCGCAGGGGCCCGACTTCTACCATTCCCAGCAGGTGAGCCGGGAGATCTACCAGGTGCGGGCCGTGGTCCGTCCGGGCAACTCCGGGGGGCCGCTGCTGGCACCCGACGGGACCGTCTACGGCGTGGTGTTCGCCGCCGCGACCAACGAGGACGAGACGGGGTACGTCCTCACCGCCGACGAGGTCGCCGCCAACGCGAGCGCGGGCCTGGCGGCCGACTCCGAGGTCTCGTCGCAGGTCTGCGACTAGGCAGTGTTTTCTCTGGTCCTCCGCCTTCGCTTCGGACCGGGCACGACGACGGGGGCGTCTGCGCGCGCAGACGCCCCCGGTGGGTTCGCGGACCTAGTTCGAGCTGGGGTCGTGCGTCCGCTCGGCCGCGACCGGCCAGCTCATCCGCACGATCGTGCCCTGATCGCTGGGATCGATGCGCACCTCGTCCGCGAGGCCGGTGATCACCGCCAGACCGAGGCCCGGGGAGAACCCCGAGATCCCGCCGGGAGGGGTCTCGTCACCGTCGAGGAAGAGCCCGTCGAGCAGGGGGCCCGTGTGGTCGGTCGACTCGTCCGCGTCCTTGGCCGGGGCCCGGTCGGAGACGACGACCTCGAAACGCTGGGTGGCGTTCCCGTTGGCGCGCAGGGCGTGCCCCGGCGTGCCACCGTCGGCCTTCGACGCGGAGTCGGCGCCGGCGCCGTCGATCAGCTGGAGCAGGATCGGCTGCGTCGGGCAGTGCAGCTTGTGCGCGGCCACCGCCCGGGAACACGCCTCACCGACCGCCAGCCTGATCTCGTCGATCGCTGTCGCGGCGATACCGGCCCGCCGTGCGACGGTCGCGGCCATGAGCCGCGCCGTCCGCACGTGCGCCGGGAGCGCGCTGATCGTCAGCGTGATGGTTGCCATCGCTCGCTCTGGACTACTTCTCGGGGCGCTTGTCGATGGCTTCCTGCACCGAGTCGTGGATACCGAACACCTTGGTCAGGCCGGTGATCCGGAAGATCTTGAGGATGCGCTCCTGGGTGCAGACCAGGGCGAGCGTCCCGTTGTGCGCGCGGACGCGCTTGAGCCCGCCCACGAGCACGCCGAGGCCCGTCGAGTCCAGGAACTCCACCTTCTCCATGTTGACCACGAGATGGAAGTTGCCCTTGTTGACCAGGTCGATCAGCAGCTCGCGGAGCCGGGGCGCGGTATAGACATCGATCTCACCCTCAACGACGACGACCTCGGTGTCGCCCTCGGTGTAATGATCAAGCTTCAGGTCCACTAGTCCTCCAGCGCCGAACCGCGTATAACGCGAATGGTCTTCTGCCGGGCGTTACCCCACCAGCACGCATTCAACCACGGGTACAGAGTGTGTCTTCCTGCGATGAGCAGAAAAACGGTGACACCGCGCCACTCTTCCCCCGGATGCCACACTGAAACCGATGTCCGCCAGTGCCGCTCCCCCGTCGGGAGGACCGTGGGTCGGGAACGTGTCCAGTGAGGAGGGGTCTCGGATGAGGCGATCGGAGCCCATGCTCCCCGGTGTGTGGCGTGACGATACCCGGTACCCGCGGGTGACCCATATCGAGCATGTGGCCCCGGGCGACGGGGTGAGCGGGGAGTGGCCGGGGTGGACCGCGCCCCACCTGGTCGAACGCCTGGCGGAACGGGGGATCACGGGTCCGTGGTCCCACCAGGCCGCCGCCGCCGACCTCGCACGCTCGGGCAGTGATGTGATCATAGCCACGGGTACCGCCTCGGGAAAGTCACTTGCCTTCCTTATGCCCGCGGTGGACGCGGTTGACGCGGGCGGGAGCGTGCTCTATCTCTCCCCGACCAAGGCGCTCGCCCAGGACCAGTTGCGGTGGGTATCGGACCTCGCCCTCCCGGGCGTGCGGGCGGCGGTCTACGACGGGGACACGCCGCCGGAGGAGCGCTCGTGGGTGCGTGAGCACGGCAACTACGTCCTGACCAATCCGGACATGCTGCACCACGGCATCCTGCCCCGGCACGGGGCGTGGTCGCGCTTCCTGCGCGGGCTGCGGTACGTGGTGATCGACGAGGCGCACCGGTACCGGGGGGTGTTCGGCTCGCACGTCGCGCTGATCCTGCGCCGGCTGCGCCGGATCTGCGCCCGGTACCGCTCCGAGCCGGTGTTCGTGCTGGCCTCGGCCACCTCCGGGAGCCCGGGGCGGAGCGCGACCCGGCTCACGGGGGTGCCGGTCGCGGAGGTCACCAAGGACGGTTCGCCCCGGGCGGGGATGTCCGTGGCGCTCGTGGAGCCGGAGCTGACCGAGATGACGGGCGAGCAGGGTGCCCCGGTGCGGCGGACGGCGTCGTCGCAGGCCGCGGAGATGCTCGCCGACCTGGTGCGGGACGGGGTCCGCACGCTCGTCTTCGTGCGCTCGCGGCAGGGGGCGGAGGTGGTCGCGCTGACCACCCAGCGGCTGCTGTCCGAGAGGGGTGAGCACGACCTGGCCGCGCGCGTGTCCGCCTACCGGGGCGGCTACCTGGCGTCGGAGCGCAGGGAGCTGGAGGAGTCGCTGCGGTCGGGGAGGATCCTCGGTCTGGCGACGACCAACGCCCTCGAACTCGGGGTGGACATCAGCGGCCTGGACGCCGTGCTCATCGCGGGGTGGCCGGGGACGCTGGCCTCGCTGTGGCAGCAGGCCGGACGCGCGGGGCGGCGCGGCGAGGACGCGCTCGCGGTGTTCATCGCCCGCGACGATCCGCTGGACACCTATCTGGCCCACCACCCGGAGGCTATTTTCGGTCGGTCCGTAGAGGAGACCGTCCTTGATCCGGAAAACCCCCACATCCTCGGTCCGCACCTGTGCGCGGCGGCCCAGGAGCTCCCGATCACCCGGGATGACTTCACCCTGTTCGGTCCGACGACCGAGGAGCTGCTCGGTGAACTCGTCTCGGGAAAACTGCTGAGGAAGCGCCCGAGAGGCTGGTTCTGGACGAGCAACGAACGCGCGAGTGACATGGCCGATATCCGGGGAGCGGGCGGCCCGCCGGTGCAGATCGTCGACACGGGCAGCGGGCAGCTGCTCGGCGAGATCGACGAGGCGGCGGCACACGGCACCGTGCACCCCGGCGCGGTGTACCTCCACCAGGGGGCCACCTACCTGGTCGACGACCTCGACCTGGAGGAGGGGGTCGCCCTCGTGCGCCCGGCCGAGCCGCCCTACAGCACCTGGGCGCGCGACACCACGGACATCACGGTGCGGTCGGTCGACCGGAAGGAGACCTGGCCCAGCGGGGCGACCGTGTACTTCGGGGAGGTCGAGGTGGCCCGCCAGGTGGTGGGCTTCCTCAGACGGGACGTGCGCACGGGGTCGGTCCTGGGGGAGCAGCCCCTGGACCTGCCGGAGCGGACACTGCACACACGCGCCGTGTGGTGGACGCTGCCGCGTGCGGGCGAGGAGCGGCTGCGCGGGGCCGACGTGGGCCTGCTGGGTGCGGCGCACGCGGCCGAGCACGCCTCGATCGGACTGCTGCCGCTGCTGGCCACCTGCGACCGGTCGGACATCGGCGGGGTGTCCACCGCCGTGCACACCGACACGGGACGGCTGACGGTCTTCGTCTACGACGGGTACCAGGGCGGTGCGGGTTTCGCCGAGCGAGGCTTCGCGGCCGCGCGCGAGTGGCTCTCCGCGACCCGTGACGTGATCGCCGACTGTGAGTGCGATCAGGGGTGTCCCTCGTGCATCCAGTCGCCGAAGTGCGGGACCGGGAACGAGCCGTTGAGCAAGTCCGGGGCGCTGCGGCTGCTGGACGAGGTCCTGGCCGGGGGTGAGGGCTGAGGCCGTCCACAGCCTGTGGATGGAGGGCTGTCGCCCGATGGCGGTTGTCCACAGGCTGGGGACGGGGCTTTCGCCGCCCCCTCCGGACGGCGGACCCTGGTGAGGGAGGACGGACGTTCCGTCCACCCCTGCCCAGGGAGGTCCCATGCCTGTCGCCTCGTGCCCGCTCGTCCGATTCCCCGCCTCCGTCGACGACCGGGGGGTGACCACGGCGGAGTACGCCCTGTGCGCTGTCTCCGCGGTCGCCTTCGCCGGTGTCCTGTACGCCATCCTCACCGGTGACACCGTGAACGGCGTCCTCACCGACCTCGTCGTCGACGCGCTCAGCTCCGGTGTCTGACCGGGGTTCGGTCACCATGGAGACCGCCGTGGTGCTCCCCTCGTTGCTGCTCGTCCTGGCCGTGCTGCTCGGCGCGGTCACGGTGGCCGCGGCCCAGCTGGCGTGCGCCGACGCCGCTCGACTGGGGGCCCGCGCCCTCGCCCGGGGCGAGACCGACCAGCGGGCGCGTGAACTCGCGCTCTCCGCCGCCCCCGACACCGCCGAGGTGCGGCTGGTCCACGAGGCCGGGACGGCGCGGGTGACCGTCCGGGCCGAGCTGAGCCTCGGCCCGGCGGCCGGGCCCTCCGTCGAGGTGGCCGGGACCGCCGCCGTCCCGCTGGAGCCGGGGGTGTGACCCGTGTGTACCGGCCACGACACCGGCTCCGCCACGCTCTGGACGGTGGGGGTGTGCGCGGTGGCCTGGCTGGCCGCCCTGAGCGTGCTGCTCACCGCAGCCGCTCGGCTGGACCGGGACCGGGCCGCCACCGCGGCCGATCTCGCCGCGCTGGCGGCCGCCGCCGAAGCGGCGGACGGAACGGACCGGGCCTGCGCCCGGGGGCGGTCCACCGCCGAGGCCAACGGCGGTGTGCTGGTGTCGTGCGTCGTCACCGGCCTGACCGTCGAGGTGGCGGTCTCGGTCCCCTCGTCCGTTCCGGAGCGGACCGTCACCGCCCGGGCCCGTGCCGGTCCGGTTCGGCCGTACCCTGCTGACGTATGGGACACAGACACCCGAGCACACTCAAGAACTCCGAGGTGAGCCACGCCCGCGCCCGATGGCTGCTGCGGGCGGAGCTGGCCTGTTGCTCCGAGTGTCGAGCCGAGGGGGACCGCGAAGCGGTGACCGACCTCGCGGAGGGCGGCGTGTTCGACTCCCTGATCACCGGGTTCGTGCTCACCCGGGTCGAGCAGTGGTACTCACCGAGCCGCCCGCCCCGTTATCCGGCCACGGTCTACAGCATCGCCCCCGTTGACGAGCGGGACTTCTGGCAGGCACCCACCCAGCACTGCATGAGGGTGTGCATGGTCGAGGGCGTGCGCGGGGACCGGGTCGACACCCGTCCCGCGCTCAGGGAGCTCACCCTGATGTCGATCCGCGACCGCACCCTCGTCCTCGACGACATCATCGACGGGCTGTGCGAGAACGAGTCGTAGGGCGTGCTCCCCGACTCCAGGGGGCCGTGTCCTCAGCCGGTGGTCGCCTCGGGCGGCGGCGTACCCCCCGGCTCCAGCAGGGGGCCGGGTCCGTTTCCCTCCCGGCGCCGTGCCACGACGCCCGTATCGCCGTTCACATCCGTTGGCTGCCCGTCCGTCCCCCGGCGCCGGGCCACGACCGGTGCGTGGGCCGCAGAGTCGAGCTCACCGATGAGCGGTGGGACCTGACCGACCCCCATCGCCCCCGACGCGGTGGCTGTCGACACAATCGGCGCCAGGTCCTCGGCGGCATCATCCACCGCACCCGCACCGGCGATCCTCTGGCGTTCCCACCGGTCACGCGCTGAGCGCCTGGGACAGCAGTTCCGCAGCCAGGGGAACGATGCCGATCAGGACGAAGGCGGGCAGGAAGCACAGGCCCAGCGGCGCCACCACGAGGACACCGAGACGTTCCATCCGGGCCAGGGCCCGCGCACGCGACGCGCGCCGCAGATCCACCGCGTGCCGGTCCAGCAGGTCGGCGACGGGTGCCCCGGTGTCCGCGGCCCGTGCGAGGTCACGGCCGACGGCGACCAACGGCTCCGGGAGGGCGGGCCCCCGCCAGGCGCTGGTGGGATCGGCCCCCAACCGCAGGCGCTCCGCGACCACGGCCAACTCCTCCCCCAGCCGCCCGCTCGTCGACCTGGCCACTGCGGACAGACACGACGGAACGGTCGCCCCCGCGCGTACCCCCGAGGCGAGCAGGCCCACCGCCACGGGAAGCTCCGCCGTCACCGGAGGGGCGCCCCTCCGATGACGGCGACTCCGGATCCACCACCCGGCGCAGACGGCCGCCGCCACGGCTCCGCCCGGGAGGCCGAGCACCGCGAGGGCGACGCCGGTCCCCACCGCACCGGCCAGAACCGGCGCGGTGCGGCGGATCCGGGCCCCCGCCCGCCGGGGACGGGGCGCCGTGCGCGGACCGCGGATCCGGTGGACCGGGCTCCCGCCCATGAGTACCCATACGGCGGCGGTCCCGAGGACCACCGTGGCCGCCTCGAACATCCGTTCCCTACCCTCGTCGCTCCCCGGTGCGGTGCTGCCGCACGCCGTCTCCCGGTCCCGTCCCGTCGCGCGCGGGCTCCGCGAGCCCGGCCATGCGCCGGGCTTTTCTCATCCCGCCCCGCCCCGCCCCGTCGCGCGCGGGCTCCGCTCCGCACGCGACGCCCCCCGCACATCGGCTTCCACGGGCGTTCTCCGCGTCATGGCCACGCCGTCCCGGACCCTTCCGGGGGCTCCGCGCGGCCGCCGGGTGGGGACGGTTCCCGGGACCGCCCCTCACCCGCCTCCACCGCACCGCGCACCATGCGCAACGTCCACCAGGTCCCGAGCAGGTCCAGGGCCACCCCGCCGAACAGGCACCCCAGCCCCAACGGCGTGGTGAACAGGAACACCAGGGGCGAACCGCCCAGCCCCGCCGACATCAGCAGGCCCACCAGGGGGAGCCCGCCCAGCACGATCGCCGTGGTTCGCGGACCAGCGGTCCTGGCCGCGACCTCCGACCGCTGCTCCTCGTGCGCCGTCAGTTCCTCGGCCAGGGCGTCGATCACCCCCGCCAACCCGGCCCCGGTCTCCGCGGAGACCTCCCAGCACGCCGCCAGGTAGGCCAGCGCCCACAGATCGGGGTCGCGGTCGGCGGCGGCGCGCATCGACGCCGCGTCGGAGAGCCCGTCCACCGCGGGGCCCGCCTCCGCCGCGGACACGCGCAGCGCCTCGTCGGGCGGCTGTCCGGCACGCAGCTCCGAGGCCAGGACCCGGCAGAGCACGATCACCGCGCGACGGCGCCGCGCTCCCTCACGGCGGTGGGCCAGGGCGCGGACACTCCGTCGAACCACGGTACGGACACGCTGCCGGACCAGGTCCCGGAGCCGCTCCGGAGTCCGGGGCCCGCCTCCGGGCTCCGGACCGGACCACGCCCCGGGGTCCCGCCACCGTGCCCGGTCGACCCCACGTGGCTTCGCCCGCTGTGTTCCCGACCCCCACCGGCTCTTCCCGTTCGGCTCCGGCCCGGGCCTTCGCCCCCGTGGCCGACCGCCTCCCTGGAACTCCGCCCACCTCCGTTCGCGCTCCCGCAGCGCGCACGCCCGTGACAGGCGGTCCCGTCTCGGGTCGGGCACGAGGGCCAGCAGGACCAGTGCGACCACGCAGAGCAGCAGGACGGTCATCCGCTTCGCCACCCCTCACCCAACCGGTCCGCCAGAGCCTCGGCTCCGGGGAACTCCCGGCAGCCACCCTCCGGGGTGAAGGCGACGGCGGGCAGCGCCCGTACCAGCCCCTCGCTCCCCCGATGCAGCACCCGGACCTCGGCGAGCCGACGTCCTCGGGCGCCCCGGACGAGGTGGATCACGAGCGCGCGGGTGGCGGCCAGTTGGCTGTGCACGGCGTCGCGGGTGAGCCCGGCAGCGCAACCCAGCGCCTCCACCCGGGCCGGGACGTCCTCGGCGCCGTTGGCGTGGAGACTGCTGGCCCCGCCCTCGTGGCCCGTGTTCATGGCCGCCAGCAGCGAGACGATCTCCGGCCCGCGCACCTCGCCGACCACCAGCCGGTCGGGGCGCATCCGCAGCGCCTGCCGCACCAGGACGGACAGGGGGACCTCCCCGCTGCCCTCGATGTTGGCCGGACGGGTCCGGAGACGGACCACGTGCGGATGCTCGGGCCGCAGTTCGGGGGAGTCCTCGGCCAGGACCACGCGCTCGGCCGGATCGACCAGCGAGAGCAACGAGGACAGCAGCGTGGTCTTACCGGTTCCCGTGCCACCGCTGACCAGGAACGGCGCGCGTGCGCGCACCACCGCCCGGAGCAGGGCCGCGCCGACGGGGGTGAGCGTTCCGCACTCGGTCAGCCGGTTGAGGTCGAACACCCGCCGGGGCGGCAGCCGCAGCGACACGCACACCCCCTCCGGGGCCACCGGCGGCAGCACCGCGTGCAGCCGCGCCCCTCCCGGCAGGTGCGCGTCGACGTACGGGACGGCCGCGTCCAGTCGGCGTCCCGCCCGCGCGGCCAGCCGTTGGGCGAGTCGGCGCACCTCCTCCTCCGACGCGAACCGGACCCCGGCGCGCCGCAGGCCGTCGCCGTCGTCGACCCACACCTCGTCCGGTCCGTTGACGAGGACGTCGGTGACCCCGGAGGTCATCAGGTCCTCCAACGGCCCCGCGCCGGACAGCTCGGCGGCGAGCCGCCGGGTCAGGGCGAGCAGTTCGGCGTCCCCCAGGACACCGCCCTCCGCGCGCAGCGCCGCGGCGACGGCGGCCTGGCTCACCGGGCCGCCCGACTCCACCAGGCGGTCGCGGACCGCCTCCAGGAGGGCGCTCACCGGACCGGCTCCGCCGCGGGCAGTTCCGCCACGACGCGGTCCGCGAACCGGGCGAGCGGGGATCTGCGGTGGCGGGCCGGGGCCCGACCGGCGCTCAGGAGCCGTGCCAGCCCCGGCTCCCGGGGCAGGTCCGCAGCGAGCGGAAGCCCCAGCGTGCGCGCGATCACGTCGGCGGTCAGCTCCCCGCCGGAGCCGATGACGACGGCGCTCACCCCCGGCGCCTCCGTCCGCAGGCGGGGCGCCACCCGGGAGGCGGCGACCACGGACGGCACGTCCGCCGGGACGACGACGTGGACGCGGTCGGCCCGGTTCAGGAACTCGGTGGTGGCGGCGTCGAAGGATCGGGGGAGATCGACCACGACCAGGCCGGTGCCCTCCCGGGCGGAGTCGAGGGCCGCCCGGGCCGTGTCCGCGGGCAACGCGTCGCTTCCGGGGGCGCCGTCGCCGGAAGCGGCGGGACGGCGGTCCCAGGTGAGCACGGAGACGCCGAGCGCACCGGGCAGACCGGGGCGCAGGTCGTGCCAGCGCACCCGGCCGTCACGGTGGAGGAGGTCGTTCCACCCGGTCCGGTGGCCGGGATCGACGGGGGCGGCGAGGTCGCACCCGAGGTAGACGTCCGGTCCGCAGCCGAACGGGTCGGCGTCCAGGAGCGCGGTGTCCCGTCCGCTGCGCCCACCGGCCAGGGCTAGGGCGACCGCGGTCAGGGTGGCGCCGGCGCCACCCCGGCCACCCATGACCGCCACCGTGGGAGCCGGGGGGTCGCCCCGTGCGGCCGCTCCGGCCAGGAGGTCCACCAGCTCCGACTCGTCTCCCGGCAGGCGCGGGAACGGCCGTCCACCCGTCGTCGGCCCACCGTTCCACGGGGCCGCGACCGCGGCGCGGGGCCGCCCCGGACGGCGGTCGGCGGTTCCGGTCGGGGACCCGCCGCCCGCGGCGTGGTTCCGCGTCACGACCACGGCCCGGGGGTGCGCGGGGGCGTCGGCCGCGATCAGGGCCGGCAGCAGGTCGGCACCGACGACCACCAGCGGGGAACGCGACCACGAGCGCAGGGCCTGAACCGCCGAGCGCGCGACCGTGACCTCGGTGGACGCGGCCGCAGCCAGCCTCAGCAGGTCGTCGAGGAGAACGGGGTCGTCGGTGGCGAGCAGGGGACGGAACCGGGTGTCCATGGCGTCTCCGGGGTCGAGGGGCGTCATCTCGACCATCGCCGAACGCGCCCCGGCCCGAAAGCCCCGATCCGCGTCTGTGGATAACTCCGCCCGGGACCCCTCGGGGGCTGTCGGTGGGCTCCGCCGCTTCCCGGGCCCGGCGCGCCCGCGGGGCGCGCCGGGGCACACACCCGACGGGAGGGATGCGTGCGTACGGGGGCGGGCACGCATCCCTACCCGACAGGCGAGTGGAGCGGACGTGGTGACGGACCCCGCAGGGGGAGAGGGGAGCCGCCTCCTCGGTACCGGTCCTGGGGGGTAGGACCGGGTCCGCTCTCCGGGAGGGTTCGCGGGGGCGGTGCCCCACGACCACCGAAGGACCTGGAAACGTACTGGTTCTCCGGGGAGAGGTCACGCTGACGGGACGCGGAAAGCGCCGGGACAACGGTCGCTCGGTGGGATTCCGCGATGAGCCGCTGTCGCGTGGCCGATCCTCGGGCGAACGCCGGGGACGACGTTACCACGCGTTCCGCGTATCGGTTCGGGAATCGATGAGAAAAACTTGGGTCAACCGTCTTTTCGGAGGATGAACCGAGCCGTAGAAAGAAAGCAGTTGGTGGCCAAGATCCACCCCGACGCGGCAGCCGGGAACCCACGCGCCACTGGGCCCGGTAAGGGTTGTCTAGGCCAGACCTGAGGCTGAACGGCCTGGTCAGACTAGAAAAATGGATGCTTGCTAACCCGGTGGGACGCGCCGGAGACGGCGCCCCGCAAGAGGAAGCGGGGCGCCGTTCGGCATGTCTGAGCATCCGAGTGAAGCAATCCTGAAACATTCGGCGTCGAACAAATGTGACCGAACTGGTATCCCACGCTGACTACTGGTCGGTAAATGAACGATCTCGTGAACTCCCGGAGTTTCGCCGTCCTCCCGGCGCGCACGGCGTTCCAACCAACCCGCTCAACCGCGTTTGAGCGCCTCACACGTGGCAAGGGAGTCCTGTGCGCCCGCCCGCACGGCGCGGCAGCAGTAGACGACCCACTCCGCCACGCCCTCAGGGGTGCCCGCCATGTATCCGCGCAGCGCCGGACCGTACTCGTCCCGCAGCACCTGGTGCCCCAACTCGGACGGGACCAACGACTTCGGGTCCAACCCCCGCTCCACCAGCGTCAGCCGCTCGGCGGCGCGCGCGACCAGGCCGTCCCCCCAACCGAACGGGCGGACCGCCATCAGCTCTCCGTGCACCAGCGCCGACGTCACCAGGGCCGGAACGGACGAACGCGCGCCCAGGAGCGAGTACAGCCCCTCCATCCGCGCCAGCGCCGCCTGGGGGTCCGGCACCCGGCCGAGTTCCATCGGGTCCTCGACGCGCTCGCCGGGCAGCCGAGGCCGCCCCAGCGCCTCCTCGGCGACCGCGTCCGCCGCGGCCAGGGTGTGCAGCCGTGCCAGGGCCTGGCGCGGGGCCTTGGGCCAGGTGTCCACCAGGCTGCCCAGCTCACCGGACACGCGCAGCGCGCCCTTGATCCGGGTGTCGTACACGTGGCCCGCGCGGATCTCGTCCATCGAGACCTCGGCGCCCTCCAGGGCGGCCGACGCGCACGCGCCCCGCAGGGAGGACTCCATGGACACGTCGCTGCTGCGCCGACGCAGGATGCGGTGCCCCAGCAGACGGTCGACGAGGGCGCGGGTCTCGGCGACTGCGTCGGCCACGCCCGGCAGCTCGGCGATCCGCTTCAGCGGGTCGGACAGGGAGGCGGAAGTCGATTCGCTCACGATCACCAACACTACGCGCCGGTAACACCGTGCGCCCACGCCACGCCCCCGACCGCTCATCGCGTCGCGGCGACCGTTCACCGGCCGTTCGCCGCGTGCCCCGCGGTCCCCGCCGCTGGATCCCGACCCGATGGTTCCAGTGGTATGGACCACATGATTAATTGGGTGTGAACCGCCGACGTAAGGAGAATCACAGTGGCCGACAGCACTCCCCCGAGCCAGGAGACACTGTCCAACCTTCTCCACGAGACTCGCAGCTTCCCGCCGCCGGCCGACCTCGCGGCGCGGGCCAACGTCAAGGCCGACGCCTACGACGCGGCGGCCGAGGACCGCCTCGGCTTCTGGGAGGAACAGGCGCGCAGGCTCCAGTGGGAGCGCCCCTGGGACACCGTCCTGGACTGGAACCCGCCGTTCGCGAAGTGGTTCGACGGCGGGAAGATCAACGCCTCCGTCAACTGCGTCGACCGGCACGTGGCGGCCGGTCTGGGCGACCGCGTCGCCTACCACTGGGAGGGCGAGCCCGGGGACACCCGCACGATCACCTACGCCCAGCTCAAGGACATGGTCTGCCAGGCGGCCAACGCCATGACCGCGCTCGGCGTGCGCAAGGGCGACCGGGTGGCCATCTACATGCCGATGATCCCCGAGACCGTCGTGGCCATGCTCGCGTGCGCCCGCATCGGCGCGGTCCACATGGTCGTCTTCGGCGGCTTCTCCGTGGACGCCCTCGGCCAGCGGCTCGACGACAGCCAGGCCAAGCTCGTCGTCACCGCCGACGGCGGTTACCGGCGCGGCAAGGCCAGCGCGCTCAAGCCCGCCGTGGACGCGGCCGTCGCCGACCGCCCCGCGGTGGAGAACGTCCTCGTCGTCCGCCGCACCGGTCAGGACGTGGAGTGGACCGACCGGGACGTGTGGTGGCACGAGACCGTCGAGACCGCGAGCACCGAGCACACGCCCGAGGCGCACGACGCCGAGGACCCGCTGTACATCATGTACACCAGCGGCACCACGGCCAAGCCCAAGGGCATCCTGCACACCACCGGCGGCTACCTCACCCAGGTCTCCTACACCCACTGGGCGGTGTTCGACCTCAAGGCCGACACCGACGTCTTCTGGTGTGCCGCGGACATCGGCTGGGTCACCGGGCACTCCTACATCGTCTACGGCCCGCTCTCCAACGCGGCCACCACCGTGATGTACGAGGGCACCCCGGACACCCCGCACCGCGGCCGCTTCTGGGAGATCGTCGAGAAGTACAAGGTCACCATCGCCTACATGGCGCCCACGGCGATCCGCACCTTCATGAAGTGGGGCGACGAGATCCCCGCGAAGTTCGACCTCTCCAGCCTCCGCGTCATCGGTTCCGTCGGCGAGCCGATCAACCCCGAGGCCTACGTCTGGTACCGCGAGCACATCGGCGGTGGCCGCACACCGGTCGTCGACACCTGGTGGCAGACCGAGACCGGCGCCATCATGGTCAGCCCCCTGCCCGGCGTCACCTCCGGCAAGCCCGGCGCCGCCATGCGCGCCCTGCCCGGCATCGTCGCCGACGTGGTGGACGAGGAGGGCAACTCGGTGCCCGACGGCGAGGGCGGCTTCATCGTGATCCGCGAGCCCTGGCCGTCCATGCTCCGCGGTATCTGGGGCGACCCCGAGCGCTACAAGGACACCTACTGGTCCCGCTTCGAGGGCCTGTACTTCCCCGGTGACGGCGCGAAGAAGGACGAGGACGGCGACCTGTGGCTGCTCGGCCGCGTGGACGACGTCATGCTGGTCTCCGGCCACAACATCTCCACCACCGAGGTGGAGTCCGCGCTCGTCTCCCACCCGAAGGTGGCGGAGGCGGCGGTCGTCGGCGCCACGGACAAGGTCACCGGCCAGGCGATCGTCGGCTTCGTCATCCTGCGCGGAGGCGAGGAGGAGGTCCCGGAGGATCTCGTCAAGGAGCTGCGCGACCACGTCGGCGCCTCGCTCGGCCCGATCGCCAAGCCGGCCCGTCTCCTGGCCGTCCCCGAGCTGCCCAAGACGCGGTCCGGCAAGATCATGCGGCGCCTGCTGCGCGACATCGCGGAGAACCGCGCCGTGGGCGACACCTCGACGCTCACCGACTCCTCGATCATGGACGTGATCGCCAAGCAGCTGCCGTCCGCGGCCAAGGGCGAGTGAACCGGGGCGGCCGGCCCGGCCGCCCCGCCACCGGTGTCGCACCGGCCCGTGCCGGAGCGGTGGTCCGGGAGCCCGACAGGGCCGGACCACCGCTCCGGCTCACCCGTGTGACCAAACGCGACCATGTCGTTTTGCGTGCCGTGAGAGACATGGGCGGTCGGTCATGTGCGAGGATGCGGAGGATCATCCACGAGTTCGGACCGAGAGAAGGGACCCCCCACGATGGTGGACAAGCCGGGTGGCGGCGAACCTGGCGCATCCAGCGGCACCGACCGTTCCATCGGTGAACTGGTCTCCGACGCCACCGACAACCTCTCCCGGCTGGTGCGCCTGGAGATCAGACTCGCCAAGCTCGAGGCCAAGGCCGACGCCACGCGGATCGGCAAGAGCGTCGGCGAGTTCCTCGCGGCCGCGGTGGTCCTCCACCTGGTCGCGATCCTGCTCTCGGTCACCATCGGCCTCGGCCTGATGGAGCTCGGCCTGGCGCCGTGGATCGCCTTCGGCATCGTCACGCTCTTCTACCTGCTGGTCGCGGTGGTCCTCGTGCTCGTCGCCCTCGCCAACCTGCGCAGGCGCCAGGGGCTGGCCCGCACCGCCGAGACCACCTCCCGGCTCGTCGGCATCCTGCGCGGCGACATCAGGCCGCCCCGGACCGGTGACGGCGCGGTGGCCGCCTCCGGCGAGACCGCGCCCGCCGAGAAGTAGGCCCCGTCCCAGGTGCTGGACGACTCGGTCGCCTACGTCGAGGGACCCTGGCGGCACCGCACGGTCGGTGCGGCGGGGGCGCGGTTCCACGTCGCCGAGCTGGGTGACGGGCCGCTCGTCCTCCTCCTGCACGGGTTCCCCCAGTTCTGGTGGGCCTGGCGCGCCCAGCTGAGCGCGATCGCCGACGCCGGGTACCGCGCTGTCGCCGTGGACCTGCGCGGCTACGGCGCCAGCGACAAACCTCCGCGCGGATACGACCTCGTCACCCTCGCCCAGGACACCGCCGGTCTGGTCCGCGCGCTGGGTTCGGCGGACGCCGTCGTCGTCGGGCACGGCGTGGGCGGACTCGTCGGGTGGACGACGGCCGTCCACCACCCCGGACACGTCCGCGCCCTGGCCGCCGTCGCGGCGCCCCACCCGTCGCGTGCGGGGCGGGCCCTGGCGTCGATGGGGCCCGGAGCGCGGCATCTGCTCCGAGCCCAGGTGCCGATCCTCCCCGAGCACCGGCTCCTGGCGGACGGCTGTGTCCGGGTCGGTGAGCTCCTGCGGGAGTGGAGCGCCCCCGGCTGGCCGGACGAGGAGACCGAGCGGCGCTACCGGCTGGCCTTCTCGATCCCCAAGGTCTCCCACTGCTCACTGGAGTACCATCGCTGGATCTTCCGGTCGCGCTGGCGGCTGGACGGCGCTCGGTACAACGCGAGGATGCGGCGCCCCGTGCGGGTGCCCGTCCTCCAGGTCCACGGGACCGAGGACCTGGCCTGCCCGCCCGAGGTCGCACGCGCCTCACGCGGTCTGGTCACGGGGCCCTACCGTTGGAGGGGGATCCCCGGCGCGGGACACTTCCCGCACGAGGAGCGGCCGGAGGAGGTCTCCGGGGCCCTGGTGGAGTGGTTGGGGGACGTGGCCGCGGCGGAGCGGTAGGCGAACCGGCGAAGGCCCCGCGGACACCGCGCCGCGGCGGCGTCGGCGTCCGCGGCGGCGTGATGATGGTGGTGAGGTAGTGATGGCGGCTTCCCTGAACGGCGCGAACGGCGAGCGGGACCGGAACGAGCAGGGTCGCGCGCAGAACCAGCGTCCCCGCGACCGCTACGGTCGGCCGATGCCGCACGGAAGCGTGGGCGAGGTCGAACGCGTCCCCGACGACGCCGAGTTCACCGTGGAGGAAGGGCTGGAAACCGCCCAACGACTGCTCGACGAGGGGTACGCTTTCACTGCCCACGAGGTCCTGGAGGCCGTGTGGAAGTCCGCACCCGGCCAGGAACGCGAACTGTGGCGGGGGCTCGCCCAGACGGTGGTGGGCGTGACGCACGCCCAGCGGGGGAACACGGTCGGGGCCGCGCGCCTGTTGCGGCGGGGTGCGGACCGGGTGGCGGCGTTCGGCCCACGGGCGCCGCACGGCGTCGACGTGTCCGGTGTGGCGGCCTTCGCCCGCGCCCTGGCCGAGGATCTGGAGGCGGGTCGGGCTCGCCCGGGTGACGGTATCGATCCCTCGGGCATGCGTCTGCGCCGGAGGTAGTCCGGAGCGGTACCGAGTGGCGGAAGGTGCTCCCGGGACAGGGGACGCCTCCTTTCCGGTTGGTGGTGGAACGCGTCCTCTGTGACCGTTGGCGATGTTTCGTGTGTCGTGTGCTCATATAAGGCCCCACGCACGCTTTAACGTTAACATCGCATTAAAGCATTATGCGACAAGATAAAAGACAAATGTCGCGGATAAAGTAATTTATCCGTATCTCCAGATCACCATGTGGTCACATCTTCGGATCCTCCTGGGGAAAAGCCGAATCGCCTCTCACCTTTATTCGCTGTCGTGCGTAGAATCCCCGGATCACCGCCCGTGAACTCGTGGCGCGGGCGGTGCGCATCACACACAAGGATGGCACCGCTTCGACCCCGGCCAGGGTGTCGTCGGGCCAGCTCAGGCTCCCTCCGGACGGCGACACGTCCGTGGCCTCGCGCGGGACCGACGCCCCAGGTGGGAACCGTTCCGTGCGTACCGTGAACGGGGCCGAAATGGTCGTGCCCGTCTCAAGGAGGACGGATTGTCTGGGCTCAACCTCGCCGCCGAAGGCGGCATGGCCCTAGCTTTGGAAGGCACCGACTTCACACTCGTCATCGTCGTCATGGCGGTGGCGCTCCTGGCCCTCGCCGTCGCGGGGATGCTGGTGCGTGAGGTCCTCGCCGCCGGGCAGGGCACCGAGCGAATGCAGAACATCGCGGTCGCCGTTCAGGAAGGAGCGGCCGCCTATCTCAAACGACAGTTCCGAACCCTCGCGGTCTTCGTCGTCGTGATCCCCCTCCTCCTGCTGCTGCTTCCCGCGGAGTCCTGGGGCATCGCGATCGGCCGTTCCCTCTTCTTCGCCCTGGGCGCCCTGCTGTCGGCGGCCACCGGCTTCATCGGCATGTGGCTGGCGGTACGCGGCAACGTACGGGTCGCCGCGGCCGCGCGCGGCGGTGACGAGGCGGCCGGCCGGTCTGCGATGCGCATCGCCTTCCGCACCGGCGGCGTCGCGGGCATGATCACCGTCGGGCTCGGCCTGTTCGGCGCCGCGACCGTCGTCCTCCTCTACCGGGGGGACGCGCCGATCGTCCTGGAGGGCTTCGGCTTCGGGGCCGCGCTCCTGGCCATGTTCATGCGTGTCGGCGGCGGAATCTTCACGAAGGCGGCGGACGTCGGCGCCGACCTCGTCGGCAAGGTCGAACAGGGCATCCCGGAGGACGACCCGCGCAACGCCGCCACCATCGCCGACAACGTCGGGGACAACGTGGGCGACTGCGCGGGCATGGCCGCCGACCTGTTCGAGTCCTACGCCGTCGTGCTCGTGGCCTCGCTCATCCTCGGCCGGGTCGCGTTCGGCACCGAGGGACTGGTGTTCCCGCTGCTGGTCCCGATGATCGGTGTCGTCACCGCGATCATCGGCATCTTCATCGTCGCGCCCCGCACCCGGGACAGGACGGCGATGTCGGCGATCAACCGCGGCTTCTTCGTCTCCGCCGGGATCTCGGCGGTCCTCGTCGTCGGCACGGCGTTCTGGTACCTGCCCGACAGCGTCGACGGGCTGTCCGGCGTCAGCCCGACGGTGGTGGAGGAGATCGCCGCCGCGGGAACCGACCCGAACCCGCGCGTCATCGCCGTCGCCGCGGTCCTCATCGGTCTGGTCCTGGCCGCCGCCATCCAGCTGCTCACCGGGTACTTCACCGAGACCGACCGGCGTCCGGTGCGGGAGATCGGCGACAGCTCGAAGACCGGTGCGGCGACCGTCGTCCTGTCCGGTATCTCGGTCGGCCTGGAATCGGCCGTCTACTCCGCCCTGCTTATCGCGGGCGCCGTCTACGCCGCCTTCCTCCTCGGGGGCGGCTCCATCACGCTGAGCCTGTTCGCCGTCGCGCTCGCGGGCACGGGGCTGCTCACCACCGTCGGCATCATCGTCGCGATGGACACCTTCGGTCCGGTGTCCGACAACGCCCAGGGCATCGCGGAGATGTCCGGCGACGTCGAAGGCAAGGGCGCCGACGTGCTCACCAGTCTCGACGCGGTGGGCAACACGACCAAGGCGATCACCAAGGGCATCGCGATCGCGACCGCCGTGCTGGCCGCGACCGCGCTCTTTGGAGCCTTCCGCACCTCGGTGCAGGAACAGCTGACCATCGCCGACGCGGGGGCGGACGCCTTCTCCCTCTCCCTGGACCGGCCGGACGTGCTGGTCGGCGTCATCATCGGCGCGAGCGTCGTGTTCTTCTTCTCGGGACTGGCCATCATGGCGGTCGGCAGGGCGGCAGGCCGCGTCGTCCTGGAGGTGCGGGACCAGTTCCGCACCCGGCCGGGGATCATGGACGGAAGCGAGAAGCCGGAGTACGCGCGCGTCGTCGACATCTGCACCAAGGACTCGCTGCGGGAGCTGGTCACTCCGGGCCTGTTGGCGGTCTTCGCCCCGATCGCCGTCGGATTCGCGCTCGGTTACGCCCCGCTCGGCGCCTTCCTCGGCGGCGCCATCGCCGCGGGTGTGCTCATGGCGGTGTTCCTCGCCAACTCCGGCGGTGCGTGGGACAACGCCAAGAAGCTGGTCGAGGACGGGCACCACGGAGGCAAGGGCTCGGAGGCCCACGAGGCCACGGTCATCGGGGACACGGTCGGCGACCCCTTCAAGGACACCGCGGGACCGGCGATCAACCCGCTGTTGAAGGTGATGAACCTGGTAGCGCTGATCGTGGCGCCCAGTGTGGTCATCTACGCCGACAACATCGCGCTGCGGGTGGGTGTGACGGTGGTCGCCGTCGGCGTGCTCGTCGGCGCGGTGCTGTGGTCGAAGAGCCGCGGATCCGGAACGGAGACCGACCTGGCGGGGGGCGGCGGCTCGGCCGCGCCGAAGGGCGCCCCCGAGGTCGAGGGCGGTGACAGGGCCGCCACGGACGGCGGGTCCGGGGAGAAGGACGACGCGGTGGAGAGCGAGAGCGGGAACGTCGAGGCCGACCGCAGGGAGGAGGCCCGCGCCGGAGAGGGCAAGAGCTAGGAGTTCGGTCGCGGCACCCTTCCGGCCCCTTCCGGGGGACCGTTCCAGGAGGATTCGGGAACGGTCCCCCGTGCGGGGGCCGCGAAAACCACCGTGAGCACGAGGACGTGGCCGTCCGGGGGAGCCCGGGCGGCCACGTCGCGTGTGCGGACCTAACCTGGAGGGGCGGGACCGTAGCACCCTCGTGTGCGCCGGTCGTGTACGTCGGACGCGCGGGCGTGGACGGCGGGAGACCTGGCGGGCGTGGCATGAGGAGGGTTCCCGGTGACGGGGTTGAAGGGGCTGGCGACGATCGTGGGGATCATGGTCGCCTTCATCGGCGGGCTGGCCGTGATCGCGACGGTGTTGGCCGGATGAGCCGCACACTCCTGCTCATGCGGCACGCCCGAGCCGAGCCCGGTCACGGGGGCCGCGACTTCGACCGCGCACTCGACGACACCGGCCGGGGGCAGGCGGAGGAGGTCGGCCGACTCCTCGCGGCGCGCGGGTACGAGCCGGACCACGTCCTCTGTTCGGCGGCGCTGCGGACGCGGCAGACGTTGGACGGGGTCCTGGGCGCGATGGGTCCGGGCGTGGCTCCGGAGGTGGACTACTCCGAGGCGGTGTACTCGGCGGGGGTCGACTCGCTCCTGGAGCTCGTGAACTACGTCGACCCCGACGCGCGGACGCTGCTCGTGGTCGCGCACAACCCGACGGTCGCCCAGCTGGCGGCGGCGTTCGTCGGCCATGAGGCGCTGGCGTCGTTCGCTCCCGCGACCGTGGCCGCGGTGGAGCTGGACGTCGAGTGGCTGTACGCGGCGCCGGGGACCGGTGAGGGTGTGCTCCTCAACCGGTGACGAGGGGCTTCCGGCACCGGCATGACCGGTGGGCGGACATGTGGTCGCGGACCACATGTCGGGACGGGACACGCGATGCCCGGTGAGACTGTGAGCCAGGACACGCGGATATTGGTTTGCCGGACCGTGCGTGCGGCGGTAGTGTTCTCCGAGTCGCTTCCGGACGGCCCAAGGCCGCGAGGTGCGGCGGATCGACGCTGAGCGAAACGAACGCGAGATCTACGCGGGCGTGCCAGCACATCCACTCTTCTCCTGGTCCTGACGGATCGAGCACGCGCTCGGTATGTGTAGGATCGGGGAGTCGCTTCGGAAACCCGAATGGACGAATCCGTCCAGCAGGGTGGATGGAGCACAACGGGTGCTTTACCCCGTTCGGTTGATCCGAAACCGCCGATTTGGCGGGACACGGAACACCTGATAAAGTAAAGACACAACAAAGCGGAAACGCAGACGCCTT
>NZ_QPNC01000032.1 GCF_003386285.1 Nocardiopsis sp. FIRDI 009
GGGTGTCACGCTGGCGCTCCAGCTCGGCGTCGACCGCCGCCGACACCTCCGGGTCCAGCTCGCCCAGGGTCCGGTCGAGGACCGGGACACCGGGTGCGGTGGAAACCAACGAGCACTCCCTTCTTTTGTTGCTTTATGCGCAACGAATTCCGTGATGCACAACGCGATGTGGATCACAGTGAGGGCTACTCGCGGGTCTGTCAAGACCCTGAAGGGTTAGTTCGTGCGACTTGATCGTCGGTTAATAATTGATTGATATATCAGTAACCGCGCACGGCAACCGGAGTACGGTCGCCGTCGCGCCGTCAGCGACCCATGTAGGCCATCCGGTCCGACAGCTCACGCGCCCCCCGGCGCAGTTCCTCCACGACCTCGGGGATGCGCTTCCTCGACAGCCGGTACGCCGGACCGGAGGCGCTGATCGCCGCGATCACGTCCCCGCCGGACCCGAACACCGGCACGGCGATCGCGTGCAAGCCCGGCTCCAGCTCCTCGAAGGAGGTGGCGTACCCGTCCTCGGCCACCCCCTTGAGGACCTCCCCCAGCTCCTGCGGGTCCGTGATCGTGCGCGCCGTGTAGGACACGAGCCCCCCGGCGAGCAGCTCGTCCAGCTCGCCCGGGGGCATGAAGGCCAACAGCGCCTTGCCGCTGGCCGTCGCGTGCGACGGGGTGCGCTGGCCGATCCAGTTCTGCGCCGCCACGGCCGAGGTGCCCAGCGCCTGACTGACGTTGATCGCGTTCGCCGAGTCGAGTACCGCGACGTTCACCGTCTCGCCGAGGCGGCCGGCCAGTTCCTCGCACACCGGATTGCCGACCTGGACTATGTCGAGCTGACCGGCGACGGCACCGGCGAACCGCAGCATGCCGATGCCGATGCTGAACCTGCCGCGCTCCCCGTGCTGTTCCACGAGCTGTCTCGCCTGGAGGGTGTAGACCAGCCGTGACACGGTGGACTTGTGCACCCCCAGCTCGGCGGCGATCTCCGTGACCCCCCTCTCCCCGCGTGCGAGGAGCTCCAGGATGGTGATCGCCCGGTCCACTGACTGGACCAGTGTCGGCTCGCGTTCTCCCGTGGTTTCTTTGTTGCTCATAGTGCAACTATAACCGATATGCGCAACTCTTCGAAAATTCGCCCCGACACTCCTTGACTACGCGCCGATCACGCTTTCATCATTGTGTTGCGTATCGAACAAGTAGTTTCGTATAGCGCAACGGAGGGTGTGATGATCCCAGCATGTGCCGTGGCGGACCTGCCCGAGGGCGAGGCGGTCCGCATCCCCGGCGAGGTCCCGATCGCGGTCTTCAACGTCGACGGCGAGATCTACGCCATCGACGACACGTGCAGCCACCAGGACGCCTCACTCTCCGAGGGGTGGCTCGAAGGATGCCTCATCGAGTGCCCGCTCCACGCCGCGAGCTTCGACCTGCGCACGGGCATGCCCACCGGAGCTCCGGCCAAGAAGCCGGTCCGCACCCACTCGGTCGTGATCCAGGACGGCGTGATCTACGTGGTCCCGCAGAACCAGGAGGCAGTCGTATGAGAACCGTTGCTGTCGTCGGGGCCTCGTTGGCGGGGCTGCGCGCGGTCGAGGAACTCAGGTCGCAGGGCTTCGACGGCCGGATCACGGTCATCGGGGACGAGCCGTACCAGCCCTACGACCGCCCGCCGCTGTCGAAGGGCTACCTCGCGGGCACCCGCACGCCGGAGAGCCTGCGGCTGGCCGACCAGTCCGACACGGACGACCTGGCCGCGGAGTGGCGGCTCGGGGTTCGCGCCGACTCCCTCGACCCCCTCACCCGGTCGATCCGGCTGTCCGACGGGGAGGAGATCACCGCGGACGGCGTCGTCATCGCCACCGGCGGCCGGGCCCGCCCGCTCCCCGGTTCGGAGGGCCTGTCCGGGGTGCACACCGTGCGGACGCTCGACGACGCGGCGGCGCTGAGCGCCGACCTGGAGAACAGCTCGACGGGGGTGGTGGTGATCGGCGCGGGCTGGATCGGCTCCGAGGTCGCCTCGACCTGCCACGCGCTCGGGCGTCCGGTGACCGTCGTCGAGGCGAGCCCGACCCCGCTCGCGCGCGTCCTCGGCCCGGACATGGGCTCGGTCTGCGCGGCGCTGCACACCGACCACGGCGTGGCCCTGCGCACCGGTGTGGGTGTCCGCTCCCTGACCTCGTCGGGTTTCGGCCCCTGGAAGCGCGTCACCGGCGTTGACCTCGCCGACGGCACGCACCTGCCCGCGGACGTGGTCGTGGTCGGCATCGGCATGCTGCCCAACACCGAGTGGCTCGCCGGGTCCGGGATCCCGGTCCAGGACGGTGTGCTCTGCGACGCGGGATGCGTCACCGCGTTCCCCTCCGTCGTCGCGGTGGGCGACGTCGCCCGCTACCACGGCCCCGGCGGGCCGGTCCGGCACGAGCACTGGACCAACGCCTCCGAGCAACCCGTCACCGCCGTGCGCAACCTCCTGGCGGGCACGACGATCGAGGAGTACCGGCCGTCCGGCTACTTCTGGTCCGACCAGTACGGGACCCGGTTGCAGGTCGCCGGACACCCCGCGGACGCCGACGAGGTCGCCGTCGTCGACGGGTCGCCGAACGACCGCCGGTTCGTCGCCGAGTACCGCCGCCGGGGAGCGACGGTGGGCGTGCTCGCGATGAACAACCCCAAGCTCTTCGGCCGCCTGCGTCGACAGCTGCGCGACCGCGCGGCCGTGTGACCGCGCGGGGTCGGTCCCGCCGACCCCGCCGAACCGGATCTGCCCGTGCCCCGAGCTTCCTCGTCTCCAAGCAGACCCGGCACCACCGTGATCTCGAACTCCCTTACGGGGATCGCTCGGGGTTCAGCATGGACACGCTCACCCATCCATTCGGGGTAGGCCCTCTTCCCGGAGAGTCGGAGCCAGAGCTGGAACAGGCCCCCGTCGGCCTGCACGAGTTTGTCCAGCTCCGCTGCCATTGCCTTGCTTGGCCAGTGTGTCCCCTGCTCGAACCCGCATACCAGCCCGTTCGAGCAGGTCACCTGCTTCGCCAGCCATGACTGTGTCTTGCCCGCCTGGTTGCGAAACTTCCGCAGCTCGATCCCCCACTGCAACGCATGCGGCCTGACCTTGCGTTTCGCCATCTTTCACCAGCCTCACCACGGAAAACACCATTGAATATCCCTGTCGCCTGATGATCGCGCCCTGTTCAGGGTCCTAGGTTTTCCCGGCGTCCTCTTGAATCCTGGTCACAGTTGATGGTTCTCCGGATCTGCGGATATATCACCAACTTCACCATGCATTTCAAACAAAGGGGACATTATGACTCCGCAGGAGGCGGCCAAGGCGCTCTGCCTTGAGCTGGACAAAACGACCTCACACCACTCCCTCGCAAGGGAATGTTGATCGAGGTGCACAAGGGAGACCAGAGCCAGACGGTGCTCCTGCGCGAGATCGGCGAGGGCCTGCACTGGTACCGGGTGTGGGACTCCTACCGCACCGACACCGAAAAGCACGAGTACGACCGCGCGCTGCCCGTCGGTCAGGAGCCCGAGTTCGCCCGGCGCATCTCCGGAGTCCTCTCCATCCCGAAGGTGGATCTGTGATGAGCGCGGTCAACCACACCCCCGCCACGTCGGCGAGGTCGCTCCCGAGACCGGTGAGGCGCTCGCCGCCTTCGAGGGCGTCGCCCAGTTGGGTCCCGGCCGGATCCTGTGCTCGGCGGTCGGCCTCCTCCACCCGTCGGAGCGCGGCACCCTCTTCCGCTGTCCCAGAGGCGCGGTCGTGGTGCGCAACGGACAGATGATCACCTTCACGAAGCTGGAACACGGTGACCTGCCGAAGACCCACGTGCAACGCCCGCATCCCCCTGAAACCGCGTCCGCCCCCGGCGGTGAAGCCGGGGGCGGACCTCGCGTGCGGAAGAGCGGACGTCGGCGTCAGGACGTCGTCGGATCGGGGGACGGGACGTCCGGGCCGGTCGAACCGCCGTAGGTGGCGATCTTGTACTCGGTCGCCGTGAGGGAGAGGGTCAGCTCACGAATCCGACGGCGGATGGTGTCGCGGTGTTCGATCAGCATGTCGAGCCGCTCGGGCACCGTCTCCTTTCCGGCATCGACGAGCGAGACGTAGTGCTGTAGGTCGCGCATCGGCATGCCGGACAGCCGCATCCGGGTGAGGAACACCAGGCGCCGCATCGCCTCGGTGTCGTAGACGCGATGACCGCTGCCGTCGCGGGCCACCGCGACCAGCCCGGCCCGCTCGTAGTAGCGCAGCGTGTGCGGTGAGACGTCGAGCAGGTCAGCGGCCTCGGTGATCGTCACCGACTCGGGTATGTCGGCCAGGTCGACGAGGCGGTGGATCGCCTCGACCGACGGTGGATCGTCGTCCGCGAGCGTTTCGAGCGCCCTGCTCATCAGGTCGTCGGTGGCCATGACGACCAGCCTAGACCGGCCGGGCCGACGCCGGTACGCCCTCGAAGTCGGCGCCGCGCGCGATCTCGGCCCACCGCCCGACCTCCTCCAGCCCACGCCGGTAGGCACCCGAGACACGCTCGACCGCCTCCCGGCCGAGCGGCAGCCGCAACGGCACCTCGTCACCGTGGACGAGGGACACGATGATCTCGGCCGCCCGGGCCGGGTCGCCTTCCTGGGCTCCGTCGGCCCCGGCCATGTCCGCGCGAACGGCGGCGAGCAGGTCGCGGTAGGTCTGGGACACCTCGGCGAACTCAAGCGTGCCGGAGGCGTTGAAGTCGGTCCGGAACCGACTGGGCTCGACGATCAGCACGCGGATCCCGAACGGCGCGACCTCCCCGGCCAGTGCCTCCGACCAGCCTTCGAGGGCGAACTTCGACGCGGAGTAGGCCGCGACGCCGGGGAACGACATCCGTCCGCCCTGGCTGCTCATCTGCACGATCGTCCCGGTGCTCCGCGCGCGCATCGCGGGCAGCGCCGCGCGGACGAGCGCTGCGGGGCCGAACAGGTGCAGATCCATCAGTTCCCGCAACCGCGCATCGCTGACCTCCTCGACCGCGCCGACCATGCCCCGACCCGCGTTGTTGACCAGCACGTCGAGCTGACCGAAGCGGTCGAGGGCGGCCCGCACGAGGTCCGCGGCCGCGGTGACGTCCCGGGCGTCGAACCCCGCGACCAGGCAGCGGTCGGGGTACTCGGCCGCCAGGTCGGCTACGCTCTCGGGGCGGCGCACCGCCGCCACCACATGATCGCCCGCCGCGAGCGCCGACTCCGCCAGTGCGCGTCCGAAACCGCGGGACGCGCCGGTGATGATCCAGGTCTGTGCCTGTGTCCGTGTCGTCATGGCGGCGACGCTAGGACTTCGAGCGCGCTCGAACGCAAACCGGGCTGACGCGAACCGGGCGGGGCTCCCCCGAGGCCGGTGCGGCCCTCACCGTCTTCGAGGGGATCGCCCCGCCGCACCGGCGTCGCCGACCTCCGCGACGGCGCCCGGACCCGTCGGCGGTTCACCGTGGGCGGTCGTTCCTCAGGCGAGGGGGTGGCGCGGGTCGGGACCCGAACTCCACACCCGCGCGGCCTCGTCGATGAGTGTCCGCCCCCTGACCACCTCGGCCCCGGCCACGGCGCCAAGCGTGACCAGGACCCCGTCGTCGTGGTCGCCCGCCTCGACCAGGGTCGGCGCGTGCTCGTCGAGGTAGGTCCGCAGGGCCACGCCGTCCTGGTGCTCGCCGAGCACATCCTGCAGGCGCGAGGCCCACGTGCGCACGCGCTTGGCGCGTTTGCCCAGGACGGGTGCGGCGAGCGTGGCGGCGTAGCGGGTGCGTTTGGCCGCCTTGCGGACGTCGTGCCAGGCGGTCAGGCGCGTGTCGGCGTCCTCGGCGGCCACCGCGCGGTCGTGGGCGGACGACATCCGGCGGCAGGCTCCGAGGAGGTCCTCGGTCAGGACGGGGCGCGCCTTGCGGTGGGCCGCCTCGGTCAGCGGCGGGTCGGTGCGCAGGCGGTCCAGGGTCTCCAGCAGTGCGAAGTAGCGCTGACCCGACAGCTCCTCGGCGATCCGCTCCATCTCGGTGGCGCGGTGGTCGTCGATGGCGCGCAGCCAGGTGCCGGTGAGCCGGTGCCCCGCGGCGTGTTCGGGGAGGTCGCCGAGCCACCGTCGACACCGCTCCCGGAGGACCTCCAGGTCCCGTGCCAGGCCCAGCACGCCCGCCAGACGGCGGAGTTCGTCGGCGACCGGTCGGGTGGACCCGCGTTCCAGGACGGAGGGGAACACCTGGAGCACGGCGCGGATCCGGCGGGTGGCCACCCGCATCTGGTGCACGGCGTCGGGTTCGTCCAGGCGGACCCTGGGGTCGTGGGCGAGCAGGTGCTCGACCTGGTCCCACAGGTAGGCCAGGACCACGTCACCGGCGGTGTCGCCCCCGGGCCGGGGCACGGGCGGGGGAACGCGGTCGCCGAGCACGGTGAGGAGTTTGCTGCCGGTCGCGGAGGGGGCGGCTCCGGCCGAGGTCAGGCGTCGGCCGATGTCGTGTTGGAGTTCCCGGCCGCCCGAGGCGAGTTCGATCTCGACCTCCCGCCAGGCGGTGGTGGTGGTCGCCTCGCCGGTGACCGTGTCGTCGGCGACCAGGGCGAGGGGCTCGCCCGAGGTGTCGCGCAGTTCGTACTCGGCGCGCCGGGTGCCGATCCGGGCGATCGGGCGCAGGGGCTCTCCCCGGGCCGCCCCGGCCGCGAGCCGGGCCAGCTCGGCGGGGACGGTGTCGGTGTCCCGCCCCAGCGGGGCGTGGAACTCGCGTTTGGCGTCCGCGCCCCAGGGGATCTTCAGGTGCCACCCGGCGTCGGTCCCGCCGGTGCGTCGGCGCAGGGTGACGCGGCGCGCGGCCAGACGCAGGTCGTCGGTGTCGTAGTAGGTGGCGTCCAGTTCGTGGGACCGCTCCGCTATCCCGCCGGGCGCGAGGTCGGTCAGGTCCGGCAGTCGCGCGTCCGTGTCGACGGCGTAGGTGGTCTCGATCTCGATGTGGTCGGGCACCGGCGGTTCACCTCCGGCGGTGTGCCCCGACCCCCGTGGGGCCGGGGCGGGTGGTGGGTCCTCGTTTCCTACGGTTTACCCGCGCGGCACCGGGAGGAAAGGTGTCGTGGCGGGGTCCGGCCCCGGCTCCCGGGGGCGCGGGGCGGGGCGGGACGCCGGAGCGTCGCGGCGCACGCCCACCGCCAAGGGCCGGGAACGGAACGGCAAGGACTCGGCGGGGGACCGCGGTGTTTCCCACAAACCGGGGTGGGGCCCGGGGTAGGAAGGCGTGGTACCGACGCCCGTCCGGCCACGGCGACGGGCCCGACACGAGAGGCACACCGCCATGCCCCACCCCGACGTCACCGACCGGGCCGTGCGCGATCTGATAGAGGCGATCAACGCGGGCGACCGGGAGGCCTTCGCCGATGCGCTCACCCCCGACGCCACGATGTCCGACGACGGGTCGGAGCGCGATCTGTTCCCGTGGGCCGAGAAGGAGATCTTCTCCGCCAACGGCCGCATCGACGTCGTCTCCGCGAGTGACGAGGGGCGGTCGCTGGTCGCCGACTACCGCAACGACACCTGGGGGTCCATGCGGACCCGCTGGCGGTTCACGGTGACCAACGGGAAGGTCTCCAGGTTCGACACCGGCCAGGCGTGATCCGGCGTCGGGGTGCGGGCGTCGGCGGAGCGCCCCTCACTCCGACCACTCCGCCGTCAGCCGCGCCACGTAGTCGTCGACCACCTCTTCGGCGTGCGCCCGGGTGACGCTCCCGGCCATGAGCAGTGATCCGAGTCCGTGGGCCAGAGCCATGACCTCGGTGGCGATCCGCCCCGCCCGCGCGGCGTCCACCCGCGCCTCGGCGCCGACGATCCCGGCGAGGTGGTCGGCGAGTGCCCGCAGGTGGTCGCGGTAGGCGGCCGCGGCGGCGTCGGGCCTGGTGATCGCCAGCAGTTCGAGGCAGACGCCGATCCGGTGGAACGCGCGGGCGTCCTCGTCGGTGGGCAGCGCCTCGTCGAAGAACGCCCGGACCGCCGCCGGCCCGCCCCCCTGCGGCGCCGCCGTCCGCTCCCGCCAGCGCCACAGACTCCGCTCCGCGAGGCGGTCGAGCGCCGCCGTCAACAGCCGTTCCTTGGACTCCCCGTAGTACTGCACCAGGCGCAGGGACACCCCCGCCTCCGCCGCGACCGCGCGCATGGTGACCGCGTGCAGGCCCTCCCGGCCGAGCAGACGCTCCACGGCGTCCAGGATCTGCTCACGGCGTTGCGACTCCGACACCCCGTCCTCCCTCCGACACTGCGATGATACGCTCGTATCAAGTTGATACACGCGTATCAAGGAGGCCGTGTGGCGACCGCTCCCCGAACGCTCGCGCTGTGGGTCGCGTGTGTGGCCCAACTCCTGGTCGTGCTGGACGTCTCCGTGGTCAACGTGGCCCTTCCCTCGATCCAGGCCGACCTCGCGACGGGCCCGACGCGGACCACCTGGGTGGCGCTCGCCTACGGGCTCGGCTTCGCCGGCGCCCTCCTGGTCGGCGCGCGGCTGGCCGACGTCCTCGGCACCGGTCCGGTCCTGGCGTGGGGGATCGGCGCGTTCACACTGGCCGGTACCGCGGGCGGGCTCGCCACCGACGGAACGGTGCTCGTCGGCGCGCGGGCCGCCCAGGGGCTCTGCGCGGCCGTCGTCTCACCGGCGACCCTCACTCTGCTCACCACCACGCACCCGGAGGGCCCGACCCGCACCCGCGCCCTCGCGGTGTGGACGGCGGTCAGCCTGGCCGGAGGGGGCCTCGGCACCATCCTCGGCGGAGCCCTCACCGAACTGGTCTCCTGGCGCGCGGTGCTGCTGGTCAACCTGCCCGTCGGCGCCGCCGTCCTCGCCGGGGCACTCCTCCTGCGCCGGCACGCGCCCACCGCGCCCGGACGGGGGCGGCTCGACCTGGTCGGCGCGGTCCTGGCGACCGGTGGTTTCACCTGCGCGACCTACGCGCTGTCCGCCGCGGGCACGCCCGCGACCGCCGCGAGCGCCGGTTGGTGCGCCGCCGCGAGCGCCGTGCTGTTCCTCCTGCTCGGCGCCCAGCAGCGCCGGGCCCCGCACCGGTTGGTGCCTCCGGGTCTGCTGCGCAACCGACTCGTGGTGCGCGGGAACGTCGCCACCGCGTTGACCGCCGCCTGTTTCCAGGCGGGGTTGTGGTACTTCCTCACCTACCGGATGCAGGGAGCGATGGGGCTCACCCCGATGCGGGCGGGCCTCGGATTCCTGCCGCTGACGCTGACCGTGCTCGTGGTCAACACCTGGGTCACCCCGCGCCTGATGGCGCGCGTCCCGTCCCGTGCCCTCGTCGCGCTCGGCGCCGCGACCGCCTCCGCCGGACTCCTCTGGCAGGCGTTCGCGATCGGGGAGGGCTACGTGCTCACCCTGCTCGGGCCGAGCGTGGTGATCGGCGTCGGGGGCGGGCTGCTCAACACCCCGCTGGCCACGGTGGTGACCGCCGGGGTGCCCGCGCACGAGGCCGGCGCGGCCTCCGGGCTGATGAACACCGCCAAACAGTTCGGCGGAGCCCTGGGCCTGGCCGCCGCCTCCGCCGCGACCGCGCTCGCCGGCACCGACCGGGCCGCCTTCCTGCTGATGGGCGGGCTGGTCGGCACGGTCGCCCTGCTCGCGGCCGGACTCCCCCGCCGGTGTGACCGGCGGGGGTCCGACACCCCCGCCCACGGCTGACGGCCCGGGTTCCAACACTGTCAACCGCGGCACACTCCGCTCGCGCCGTCACGGCGGCGGTGGGACCGTGGAGGGGTGGCGACTCCGTCTCAGGATCGTGCACGGCGCCGGAATCCCCACGTCCCGCGGATCCGCGGCCGTGCTGGGGGATGCGTCACATGGACGGTACGAAGATCGTGCTCTGGGTTCTCGGCGGCGGCACCGCCGTCGCGGTCGTGGTCGCGGCGTCGACCCTGCGGGCCGCTCCCGCGCCGTTCGTCCTGTTCGTCCCCGTCCTCGCGGCGGCGGTGCTCATCTGGCGCTGCCGGAGGGAGATCGGGGAGGAGCTCGGCGCCCCCGCCCTGCTGGGGGCCGTAGCGGCTCTCCCCCTCTTCTCCGCGGTCACGGCTCTGGCGATCCTCGACCTGGTCGGCACGCGGTGCTGCGCACCGGTCCCCGGTGCGGTGACCGCGGTTCCCGGTCCCCCGTGCCTGTGCGGGTTCCTCGGCGGGGACTGGTTCCGCTGGTCGCTGGAGGCCATGTTTCCCGTCCTCGCCGGAGATCCACGCCTCCCCCGTCTGGCCGTCCTCCTCGTGCTCAACGCCGTCGTCCTGACGTCCTCGTTCTTCTTCCTCCGGGGGATGGCGCACGTCTTCGGCCAACGCGGCCTGCGCCTGTCCGCCCTGGCGATGGGCGCGACCGCCCTCATCTGGGCGGCGTGGAGCCGTTTCCCCGAGGGCCTCGACCAGCTCCCCGACTGGCCCGATCCGATCCGCGGAGGTTGGACCGCCGCGCTCCTGGTCCTGCTCGCCGGCGGTTACCTGTGGCTGGAGACCACCGCGGTCAGGCACGAACCCAGCGTGCAGGTCTCCGAGCCCAGGGAACAGGACGACGAGGCGACCAGGAGACTCAACCGCGAACTGAGGCTGAGGCTTCCCGGGATCGAGGTGCTCGCGCCCGCGTGGAAGCCCGGAGCGCCGCCGGGGCAGGCCGTCGCCGCCCTGGTCGAGAACAGTGACCTCCCGGGGGCCGGGGTCGCGTCCGCGCTCATGCGGGTCCTCGGTCTCGTCCTTCCGGTCCCCCCGTCCTACGGCGTCCGGGTCCGGGCCGACGGACCGGAGGGAAACGACCCCGAGGAGTCCGGGTACGTGTCGGCCACCGTCGAGATCCACGACCGCGTCTCCGGCAGGAGCCTGCACCAGATCACACTGCCCCCGCTCCGTTCGGACCTGGCGGCCGTTCGTGCGGCCGGATTCGTCGCGACCCGCGTGTTCGCGGAGGACCCGCTGATACCGGACTGGGCGAAGGGGACCTACCAGGGGGAGGATCTGGCCGCGTACCTGCTGGTCAAGGAACTCCCGAGACTCGACAGGAGATACTGGGAGCGGCGTTCCACCGACCTTCACGAAGACTATGACGCCTTCCACGGCATACAGCGGGAGCGCATCAGGATTCTCCGGCGCGTGGCGTACTCCCGACGCGTCTCAGGGATAGTGCGCTATGAACTGGCCTCGCTCTACGAACAGGACGGAAAGCATGTCAAGGCGCTGCGCCTGCACGCCCTCAACCGCGCCCACTACTCGTCCGAGAGCGGCCGGAACAAGATCTTCCAGAGAAGCCGCTACCGCATGGTCGTCCTGCTGAAGATGATCGCCAACCACAGGTTCGCGGACGTGTGGAGCGCGGCGGACCCGCAGGACCGACGCGACGTCTTCCACGCCCTGCGGCTCGCCGGGCTCCTGCCCGACGGCCTCCGGGAGGAGGGGTTCGTCTCACCCAGTGGGGGTGACGACGGTCTCCGAAGCACGCGCCTGGTCCTGCTCCGCGTGGCCGAGGCGGAGACCGGGGCGATGGCGGAACACTTCTCCCGGAGCAGGCTGGTCTGCGAGAACATCAGGTGGCGCGGAAAGAATCCCTACAGCGTCCTGCCCCCTGGGGCCGCCTCCCAGGAATCCCCCTGGCGGAGATGGGAGTACTACGATCTCGGACTCCGCCTGCTGCGCAGCAGTATCGAGAGCAGGATCGTGTCGGCGGGCGGAACCCCCCGACCGGAGCTTCCCGGCCGGAGGAGGAAGCGGCCCGCCCGAGGGGTGAGGGACGTCGACGCGTTCAGGAGGGCCAACCCCGGGTGGGGGACATGGGCGCTCACCTACAACAAGGCGTCCCTGATCGCCACCCAGCGGGTGGAGTCGAAGACCCCCTCCAGCGAGGAGGAGAGGGAGGAGGTGGCGAGATCCGTGGATGATGTCATCGCGACGCTCCGCGAGGCGCTGAACCCCTCGGTGTGCGAACACTACCGCCCCTCCGAACTCATGGCCTGCGATCCGGACCTGGAGTGCATGCAGGGCGAACCGCGGTTCATCTCCCTTCTCCGGGAACAGTACGACCGCGACTGGCAGGTCAAGCCCCACTTCCGCGACTCCCTCGGCCAAAGGTTGGCCGCACGCCCGACGCGGCCGTCCCACCGGCGTCTCCCGGGCGGGAACCGGATCCCCCCGCCCGCCTCCGGAACGCGTGAGGGGGGCGGGTCCCGCGTATGAGGGGCCAGCGGACGGCCTCGGCGACAGCCGTCCCGCCGCCCCGCCGCGGTCTGGGAGGATGGCCCGATGAGCGATACGGGTCCGTCGGCCGCGGAGGCCGTCGAGGTACACGTCCGGGGGTTCTTCACGGGGCACCCCGTGGAGGCCGTCGACCACACCCCCGGTCTCCGAGGGCGGAAGGCCGTTCCCGACCGGCGCGTTCTCGTCGTGGGGCCCGGTCCGCGCGGCGACTGCTGGACCTACGTGACCGCCGGGTGCTGCGCGCCGGCGGAGGAGGACGGCCGCGGACGCGAGTTCGTCATGACCGCGCACGTCCGTGACCAGCGGTTCATCGAACTCATGGCGATGGTCGCCGGCTACCACCTCGAAGGGCGTCGGCTCGACGTGGAACACAGCGTCCCGATCGGCGAACCGTGGGTGCCGGGTTCGACCTGTGACCACCTGCTGATCAGCCTGCCCTACCTCCACGGCCCCGGGCTCGAACACTGCCCGGTGCCCGGGGGACACGCCCGCGTCCTGTGGGCCCTGCCCGTGACCGCCGCCGAGATCGAGTTCCGCCGGCGTCACGGGCACGAGGCGCTGGAACGGCTCTTCGACGAGGCGGAGATCATCCCCACCGATCCGTTCCGGGCGTCGGTCGCCTGACCCCCGAACCGACCGCCGACGACACCGGTCTCTACACTGGGGTCCAGACAGCGGCTTCGTCCCGATCCGTCGGAGATCCGCCGTCGTCTCCCCCCGTCCGGTCACGGCGCGATGCTCGCGCCACCCGGGTGCGATGACCACGAATCCCGCTCCGGGCCCACGCGCGCTCCCACACCCGCCGCGCCTCCCGACCGGGATCATCCGATCACCACGACACCGGTGGGTCAGTCCCCCACCAGAGATGAACCGGCCCATGAGTCAAGCACCCGCTCCCGTCCGGCACCGCTCGTTCGTCATCATCGGTGACACCAACCTGGCACGCGGGGTGTGCGCGTCGCTTCGGGAGGAGACGCACGCCGTCCGGCATCTCGTCCAGCCCAGGGACGAGGAGCTGCGCGCGGTGATGTCGACACCCCACGACGCCGTGGCGGTGCTGCTGCACGACGACGCCGCCGCGCTGCGGTACGCGCTGGCGGTCGCGCACATGTCCCCCGACATCCGGATCGTCGTCACCATCTTCGACCGGACCGTGGCCGACGAAGTGCTCCGGCTGCTCCCGCAGTGCCACGTGACCTCCCCCGCCGACCTGGTGGCTCCCGCCCTGGCCGGACCGTGCGCGGACCCCGGCATCGTCGCGCTGTACGACGACGGCGCCCGTGCGCGGGCGGTCCGGGTGGCCGACGGAGACCCGCCGCGTGCCGAGGAGTGGACGCGCGGACGCACGGGATGGCGGGCGTGGTGGGGCCGGTTGGCGGGACAGTTGCGCTCCTACGACCCGGGCACCCGTCTCATGCTCGGGGGCCTGACCGGAATCGTCGCGTCACTGTTCCTCGACTGGTTGTGGCTGCTCAGCCTCGGTCATCCGCCCGCCGAGGCCCTCTTCCACGCCGCGCGCGTGGTCGCCGCGGTCGGACCGGCGACCGCGGCGGAGCGCTCGACCGCCTACCAGCTGGTCTCCGGCGCTCTCATGCTCGGCACGATCGTGTTCACCGCCATGTTCACCGCGGGTCTCGTCGAGCGGATGCTCGGCCCCCGCCTCGTCGGTCTGATCGGATCCCGTACCGTCCCCCGGTTCGGGCACGTGATCGTCGTCGGCGTCGGTCAGGTCGGGCTCCGGCTCTGCTGCGAACTGCGCCGACTGGGCGTCCCCGTCGTCGGCGTGGAACGGGACCCGCACGCACCGAACGTACGTCTCGCCCGCTCCCTGGGCATTCCGGTGGTGGCCGGACACGGCGGTGACCGGACCGTCCTCGAAAGGCTCCACCTCCGCCGCGCCCGGGCCCTGGCCGCCGTCGGCTCCGACGACCTGGACAACATCGCCGTCTCCATCGCCGCCCAGGGTGTGTCCCCCGGAACGAGGGTCGTCCTGCGCGCGGGTGAGCACGAGGCGATCGCCGAGACCCGCTCGCTCCTGCCCCTGGGCACCATCCGCGACGTGACCAGCCTGTCCTCCGCCTACGTGCTGGAGCGGCTCCTCGGCGGCCGAGCCACCGGCGTCATCGCGCACGGGCACGAGGTGTTCGTGCGTCTGCCCGACGGCGCCTTCACGCCCTGGCCGCTGGCCGCGCGCCGGGGGTGCGAGCACGTGGACACCGCGATTCCCGTCTGACCGCCACCCGTGCCCCCGGCGGATGACCCATTCGGCCACGGCGAGGTTGATCACCCAGCCCGCGCCCATGAGCAGCGCGTGCGTGAGTTCGCCAGGGTCGCCGAGGAACAGGACCCAGGGCAGGTGGGTGAACACCTGCGTGCCCGCGCCCTGGCCGATCGCGTACCCGCGGATCATCCAGGCCCGGTGCCGGGCGATGTCACGCCGCCGTACCGCGACGAGGGCGAGGACGAGGGACAGCGCCATGACCGCGCCGAACACGAGCCGCTGGGCGGTGAGGAAGGCGCCGTCGGCCACTTCGGGGAGGTCGTAGAACACGGTCATCCACAGCCCCGACAGCGCCGCGACGACCCCCAGCGGAACCAGCAGCCGCCCGGCGGCACGGTGCCAGCCGATCCACCGGCGGCGCAGCCCGGGGGTGAACTGGACGGCCCCCAGCAGGCAGTACACGCTGGCGCTGACGATGTGCGCCACGACGGGCACGGGATCGGTGAGGAAGCGGGCGTTGTCCGGTGTGGGCTCGGCGCCACCGGCCAGCTCGCCCAGCCGGAAGGCGCCGGCGAGCACCGGAACGGCGCTGAGCGCGAGCAGGGCGACGAGTACGGTCCAGCCCGTTCTGGAGCGGGTCACGGCGAGTCCCTTCGGTCGGCCGGCGGCGGCATGGCTCCACCGTGGCGGCCGAGGGGGAGGCGGCGCATCGGGACTCGGGCCCGAACCGGGTCGGTCGAAAGTGCGAGGGGCGGGCCCTACCTCCGGGTCACCCCCGGGCGGTTCCGTCGCGGCCGGAGCGGTTCCTCACCCGCCTGGTCTCGTAGGCCCATATCGCGATCTCGACCCGGTTGCGGGCCCCGAGCTTGGCCATGAGGCTGGCGACGTGGGTCTTGACCGTGCTGAGCGAGATGTGGCACTCGGCGGCGATCTCGCCGTTGGTCCGCCCCCGGGCGACGGCGGCGAGGATCTGCTCCTCCCGGCCGGTGAGCGGTTCGACGGGCTGGACCGGCGGCTCGGCCGGCCCGGAGTCGGCGAAGGCGTCGAGCAGCCGCGCGGTGACGCTCGGCGCGATGAGGGCGTCGCCCTGGGCGGCGGCGCGCACGGCCCGGGTGAGCAGATCGGCTCCGGCGTCCTTGAGAAGGAACCCCCGTGCCCCCGCCCGGAGGGCGGCGTAGACGTGGTCGTCGAGGTCGAAGACGGTGATGACGACGACGGCGAGGGGGTTCTCGACGTCCGGCCCGGCGAGGGCTCGGGTGGCCTCGACGCCGTCGACCCCGGGCATGCGGATGTCGAACAGGCACACGTCGGGCCGCAGGCGCCGCGCGAGCTCGACGGCCTCCGCGCCGTCGGCGGCCTGGCCGACGACGGAGATACCGGGCTGGGCGTCCAGGATCATCGCCAGGCCGGTGCGGACGATCTCCTGGTCGTCGGCGACGATCACCCGAATGCTCATGCCGCCGTCCCGGTCCGGGGCAGCACGGCGGTCACGGTCCAGCCCCGGTCGGGGCCGGGGGCGGCCTCGCAGGCGCCGCCGAGCAGGGCGGCCCGTTCGGTCATGCCCACGATCCCGTATCCCGGAGCCGCCGTGGGACGGGGGAAACCGGTCTCTCCGTCATCGCTCACCCGCAGGAGCACCGACGTGGCGTCGGCGGTGACGCGGACCTCGATCCGGGTCGCGCGGCGGGCGTGCCGCCGGGCGTTGGTGACCGCCTCCCGGGCCATGCGGAAGATCGCCGCCGCGACGGGCGGGGGGAGGTCGTCGACGGCACCGGTGATCCCCACGTCGACGGCCGGTCCCGCCCCTTCGCGACCGGCGAGCCGCCGGAGGTCGCCGATCCGCGGTCCGGGCCCCAGGTCCGCGGGTTCGCCCCAGCGCAGGGCCCGGACCACGGCACGCATCTCGGCCAGGGCTCGGGATGCCTCGGCGTCGATCACTCTGAGCGCCTCGGCCGCGGCGCCCGGTCGGGACTCCGCCACCGCCAGGCCCGCCTGGGCGCGGATCGCCATCGCCGAGACGTGGTGGGCGACCGTGTCGTGCAGGTCCCGGGCCAGCCGCTCGCGTTCGAGCATCCTGACCCGGTCGAGCTCGCGCACCCGTGCCCCGGACCGGAAGCGGACCGCCGCGGCCAGCGCACCGACCGAGAACAGCACGGCGAACCCGCCGACGAGGTCGGCCAGGCCGGAGGCGGAACCGTCGAGGGCGATCCGGACGGCGGAGCCGACGAGCACGACCGCCGCACCGGCCACGATCTCGCGTCCAGAGCCCCACCGCACCAGGGAGTACGGCAGGAGCAGGAAGCACACCGTCGTGTACATCGGCGCGAACTCGCCGTCCGTCACCAGCAGGAGCGGTCCGGGGACGCCGGAGGCGAGCGCGAGCGCCGCCAGCGGCCGGGTGCGGCGCCACAGCAGCGTGGACGCCAGCCCGGCGACGACCGCCGTCCACAGGAACCGCCACGGCAGATCGGGGCGCACGGCCCCTTCGAGGACCGCGACCAGGACGAGCGCTCCCACGAGTGCCCAATCCCGCCACGTCCGCGGCGGTGGGTCGAAGGGGCGGGGCTCGTTCCACACGGACCTGAGGAGGGTGTCCACGGACAGCATGCTACGAGAGCGGGGCCCGCGCGCGGATCGGCCGGAGGGAGGAGAGACGCGCGGTGGGGGTGCGGACGGGCCGCTGACTGGCTGGCGCCGGAATTGACGTCCTCCCCGGGGTGAACCCCAGGGATTCCCACAGCCTCGCGGCCGTGAGGCGCACCGCGCCCACGGCGTCCGCTGGTTCCCGCTTCGCTGGGTTCCGCCAACCCCGAGGGACCGGTCCTACGTTCCCTCCCTCCCCTGCTGTGCACCGCCTCGCAAGCTCGGCGTGATCCGCACAGCGGGGCCCGGCGTCTCAGCTCTCCGCCTCCCGCGCTCCGGCGGGTTTCCGTCCAGCGGCGAGCACGACACGGGACGCGTCGACGTCCCGATCATGGACGGTTCCGCCCCCCGCACACGGCCACGGTGCGCACGTGCAACGGTTCGGGCCCATCGACCATCCGGCACTCCGAGCAGGTCCGCGGGGAGGTCAGGAACCGGTCGACCTCGGCGAAGGCGCGCCCGTACCGCTTGGCTTCGTACTCCGGCACGCGCACGAACGCCGACCACCCCGCATCGTGCACGCTCTTGGCCAACCGGGTACGCCCGCCCCGGCCGACGAGCGGAGGGGCGGATCCGATGCGCCTCCGGCGTGAACGCCGGAGCACTCTCGGGTAGGACAGGTAGCAGCAGCGGCCGGTCCCGCCGGCCGGCGGCCGGAGAGGACGCACGGCCGTGTCGGGACCGGGCCCTGAGTCCACACACCCCGACAGGGGGGATGTTCCCATGGCTGTCTGCGACACCTGCCACAACGACTACTGGATGTCGTTCGACGTCGAGACGATCAACGGGGAGCGGTACACCTTCGACTGCTTCGAGTGCGCCATCCAGCGGCTCGCCCCGGTGTGCGAGAAGTGCTCCTCGCGGATCATCGGTCACGGGGTCGAGGTGGAGGGGCGGTTCTTCTGTAGCGCCCACTGCGCCCGGGAGGGGGCGACCTCGGACCTGGCCCAGCGGATCTGCGACTCGGTCGGGGCCCACCCGTAAGGCTCCGCGGGACGCCCCGGGCGCCCCGTCCCTCAGCGGGCGGGGTTGCGGGCGGCGACCAGGAGTTCGACGTTGCGGTCGCGCGGGCCGCCGTAGCCCGCCGGATCGGCGTACAGGTCGTTGACCGACAGCTCCCGGTAGAGCGAGGCGAGCCCGTCGGCGGAGAAGTCGCCGTGGTCCGCCCGGTAGGGGCTGTCCGCCTCCAGCAGGGTCGTGAACAGCGACATCGTCCCGTCCTCGTTGTCCACGATCTCGATCGCCCGCGCCATCTGCGGGTGGTCGATGTGCGAGGCGGTGTTGATCTCCCAGAAGCCGCGCTCGGCGGTGCGGTGGGTGTGCGCCTGGATCCGGTTGTGGTGCGTGTGCCCGTTCACCCAGGCCAGCACGTTCGGGTAGCGCTTGAGCATGTGCACGAGGATGTCACCGGTCAGCCGCAGGTCGCCCGGACGGCGGCTGTCGGGGAGGATGTTGCCCATCGTGCCGCTGGTGTGGTGGGAGAAGAGGACGAACAGCTCGTCGGTCACCTGCTGGGTGCGCCGCCGCCCCCAGAAGTCGTAGTAGACGGAGCTGGCGGAGCGCAGGGTCCGCTCCAGCCAGTCGAACTGGTGCTTGCCGATCGACCCGTCCGCCAGTCCGGCCAGCGTGGTGGTGTCCATGCTGACTCCGGTCACGCCGTCGGCGATCCGGAAGGTGTAGAAGCAGTCCACCCCGTCGACGTTGTCGTCGGTGAAGCCGTGTCCGACGGGCCCGGGGCCGGTGTTGGCCCCGTCCAGGTGCGCGGCGACGAACGCCCGCGTGTCGAAGGGGGCGCGCCGGTCGTCGGGGGTGACGGTGGAGGTCACGGCGGCGGTGGAGACGGTGTCGTCGGGCGATTCCACCTCCTCGGGGACGTTGCCGAGCTCGTCCTCGTTGGTCATCGCCTCGGCGGCCCGGTCGCGCACCTCGTCGTCGGCGAACATGATCTTGCGGTCGCCCAGGTAGACCTCGTCCATCGAACCGGCGGGCAGGGTGCCCGCCGGGGTGTCGTCGTGGTTGCCGATGGTGCAGTACCAGGGCACATCCAGGCCCGGGCTCTCGAACGGGGCGACGGCGGCGGCCAGGAACCCGGGGATGGTGGGGAAGCCGCCCCGGGCCTTGTACCGGTCGGCGAGGTCGCTGTCGGGTTGCCAGTACAGTTCGCTGCCGCAGTTCTGCACGCCCTCGTACCGGGCGGGGTCTCCGGTGTTGGGGGTGAGGGTGCCGCCGTTGAGGACGGTCATGAGCCATTCCAGCTCGACGGTCTCGTGGTTGTCGGTGTTGTCCCCGGTGGTGACCATGAAGTCGAACGGGCGTCCGGTCACGGGCCCGACCCGCACCGAGTTGACCCGTTTGACCAGGGCGGACGCGCCGAGCGCCGACAGTGCCTCCTGGGGGCGGTGGGCGCTGGAGCCGATCACGGGGTGGGTGTACTCGAACCGGACCGGGCTCTGGGCGTCCATGATGTGCAGGTCGGTGAACTGGACGAACGCGGCGAGGGCGGTGCGCCGGTCGTCACGGCCCGCCCGGGCGGGGACCAGGTCCTCGCGGACCTCGATCGGCCATCCGGGCCCGGCGGTGAGCAGCCGGTAACCCTCGCCGACGGGGGTGGCGACCTGGGCGAGGGTGGTGCCGTCGGGTCGGGCGACCCGGGACATGGTCTGGCGGAGGAGCCGGTCGTGCGCGGCGGCGGAGGCGGGTGCGGCGGACAGTCCGAGGGCGGCGGCGCCGAGTCCCGCCGTGGTGGTCGTGAGGAATCCGCGCCGGTTGAGGGGGGTCATGGGTGTGCGACGTCCTTTCGACCCCGGCCGGGGGTGGCCGGTGGGGGTGGGGCGTCGTCATTGAAGACCGGCGACGCGGCCGGGGGCAACGGGGGTGCGGGGGACGGTTTCCCACCCGGCGGTAGGCAACCGGGGCGGCCCAGGGTACAGTGGCGGGTTTCGCTCCGGCCGCCAGGCGGCGCGCGACCAACGCGTCACACACAGTGATCGTTCGATGTCCGACCAAGCGTCGTCGGCGCTTCCGGTCGCGTTCGCCGGAGCGTGGTGAAGCCGTCACAAAGGTGAGCGGATTTCATGTTTGGCCGGATCCGGCCAATTTCTCCCGAATCCGCGCGCGGGCTCCCCCACTCCCATCCGAGGGCGCTCCCGGCGCCCGCGCGGCCGAGGCCGCCCGCGCGGCCGTTCTCGTCCCCGACCTCGTGACCGGAGGCCCTTGCGTCCGTGATCGTCGGCGAGATCGTCCTCGTCCTCCCGCGCCTCGGGATCGCCACCGTCCTGACGGCGGGTTTCCCCGTCCTGGGCCACCCCCACGACATCAGGCCGGAGAAGTTCGCGGGGGAGGTGGAGCACCGCGCCCCGGAACCGCGGCGGCCCGACCACCCGGCGTACCCCGCCTACCGGGCGGAGTGGGCCTGGAGGGACGTCGGCGGAACCGTCCGCCCTCTGGTGTCGACGTTCGGCGCCGCGCCCTGAACCGCCGTGCGGGCCCCTCCCCCAACCGGGCCCGGCCGGCTCAGGCCAGGAAACCGCGCAGCAGCGCCTCACTGCCCTCCAGGTGCTCGTCCACCGCCAGCCGGGCCGCCTCGGGATCGCGGGCGCGGACCGCGTCGACGATCGCGCGGTGCTGGGCGCCGCTGTGCTCCAGGTTCTTCACGAGCATCGGCATGGCGTCGAGCAGGCCGTTCAGGCGCATCCGGGCGTCGGTCAGCGCCGAGCACAGCGAGCGCGACCCGGTCAGCTCGGCCAGCGTGAGGTGGAAGACCGTGTCGAGCCTGCGGTAGTCCTCCACGGCGGCCCCGTCCACGGCGGCCAGCCGCTCGGACAACAGCGCGTCCTGCTCGGGGGTGAGCCCGCGCTCGGCCAGCAGCACGGCGGCCCCGACCTCCAGGGCGCGCCGCAGGATGAAGAGGTCGTCCAGATCGCCGCCCATGTCGGCGAGCACCCGGCGGGCCTCGGCACGGCTGGGGCGCGGGGGCACGTAGGTGACGAAGGTGCCTCCGGAGCGGCCCCGCCGCGACTCGACGTACCCGGCCTCCTGGAGGGCGCGGATCGCCTCGCGCAGGGTGATCCGGCTGACGCCCAACCGCGTGGCCAGGTCGCGTTCGGCCGGGAAGCGCTCGCCCCGGGCGACCACGCCGAGCTTGATCGCCGACAGCAGGCGTTCGACCGTCTCCTCGAAGGCGTTGCCCGCCTGGACGGGACGGAACACGGCGTCGACCGCGGGTTCCGCCGGGAGCGTGCCGGTGTCGGCCCCCGCCCCGTTGGCGGTCCCGGTGTCGGCCATACGGCCCCTCCTCGTCGCGTCCGGTCCTCGTGTTCGATCTCGTACACCCAGGGTACGGCCGCCGCGCCGGACCCCCGTCCGGCGCGGCGGCCGCAACACCCCGTCACCCCTTCGACGCACGGTCGGCCGCCGGGGCTCCCCCGTCGGCCGATCCGACTAGTGCAGTTCCGACTCGGCCTCCTCGATCAGGGCGAACTCCTCCTCCGGTGCGTTGGCCACCAGCCGGTGCCGTGAGTAGAACCAGAAGTAGGCGAGGAAGGCGAGCAGGATGACGGCGGTGATGGCCGCCCCCACCATGTCGACGAAGAACGTCGCCACCACCGCGCACACGGCCAGGACCAGGGCGATCCCGGTGGTGACGGTGCCGCCGGGGGTCCGGTAGGGGCGCGGCAGGTCCGGCTCGCGACGGCGCAGCACGATGTGCGAGACCATCATGAGCACGTAGGACACGGCCGCGCCGAACACCGCGATGTTGATCAGCAGGTCCCCGTTGGCCACGGTGGCGGCGAGCAGGAACCCGATCGTTCCGGGGACGACGAGCGCCGCGTAGGGGGTGCGGCGGCGGCCGGTCACCGACAGGAACCGGGGCAGGTAACCGGCCCGGGACAGGGCGAACAGCTGCCGGGAGTAGGCGAAGATGATCGAGAAGAACGAGGCGACCAGTCCGGCCAGACCGACGTAGTTGACGAAGTCGGCCAGGACGGTGTCGCCGCCGTAGGCCTCGCGCAGCGCCTCGGGCAGCGGGTTGCCGGACTCGGCGAGCACGGCCGCCCCGGCGCCGCCGGGGGCCAGCACCAGCATGAGCGCGGCGGTCACCAGGAGCACGGACATCGCGGCGATGATGCCCCGGGGCATGTCCCGCTTGGGTTCGCGGGCCTCCTCGGCGGCGAGGGGGACGCCCTCGACCGCCAGGAAGAACCAGATGCCGAAGACGAACGCGCCGAGGATCCCGGCGTACCCGTAGGGCAGGAAGGCGCTGGCCCCGACCGCGTCCGTGGGCGCGATGTCGAACAGGTTGGCCACCTCGAACCGGGGGACCATGCCCACCGCGAAGACCACGAGGGCGACCACGGCGACGCCGGTGATGGCGAACATCAGCCGCAGCGCCTCGCCCACGCCCCACACGTGCACACCCACGAACAGCAGGTAGCAGACCAGGTAGACCGGCCAGGCGTTGGTGACGCCGAACAGTCCGAGCGCCTCCACGTAGCCGCCGATGAACACGGCGATCGCGGCCGGGGCGATGGCGTACTCGATGAGGATGGCGGTGCCGGTGGCGAACCCGCCGAGGGGGCCCAGCGCGCGCCGGGCGAACCCGTAGCCCGCCCCGGCGGTGGGCAGCGCGGAGGCCAGTTCGGCCAGGCCGAAGACCATGCACAGGTACATGGTCCCCATCAGGAGGGTGGCGATGAGGAGTCCGCCCCAGCCGCCCTCGGCCAGGCCGAAGTTCCATCCGGCGAAGTCGCCGGAGATGACGTAGGCGACGCCCAGGCCGGCGAGCAGGACCCATCCGGCCGCGCCCCGCCTGAGCTGTCGCTTGCGGAGGTAGTCGTCGCTGGCGCGGGAGTAGTCGGCTCCCTGCACGTGGACGCGGCCGTCGGCCGGTCCGTGGGGGTTCGCGTGGTCGGCGTCTGTCATGGGCTTCCTTCGATCGGTCAACCAGCCCCACCGGTCGCCCCCGACCAGACCCGGGGGACAAAGGTCTATGGTCGGTCCTTTTGATGACTGGAGATCATGCGCCGCCGCGCTCGGGAATGTCAAGGGGTGTCGGCGGATCTTTCCAGGACCGGTCCGACCGCCGACGACGTTCCGTTTCCACCAGGTCACAGCGGGGTTTCCGGAGGCGCACCCATTGACACGGCCCCGGAGCCCTGGTTCTATTCACGGCATTGGTCTGCTTCTGAACCAAAGAGTTGTTCAGGCGACCGACCACAGCCGTCCCCCGGGCGACACCCCGCACGCCGGACCGCGACGCGAGCAAGGAGACCCCCGTGCCACAGATCCCCCCGGTCGTCTCGGAACCGCCGCTGACCCTCGACGACCTGCGGCGCGACGCCGCCTCCGGCGCCGTCGACACCGTCCTGGTGGCCTTCACCGACATGCAGGGCCGACTCCAGGGCAAACGGCTCTCGGCACGGTTCTTCCTGGAGGAGGTGGTCGGGCACGGCACCGAGGGGTGCGGCTACCTGCTCGCGGTGGACGTGGACATGAACACCGTCGACGGGTACGCGATGTCCTCCTGGGACACCGGATACGGCGACTTCGTCATGGCCCCCGACCTGACCACCCTGCGGCGCACCCCCTGGGCCGAGGGGGCGGTCATGGTCCAGGCCGACCTGACCTGGCACGACGGCTCCCCGGTGGTGGCCTCGCCCCGGCAGATCCTCCGCCGCCAGACCGACCGGCTCGCCGAGCGCGGATGGCGGGCGATGGTCGGGACGGAACTGGAGTTCGTCGTCTACCGCGACAGCTACGAACAGGCGTGGGACCGCGGCTACCGCGACCTGACCCCCGCCAACCGGTACAACGTCGACTACTCCGTGCTCGGCGGCGCCCGGGTCGAGCCGCTGCTGCGCCGGATCCGGAGCGAACTGGGCGGGGCGGGGCTGTACGTGGAGTCGGCCAAGGGCGAGTGCAACCTGGGCCAGCACGAGATCGCGTTCCGCTACGACGAGGCCGTGCGCACCTGCGACAACCACGCGGTGTACAAGAACGCGGCCAAGGAGATCGCCGCCCAGGAGGGCATGTCGATCACCTTCATGGCCAAACCCAACCAGCGCGAGGGCAACTCCTGCCACATCCACATCTCCCTGCGCGGGGAGGACGGGACCCCGGTCATGGCCGAGGGAGAGGGCCTGTCGGCGATCGGACGGCACTTCCTCGCCGGACAGCTGGCCGCGTTGCGCGAGTTCACGCTGCTGCTGGCGCCCAACATCAACTCCTACAAGCGGTACGTGCCGGGCAGCTTCGCGCCGACCGCCGTCGCCTGGGGACGCGACAACCGCACCTGCGCGCTGCGGCTGGTCGGCCACGGGCCCTCGCTGCGGGTGGAGAACCGGGTGCCGGGCGGGGACGTGAACCCCTACCTGGCCAACGCGGCGCTCATCGCCGCCGGGCTGCACGGGATCGACAAGGGCCTGGAGCCGGGCGAACCGCTGTCCGGCAACGCCTACGCCTCCGACCTGCCCACCGTGCCCGGCACGATGCGCGACGCCCTGTCCGCCTGGCAGGACAGCGCGCTGGCCCGCGAGGTGTTCGGCGACGACGTGGTCGAGCACTACGCCCACTACGCGCGGGTGGAGCTGGCCGCCTTCGACGCGGCCGTCACCGACTGGGAGATGTACCGGGGCTTCGAGCGCCTGTGACGGCGCCCGGACCACGACACCGCGCCCCCGAGAGCGCACCCGAGACCACGAAGGAGCACGATGCCCGACGAACCGACCGTCCAGCGGGTGGTCGACCCCGCCACCGAGGCGGTGATCGCACAGGTCCCCCTGGCCGGGGAGAAGGAGGTGGACGCGGCCGTCGAACGCGCCCGCGCCGCCGCCCCCGCCTGGCGGGCGATGGCCCCGGGCGACCGGGCCCGGCTGCTGCGCGCCGTGGCCGCGAGGATCGACGAGCACCGCGAGGAACTGGCCCGAACCGAGGTGCGCAACGCCGGTCACCCCGTGGAACAGGCACGGTGGGAGGCGGGCAACGCGCGCGACGTGTTCGAGTACTTCGCCGCCGCCCCCGAACGGGCCACCGGACGGCAGATCCCGGTGCCGGGCGGGTGGAGCGTGACCTTCGCCGAGCCGCTGGGCGTGGTCGGGGTGATCGTTCCGTGGAACTTCCCGATGCCGGTGCTGTCGTGGGGCGCGGCCCCCGCACTGGCGGCCGGGAACACGGTGGTGGTCAAACCGTCGGAGCTGACGCCGCTGACCGCGCTGCGGATCGCCGAGCTGGCGGTGGAGGCCGGGCTTCCCGAGGGCGTGTTCCAGGTCGTTCCCGGGACGGGTCCGATCGCGGGTGAACGCCTGGTGCGCCACCCTGGCGTGGACAAGGTCGTGTTCACCGGCTCCACGGCCGTGGGGCGGCGGATCATGGCCGCCGCCGCGCAGGACTTCACCCGGGTGACGCTGGAGCTGGGCGGCAAGAGCGCCAACATCGTCTTCGCCGACGCCGACCTGGAGCGGGCGGCGGCCGGGGCGCCCGGCGGGGCGTTCGACAACGCGGGCCAGGACTGCTGCGCGCGCTCGCGGGTGCTGGTGCAGCGGTCGGTGTTCGACCGGTTCCTGGAGCTGCTGGAGCCCGCCGTCACCGGGATCGCCGTGGGTGACCCGGCCGATCCGGCGACGGCGATGGGGCCGCTGATCTCGGCGGCCCAACGCGACCGGGTCGCCTCCTACCTGCCCGAGGGGGCGCCGGTGGCCTTCCGGGGCACGGCGCCGACCGGGCCCGGGTTCTGGTTCCCGCCCACGGTGCTCACCCCGACCGACCCCGACGCCCGCGTGCTGCGCGAGGAGGTGTTCGGTCCGGTGATGTGCGTGGTGCCGTTCGAGGACGAGGCCGAGGCGGTCGCGCTGGCCAACGACACCGAGTACGGGCTGGCCGGTTCCGTCTGGACGCGTGACGTCGGACGGGCGCTGCGCGTGGCGCGCGGGGTGCGGGCCGGGAACCTGTCGGTGAACTCCCACTCGGCGGTGCGGTACTGGACGCCGTTCGGCGGGATGGGGCACTCCGGGATCGGCCGCGAACTGGGGCCGGACGCGCTGGAGGCGTTCACCGAGACCAAGACCGTCTTCGTGTCCGACGACACCTGAGTGCGCCGGGACACGGGGACCGTAGGACACCCGGCCGCGCGACCGCGCCGGGAACAGCCAGGAACATCGACCCGAGGGGGGAACATGCAGCGGTTCGACGGGCGCGTGGCCGTGATCACGGGCGCGGGCAGCGGGATCGGCAGGGCCACCGCGCTGCGGCTGGCGCAGGAGGGCGCGCGGATCGTCGCCGTGGACGTCGACGAGGACGGCGGCAAGCGGGTCGCCGAGGACACCGGAGGGCTGTTCGTCCGCGCGGACGTGACCGACGAGGACCAGGTACGCGAGGCGTTCGCCACCGCGCGCTCCACCTACGGGAGCGTGGACGTGGCGTTCAACAACGCGGGGATCTCCCCGCCCGACGACGACTCGATCCTCACCACCGGGATGGACGCCTGGCGGCGGGTGCAGGAGGTCAACCTGACCTCGGTCTACCTGTGCTGCAAGTACGCGCTGGGACACATGCGCGAGCAGGGGCGCGGGTCGATCGTGAACACGGCGTCGTTCGTGGCGACGATGGGCGCGGCCACCTCGCAGATCTCCTACACCGCGAGCAAGGGCGGGGTGCTGGCGCTCAGCCGGGAGCTGGGCGTGCAGTTCGCGCGCGAGGGCATCCGGGTCAACGCGCTCTCCCCGGGACCGGTGAACACGCCGCTGCTCCGGGAGCTGTTCGCCAAGGACCCCGAGCGCGCCCAGCGCCGCCTGGTGCACGTGCCGCTGGGCCGGTTCGCCGAGGTGACCGAGATCGCCGCCGCCGTGGCCTTCCTGGCCAGTGACGACGCCTCGTTCATCACCGCGTCCAACTTCCTGGTGGACGGCGGGATCTCCGGGGCTTACGTCACCCCGCTGTAGGGCACGGAGGGATCGACGAGGAAGGGGGGCCGATGCGGCCCGTGATCGGGATCTCCGCCTACGCCGAACAGGCCCGGTGGGGCCAGGCGTGGGACCTGCCCGCCGTCCTGCTGCCGAGGGCCTACGCCGACCAGGTCGCGGACGCGGGCGGTGTGCCGGTGCTGCTGCCGCCCGTGCCGGGGGTGGCCGGAGCCGTGGAGCGGATCGACGGCCTGCTGCTGGCGGGCGGCGGCGACATCGACCCCGGACGTTACGGCGCGCCGACCGACGCGCGTACCGCCGGGGTCCGGGGCGAGCGGGACAGCGCGGAGATCGAACTGCTGGACGCCGCGCTGGCGCGGGGGCTGCCGGTGCTGGGGGTGTGCCGGGGTATGCAGCTGCTCAACGTGGTGCGCGGCGGCACGCTCAACCAGCACCTGCCCGACCTGGTGGGGCACCACGGGCACCGGGAGGAGGCCGGGGTGTTCGGCACCCACCCGGTGGTCGTGGCCGAGTTCTCCCGCACCGCCGGGGTGCTGGGACGCACCGAGTTGGCGGTGCCGACCTACCACCACCAGTCGCTGGCGGAGCTGGGCGAGGACGTCACCGCCACGGCGTGGACGGACGACGGGACGGTGGAGGCGATCGAGTACACCGACCGGTTCAACGTCCTGGGGGTGCAGTGGCATCCGGAGATGGGTGGGGATCCCTCGCTGTTCCACTGGCTGGTCGAGCGCGCCCGCGACGCCGATCAGGGGTGAGCCCGCCCGGACTGCTCCCCACCGGGCGCGGTCTTGACCTTGACACCGGTGTGAGGGTCGATGATGGGTCGAGAGCACCCACCCGCCCACGACGAGGGAGCACCGATGCCCGACCCCGACGCCCCGTTCGACCCGCGCGCCCTGCTCGCGGAGAGCCGACTCGGTGTCCTGGCCACGATCAGGTCCAACGGCCGCCCGCAGCTGTCCCCCGTCATGCCCTTCTACCGCCGGGAGACCGAGACCCTCCACGTGTCGATGACCGAGGGGCGGGCCAAGACGGCGAACCTGCGCCGGGACCCGTGGGCGGCGCTGGAGGTCACCGCCCCCGACGGGATGGACTGGGCCACCGCCGAGGGCCCGGTGACGCTCACCGGTCCGGGCACCGATCCCCACGGCCCCGAGGTGGAGGCTCTGGTGGACTACTACCGCCTCGCCGCGGGCGAGCACCCGGACTGGGAGGAGTACCGGTCGGTGATGGTCTCCGACCGCAGGGTGCTGATGACGATGACGGTCGAGCACGTGTACGGCGCCAGCATCCGCTGATCGGGCCCGGGACCGCCCGAGCGAGGCGGCCCCGGACCGGCGCGGCGTGGTCGGGACTCCCCGGACGTCCCGTGACGGTACGCGTGCGCCAGGATCTCCCCCATGCCCTTCACCCTCAGCCACGCGGCGGCGGTCCTCCCGCTGGCCCGTACGCCGCTGCCCACGGCCGCGCTCGTCGTCGGCGCCCTCGTGCCCGACCTGCCGTACTACCTGCCGCTGCCGGTGTCCTCGGCGCACACCCACCATCCGTGGGGCGTGGGCGCGGACGTGCTCATGGGCGCGGTGGTCCTGGTGCTGTACCGGTACGCCCTCCGGGCGCCGTTGCGCGCGTTGGTGCGCGGGGCGGGCGCCGGGCCCGAGGAGAGGTCCGGGCCGTTCCCCCGGTCGGCGCTCCCGGCCGTGGCGGCGCTGGCGGTCGGCGCCCTGACGCACATGGCGTGGGACTCCTTCACCCAGCTCGGCGGGGCCGCGGTCCGGGCGTGGCCGGTGCTGAGCACCCCGGTCGTCGGCCCGCACCTGCTGTTCAACGTGCTCATGTACGTCAGTTCGGCGGGCGGTCTGGCGGCGGTGGTCTGGTGGACGGCGCACCGCGCACGGGCCGGGGAGGGGGAGTCCGCCGGTCTGGGACGCGGTGCGCGCGGCGCCGTCCTCGGCGCGATCGCCCTGTGCGCGGTGGTCGGGGCGGTGGTCGCGGTACGGACCGCCGCGCCCGTGCCGAGCCCGTACGACGCCGTGCGCGACCTGCTGATCGGGCTGGTCACCGGGGGGTGCGCCGGTCTGGGCGGCTACGTGGCGGTGTGGTGGGGTCGGCGTCGGCTCCCCTGCCGCACGGAGGAGCGGAAGGGCTCGCCCGGACCGCGCTGAACCCCCGAGTGTCAGCGCAGGAGGCGGGCGAAGGCGGCGTCGACCGCTTTGGGCAGGCGCGCGGGGTCGTCGGCGGCCTCGTCTCGTCCCGCGTGGAAGCACGCGAGAGCGAGTTCGGCGGCGAGCACGGCGGTGGCGCGGTCGGCTCCCCGGTCGCGCAGCATCCGGTCCATCGCCTCGGCGTAGGCGCGGTACTTGGTGAGGCTGCGGGCGAAGAGCTCGGGGTGCCGGGACAGCAGGCGCTCGTGGCGCAGGTAGACCTCGTGGTCTTCGACCAGTCGCGCCACCAGCGCGGCCACAACCCGGCGCAGATGGGTCAGCGCCGCCGCCAGGGAGCCTCCGACGGGCTTGTCCGGTGGCGGTACGAGTTCGCTCAGGCGGGCGGGATCGGGCTGCCGCTGGGCGCTGAAGACCACCTCCTGCTTGTCACCGAAGTACCGGAAGAACGTCGCCCGGCCGACCTCGGCCCGTTCGGCGATGTCGTTGACGGTGACCCGGTCGAAACCGCGCTCGACGAACAATGCGTGGGCGGCTTCGATGATCGCTTCGCGGGTGCGGCGTTGCTTGCGCTCGCGCAGCGACTCCGGGCGTGGGAGCGGTCGTTCCATGTCATCATCCTAGAACTGGAGACCCCGTCCCAGGAGATATCGTATATCACCCAACAGGGACCGTCATTCGGTTGGAAGCACCCCCTCACCCTCCATCACACCCCCGTATCGGTGGTCACGCAAGCCCACCCGACCACCGGCGTCCAATCCGTCCCCGGCCGTGGCGGGCGGCGGGGACCGGGTCCGCCGCCCGCCGGGGGTCGGGGCGGCGGCTCAGCCCCGACCGTCGGCGCTCCCCTTCCGCAGCAGGTAGCGCTGGATCTTGCCGCTGGGGGTCTTGGGCAGGCTCTCGGTGAAGTGCACGGTCCTCGGGTAGGCGTGCGCGGCGAACCGGGTTCTGACCAGGTCGCGCAGCTCGTCGGCCAGGGCCTGGTCGCCGACCGCCCCGGGGCGCAGGACCACGTGTGCCTCCACGACCTCGCCGCGCAGCTCGTCGGGGGCGCCCACCACGGCGGCCTCGGCGACCAGCTCGTGCCGCAGCAGCGCGCTCTCGACGTCGAAGGGGCCGATGCGGTACCCGGCCATGATGATGACGTCGTCGTCGCGGGCGGCGAAGTAGAAGTGGCCGTCCTCGTCCCGGGATCCGGAGTCGCCGGTGAGGTACCAGCGACCGTCGGCGGAGAAGCGTTCGGCGGTCCTCTCCGGCGCGTCGGCGTAGTGCGTGAACCACATCAGCGGACTCTCGTCCACGCGCAGGGCCACACGGCCGGTGGTCCCCGCGGGGGCGGGCTCGTCCCGGTCGTCCAGGAGCACCTGCGCCGACCAGCCCGGCATCACCTCGCCCATCGACCCGGGACGCACCGGTGCGCGCACGGCGTCGGCCCAGCCGTTGACGATGACCATGCCGTGCTCGGTCTGACCGTAGTGGTCGCGCACCGTGGTGCCCAGTACCTCCTCGGCCCAGGACACGACCTCGGGGGTGAGCGGCTCCCCCGCGGAGGAGGCCGCGCGCAGGCGCACACCGTCGGGGACGGGGACGTCGGCCCCGCGCAGCGCGCGGTAGACCGTGGGGGCGGCGGCGAAGTTGGTCACGCCGAACTCGGCCATCACGTCCCAGGTCAGGGCGGGTGAGAAACCGGCGTGCAGGAGCAGGCCGCGCCTCCCGGCGGCCATCGGGGCGAGGATCGCGTAGTAGAGGCCGTACGCCCAGCCGGGGTCGGCCGCGTTCCAGAACACGTCGTCGGGGCGCACGTCCAGGCCCAGCTCCAGGTAGGCCCGGAAGGAGGCCAGCGCCCGGACCGGCACCGGCACCCCCTTGGGCGTGCCGGTGGTGCCGGAGGTGAACAGGCGGACGAACTCGGCGTCGCCGCCGCGCGTGACCGGAGCCGCCCCGGGTTCGTCGCCCCGGTGGGCGGCCAGGAGTCCGGAGAACGACAGGTCGCCGCCTCCGGCGTCCCGCGCTCCGCTCCCTCCGGCCTGTCCGTCGGCGACGACCACGCGCCACGGCGGGTCGGCGGGGATGTCCTGACCGGGGTCGAGTTTGGGCCGCTGGTCGCGGTCGACCACGACGACGCGGGCCGCGCTGGCCGCCAGGCGCAGCGCGATCGCCGGTGGGGCGAAGGCGGTGAACAGCGGGACGTGGACCGCGCCGCGGCGCCAGATGCCCAGGAGCGCCACCAACAGGTCCGCGGACTTGCCCATGAGGACGGCGACGGCGTCGCCGGGGCCCACCCCGAGGTCGGCCAGGGCGGCGGCGAAGCGCGCCGACTCGCGCGACAGCCACCCGTAGGTGAGGTCGCGGGCGGACAGGTCGGGCTCGACCACGGTGAAGGCGACCGCGTCGGCGGGGTGCCGGTCGCACAGGAGCTCGGCCACGCACGCGTCCGGTGCGTCGAAACGGGCGATGAGCTCCCGTACGCGTTCGGCGGCCGTCGTGGCCGGTGGGTGATCCGCCCGCTGGGAAACCGTGGGATCGGTGTGGGTCACGCCCCTCCCCCTTCGTCTTCGGATGTGTGGGAACCGGCGGTGCGCCGCATCCCCGTATGCTCCATGTCACACGAATGGCTGGATACCCCCGAAAGGGTGTGGTTCGGTGAGCGCGAACCGAAGCGGCCCGATGCGGCCGGATGACGGGGACGCCTTCCGACTGGCGCTCAGGACGGCGCGGCGCGGGGCCGGGCTGCCCGTCGCCTTCGGCGGCGTGGCGACCGAGGGCGGGATGCGCCTGACGCAGTTCATCGGCGTGCGCACGAACGGCCTGCGCGGACTCCGGGTGGCGGCGGCCTCGGGGCTGGGCGGCCGGGTGCTGGTGTCGCGGCGGCCGGGCGCGGTGGACGACTACGGTTCGGCCGCCTCCATCACCCACGAGTACGACGGCCCCGTCCTGGCCGAGGGGCTGCGCTCGGTGGTCGCGGTGCCCGTGGTGGTGTCCGGAGCGGTGGCGGGTGTGCTCTACGGCGCCTCACGCGGTGCCGTCCTCGGGGAGCGGGCCACGGAGGCGCTGGTCGGGGCCGCGCGGGAGCTCGCCCACGAACTCGCGGTGCGCGACGAGGTCGACCGGCGGCTGCGGTGGTGGCGCGCGGCCCGCAGCAACGAGGGCCGCCTGGGCTGCGGAGCGGCGGCCGAGGAGGTCAGGCGGGTGCACGCGCGGCTGCGCACGCTGGCCCGGCGGGCCGACGACGAGGGGATGCGCGACGAACTCCTGGACGCCGCCCGTCGGCTGGCCGAGCTGGGCGCCGACGGGGCCGCGGAGCCGGACGGCGACACGTGGCGGGTGTCACCGCTGTCGCCGAGGGAGCTCGACGTCCTGGCCCAGGTGGCGCTGGGGTGCAGCAACGCCGAGGCCGGGGCCCGGCTGTCGCTGCGGCCCGAGACGGTCAAGGCCTATCTGCGCTCGGCCATGCACAAACTGGGCGCGGGCACCCGCCATGAGGCGGTGGTGGCCGCCCGCGGCCGGGGTCTGCTGCCCTGATCGGCGGTCGGGCCGCTGCGCCGTCCCTCTAGTGGTCGTCCCAGTGCCCGTCGTGGAAGGCGTGTCGGTGCCCGTCGTGGACGTAGTCGATGTGGCCCTGGTGCGGAATCGCCACGTGACCGCAGCCCTCACCGTGCTCGTGGAGGTGGCCTTCGTGGGCGGTGTGCTCCGTGCCCGGTTCGCACTCGCACACGTGGTCGTCGTGCTGTCGGTGCAGGTGCCCGTCGTGGACGTAGTCGACGTGGCCCTGGTGCGGAATCGCCACGTGACCGCAGCCCTCACCGTGCTCGTGGACGTGGCCCCCGTGGATCTGGTGCTCAGTCACCCTGCTCCGCCTCCTCCGAACGCGGCCGGGGCGAAAGGGAGCATGCCCCGAATCCCTTTTCACCATATCAGGGGAGGGCCGAAAAGGCGGAGAACAAAATTCATATCAAATACCAGAAAGAAGTGTTTTTCAGGTATTCATGGAGGACGGATTATCCGCCCCGGTCGCAGGAGGGGCAGACGCCGAAGAGTTCGAAGGAGTAGTCGACCGACCGGAACCCGCTCGCGCGTCCGACGCGCTCGACGAGCGGCGCGATCTCCCCCGGCTCGGGCACCTCCTCGACCTCGCCGCAGATCCGGCAGACCAGGTGGTGGTGGCGGGAGTCGCTGCCGCACAGGCGGTAGAGGCGCTCACCGTCGGACGACTGCACGGTGTCCAGGACCCCGTCGTCGGCCAGGCGGCGCAGCGTGCGGTAGACGGTGGACAGGCTCGGTGGACGGGTGGGCCTGGACCGCGGCCCGGCGACGAGTGTGTGCACCTCCTGCGCGCTGCGGAAGCGGGGGTCGCGACCGAGCACGCCCAAGACGGCGGCGTCGTACCTGGCCAAGGGAACCTCCAGACGTCGCGGCCCGCACCGGGGAGGTCCCGCACCGCGTTCGGGGGTCGTCGACGCGGAGCGGGACCATTGTGAGAATGATTATCATAGCCATGTCGAATGCGGTCCGCACGCCCCCGGGCGCACAGGCCGCCCCGACCGACGATCTCCCCGGCGCCCTCGGGCGGGGGTCACGGCCCCACCTCCACGTCCTCCAGGGGTGCGGCACAGCAGAGCAGGACCTCGTCCGGCTCCGTATCCACCGTGGGCTCCACGAGGTACTCCACCCGACCCGAGTGCAGCGGGCGGACGCAGGTGCCGCAGGCACCGACCCGACAGGCGTGCGCGGGGGACAGTCCCGCCGCCTCGGCCGCCTCCAGAAGCGACCCGGCCCCGGCCGTCCAGGTGAGCCGGTCCCCGCCCAGGCGCACGGTGTGGGGTCCCGGCGTGGCGGGCGCGCGCGGCGGTTCGGTGCGGAGGCGGCGCGGGGCCGTGAAGGACTCGGTCCGCACGGCGGCGTCGGGGACACCGGCGCGGATCAACGCCGAGCGCACCGCGCCGACGAACGGCCGCGGCCCGCACAGGCGCGCTTCGGTCCGGCACGGGTCGGCGACGTCCGCGGCGAGGTCGGCGCGCGCGGGCCGCCCGGACCGGGCTCCGAGCGCGCGGAGCGCGTTCCGATCGTCCTCCCCCGTCAGGAAGAGGCGGGCTCTGGCGTCCGGCAGCGCGGCGACGGCCTCGCACACCTCGTCCCACAGGGCCAGTTCGTCGGCCCGGCGCTCCACGTGGACGACGCGCACGCGCACCGGGTCCGGGGTGCGCGCCAGGTGGCGCAACCACGCCACGGTGGGAGTGATCCCCACCCCGGCGCTGTAGAGCAGCAGGTCGCGGGTGCGCGACAGGTCCGGCTCCGACTCCCCGAAGGGCCCCGTCACGGTCACGCGGTCCCCCTCGCGCAGACCGTGCACCCACGTGGAGACGGCTCCGTCGAGCCGCACGCTGACGCGGACGTGCCCTCCCTCCACGGCGGAGACCGTGTAGCACCGCCATCCTGGGGATCCGGTCCAGGCCCGGTGGACCCGCAGGTGCTGTCCGGGCCGGGGCGACAGCCGTCCGCCCAGCGGGTCGGCCAGCCAGACGCTGCGCACGTCCGCGCTCTCGCGCACCGTCCGCGCCACCGTCGCCGCCCGGGGCCATGAGGGCGTCGCACCGGAGGGGGCCGCCTCCCGCCCCCGTCCGGGCGTCACCGTGACCGGGGCCCCCGCCTCGATCGTCCCCTCCGCCTCGACCCGCGCGTACACCCCGCAGAAACCGTGGCCGAAGCCGCTGGCGAGGAGCGCGGGGACGTTGAGGTCCTCGACGCCGGACCCGGGTCGCACGGCCGTCGCGCGGCACCGGTCGGTGGGCTGGACGACGCGCAGGACCGCCCCGGAGACCTCGATGCGACCGCCCACCCAGGACAGCTCCTCCCAGGGGCGCAGCCCGTCCAGGTAGAGGTTGGCGCGGAACCGCTCGGGGGAGATCTCCACACCCGCGGCCGCGGACAGCTGCCGGACCGTCGCGAGGTTGACCACGGACAGGTGGGCGCTAGGCCAGTCCCACTGGCCGACCGGGGCGCCCACCAACCGGGGGCGCGGGCCGCCGGTCCCGGCGAGAGAGGCCACGGCGTCCCCGAGCGCGTCCCCGTCGGCTCCGGGCGAGGCCGCGAACTCCCCCTCACCGGGGACGCCGACGACCACCGGGGCGTGGCCCGGGTCGCGCACGTCGAGGGAGCCCAGGTAGGCGTCGCGCGCCAGGTGGAGGTACTCCTCGCGCGGGCGCCAGGGCGCCGAGGTCTTCGCCCCGGCGCGGGCCAGGGCCAGGAGGCGGTCCCCCGGCAGTCCGCGTCCGGGTTCCACGCGGGCGCTCGCGATCTCGACACCGGCCAGCCCCTTCACCGGGTAGCGGACCAGCCGTGCCAGGCGTCCGTCGGCCACATCGCCTCCTCCCCACCGGACAACGGCGCTCCGTTCGCGTCCAGTTGGTTGTCAATGGAATGCCGGATCGTTCCGGCAGAAGGAGCCTAGACAGCAATGGGGGACATCGTCAACGCTTACCTCACGCCTCTCGCACGCTTCGCTCTGTAGCGACTGACCTGCATCTTCCAGAGGGAAAGTTGCCAACACCCCCTTGACGTGTGGATCGGGTCACATTAGGTTCGCAGCACGCCGGAACGATCCGGCATTCCGGTGTCCGGCCCCGGCTCTGCACGTGCCCGGAGGCCGATCCCCCTGAGCCGACAAGGACGACCACCATGACGAAACGCCTCGCCGTCGCCAGCACGGCGCTCGTGCTCCTGGTCCCCCTCGCCGCCTGCGGCGCGGACCCGGGCCCCGCGGCGGACCCGGCCGCCGAGGAGGAGCCCGGGTACCTGGCCGTGGCCGACACCTCTCTGGAGGGCACCGGCACCCTCCGCGTCCACCTCGACTACGACACGGCCGAGGCCGCCGGGCTCGACCCGCGCAGCGCCGACGTCGCCCGCTCCTGGAGCCTGATGGGCCTGAGCTACGACACGCTGGTCGAGGTCGGCCCGGACTTCGAGTTCCTGCCCAGCCTGGCCGAGTCCTGGCGGACCCCAGACCCGACCACCTACGTGTTCACCCTGCGCGACGACGCGGTCTTCTCCAACGGCCGCCCCATGACCGCCCGCGACGTGCGGCGCAGCCTGGAGCACCTGCTGGAGTCGGAGTCCACCTGGGCCGCTCAGCTCGGCCCCGTGGAGAGCGTCGAGGAGACCGGCGAGCACGAGGTCACCGTCCGCCTGGAGCACCCGCACACCGCCTTCCTGGGCGCGCTGGCCAACACCCCGGCCGGGATCCTGCCGATGGAGGAGGTCGACGGGGGGTCGGTCGACCTCACCGCCGAGATGGTCGGCACCGGGCCCTACGTCGCCACTGAGCACATCCAGGACGAGTCCTGGACCTTCGAGGTCAACGAGCACTACTGGGGCGAGCCCCCGGCCGTCGAGCGCCTGGAGATCTCGATCGTGGCGGACGAGTTCAACCGCGCGGCCGCCCTGCGCGACGGCAGCGCCGACTTCGCCTACTTCAACAACATCGACACCCTCGACCAGCTGGAGGCGGAACCGGCGGCCCGGGTCGTCTTCCAGGAGAACACCGACTTCTACTACCTGATCCTCAACTCCGCGAACCCCGGCTCCCCCCTCGCCGACGACCGTGTGCGGTTCGCCGTCAACGCCGCCGTCGACCGGAACCAGCTCTCCGAGCTGGCCCTGGGCGGACACGCCCGACCCACCGGCGTCGCCCCGGCGACGCTGCCCGACGCCTGCCCCGCCGGAGAACTCCCGTCCGCGCTGCTCGACGACGACGAGATCGCCGAGATCCTGGAGGAGGCGGGCGTCACCGAGGTCGAACTGTCCCTGGTCACGTTCAACTCCGAGACGGCGCCGGGACAGATCGCCCAGGTCGTCCAGCAGCAGCTGGCCGGGCACGGGCTGAGCGTGGACATCGACATCGTCGACGACGCGTCCTTCGGGGCGGCCCTCTACAGCGGGTCCACCGCGACGGACGACATGGGTGTGAGCTGGTACGCGGGCTACGGCGACGCCAGCATGGTCTCCCGCTGGTGGAACACCGACACGGCGGCGTTCACGGCCGACTTCATGGTCGGCGACCCCGCCGTCAACGACCTGGTCGTCCAGGCGGGCCGGACCCCGCGGGGGCCGGAGCGCGAGGCGGTCATCGCCGACCTGTGCGCCGCCGTCGACGAGCGCTCCGAGGTGGTCCCCCTCGTCACACGCCCCAGCGTCATCGGCTACCGGACCGACGCCGTCAGCCCCACCCTGCACTCCGTCGAGGGGTACGGCGACATCCTGCGCAACATCACCGACTTCCGTCTCGTGAGCTCCTGACATGCGGATCCTCACCTGGCTCCCCGGCAGGCTGCTCGGCGCGGCCGTGGTCCTGGTCGGCGCCTCCGCGCTGATCTTCGCGGCCGTGCGGTTCCTGCCCGGGGACTACGCGCAGATCGTCCTCGGTCCGCTCGCCTCCGCGCAGGAACGGGAGGCGTTGCGGACGGAGTTCGGCTTCGACCGCACCGTGGGCGAGCAGTACCTGCTCTGGCTCGGCCAAGCGGTGACGGGCAACTTCGGCCACTCCCTGGCCAGCGGGCAGCCCGTCGCCGGGGAACTCGCCGCCCGTCTGCCCGTCACCGCCCTGCTCACCGCGATGGCCGTGGTCTGGACGGTCGTCATCGGCGTCCCCCTGGGCATCCTGGCCGGGACACGGACCGGAACCACCCGCTCCACGGCGGCGGGACGGCTGGTCAGCAGCCTGGGCGTCAGCGTCCCCGACTACGTCCTGGCCGCGGTCGTGGTCTTCGCCCTCTCCAGCCTCCCGCTGGGGCCGAGCGTCGGCGCCGTCGGCGCGCCCGCGCAGGACCTCGGGGGAACGCTCCTGGCGCTCCTGCCGCCGTCACTGGTCCTGGCGGTGTTCACCATCGCGGCCACCGCCCGCGCCACCCGCGACGCGGTGCTCAACGTCCTGGTCGAACCGCACGTCTCGGCCGCCGTGGCCCGGGGGGAGACCCGGCTGTTCATCATCACCCACCACGTGCTGCGCAACGCCGCCGTCCCGGTGCTCACCCTGACCGGGACCATCACCGCCATGCTCCTGGGCGGGGCGGTCATCGTCGAGAGCGTCTTCGACGTCTCCGGCCTCGGCTCCTACCTGGTGCAGGGCCTGGGGCGACGCGACTACCCGGTCATCCAGACCTGCGTCCTGCTCGCCACCACCGTGTTCGTGCTCATGAGCCTGATCGTCGACGTCGTGACCGGCCTGCTCGACCCCAGGGTGGCCGTCTCCGGGAGGAGCCGATGAAGGACACCGCCACCGAAAGCACCACCCGACCCCGGAACCCGGTCCGCGGCGCCCTCGCCTCCTTCGATGCCCTGACCCTGACCTGCGCGGGAGTGCTCGCGCTGCTCACCCTGGCGGCCGTCGCGGGACCTCTGGCGGGCGTGGGCGGCGACCCCACCGCCATCGTCGGCCCCCGGCTGGCGCCGCCCTCGGCGGAGTACCCGCTGGGCACCGACAGCCTGGGACGCTCCCTGCTGCCCCGGGTGATCGAGGGCGTGGGCACCACCCTGGTGGTCTCCGCCGTCGCGGTGCTGTGCACCGCGGTCATCAGCACCGCGGGCGGCATCGTCGCCGGTTACCACGGAGGTGCGGTCAACGGCGTGGTCATGCGGATCGGCGACGTCCTGTACGCCTTCCCCGCCATCATCCTGGCCATCCTGGTCGCGTCGGTGGTGGGACCGGGTCGGACGGCGGCGCTCGTGAGCATCGTGCTGGTGACCGTGCCGCTCATGACCCGGATGGTGGGCGCGGCCGCCCGGCTGGTGTGCGTGCGCGACTACGTGACCGCCGCCCGCATCAGCGGCGTGAGCGCCCCGCGGATCATGGTCAGGCACGTGCTGACCAACGTCTCGGGAACGGTGGCCGTGCAGACCACCTACGCCCTGTCCGTCGCCATCCTGGTGGAGGGCGGTCTGAGTTTCCTGGGGTACGGGGTCCAGCTCCCCGCCTCCTCCCTCGGACTGCTCATCCAGGAGGGCACCGTCTACATGGTCAAGGCGCCGTGGGCGCTCCTCGCCCCCAGCGTCATCCTGGTCCTGGCCATCGTGGCCATCAACGTCATCGGTGACAGCCTGCGGGACCGCTTCGAACCCCGGAAGGCGAGGTCGTTGTGAACCACCTGCTACGCGTCGACGGCGCGACCGTCGACTACACCACGCGCCACGGCGCCACCCGCGCCCTGGACGGGGCGAATCTGACGATCGCCCCGGGCGAGCGGGTCGGCCTGGTCGGAGAGAGCGGATCCGGCAAGTCCACGCTCGGGCTCCTCGTCGGCAGGCTCCTTCCGGCCGGCGCGCGCGTCGGCGGGACCATCACCGTCGACGGTCGCGACGTGCTCTCCCTCAGGCCGGGGGATCTGCGGGCCCTGCGGCGGGAGGTTCTCGGCTTCGTCCCGCAGGACCCGGTCGGGGCGCTCGATCCCACGCTGCGCGTCGGACGCCAGATGCGGCTCGCCCTGCGCGGGTCGGCGGGCGAGGACGGGAACCCGGCCGACCTACTGGAGCGGGTCCGCATCGACCGCCCCGACCGGGTGCTGCGCCTGTACCCGCACGAGATCTCCGGCGGCATGGCGCAGCGGATCGTCATCGCCACGGTGATGGCCGCCGCCCCCCGCCTGCTGGTCGCGGACGAGCCCACCGCCGCCCTGGACGCCCAGTCCAGGGAGGAGGTCACCGGCTTGGTGATGGACCTGGCCGAGAGCGAGGGCACCAGCGTCCTGTGGCTCAGCCACGACCTGAGGGCCGTCGGCCGCTGGTGCGACCGCACCGCGGTCATGTACGGGGGCCGGGTCGTCGAGGACGGGAGCACCCGCGCCGTCCTCGACGACCCGAGGCACCCCTACACCCGCGCGCTGTCCCGGTCGGACCCCGCCCACGCCGTCCCGGGACGGCGCCTGCCCGCCATCGTGGGCGGTCCGCCCACCCTGGTCGCGGGCGCCCCGGGGTGCGCCTTCGCCCCGAGGTGTCCGCGCGCGGTCGCCGACTGCGAGGGGCACCGGCCCCTCCCCCTGACCGTCGACGGCCGCACGGTCCTGTGCCTGCGTCCCGAGACCGAGACCACCGTACCGTCCGACGTGAAGGCGGCATCGTGAGCACACCGGAGAACGTGGTCGAGCTACGCGACGTCGATGCCGTCTTCACCTCGGGCCGGGGACGCGCCCGCCGCGTCCTGCGCGCCATGCGCGGCGTGGACCTGCACGTCGCCGCAGGCGAGACCCTCGGTCTGGTCGGCGAGTCCGGCTCCGGGAAGAGCACGACCGGGGCCGTCGCCCTGGGCCTGCGCCGCCCCACCTCGGGGACGGTGACCTTCCTCGGCGAGCCGCTGCGCCGCGCGCGCCGCAGGCCGGGGGCGATCCAGGCGGTCCTGCAGAACCCGCACTGGTCGCTGAACCCGCGGCTCCGCGTGGGGGCGACGGTCGCCGAACCGCTCGCCGCCCGCGACGGCCGTTCCCCCAACGCTCACCGCGACGCCGTCCGGCGCATGCTCGAACAGGTCGGCCTGCCACCAGACCTCGACGCGCGCCACCCGCACGAACTGTCCGGAGGCCAGCGGCAGCGAGTGGCCATCGCACGCGCCCTGATCACCGAACCGCGCTTCATCGTCTTCGACGAGGCGGTCAGCGCCCTCGACGTCTCGGTCCAGGCTCAGATCCTCAACCTGATCCGGGACCTGCAGGAGCTGCACGGCTTCGGTTCCCTGTTCATCTCCCACGACCTGGCGGCCGTACGCTACGTCGCCCACCGCGTCGCGGTCATGCTCCGCGGCGAGATCGTGGAGACCGCACCCACGTCGGTCTTCTACGACGTTCCCCGTCACCCCTACTCGCGCCGACTCCTGGAGGCCACGTGAACACCCGCCCCGAACCGCCTGCGGAGGCGCCCCGGCTGACCGGCGTCCCCTCCTGGGGGGACCGGCCCGGCAACGCCGACCTGTCACCGAGCCCAGGACCGGGCCGTCCGCACGGGCGCGTCGACTACGACTTCCCCGGGGTCGAGGTCGGCGTCGCCACCTACCCGGAGGGGCCCACCGGGACCACCGTCGTCCACGTCCCCGCCGGGGCGCGCATGGCCATCGACGCCCGGGGCGGCGCCATCGGCCTCAGCAGCGGATTCGAGTACCTGGCGCACGCCGTGTGCCTGACCGGGGGGTCGGTCTACGGCCTCGGGGCCGGATCCGGGGTGGCGGCGGAACTGCTGGCGCGAGCGGGGAACCGCACCGGCGTCGAGTACCTGCGTCTGGTCTCCACCGCGGTCATCTACGACTTCTCCGCCCGTGACAACTGCGTGGTCCCCGACGCACGCCTGGGCAGGGAGGCGGTACGCGCCGCGTCGCACGGCTCCGTTCCGGTGGGTCGTGTGGGCGCCGGATCCTCCGCCTCGGCGGGCAAGGTGGACTGGTCTCGCTGTGAGTTCGCGGGCCAGGGGGCGGCCTTCCGTCGCGCGGGCGATATCCGCGTGCTGGTGGTGACCGTGGTCAACCCCCTCGGCGTCGTCGTCGACCGCGACGGCGCCGTCGTGCGCGGCAACTACGACCCCGCCACGGGAACCCGACGCCACCTGGACCGCGACTACGCAGCGGCGTTGGACGCCGCCGCGGTCCCGCGAGCCGAGCACGGCAACACCACGCTCACCGTCGTGGTCACCAACGCCGCCCTCGACGACCGGGAACTCGACCACTTCGCACGCCAGGTCCACGGTTCCATGCACCGCGCGATCGTCCCCTTCCACACCGAGCACGACGGGGACACCCTGTTCGCGCTCACCACCGACGAGATCGACCTGGGGCGCGGCGCCGACGACGTGCCCCGGTCCGTCGCCGTCGGCAGCATCGCCGCCGAGGCGGCGTGGGACGCCGTGCTCAGCAGCGTCCTCCCCCACCGCACCGACGAGTCCCAGGAGCAGTAGTGAGCACCCTGTCACCGCGACCGGTTCCGATCCCCGACTGGGAACCGGGACCGGGCAACGACGACTTCGACCGCCTCGTCCCGGTCCACGGCGACGGCTCCGGGACGGTCGGCTTCGACTTCCCCGGAGTGGAGGTGGGCACGGCCGAGTACGCCGAGGGACCGACCGGGGCGACCGTCGTCTCCGTGCCCGCCGGCGCCCGCACCAGCGTGGACGCGCGCGGCGGCGCGATCGGCATCGTCGGCCGCTACGAGGAGTTCAACCACGCCGTGTGCGTCGCGGGCGGCTCCTCCTACGGGTTGGCCGCCGCCGCCGGGGTGCAGCAGGAGCTGCTCCTGCGCACCGGCAACCGCGTCGGCTGGCGGGACCTGCGCGCCGTCGCGGGGGCCGTCGTCTACGACCTGGGCGCCAGACCCAACGCGGTGGTGCCCGACGCCGCGCTGGGGCGCGCGGCCCTGCTCGCAGCCCGGCCCGACTCCGTCGCGGTGGGCCGCGCGGGCGCCGGGGTCAGCGCCTCCGCCGGCAAGATCGCCGCCGCGCGCTGCGAGTTCTCCGGACAGGGCGCCGCGTTCCGCCGCCTGGGCGAGATCAGGATCCTGGTGGTGACCGTGGTCAACCCCGTCGGCGTCGTCGTCGACCGCGACGGCGCCGTCGTGCGCGGCAACTACGACCCCGCCACGGGAACCCGACGCCACCCCCGGGACGACTACGCCCGGGCACTGGCCGAGGGGGTGGCCCCCACGACCGCAGCGGGCAACACCACGGTGACCGTGGTGGTGACCAACGTGCGGCTGGGCGCCAAGGACCTGCGGCTGTTCGGCCGCCAGGTGCACAGTTCCATGCACCGGGCCATCCAGCCCTTCCACACCAACCACGACGGGGACACCCTGTTCGCGCTCACCACCGACGAGGTGGACCTGCCCGCCGCGGGTGCGCCCCCGCTCGGGGAGAACTCGGTGAACTCCGTCGCCCTGGCCACCGTCGCCTCCGAGGTGGCCTGGGACGCCGTGCTGAGCGCCGTCCGATGACGGTCAGACGGCTCACCGCCGACACACCGGACCCCTGGGCGAGGGGGAAAATCGTCGGCGCCGCGGGCGCCGACGGCATCGCCCTCAACGTGCGCTTCTACCGGCGCCTCTTCGAGGCGGTGGGGGTGCGTCCCGACGACCTGCCCGGCCTGGGCGACGCCGCGGTCGAGGCCGTCGACCGCTGGTCGCCCGACCTGGGCTCGGAACTGCGCGGCCTCGCCGAGGGCTCGGGGCGTCCCCCGTGGGAGCTGGGGATGCTCAACGCCCGCACCGAGATCCTCGCCACCGTGGGCGCCACCGGCGAGGGGGAGTGCTCGACCTCCGTCGTGCTGCCCCCGCGAGGCGCGCCGATCACCCTGCAGACATGGGACTGGCACGACGAGTCCAACCCCGACACCCAGGTGGTCCGCCACGTCACCGAGGACGGAACGCGGGTCCGCTACTTCTCCGAGTTCGGGATGCTCGGCAAGATCGGCCTCAACGGAGCGGGCCTGGGGGTGCACTTCAACATCCTCCACCACGCCGCGGACGGGGACGGCGTCGGCGTCCCGGTGCACGCGGTGGCGCGCGAGGTCCTGGACCGGGCGCGCGACCTGGACGAGGCGGTCGCGATCGCGTGCTCGGCTCGGGTGTCCGCGTCGACCGTGCTGACGCTCGTCTCCCACCGCGACGGGGCGGGCGACGCCGCGTGCGTGGAGCTCAGCGCGGGCGGGTCGGCGGTGATCCGGCCGCGGAACGGGTCGCTGACGCACACCAACCACTTCCTCGACCTGGAGTTGGCACGGGGGGAGATGGCGCCGCCGACCTCCGACAGCTATCCCAGGCTCGACCTGCTGGACGGGAACCGCGAACGGCTCGCGGCCCCCGGCGTCCCCGAGCGCGCCCTGGGCATCACCGCCCACGCCGAGGACGGCGCCCCGCTGTGCTGCCACGCCGATCCGGCCCTGCCCTTCCACCGGCGGTGGCAGACCCTGCTGACCGCGGCGCTGGATCTGGAGGCGGGGGTGCTGTGGTTCCACGAGGGCACGCCCTGTACGGCCACGGCCTCCTCCTGGCAGGTGTTCTGACCGGTGCCCGCCCACCCCGTCCGGACCGGCCCCGCGGTCGGCGGTCCGCCCGGACGGGGTGGGCGGCGGACGGGGCGCTGGTCCTACCCTGGCTTGCGAGGCATCATGGAGTCCACACGCAGAAGGGACCGACATCCTTGAGCGCGGTCACGATCGTCGACGTCGCCCGTGCCGCGGGCGTCTCCAAGACCACGGCGTCCGACGCCCTCCGGGGCCGGGGGCGCGTGTCGGAGGCGACCCGGGAGAGCGTCGTCGCGGCGGCCCGCCGCCTGGGGTACGCCACCAACCGCTCGGCACGCTCACTGCGCACCTCCACCACGGGCGCCATCGGCCTGTACATCCCCCAGGTGCTCGTCCGCTCGGAGTACTACCTGGCCTTCGTCCACGGCGTCCTGGACACCGTGGCCGTCTCCGAGTACGACGTGACCCTGATGGTGTCCGCCCACCACACGCGGAGGGCGCAGCTCCCCCGGGCGGACGGTCTCATCCTCTGCGATCCGGTGCACAGCGACCCCATGGCCTCGCGTCTGGTGTCGTCGGGTCTGCCCGTGGTCACGTGCGAGCGGATGGCCGGGGCACGGCCGACCGGCGTGGTCTGGTCCGACCACGGCAGACAGGCCGGCCGACTCCTCGACCACCTACGTGACCACGGTGCACGCAGGATCGCGCTGCTGGCCTCGGCCACCGACTCCGACTGGGCCCGCTCGATCGAGTCGGCCTACCACGCCTGGTGCCGGGCGCACCGTTACCACGCCACCGTGGCGACCGTCGCCTTCGGCACGGAGCCGGAGGCGTTGCGACGCGAAGTCGCGACGCTGTTGGACGCCGACCCCGACGTGGACGCCCTCGTGTGCGCCTCGGACGGGGTGGCGGCGGCCGTCGCCCCGAGCCTGGCCTCGCGCGGACTGCGTGTCGGTGAGGACTTCCTCCTGGCCTCCTGCGTGGACTCCTCGGCCCTGCGGACGATGGACCCTCCGGTCACGGCGGTCGACCCCAGGGGCGAGGAGGCCGGTGCGGCCTGCGGGCGACTGCTCCTGGACATCCTGGCGGACCGCGCGCCGGAGGGCACCTTCCGGGAGTTGGAGCTGGGCTTCGTCCCCCGTGCCTCCACCCTCGGCGGGCCGCGCGGTTCCGCGCGGAGCTGAGCGGTCGCCTCCCCGGCTCAGGCGGGCGTGTAGGTGAGGCAGTCCACCTGGTTCTCCACGTATCCGACGGCGATGCCCGGGGCCTGGCACTCCAGTCGGACGTTGTGCTGGCAGTCGGACATCTTGCAGGCGCCGACGTGTCCCGTGGCGACGGGGTCGCCGCCCTGCGCGGGGACGCTGACGTAGGTGTCGCACTGGGCGTGCTCGGTCTCGCCCACGGTGATGGCCAGGGCGTGGCAGTTGTGGTCCGTGTTGTACGCGCACGCGTCCGCGCTGCACGAGTTCACCAGGGGCAGGTTCGCCAGGGGCAGGTTCATCGCGGTTCCTCCAGTGGGTCGACGTACCCCGAAGCCTTCCAGTGATGACGTTGGGTCTCCAAGCAACCACTCCGAGTGGCGGTCATTCGGGTGGGGCGCGTCCTGGAACGCGAGGACGCCCGCCCGGGGCAGGCCGGACGGGCGTCTTCCAGGGGGACGGGGGCCTCGGGGCTATCCGACGAGCTCCTTCTCCCGTTCGTCGGACTCGTCCTGGCCGCGCAGGTGGGCCAGGAAGCGCGCCAGCTCCCTCTTGACGACCGGCGCCAGCAGGTACAGGCCGATGATGTTGAACAGCGCGGCCGCGAACACCAGGGCGTCGGCCATGCTCAGGACCGACCCCAGGGTCAGGACCGAGCCGACCACCAGGAACGCGCAGTACACGACCAGGTAGACGCGCTGGCTGCGCCGTCCGTTGCCGAACAGGTGGGTCCAGCCCTTGAGGCCGTAGTAGCACCAGGTGACGACGGTGCTCAGCGCGAACAGCACGACCGCGACGGTGAGGACGTAGGGGAACCACGGCATCACGGTGGCGAAGGCGTCCGAGGTCAGGCTCACACCGCCGGGCAGCTCCGCGCCGTCGGCCGCGGCCTCGCGGGCGGCCAGCCAGGACTGCGGGGAGGCGATGACGATGGTCACCGCGGTCATGGTGCAGATGAGGACGGTGTCGATGAACGGGGCCAGCATGGCGACCAGGCCCGCGCTGGCGGGGTAGTCCGTCTTGACCGTGGACAGGGCGATCGGGGAGGAGCCGATCCCGGCCTCGTTGGAGAAGGCCGCCCGCTGGAAGCCGATGATCATCGCGCCGATGACACCGCCGGCGACACCGGTCGGAGCGAAGGCGCCGTCGATAATCTGGCCGAACGCGCCGGGCAGCAGGGGGAGGTTGGCGCCGATGACGACCAGGCACCCCACCACGTAGACCAGCGCCATGCTCGGCACGAGCCTGCTGGTGACCTTGGTGATGCTGCCGATGCCGCCGATGACCACGGCGCCGACCAGGACCGCGAGGACCACACCGAAGACGAACGATCCCAGCCCGCCGCCGAGCGGGCCGCTCGCGCCGCCGGTGACCGTGCGCAGCTGTTCGAGCGTCTGGTTGGCCTGGAACATGTTGCCGCCGGCGACGGCGAAGATGAGGACGAACGCCGCGGTCATCCCGGCCAGGACCTTGCCGAGGGGAGCCAGTCCCCGCTCGGCGAGCCCCTTGGCGAGGTACTTCATGGGACCGCCGCTGACCTGGCCGTCCGGGCCGATCTCGCGGTACTTCACGCCCAGAGTGCACTCGGCGAACTTGACCGCCATCATCAGCAGACCCGCCAGGACCATCCAGAACGTGGCGCCGGGGCCGCCGATGGTGACCGCGATGGCCACGCCCGCGATGTTGCCCAGGCCCACGGTGCCGGAGACGGCGGCGGTGAGCGCCTGGAAGTGGGTCACCTCGCCGGGAGCGCCGTCGCCGAGGCCGCGGCGGGCGATCCGGACCGCGGTGAGGGGCTCCCGGAACTGGAGGAAGCCGAGGTAGACGGTGAAGACCACGCCGGCGGCGATGAGCCAGGCGACGATCCAGGGGAACTCCGCCCCGAAGACGGGGACCTTGGCGAACACGACGTCGCTGAGCAGCGTCGCTATCGGGTCGAACACGGCGTCGACGGCGCCTTCGATGGTCTCGCCGATGCTCTGCTGTCGGGGTACGGCGTCAGCGCTGGTCATGGAGCGCACCTTTCGGCCGGGGAGGACGCGGAACGACTCCGCGCGCCCGGTGGTCGGGCCGCACGGGACCCTTCGGCCGCCTCGTGGGCGGTCGGTTCCGGTCCGTCGAACGGGCTTGGTGAAGTCGGGCCCCGTGGGTATCCGGGGTTTAGCACCCCTACAGGGACGCTTTAGCTGAACTTCACTTTCGGGATCCTAAACCCGCAAGAGTGGCAAGCAACACAAAAGCGGCGAAGCTTTACTTTCAGCCCATGCGTCACACCAGTTCGCCACGGTGTGTCATCAGTGTTTACACGAGAGTGGCCCGGAACGCGGAAAACCCGACGGCGCGGGACTTCCCGCCCACCGTCGGGCACTGACGCCCGCCGCCACCCGGCGACGCCACACGGCCAGCCACGTTACCTATTCGTTATCAAAATTGGCGCACCGATCCACCTCCCCGCGTCGCCGGGTCCCCGCCCGACCGGGGTGGTCCAGACCGGACCGGAGACTCCGCCCCGGGCTCCCCGACCGGCACCGTCCGCGCTCAGGTGCTCCCGGCGGCGCGGACGAGGATGTCGTAGGTGTCGGTCGTGTGCTCCAACTCCACGCCGAGCCCGCGCGCCCACCGGTCCGACTCCGCCTGGACGGCGGGACCGTCGCGGTCGTCGTCCACGACCACCTCCAGTTCCAGGAAGGTGCCCAGACCCTCCACCCGGTCGACGCAGACCAGCGTGTCGCGCAGCGCGCCGACCCTACGCTCCTTGACGATCCGCAGACTGGGCACGTACCCCATCCGCACGACGGCCGCGTGCATCTGCCCCCGGTCGGCGACGGCCGTCTCGTGCTCGGTGTGCTCCATCGGGTTGGCCGCGGGCGTCTTGGCGGTGAAGACGTGCAGTCCGTCCTGGGTGCGCAGACGGCAGAACGTGCGCCCGACCCTGGACATCCCCGGCTCCCATCCCACCGGGGCGTAGACCTGGTCGTCCTGGAGCACCGGGTCCCCCAGGGTGACCCCGGCCTCCCGGAGCGCGGCCAGGAGCGCGTCGGGGTCCGCCACCCGGTACTTGGTCTCGATCTCCCGCATCACGCCCCCGCCGTTACCAGCCGGTTCCGCCGGCGAGCCCGCGCAGGGCGGGGCGCACGGCGTCGAGCACGGTCGGGAACCACACCGAGAAGGGCCGCTCGCCCGTCATCCGCTCCAGTTCGGCGGGGTCGGCGAACACGGTCTCGGCGATCTCGGCGGGGTCGGGCCGGGGGGCGTCGCTGACCATCCCCACGAACAGGTGGTTGTACTCCTGCTCGACCAGCTCCGAGTCCGGGTCCCGATGGCGGTAGCGCACCGTTCCGGCCTCGCTCATCAGGGCGGGGGCCACTCCCAGCTCCTCCCCGACCCGCCGAGCCGCCGCCGCGAACGGCGGCTCGCCCGGGTAGGGATGGCCGCAGCAGGTGTTCGACCACACGCCGGGCGAGTGGTACTTGCCCAGAGCACGGCGCTGGAGCAGCATCCGTCCCCGGTCGTCGAGGAGGAAGACCGAGAAGGCCCGGTGCAGCCGCCCCGGCGCCCGGTGCGCGGACAGTTTCTCGGCGGTGCCGATCGTGATCCCGGCCTCGTCGACCAGTTCGAGCATGATCGGCTGGTCGGGACCGCCGTCAGGGGTGGACGGGCCGGTGCGCCCGGTCGCGGGAGTGGTCGTCATCAGTGTCCTTCGTGGTCGGCCGTGGGCGGGTACGGGCGCGGGACGGGTGTGGCCCCGGACGGGCCCCCGGGGCGGTCGGCGCGGGCGCCCCCGGCGGTGGCCGGGGCGCCCGCGCCGACTCCGGATCACACCCGGTCGGCCGCGATGAGCAGGTAGTGGAAGCTGCCCTCCTTGTAGGCGGTCAGGAACGGGTCCTCGACCCCGGTCGCCACCGACGACTTCGCCCGCAGCTCCCAGTACGGAATGGTCTGGTCGGTCAGGTCCACGACGTTGATCGGCACGAGGCTGTTGGCCGCCATCGCCCGGAAGTACTCGCTGCGCGGGTGGATGTTGCAGGTGTAGTGCTCATCGATGCGGCTCACCGCCTTGGAGCGGCCGCCGGTGACGTCGTTGTAGCAACCGGTGATGGTGACGTAGCGGCCGCCGTACTCCAGCAGTCGGGCCTGCTCGCGGAACAGCTCGAACAGGTCCACGTACATCGTGGACTCATTGTTCCAGCTGGCCCGCAGCGAACCCGTCTCGAAACCGGTGTCCAGCATATTCCGGAAGTGGAAGGCCACCTTGTCGGCGACGCCGCGCTCCTCGGCCTGGGCGTTGGCGAAGTCCACCTGCTTCCGGGAGATGCTCACGCCGTCCACGTGGCAGCCGAAGCGCCGGTGGGCCATGAAGCTCGTGCCGCCCCGGCCGGATCCGGTGTCCATGACGCTGTCGTCGGGGCCGACGTTCCCGAGGTGGTCCAGGAGCACGTCGGCCTGGGCGGTCTCCAGACGGTGCATCTCCTCGATGATGCGCGCGTCGCGGGTCTCCTCCGGCCCCTCCAGCACGGACGGGTCGTAGTCGCCGATCCCGTAGTGGTGGTGGAAGAGACCGTCGACCTCGCCGAGACGGATGTTGACGGGGTCCTTCTCGGCGTTCCAGTACGCGGCGACGGACTTCTGGTAGTCAGTGCGCAGGACCTGGTCGGAGGAGGGCATGGTCGACGTCATAGAGGGGGAACTCCTTGTCGTGAAGGGGCGGTCCGGCGGGATGCCGGACCGGGTCGAGGGGCGCACACCCCTCGGACGTTCAGTCGGCGGCGGCCTGGTGGTAGCGGCCGCTCGACGAGTGCCACTCGCGGCTGCCGCCGAGCCAGGCCCAGGTGCCCGCCAGGAACCGGCGCAGCTCCGGTGACCCGGTGGCGGCCAGGGCGGAGGACTCGGCCTCGAAGGTGTGCATGAGTTCGTCGTGGATCTCCACGGTCCGCTCGACGGCCTCGGTCAGCGAGCAGTCGTCCTCGGCGGCGATCAGCCGGGGCAGGCTGAAGTCACCGGGGTCCTCCTTGGCCATGGAGTACAGGTCGTTGACGATCACGGTGGCGCTGCCCGCGAGGGTGAACACCCGCCGGACCCGCGGGTCGGCGAACTCTCCGTAGGGCAGTTCGTAACCCGCGATCGCGTCGATGAGGACCATGCACGGGACGAAGCTGTTCTCGTGCCGGTGCATGAGGAACTCCCACACCGGCGGGCGCTGGCCCTGGGCCTGCCAGACCGCCTCCTGGTTGTAGGCGACGAACATGATGCCCAGTTCGTGGCGCAGACGGCGCACCTGCGACGCCGTCGCCATGGTGGACAGATTGTTGATCGCCGAGCGCAGCGCGACGCACACCGGGTCGTCGCGCACCACCCGTTCCAGCTGGGGCGCGTACCTCAGCGGCAGGTTGGCCTGGTCGATGACCGAGTGGGCGATCGCCAGCCGCTGACCGAGCAGCTCCGGGCGCGCGTCCTCCACCTCGCCGTCGACGTAGTGGTCGTCCACCGCCCACTCCGACAGCCCGCACTTGGCCGCCGCGAGCAGGCGCTCGGGGTCGTCGGTCTCGGGATGGGCGAGCATCATCAGGCGCCCGAACTCGGCCTTCCTGACCTTGTCGAGCTGGCCGGGGTAGATCCCCACCTCCTCGGCCCACTCGACCAGGCGGCGGTCGACCTCCCTGCCCAGCGCGGGGTCGTCCCGTACCGCCGGAGGGCAGTACAGCACCAGGTCCTGACGGCCCTTCCGGGGACGCGGTTCGACGTGGGGCGCGGCCCTGCCCTCAGCGAGATCCTCGACCCGGTCGCCGGAGCCGCCCGGCAGTCTCGGTCCGGGCGGGGCGCTCGGGATCCGCACCGCCCCGCGCCGGGCGCCGCCCCCGCACGGCGCCGGAACCCCCGCGGGGACGGAGCCGGGCGCCGGGACGACGCGCTCGGGGAGCAGGGCCGTGGCCGCCGCGCTGCCGAGCCCCGTGGGTCCGGCGGGCAGCCGGGTCGCGGCGGCCCCCTCCCCGGCCGGGGTGGTCGGCGGACCCAGCAGGTCCCGTCTACCGGGCCGTTTCGGGTCACGGAGCAGGAGGTCCACCAGGTCGACCGCCGGGTGGGTGGCGGTGGAGGCGGACATCCGGGACAGCAGTGACACCGTCTCAGCCCTCCTTCCCTGTCAGCGGTGAGCGGTCAGTCACGCGGCCGGACCTCGACGTTCTCCAGGACACCGAGGGCGTCCGGGACCAGGACCGCGGCGGAGAAGTAGGTGCTGACCAGGTAGGAGATGATGCCCTTCTCGGAGATGCCCATGAACCGGGCGTTGAGGCCGGGCTCGACCTCGTCGGGCAGGCCGGTGTGGTGCAGGCCGATGACGCCCTCGTTGTCCTCGCCGGTACGGACGGCGATGATGGAGGAGGTCTGGTGCGCGGAGATCGGGATCTTGCCGCAGGGCAGGAGCGGGACACCGCGCCAGGCGGGCACGTGGTGGCCGTTGAGGTCGACGGTGTCGATGGGCAGGCCGCGCTTGTTGCACTCCTTGCCGAAGGCGGCGATGGCCTTGGGGTGGGCGAACAGGAACTGCGTGTTGCGCCGCATGGTGATGAGGTCGTCGAGGTCGTCCGGGGTGGGCGGCCCGTCCTGGGTCTGGATCCGCTGTTTGAAGTCGGCGTTGTGCAGCAGGCCGAACTCGCGGTTGTTGATGAGTTCGTGCTCCTGGCGCTCGCGCAGGGCCTGGATGGTCAGCCGCAGCTGCTGCTCCGTCTGGTTCATCGGCTTGTTGTAGAGGTCGGCGACCCGGCTGTGCACCCGCAGGACGGTCTGTGCCACGCTCAGCTCGTACTCGCGGGGCCTGAGCTCGTAGTCGGCGAAGGTCGCGGGCAGGTCCGGCTCGCCGCTGTGGCCGGAGGCCAGGGCGATCTCGGCCTCGCCGTACTTGTTCTGCTGGTGCTTGGGCAGGCTCTGAACCCGGTGGATCTGGGCCTGGAGGCTGGGCGAGTCGTCCACCAGGGCGATGAACTGCTCGCGCGGCAGCTCCAGCAGCGTGCCGGCGGTCGCGGCCTTGACCGTGAACTCCCAGTTCGGCTCGGTGTCGAGCAGGTACCGCTCGCCGAACTTGTCACCGTCGGCCAGGACGCCCAGGCGCGTGGTCTCGCCGTAGGGGCCCTGGGCGGTCTTGTGCACCCTGCCGTGGGCCAGCAGGTACAGGTGGGTAGCCGGGGTGCCCTCCTGGGCGAGCACCTCGCCGGGCTCGAACTCGCGCTGGACGAACCGGTCCGCCAGGGCGCTCAGGACCTCCTCGTCGTCGTAGCCGCGCAGGAGGGACAGCTCGGCGAGCTCCTGCGGAATGACCCGGACCTCGGAGCCGGTCTGGTGGAACTCGATCCGGCCGTCGCCGACGGTGTAGGTGAGCCGCCGGTTGACGCGGTACGTGCCGCCGTCGGTCTGCACCCACGGGAGCGACTTCTGCACCCAGCGGGAGCTGATCCCCTGCATCTGGGGTGCGGACTTGGTGGTGGTGGCCAGGTTCCGCGCCGCCGCGGTGGCCAGGCTCTGCTGCTCGTCGGTACGCACCTCAGGAGCTGAGTCGATCGACATCCGCCGTGTTTCTCCTCGTCGTTGGCCGCGGGCCCGTCCCGCGCGGTCCGCCGGAGGCGCGCGGTCGGGAAGTCCCCGGGAGTTGCCCGTGATCGGCTCACCCGCGCCGACCCGCCGTCGTGACTGGTCAGACGCGCTCCGTGAACCGCTGGAGACACTAAGAGGGCGAACTCTCGACGCACAACCGATTCGTGGTTATTCACTGCGAACCGTCGACCGACATCCTCCGCCCGCCTGTCCCAATCCTGGGAAACTGATCCGGGACCCATTCGGAACCGGGTGCGCTCCCGCCGTGGGAGGCCCTGTCTGTTCCCGCGATGAACTGCGGGTTCAGCACGGATCCACCTCACGGAACACCGGGGACACCGACAAGAAAAGTGCCCGATTTGCCGTCGATATCGTGAAATGCGACTCGGGAAGGAATGGACAAGACAGTCAATTATGGTCACCGAGACAGGCGACCTTACGGCTGATCCGCCCTCCCCGAGCGAGACGGACACGAACGGCGTTCGACCGGAGAGAACACGGCGTGTCCGCACGGAGGGCGCCGGGGTCCGCCGGCGGGGCCGGTCCGGCGGCGGCGACCGAACCGGAGGCCCCTCCCCCTGGGGCGGGAGGGGCCGGAACCGGATCAGACCAGGGCACGCAGGGCCTCGACCAGCGGGGTGGTCGGACGACCGATCAGCTGGGCGAGCTCACCGCTGGTGTCGGCCAGTTCCCCGTCACGGATGTTGCCGTCCAGGGCGACGACGAAGCGGGCCGTGTCCTCGTCCAGGCCCGACGCCAGCAGCGCCGCCAGGTGGTCCTCGGGGGTGAGGTTCCGGGCGACCACCTCGCGGCCCAGGGCCTCGCCGACCGCGGCGGCCAGGTCGTCGAGGGTCCAGGCGGTGTCGCCGGACAGCTCGTACACCGCGCCCGCGTGCCGGGCCGGGGCACGCAGGACGGCGGCGGCCGCGGCGGCGTAGTCCCGGCGCGCGGCGCTGGCGACGCGGCCCTCCCCGATGCTGGCCACGACGGCGCCGGTCTCCCGCGCCTGGTGCAGCTGCTGCTCGTAGTTCTCGTGGTACCAGCCGTTGCGCAGGATCGTGTGCTCCAGGCCCGACGCGGCGAGGATCTCCTCGGTCGCCTTGTGCTCGGGGGCCAGGACGAGGCTCGTGGTGGTGGCCCGGGGCGCGCTGGTGTAGACGAGGTGTCCGACCCCGGCCTCCCGGGCGGCCTCGATCGCGTTGCGGTGCTGCTCCACCCGCCTGCCGAGTTCGCTGCCGGAGACCAGCAGGACGGCGTCGGCGCCCGCGAAGGCGGCCTTGAGCGAGGCGGGGTCGTCGAAGTCGACGCGGGTGGTGGCCACGCCTCGATCGGCGAGGGGGCCGAGCCGGTCGGTCCTGCGCCCGGCGGCGGTGATCTCCTCCGCGGGGTGTCCGAGTTCGAGGAGTTCCTCGACGACGAGACGACCCAGGTGTCCGGTGGCACCGGTGACGACGACGCTCATGGTGTGTTCCTTCCGTGGACGGACCGGGTCGCTCCCGGTCGCTGTCTTGTGCCAACCGGGCACGTCGACGCCACATTCCAAATGTTGGGTACCCACCTTTTGGTAAGTTAGAGACATGAACGACGACACGCAGAGCACACCCGTGACGGCCGAGCGGGGGCGGGCTCTGTCCGCCGACTGCCCCTCGCGCCGCCTCCTGGGCGACATCACCAGCAAGTGGGGGGTCCTCGTCCTGGTCTCCCTGCACGGCGGCCCCCGGCGCTGGAGCGAACTGCTGCGCGGCATCGGCGGCATCAGCGAGAAGATGCTCGCCCAGACCCTGCGCACGCTGGAGGGCGACGGGATCGTGCTACGCCGGGCGCGGCCGGTCGTGCCTCCGCACGTGGAGTACCGCCTCACCGACGCGGGACGCGAGGTCACCGACCTGCTCCTGCCCCTGCTCGACTGGGCCGAGACCCATGTGCCGCTGGCGGTCGGCCGGGATGGGAGTCCAGCCGGCGAGGGGTAGACCGCGGCACCTCGCATCGACGACAGGAGTTGGTTAGGCTAACCTAATAACATGCGGCCGACGCCGGCCGCGTCCCCCGTCGAGGAGAGAGGCCCCGTGCGCGTCGAACAGCCCAGCCACCGCGCGATGCTCCGGACCCGTGTCGTGCGCACGGAGCGGACCAGCAAGCACTTCATCACCGTGACCCTGGGCGGTGAGGACCTGGCCGACTTCCCCCACCTCGGCCGGGACCAGTTCGTCCGGATCTTCCTGCCGAGGGAGGGCCAGGACCGGCTGCACATGCCCGCGAGCGCCGACCGCAAGTGGGTCGTCCAGCTCTACGCGATGTCCAGGAGCAGACGCCCGCACGTGCGCAACTACACGGTGCGCCGGTACGACGCCGAACGGTGCGAACTCGACATGGAGTTCGTCGACCACGGCGACGCCGGTCCCGCCTCCGCCTGGGCCGGTGCCGCCCGCCCCGGCGACGAGATGGGCATCCTGGCCGAGGGCGCCTACTACCAGCCCTCCGAGGGCGCCGACTGGCAGCTGCTCGTCGGGGACGAGAGCGCCGTGCCCGCACTGGTGTCGATTCTGGAGCAGGCCCCCGAGGACCTGCGCGCCCGGGCCTACCTGGAGGTCCCCGCCGAGGACGACGTCCGCGACCTGGCCGTCCCTCCGGGCGTGTCCATGCACTGGCTGCCGCGCACGGACCCGCACGCCGTCCCCGGCGCCCTGGCACTGGAGACCGTCAGGGCCGCCGACCTGCCCGAGGGGCGCCCCTACTGCTTCGTGGCCGGGGAGAACAAGCTGGCCACCGGGTTGCGCCGACACCTGGTCCGCGAGCGGAACGTGCCCAAGCCCGACATCTCCTTCATCGGTTACTGGCGCCACGGCCGCGCCGCCATGGACTGACCCGCCCCGTCGGACGGGGCGGAGCCCGGGGTCCGGGCGGACCGCGGCCCGGACCGGTGCCCCTGGGGTGGCGGCCCCGGCCGCGTGGTAGAACGAGGGTCCGCGGTCGGTTCGGCCGCGCGGAAAGCGTGAGCGGAGGGGACGGGACACGATGGGCGAGGGGCTCCCGGAGCGCAGCCGGCAGGTGGCCGAGGCACTGGAACACGCCGGAGCACGGGGCGTGGTGCGCGAACTCCCGGCCTCGGCGCGCACCGCGGCGGAGGCCGCCGACGCCCTGGGCTGCGAGGTGGGCGCGATCGCCAACAGCCTGGTGTTCATGGCCGACGAGCATCCGCTGCTGGTCATGACCAGCGGACGGCACCGGGTCGACCCCGCGCTGCTGGCCGAGCGCCTCGGGCGGGAGCGCGTCCGCCGCGCCACCGCCGAGGAGGTGCGCGCCGCCACCGGTCAGGCGATCGGCGGGGTCGCCCCCGTGGGCCACCCGGCCCCGGTCGAGACCGTGGTCGACACCGCCCTGGAGGACTACCCGCGCCTGTGGGCGGCCGGTGGGACGCCGCACACCGTCTTTCCCACCGACTTCGCGGAGCTGGTCAAGCTCACCGACGGGACCCCCGTCGCGGTGAACTAGTCTCCCCGGCCCCTCCGCCGCGCCTCGGACCGGGTTCGGCCGCCCCCGAGGGCTCCGCCGCGGTTCGACGCGCCCGTGGCCCCGCCCGGTTCCACGCGGGGGCGCCCGGTGGAACAATGCGGAGTGTGACACACCAGCACTCCGCACAGCCCGACCCCGCCCAGGACTCCCCCCGGGTGGGTCCGCCCAAGAAGAGCGCGGTCGGTCTGCCCGCCGTCCTCAACAGCGTCCGCCAGGTGGGAGAGCACGCCGGGATCCGGCGCGGGGTGCCCGCCATGCTCGCCGTGAACCAGAAGCGCGGCTTCGACTGCCCCGGGTGCGCCTGGCCCGAACCCGAGCGGCGGCACCGGGCGGAGTTCTGCGAGAACGGCGCCAAGGCCGTCGCCGAGGAGGCCACGACCAGAGCGCTGACCGCCGACTTCTTCGCCGAGCACCCGGTCGCCGAACTGGCCGGGCGCTCCGGTTACTGGCTGGGCCAGCAGGGCCGTCTCACCGAACCCCTGTACCTGGCCGAGGGCTCCACCCACTACGAGCCGGTCACGTGGGACCGGGCCCTGGACCTGGTGGCCGAGGAGCTGCGCGGTCTGGACTCACCCGACGAGGCCGTCTTCTACACCTCCGGCCGCACCAGCAACGAGGCGGCGTTCTGCTACCAGCTGTTCGCGCGGGTCCTGGGCACCAACAACCTGCCCGACTGCTCCAACATGTGCCACGAGTCCTCCGGGTCGGCGCTGACCGAGACCCTGGGCGTCGGCAAGGGGAGCGTGTCTCTGGCGGACGTGCACCAGGCCGACCTGATCATCGTCGCCGGTCAGAACCCGGGCACCAACCACCCCCGCATGCTCAGCGCGCTGGAGCGCGCCAAACGGTCGGGGGCGCGGATCATCACGGTCAACCCGCTGCCGGAGGCGGGGCTGCGCGACTTCCGCAACCCGCAGACGGCGCGGGGCCTGATCGGGCGCGGCACCGAGCTCACCGACCTGTTCGCGCAGATCCGCCTGGGCGGCGACCTGGCGCTGTTCTCGGCGGTGAACCGGCTCCTGCTGGAGGCCGACCGGCGGGGGGAGCCGGTGCTCGACCGGGCGTTCGTGGCAGAGCACACGCACGGGTTCGAGGAGTTCTCCCGCGCGCTGCTGGCCGAGCCCGAGGAGGAGTTCTGGCCGCGGGTGGAGCGGGCCACGGGGCTGGACCGGGGGCTGGTCGAGCGCATCGCGCGGATGGTGACCGAGTCCGAGCGGATCGTGGTGTGCTGGGCGATGGGCCTGACCCAGCACAGGCACTCGGTGCCCACCATCCGCGAGGTGGTCAACTTCCTGCTGCTGCGCGGCAACGTCGGACGGCCCGGCGCGGGGGTGTGCCCGGTGCGGGGGCACTCCAACGTGCAGGGCGACCGCACGATGGGGATCTTCGAGCGTCCCACGGACGCGTTCCTGGACGCCCTGGGCGCGGAGTTCGGGTTCGAGCCGCCGCGCGAACACGGGTGGGATACCGTCGACTCCATCCGCGCGATGGCCGAGGGGCGGGTGCGGGTGTTCCTCGCGATGGGCGGCAACTTCGTGGCGGCCACCCCCGACACCCTGGTCACCGAGGAAGCGATGCGCCGGGTGGGGCTCACCGTGCACGTGTCCACCAAGCTCAACCGCTCGCACGTGGTCACCGGGACGCGTGCGCTGATCCTGCCCGCGCTGGCGCGCAGCGACCGTGACCTTCGCGACGGCCGTCCCCGGTGGGTGACGGTCGAGGACTCCATGGGGATGGTGCACGCCTCGCACGGGGTGCTGCCGCCGTTGTCGGAGGGGATGCGCTCGGAGGTCGACATCATCCGCGACCTGGCGTCGAGGGTGCTCGGCGAGAGTCCGGTGGCGTGGTCGGAGCTGGCCGACTACGACCGGATCCGTGACCACGTGGCGGCGGTCGTGCCGGGGTTCGAGGACTTCAACGCGCGGGCGCGGCGCCCGGGCGGGTTCACCCTGCCGCACGCCCCGCGCGACGACCGGAGGTTCCCCACGGAGACGGGGCTGGCCAACTTCACCGTCAACGGCCGGTATGCGCCCAAGGTCCCGCAGGGGCGGCTGCTGTTGCAGACGCTGCGCTCGCACGACCAGTACAACACCACGATCTACGGCCTGGACGACCGGTACCGGGGCATCCACGACGGCCGCCGGGTGGTGCTGGTCAACCCCGACGACGCCCGTGAGCTGGGGTTGGCCGACGGCGCCTACACCGACATCGTCGGCGAGTGGCACGACGGCAGGGAGCGGCGCGCCCCGCACTTCCGGGTGGTGCACTACCCGACGGCGCGCGGGTGCGCGGCGGCCTACTATCCGGAGACCAACGTGCTGGTGCCGTTGGACTCCACCGCCGAGGTGAGCAACACACCCACGTCGAAGTCGGTGGTGGTGCGGTTCGAGGCGGACTCGGGAACGGCGGCGCCCTAGCCCGGGGCGGTCACCCCGCTGTCCGATCCGCACCGCGGGCGCGGCCGCGCCCCGGGCCGCGCTGACCGTGGCCGGGCTCAGACGGGCCGGTGGCGGCCGAACAGGTGGGCCAGCGCCCCCTCCAGGCGGGGGTAGCGGAACGTGTGCCCGAGGGAGCGGAGGCGTTCGGGGACCACGCGCTGGTCGGCCAGGGCCACCTCCTCGGCCCCCTCGCGCCCCAGGAGCAGCGCCGGGCCGAACGCGGGGACGGGCAGCAGGGCGGGCCGGCGCAGGGTCGCGGCCAGGACCCGGGCGTGCTCGGCGCCGCGAACCGGGTTCGGGGCCACCGCGTTGACCGGTCCGTTCAGCTCCCCGTCCAGGACGGCGCGGACGTAGACGTCGGCGAGGTCGTCCGCCCCGATCCAGGAGAGCCACTGGCGGCCGTCGCCGATCCGGCCGCCCAGCCCGGCGGCGAACAGGGGGTACTGCAACCCCAGGACGCCGCCGGCCGGGGTCTGCACGATGCCGGTGCGCACCTGGACGCAGCGCAGGCCCGCCTCGGCCGCCGGACGCGCGGCCGCCTCCCAGTCGGCGACCAGGTCGGCGAGGAAGCCGTCGCCGCGCGGGCTGTCCTCGGTGAGGACCTCGTCGCCCCGGGCGGGCCCGTAGTAGCCGATCGCCGAGGCGGTGACGAACACCCGGGGGCCGTCGGCGGCCTCCGCGGCGACCTCGGCCAGGGCGCGGGTGGGACCCACCCGGCTGTCGCGCAGGGCGGCGCGGTGGGCCTCGGTGAACCGTCCGAACAGGGGCTCGCCCGCCAGGTGCACGACCGCGTCCACCCCGTCGAGCAGGTCGGCGGCGGGGGTCCGCGGATCCCATCGGCGTTCGTCCGGGGCCTCCGGCGCACGGCGGACCAGCCGGATCACGCGGTGTCCGCCGGTGGTGAGCAGGGCGCACAGGCCGCGTCCCACGAGCCCGCCCGACCCGGTGACCGCCACCGTGACCGGGGCGTCGTGCCAGGCGCGGGCGCGCGCCCGGGCGGCGAGGTCGTCGGCGAGCTGGGTGTGCCGGTAGACGAACACCGGCCGCAGCAGCGTGTCCGGCAGGGTGGTGGCGACGCGGTCGGTCACCAGGGTGGCGTCGTCGCCCTCGGCGGTGAAGTCGTGGACGTGGGTCCAGCTCAGCAGCGGGGCCAGGGGCCGGGAGACCAACCGGTCGGCGAACCGGCGCGGCGGGTCGTAGCGTTCGGGAAGGTGGGCGGCGGTCCAGCGCAGCCCGCCGGGGAGGCCGATCACGGTGGTGCCGTCGCGCAGCGAGGCGGCCTCGGAGAGGGGTCGGACGGGCTGCCAGGGCGGGGCGAGCCGGGTGAAGGCGCCGGGCCGGGTGTGCCAGTCGAAGACCTCGTCCCTCGGCGCGGGCACCACGCTCGAATACTGGAAGACCATGTCCCTCCTTCGACGCGACGGTGGGACCACGCTAGCGCGCCGGAGGCGGCCACCGCCCGGGCGCCACGCGTGTCCGGGGTCGGCGTGTCCCTACCGGGAGCGGCGTTCGGCGTCGCGCCGCAGGACCGCCCGCAGTCCCAGCTCGTAGCCGAACACCCCGCACCCGGCGACGTAGCCCGCCGCGACGGGGGCGGTGACGGAGGTGTGCCGGAACTCCTCGCGGGCGTAGACGTTGGAGATGTGCACCTCCACCACCGGCGCCTCGATGGCGTCGATCGCGTCGCGCAGCGCGATGCTGTAGTGCGCGTAGGCCCCGGGGTTGAGGACCACCCCCGCCCAGTGGCGGGCGGCGTGGACGCGGTCGACCATCTCGCCCTCGCTGTTGCTCTGCGCGCACACCACCTCCACCCCCAGTTCCCTGCCCAGCTCGACCACGCGCCGCTCGACCTCGGCGAGCGTGGTGGTGCCGTACTGCCCGGGGTCGCGGGTGCCCAGCAGACTGAGGTTGGGGCCGTTGAGCAGCAGGACGGTGCGGGAGTGGTCGGGGCCGTCGGTCATCGGGCGGGTGCTCCTTCACACTGGTCGGATCCCCTCAGCCTAGGCCGTTCCCGAACCCGGCGCCGGCCGGGGTGGCCCCGGTCACGTGCCCACCCGACGGAGCGGATAGCATACCGACCAGTCGGTTGACGATGTTGAGGAGACGGCCCGTGGCATCCACCCTGTTGTCCGCGAAAGACGTGCGGTTCCTGCTCTACGAGTGGCTGGACGCGGAGTCCCTCACCGAGCGCCCCCGCTACGCCGAGCACTCGCGCGAGACCCTCGACGCCGCGCTCGACCTCGCCGAGCGCGTGGCCACCGACCACTTCGCCCCGCACAACAAGGCCAGTGACGCCGCCGAACCGCGCTTCGACGGCGAGCGCGTCCACGTCATCCCCGAGGTCCGCAAGGCCCTGGAGGTCTACGCCGGGACCGGCCTGATGTCGATGTCCATGGACGCCTCCGTCGGCGGCGCGCAGATCCCCCACGTCGTCGCCAGCGCGTGCAACACCTACTTCCAGGCCGCCAACCTGGCCACCTCCGCCTACCCCTTCCTGACCGCGGGCAACGCCCGCCTGCTCCTGGCCCACGGCACGCCCGAGCAGGTCGACACCTGGGTCCGGCCCATGCTCGAGGGCCGGTTCACCGGAACCATGTGCCTGTCCGAACCCCACGCGGGCAGCTCCCTGGCCGACATCACCACCCGCGCGGAGGACGCCGGGGACGGCACCCACCGGATCTTCGGCAACAAGATGTGGATCTCGGGGGGCGACCACGAACTGACGGAGAACATCGTCCACCTGGTGCTGGCCAAGATCCCCGGAGGGCCGCCCGGGGTCAGGGGCATCTCGCTGTTCGTCGTGCCCAAGTACCTGGTGGCGCGGGACGGGTCGATCGGGGAGCGCAACGACGTCGTCCCCGCCGGGCTCAACCACAAGATGGGCTACCGGGGCACGGTCAACGCCCTGCTCAACTTCGGCGAGGGCGCGCACACCCCCGGCGGCGCCCCGGGGGCCGTCGGCTACCTGGTCGGCGAGCCGCACCAGGGCCTCAGGTACATGTTCCACATGATGAACGGCGCCCGGATCGGCGTGGGCGCGGGGGCCGCGGCCGTGGGCTACACCGGTTACCTCAAGTCCCTGGCCTACGCGCGCGAGCGCCTCCAGGGCCGCCCGCTCGGCGAGAAGGACCCCGCCCGGCCGCAGGTGCCCATCGTCGAGCACACCGACGTACGCCGGATGCTGCTGGCCCAGAAGAGTTACGTGGAGGGCGCCCTCGCCCTGGTCCTGTACTGCGCCCGGCTGGTCGACGAGACCGCCAGCGCCGCCGACGAGGCGGCACGCGAACGCGCGCTGCTGCTCCTGGACGTGCTCACGCCGATCGTCAAGAGCTGGCCGTCCCAGTGGTGTCTGGAGGCCAACAGCCTGGCCATCCAGGTGCACGGCGGGTACGGGTACACGCGCGAGTACGACGTCGAGCAGCACTACCGGGACAACCGGCTCAACGCGATCCACGAGGGCACGCACGGCATCCAGGCCCTGGACCTGCTCGGCCGCAAGGCCGTCCTGGACGGCGGGGCCCGACTGGGGGTGCTCCTGGAGACCGCCCGGGAGACCGTCGGACGGGCGCGCGCCCTCGGCGGCGCCGAGGCCGAGTTCGCGGACCGGCTGGCCTCGGCCCTGGACCGGGTCGCGGAGTCCACCGCCGACGCCTGGGCGGACGGCGATCCCGCGGTGGCCCTGGCCAACGCGACCCCCTACATGGAGGCGGTGGGGCACGTGGTGGTCGCGTGGCTGTGGTTGGAGCAGCTCGTCGCGGCGCACGGCCGCGAGGGCGCGTTCTACGAGGGCAAGCGCGCGGCGGGCGCGTTCTTCTTCCGACACGAGCTGCCCCGCACCGGACCGTGGTTGGACCTGGTCTCCTCGCGCGACCGCACGGTGCTGGACGTGTCCCCGGACGTGCTCTGAGGCGTGGGGCCTCAGGCCCGCCGGAGTCGGCCGGTCTCGGGCACGTCCAGGACGAAGACGTGCCCGAGGTCGACCCGCTCGTAGCCGAAGTCGGCGTTGGCCACCCGCATGCGCTCCGGCGACACCTCCACGATGCGTACGCTGATCGGTTCGTCCCGGTCGGGCACCGACAGCAACCACGGGTCGGCCAGGTAGGCCAGCCCGCGGGAGTCCAGGGCCGCGCGGGCGTCGTGCTCGTCACCGGGCTCCTCCAGCGGGTGGCCGAAGGGGGTGACCGGCACGTACCGCCCGGGTCCGTCGGGGACGAGGTAACCGAGCAGTTCACCGTCCTCGTCGCGGTGGTGCGGTCGCCAGTGTCCGGGGATCACGGCGCCTCCTTCACTGTGTCGTCGGCGGTCGGCGTCGGGGCCGACCCCGGCCGACGGTAGGACGGCCGCGACCGGTCGGCAACGGATTTTCCCCCCGGGTGCCCGAGCGTCCGGAACCCGGCGTGTCCACCCGGCGTCGGGGCACGGCCCGCCCCGGGCCCACTACCCTCGTGGCGTGAGCGAGAACGAGGACGGGGTCGCCCGGCTGCTGGTGCCCTGATCAACATCAGCAACCGTCTGGGGCGCTACACCGCGCGCGCCGCGGGCGGGCGCACCTCCCCCGCCACGTGGCGTGCCCTGAGCGGGCTCCAGGAGAAGGGGCCGCTGCGGCTGGGCGTGCTGGCCGAGAACTGCCGGGTGCGGCAGCCGACGAGGACGTCGATCGTGGAGCCCCTGCTCTCCTGCGGGTACGTGCTGCGCCGGGTCGACGGCGGACCCGAACCGCTCGATGTGGAGGCACAGGCCATCACCTTGGGAGAATGACGCCCCGGGCGGGCATACCCCCGACGGGCGTCCCGACGGATATCCCCGGCGGGCGCCCCCGGGCGGCTCCGCGCGGGCCGTGCCGCACACGGCTCCGGAGGTGGTGACCGACCGATACCGCGACCCCGCCGCCGATCTCGCCAGAAACCGGAACCTCTCGTGTCTGACCGGCGTCGGAACGTAACGAACACCCCTTCGTCACCTCCCGCAGAGAGACCCCCATGCCTTCGCGTCACCGTGTGTCCCCCGCCCTACCGACGCTGACCGCCCTCGTCCTGGCCGTGGGCTGCGCGCCGGGGCCGGCCCCGAGCCCCAGTGAGCGCCTGGAGGCCCTCCTGCTCGACCCCGGCGCGTACCCGGACGGATTCACCGTCGAGACCGCCGGGATCGACGAACTCGACGGCCGCGACGGGACGGGGGTGTCCCACCCGACGGTGGACGGTGTCGAGCCCGCCGAGTGCGCCAGGGCGTTCGACGAGGGGGCTGCGGCGCTGCCGCAGGGGGTCACCGAGGGCGCCGCCCAGGTCGCCGTCTCCACCACCCCGCCCGTGCGGTACAGCTACGTGCTGGTGTCGGGCGGTCTGCGCGAGGACGCCACCGTCCCGGGGTGGTGGGACGACCTGGCGGACCGGTGCTCGGCGATGACGGTCGTCATGGACGGGCTCGAACTGCGGGGCGGCCTGACCGAGGAGGACTCCCCCTACCTGCCCGACGGAGGCGGCATGGTCGCGATGGACCTGGCCCACAACGGGATGGACATGTCCGCGCGTGTCGCCTGGGGCCGGGTGGGCGATGTCCGCTTCGTCCTGAGGTCCCGGGACCTGGACGCGGCCCCGTCGGTCTCGACACCGGACCTGGTCGACACCTGCGTCGAGGTCCCCACCGACTTCGACTGCGTCGAGGAGGAGCGGGACAGCAGGGCCGCCCAGGCCCGCGCGGAGGCGGCCGAGGAGTTCGGGGCGGTGCTCTTCAGGGCCGTCCGCACCCTGGAGGAAGGGGTCTGATCCGGGGTCCGCCCACCGCTGCGGAACCGCGCGTTTTCGGTGCGCGTCAGACAGAGGCGAACCCCCGTCCCCCGTAGAAGGGTCCCGATGCCTGCGATCCGCGGACACCGCTCCTGGCTGTCACTCCTCCCCCTCGCCGCCCTGGTGGCGACCGTCGGCTGCGCACCCCAGATGGAGCTGCGGAGCGCCCCGGACCTGGCGTCCCTGCTACCGGAGCCCGACGCCTACCCGGAGGGGTTCTCGTTCGAGCGCGTCGACCTCGACGCGCTGAACGCGATGTCGGTGTCCGCCGCCCACCCGTTCGAGGCGTCCGGCGTTCCCACCTGCGAGAAGGCACTGCTCCGGGCGACGCAGCCGTTCCCGGTGGGGCCCGCCGAGGCCACCGGACAGCGCGCGCTCTCATCCAGCAACCCTCCGGCCATCTACTCCTACGCGCTCGTCTCGGGCGAGGTACCCCAGGAGTGGGCCGACGCCTCGGACGGGGTGTCGCTGGAGGACTGCTCGAACACGAGCGTGGCGCTGGACGAGACCGACATGAGGGGCTCGACGACCGTCGAGGACTCCCCCGCCCTGCCCGAGAACGGTCGTATGTTCTCGGCGACCCTGTCCTACGGGAACGCGGAACTGTTCGTGCGGAGCGCGTGGGGCCGGGTCGGGGACGTCCACTTCACCCTGATGTATACCGAACCGAACGACGATTCGTCGAGTTCGCCGATCCCGTCGTCCTACGACCTCATCGAGGCGTGCGACGAGTTCGACCCGGGCAGCTCCGCCTGGGACACCTGCTACGACCGGCAGGAACAGGAGCTCGCCGACCAGGCGCGGCAGCAGACGGCGGACGAGTTCGACGCCGTCCTGGCCGTCGCCGTGGACGCCCTGGAGAGCGGGGCCTGAGGCGCCCCGCCGCCATCGGCCTCAGACGGCCTCGCGCCGTTGGAGGTAGGAGAAGGCCCCCCACCCCGGCAGCACCGGGAACCAGAAGGTGAGCACCCGGAACAGCAGGACCGCCGGGAGCGAGACCGCCGCCGGCACCCCGACCACCGTGGTCAGACCGCCGATCAGCGCGGCCTCCACCGCCCCCAGCCCGCCCGGGGTGGGGGCGGCCGACCCGATCGCGTTGCCCGCCAGGAAGACGACCGCGACCGCGACCAGGCTGACCCGCGTCTCCGGCCCGGCGAAGGCCAGCACCGAGAAGTGCAGACACAGCACGAACGCCACGGTCAGCAACGCCGTCCCGCCCAGGCCCAGCGCCAGGCCGACCGGGCGTTGGAGGGTGTCCAGCAACCGGGGCAGCACACCCCGCAGGTAGGGCCCGACCCGCTCCACGACCCGGCGCCGCAGGCCGGGCAGGAGCAGGATCGCGGCGACGACGGCCGTGCCCGCGATGCTGACGCCGACGACGGTGGGCGAGGGGGTGAAGCCCGTCCAGTACGAGGTCCCGGTCAGGTAGGCGCACACCAGCAGGAGCGGCACGTGCACCAGGAACCCGACGAGCTGGGTCAGTCCGACCGCCGACAGCGCCAGCGGGGCGGGCGCGCCCGCCTTGACCACGAAACGGCTGTTGATCGCGATCGAGCCCAGCCCGGCGGGGGCGGCGATCCGCACGAACGAGGCCGCGTACTGCACCATGACCGTGCGCCACCACGGCAGCGGGACGGGGGCGAACCCGATGAGCACCATCGCCGCGGCGATCATGCACAGGGTCGCCATGCCGAACGCGGCGGCCGTCCAACCGGGATCGGCGTCGCCGATCCCCCTCAGGTCCACACCGGCGAGCTGGTAGGCCAGGACCAGCCCGACCACGGTCGCCACGATCACGCTGACGATCGTGCGCGGCCGCATCCGCTCCAGCCGCGCCGGGGCGGCGGGCGCCTCGGGCGCGACCTCGACGATCCGCGCGCGCAGGTCGCTGAGCAGGTCCGATCGCGACCGCAACCGCGCGCGCAGGGGGTAGGGCAACCCCGCCGGCTGGAGCAGCGGCAGGACACGGGCGGCGGCGGACACGCCCAGGGCTCGCACGGCCGAGTCGACGGCGCGCTCCGGTCCCACACGCAGCGCCAGGAGCGTCATCATGGCCGCGTCGTCCAGAGAGATCGTGAGCTGGGGCGCGGCCACGGCGCCGCGGTCGACACCGGTCAGGGCCACGGTCCCGGAGCCGTCGTCCAGGACCCCGACGGTGGTCGGGTTGAGGTTGCCGTGGGCGATGCGGCGGTGGTGCAGGGTGCCGAGCACCGACCAGCAGCGGTCGAGCAGGTCGTCGGTGAGGTCGGCCTCCTCCAGCGTGTCCAGGGTGCGCAGGGGGAGGAGTTCGCGGGCCAGGAGGACCGTTCCGGGACCCACCTCGCCGACCGCCCGGACCCGGGGGACGGTGACCCCGGCCTCGCGGGCGGAGAAGCTCATCAGCGCGGCGTGCTCGGCGCGGCGGCGGACCCCGTAGAGCATCCGCGGCGCGACGGGGCCCCGCAGGAGGAGCAGGTCGCGCAGGCGCTGCCAGAATCCGGTGGTGTTCTCCGAGTTCATGACGGCCACCTCCACGCGGGTGCCGTCGTCGAGGTCGGCGACGTGGCGGGGGTTGCCCTCGTCGTCGGTGCCCGCCGGGCGGATGTCGGTGGTGGTCATGCCGAACCGGTGCATCTCGGCGTGGATGCGACCGTCAGCGCGCGGCGCGGGTCCGGCCCCGACGGCGTAGCGGGCCAACGCCGCGCACACGAGGCCCACCAGCACCGTCATGACGAGCGCGAGGGCACTGGTGACCAGGGCCAGCAGGGCGCACGCGGCGACGAGGGTGATTCCGGTCCACAGCAGCGCGCGGATCCGGGGCTGGCCGGAGGGCATCGTGCGGGTGAAGGCGATCGCCGCGGCGACGTAGCCCAGGGTGGCGTTGGTGAAGACGTCGGCCGGTGTGCCGGTGAGGGTGTCCAGGACCTGCCGGGAGCCCAGGAGCGCCGCGAGGAGGGCGTTGATCAGTGAGGCCAGGGCGTAGGCGCTGACCGCCGCCGTGACTGTGCGGGCCAGGTCCCGCAGACGGCGGTGGAGCAGGGTGCGCAGGACGACGAAGCAGACCAGGACGATGAGCAGGAGGTTGGCGCCCACCGCGACGAGGAGGAGCAGGCCCAGGGGCAGCAGCGCGCGCAGTTCGGCGGGGCCGCTGACCGGTTCGCCGTCGGAGAGGACGTGCACGGCGAACAGCATCGCGGCGACGGTGAGGAGGCCGACGGTGCCGACGAGCAGGTCGACGGGTCTGCGCGGGGCGCGCGCGGTGTGGGGTCCCGGTGCCGGGGGCCGCGCTTGGGTTGGGGTTGTCACGACCCCAGGGTGCCCGACCCCGCGGCGGTCCGCCGACCACGTGCCGGGTGTTTCGCCGCTTCCTCTCCCCCGACCGGGGCGGCGGCGCGCCGTCGTGCCGGGCACGCGTGCGCCCCGCCCCGCGGAACCGGGGTCGGGGCGCACGCCCCGTGGGGCCGGAAGCGGTCAGACCGGGGGTGCGGGCAGCAGTCCGCGCCGGTAGGCCCGCAGCAGGTGGCGGGGGACCAGGTGGTCGCGGCCGCCGAGGGTCACGGGGACCAGTTCGGGCGCGGCGGCCCTCCACTGCGCGCGGCGCTTGCGCGTGTTGGCTCGGGACGTCTTCCGTTTGGGCACGGCCATGATGCGGTCCTTCCTGTGGGGTGTGCGAGAGCGGGGACGGTGCTCCGCCTCCCGTCAGCTCCGGTAGCGCCGGTTGAACCGCTCCACGCGTCCGGCCGTGTCCACCACGCGGGCGGTACCGGTGTAGAACGGGTGGCTGGCGCTGGAGATCTCGACGTCGATGAGCGGGTAGGTCCGCCCGTCACTCCACTCGATCGTCCTGTCGCTGGCGGCGGTCGACCGGGTGAGGAACGCGAAGTCGGCCGCGCGGTCGCGGAAGACCACGGGGTGGTAGTCGGGGTGGATTCCGGATTTCATGTCGCCTCCTGGCGGTGGGTCAGCGCTCCTCGCGGAACTCGACGTGCCGGCGGACGCGCGGGTCGAACTTGCGCAGGACCAGCCGGTCCGGGGTGTTGCGCCGGTTCTTGCGGGTCACGTACGTGTAGCCGGTCCCCGCGGTCGACCGGAGTTTGACGATGGGTCGTAGTTCGTTGCGTGCCACGGTTCCTCCTGTGTCCGTCGTCGGAACACAATGATAACCGTTTTCATTCCTGACCCGAACGACACGCGCACCCGCCGGACATACACCCAAGTCGCAACCGAATGTGATTTTCTCGTCATTCAAAGTAGGGTTCGCGGTCGGTGTGGGGACACACCGAAACGAGGAGAGGGCCATGTCGCACCGCACGAACGACCACGCGCACCCCAGCCGCAGAGCCGCCCTGCGCGCCGGGACACTGGCCGCCGCCACCCTGGCCGGATTCCCCCTCTCCCCCGCCCACGCGGCGCCGGTGGACGGCACCTCCGTGACCTTCCCCTCCGTCCCCATCGCCCGGACCGACGACGTCACCGTCCCCCCCGGCTACACCGCCCACGTCATCGCCCCCTGGGGCGCGCCGCTGCACTCGTTCGGTCCGCGGTGGCGGCCGGACGCCGCCAACCCCGCCGCCGAGGCCCGGCTCCAGATCGGCACCGGGCACTCGGGGCTGCACTTCCTGCCCGTCAGCCCCCGACGCGACGGAACCCGCAGCGGAGTGCTCGTCATCAACCACGCCTCGGCCGACCCCGTGCTGCTGCACGCCGACGGCGGGCGGGCCGCCACCGCCGAGCGCACGGCCAAGGAGATGGTCTCCCTGGGCGCGTCGGTGGTGCGGGTGAAGCTCTCCAACGGCCGCTGGAGGATGGTGGGGGCGGACGTCAACCGCCGGATCACCGCGTCGTCGCACGTCACGTTCTCCGGCCCCCTGTACGGGCACGACGTGCTGGAGGGCGGCTCCGGGGCGCGCGGGGTCCTGGGCGGCACCGCGCACGCGATCACCCCCTGGGGCACCTACCTGACCGGGGAGGACACCGTCTCCGACGTCTTCGGCACCCGGGAACGGAGTTGGCGCCCCAGCGAGGCGCACCGGCGCTACGGGCTGGCCGCCGACGGCTCCGCCTACGACTGGCACCTGCACCGGCCCCGGTTCGACCTGGCCGAGTCGCCGGACGAACCGTACCGGTTCGGCTGGACGGTGGAGATCTCCCCCTGGAACCCGGTCTCCCCCCCGGTCAAGCGCACCGCCCTGGGCAGGATCGCGCACAGCGGGGCCGCGGTCACCGAGTCACGCGGGCGGGCGGTGGTCTACATGAGCGACACCAGCCACGTGTACAAGTTCGTCGGTGAGCACGCCTGGCAGGAGGTGCGGACCGCGACCGTCAGCCCCCTGGACGAGGGCACGCTGTTCGCCGCGCGGTTCGACGACGACGGCACCGGCGAGTGGATCCGGCTGGAACACGGGCGCGACGGCCTCACCAGGAGGCGGGGCTTCCACGACCAGGCCGACGTGCTCCTGCGGGCCCGGGAGGCGGCCGACGCCGTGGGCGCGACCGAGCTGCGCTCCCCCGGCCGCCCCACCGTGCACCCCGAGACGGGTGAGGTGTACCTGCCCGAGGCCAGGGCGGGCAGCGGCGGCAGGGTGCTGGTCTGGACCGAGGGGTCGGGTGACCACGGCGCGACGGTGCTGGACTGGCGGGAGTTCGTCCGGCCGAACTCCTCCGACGACTCCGACGGCGCCCGGTTCGCCGCCCCGAGCGGGGTGTATTGCGGGGGCGACGGGCGGCTGTGGATCACGACCGACGTCGTCCGCCTGGGCGACGACGACCAGCGCGCCGACCTGGGCAACAGCGCGCTGCTGTGCGCCGACCCCGAGACGGGGCGGGTGCGCCGGTTCCTCACCGGCCCGCGCGGCTGCGGGATCTCCGGTGTCACCACCGCCCCCGACCAGCGGACCCTGTTCGTGAGCGTGCGGGGGCCGGGGTGGTCGGGATCGCCGCTGGGCGACCCGACGGCGGCCGATCCACGCGCGGTGAGCAACTGGCCCGAGCACGCACGTCGGGGCCGCCCCCGCTCAGCCGTCGTGGTGGTCCGCCGCGAGGACGGCGGCGTCGTCGGCACCTGACCTCTCAGGCCGCAGGCTCGAGTCCTGCCGAGTGCACCACGAAATCCCAGTTCAGACGGGGTGTACGAGGACCTCGGAAAGAGTCCTCTCATCGTTCGGGACCGTTCGCGCTCCCCGGTCGAACCTCAGTCCGCGCCACCCCATCGGATTGGAAACCGCCGCTCCCGGCGGGACGATCCCAGGAACCCACACCTGGGACAGCACCCCGGTCGCGGAGGCCACGACCTCCACGGACAGGTGCGGTTGCACCAGCCACCGCGACCAGTGGGGCTTGAGCAGCCCCACTGTGCGGTTCCAGAACTCGGTGGCGTTGGCGAGGGTGGCCTGCGGCGGCGGCAGGATCTCCACCAGGCGAGCCTCGCGCGACAGGTGTCGAAGTCGTTGCGCACCGACCTGGCCCTGGACGAGGTGGAGATCGCGGTGGCCGAGTACGTGGACTGGTTCAACCACCGCCGCTTGCACGGCGAGATCGGCCTGGTCCCGCCGGCGGAGTTCGAAGACCACTTCTACCAGAGCGAGGGCAGGTCAACACAGGCTGAAGCGTTGGTTCCCAGCCTCCAATAAACCCAGCACGAAACACGCGGGCAGATCGTTGACCGACCCGGGCTCGACATCACTGACGAAGAGGGGGAACCCGTCCGGTTCCATGACGCCTTGGACGTTGCCTCCATGGTGGCGGGCTTTTCCCGAGTACCACAGATCGATGCTCTTTCCTTTGATGCTGGTCGTCTTCTCCGAACAGCGGTCGATCGGGATCACCGTGCCGTCGAGTACCAGGTGGGGCACGCCCGGCTCGTGGGCCGCGTGGAGTGCGTGGTGCAGGTCCGGGGCCTGGGCGGCAAGGACAGCGGTGGCTTCGCCGATGCCGTGGTCACGGGCCAGGGTGGCGGGATCGGTCCCGTCACGGAAGTGGCGCAGGGCCATCACTGCCTGATGGAAGCAGGTCAGGGCACGGGTCCCCTTGCGGGTACCGCGCAGTGCGCGTTCGGCAGCCAAGAGACGGGAGAGAAGGAGAACGGCTTCCCTGGGGACGTCGAGAATGGCACGATAGGTGACCACGTGGAGCCTTTCACGGTAGCCCGGCAAGATTCGACACCTCGCCTTCTACCTGGGGCTCCACGTCCATGTCTGCTGAACGGACGTTCCTCCTCTCAGGTTCGGTTTGCCGTTTTCATCCCGCTTCAAAGTCGCTGGGATCACCTCAATGGGCGAATGCGTTCTCGACAAGGATCCTGGCTATCTCCTCGGTGCGCTCGAAGGGCTGGTCGATCGTGTGCATGGAATGTGCGACACAGGCTCCCTCATGCAGGATCAGCATTTGGGCAGCCAGGTAAGAGGGATCCTGCGCACCTCCCCTCGCCGCCAGTTCCTCCAAGTAGGTGAGAAACCAGGCCTTCTGCTCCCTGCCGACCTCGAGGCCGGGGTGCCCCTCGGGGAGTTCGGCGGAGGCGTTGACGAAGGCACAGCCTCGTGAACTGCGTGTACACGTCCAGTTGCGTAAGGCGCAGAACGTGGCCAGGAGCTTCTCGCTGGCGGGACCGCCGTGACGGTCGACGTGATCCACCAAGATGGAACGCCATTGGTCGTCACGGGCACGCAGGTAGGCGACGATCAGATCCTCTTTTGAGCCGAAACAGTCGTAGAGCGTCTTCTTGGTGAATCCTGATTCTTCCGCGATCGTCTCTACACCGACAGCCCTGATCCCCTGTTCATAAAAGAGTTGGGAGGCGACCGAGAGAATCTTCTTGCCTGCCGACGTCAGGTGCTGCGGGGCGCGACGCCTGCCGTCTTGGCTTGCTGTGTTGTCTTGGGGAGTCATGTTCAGATGGTACACCGATCGGTTTATATGCAAAAGGCCTGTAGTGTCATTAAAATAGTAAAAACCACCCGAAACTCTGGCAACTTCGCGCAGATGTGATTAATTACCAGAAGGCGGAGAATTGTCCTTCTGTCGTGTTGGAATGCCGCTGGCGGAGTAGTGTCGGCATTGGTCGGAGCAGGCGGGGCGCTCCGATCTGGACGGTGACAGGAATGACTCGCCGTACGTTCGGACCAGGGGAAGAGGTTCCAGAATGTTCGACATCGAAGCCGTTGTCTTCGATGTACTGGGAACGATGGTCGATGAGCCTGGCGGTCTGCGCAGGGCGATTCGTGAGGCGTTGCCCGGGGCGGCGGAGGAGGCGTTGGTCGAACGGTTGCTGGCCGTGTGGCAAGAACACGTCGAGCGCCAGCAGCGACGCATCGCTGAGGGGAGCCGTGACTACGTGGGCAGTGAGGTCATCGACCGTGAAGCCGCCGAGCGCGTCGCCGAGCACGCCGGGATCATTGATCGAACGGCAGTAGAACGACTGGCGGCTGCGGGTCAGCGGTTGGATCCGTGGGGCGATTCCGCTGCCGGACTCGCTCGTATCGCGGAGCGATTCCCCGTGCTGGGTCTCAGCAACGCCGACCGTGCCACTCTCGTCCGGCTCAACGCCCATGCCGGACTGCGGTGGCACCAGGTCTTGTCCGCAGAAGCAGTACGCGCCTACAAACCCGCGCCACAGGTCTATCGGCTCGCACTCGACGTCGTCGGATGTCCGCCGGAGCGAGTGTTGATGGTTGCCGCGCATGCATGGGACCTTCGCGCCGGCCAGGCGCTGGGCATGCGCACCGCCTACATTCGGCGGCCGGTCGGCGATTCCCCCGGTCGGACGGACACATTCGATTTGCAACAGGACGGCCTGGAGGACCTGGCCGGTGTCCTTGCGGCTCCCGGCCAGGTCGGCCGGCCGGGAGCCGGTGGCGGCGCCGGGGGTGAGACGGCCGTGCTTCGGTGAGGCACAAGGCCCAGATGTATGTGTCGGCCAGGCATGCCACCGCCTGCCCGAAGTAGATCCTGAGCCTTTCACCAAAAAGGGGACACCTCCGCCCGGTGTCCTGCTAGTCCCGGAGAATTCCATACGAGGTCTCGAAGGCGTGGTGGAGGGCAACGTCTTCCTCGGTAAGGTTCAGATCAGCGGTGGAAACATCAGCACCGCGGTACTGGTGATGCACGATGCGTTCACAGGCCAGGACGAGGGCCAGGGGGAAGTACCCACAGTGTTCGACAATCGTGGAAGCCGCTGCAGGATAGGTGTCGGCTCGGGTCTCACCGATGATCTCGCGGATCAGCCGGATGGCATCCGAACGGTGAAGTTCGGTCAGGAGTAATGGGACGGTGCCTGCCTTGGACATTAAACCGGGTAACCACGATCGACTGGTCACCACGACGGCGCATCTCGGGGACCCGGGCAACAAGGAATAGACCTGTTGGGCATCTGCCGCGTTGTCCAGCAGCAGCAGCATCTTGCGGCCGTGCAGGTGCGAACGCAGTGCGGCGGATCTCTGTTCCAGAGTCTCCGGGATACGGTCGGCGGGCACTCCCAGGGCATGGAGCAGGCCCGCCAGGATATCGAACGGTGACGCCTTTTTTCCAGCTCCCTGGAGGTCGACGAACAACTGCCCGTCGGCGAAGTGTCCGTCGTTGACGGCCTGGTGCGCCCACTGCACTGCCAGTGCGGTCTTGCCCACTCCGGGCGGACCGCTGATGACACCGACCGGCGTTGCGAGGGACTGTTCCTGATCCAGCAGCAGCCTGTCCAGACAGCTCAGTTGCTCTGCTCGCCCCACGAAATGTGGTATCGCCGCTGGCAGTTGGGCGGGCTGAACCCAGCCCTGCTGCTGGCGGGTGGCCGACTCCAGCGTCAGGGCTATGGTGGTGAAGGTGTTTCCTGTGCTCAGGGCCCTATCGCAAGCCTCCGCAAAGGCCACCGAAGGGTTTCTTTTTCCAGTCTCGATTTTGCTGATATGACCTCGGTCGAAATGCACGAGAGTGGAGAACTGAGCGAGCGACAAACCTCGCTGCTTCCGGTGGGATCGCAGCAGGTATCCGAACGCCACCGGCGCGCCGTCGGCGTTCGTGTAGCGTTCCCTCTGCTGAGGGATCTGGGTCGATATTGAAACCTGTGAGGGTTTCCGTACCATTACAAGTCCCCTAGCGGGATGGCGTATACAGACCGGTATAGTTACATGCTATAGATATCGCCTACGGAACGTCAACGATCCTTTCCAGGTTGTCGGTGATAACTTTGGGTGACGGCTCGTCGTGTCGCTCACCACCAGGGCCTCGGCAAAGTCAGGTCTGCAGGAGTCCGAGAGGGCGGGTCTCGTCACGGATCGTGTGACGGTCGGCCTCGGCGGCATCGTCGAATCCGGCCGTTCGGAGCAGCCCGATCGCGGTGTTGCGCGGGGCGGCCATGACTTGGGGTGCCTCACCGGTACGGACCTGGGAGCGGTCCTCGTCGTAGGTGACATCACGGACGTGGTGGCGTTTGTTCTCGACGCCCCGGCGCCGGCGAACCCATCGGCCAGCATCAGTGGACCGGCGGTGCGTCGGTCGGCGGAGGTGATCAGGTAGGCGGCCTCGACGCTCTTGCGTTCGGGAGAGCCCCTGGACTTCTTGCGCCAGGTGGTGCGACGCAACTGGGCGACCCGGGCCGCGCCCTCGAACTCGATCCACGCCGGGACCTCGGCGGTCTTGATCGCGCGGGTCTCACGGCGGCCATGCCCGGACTCGCGCATCACGCGGCCCGGCACGTGCTTCCAGGGCGGGTTCTTGAGCTGGGCGTACAGGTGTTTGTTGTTGGCTTTGACGGTGAAGACGTAGTGCCCGCCCAGGCCCCGGATCATGGCCGCGGTGTCGTGCTGGCTGGGTATGCATCGCGTCGACGGTGACCACGGCGCCGGCCACGTCGATCACCTGCAGCAGGTCCCGGGCGGCGGGGATCTCGTCGCTCTTGGCGTCCACACCGACCTGCCCCAGGGTGGTGGTGCCGCACAGGGCGGCGACCAGGTGTGGCGCCCGTTCGGTGCCGGTGCGGGCGCCGCGGACGGTCCTGCCGTCCAGAGAGATGGCCCGCAGCCCGTCGACCACGGCCACCCGGGGAGCGGCTCAGGCCCCCAGCACCTTATCGAGCAGGTCGGCGTCCAGGCGGGCGAAGGCGCGGCGAAACATCGCCTCGTCGGCTGCGCCCCGGCCCACGCCCAGGGTGGTCAGTGTGCCGGTGATGGTCTCGGCGGCCCACCGGCCGATCGCGGTGAAGCCCTTGGCTCCGGTCAGGACCGCGCACACGGCCGCGGCGATCAGCGCGGCCGGTGTTGTGGCGTCGTCCGCGGGGCTTGCGCGGGTCGGGGACACGGGTCAGGACCTGGAGTCAGGTGGTCATGACGTGAGACGGGTTCGGGCGATCGCTCCGAGCCGCCATGGGCCGAGGCTGACCCGGAGTAGTGCATTGGAGGGCACGAGCGTCCACCGACCCCGTGCACCTTTCGGATGAGCTGGTGGTCGGCCTTCTGCCTCTCGGGCAGCGGATGGCCCGGGCCCTTTTCGGCGAGGGTGGGTGTCGCGTCGCCGGCGTGGACGTATCCCGGATCGGTCCGCTTCGTGCACCTCGCCGGTTCGACAGTGGTGGTGCCAGACCGGCCCCGGCGTCGGCCTGTCCCGCCCCACGGGCCCGTGGGGCGGGACAGGCCGGAACTTCCGATGGCGGTGGTGTCCCTAGTACCGGTAGTGGTCGGGCTTGTAGGGGCCCTCGACGTCCACGCCGATGTAGGCGGCCTG
>NZ_QPNC01000033.1 GCF_003386285.1 Nocardiopsis sp. FIRDI 009
GCACCGAACTCCCGCGAACGTGATCAACACGGTTCAAACCAGAAGTCCAACTGGAGTACCGGGGACAGCTAGGGGACACACGACACCCCTACCTGCGAATTCTCGCGTTTTCTCAGGTCATGACACTTGCCGACCCCAGTTCGATTCCCGTCATCCGCTCCGTTCGAAAGACGGCCCCTGAACTGCGAACATCGTTCGCACACCAGGGGCCGTCTTCGTGTTGGGGGTGCACCAGCGGGTGCACGGGGTCAGGATTCGGCCGGTGGGTGTCCTCCGCCCATCCCGTCATACACACCCCGGGCCCACCGATCTGACGGCCGTGCCCGATCCGGCGCTCGCGCGGCTATCGGGGTCTCACTGGCCCCGGCAACAGCCGATGGCCCGCACCCACGCAGAACGCGTCGGTGCGGGCCATCGGTGCGGCGCGACCCCGCAGGGCCGTGGTGGAGCGAGTACCGCCTGCCTCCGCCCCCGTGCGGCCCGGACACGGCCCAGCACGCGACACGAGATGGATCCGGGGATCGCTGTCGAACCCGTCATGACGACGTGGCGGATGGCCCGGTTCTTCCGGGGCCACGTTGGGGGCGAGGTATCCCTGAGTAGCCGCGAGAGGACTGCGGACGTACCGAAGGCGGGTGCGGTGCGCGCTCAGGCCTGGTCGTCGTCGACCTTGTCGGGGTCCTGTCCCCGACCGGTGGCGCGCAGCTCCTCGTTGATCCGGTGGGCTTCCTCCAACTGGTCCTCCAGGATGATGATCCTGCACGCGGACTCGATGGGTGTGCCCTGGTCCACGAGTTCCCGTGCCCGGGCGGCGAGCCTGAGCTGATAGCGGGAGTAGCGGCGGTGCCCGCCCTCCGAACGCAGGGGCTCGATCAGTTTGGCCTTGCCCAGGGCGCGCAGGAACGCCGGTGTGGCGCCGATCATCTCCGCCGCGCTGCCCACGGTGTAGGCGGGGTAGTCGTCATCGTCGAACCGGTCACCGGTGTCGGGACGGGACAAGTGCGTGTCTTCCTTCTCGTGAACGCACGTCGAGGGCCCCAACGCCGTTCGGCGCTGGGGCCCGAGAGTTCAATACCACCTACCGGCAGCTGCCGGTCTTCCGCTTCCCGAGGTCAAGCTGGGACGGGATAGCGGGGATCGCGGTTGTGTGACCGTGGACCACCCTCTTCCAGACCAGGGCCCTGCGGTACCCGAGCGGGATTCTCGCCTCGCCCGGGCGATCCTGATGGCATCTACTCCTCTCGATCTCATTTCGTGCACTGATCCGACCGCGGTCCTGGCGGCTCGACCGGCGCGGTTGGAGCGTGCGCCGGTCGAGCCCGACCGCGTCCTTCTTCCTGCTGCGGCCTTCCCCTGTACGAGCGGGAGGCCGGTACTGCGGTACTGCTTGACCTTCTGTACTGCGGTCCTACCGGCTCCCGACGCCATACAACCAAGCGCGCCGGTCGAGCCGTCCTGCTCCCACCGGCGTGTCCGGTGGTCCAGCCGTGTATCTCGATGGCTACGACAGAGAAGTTAGCAGTGCGGGGAGGCCATGTCTACTCTCGCCACTACAAGTTTCCTGTGTTTGTCGGGGAAGGCTTCCTAGAATCCCGAGATCGTTCGGCTGATGCCCGGCTCGACCTCCCGACGGGACCGCGAGGAGTCGGCAGATCCGCGCTCACCGACACCCGTGTGCGGGGCCGGCGCGTTGGGGAGTCGCGCGGCAGGGCGGGCCCACCGCCGATCGGTAAGGCCCGGCGTCAGGGCATGCGTACATGCCTCGCGTCGGGCTTCCGCGGGAGCTACCGGAACCCCGGGCACACGGATCGGACGCGTGAGTGCGGCATCCTGCGCGAACACGGATGGATCGCCCACCCTGGCAGCCGGTTCGAAGGTTCTCGAAGGAGCTTCGCGGATTCCGTCCCGGCGCCCACCCAAGCGATGGTCCACGCATGGCAGCCGTCAAGCAGCGCACTCCGGGCGGAGTGCGCGCACAGCCGGCCTTCCGGCCGACCACCGCAATCGTGTGGGGACTGCGGATCGCGACAGCGACGACCCAGGCGTTCCGCACCTACCGAGCATCGCCGCTGTAGCGGTGGCGAGTAGGCGGCCGAGAGAGCGCCGGCCGCCCCGAGGCCCCGCGTATGCAAGGCTCACACGCAGCACGTCCGTCCCCGAATGGCTGAGCGCGCAGTAGTGCTGCGCGGCGGCTTGGGACCGCCCCGCACTGACCGCCCCCTCGCGCTCACCCCTTCTCCCGGGTCCTCGAGAGCCGGTTCCGCGAACGCGGCCAGCACCGGGTCCGTGGACCGTGCGAGAACCTCCGCCGTACCGACGACGGCCGCCGCCCGGGGTCTGATCCGCGTATCGATCATCAGGGCGTACTCGGCGTCGACGGACTCACAGGTCTGCCGACCGTTCAACGGCTCCTCTGGGCTGAGGGACGTCCTCGGCGGACCGGTCGGCGCCTGATGCGCGACCACGCGCTGGGCGAGGGAGTCGATCGTCAAGGGGAGGGAGGGGTCAACGCACATCCGCCTCGAGGGTCGCGAGAACGCTGTTGTGTGAGAACACGAGGTCACCCAAGCCCCGAAAATCGGACCTTTTCCGACTTGCAATAACAGCCCCAGATGCAAACACGAACTCAGACACCGTCACTGTCACGGGGCCGTGGTTCCGGGCTCTCACCAGGAAATCCGGGTGCACAGCGCGATCATCCGTCAGCCTACAGAACCTGCCCTGCAAGGTGACGCCCACCAACAGCCTTCCCACGCAGCAACAAAATTTCACATACAAGACAAATGAGTTATAGGTGAATCCATTGTCCAAAATGGCCAATACACATGAGCTGCTTCTCCAAGGCGTGGCTCAGATCGACGGCCGCCCATCGTGGTGGCCGGGACGGGAGCGGGCCCGAGGGGGTAGCCGCCCCCGGGCCCCGTGATGCCACCCCGTGCGCACACCGGCAGGCGGGCAGGGCACCGGAGAACTTCACGGTGGTCCAGTACCCGATGGGCATGTCCTCGCAGTACAGCTCGGCCTGCGCCGGGTGCTTGTCGGTGGCCTCGGCCTTCACCTGGACCCGTGTCGATTCGAGGGGCGACTGCTCCCCCGACTCGTCCTCCGGCTGATACGCACGCGAGACTCCAGCCGACAGCGCGGGCTTTCGCGGCCCGTGGTGGGCAGCGGTCAGTTCCTGGTGAGATCTGGACTTGACGCCCTTCTCGACCGAGATGATCTGGTTGAGTTTCACCACGACGCGAACGCCAGCAGCCCTGGGCGGACATTCTCGAACAATTTCTTTCGGAGACCTCCCCCGGGCCCCTGGGGGTTCCGTCACCGCGCGCCGCGCTCCTCTCACCCGGCGACGAGTTTGTCGACCGCGGTGTCGACGTCGGCGAGGAGCCCCCGGTAGTGGTGCTCGCGCGCCTCGCCGGTGAGCCCCTGCCCCTCGCTGTCGAACAGGACGGCCGTGTGCACGCCACGGACCCCGCAGAACTCCGAGATCCCCCGCCGCAGCGTCCCGTCGAGCAGCCCCACGATGAGGTCCGCGTTCGGGTCCTCCTCGGTGAGCCCGGCCAAGCCCACCCACAGCATGCGCTTCTGCGCCATCCGCGACTCCCTGCGCCCGTAGGCCAGACCGTAGTTCCACACCCGGTCGAACCAGCCCTTCAGCAGGGCCGGGAGGCCGAACCACCACACGGGGAAGACGGGGACGACGACGTCGGCGTCGCGGACGCGGCGGAAGTGGGCGTGCACCTCCTCGGAGTAGGTCTTGTCGCGGTCCTCGTAGTCCGGTTCGTCGGCCACGCGGTTGCGGGGGTCGAACCCGTCGGCGTGCAGGTCCAGCAGATCGACGCGGAATCCGGCGGACGCGAGGCGGTCAGCGGCGCGCGCGGCCGCGGCCGCGGTCAGGGAGTCGGAGCGGTGGTGGGCGAAGACGACGAGGGCGGTGCGCCCGGAAGTCGCGGTCTCAGGGCTCTCTTGGGTCATGGTCCCAGTACAGCCCAGGAGCCGTGGACGATCCATGGCTGAGAAGCCGCATTTTCTTGGCGATCGTCTACGCTCCTCCTGTGGACCCCTTGAGTGACATGCTGAGCGGCATCCGTGCGCGGGGAGCCTCCCTGTGCGAGGCGTCGCTCAGCCCTCCGTGGACGCTCCGGTGCGCGGACGGCGCGTCGCTGACCATGGTCACGGTGCTCGACGGCGGCGCCTCGCTGCTCCCGTCCGGCGGTCCCACCCTCACGGTGGGGCCGGGCGACACCGCGCTGGTGCGCGGCCCCGCGCCGTTCCGGCTGGTGGACGCCTCGAAGGAGCGCACCAGCCTCGTCATGGGCGGCTACCAGTCGGCGCGGGGCCGCCACGACCGGCTGTTGGACACCCTGCCGCCCGCGCTGGTGCACCGGGAGGAGTCCGACGACGTCCTGTGGCTCGCGTCGGCGCGGGACGCCCTGGAGCGAAGGGACCGGCCGGGCGGTCAGGCCCTGGTCGACCGCGCCCTGGACATGGGGCTTGTCTGCACGCTGGGCTGCTGGTTCGAGCGGGAGGGCGCGAATGCCCCCGCCTGGTACCGGGGGACCCGGGACCCCGTGGTCGGGCCCGCGCTCGACGCCATCCACGAGCACCTCGACCAGGCGTGGACGGTCGGCTCACTGGCGGCCAGGGCCGGGGTGTCGCGGGCGCACTTCGCCACGCGCTTCACCGAGGTCATGGGGCAGACACCGCTGGGGTACCTCACCGAATGGCGCATGTACACCGCCGAGGAGCTTCTGGCCGAACCGGACGCGGGTGTGGCCCGGGTGGCCGACGCCGTCGGGTACTCCGACGCGGCCGCGTTCAGCACGGCCTTCAAGCGGCTCCGGGGGATGAGCCCGAGAGAGTTCCGCCGGCGCGCGACCGCGGTCGTTCCGGGGTCCGGCTGACACCTGCCCGGAACAGCCCACGCCCCGGACCGGAGGCCCCGCGGCGCCCGGACCCGGCTACACCTCGTGACGTAGGTGATGGCGAGCACAGAACACCCCCGGAGTGAAACAGGTGCTGTTGTCCGATTCCGGACACAGTGCCCCATCGCGAGTATTCTGTCTCACCTTTAGCATGCCTTGTCAACGAAGCCCCGAGTCGCTGTCGGGATCCCCCACACGATCAGCGACCCGCGTTCACCCCCGGTGGCGCCCGGTTCCGCCGGTCCCACCAGGAACCAGGCGCACGGCGCGGACAGTGACCCGGGTTGGCGGTCCACTCCTTCCAGAACGGCTCTTCACACGATGGACGTAGACAAGCCGACCATCCCTCCCGAAGCAGTGGAGCTCTACCGACTATCGGTGGAACACCCCTCCTGGACCACGGAGGATGCCCTTGAACGCCTTCAGGTCAGTGAGGCCCGGCTGACCGAACTCGTCGACCTGCTCGTCGACCTCAGGCTGCTGCGGCCGTCCCAGGACTCCCACCGCGAGTTCTCCACCAGCGGCCCTGAGTCGGCGGCGGTGGAACTGCTGAACGAGGACCGCAGGCGTCTCCTCGAGGAACAGCTCCGGATGGAGCGTCTCCGGGACGAGATCCTCGCGCTCCAGCCCACGTACTTCAAGGCCCGGCAGACCCGGCGCAGTTCCGAGGCCTTCGACGTCATCGAGGACGTGCACCTGGTCCGGCTCCTGCTGTCCGACCAGGCGCAGAGGACGGAGCAGGAGCTGTGCATCGCTCATCCCGGCGGCGGCATGAGCGAGGGCGGGCTCTCCCGGAGCATCGCCCTGGACCGCATCATGCTGGAGCGCGGGGTGGTGATGCGCTCGGTCCTCCAGCACGCCACCCGCCACCACACCCCCACCAAGGAGTACGTCAACGACATCACCAAGTACGGCGCCCAGGTACGCACCATCCCGGTGGTCCCCCGCCGCATGATCATCTTCGACCGGAAGGTCGCCTTCATACCGAAGGAGGGCGGCGAGGTGACCCAGGGGGCCGTCCTGCTGCGCGAACCCTCCGTCGTGGACAACTTCCTCGCCTCCTTCGAGCTCATGTGGCAGAACGGGCGCCAGTTCCCCGTGGACACGGCGGACAAGCGGACCGAGGCCACGGAGGACATCCGCCAGACCATCCTGGAGTACCTCGCCACGGGCACCAAGGACGAGGTGATCTCCCGCAAGCTGGGCATCTCGGTACGCAGCTGCCGACGCCACATCGCCGAGATCATGAGCGACCTGAAGGCGGAGAGCCGGTTCCAGGCGGGGGTGCTGGCGCACCAGCGCGGGCTGGTCACCTGAGGCCCCGCCCGGTTCACTCGGCGGCCGAGGTCTCCCGGGCCCTCCGGCGGAAGGGGCGCACACCGATCTGCGAGCGACCCATCATCGCCGCGATCTCCGTGCGGGAGGACACCTCCAGCTTGCCGAAGATCCGGCCCAGGTGCGTCTCCACGGTCTTGTGGCTCATCCCGAGCTGGCGGGCGATCTGCCGATTGGTTCGCCCCTGGCTCACCAGTCCGGCGATCTCGAACTCACGCTGACTGAGCTGGTACCGCTCCTCCTCCGGGGGCTGCCACACGTCCTCCGTGCGCGCGATTTCCGCCCGCAGCGCCGATGACAGCCCGGCGAGGGAGCCCGCGCCGGTGCGCTCGGCTACCGAAGCCAACCGGTCAGCGTGCCGTCGCGCCGAATCCGGGTCTCGCAGTTCCAGGAGCGCGCGTGCCGCGACCGCGTGCGCCCGCCCCGCCTCGAGAGAGCAGGTCAAGGCGCCGCCGCCGACGGCGATCGCGTCGAGCGCGTGCACGAGGGACTCCGTGGGACGCCGGGCCGCGGCGGCGTGCGCGAGATCGGCCAGGCACCTGCCCCTGGCCGTTCCCAGCCGCTCGGCCGCGTCCGTCGCCCACGCCGCCCACGCCGCCGCGGCCTCGTGGTCGTTTCGGGCCGACTCCGCCCGGCACAGCAGCTCGGCGACGGCGGGGTGGTCCCAGACCGGCGACTCGGAGAGACCGCCCCCCGCGCCGTCCAGCAGTGCCGCGACGGCCGCGTCGGCGTCACCCCCGGCCAGACGGGCCTCCCCGTGGATGATCCGGGAGTGCCGCCACCAGGGACTGTCCGGGGAGACCTCGTTGCCCGCCCGCTGGGCGTCGGCGAGCGCCGCGAGCACCGCGCCGTCGGCCAGCCACACCCGCGCACGCGCGGTCAACGACATGGCGATCAGGTCCGCGGCCTCCGCCGACTCGGCCAGGCGTACCGCCTCCTCGGTGTGGGAGAGGGCCTCGGCGACCCGCCCCTGGCGCAGACGGCAGGCGCCGAGCCCGACGAGCATCGGAACCGTGTCCAGGTGGCGCCCGCCCCGTCGGGCGACGGACAGCCCCCGCGCGAGGTGTCGGATCGCGGCGTCGCAGGCGTCCAGGTGCGTCTCGACCCAGCCGAGGTGGGTCAGTGCCTCGGGTCGGCGCGAGAGTTGCCCGTCCGACTGGCTCTCCAGCACCCGCGCGGCCTCGGCGGCGCTGTGCCCGGCGGTTTCGACGTCTCCGTGCGCCAACCGGTTGGTGGCGTGGACGCCGAGCACGACCGTCTGTGTGGCGGGGTCCGCGCTGCACACGGCGGACAGGACCGCCCCGTCGGACCAGTCCCATCCGGTGTCCCACAGGGAGGTGGCCGCCAGCGCGGTACGCAGCCGGAGGGCGTTGCGCGTGCCCGACCGGCGGATCCCCGTACGGAGGACGGAGCGGGCCTCGGTGTAGCGGCCGGCCATCTGGGCCAGCACGGCCCTCAGTTCGATCAGCTCGGTCTCGTACTCCGCGTCCGCGCCGGCGGGGTCCAGGAGGGCCTCCGCGTCGTCCAGGAAGACGCGGGCCCGCCCGATCCGCCCGCAGGTCGTGTACGCCCGGGTCAGGCCGACGGCCGCGGTCAGCCGCCGTGCCCGGTGCGCGGCGCCGTCGCCCAGCCGGTCCAGGACGTTCTCGTACCACCGGGCGGCCGCGCCGGGGTCGGTGGCCTCCACTTTCCCAGCCGCGTCGAGCAGGTGTTCCCGGACGGAGTCATCGTCCTCGGACTGGATCAGGTGTTCGGCGTACTCGGTCACCGGTCGGCCCGCCGCACGCAGCGCGATCGCCGCCCGCTGGTGCGCGGCCAGCCGTGCGCCGACCGGCGCCGACTCGTAGGCGGCCTGACGCAGCACCGGGTGGCGGTAGACGAAGCCGCGCGGCCCGACGTTCGGACGAAGCACGTCGGCGTCCACGAGTTCACCCACCGCGGTGAGCGCGGCGGAGGGCGCCACGTCCGCGACCCGGGCGAGCAGGTCCGCCGGGAACGGACCGCTGAGCACGGCCGCCGCGTGGGCGACCGAACGGGTCGGCTCGGGCAGGCTCTCGATCTCCAGGACGAGCGGCGCCAAGGACTCGGGGTCGGGAGCGGGTTCGGTGTGGGGACCGCACCCGGCCGTCCGGCACATGGCCGCCAGGGCTCTGACGTGGAGGGGGTTGCCGCCGCTCCGCTCGTGGATGGAGGAACGGTGTCGGGCGCACACGCCCTCGGGAACCAGGGACAGGGTCTCCTCCCTGCTGAGGGGGCCGATCTGGAGCCGCTCGTGTCGCCAGCGCCCGGCGGAGCCGCCGATGGCGGCGAGGAGGCGGGTGGGGCACTGGCGCGGCCGGTGCGCCAGCACGACCGTCACGCGTCGGAGCGGCGGTCTGCGCAGCAGGCGGACCAACGCGGCCTCGGTCGGGGGCGCGGCCAGGTGGATGTCGTCCACGACCAGCGTCACGTGCCCGGAGGCTTCCTCCGCCGCGAGCGCGCCGATGTCGTCGAGCCGATCGCGGAGGGGGGCGAACGCCCCCCAACCGCCCTCGTCGGCCGTACCGGCGATCACCGTGCCGCCGTCGTCGACGGCGGCCAGTGCCTCGACGAGCAGCCGGGTCTTCCCGACACCCGGTTCACCGACGACCTCGACGATCCTCGGGGCGCCTGCCTCGGGCTCCAGTGCCCGGCACAGGGCCATGAGTTCCCTCATCCGGCCGACGAACGGCCGTCGGCCGCCGCCGCTCTCGATCTGAACACTCATCTCGTCACCGCCATCAGGGGTCGTTGGCTCCCGCCGCCCTGGTCGGCGGCGGTACGGGTCGGGGCGCCCTCCGCCGTCAGGCGTCTCCCATGGCCATGCGCAGGCTCAGCGGACGCATGTCGGTCCAGGTCCGGTCGATGTGGGCCAGGCACTCCTCCTTGGTGCCCGTGGTCCCCTCATCACGCCAGCCGTGCGGGATCTCCCGGGTGGCGGGCCAGATCGAGTACTGCTCCTCGTCGTTGACGACGACGCTGTACTGGGGGGTGTTCTCCTGGGTCTGCGGCATGGTTCGTCTCCTTCTCGTAGGACCGGTTCAGAATCGGGTGGTCATGGCGGCGATGGCGGAGCGGACGGAGTCCCCGACCGATCCGTCCAGGACGTAGTCGTGGTCACCGGTGGGAGCGACCGCCTGGAGGGCGGTGTGCGTCAGCTCGGCGCAGCGGCGTATGTCCGCGGTCTCGAAGCCGCGCATCGTCAGGGTGGTCACCGAGAGCGACAGACCGTGGCGCTCGTCCTCGCGTTCGGGGCCGTGGAACCGGCTGCCGGTGACCTCGATCCCGACCTCGGCGAGGGCGCGTTCGGCCACGGCGCCGCTCAGACCGGAGCCGTCGAGGTCCACGAGTACCAGGTGGGTGTCGGTGCCCCCGGTGACCGGGCGGTACCCGTACAGGCTGAGCTCCTCGGCGAGGGTGCGGGCGTTGTCGACCGTACGTTCGGCGACCTCGCGCCACCAGGGGGTCGTCGCGGCGGCCAACGTGTGCGCCTGTGCCGCGAGGAAGGTGTCCGTCCGGCCCCGTGAGTTCCGCAGGCTCGCCCGCCACAGGCGCGGGGCGATGGCGCGCCCCCGGTACTCGGTCCCGGCGTCGCGCCCGCAGAGGATCAGCCCGCCGGGCGGGCCGCCGAGCTGCCCGTGGGTGCCCGCGACGACCACGTGGGCGTCGTCGATCGGGTTGGGCAGCAGACCCGCGGCGATGAGTCCCGTGATCCCGGTGACGTCGGCGACGAGCAGGCTGTCGGCTTCGTCCGCGACACTCCGCAGGAGCGCGAAGTCGGTGCTGCGCAGGCGGTTGGCGGCGTCGTAGACGATCGCCGAGGGGCGGTGGTGGTGCACGGCGTCGACGAAGCGGGCGTAGTCGAGATCACCACCCGGCGGAATGTCGAGGTCCACGCGCTGGTGGAAGCCGGGGAACGTGGGACCCAGCGGGTCGATCCCCGTGGTGCGGATGCGCAGGACCACGTCCTCGGGCTCGAGGAGCGCCGCGCAGGCCAGCTGGAGGGCGTCGGCGGGCGACGACGGGCGGACGTCGGCGTAGGCGGCGCCGAACAGCCGCTGGGCGCGGTCGGCGGCCATCCGCTCCAGGGCGGTGCGGGAACGGTCGAAGCGCACGGGCAGGTGGTCGGCCATCAACCCGCGGACGGCGGGGGGAACGTATCCGTCGGACAGCGCCATCGTCAGGGATCCGGTCCTGCGTCCGCTCTCCCGTGCGACGAGGTCCCGGAGCCCCGCGTCCCACAAAAGATCCCGCCCGCCGACGAAAGAGGAGAAACCGTCCGTCGTCCCGAGATAGGAGATGGGTGATTCGTTGGTCGTCACGAAAATGTCCGCCTTCCAGTCATCAGTTTCCTCAACCGCACCGCGCGCAGGGTGGTATTCGCCTTCGGTCCGCGGTGCACCGCGGAGTTCCGGATCTTCGGTCCGGGTCTGCCGAATTTCCCGGGAAGAGTGCGGTGGCCGAATCCGTCGAGACGGGTCCGAACGCCACCGAACGGTGAACCCCCGGCCCCTACCAGTCCGTACCACCGTCGGTGACGGTAAGCTCGGCGTTGGGCCAATCGGTACCGCCGGCGGCGATCTCGACAGCGGGCTCGTCGGCCGCGGAGAAAACCGAGGCGGCAGCAAAAGCGAGCCCGAACGAAAACCCGAAAGCGACGACGATCTTTCTCATGGAAAACCCTCTTCCGAAATCGTGTGGATCTTGTTGAGCCCCGGGCCCCTTATCCTCCCGGCCGGCGATTTCCAGTCTTCATGAACGACCCCGCGGATCCCAGACCTGACGGGGTTCATGAAGCTGCATGGCAACAAGTCACCGCGACTGGCGCGCCGTTGACCTCGCGTTCTCGCCGTCCGGCACCGGGCCCTCACGGCCGCGGACGACGGAGGGGCCCGGCCGGTCGGCCGGGCCCCTGGGGGCAGCGCCCGCGTCTGGGGCCTGTTTCCTGGAACGGTCGCCCGGGGGGTGTCGTTCGGACGCCGGCAGGGTTCTCAGAGGTCAGGACTGCGCCGTCAGGCGTCCGTCGAGGGTGCCCGCCCCGCCGTGGAGCGGCCCCTGGGGCGGTGGTGGGCGACGGGCGGGCCGAAGCGAGGCGGAGCACCCGGAAAACACCGCCTACCCGGGCACGGGGGCGAGGACGCCGCCGACCCCGGTGTGGAGGGGGAACCGTCGGCACAGGCCGGCGACCTCGGCGCGAACTCCGTCCCGCACCGCGTCGGGGAGGACGAACTCGTCGTCTCCGAGCGCGCTCAGGGACCGCCACACGCGGTCGACGAGCCGAGCGCACTCGACCATGGTGTCCGGCCCCATCCCGCGCAGCGCCAGGACGTTCGTGCCGAACCGCACCCCGCCGGCGATCCGCGCCGGGAACCCGTCGCCGGGGATCTTGTTGCGGTTGACGATGATCCCGCACGACTCCAGGGACCGCTCCGCGTTCGCTCCCGTCAGCCCCGAGGCACCGGTGTCCACCACCACCATGTGGTTGTCCGTACCGCCGGTCAGCACCGGCCAGCCCAGCCCGGCCAGGGAGGCCGCCAGCTCACGAGCGTCGTCGAGGACGCGCTCCGCCAGCGACCGGAACCCCGGCGACCCCACGATTCCCAGGGCCCTCGCCTTCGCCGCGATCCCGTTGACCCTCGGGGTGCCCTGGAAGTACGGGAACACGCCCTGTTGGATCACCGAGGAGAGTCTGCGTCCGTCGGGCCCGGGGGCGTGGGCGTCCCGTCCCATCAGTATGAGGCCGCCGCGGGGACCGTACAGCTGCTTGTACGTGCTGGTGGTGGTGAAGTGCGCCGCGTCGATCGGGCTCCGGTGCAGGCCGGCCGCGACCAGTCCGGCGATGTGCGAGATGTCGGCGAGGAGGTAGGCGCCCACCTCGTCGGCGATCTCCCGGAACCGGGCGAAGTCGATCTCGCGCGGGTAGGCGCTGGCTCCGCACACCAGCATCCGGGGCCGGTGCAGGCGGGCGAGTTCGGCGATCTCGTCGTAGTCCAGTCTTCCGTCGGGTCCGACCCCGTAGGAGACCGAGCGGAAGTAGCGACCGGAGAAGGACACCGGGGCGCCGTGTGTCAGGTGTCCCCCCGCGCTGAGCTCCAGCCCCATGACGGTGTCCCCGGGGTTCAGGAGCGCGGTCATCACCACCTGGTTGGCGGTGCTTCCCGAGTGCGGTTGGACGTTGGCGTAGCGGGCGCCGAACACCGCCTTGGCCCGTGCCACGGCCAGGCGTTCGATCTCGTCCACGACCGAGCAGCCGGCGTGGTACCGGCGCCCCGGGTAGCCCTCGGTGGTGACGTTGCCGACCGCGCTGCCCTCACAGGCGAGCACGGAGGGGTCGGCGGCGCTCGCGGACGCGACCATCGCAAGCGTCTCCTCCTGGCGGGACTGGTCGCGTTCGAGCATCGTGAAGAGCGCCGGATCGTGCTCGCTCAGGCTCCGCGCCCCGTACAGCGCGGTGGCGGTCACCGGGTCGCCGTGCGTCAACTCGACGGTCATCGGACGCCCTCCTCCTCAAGCATGGCCATGACCTCTTCCTCGCTCATCCGGCCGACGTCGAGCGCCAGCTCGGCCGCGGCGTCCACGTCGACGCCCTGTTCCCGGCCCACCTGCGAGACGACCCGGGCCTGTTCGGCGATGGTCGGAGCGTCGAACACCACACGCAGGGCCAGTTCGATCCCGAAGACCTCCCCGGCCAGGACGGCGACGCGCGTGGCGGCCATCGAGTAGCCGCCCAGTTCGAAGAAGGAGTCGTGCGCCCCGACCCGGTCGACTCCCAGGACCGACTCCCACAGCTCCGACAGGACGATTTCCACCGGCGTGCCCGGTTCGACGTAGGCGGTGGCCAGGCTCGGTCGGCCGGTCCCGGGGTCGGGCAGCGCGGAGCGGTCGACCTTCCCGTTGGGCGACAGCGGCAGCCGGTCCAGCCCGACGAGGGCCGAGGGCACCATGTACCCGGGCACGATCCCGCTCATGTGGTCACGCAGGGACGCCACCGTGGGCTCGGCCCCCTCCTCCGCCACGTAGTAGCCGACCAGACGGACCTCTCCGCCTTCCCCACGGGTGGCCGCCACGCACTCCGCGACCTCGGGATGCGACCGCAGGGCGGAGGCGACCTCGCCCAGTTCGACGCGCAGACCGCGGATCTTGGTCTGGTGGTCGACGCGGCCGAGGAGTTCGAGCACCCCGTCGGGGCGGTAGCGCGCCAGGTCTCCCGTCCGGTACAGGCGGGCTCCCGCGGACACGTTGGGATAGCGTCCGGCGAACGGGTGCGGCACGAACCGGTCCGCGGTCATCGCGGGCCGGTCCAGATAGCCGCGGGTCAGTCCGAGTCCGCCCAGGTACAGCTCACCGGGCACCCCGACCGGAACGGGGGATCCGTGCTCGTCGAGCAGGAGCACCTGCTGGTTCTCCATGGCCACGCCGTACGGGATGCTGGTCCAGTCGGGGTCGGGGTCCGTCACTTCGTGGATCGTGGAGTGGATGGACGCCTCCGTGGCCCCTCCCATCACCACGAACCGTGCGCCGGGCGCACACCTGCGGAACCGTTCGGGCATGCTGACCGCCACCCAGTCCCCGCCCAGGAAGGCCAGCCTCAGGGAGGCGGCCGCCCCCTCCCCGCGTTCGCCCATCTCGTCGACGAACGCCTCCAGGAGCGCCGGCGCCGAGTTCCAGACGGTCGCCCCGTGCCGCTGGACCAGGTCGGCCCAGTGCCGGGGGTCCTGGGACCGCTCGGGGTCGGGCAGGAGGACGGCGCCCCCGGCCAGGAGCATGCCGAGCATGTCGTACACGGACATGTCGAAGCTGGCCGAGGACAGCGCCAGGAGACGGTCCCCGGGGCCGACCCCGCCCACCATGTTCAGGTCACGGATGTTGTTGACCACGCCCCGGTGGGGTACGGCGATGCCCTTGGGACGTCCCGTGGAGCCCGACGTGTAGATGACGTAGGCGAGGTTGTCCGGGTGGGCGCGCTCCCCGTCCCGCCCTCCTTCCACCGGGCCGTCCCCGTCCGGGAGGTCGTCGACCCGCAGGACCCGGGCCCCGCCGAGATCGTCGGGCAGGCGGCCGATCAGGGCGTCGTCGGTGAGCAGCACCCGCGGTCGCGCGTCCGTGAGCATGTGGGAGAGGCGCTCGGAGGGGTACTCCGGATCGAGCGGCAGGTGGCCCCCGCCCGCTTTGAGGACGCCGAGGAAGATCGGCAGGCGCACGGGGTCGGCCGGTCCCAGGCAGGAGCCGACGAGGGTCTCCGGCCCCACCCCGACGGCGCGCAGGCCGGACGCCACGCGCTCCGCACGGGCGTCCAGTTCGGCGTAGGTCAGCGCCCCTCCCGGATACACCAGGGCGGGTGCGTCCGGGGTACGGGCGGCCTGTGCCTCGAACAGTTCGTGCAGACAGGCGTCGGGGGTGTCGGCGGAGGTGGCGTTCCACCCCGAGACGGCGATCTCGACCTCGCTCGGGGAGAGCAGCGGGAGCGCGGACAGGCGACTTCCGGGGGCCTCGACGGCGGCGGTCAGCAGCCGCTCGAACTGGGCCCACAGACGGGTCACCGTGTCCCCGTCGAACATGTCGGTGCTGTACTCGAAGAAGCCCTCGTAGTGGCCGCCCGCGTCCCACATCTGGAGGTCGAGGTCGACCTGGGTGGCGTGCCGGGGCACGTGTACGGCCGAGATCTCCAGGTCACCGACCACGGGACTGGGCATCGGCGCGTTCTGCATGACGAACATGACCTGGGTCAGCGGCTGGTGGCTCAGGTCGCGGTGGGGCGCGATCTCCTCCACCAGGCGGTCGAAGGGCAGCTCCTGGTGCTCGAAGCCCCGCAGCACGGTCCCGCGCACCCGCTCCACCAGTTCGGTGAACGTCGGATCCCCCTCCAGGGACGTGCGGAAGAGCACGATGTTGATGAAACAGCCGATCAGGCTCTCCGTCTCCGCCGTGCGCGTGGCCACCCCCGTGCTGACCACCACGTCCCGGGTCCGCGCCCAGCGTCCGACCACCGCCTGGAAGGCGGCCAGGACGGTCATGTACGGCGTGGCGCCGAGTTCGCCGCTCAGTTCCCGGATGCGTCGGGACACCTCGGGCGACAGGCGGATCGGCAGCATGTCGCCCCTGAAGGTCTGCACGGGGGGCCGGGGGCGGTCCGAGGGCAGTTCCAGAACCGGGGGCGCTCCCCCGAGTTCCTTCCGCCAGAACCGGGCGAGGTCGGCGAGCACCTCCTCGGTGAGGTTCTCGTGCTGCCAGGCGGTGTAGTCCACGTACTGCACCGGGGGCTCCGGAAGGCGCGGCGCCTCCCCGGCCAGGAACGCCGGGTAGCTCTCGGCGATCTCCCGGACGAAGATCCCGCAGGACCACATGTCCGAGACCAGGTGGTGCATGGTCACCGCGAGTACGTGCTCCTCGGGCCCCAGGCGCAGCAGAGCGACGCGTACGAGGGCCTCGTCGATCGCGAAGGGCACTCGGGCGTCGGCGCCCAGTCGGGCGACCAGACGTTCCTCGTCGGCCGCCTCCGGTGTGCCGCTGAGGTCCTCCTCGTGCAGGGGCGGGCGCAACCGGGGCAGGACCATCTGGACGGACCCCCCGTCGACGGTGGTGAACACCGTGCGCAGGGACTCGTGCCGGTCCACCACGTGACGCACCGCGGCGAGCAGCGCGTCCCGGTCGAGGACGCCTCTCAGACGGAGGGCGAACGGCACGTGGTAGGCAGCGGTCCCGGGGAAGAGCTGTTCGATGATCATCAGCCGCTGCTGCGCGAACGTGACGGGGAACACCAGGGGTTCCGCTTCGGGGCCGTTCTGCATGGTCTCCTCCTCGTGCTGACTCATGAGTCCGCTCCTGTCTGGGTGCCGCGCGCGGCGCGGAGCCTGCGCAGGACGTCCGCGCGGCCGGACCCCGCGTTGCTGGCGAACCCGCGCCGGTCCACGCGGGTGATGCTCCGTGCGGGCGGGGGCGCGGCCTCGTCCGCGCCGTCCGCCTCGTCCACCAGGGCGGCGACGCCGCGCAGGGTCGGTTGTTCGAAGAGGCGGTGCAGCGGCGGCCGTACCCCGAAGGAGTCCCCCATCCGGAGGAGGAGTCTCGACAGCAACAGCGAGTGCGCGCCCAGTTCGAACCAGTTGTCGTCGCGCCCCACCCGGGCTCCGCCGAGCAGCTCGGAGACGATCCCGGCCAGGGCGCGTTCCGTGTCGGTCGCCGGTGCCTCCGAGGAGGTCGAGGCCGCCACCTCCGGGGCGGGCAGCCGACCGCGGTCCAGCTTGCCGCTGGTGTTCAGGGGCAGTTCGGCGAGCCAGACGAAGTGGGTGGGGACCATGTAGGCGGGAAGTCTGTCGCGCAGGACCTCGCGCAGCGCGCGGTCGGCGGCCTGGCGGTCGAAGGCCGCCGTATTCACACGGCTGCGGGCCTCGACGTAGGCCACCAGGGCGGAGACCGACTCGGTCTCGTGGAGCAGCACCGCCGAACGGCGCACGATCGGGTGCTGGTCGAGCGCGCTCTCGATCTCGCCGAGCTCGATCCGGTGGCCGTGGAACTTGACCTGGTGGTCCGCCCGCCCGAGGAACTCCAGGTGACCGTCGGATCCGAACCGGGCCAGGTCCCCGGTGCGGTACATCCGGGCGCCCGGGGGGCCGGTGTAGGGGTCGGGCACGAACCTGTCGGCGGTCAGGCCGGGGCGGGCCGCGTAGCCGCGGACGACGCCCAGGCCGCCGATCACGACCTCGCCGATGACGCCCTCCGGCACCGGTTCCAGGTCCGGCCCGAGGACGTAGACGCTCGTCGCCCCGAGCGGGGACCCGATCGGTACGGGGCCCTCCCCGACCTCGTCGATCCTGGCCGCGGCCGACCACACCGTGGTCTCGGTGGGTCCGTACAGGTTCCACAGCGCCCTGCCGCGGCCGACGAGTCGGGCGGCGAGGGCCGGGGAGAGGGCCTCCCCCCCGCTGGAGACGACCAGGTCGGGGTGGCCCTTCCAGCGGGCGTCGCCGAGCAGCTGCCAGGTCGCGGGGGTCGCCATGGCGTGGGAGAACAGCCCGCTGTCGAGTCGGGCGCGCAGCTGTGCGCCGTCGGTCTTGACCGCGGTGTCGGCGATGTGGACGGTACCGCCCGTGATCAGGGGGAGGAACACCTCCATGACCGAGATGTCGAAGGAGAAGCTGGCCATCGCCAGGACGCGGTCCCCGGGGCCGTGGTCGTGCGCGAGCCGCATCGCCTCCAGGAAGTGGGTCATGGCGCGGTGCGGGACCTGGACCCCCTTGGGCCGCCCGGTCGAACCGGAGGTGTAGATGAGGTAGGCGGTGTTCTCCGGGTTCAGCCGGCAGGGCGGCGTGCCCGGGGGCTGCGCCGCGAGGGTCTCGCCCATGGTGTCGAGGGCGACGACCTCCACCCCCCGTCCCAGGGGCCGCTCCGGCGCGGTCGCGGTGAGGACCGTGCGGGCGCCGGAATCCTCGATGATGTAGTCGATCCGCTCGTCGGGCAGGTCGGCGTCGATCGGCAGGTAGGCGCCGCCCGCCTTGAACACGGCGAGCATGGCCACGACCGCGTCGGCCGACCTCGGCAGGAGGAGGCCGACCACCTCCTCCGGTCCCACGCCCCGGCTGACCAGGTAGGCGGCCAACCGGTCGGACGCCTCGTCCAGTTCCGCGTAGGTGAGTGTGGGCACGTCCGCGACGGTCTCAGGAGCCGACGGCGTATCGGTGGCCAGGGCGGCGGAGTCGAAGGCGACCGCCGGGTCGTCCGGACGGCTCCTGGCCAGCGCACCGAATCTGTGGAAGACGTACTCCTCCGGGCGGTGGTCGACGCTGGTGCCGGTGAGCCCGTACAGCACGCGCTCGCGCTCCTCGGCGTCGAGCATGGGGAGTTCCCCGACCGGCCGCTCCGGGGCCGCCCCGATCTGCGCGAGCAGTGTGCTCAGGCGCCGCGCCATGCGTTCGGCGGTCTCCCGCGTGAACAGGTCCGTGTCGTACTGGAGCAGGCCGCCCAGACCGTCGGCGGACTCGGCGAAGGTGACCGACAGGTCGAAGAGTCCGTTGGGCGGGTCGAGCGGGACCGGCCTCAGTTCCAGGCCGCCGAGCGCCAGACTGCCGTCCCGGTCGCCGAGGACGATCGAGCTCATCCCCTCCGGCTGCGCGCCGACCGGGCGCTGGAACGTGAAGAGCGTCTGTACCAGGGGCTGGCGCCCCAGGTCCCGGTTCACCCGCAGGCGCTCGACGAGCAGGGGCAGGGGAAAGTCCCGCCGCAGCGCCTCGCGCACGCCGTGGTCGACGGCGCGGGTGTGGTCGGTGAAGCTCCGGCCGGGGTCGATCCGGCCGCGCAGCACCGCCGTGTTCACGAGGTTGCCGACGGTTCCGGCGGTCTCGGCGCGACCGCGACCGTGCACGGGCGTGCCGACCAGGACGTCGTCCCGGCCGGTGTGGCGGGACAGGAACACCTGGTAGGCGCCGAGCAGGACGGAGTAGAGGGTGGTGCCCGTCGCGGCCGCGCACTCCTTGAGCGCTCGGGTCAGGTCCGCGTCGAGCCGGAAGCGGGCGGTGCCGGTGCGGAAGCGCTGCTCCGCGGGGCGCGGATGGTCGGTGGGCAGGTCCAGCTCGGTGGGCGCGCCGTCCAACCGGTCCCGCCAGAAGTCCGCGAGCCGGTCCGCGCCGTCCCCCTCCAGGCGGGCGGCCTCGTGGCGCACCGCACGCAGGTGGCTGGGGGCGAGCCCCCACTCGGGCACGGGGGCACCGGTGTCGAACGCACGGTAGAGCCGGTCCAGTTCGTCGAGGAGCACCTCCATCGACCACAGGTCCGAGACCAGGTGGTGCAGCATGAGCACCAGCACATCGTCGTCCGGGCCGTGCAGGAGGCAGAGGCGCACGAGCGGACCGGAGGCCACGTCGAACGGCCGGTAGGCGAGGCGGTGCGCCTCCTCCTCGACGAGGTCGGGACGGGTGTCCCGGAGGTCGTGCTCGGTGAACTCCGGTTCGAGGACCGCGTGCACCCTCTGGGCCGGTGCGCCGTCGACCACGGGGAAGGAGGTGCGCAGGGCGGTGTGCCGTTCGGAGAGCAGGGCGAGGGCGCGGCGCATGGCCGGTGCGTCCACCCGGCCGGAGACCCGGGCCGCCATACCGATGTTGTGGGCGGCGCTCGCCGGAGCGAACTGGTGCATGAACCACATGGCCCGCTGGTTGTGGGAGAGCGGGTGGTCGGTGGGGCCGTCGGCGGTCTCCGCCCCGGGTGACACACGCGCGGTGGCGGACACCAGGAGCACCAGTTCGTCGATGGTGGCGGCGAGCGCGTCCTCCAGCTCCAGGTCGATCTGGAGCTGCGTCTGCACGCGGTGCTGGAGCCGGACGGCGTCGAGGGAGTCCAGGCCCAGTTCCACCAGGGGCCGGTCCGTGGCGATCTCACTCGGCGCCGATCCGACGACGTCGGCGATCGCGGTACGCAGGAAGGACACGAGGCTGTCGGGCTCCCCGTCGACCTCCGCGCCTGCGGGCGAAGGGGGCTCCTCCGTCTCGGAGCGCAGCTCGGAGAGTACCGTCAGCCTCCCCTCCCGGAGGGCCTCCCGGCAGGCGCGCCGGGCGATCTTTCCGCTGGTGGTGCGCGGGATGGTCAGGGCACGGACGAGGACCACCGCGTCCGGCCGCACCTCGTGCTCCTCGGCGACCGCGGCGCGGATCCGCCGCGCCGCCTCGTCCAGGTCCACGTCCTGGCCGCCCCGGACCTCCTGGACGACGGCGATCCGCTCCCGTCCGTCCGCCTCGTCCAGGGAGAAGGCGGCCCCGCCGTTGGGCTGGAGGGCGGGCGAGGTCCGCTGGGCGGTGAGTTCGATGTCCTGCGGGTAGTGGTTGCGCCCCCGGACGATGATCAGGTCCTTGCTGCGTCCGGTGACGTGGAGCTGCCCGTCCCGGACGAACCCCAGGTCGCCGGTGCGCAGGAAGGGGGTTCCGGGCTCGTCGGCCAGGGTGCGGCCGAAGGGGTCGTCTTCGGCCTCGGGGCGGTTCCAGTACCCGTGGGCGACACTCGGGCCGCAGACCCAGATCTCGCCGACCACGCCCTCGGGAAGGGTGGTCCGCGTGGACGGGTCCACGATCTCGACCCGGTGCACGTCCGGGATCGCGCCGCTGGCGACCACGCCGGAGGCCGCGCCGCCGCCGTCGCCCTCCGCCGGCGGCTCGCACACCCTCACCCCGCCGCCGTGCGGACCGGCCGAGACCATGAGGGACGCCTCAGCCAGGCCGTAGCAGGGCAACAGCGCCGACGCGCGAAAGCCCGCGACCGCGAACTTGTCGGCGAAGGCCCGCATCGTGTCCTCACGGACGGGCTCCGCCCCGTTGAAGGCCACCTCCCACCTGCTGAGGTCGAGGTGGGCGGCCTGCTCGTCGGTGACCCGTTCGACGCACAGGTCGTAGGCGAAGTTGGGGGCGCCGCTGACCACGGCCCTCTCGTCGCTGACGGCCTTGAGCCAGCGGTACGGGTCGCGGACGAAGGTCGTGGGCGCCATCAGGGCCATGGTGCCGCCGCGCCGTACGGTCCCCATGACCGAACCGATGAGGCCCATGTCGTGGTAGACGGGGAGCCAGGAGACTCCGCGCATGTCGGGGCGCAGACCGAACGCCTCCTGGATCAACGCCGTGTTGGCCAGAAGGTTGTCGTGGGTGAGGGCGACCCCCCGGGGCGCGGCGGTCGATCCCGACGTGTACTGGAGGAAGGCGAGGGAACCGCCGTCGAGCACGGGGGAGGTCCAGTCGGCGGCCTCCGTGTCGGGCACGTCGTCGGTGGCGATCAGCCGCAGCCGCTCCAGTCCGGGGACCAGGCCGATCCTCCCGTCCATCCGGTCGCGCCCGGCCGCCGTGGTCAGAGCGACCTCCGCCCCGCTGTCCCGGACCATGCCGACCACGCGCGTGAGGGAGCGCGGGTTGCGGGTGGGAGGGTAGGCGGGAACCGCGACGACACCCGCGTACAGGCAGCCGAAGAAGGCGGCCACGAACTCCAGGCCGGGCGGGTAGAAGAGGAGCGCGGAACGGCCGCCCAGCCCCAGCCCGAGCAGGCGCGCCCCGATGGCCCTGGCCCGCCGGTCGAGTCCGGCGTAGTCGATGCGCTCGGGGGTCGCGTCGACCTGTTCGGGGTGGAAGCTGAACGCTGTCCTGTCCGGCTGGCCCTCTGCGGCGCTGGACAGGACGTCCCGCCATGTCCTGGGCGCCTCCGTCGCGGAGATGGTCATACCTCGTCCCTCGTTCGTCTGATCCCGGTCGTGTGCGCGCCGGCACCAACCGGTCGCGACCGCTTCCAGACTCCTTTCGGAGGGCGCCCCGCCGAAATAGGGGGTTTCCCGGACTCCACGCGCGGGAGCGGCGGTGCGACTTTGCGAGGGTGCGGACCCCTGTCCGCTCCTCCCCGTCGACTCCTTCCGTGAGAGGTGCACCATGACGACTCAGAGACCCGTGTCGCCGCCCGGAGCCGGAAGGGGGGCCGCACCGCTGCGCGACCTTCGGCTGTTCTGGGGCGGAGATCTCTTCTCCCAGCTGGGTTCGCAGACCACGCTCTTCCTGCTGCCGGTCCTGGCCGTGGCCGCGTTGGACGCCTCGGGCACGCAGGTCGGACTGCTCCAGACCCTCTACATGGCGCCGTTCGTCGTCCTGCCGCTCCTGGCGGGGCTGGTGCTGGAACACCGGCCGCTGCGTCCGGTGCTGGTCCTGGTGGACGTGGCGAGGGCCGCTCTCGTGGCGGCCGTGGCGGTGACGGCGCTGAGCGGCCGGATGGAGCTGCACCACCTGTGGGTCGCGGCTCTGGTCGGCGGGTGCCTGACGGTGGTCTACGACATCGCCGTGGCCTCCTACGTACCGCGTCTGGCGTCCACGGAACTGCTCGACGTGGCGCACAGCCGGGTGTCGGCGAACCTGGCCGTCGGCGGGACCGCCGGGCCCGGCGTCGGCGGGTGGGCGGCCAGCCTGTTGGGCCCGGCGGCGGCGATGGGGCTGGGCGGCGCGGCCTACCTGGGGTCGGCGCTGACGCTCGTGTTCGTCCGCCGCCGAGAGGTGGTCCCGGTCCGCGAGCACGAGCGCGACCTGCGGCGCGAACTGTCCGACGGCGTGCGCGCGGTGTTCGCCAACCCGCCGGTCAGAGCCGTGTCGATCCACGCGGCGATCTACAACGCCGGGATTCCCCTGATCACCGTCGGCGGCCTGATGTACCTGGTCGGCGACCTGGGGATGAGCAGCGGCGGGTACGGAACACTCCTGCTGACGGGCGGTGCGGGCGCGATCACCGGTGCGCTGAGCGTGCCCCGGCTCATCGCGCGGATCGGCTACGGGCCGAGCATGCTGACGGTGCTGGTGTTCTCCACGCTCCCCTACCTCCTCCTCCCCGCCTTCGGAGGCACGGACGCCCCGGGGCTCGCGGCGGCGGGCACGGCCCTGTTCGTCGGCTCCGGCGGCGCCGCGGCCGGAAGCGTGGTCGCGGCCACCATCCGGCAGCGGCTCACGCCCCAGCACCTCCGCACCCGGATGAACGCCACCTACCGCCTGGTGAGCTTCGGCGCGATTCCGCTCGGCTCGCTGGGCGCGGGCGTCCTGACGGACCTGATCGGCGCCCGGGAGACCTTGTGGCTGGCCCCACTCGTACTGCTGGTGTCCTGCCTCCCCGTGCTCCTGGGTCCGGTGCGGGGCCTGCGCGAGATCCCCGGGTGAGCGCCGGGGTGGGGCCGTGCGCGCCCGCACGGCCCCACCGGCCCCGGCCCCTCAGCCCGTGGCCGACGCGAGCTGTCGGACGGTGTGCTCCCCGAGCACCATGTCCACCGGCAGTTCGACGCCCTTGTCCCGCGCCCGCATGACGATCCGGACCGCGCGCATCGAATCGCCGCCGAGTGCGTAGAACTCGTCCCGCACACTGGTCACGGGTGTCCCGAGCTCCTCTCCCCAGAGTTCCAGGAGCAGGTGCTCGGTCGGGGTCGCGGGCAGGGTGTCCTCGCCGTCGGACTCCTCCGGTCCGGCCTCGTGCACCGGGGCCGCGGCGGGGTCGTCGCGCTCGGCGACCGGACAGGGCAGCGCGGACAACGGTGTGTCGGGGGCGGCGGCCCAGGTGCGCAGGACCGAGCCGATCGACTCGGCGAGGAGGTCGGCGGTCTCCTGGTCGAACCGGTCCGCCCGCAGACCGACGGTCCCGCTCAGCGCGTCCCCGCCCTCCACCAGGTCCACGGTGACGTCGAAGACCGCGGTGCTCTGCGCGAGGCGGACCGGCTCACCGGTCAGCCCGGGGAGGGAGAGGTCCTCGGGGAGCGGGGTGTTGTTGACCGCGAGCATGGTCTGCGCCAGCGGGAGGCGGCCCGCCGCGCGCTCGGGCCGGAGTTCGCCGACCAGTACCTCGAAGGGCACGTCGGCGTTGTCGTAGGCGCCGAAGCTGCTGTCGCGCACCCGCTCCATCAGGGTGGTCAGGGACGGGTCGTCGGACAGGTCGACGCGCACCGGCAGGGTGTTGACGAAGAAGCCGACCATGCCCTCCAGCTCGGGCTCCCCGCGTCCCGCCACGGGTGAGGCGACCACGACGTCGTCCTGACCACTCCAGCGGGCCAGAACGGCCGTGTGCGCGGCCATGGCCACCATGGTGGGGGTGACGCCGCCCGGCGCGATCGCGCGTAGGTGCCGCACCGCCATGGCCGGGACGCGGAGCGGAGCGGTGACCGAGGCGTGCGGCGGGGCGTCCGCCGCCCGGGGGCCGGCGGGCAGCGCGAGCGCCCGCGGAGCGCCCCGCAGGCGCTCGCGCCAGTAGTCGACCTGGCCGCTGAGCGAACCGCCGTCGACCTGCTCCCGCTGCCAGAGCGCGTAGTCGGCGTACTGCACCGGGATCTCCGGGAGTTCGGCGTCCGAGCCCCCGACCACGGCCGCGTACAGGGCCGCGATCTCGGCGAGCATCACCCCCAGGGACCAGCCGTCGGTCACGGTGTGGTGGGCGACCAGGACGAGGACGTGCTCGTCCTCCGCCACCGCCAGCAGGTGGCCCCGCAGGAGCGGGCCCTCGGCCAGGTCGAACGGCAGCGCGGCGAGCTCGCCGATCCGGGCGAGAACGGCCTCCTCGGAGCCGTCCACGGATTCGGCGACCAGGTCGAACGGCAGCGCCTCCCGCACGACCTGTGTCACCTCTCCGTCGCGCATCTGGAGCACGGTGCGCAGCACCTCGTGCCGCCGTACCAGGCCGGAGACCGCCTCGGCCAGGGCGGGTGCGTCGAGCCGCCCCCGCAGCCGTACCGCCAGGGGCACGTTGTACAGCGCGGTCTCCGGCGAGATCTGCTCCAACAGCCACAGCCGTTCCTGGCCGTAGGATGCCGGGAGGACGTAGAGGTCCTCCCCCACCGTCGTCGTCATCTCGTTCCTCCGTTGTCGCGAACCGTCCGTGTGTGCGCGGCCCCCGCCCTGTACCGGCTCCGGTCGACCCGGCGCAGGACCGGACCCCGTACCTCGGCGCGGTGTCCGGCGCTTTGGACCTGCGCGGCCATCGCGCCGACGGTGGGTGCGGCGAACAGCCGTTCCATCGGCAGCTCGGCGCGCAGGTCCACCCGGATTCGGTGGGCGAGTTTGACCGCGAGGAGGGAGTTGCCTCCGAGCTCGAAGAAGTCGTCCGAGACACCGACGCGGTCCGCGCCGAGGATCTCGGTCCACAGGCGGGCCACGTCGCGCTCGGCGGGGGTGGCGGGCGCCACGTGCTCCCGTCGCCGGGCGGACGCGACCGGGTCGGGGAGCCGCCGCCGGTCGAGCTTGCCGTTGGGGCTGAGCGGCCACGCGTCGACGAGGGCGAACGCGACGGGGACCATGTGCCGCGGGAGCCGGCGGCCCAGGGCCTCGCGCAGGCGCGCGGCCAGTTCTTCGGGGTTCTCATCCCACCCGTCGTCGCGCCGCGGGCGGACGTAGGCGACCAGCCGGGGGCCGGCCGAGCCGCTCGCGCGCACGTCCGCGACCGCGGACTCCACCCCCTCCAGGTCGGTGAGGGCGGTCTCGACCTCGCCGAGTTCGACCCGCATGCCACGCAGTTTGACCTGACCGTCCATCCGCCCCAGGTACTCCACGGTCCCGTCCGGCCGCCACCGGGCGAGGTCGCCGGTCCGGTACAGGCGGCCCCCGTCCGCGCCGAAGGGGTCGGGCACGAACCGCTCCGCGGTCAGGCCGGGGCGGTCCCAGTAACCGCGGCAGACCTGGACGCCGCCGATCAGCAGCTCCCCGGGGGCGCCGACGGGGACGGGCTCCAGGTGCTCGTCCACCACGCGGATGGTGCAGCCGTCGACGGGGCGGCCGATGGGGACGCGGTGCCCGTACCCCTCGCGGCAGTCGAACCAGGTGACGTCGATGGCCGCCTCGGTGGGTCCGTACAGGTTGTGCACCGGGACTCCCGGAAGCCTGCGCCCGGCCTCGTCGACCAGGCGGGCGGGCAGTTCCTCGCCGCTGCACACCAGGCGGCGCAGCCTCCGGCACCCGTCCAGGGAGGGCGCGGTGAGGAAGGCCGCGAGCATGGAGGGCACGAAGTGGATCGTGGTGACGTCCGCCGTCTCCACCAACGCGGCCAGCCTGACCGGGTCGGCGTGCTCGCCCGGCCGCGCCAGGACGCACCGCGCACCGGTGATCAGCGGCCAGAACAGCTCCCAGACCGAGACGTCGAATCCGATCGGCGTCTTCTGGAGGACCCCCTCGCCGGGTTCCAGGCCGTAGCGCCGCTGCATCCACAGGAGCCGGTTGACCACGGCCCGGTGCTCGTTCATCGCGCCCTTGGGGCGGCCGGTGGAGCCGGAGGTGTGGATGACGTAGGCCAGGGAGCGGTCGTCCACCCGGACGTCGAGCGGTTCGGCCGACTGGGCGGCGATCTCGTCGGCGTCGCGGTCGGGGCAGACCAGCCGGGTGCCGGACAGCGCCTCCGCGACCTCCGGTGCGAGCGCGTCCGCGTCGGCGACGACCACCCTCGCACGGGTGTCCTCCAGCATCATCCGGAGGCGTTCGGCCGGGTACTGGGTGTCCAGGGGCAGGTAGGCGCCGCCCGCCTTGAGGACCGCGAGCAGGCCCGTGAGCAGGTGCGGTCCGCGCGGCAACCCCACGCCGACGACGGTGTCGGGCCCCACACCCTCCTCCCGCAGCAGCCGGGCGAGCCGGTTGGCCCGGCGGTCCAGCTCCGCGTAGGTGAGGACGGTGTCCCGGTACTGGACGGCGACCGCCCCGGGATCCAGGGCGACCCGCTCCTCGAACAGTCCGTGCAGGGTGGCCGAGCCGGTTCCCGGCACCGGTTCGGGCGACCCGCCGAACCCTTCCAGGAGCCCGGAGCACTCGTCCGCGCCCAGCAGGCCGAGCCGTGAGACGGGGAGGTCGGGGGAGGCGTGGGTCAGCACCCGGCGCAGGGAGTCGGCGAGGCTCCGGGCGGTCTCCGCGTCGTACAGCTCGGTGCTGTACTCCACGCGGGCCTCCCAGCCGCCGCCCTCCAGCGGTTCGAGGTTGACCTCCAGGTCGAACTTGGCGGTACCGGTGTCCAGGGCGAACAGCTCGAAGTCAACCCCGCGGGCCGTGAGCAGCGGGCGGGGCGACTCGTCGACCTGGAACAGGTGGCGGACGAGGGACGGGCGCCCGCCGGGGTCGCGTTCGGTCCGCGCGGCCTCCACGATCCTCTCGAAGGGGGCCTCCGCGTTGGAGTGGGCGTCGAGCATGGTGTCGTGGATCCGTCGCACCAGGTCGCCGAAGGTCGGATCCCCGGAGAGGTCGACCCGCACCGGCAGGGTGTTGACGAAGAAGCCGATGAGCGGGGCGGCCTCGGGGCGCTGCCGGCCCGCCACGGGAACCCCGACGACCAGGTCCTCCTGGCGCGACCAGCGGGACAGCACGACCGCGAAGGCGGAGAGGCCCACCGCGAAGGGGGTGGTGCCGCCGCGCCCGACGATCCGGTCGATCGCGGAGCGGCCGGGGACCGTGAAGACGATCGAACCGCCGGAGAAGTCCGGAGCGGCCGGACGCGGCCGATCCGTCGGTATCTCCGTCAGGGGCGCCCCGGCCAGACGGTCGCGCCAGTGATCCAGCTGCCGGGCGACCTCGGGTGTGTCCCCGCGCTCGTTCTGCCACACGGCGTAGTCGGCGTACTGGATGTCCAGGGAGGGCGCGGCGGACGCGGTCCGCGCCTCGTAGGCCGCGACCAGCTCCGCGATCAGGATCTCCAACGACCATCCGTCGGAGACGATGTGGTGGAGGCAGACCACCAGCGCGTGATCGTCCTCGGCGACGCGCAGGAGGTGGAACCGGACCACGGGCCCGTGCTCCAGGTCGAAGGGCTCGGCGGCGAGCTCCCTGGCCGCCGGGAGCGGATCACCGTCCACGTCGGAGACCGGCAGGTCGACCGCCTCGGGGGGCAGCACCCGCTGGACGGGTTCGCCGTCCGCGCGCTGCGAGAAGACCGAGCGCAGGACCTCGTGCCGCCCGACGATCCCGGTCAGCGCGGCGCGCAGCGCGGCCGTGTCCAGGGGGCCGCGCAGACGGGCTCCGCCGCTGACGTTGTACAGGGCGCTCCCCGGCCGGAGCCGTTCGAGGACCCACAGTCGCCGCTGTCCCGGGGAGAGCGGGACCGGTTCCTCCGGGGCGGTCCTGGGACGGACACGCCCGTCGCCGTCGCCCATGCCGCGCCTGCGCCGCAGTTCGCGGAGCAGTTCCCGGCGCTCGTCGCTCATCCATTCAGTGCCCATGGTCAGCCTTTCCTCGTGCTCCGGACGTCATCGGTAGTCACGCAACAGGGCGGACAGGCACTCGGTACCGAAGTGGAGGGCGTCGACGGGGACGCGCTCGTTGGCCTGGTGCAGCATCCCCCGGTGCCGGGACCCGGCCGGCAGGCGCATCGGCAGCCACCCGTAGCACCGGATACCCAGTTGGGCGAAGAGCCGGTTGTCGGTGGAAGCGGGGGTGATCATGGGCAGCGGCACCGCGTCGGGGTCGGCCTTGCGCAGGATCCCGACCAGGGTGTCGTAGAAGCCCCCGAACTCCGGCTCGGCGATCCCGCCGGGATCGATCCGGGAGCCCTCCAACAGCAGTTCGAACTCGATGCCGGGTCCGGCCAGGGAGCGGACCTCGGCCTCGAAGTCGGCCGCGGTGAAGGCGCCGGGCAGGATCCGGCCGTCCATGTCGACGCTGACGCTCTCGGGCACCATGTTGATCTTGTCGGAGGCGCGCACGACCGTCGGGTTGACGGTGTGCCGCAGCACCGAGTCCAGGTAGAGCGCCTGCTCGACGGGGAGGTCGGCGGGCGGCCGGTCGTGGGGTCCGTCGGTGCGCAGCCGGTGCACCGCCTCCCCCGTCGGTCCGGGCAGGTGCTGGGACAGCTCGGCGAGCATCCGGTCCGCCGCGGGCACCGTGTGTCGGGGCAGGCGTGCCCCGGTGAGCGCGCCGAGCAGCCGGGCGAGCCGGATCATCGGCGTGTCCGGAGGCATCATCCGCGACCCGTGGCCGCCGGGTCCGCGCAGCGTGGCACGCAGCCAGCAGGCGCGCTTCTCGGCGACGACGACGGGGTGGAAGCGGACACCGTCCAGCTCGATGTCGGCCCCCGCCTCCTCACCGATGGCGTAGCGCACCCCGTCGAACAGTTCCGCGTGCCGCTCGACCAGGTGGCGGGCGCCGACGGCGCTGCCGTTCTCCTCGTCGGCGACGACGGCCAGCAGGACGTCCCCGGCGGGCCGTTCACCGCGTTCGCGCATGCTCAGGAGGGCGGAGAGCATCATCGCGAGGCCGCCCTTCATGTCGATGGCCCCGCGGCCCCACACCTCCCCGTCCACGATCCGCCCCTCGAAGGGCGGATGCAGCCAGTCTTGGCCCGTGACGGGGACGACGTCGCTGTGCGCGTGCAGCAGCAGCGGGGGCGCCTCGCCCCTGCCCCGGAACCGGGCGATCACGTTGGGCCGACCGGGGGCGGCGGCGATGACCCTGACGTCGATCTCCTCGTCTCCGCCGAGCAGGTCGGCGACGTAGGCGGCGCAGGCCCCCTCGTCTCCGGGCGGGTTGGTGGTGTCGATCCGGATCAGGTTCTGGAGCAGGGCGACCGGATCAGTGGTTCTCGCCGTGGACATCGTCATCCTCTTCCGGGGTCGTCGGCGTTGTGGGCGGCCCGCAGCAGACGCGCGGCCTCCTTGCGGAGGCCGGTGCCGGTGCCGAACCTCGGCGCGTCCACCGCCGCCCTGCGGTAGAAGAAGGAGGCGTCGCACCGCTCCGTCATCCCCAGCGCCCCGTGCAGGTGGACGGCCTCCGCGGACACGGTGCGGGCGAGGTCGTTGGCCAACAGCGCCGCCTGGACCGCGTGCAGGACGATCCCGTCCGTGCCGGAGTCGGCCACCCGAGCGGTCCGGCGGACCAGGGCGAGCAGGGCGGCGTTCTCCGCGCTGAGCGCGGCGAGCCGGTGGGCGGGGGCCTGCATCCCGGCCAGGGGGCGGCCGAACGCGACGCGTTCCTTCAGGTGGGCGACGGTGAGGTCGAGCGCGCCCCGGCACAGGCCGGACAGATAGGCCGCGTGCCGGAGCCTGGCCCGGGCCAGGGCGGACGCGTAGTGCCGGTCGACCCGGACGAGGCCGTCGGGTGCCAGGGCGGCACGGTCGAGGGAGACGCCGTACAGGTCGCCCCGGCCCAGGTCGTCCTGGCGTCGGACACCCACCCCGGGCTGGTCGACGGGCACCAGGCAGGCGTGCATGGCTCCGTCGACGGCGCCCACGGCCAGGATCAGGTCGGCGTCCGCGGCGAAGGGGACGAACCGGCGTGAGCCCGTCACCGTGCCGTGGTCCCGGTCGACCTCCAGGGCTCCGGGGGCGTCGGGTTCGTCGGCGCCGCGGTCCCGCAGGGCCAGGGCCACGGTGGTCCGCCCGTCGGCCACCTCGGTGAGGAGCCGGTCGTGGCGCCCGTCGCGGGCGAGGAGGTCGGCGGCGAGGAGCGTGTCGGGGAGAAGGCTCTGGTACAGGCCCGGCCCGGTCAGCTCCGCCACCTCGACCAGGATCCGCTGGGCCTGTTCGGAGCCGCCCAGGTGCGCGGGCAGGGCGGCGCTCAGGACGCCCATGTCGGCGAGGGTGGCCCACACACTGGCCCGCACGTCGGTGTCGTCCTCGGCCGGGGCCGCGCGGCTCCCCGCGCCCCGCGGCCGGTCCCCGATCCGGCGGAGGACGGGGTTCAGGTCATCGTGGAAGAGCTCCGCGCACTCGGCGCGCACCTCGTCCGGGGTGGCTCCCGCCAGCGTCCGGGCGGGCGGCTGTGTTCGGGTCGTCATCTCAGAGCATCCCCAGACCGTTGGTCGCGATGAGGTAGAGCATGACCTCGGACGTGCCGGAGGCCAGCCGGTGCGCGGGCCCCATCCGGTAGTCGGCCTCGTGCCGTGCGGTGGTCCCCGCCTCCTCGTCCCAGCGGGACAGGAGCGCGTCGGCCCCGCCGACCTCCATCCCCGCGTCGAGGACGGGCCGGAACTGTTCGCTGGCGTACCACTTGCTCATCGCCGACGCCACGGGGTCGGCGGCGCCGCGGTCGAGGTCGTGCACCATCTCCCACGCCAGCGCGTGGCTGGCCCGCAGCTTGGCGTCCAGCTCGGCCAGGCGGACCGCGTACACCGGGTCGTCGAGTCGGCCGGAGCGCGCGGCGCGCTCCACCACCAGGTCCAGCAGGCGCCGGGCCTTGCCGTGGAAGTCGACCCCCGTGCGCTCCAGTTGGAGCAGGTCGTTCATGAGCCGCCAGCCGTCGTCCACCCGGCCGACGACGGACTCCGGGCCGAGCCGCACGCCGTCGATCGCGACGAGGCAGAAGCACTCGTCGGCCATGCTCGGCACCGGTTCGACGTGCACGCCGGGTGAGCGCAGCGGCAGCAGGAACAGCGTGATCCCGTGCATGGGCACCGGCCCGTCGCTGGTGCGCGCGGCGCACAGGGCGATTTCGCCGTACTGGGACTTCATGTTGTAGACCTTGGAGCCGTACAGCCGCCAGCCGTCGCCGTCGGGTTCGGCGCGGGTGGCCAGACCGGACAGGTCCGATCCGCAACCGGGCTCGGTGAACAGCACGGTCGCCACACGTTCGCCCGCGGCCAGGGCGGGCAGATGCTCCCTCTTCTGCTCCTCGGTCCCCTCCATCAGCAGGAACAGGCCGACGATGTCCACGCCGAGGACGTGCACGTCGTCGGGCACACCGGCCAGGGCCATCTCCTCCGTGACGATGGCGGCCTCCACGGCGCCCAGGCCGAGGCCGCCGTACTCGACGGGCCAGCTGGGGGCCAGCCAGCCCCGCTCACCCAGGAGCCGGTAGGTCTCCAGGAGGACGGGCTCGTCGCCCGGCGGTCGGGCGGCCAGCCCGGTGAGCTCGTCGCGCACCTCCGGCCGCGTCAGCAGGGCCCGCACGTCCGCGCGGAAGGAGCGCTGGTCGGCGCTGAGTTCGGGGATGGGCTCCCGGATCGTCACCGTCATCGGTTCGTCCCCTCCGTCTCGTCCAGGAGCGCCATCAGGTCCTCGTCGGAGGTCGTGTCCAGCTCGTCGGCCTCGATCAGGTCGGCGAGGGAGGCGATGCTGGAGTTGACGAACAGGTCGCGCAGCTCCAGGCGCACCCCGAAGGCCGACTCGACGCGTGCGGCGAGCTCGGTGACCTTGAGGGAGTTACCGCCGACCTCGAAGAAGCCGTCGTTGATGTCCACTTCGTGCTGGTCGTCCCGGTTCAACAGGGTGCGCCAGATCTCCGCGAGCGTCCGGTGGGTGGAGGTGCTGGGGGGAACCCGGACCTTCCTGGCGGCGCCCGCGTCGGGAGCGGGCAGCCGACCGCGGTCGACCTTGCCGTTGGCGCCGCGCGGCAGCTCGGGCAGCACGACCATGGCCCCGGGCACCAGCGAGGTCGGCACGTGCTCGGCGGCGGCACGGCGCACGCCGTCCAGGTCCAGCTCCCCCGCGCCGGGGTCGGCCGGAACCAGGTAGGCGGTCAGGCGGGCGTCGGCGCCCGAGCCGTGGCAGACCACCAGCGCCTCCGCCACACCGGGGTGGGCGGTGACGGCGCGTTCCACCTCACCGGGCTCCACCCGCAGGCCGCGGATCTTGATCTGGTCGTCCACCCGGCCGAGGAAGCGCAGGTCCCCGGTGCTCTCCCAACAGACCAGGTCGCCGGTGCGGTAGGCGCGGGACCCGGGAGGGCCGTAAGGGTCGGGGACGAAGCGTTCCGCGGTCCCGGCGGGCCGACCCGCGTAGCCGCGCGCCACACCGGCGCCCGCGACGTACAGCTCCCCGGGGACTCCCTCCGGGACGGGTGCGCCGAAGCGGTCCAGGACGTAGACGCGGTACCCGCGCAGCGGACCACCGATGGGCGGCATGCTCGTGTGCTCTTCGAAACGGCACGCGTAATCCGTGCAGGCGACCGTCGCCTCGGTCGGCCCGTAGCCGTTGTGGAACTCCCGGTGCTCGGTGCGCCAGGCGTTGACCAGTTCGGCGGGGAACGCCTCCAGTCCGACGAACAGCGCGCGCAGGTCCGGGAGTTCGTCCGGGTCGAGCAGGCCGAGCACGGCGGGCGGCAGGTCGGTGACCGTGACGCCCTCCGCGCGCATCAGCTCGGTGAGCGAGGCGGGGTCGAGCAGGGTGTCCCGCGGTGCCTGGACCAGGGTGGCCCCGCTGGCCAGCGCGGCGAAGAAGTCGAAGAGGCTGACGTCGTAGGCCGGGTTGGCGAACTGCAGCACCCGGTCCCCGGGGCCGAGCGCGAACCTCTCGACGATGGCCTCGGTGAAGTTCGCGATGGAACGCTGCTCCACCTGGACGCCCTTGGGTCGCCCGGTGGAACCGGACGTGAAGATCACGTAGGCGAGGTTGCGCCCCGTCGACTCGGCCGGCGGGGGGCCGGCCGGGGCGTCGGACCGCTCCGCCTGCGCGACGGTCACCGCGCGCACGTGCCCGGGCAGCAGAGCCGCGAGCTCGTCCGTGGTGATGACCACCTCGCAGCCCGCGTCGGCGAGGACGGCCGCCCTGCGCTGCTCCGGGTGGTCGGGGTCCAGCGGCAGGAAGGCGGCACCGGCCTTGCCCGCGCCGAGGTAGGCGGCGGGGATGTGGGGACCGCGGTCCAGCAGGACTCCCACGACGTGCTCCGGTCCGACACCCGACCGGTGCAGCGCCCAGGCGATGCGGTCGGCGCTCTCGTCGAGCTCCCGATAGGTGGTGTCCTCGCCCGCGAAGCGCAGGGCGACACCGTCCGGCCGTTCGGCGGCCCTGGCCTCGAACAGCGAGTGGAGGAGCTCCTCCCGCCCGCCGGCGCCGCCGTCGCTCCACGCGCCCGTGACCGTGGCCAGTTCGCCGCCGGTGAGCACGTCGACCTCGCTGAGCCGCAGCCCGGGGTCGGCCACCATCGCGCGCAGAACCTGCTCGTAGTGGTCGAACAGCCGGGCGATCCGGGCCGTGTCGAAGAGCTCCGTGGAGTACTCGGCCCACAGACGCAGGCCGTCGGGCAGCTCCGTCAGCTGGACGGCCAGGTCGAAGCGCGCGGTGCCCGACTCGACCGGGTAGGTCTCGATCCTCAGGCCCTCGACCTCCGCGGACTCGACCGCGGCGTGTTGGAGGGTGAAGGAGGTCTGGAAGAGCGGGTTGCGGTCGGGGTCGCGGTCCGGGCTGAGCTCCTCGACGAGGCGGCCGAACGGCACGTCCTCGTTGAAGTGGGCGCCCATCACGGTGTCCCGGGTACGGGCGAGGAGCTCGCGGAGGGTCGGGTCCCCGGCGGTCGAGGTGCGCAGCACGAGGGTGTTGGAGAAGAAGCCGACCAGCCGCTCGACCTCCGGCCGGCCGCGCCCCGACCACACCGAGCCGACGACGATGTCGTCCTGCTGCGTGTACTTGGACATGACCACGGTGAACGCGGCCAGGACGACGGTCATCAGGGTGACGCGTTCGGTCCTGGCCAGACGGTTGAGGTCGTCGCGCAGCCGTGCGGGCAGCACGCGGTCCAGCGTCGTGCCCGCGTGTGTGGGCGTCCCGGGTCGCGGGCGGTCCGTGGGCAGGTCGAGGACGGGGAGGTCGGTCAGCCGGTCGCGCCAGTAGGCGAGCTGCTCGTCGGCGCGTCCCCCCGTCATCCGACCGCGCTGCCAGACCGCGTAGTCGGCGTACTGCACCGGGAGTTCCGGCAGGTCGGCACCGCCTCCGGAGCGTTCCGCGCCGTACAGCTCCACCAGCTCCCGCGTGACGATCGACGTCGACCAGCCGTCGGTGGCGATGTGGTGGAGGGACAGGAGCAGGACGTGGTCGTCCGCGGCGCAGCGCACCAGGTGCGCCCGGAACACGGGACCGTTCTCCAGGTCGAAGGGGGCCGCGGCCAGTTCGGAGACGTGGGCGCGGGTCCGTTCCCCGGAACCCGGGGCCTCGACCACCGGCAGCGGGACCTCGGCCACCGGATCGATCTGTTGGAAGGGCACCCCGTTCTCACTGGGGTAGCGGGTGCGGAGGATCTCGTGGCGGGCGACGAGTGCGGTCAGGGCCCGTTGGAGCGCCGCGGTGTCGAGGTCCCCGCGCAGCCGTAGGGCGATCGGGGAGTTGTACACCGACCGACCGGGGGCCCACCGGTCCAGGAACCACAGCCGCTGCTGGGTGAAGGACGTGGGCAGGGCCCGGTCCCGGGCCGTCCGCGTGATGGCGTCCCCGGTGCCCAGGCCCGAGGAGCGCTGGCGTTCGCGGAGCGCCATCAGCCGCTGGCGTGTGTCGGACAGACTCGAACGGCCCGCGGCGGGGCGACTGGTGCTTGGTGTGGTCATCGGGGACTCCCAACGGGTTCGGCCACCCGGACCCGCGTCCCCTCGCCCGCCACGGCGGCGAGCACGGGCGACTCGACCCTGCCGTCGGAGATGACGGCGGAGGACGCCCCGCCGAGCAGGGCGTGCCGGGCGGCGCGCAGTTTGACGGACATGCCGCCGACGGCGGCGCCGCCGACACCGCCCTCGGGGGCGAGCAGGGTCTCGGTCAGCAGTGAGGATTCGTCGGTGTGGTCGGCGAGCAGCCCGGGGGCGGCGGTGAGCAGGACGAGGCGGGTCGGCAGCCCCGCGCCGGAGAGCGCGGCGGCGACGGCCGCCGCCGCCCGGTCCGCGTCGACGTTGACCGGGTGGCTGTCCTCGCCCAGGGCCGGCGGGGAGAGCACGGGAACCGCCCCGGCCGCCAGCAGCGACATCGGCAGGGACGGGTCGACCCCGGTGATGCGGCCGCTGTGGTCGTCCCGGACGACCCGGGTGCGACCGTCCACGAGCGCCCGGTAGGCGCGCGGCCGACGGGCCCGGATCAGGCCGCCGTCCATGCCGCTCAGCCCCACCGCCGACACCCCGTTGCGGGCGAGCTCGCACACCAGCTCGGGTTTGAACCCGCCCAGGAGGGCGAACCGCAGGACCTCCATGGAGGCCGGGTCCGTGTAGCGGCTGGACGTGCCGCCGGGGGTGGTCAGCCTGCGCTGGGGAACCCCCAGGCGCCGGGCCAGGTCGTCCAGGTCGGCGGCGCCTCCGTGGACCAGGACGACGCGCCGCCCCCCGGTGACCAGGCGCCCCAGGTCCCGGCAGACACCCGCCCGGTTCAGGGCGCGGTCCCCGCCGATCTTGACCACGAGTACGTCATCGGACATCGCATGCTCCTCAGATCGGGTGGAGTCCGGGGAACCCGAGCCCGGTCCGCTCGTCCCAGCCCATCCGGATGTTCAAGCTCTGGACCGCGTTGCCCGCACCGCCCTTGACGAGGTTGTCCAGGGCCCCCACGAGGGTGAGGTCGCGGGTGCCGGGCGCCGCCGCGAAGCCGACGTCGCAGAAGTTCGATCCGAGGAGGATCTTCGGCTCCGGCAGCCGGTAGTTGCCCCGCTTCTGGGCGACGAGGCGGACGAACGGCTCGTCCCGGTACCGGTTCCGGTATGCCGCGCGGATCTCGCGTTCGCTCACCTCCCCGACGGTCCTGGCACGGATCACGACCTGGACGCCGCGCACCGCGTCGACCCCGGTCGCCGCCATCCTCGGCGTGGTACCGGTCGCCTGGGCGATCTCGGCCTCGTGGCGGTGCCCCGCGGGTGCGAAGAGCCGCAGAACCCCGCTCCGTTCGGCGTGGAGGTTCATCTCCCCCGCCGAGGCGCCGGAGCCGCTGGATCCCACCCGGCCGTCCACCACGACCTCGGGCTCGACCAAGCCGGCCTCGGTGAGGGGCGTGAGCGCGAGGATCGCGGCCGTGGCCATACAACCCGGGACCCCGATCCGGTCGGCGCCGGTCAGCGCCTCGCGGTCGAGTTCGGGGAGCCCGCGCACGGCGGAACCGAGCAGCTCCGGAGTGGGGTGCTCACCGTAGTGGCGGCGGTAGACCTCGGGGTCGGACAGCCGCAGGTCAGGGCTGAGGTCGAGCACGACCTTGCCCCGGGCGGACAGCTCGGCCCGAGCCGCGGGGTCGGACGTCCCCGAGCCGGTGAAGAACAGCGCGTCGCACTCGGGTAGGCGTTCGGGCGCGGTGTAGACGAGGTCGGTCATACCTCGCAGATTGGGGTGGGTCAGGTCGACCCTGCGCTCGGCGAGGCGCGTCGACGTGACCGCGACGACCCTGACCTCGGGGTGGCCGAGGAGGAGCCGCAGCAGCTCCCCTCCGATGTATCCCGCCCCGCCGACGATTCCAACACTGATCACCGGTGCCCCCTTCGCCACTCCGTTGAGCCGGTACTCACTCGCCCCAGTCCTCTTCGGGCTCGGGCGCGACCGCGATGGTCAGCGGGTCGAGGGAGACGACCTCCAGTTCCCCGGCGCACTCGCCGCACTCGATGATCTCGTTGCGCTCGATCGTCTCGGAGACGACGACGTCAGCGACGCATTCCGGACAGGATTTGACAGCCATGGCTTCCTCTTTCGTGTTCATGGCGGATTCGGACAGCACTCCGGACGATGGTTCGCCGCGGCGTCCGAGTACCTTGAAATGAATCCTCGGGAACCGAGGCCGACGGCGTGCTGATCCGTTTTCCTTTCACCGGGTACGAGGATTCCGGAGAGCGAATGGCGCCGGCAGTAGGGGATATCCCCCACACAGCCCGCCGGGGGTCAGAGGGAGGCGGGCACGCGCTCCATGAGGGCGGCGGCCCGCTCGTGGGCGGCCACCAGCCGGTCCGCCCGGACGCGCACGCCCTCCCGGTCCCCGGGGGTTCCCGCCGTGGCCACGGCGATGCGCAGGGCCGACCAGTGGTGCGCCACCGCGTCGACGGCGCGGGAGAGCTCGGCCAACCGCCGGTCCCCGGAGTCGTGCCCCGCCCGCGACAGGAACTCGGCGTGCAGTCCCGTGACCGCGAGGATCGGGCCGATGACGACGAACGCCTCGTCCGCGTCGACCGGGGATGCCTCCGGCGCTCCGCCGACCCGGTTCAGGAAGGCCCGGAGACCGGACAGTCCGCTGGTGGAGGGGGTGTCGGGGGCGAGCAGTCCGCGCACGTTGGCCTCGACCACCCGGCCGACGAAGTCGGGGGTGAACTCCGGCTGGTCCGCGCCGACGGTCACCTCCAGCCACCGGTTGCCGATCGGGTTGGAGGTGAAGAACATGTCCCGCTCGTGAACCACGGGGTTGCCCGAGTCACGCGCGGCGTTGAACTCCTCCAGGGGGATCGGCCCCTGGTAGGACGGCGGGGTCGGGTCGGCCACGAGGACCTCTCCGCGGGCGTCGTCGAAGCCGTACACCGCCAGCAGGTGGTTGGTGTGGACGTCCCGGTAGGCGGGGCGGAACGGCAGGTGGTAGTTGTCCGCGGCCACGCCGACGATCTCGCCCGCGGCGAGGCGTTCGCGTACCTGGCGCCATCCCTGCTCGACGTCGTCCGGCCGGTGCCAGCGCGAGCTGATGTCGTGGTGCGGAGCGAGCCCCGCGAACAGGTCGTCGGCCGCGCCCGGCAGGTAGTACTCCTCCCGGCGCATGTCGCCGGGGTAGTGGAAGCCCCAGGCCGCGCCGAGCGCCTGGACCGGGTCCAGGCCGTGGTGGTCCAACAGGACTCCGGCGGTGTTGTGCAGGCAGTGCGACAGGTCGTGCCGCCAGTACCGGACGGGGCTCAGTTCGACGCGCACGACGCCACCTCCCGGTCGTCCCGGACGAGGGTCACGGCGAAGACGTGCATCGCCGGATTGTCCGGCAGCCGCAGCGCGCGGAGCCGGCCCCGCACGGACACCGGCGAGCGCTGCTGCCAGATGGAGGGCTCGTGCGGGGTGTGGGTGTGCCTGGGGTAGCGCAGGGCCGTCGTCCGGAAGGCGAGCGGTTCCCCGAAGCGGCTGCCGGTCTCCGGCCAGAAGTCGGACATGCGCAGGTGCTCCGCCAGCTCGGTGCCGTCGGCGTAGACCAGGCCGAGGTGGTCCTCGGTGCGCCGTTCAGCGGCGCCCAGCAGGTAGACCCAGTCGTAGTCGCCCGGCGGCACCTCGACGAGCTGTCCGCGGCAGCGCACGTTGTCGCCGCTCGGGGCCGCCCCGACGGGGAACTCGAAGGGCACCCCGCAGACGCCGACCCGTGTTCCCGGCTCCGGGAGCTCCTCGGCGGGGAACGTGTTCCCCCAGATGTTGAAACCGTATTCCCCAGACGAACCCGGAGGCTGGATTCCCCGGTTGTTGCAGTACCGCGAAAGGTCGACCACTGCTGTTTTCATTTTCTCTCTTTCGTCTATATTGAGAACATGAATAAAACACTTGACGCCACCGGATCACCCGTGGTCTCCGAAATTCGCGACCTGACGGGGGAGACCGCCTCGGAGATCTCCGGGCTGACCCGTGCCGCCTATGCCGCCGGGGACCTGGTCCCCGGACTCCCGACGGCGGACGGCGCGCTCGCCGGCCCGGAGGAGGTCAGGTCCGACCTGCTCGCGGGCGCCCGTCTGTGGGTCGCCGCGGCCGGGGGACGCCTGGTCGGCGCCGTCCGCGGGATCAGGGGCGACGACGGCGCCTGGGAGGTGCGGCGGCTGGCCGTGGCTCCCTGGTACCGCCGGGGCGGCACCGCCAGGACGCTGCTGCGGCGGCTGGAGGAGGAGGGTTTCGCCGCCGGGGCCGACCGCGTGGTGCTCGACGCCGTCGTCGAACGCGGCAACCCGGCCTTCTACGCCCGGGTCGGTTACACGGCCGTCCGCCACTTCGGAGCGGAGGACAAGCCGCTGTCCGAGGTGCGTATGGAGCGGACCCCCGACGCCCCGGAACGGGGTGCCTGCTCCGCGCCGGACGGCCGCGGAACGGCGGTGTTCTGGTGGTCGGTGGGAGGGCGGACGCTGTGCGCGGTCACCCCGGTGGCGCGGGCCCCCCTCCCGGGCACCGGCCGACCCGCGCCCCTCGGGTACGCGGAGGCGGTCCCGGTGGGCGCGGACTTCCGGAGGGGAGCCGCGGACACCGCCGCGCTCCTCGACTCCCTGGCCGGAGGCGCCGTGCTCCGGGAGGGGGACGCCCTGGTCTTCGACTCGCCCGTCCACGACCTCACCGCCTTCCGACAGCCCCGGCTGGTCCACCCCGACCTCCTGGCCCGGTGGCGCGACCCCTCGGTACGGCTCCTCCAGCGGGCGTGAAGCCGGTGGCCCGGCCTCAGAGCCGGGCCACCTCCAGGGCCTCCCGCTCGATCCGTTCGGGGCTGACCCCCGCGTGCACCAACAGGTCGCGCTCGTCGGCGACGAAGTCCAGGTAGGCGTCCGGAACCCCCACGCGACGCACGGGGCACGGGTGCTCGGCGGACACCGCCTCGCACACCGCCGCGCCGAGGCCGCCCACGACCAGGTGGTCCTCGACCGTGACGATCCCGGCGGTCTCCCGAGCCGCGTCGACCAGGGCGCTCCTGTCGAGGGGCTTGACCGTGTGCATGTCGAGCACCCGCGCCGAGACCCCGCGTTCCGCCAGTGCCCGGGCCGCCTCGACCGCCATGTGGACCGGGTGGGGTCCGGTGGCGACGATGGTCACGTCGCCGCCCTCGCGCAGCAGGCGTGCCCGGCCCAGCGTGAACTCGGCGGAGGCGTCCCCGATCACCGGAGTGGCCCCCCTGCCCAACCGGAGGAACAGTGGCCCCTCCAGTCCGGCCGTCGCGCGCACGGCTCGCTCCGTCTCCGCCGCGTCGCAGGGGACGACGACCGTCATGTTGGGCATGGTCCGCACGATCGCGATGTCGTCCAGGGCGTGGTGCGTGGGACCGTAGTGGCCGGAGGAGGCGCCGCCGTGCGTCACCACCACGCGGACCGGGAGGTCGTTGCCCGCGATGTCGACCTTGAGCGCCTCACAGGCGCGCGTGGCCGCGAATCCGGACAGGGTGTTCGCGTAGGGCAGCAGGCCGCCGGCGGCCAGCCCGGCCGACACCCCCATGAGGTTCATCTCGGCGATGCCGACGTTGACGTACTGGTCGGGCAACCGTTCGGCGAACCCGTCCTCCAGTCCGCCCATGTCCGTGTCCAGGCAGAACACCCGGGGGTCGGCCTCGGCCAGTTCGGTGAGCGTGCGCCGGTAGACCTCCCGGCTGGGCACCGAATAGCGCTCCACCCAGTCAGCGTCCACGGGATCGTCCACCCGGCTCGGGGCCGTCAGGACACCGTCGCCACCGTTCGTCATCACACCGTCACCTTCCTGAGCCCGAACAGCGCCCGCTTGTGCAGTCGCCGCGTCAACTGCACGGAGTGGCTCTTCTTCTTGTCCTCGAACATGGGGACGCCCTTGCCCTTGACCGTCCGGGCCAGCAGGACCGTCGGGCGGCCCCGCTCCGCGGGAAGGGCGGTGAGGTGCTCGCGCAGCGCCTCCGGGTCGTGTCCGTCGACCTGGATGACCGACCATCCGAAGCTGCGCCACCGGTCGGCCAGGGGCTCCAGTCCGACGCACTCCTCGGTCGACCCGGTGATCTGGAGGCCGTTGCGGTCCACGATCGCGACGAGATTGGCCAGGCCCTGGTGGCCCGCGAACATGGCCGCCTCCCACACCGAACCCTCCTGGAGCTCCCCGTCGCCGAGGAGCGCGAAGGCCCGGGCCCGGCCGCCGGTGCGCCGTGCGGCCAGGGCCGCGCCCGCCGCCAGGGAGAGCCCGTGCCCCAGCGAACCGGTCGGGAACTCGACCCCGGGCAGCCGCCTGAGCGGATGGCCCGCCAGGCGGCTCCCGTAGGCGCCGTAGGTGGCCAGTTCCTCCTCCGGGAGGAAACCGAACTCGGCGAGCACCGCGTAGAGGGCGGCGCTGGCGTGCCCCTTACTGAGCACGAACCTGTCGCGGTCCGGCCACTCGGGCTGTTCCGGGCGCACCCTGAGCACGTCCCGGTAGAGGACGGTGAGGATGTCGGCGCAGGACAGACTGCCTCCGATGTGCGCGCCGTTGGGGGTGGCCCCCATGTCCAGGACGCGCTCGCGCACCCGGTACGCCACGTCGTCGTGCGTGGTCATGCCGCCTCCTTGAGGGCCGCCACCTTGTGCCACGGCGGCAGGTAGGGGGTGTTCCGGCCGACCTCGACCACGTCGTCCAGATGGGTCCAGACCTTCTCGAAGGCGTCCGCGCACAGGTCCAGGACCGGCCCGGAAGCGGGGTTGAGGTGCCAGCGCTGGAGCGTGAGCGTCTCCTCGATGACGCCGAGGCTCACGGGGAAGTCCTCGACGCGGTACCCGTAGGAGGCGAAGAGGGGCTGCCCGGGCAGGGGAACCACCTGGTAGGGCTGGACCGGCACCCCCTCGGCCCGCAGCGCCTGCCGCAGGGTCTCGCGGAACACGCCGGGGGCGACATCCGGGAAACCGGCGGCGACCGGGTCGAAGCGCAGCCGCAGGATGTGCCAGGCGTGTGTCCGGCCCTCCGGTACGCGCGGCACGGTCACCCCCGGCAGTTCCGCGAGCCGGGCGAGGAACCCGCGCACGACGCGGTCCCGGCGCTCGGAGTCGGCGTCGAGCCTGCGGAGCTGGCAGGACGTGAACGCCGCCTGCACCGCGCTGAGCTTCTCGTTGCCGGCCATGACGCGGGAGAGGTAGTCGCGCTCGGCGCCCGCGCGCAGGTCCTCACCGAACTGGCGGTGCAGGACCACACGCTCGTACAGGTCCTCGCGGTCCGTGGTGACCAGTCCGCCCTCGCCGCAGGTGGGCAGGTTCTTCACGACGTTGAGACTGGTCGCGTTGATGTCGCCCATCGACCCCGCCCGGCGGCCCTCGTGGCGGGCGCCCTGGGCCTGGGCCGCGTCCTCCAGCAGGTACAGGCCGTGCCGGTCGGCCAGGGCTCGCAGCGCGGTCATGTCGCAGGGCAGACCGTGGAGGTGTACCGCGATGATCGCCCTGGTGCGCGGGGTGACGGCGGCCTCCGCGGCCACCGGGTCGATCGTGTAGTCGACGGGGTCGACGTCGACGAACACCGGCACGAGCCCGCGCTGCACGACGGGTACGGCGGTACCGACGAACGTCAGGGCCGGGACCAGGACCTCGGCCCCCCGTTCGATGTCGAGCGCGGCGAGGGAGAGTTCGAGCGCCGCCGTGCCGTTGGCGACCGCCGCGCAGTGCTCCGTGCCCACGTACCGGGCCCAGTCGGCCTCCAAGGCCGAGACCGCCCCCCGGCCGGCGTCGTTGGACGTGTACGGCCCGCGGGTGAGCACGTCGGCCACCGCGTCGCGTTCCTCGTCCGTGACCACCGGCCAGCCGATCCGTGCGCGTGTGGTCGCCGCCCGGCGGACCGTCTTCCTACCACCGAACATCGCTGGTCGGTCGGTCATGTCCCACTCCATTCCGTACGTCGTGCCGAAGGGACCGGTTCCAGCGAGAGCACCTTCATGTCCGGGCGCTCGGGAAGGCGCAGACCGACGAGGTTGGAGCGCCGGGGGACCGCGATCCTCGCGGGGCCGGTCCCGGCCGCCCCGACGTGCAGGTACTCGGGTTCGGCGGCGTCCTCGTAGTACAGCCAGACGGTCTCGGTGCCGGGCGCGTCCGTGTCCAGCTCCACCCGAAGCCAGTCGTAGTCCCCCCGGGGCAGTTCGACGTAGCGGCCGTCGCACGGCAGGGGCGCGGCCGAACGGTCGGAACCGGTGTCGTGGCGGGTGCTCACGGGACCTCCCACAGGTCCAGGCTCTCCAGGACGTAGTCGACGTAGGCGCCGACGAGGTCGCTGCCGAGAACCTCGACGGCGCCGTGGAACTCCGGCGTGTGGTTGACCTCGTTGACGAACATCCGGCCGTCCCGGTGCTCGATCACGTCCACTCCGAGCACGCCCTCGCCGACGGCCGACGCGGTCTCGCGCAGCAGCTTCACCAGGTCGTCGGTGAGCGGGCACCGCTCCGCCCGCCCTCCCCGCGCGGTGTTGGTCCGCCAGTGGTCGTGCACCTTGTAGATGGCCCCGACCACCTCGCCGCCGAACACGTACGCCTTGATGTCGCGGCCCGGCTTGTCCACGTACTGCTGGACGAAGGTGATCTGGTGCTGGGGTCCGTTGAAGGCCGCGCGGTGTTCGAGGACCGCCTCGGCCTGTTCGTGGTCGTGCACCCGTGCGGCCAACCGCCCCCAGGAACCGGTCAGCGGCTTGACCACGGCGGGGTAGCCGAAGTCGTCGAGCGCCTCCAACGCGGCGTCGGGGACCAGGCCGACCAGTGCCGGGATCGTGGGCAGGCCGCCGCGTCGCAGGGCGAGGGTGGTGAGGAGCTTGTCCCCGCACAGGTCGATGACGCTGGAGCTGTTCACGACCGGGACCCCGGCGTGCTCGAACATGCGGCTCGCGTAGGAGTTGCGCGTGTGCGAGATCTCCCGGCTGAGGACACCTCGGTAAGGGGTGGTGAGCGGTTCGCCCGTTTCCAGGCGGAAGGTCAGCGAACGGGTGTCCACCTGCTCGAAGTCGATGTCCCGCCTGCGCAGTTCCTTGAACAGCAGGCGTTCCTCCAGACGGACCCGCGATGTGAGCACCGCCAGGGGTCGTCGATCTGCGCTCATACGGTACGGCCTCCGATTCCGATGGGTACGTCGCCGGCCGCGGCGACAGGGGGCTCCATCGACTCCGCCAGCCCGAGCAGGGCGCCGGTGAGGATGTCGATGGAGGCGAGGTACTCGGTGAGGTCCACGCGCTCGTCGGCGGTGTGGCAGAGCCTGGAGTCGCCGGGACCGTAGGCGGCGGTGGGGACCGGCCAGTGCGCGCCCACGACGTTCCAGTCCGAGGTGCCCAGCTTGAGCTTGGCCGCGGGTGTGCCGCCCCGCTCACGGATCCGCGCGCTGAGAGCCCTGACGACGGGGTTGCTCCGGGAGGCGCGGACCGCGGGTACGTACTCCAGGACCTCGATACCGGCGCCCCCCGCCAGTCCTTCGAGCAGGGCGGCGAAGGCGTCGGCGTCGAAGTTCGACGGCACCCGGCAGGAGACCTCGGCGGTGGCGGACTCCAGATCGCCGTCCATGCGGACGAGCGAGGGCAGCGTGCGGTCGAAGAGAGGGGCGCTCCGCCCCGTGTCGGCGCGGCGCCGGAGCGCCTCCCAGAACTCGGACGCCGCTTCCGCCGCGGTCTGCTGGTCGGAGCTGGTGTGCGCGGCGGGGCGGGTGAACCGGGCCCGGAAGCGAAACACGCCCTTGTAGCCGATGCCCACCGCGTGCGCACCGCTGGGCTCACCGATGATCAGGGCCTCGGGACTGGATCGCTCGAGCAGGTGACGGGCTCCCGGGGAGTCCGCCTCCTCCCCCACCGCGCCGATGACGGTCACCCGGGCGGCCGCCCCGGTCCGGGCGAAGCGCTCGGCGGCGCAGACCATGGCGGCCAGCGGCCCCTTGGCGTCGACGGTGCCCCGGCCGTGGAGTACGTCCCCGTCCCGTCGGACCGGAACCTCCCCCGGCACGGTGTCGACGTGCCCGAGGAGGACGATCTCTCCGCCCTCGCTCGGCCCGACCGAGCCGTGGACGTTGCCCGCCTCGTCGACGTGGACCCGGAATCCCCGGTCGGCCATGTGCGCTGCGAGACGGGCGACGATCGCGTGTTCGTCCCCCGACACGGAGGGGGTCTCCACCAGGGAGAGAAGCAGGTCCACCTCGGGACCGACCGCAACCATCAGGAGGCCTCCGTGTCCGCGGGGTTGAGGTCGACGAGCAGCATGTCCCGGACGCCTTCGGTGTCACCGACGGCACGCGTCGGGGACACCTCGTGGGTCACCCGTCCGTCGTCGACGAACATGGCCTCCAGGACGTCGGTCATGGTGAGGCTGACCGGCCCGCCCCGCTCCGGGTGGACCGTGGAGAGGCCGCCGAAGCAGCCCTCACGGCGCAGCATGTGCATGCCGACGTACATGTGGCCGTCGCGGTGTCGCCCCTCCGGGGTGGGGTTGCCCTCGGCTCCGGGACGGGCCACGACCCGCACCAGGTGCAGGCCGACCTCCCAGTCGGTGACACCGGACAGGGCGGTGGCCAGCAGGGCGTCCCAGCCGACCAGAGCGCGCATACCGGTGTGCAGCAGCACCTCCTCCGAGATCGGGGCGAAGCTGCGGTCCTTGCCCGCCCAGAGCGGGATGACGTCCTGGCGGAACGCGACGTGCGGCAGCGCCTCGAAGGCGGGCTCGCCGTCCACCACGCGCACCCGGAGCCGTCCGTACCGGCGCTGGCGGTAGGTCCCGCCGTCGGCCAGTTCGCGGTCCAGGGGCAGGTCGTCCCAGGCCGAGCGGAAGTCGTCACCGTCGGCCGCGCTCTGGTGCTCCAGGACGTCGGCTCGTCCGACGTGGACGAACCCGTCCTCCCGGACACGCTCGATGCTCCTGTCCATCGCGGGTCTCGGTTCGCGGCGTGTCGATACGTCGGTGACCGTCATGTACGTCTCCTCGGAGGTAGGGGGATCCGCGTCTCACGGGCGGGACGGGGAGCCGGACGCCTCCCGCTCCGCCGGAGCCTCTGACAGGTTCACGGTGGCACGGCGAGGATCGACGGTCCTGTCGGTTATTACCCTGACGATCACGTGACGGCGCCGGACGCCAAGGCCGAGCGGAGGTCGTCGGCCAGCCAGCGGACGACCTCGCCGACCCGCCCCTGGAAATAGAAGTGACCGCCCTCGAACAGGTGCGGTCGCGGTGCGTGCGCGAACTCCCGGTGCCGCCAGGAGTCGAGGTCTCCGGGGGTGGCGACCGTGTCTCGGGTTCCGCCGAACAGGGACACGGGCACGCCCCGCGGCCAGGCGCCCGCCCCGGGCGCCCACCGGTCGACCAGGCGGTAGTCGGCGCGGATCACCGGCTCGAACAGCGCCCAGAGCTCGGTGTCCTCGATGAGTTCGGCGGGCAGTCCGCCGAGGGAGGCCACGCTGCGGCGCAGCTCCGGGGTGGGCAGGAGGTGGGTCCCGGCGCCGTCCGCGTGCCTACGGGGGCACCAGCCGGACAGGCCCACCCAGGAGGGCGGGGCTCCGCCCCGGCGGCCGAGGCCGCGCACGAGCTCATACACCACGAGCGCGCCCATGCTGTGGCCGAAGAAGGCCACGGGGCGATCGGTCAGCGGTTCGATCCCCGACCACAGGTAGTCGACGAGTTCCCCCGCGTCCGACGGGATCGGCTGCCCCGTGAGCCTGCCCCGTCCGGGGGCGTCGAGCAGGCACACCTCCCACTCCGGGGGGAGGTGGGGCAGCCACGGACGGTAGACGACGTGTGAGCCGCCGGCGTGGTGCATCAGGAACAGCCGCAGTTCCGGGTCGGGCACCGGCCGCGGCACGAACACCGGTCCGGGTGCCACCGCGGGAGTGGTCATCTGAGGTCCTCTCTGAGCCGGGAACCGCGCCGTCGGGCCGGGCTCCGGCCCGTCGAGGGCGCGGACGGGGGCTGGTCACGCGTGGCGCCGGTGCCGGACGGGACGGTGCCGTCACCGGCGCCACCGCACGGGGGGGCGGAGTCAGGCGAGGGTGTCCAGGAAGCGTCGGACCTCGGTGTCGAGCTGCCCGAAGGAATCGGCGGCGAAGAGCACCGGCTGGTGGTCCGAGATGTCGTACGGCTGGTCGAGCATGTCCTGAACGGAGAAGTCCCGCAGCGGCGTGGTGGCCAGGCCCTCCAACTCGCCGACCGAGGAAAGCAGGGCCGCCCCGTAGGCGCGGGGCCCGCCCCCCTCCCGGAACACCCCGACCTCCATGGTGAACCAGAAGACCTTGCTCAGGGCGTCCAGGTCCGCCTCGGAACGCACCCGCCCGGCCGTGCGGCCGAAGCAGCGGTAGAGCTCGGCGAAACCGGGGTCGGCCAGCATGACGGCGTGGCCGACCAGTTCGTGGATCAGGTCCGGTTCGGGCGTGTAGTAGGGGGTGTGGACGGGACGCAGGTACTGGGTGCTGTGGAACCGGTCGTCGGCGAAGGCCTCGTAGAACTGGCGGGCGGGGACCAGGTCCCCGGCCGGAAGCAGCCCGAAGCCGGTCACCTCGGTCAGTTCCTCGGACAGGTCGGGCAGAGCGGGCACGCGGTCCAGCCCCAGGTCGAGCCGCTGGGCGGCGTCCAGGTAACGGGAGCAGGCGGTGTCCCGGTGCACGCTCCTGAGCGTGCCCACGACCTTCGACCAGAGGGCGTCCTCCTCCGGGGTGTAGGCGATGCGGGGCAGCGGGTCACCGGGTGTGTGCCCGGCGACCAGCCGCTGGATCTCCTCCTTGCGGCGTCGGAACCGGGCCTGGGCCAGTTCCTCGGAGGACGGAGCGTCGAGCGAGACGGACATGGGTACCTTTCCTCGGTGGGTTCTCGGCGGTTCAGGTCAGGGCGAGCTTGTGTCGGCGCAGCGCCTGGTAGTACGGCTGGTGCCGTGCGCTGAACGAGGCGAGTCGGGGGTTGTTGTCCACGGTGTCCGCGTACTCGGTGACCGAGTCGCGGAAGCCGGAGCTCTCGCTGACATCGACGTGCCAGCGCTTGGACCGCTCCCATTCGGGACGGTCGCCCGGCGCCCACCTCAGGGCGGCGGGGTCGAAGGGCAGGCCCACCTCCCGGCAGTAGGCGGCCAGGGTGCGCTCGGGGTCGCGGACGAGGTCGTCGGAGTCGACGACGACGGCCCGGCCGCCCGCCGCCACGACGGCCGTGTGGAGCTCGTGCAGCTGCTCCAGGCCGAGGGCGCCCGCCTCCATGTCCGGTTTGAGGGCGTAGAAGGAGGCCGCGATCTGCTCGGGCCTGCGGATCAGGAAGGTGTGCGTCGCCTCGCGCAGGAACTCGGAGTCCTCCAGGACCGCCGGGAAACGGTGGTCCGTGGTGTCCTTCAGGAACACCGTCCGGTGCGCCGACAGGGCGCGGACGGCCCCGATCAGCTCCCGGTGCGAACGGACCTCGCGGCCGTCGACCGTGGTGGCGCCGAAGTCGGTGACGTTGCAGAAGGGCTCGTGCAGGCCGACGAGGTCACCGCGCTCCAGCATCGCGCGGAAGAAGGCGGTGGATCGTGCCCGTGGCGCGCTCCAGAGCGCGAGGGTTCGGGGGTGCGGGGCGTGGTCGTTGTCCATGGCGATCACCTTCGTGCAGGGCGGCGCCCGCCCCCAGTCGGGAGATTCCCCGACCGGGGTCAGACGGTGACGGTGTTGGCCGCGACGGCCCGGCCGAATCCGCCAGCGGACCACGTGACCGTGTCCGGTGGCGCTTCGCCCAAGGCGCTCTCGGGGACGTCGGCGGTGTAGGAGATGAGGCGCAGGGGCAGCTCCTGCTCCCCCCGCACGCGCAACACCACGTCCACACCGTCGCCGGGGGCGACGAAGTGGAAGCCCCAGTTCCACTCGGTGCGGGTGTCCGGCCGGTTGACGGAGGCGGAGATCGGGAGGCCGTCCACCGAGACCCGCGCCAACCGGTCCTGGCCGATGGCCGAGTACAGGGACAGCACGGTGGTCCGGTCCTCGTCCGCGGTCAGGCGCACCCGGACCTCCCGGAGCCCGTCGCCCACCGCGCGTTCCCCGACGATCTCGGCCTCCGGGACGGGGAGCGCGACGACGGGGGCGGGCCCGCTCCGGTAACCGCCGGACTGGTACAGGGCGGGGTAGGTGTCCTCGACGTCCCGCGGCTCGCCCGTGACGTACCGGTCCAGCCAGGACGAGCCCGCGGGGGTGGGACTCAGCCAGACCGCCTCCCCCGTGTCGTCGTCGTAGACGTAGTGCAGGTTGACCTGTGCGGGATGTTCGGCGTCGACGCCGTCCGCCGCGACCCCCGCCGCGGCCAGCAGCACCCCGGCCGCGGTGACCGCGGCCAGCAGCGCACGCGGTGCCCGGCTCTCCGGGCTCGACGCGAGGTTCGGCATGACCGGCAGCAGGGCCAGAACGAGCACCGCCAGGACCACGGGCGCCAGGGCGAGGCCGACGGTCGGGAACAGGAGCGCCACCACGGGTGTGAAGAGGGCCGCCGAAACCAGCGCGGCTCCGGACAGGAGGAGCGTCCGCAGCGGTGACGCCTCCTCCGTCCGTCCCACCAGCGAGAGTCCGACCGCACCGGCCAGGGCGGGCCACGTGAAGAGGTAGGCGGCCTCCGGGAGCAGCGCGGTGGTGACGGCCGTCAGCAGCGCGTACCAGACCAGGGCCGCGGCCAGCAGCACCGGGGTCCCGTGCCGTCGCCGCGCGCGCCCGGCCCACAGTCCGCACAGCGCGACCGCGAGGAGAGCCAGTCCGGCGGCGATCGGCGCGGGTCGGTAGGTGTCGCCGAACGGGAAGTCCGCGAAGTGGGGACGGGCGAGCACACCCAGCCGCCACACGGCCCAGCCGACCGCGGCCGCGGCGACCAGGGGAACCGCGTACCCGGCGGCGGCCCGGAGGGTCGCCCGGAGCGTGAGCACCTCCCGCCGCCGCGCGGTCCACAGCGCCGCCGCGACCCCGGCGACCACGAGCGCCCCGAGCCCGGTCGCCGCCCAGGCCGGATAGTGGACGAGCAGCCCGAAGACGGTCAGGTACGTGCTGTCTCCCCCGGCATCGAGTTCGATGTCGTCGTAGGCCAGGGCGGAGGCGGCGGCCAGCGCCGCGTCCCCGAGGTCCTGGAGGCTGCGCTCGTCGAGGGCGTCCAGGTCGTCGCGCGGGGTGTCGTAGCGCGCGGACCCGCCGACGACGGCGAAGTTCATGCCCGTGTAGCCCGCTTCCTCGAAGACCGTGAAGTCGGTGTGGTTGGGCATGAGGCGGTAGACGCCGTCCGAGAAGGAACCCGCGAAGGGGGTGTTCTCGGACAGCGCCGGGACGAAGGCGCTGGCGCGCTCACCGGCCTCGAACATCAGGGCCGGGCCGCTCGTGCCGCGTGCCTCCATGTTGAGGATCACGGTGTCGTCGGGGTCCCCGGCGACCTCGGGGTCGAGGGTGAAGGCGCGGGCGCCCAGCTGTCCCGACTCCTCGGCGTCGGTGAAGAGGAACTCCACGTCGTTGCGGGGCGTGGGCCCCGAGGTCAGCGCACGCGCGACCTCCAGGAGCGTGGCCACGCCCATGCCGTCGTCCGTGGCCCCCGGTCCGATGGGCACGGAGTCGTAGTGGGCGACGAGGAGGACCCTCCCACCGCCTCCGCTTCCCGGGAGGACGGCGTGGACGTTGGCGACGTTGCCCGCCAGGTGCGGGGTGAAGTACACGTTCCGTTCGGCCGCGGCCTCCAGGATCCTGGGCTCCAGACCCAGGGCCTCCAGTTCACCGACCAGGTACTCCCTGGTGTCGGCCGCGCCCCGCGATCCGGACGGACGCGGGCGCTCGGCGATCTGTTCGACGTGGGCGCGCGCCCGTTCCGCGGAGAACTCGTGGTCGGCCGCGGTGGCCGGGAGGGGGGAGGGCGGGATCAGGGGGAGCAGGCTCAGCAGGCAGACCGCGAACACCGCCGTGAGCGCCGCGAACGGCGCGGGGGAGCGCCCCCGCCCGGCGGTCACCGCGACCCCTGCGGCGCGGCCGAGCGCACGACGCGGATCTCGGTGAGCCGGTAGCCCGTCGCCTCGATCGCCGCCGCCATCGGCGCGTTGGCGGTGTCCGTGACGGCGGTGACGTGCTCGGCCCCGTCCTCGGCGACCAGGATCCGGGTGGTCTCCGCGAGCATGTCGCGGACGTGTCCGTGCCCGCGCCACTCGGGAACGACGCCGATATAGCCGACCGTCGGACCGTAGGGGTTGCGGGTGGGGACGATCAGACCGACGAGTTCACCCTCGGGGGTGCGCGCCAGGCGCCACCATCCGCGGTCGCCGGGAAAGCCGCGGTAGAGTTCGAGGTCCTCGCGCGCCTGGCGCTCGGGGGTCATGACGCGCAGTTCCTGCCGGGTGGCGAAGTCGAGACTTCCCACGGCCACGCGCCGGAAGACCTCGGCGAAGGCGTCGTCGTCGGGTTCGGGCGTGTAGACCAGCCGCCCCTCGGGGGCCGGCAGGGGGGTGTCCGGAGTCCACTCGAAGCGCAGGCGCTCGTTCTCCTCCTCCAGCCCGGCACGGGCGGCGGCCTCCCGGCGCCAGTCCAGCGCCCGCACCACCTCGGGGCGTTCACGCCAGCCCACCGGCAGCTTCAGGTGGTACCCGGGGAGCTCCTCCGCGCCGGCGCCGGTGATGGCCCGGTGCCCGGCCGCGAGGAGTCCGGCCGCCAGGCCCACCGGGTCGTCCGCGCCGGGGGCGGTCGAGAGGCAGTTGAGGGCGAGCGGAGACCCGCCGTCCGGGAACCCCCACCACAGGGCACGGGCGAGGACCCGGCCGTCGCGTTCGGCGATCCAGGTCCACTCGGGGCGGTAGCGGCGGTCCGCGGCCTCCCGGGCGTACTGTTCGGCCGTGACACGGCTGATGGGTTCGCCGACCTCGTACTCGAAGGCGTGGGCGATCTCGTCCCCACGGACGGGGCGGAACTGTGTGGTCACTCGCGGACTCCTCCGACGTGTGCTGATTCGGTCGCCGTCCCCGCCACGACGGTGTCCAGCACCTCGGCCAGGCGGTCGACCGCGGGCGGCCGCATCATGCCGTAGTGGTCGCCTGGGACGGTGTGGTGTGTGACGCGGCCGCTCACCCGGGCCCCCCACCGGGTCACGGCGTCGGCTCCCTGGACTCCCCGGTCGGCGGTGACCAGGTGGAGGTCACCGTCGTAGGCGGGCGGGGTCCACCCGGCGCCGGCACGCATGAGGGCGAGCCCCACCCCGAGCCTGCGGATCGTCGCCCCGCGTTCGCGCCCGTGCACGCACCCGGCCCGGACCAGGGCGTCCGCGGCCGCCGCCAGGCGCTCGGGCTCGCTGTGCCCGGCCAACGCGTCGGGGTCGAGTCCGGGGGGACGCCCGCCGAGGGTGAGGGCGAAGCTCTCGGCGAGGTACGCCAGCAGCGCGGCCCTGTCGGTGGTCACGTTCTCGGGAGGGAGGCTGTCGAGCAGGACGAGCGTCTCGACCGGGAGGCCCTCCGCGCGCAGGGCGCAGGCGACCGCGTAGGCGAGGCTGCCACCGGTGGACCAGCCGACCAGGTGGCAGGGGCCGGACCCGGTGATGGCGCGGACCGCGGCGACGTGTCCGTCGACCACCTCGGCCAGCGATGACGGGGGCGCGGAACCGGAGTCGATCCCCGGGGCCTGGAGTCCGAGGACCGGCGGGCCCTCCGCCAGCGCCTCCGAGATCGGGAAGTAGGGGAAGACGGTGCCGTTCGCGGAGTGAACGAAGACGACCGGAGGGCCGTGGTCGCCCTCGCGCATGGAGACGGCGTTCTCCGGCAGCTTTGTGCCCCGCGCCGGCGCCGCGGCGGCCACCTCGCCGGAACGACGGCGCGTCCGCAACAGCCGGACGAACTCCTCACGCTGCCGGGGGCTGAGTCGCGCCAGGCGGCGCTCGACCTCTCCGTCCTCGATCATGCCTGCCTCTCTCGGGGTCCGGACGCCCGCTGCGGGCGGATGTCACGCACAGTCTGGGCACCGCGGCCGCCCCGTCGGCATCGGGGAAACTCCCGACGGGACGCGGGCGGCACGGGCGCGGGAACATGGCACACCGGCAGAAGTGAGCCGAATCGAGGCACCCCAGACACGAGTGGAGAGACCGTGAACGACAGGCGTTCGGAGCCCGGCGTGTGGGAGGCGCCCCGCACCGTGCTGACGTCGGGGCTCGCGGGCGTGCTGGCCCGCGTCACCGGCGCGGCCGAGGTCAGGATCGACGTCGCCCTCCCGGAAACCGCCCCTTCCGGTCCGCACCTGTCCGTGGTGGTCGCCACGGGCGACGACCCGGCCTTCGACGACCTGCTCGGCCGGGTCGGACGCGCCTTCTCCTCGGCCGGTGTGAGGGAGCGGCCGCTCGCGGCGCCGGGCTCCGTCACGGTGACGACGGACGAGGACCTGTCCCCCGACGAGGAGGACCGCGCCCTGGCGGTGGTCGGGTGGGACGATGACGGCGACGGGCCGGAGGTCCGCTGCTCCCCCGGGCTCCTCGACGACGTCTGGGGGGACGGGGTGGCCGGCCGGCTCCTCCGTCTGCTGGAGGAGGGCGTGGCGCGTCCGGACACGCGGCTCAGCGCGCTGCCCGTCATGGCCCGCAGTGAGTACAAGCGATCCGTGTCGGGCTGGAACGACACCGCTGTCCCCTACCCGAACACCGGCCTGTGCCTGCATGAACTGTTCGAGCGGTGGGCCGACCGCACGCCGGACGCCGTCGCGGCCAGGTTCGAGGGCGTGGAGGTGAGCTACGCGGAGCTGAACCGGCGTGCCAACCGGTTGGCCGCCCACCTGAACCGCCTGGGCGTGGCCGCCGAGCAGGCGGTCGGTGTCCTGCTGCCGCGCGGGCTCGAACTGCCCAGGGCCGTCATGGGTGTGCTCAAGGCCGGAGGCGCCTACCTGCCGCTGGACCCGGACCACCCGCCGGAGCGGCTGGCGCGGGTCACCTCCGACGCCGGGTGTTCGGTGGCGGTGACCACGACGTCGCTCGCCGGTGCGCTGCCCCCCGAGGTCCTGCCCCTGTGCGTGGACTCCCCCGCGGTCTCGGCGGCCGTCGACGCGGCGCCGGACGACGACCCCGGCCACGCCACCGACCCGAGGAACCTGGCCTACGTCCTGTACACCTCGGGCTCCTCCGGTATGCCCAAGGGCGTACTCGTGCAGCACGACTCGGTGGTGAACATGGTGGAGTGCAACCACCACTCCTACGGTGTCGGACCGGGGGACCGGATCCTCCAGTACTCCAACCCGTGCTTCGACGTGAGCGTGGTCGACTTCTTCGCCAGTCTGTGCAACGGGGCCACGCTGGTCCTGGCCCCGCGGAGCACGCTGGTGGACCCCGACGCCCTCGTCTCCCTCATGCGCCGTGAGCGGGTGACCTTCCTGGAGATCACCACGGCGGTGGCGCGGCTCCTGGACCTGGACACGCTGCCGGACCTGCGGATCATCAACGTCGGCGGGGAGGCCCTCACCGGCGATGTCGTGGTCGGTCTGCAGAACGGTCACCGGGTGGTCCACAACAAGTACGGCCCCACGGAGACCACCGTGTTCACCACCGCGTACCTGTGTGTCAACGGTGACTCCGAGAGCAGGACCCCCATAGGCACCCCGGTGCCCAACCACCGGGCGTACGTGACGGACCCCCTCCAGAACCCCGTGCCGGTGGGCGCGGCGGGGGAGTTACTGATCGGGGGAGCCGGAGTCACCCGGGGCTACCTGGGCAGCCCCGGCCTCACGGCGGAGCGGTTCGTCCCGGACCCGTGGTCCGCCGACGGCGGGCGCCTGTACCGGACCGGGGACCGGGCCCGCTGGCGTCCGGACGGCAACCTGGAGTTCCTCGGCCGTGTGGACAGCCAGTTGAAGATGAACGGGCTGCGGATCGAACCGGGCGAGGTGGAGACCGCCGTGTGCGGGCTCGACTCCGTGGAGGCCTCCGTGGTCGACCTGGACGAGGCCTCGGGCGGCCATTCCCTGGTCGTCTTCATCCAACCCGCGTCGGGCCATACGGCGCCCACCACGGGTGAGCTCCGCCAGCGGTTGAGGGACGTGCTGCCGTCGGCCTGGATCCCGGCCAGGGTGGTGGCGGTCGACGCGATGCCGCTGAACCGGAACGGGAAGATCGACCGCAGGCGGCTGGTGCGCCCGGCGGGACGGTAGTCACGGTCCCCGGTCCCCTCCGGTTGCCAAAAATATGCAGACCGGTCTAGTCTTGCCCCCATGGGAACCAAGGGAGCGGCCACACGGGCACGGCTCGTGGACGGCGCGCGCGAACTGCTGGAGGCGCACGGGTACTCCGGCACCGGGCTCAACCAGGTGCTGTCCGCCAGCGGCACCCCGCGCGGCTCCCTCTACTTCCACTTCCCCGGCGGCAAGGACGAACTCGTCACGGCGGCCCTGGAGGCGGCGGGCGCGGAGATCGGAACACTCCTGCGCGAGCTGTCCGAGGAGACGCCCGACACGGTCGGCCTCGTCCACGCCGTGATCGACCACTTCACCGCCAGGATGGAGGGGTCGGCGTTCACCAAGGGCTGCCCCCTCGCCGCCACGGCCCTGGACGTGGCGGCCACCAACGACGCCGTGCACGCGGTCTGCCGTGACGTCTACTCGTCCTGGCAGCGGGTGCTGGCGGACCGCCTGGCCGCGGACGGGCTCGACCGCGCCCGGGCGGACGCCAACGCCTGGTCCGTCCTGTCCGTCATCGAGGGGGCGCTCCTCCTGGCCAGGGCGACCCGCGACCGGGCTCCGCTCGACGCCGCGCGGGGGACGGTCACCCGGATCCTCGACGCATAGCCGAGACCCCGCGCGACGGGGTTCTCGCGTGTTCCAAAAATATGTAGATAGGTCTACTTAAGGAGTGGCCATGCCAGCAGCACGAACCCCGGACACCCTCGTCCTCGGGGCGACCGGTCTCATCGGCCGCCACCTGGTGGCCGAACTCCTCCGGGGCGGGCGCACCGTCGCCGCGGCGACCCGGGGCGGCCCCCGCCGGGAGGCGCTGCTGTCGTGGCTGCGCGACCGCGGGCTTCCCACCGACCGGTTGACCACCGTCCGGGTCGACGCCACGCGCCCCGGACTCGGCCTCGACGCGGACGACGCGCGGACCCTGGAGTCCGTCCGCGACGTCCACAACTGCGCGGCCGTGTACCGCTTCGGCATGGGCCGGCAGGAGGCCAGGACCGCCAACGTCGACAGCGCCCTGCACGTCCTCGCCTGGGCCGCGCGCCTGCCCGGCCTGCGGCGGCTCGTCCACGTCACCGGCTACCGCGCGGGCGCACCGGGCCTGACCGCGACGGACACGGACCGGCTCTACCGTGAGCACGGCGCCTACGAGGCGTCCAAGATCGAGGCCGACACCGCCGTCCGGGACCTGGCGGAGCGCGAGGGCCTGCCGCTGACCGTCGTCAACCCCTCGACGGTGATCGGCGACTCGGTGACGGGCGAGTCCGGCCAGTACATCGGCCTGGCCGAGACCATCCGCGACCTGTGGCTCGGGCGGCTCCCGCTCGCTCCGGGCGGCCCCGCGACCTTCGTCCCCGTGGTGACCGTCGACCACCTCGCCCGCTTCCTCGCCGCCGTCCCCGAACACGACACCGGCGGTGTCCGCGCCCACTGGGTCCTCGACGAGTCCACGCCCAACCTGCGCGAACTCCTGGACGGCCTCGCCCGCCACCTGGGGGTGCGCCCGCCGCGCGGATCCGTGCCCGTCGGGCTGCTGCGCCGCCTGCCCCGCGCGGTGACCCGCACCGAACCCGAGACGCTCACGTTCCTCAGCGACGACCGCTACGACACGGCGTCCGCCAACGCGCTCGCCGCGGCCGCCGGTCTGACCCACCCGCCGGTGTGGACGTCGCTCACCCGATGGGCGGACCGGCTGGTCTCCGAGGGCTTCGGGGCGCTGCCCGACGGGGTCGCCGGAGGTCTGCGCCCGGTCGCCGGAACCCGCACCTACCTCACCGGGGACCGGGTGTCCCCGTCCTACGTCCTGCTGCACGGCCTGCCCCTGGACGGCGAGTCCTGGCGTCCGGTGGCCGACCTCCTCGACGCCCCCGTCCTCGTCCCCGACCTGCCGGGGCTGGGGCGCTCCGGCCCCTCCCCCGTCCCGGACGGCGTGTGGCTCGGGGAGCTGCTCGGCTCGGTGGTGACCAGACCGGTCCTCGTCGGCCACTCGGCCGGGTGTGCGCCCCTGGTGCGGTACGCGCACGCGCACCCCGAGCGGGTCGGCGGCCTCGTCCTGGTCGCCCCCGCCTTCCTCCAGGGGCGGAGCTCCGGCCCCGGGCACGCGCGCCCCCTGGTCCGCGCGGCGCTGCCACGGCTGTCGGCCGAACGGCTGCGCCGGATGACCGGGGTCGAGGAGCACCGGACCGACCTGGACCGGGTCGTGGCCAGCGCGGTCCTCGGCCTGCGGCGCCCGGGATCGGCCGCCCGCGTCGCGCGCACGCTGTCCGAGGGGCGGCGCACGGCCCTCCGGACGGAACTGCGCGCGCTGCTCGCCTCCTGCCCCGTCCCGGTGACGGTGGTCGCGGGCGAGCACGACCCCGTCGAGACGGTGGACCCCCGGCACCGGGTGGTCCGGGTTCCGGGGGCCGGGCACCACCCCCACCTGGTCGACCCGCGGACGGTCGCCGAGACCGTCGCCGAGGCCGGAGCGGGCCAGGCGGCGGTGGGCTGAGGGGACCGCCCGAGTTGTACGATCGTTGCGGCACGACCCCCGCCCCGGCGGCCCGGGGCGGAATCCACGGCGACCACGGAAACGGACGGGCATGGACGCTGAGGCAACCCAGGTAATGACCAGGACCGGTCAGTTCACGACCACGACCGTCAGCTGGGAGACCCCCGTACGCAGCAGGCTCGCCGCCGCGATCGACCGCCTCTCCGGCCCGCTGGCCGAGCTGGTCGAGCGCGACGCCAACGAGGGCGACACCCGCATGCTGGTCGCCGACCTCCTCAGCGTCGGCATGAACTACAGCAAGTACCAGGACCTGACCACCGAGTACCGCACCGGCGGCGAGTCGGTCGACTACGCGATCGTCCGCGACGACGAGCTCTTCGCCCCCGTCGAGGTCAAGGGCATCGCGCAGGACCTGGACATCCGCAACATCCAGACGGCCCGCAGGGTGGCCGCCGAGCACGGGGCCGAGTGGATCGTGCTGACCAACGGACGGTTGTGGAAGGCCTACCACCTGCGTCCCGACGAGGACGGCGAGTCGACCCGCCCCGTCCTGATCGTCGACGTCGACCTCATGGACGCCGACGCCCACGACCGCAACATCGACGCCCTGTTCCACCTCACCCACGAGGCGGTCGAGCACGGGCGCCTGGAGACGCTGCGCAGGTGGAACGAGGCGCTGGAGGCCGCCCCGCTCGCGGCGGTCCTGCGGTCGGAGGCCGTGGTCGCGGCGGTCCGCGAGGAGGTCCGCCGCGCGACCGGGCACCCCGGGCACCTCGGCGACGCCGACCAGGTCCTGCGCGCGCTGACCGAGGACGTCATCGCGCGGGGGCTGCTGTCCGAGGACGACGGGGAGTAACGAGGACGTCCCCGGCGTGAGCGACGACGCCCCCGGCGCCTGACCCGGCCCGGGGCGGTCAGGCCGTACGGGCCGGACGCGTGCCCAGGTAGACCGTGTTGCTGGAGGGCCGCTCCTGGTAGGGGTTGGGGAAGGCGACCACCTCGGCGCGGACCCGGTCCAGGACCGCGCCGAGCACCTCCAGATACGCCTCGTCGGGCGGGTCGTCGGACCACAGCGCGAACACCCCGCCGGGACGCAGGTGCTCGGCGAGCCTCCGGGTCCCCTCAAGGGTGTAGAACGCCTCGTGCGCGGGGGCGAGGACGTGGCGCGGCGAGTGGTCGATGTCGACGACGACCGCGTCGAACACGCGGTCGGGCTCCTCGGGCAGCAGACCCCCGGGCGAGGCGACCGCCGCGAAGAAGTCGCCGTGCACCAGACGGCAGCGGGGGTCGGCGGACAGGTTCCCCGCCGCCGGGACCAGGCCCCGTTCGTGCCAGTCGACCACCGCGGCCAGGGCCTCGATGACGGTCAGCGAACGCACCCCGGGGTCGTCGAGCACGGTGGCGGCCGTGTAGCCCAGGCCGAGCCCGCCGACGACCACGTCGAACCCGCCCTCCCCGTCCCCGGCGCGCAGTTCGGCGAGGGCGAGCCGCGCCATCTCCTCCTCCGCCGCGGTGAACAGGCTCGACATGAGGAACTCGTCGTCGAGCCGGATCTCGTGGACGTCGGCGCCCGCCACGGGGTCCCACCGGCGGCGGAGGCTGATCTCACCCATGGGGGTGGGGCACCAGCCCAGTTCCTCGATCTTCGGTTTCGCCACGGGCACTCCTGGCCTGGGAGGAAGCGGGTACACCGGCGACCCTACGACACGGCGGGCTTTCCCCAGGGAGATCCGCAAGTTTGCGGAAATTTTCCGGAAACTCTTGCAGAGCGAGCTCGGCCCTCATTACCGTTCCGGTGACCGCCCCCCGGCGAGAGGACCGGCCTCCCCCATGAGACCCCCGTGGACCCGAACCGACGACCCTGACCACCGAGACCGCCCACGACCAGCGCGGACGATCACCTCCGGACTGATCGCGCTGCTGGTGGCGCTCCCGCCGCTCTCCACCACCCCCGGCGCGACCGCGACGACGGAGCCCGTCGGCACGGACCTCGGCGCCCAGCGCGCTCACTGGCTCGAGACGGACACCCTGCTGTGGCCCGCCGCGCTCGACCCCGACCGCACCTACTCCCTGGTGTCCTCCCGGGGCGCGGACCTCGACGTCTCCGACGGCGCACTCGACGGCTCCGACATCACCGTGGAGCTGAGCGCGGACCCCGACGGCCTGACCGACGCCCAGCGCGCCGCCTGGCCCCACCTGGCCGACCTCTCCGTCCTCACCCCGGACCGCGTCATCACCCCCCAGATACGCAGGGCCCTGACCGGTCAGCTCGCTGTCGTCGAGCACGACGAGGACGGCCGGGTCACCGCCGCGACGGGCGTCCAGATCCCCGGAGTCCTCGACGACCTCTACGCGGACGCCGCCGACGCCGACCTCGGCGCCGTCTGGGACGACCGGGGACGACCGACCGTCTCCGTGTGGGCGCCCACCGCGCAGTCGGTCCGGCTGGAGCTGTACGACGACTCCGCCACCGACGAGTTCCGCTCCGTCCCGATGCGGTTGGACCGGCGTACGGGCGTGTGGTCGGTCACCGGCCGGGAGGACTGGAAGGGCCGCTACTACACGTTCGACGTGCGCGTCTTCGCCCCCGCCACCGGACGGGTGGAGGACAACCGCGTGACCGACCCCTACAGCGTCTCGCTGGCCACCGACGCCGCCCGGTCCCACCTGGTCGACCTCGACGATCCGGCCCTCGCCCCACCGGGATGGGACGAGCGGGTCAAGCCCGAGGCCGTGCCGGTGCACGAGGCGGTCGTCTACGAGCTCCACGTCCGCGACCACTCCGTCAGCGACCCGACCGTGGCCGAGGAGCTGCGCGGGACGTTCCGGGCGTTCGCCGAGCGGGACTCGGCGGGGATGCGGGACCTGGCCGCGCTCGCCGAGGACGGCGTCGACTACGTGCACCTGCTGCCCGCCTACGACATCGGTTCGGTCCCCGAGGACCCCGCCGACCGGACCGAACCCGACTGCGACCTGGCCTCGTTCGCGCCCGACTCCCCCGAGCAGCAGGCGTGCGTCGGCGACACGCGCGGCGGGGACTCGTTCAACTGGGGCTACGACCCCGTCCACTACACGGTGCCCGAGGGCTCGTACGCGACCGACCCCGACGGCCCCGCCCGGATCACCGAGTTCCGCTCCATGGTGGGCGGGCTCAACGACGCGGGGCTGCGCGTGGTGATGGACGTCGTGTACAACCACACCTACGCGGCCGGTCAGGACGAGCGGTCGGTGCTCGACCGGATCGTGCCCGGCTACTACCACCGGCTCCTGGCGGACGGCTCGGTGTCCACCTCCACCTGCTGCCCCAACACGGCCCCGGAGCACCTGATGATGGGGCGACTGGTCGTGGACTCGGTGACCACCTGGGCCCGCGAGTACCGCGTGGACGGCTTCCGGTTCGACCTCATGGGCCACCACCCGAAACAGAACATGCTGGACGTGCGCGAGGCGCTGGACGCGCTCACCCCGGAGGAGGACGGGGTCGACGGCTCCGAGATCATCCTGTACGGGGAGGGCTGGAACTTCGGCGAGGTCGCCGACGACGCACGGTTCGAGCAGGCCACGCAGACCAACATGGCCGGGACCGGTATCGGCACCTTCAACGACCGGCTGCGCGACGGGGTGCGCGGCGGCGGCCCCTTCGACGCGGACCCGCGCGTGCAGGGCTTCGGCAGCGGTCTGTACACCGACCCGAACGCCTCCCCCGCCAACGGCACGGAGGAGCAGCAGCACGCCCGCCTGCTCGCCTACCACGACCTGATCAGGGTCGGGCTGACGGGCAACCTCCGCGACTACCGGTTCACGTCCTCCTCGGGCGAGGAGGTGACCGGCGGGGAGGTCGACTACAACGGAGCCCCGGCGGGCTACACGCTCGCTCCGGGCGAGGCGGTGACGTACGTCGACGCGCATGACAACGAGACCCTGTACGACGCGCTCGCCTACAAGCTGCCCCAGGACACCCCGATGGCGGACCGGGTGCGTATGCAGTCGCTGTCCCTGGCCACGGCGCTGCTCGGGCAGGGCACGGCCTTCGTGCACGCGGGTTCGGAACGGCTGCGGTCGAAGTCGCTGGACCGCAACTCCTACGACTCCGGCGACTGGTTCAACCGGTTCGACCGGGACTGCGAACGGGGCAACAACTTCGGTGTGGGCCTGCCCCCGGCGTGGGACAACGAGGACAAGTGGCCCTACGCCGCTCCGCTCCTCGCCGACCCGGCGCTGGTCGCTGACTGCGCGGCGACGGAGGCGAGCCGGGAGCGGTTCGGCGAGCTGCTGCGGATCCGCGCCTCGACACCGGCCTTCTCCCTGGGGACGGCCGAGGAGATCCAGGCGCGGCTGACCTTCCCGACCAGCGGCGCGGACGAGACCCCGGGCGTCATCACGATGCACGTGGACACCGCGGGGCTCGACGGCGGGTGGGAGTCGGTGACGGTCGTGTTCAACGCCGGTGTCGAGACCGCCGAGGAGAGCGTGGCCGCCCTGGTCGGCGCGGACGTGCGCCTGCACCCCGTACAGGCGGACTCCACGGACCCGGTGGTGCGCGAGTCGGCCTTCGATCCGGCGACCGGCACGCTGACGGTGCCGCCCCGGACCGTCGCCGTGTTCGTCGAAGGCTGAGGGGGGCGACCCCGGTCCGGCGCGAACGGCCGGGACCGCTGGGGGATCCCGGCCGACGCCCCTGCGGAAGGCGCGTCCCCGGGGGCGTCCCACCAGGTGGAGGAGTCAGGGGCGGAATCCGTTTCCCACCGTTCGTGCACGCCCCCAAAGCTCCGGCACGGTTCCCGTGAGAAACCCCGTAGAACACTCCCGGTAAAAATGCCATAATGCGTTTCGGTCGGCCCGTACCGACCAGGAGAAGAACGGAATCCGAAACGTCCCGCCATCGGCAGCGCGCGTGGTGGGACGGCCTCCCGCCCGCGCCGGACCGCCGCCGCGCTCCGGTTCCGCGCGTACGCGGACGGCGGTACGCACCGCTGACGGGGGTTCGGATCCCGCGCGTGCGGCCCGGCTGCGACCCCCCAGCAGCCGGGCCGCCACCCTCGCCGGGAGACGGCCCGGGACACGTGTCCACCGCCCCGCCGCACCCCGGCCCCTGCCCCGGCGAGGGCGACGGGCGCGAGGTGCGCGAGGGCGCGGTCCCACCGGCGGCGGGGGCGGTACACGCACGCCCCGAAATCACGATCGCGGGACCGGACCGGATTTCGTTTCCCCAGCTACGGGAGATCGACGGCCCGCGGGAATTCGGTACGGAGGGAATATCGCCCCTGGAGCCGGTACCACGCCTGTTCGATCCGCCTTTTCCCAACGGTCACCGCCGCACCATGACGAGGACTCGGCGGAACCGGTCGAACAGCGGCGGGGGTCCCCGGCCCTGCCCCTCCACGGGTGTTCCCGGCGGTCCCACCCGCGGGTGGGACCGCCGGGCGACCCCACCCGCGTACGTCACGCGTCCTGGTGCCTGTCCACCCAGGCGGTGAGCGGCTGGCCCTGGATGGCCGCGGCCATCAGCTCCGGGAACATGTCCGGCGTGCACGCGAACGCGGGCACGTCCATCTCCGCGAGCGCCGCCGCGTTCTCCCGGTCGTAGAAGGGCGCGCCCTCGTCGGACAGGGCGAGCAGCACCACGACCTGTGTCCCGGCGGCCTTCATCGCCGCCACCCGCTTGAGCATCTCCGCCCGGACGCCGCCCTCGTACAGGTCGCTGATCAGCACGAACACCGAGTCGTCCGGTTTGGTGATCAGCCCCTGGCAGTAGCGGATCGCCTTGTTGATGTGCGTGCCGCCGCCCAGCTGCGTCCCGAACAGCACCTCCACCGGGTCGGTCAGCTGCTCGGTCAGGTCCACCACGGCGGTGTCGAAGACCACGAGCGACGTCCTCAGCGTGCTCATCGACGCCAGCACGGCGCCGAACACGCTCGCGTAGACCACGGAGGCCGCCATCGACCCGCTCTGGTCGATCGCCAGCACGACCTCCTTCTGCACGCCCCGGCTCCGCCGCCCGTACCCGACCAGGGTCTGCGGCACGACCGTGTTGTGCTCGGGCAGGTAGTTGGCCAGGTTCCGGCGGATCGTGGCGTTCCAGTCGATGTCGGCCGCCCGGCGCGGCCGGTGCGTGCGCGCCGACCGGTCGATCGCGCCCCGCACCAGCGACGTCGTCTTCTGGGCGACCCTGCGTTCCAAGTCCTCGACGACCTTGCGCACCACGGCGCGGGCCGACTCGCGGGCCTCGTCCGGCATCACCCGGTTCAGCGACAGCAGCGTCCCCACCAGGTGCACGTCCGGTTCGACGGACCGCATCATCTCCGGCTCCAGCAGGAGCTGGTGCAGCCCCAGCCGTTCCATGGCGTCCCGCTGCATGACCTGGACGACCGAGGTCGGGAAGTACTCCCGGATGTCCCCGAGCCACCGGGCCACCCTGGGGGCCGAGCCCCCGAGCCCGGCGCTCCTGCGCCCGGAGGCGTCACCGGTTCCGTCCCCCCGGTTGTACAGGGCCTCCAAGGCGCCGTCCATGCCCTGGTCGCCCGCGCCCAGCCCGGAGCACCGGGCCTCCCTGCCGAGCACCAGCCGCCAGCGGCGCTCGCGTTCGTCCACGGCGTTCACGACCCACTCCTTCCGTTGCCGAGGATGGCCGCGACGGCGGCCAGGGCGGGGGCGGCCCGTTCGGCGTCCACCGGCCGCCGGTCGGCGGTCGGGATCCGCTCGCCGCCGCCCCCGATCCGTGCGGCGGCCTCGCCGATCTCCCGCCGTTCGGGCCCGTCGAACGCCCCGAAGGTGCGCCGCAGCAGGGGCAGGACCGACGTGAACCGGTCCTCGGGCAGCCCCAGCAGCCAGGTGTCGATCAGCCTGAGGAGCCGGTCGTCGTGCACCAGGATGAGTCCGCTGCCCTGGAGGAAGCCCTCCAGCCAGGCCGCTGCCTCGGCTGGTTCGGCGCCCGGCGACATCGCCAACCCCAGGCGGCGGCGCAGCTCGTCCGCCTCCAGCAGCGAGGAGTCCAGGAGCATCCGGTTGACCCGCCCGGCGATCCGGCCCGGCAGCGGGTCGCGCGTGGCCAGGGCGACCAGCGCCTCCGTCCACACCCGCTCGCCCTCGCCGCCGAGCAGCGTGGCGGCGGTGTGGGTCGCGTCGATCCGCGCGACGAACTCCGCCGCCGCGTCGTCGTCCAGCCCGTGCACGGCCGGGGCGAGCCCGACGCACACCCTGCGCAGGATCTGCTCGGCGACCGCGCGCAGGTGCGTGTCGTCGGTGCCGCGCACGTCCCCGTACCGTGCCGACCGCGCCAGCGGGGGCAGCGCCGCCATCAGGTGCGTGACGTCGCTGTCGGTGGCGGCCCGGTCCGTGAGCAGGGACAGCACCTCGGGCAGGGCGTCGCCGAGCTCGGCGAACAGGCACTGCTCGGTGAGCGAGGTCAGCGTGGGCAGCGGCGCCTCACGCGCCTGGTGGACGACCCTGGCCGTCGCCGCCGACTCCACCGTGGTCCCCCACTGGCTGGCCTCGATGAGCGCGACGTCCATGTCCGGTTCCCACCGGATCCGCCACGTCTCGCGGAACGTGCCCTTCTGGCCCCGGTCGGGGGTGCGCGGCACGCCCCACTCGACCCCGAGCAGCCGCAGCCGGTGCAGCAGCACCCCGCGTTCGCGCTGGCCGTCCCTGCGCAGGTCGAGGTCGAGGTCGCGGTCGAACGGCTCGGGCTTGAGCCGCAGCCGCTTCTGCGCCGCCGTCACGTCGCGCTGCAACGGCACCATCGGGGTCGACGGCGGCACCGACCCCATGCGCTCGCCGACCGACATCCGCCCGTGGACCAGCGCCGCCCGGGTCGGTTCGCCCTCGCACAGCACGGCGGTGAGCGCCTCGGACACCTCGTCGAGCCCGGCGAGCGGCCGCCCGCGCAGGACGGCGAGGCTCTCGGCCAGCCGCACCCCCTCGATGACGTGCGACGACGACACGTGCTGCCCCTCCTCGCGGAGCAGGCGCGCGGCGTCGGCCAGCCACCGGTGCACCGGCCGGTCGGGGGCGGTGAACAGGTGGTGGTACCAGCCGGGGGCGGTCACACCGGCCCCGTACCCGCTGGCGGTGGCCAGGCGGCCGTGCGTCCACGGCACCCAGGTGGCGGTGACCTTCGCCTTGGGCAGCCCCCTGAGCAGGGCGGTGTCGTCCTTGGCCGGGTGGTCGGCGACGTCGCGCAGGGCGGGCGCGTGCCAGGCTCCGCACACGACCGCCACGCGTTCGTGCCCCTGTTTGAGGACGGCGCGCAGGGTCTGACGCATGTACGCCTCGCGGCGGGCGTCCCGGCCCGTCTCCGGCCCGGCCTCGGCGCGGACGGCGGCCATCGCGTCGGCGATCGCGGGGAACGGGGAGGGCTCCCCGTCGCGCCGCTGCTCGACGACGTCGTCCCACCAGCGTTCGGCGTCGTCGTACCCGGCGGCCTCGGCGAGCACACCGAGCGGGTCGGCCCGGACGCGTTCGTCCCCGACGGCCGTCGGGGCGGTGGACGCGTCCTGATCACCCGGGGGAGGACCGTCGGCCCCGTCGCCCCAAGGCGGGCCGTCGGCGCTCCGGTCCCTCTCCCGCTCGGCCCCGGTCTCGGCGCGGGCGACCCGGTCGGCCAGGGTGTGGGCGGCGGGCAGGTCGCAGAAGCGCACCGGCACGCCGGCGGAGACCGCGTACCGCAGCGCCGCCCACTCCGGGGAGAAGCTCGCGAACGGCCAGAACGCCCACCCGTCACGGGAGGCGGCGGTCGCCGGTCCGCCCCTGGCCGCGTCGTTCACGTACGCCAGCAGGGCCACGGGGGGCTCCAGCTCCCCCACCAGGTGGGTGAGCGCGTCCGCCTCCGGCGGCCCCTCGATCAGCACCGCGTCGGGTTCGATCTCCTCCAGGGCCGCCCGGACGGCCCGGGCCGACCCCGGGCCGTGGTGCCGCACGCCCAGGACGTGCAGCCCGCTCGTGTCCAGTCGGGCTCGGGCCATCAGGCGCCCACCTCGCGGCACGCCCGGTAGAACTCGCCCCACCCGTCGCGGGTGCGCGCGACGGTCTCCAGGTACTCGCGCCAGACCACGCCGTCGGACACCCGGTCCTGGACGACGGCGCCCTGGATTCCGGCCGCCACGTCCGCGGGACGCAGCAGGCCGTCGCCGAAGTGCGCGGCCAGCGCCATGCCGTTGGTGATCACCGAGATGGCCTCGGCGGTGCTCAGGGTGCCGCTGGGCGACTTGAGCTTGGTCCCGTTGTCCTCGGTCACGCCCGAGCGCAGCTCGCGGAAGACCGTGACCACGCGCTGGATCTCGGTGAGGCTGGTCGGCACCTCCGGCAGGTCGAGCGACCGCCCCAGCTGCTCCACCCGCTGGGTGACGATGCGGATCTCGTCCTCCACGCTGTCCGGGACCGGCAGCACCACCGTGTTGAAGCGGCGGCGCAGCGCGCTGGACAGGTCGTTGACCCCGCGGTCGCGGTCGTTGGCGGTCGCGATGACGTTGAACCCGCGCCGCGCCTGGACCTCGGTCCCCAGCTCCGCGACGGGCAGCGACTTCTCCGACAGCACGGTGATCAGGCCGTCCTGCACGTCGGAGGGCATGCGGGTGAGCTCCTCGATGCGCGCGATCGACCCGCGCGCCATCGCCGTCATCACCGGGCTGGGCACGAGCGCCGCCTCGGACGGCCCCTCGGCGAGCAGCCGCGCGTAGTTCCACCCGTACCGGACGGCCTCCTCGGAGGTGCCCGCGGTGCCCTGCACCAGGAGGGTGGAGTCACCGGCGACGGCCGCCGCGAGGTGCTCGGACAGCCAGGTCTTGGCCGTGCCCGGCACACCGATGAGCAGCAGCGCGCGGTCGGTGGCCAGGGTGGCCACGGCGACCTCCACGACTCGGCGCGACCCGATGTACTTGGGCGTGATCTCCGTCCCGTCCTCCAACGTGGTGCCCATCAGGTACTGGGTGACGGCCCAGGGGGAGAGCTTCCAGCCGGGCGGGCGCTGGCGGTCGTCCGTCTTGGCCAGCGCCTCCAGTTCGGCGGCGTAGGTCTGTTCGGCGTGGGGGCGCAGTGCCTGCGACGCGTCGGTGCCGATGGAGGGGGTGCTGCTGGTCAACTAGAGCTCCTTGTGCATGTCGAGACGGAAGCGGAGGAGTTCCCTCAGGCGGAGGAAGGCGTCGGCCTCGGCACCGCCGCGCGGCGGGTCGTCCGGCAGGTCGGCGAGGTGGTCGGGGGGCAGGCGCTCGGCCGCCAGGTCGCAGAGGGAGCGGTAGGCGGAGGGTGAACGGCCCTGCTTGGGGGCCGGTCCGCCCAGCCGGTCGAGGAACAGCTCGCACAGCTCGCGGTCCCAGGGGTCGCCGACCGCATGGGCCAGGTGGGCGAGGTCGGCGTCGCGGGTCTTGGCCCGGCTCCGGTCGCGCGCGGCGGCCAGGGCCACCGAGCAGCGCTCCTTGGCGGGGAGCACGCCCAGCAGGGCCTCCACGTGGACCGCCTCGCGGCCGCGGGCGGTGTCGGCGAGCTGCCCCACCAGCCCCCCGCCCAGGAAGCCGAGCACGGCGCGCGCCCACTCAGGATCCGCCTGGAGGCCGACGGCGTTGGCGAGCGCGTCCCGCAGACGGACCTCGCGCGCCGCGTCGGCCGCGGCGAAGACCTCACCGGGGGTGGTGTCGAACAGGTCGGTCCACACGTCCAGGGGCGCGTGCGTGATCAGGGCCCAGGTCCGCTCGAAGACCTCGCCGGAGCGGGGGGGCTCGGGGACGACCAGGGCCAGGTCGCGCAGGACGTCGGTGCGGGCGGCGTCGACGTCGTCGACCACCAGTTCCCCGCGTCCGCCGAGCCGGGCGTGCTCGCGGACGTACCCGCGCAGGCGGTCGGCGTGCGCGCTGTCGGGGAGCCGGGTGAGCAGGGACAGGGCCAGACCGCGCACGTTGGCGGCCTTGTCGTCCAGGACGCGGTCCAGGAACGCGGCGTCGCCGGGGACCGGGCCGGTGGAGAAGGTGTCGAGCAGGCGGCGGCGCCATTCCGCCCTGCCCAGCCCGTCCCACACCGCCTCCAGGAGCGCGCGGGCGGCGTCCGGGTCGATCGCGCGCAGTGCGGCGAGGGCGCGGCGGCGTTCGGAGGGGGTGCCGTCGGTCCAGTCCCGCTCGACGAACGTGTCGCCGGGCAGCGGTTCGGCGGTCACGTACTCCCACCGCTCGTTGAGTCCGGCCAACCAGCGGCCCCGGGCGCCGACGGCGGCGGCGACGGCGGGGCGCAGTCGGCTGTCGCGCTCACCGCGTTCGAGCAGGGCGGGGATGTTGGCGCGGTCCACCTCGCGGCCGGTGGCCGCGACCAGTGCCAGCCACTCGGGGAGGAGTTCGGGCCGCTGGGCCAGGATCAGCGCGAGCCGGTGCGCGGCCGCGCCCTCGATCCGGGGCGGTTCGTCCCCGGGGTCCGGGGCGACGGGTTCGGCGGTTCCGGGCGTGTACCCGGCCGCCCGCCGGACCGTGGCCAGGGCCGCGCGGTCCAGCAGGGCCTCGGCGCCCTCGGCGGCGGGGGTGTCGGGAAGGTCGGGGGTGGCGGGCACGGCGCGGCGGGCGGTGCCCACGAGGGCGGTGGAGACCAGCCGGTCCCACGAGTCGGCGGGGGCCAGGGGGTCCGGTGTCACAGTGCGTCGGCCTTTCCATCCGCGTCCCACACGGTCAGGGGGGTGAGTCCGTGCCGGGGGGACCACTCGGCGACCACGGTGCGGGGGTGGCCGCCGGTCAGGGCGAGGAGTCGCCAGGGCGAACCGGCGGCGAGGGGGAGCGCGGCGCCGGTGGGGTCGGCCAGGTGCCAGCCGCCGTCGTCGTCGTGGGCGGGGGCGGCCCGGTCCAGGACCACCGGCCAGGTGTCCCGCCAGGGGTCGACCGCGAGTGCCGCGGCGAAGGCGTCGAGCGCCTCGACCACCGTCGTGCCCCGTGGCGGGGGCGCGGGGCGGGGGTCGACGTCGGCCGTGGGGACCACGCGCTGGCCGTCCGGGTAGAAGGCGAGTTCCGTGTCCACCTCGGTCCCGACGCGGAAGGGGGCGCGCGGCGCCTGCCCCGAGCGCGCGAAGCTCAGCGACAGGGCGAGGCGGCCGCTGTCCGCTCCCCGCAGCCACACGCGGTGGGCGGTCATGTCGCCCTCGGGTGTGGGGGTGTTCCGTTCCCCCAGGACGCACCAGGTGTCGCGGACGCGTTCCCCGTCGGCCAGGACCTCGTCCGCCCGGGTGGTGATGCCGATCCGGGCGCGGACCACGCCGCGCGTGCGCTCGTCCAGGTCCTCCCCGGCGCGGTGGGCGCCGACCAGCAGGTGGAGCATGCTGAGGCGCTCCAGCAGGACCTCGGGCCAGCCGGTCGCCCGAACGGCGCCGGGCAGCTCGGCGACGGCGGAGGCCGCGCCGCCCGCCTTGGCGTCCACCAGGCGCTTGGCCATGCGGTCCCAGTGGTCGTAGCGGTGCTTGGGCGCCTCGGCCAGTCCGGCGTCGATCTGGTCGTTGAGCCAGAGCCGGAGCTCGTCCATACCGCCAGCGACGGCCTTCTCCCGTTCCCTGAGCGTGGCCTCCGCCCGCTTGGGGTCGGCGGGCCCGGCCGCCTTCTTCGCCGCCTTGGCCCGGCGTGCGGCACGCCCGGCCAGCCAGGAGGCGACCCACTCGGGGCGCTCGTCCCGCGCGTCCACGTTCCCCTGGGCCCACAGGGCGAGCAGGGCGAGGACGTGTTTGCAGGGGATCTTGCGGCTGGGGCAGCTGCACTTGTAGGCGGGGCCGCCGTCACCGTCCAGGTGGGCGGCGGCGAGGTAGGGCTTGGCGCCGCTCCCCGCGCACTCGCCCCAGACCGCGGAGGCGGTGTCCGCGGGGCCGGTGATCACTCCGCTCCGGGGCCAGGAGCCCGTCTTGGCCACCTTGAGCGCCGCCTTGCGTGAGGGGGGATCCGGGGCCAGGGCCCAGACGTCGTCGGTACTCCATCGATCGCTCACGTGGTCGACGCTACGGTCCGGTACCGACAGTCCGGGGCGGGGCGCCGGCCGCCCCGCGCACGAGGCGGGGAAGGGGGCGCGGAACGGCGGAAAAGGAATACAACGGCGGAAATATCAGAATTCACGGCCCGCCCGATCCACCGCCCCGGGAAAACCCCGACGCACGTTTCCGTGAACTGTTGAGGAAGGACGGGAATCCCCTCTAGAATTCCACGACCAGGGCGGACATCCCCGTTTTCCGCCGTGTCCGGGACGCCCACCCCCGAAAGGTCCGCGCGCCCGCACGGCCCCGCCCCGACGTCCGGTCGGGTCCGCCCACCCCTCCCGTCACCCCGACGACGTTTCTTCTCCTCGAAGGGAGGGAGGCGGCCCGGCGCCCCGGGGCCGCGCACCCGATGACGACCATCCGAACGGACGGCGGCGACCCCGCCCCGTCCGCCTCGCGCTGCCCGTACCAGCTCACCCGTCTGCACGGGCCCCTGCCCGACACCGGGCTCGACGGGCTCTGGGAGCGGTTGCGCGAACGCCACGGCGCGGTCGCCCCGGTGGAGCTGGAGGACGGTGTCCGCGCGTGGGTCCTGCTGGGCTATCACGAGAACCTCACGGTCCTGCGGAACCAGCGGCTGTTCTCCAGGGACACCCGCCGCTGGCGCGAGGTGGTCGAGGGCCGTGTCGACCTGGCCACCTCCCGACCCACCCTGTCCTGGCGGCCCAACGCCCTGTACACCGACGGCGCAACGCACACGCGGCTGCGCGCCCCCATCGTGGACGCCCTGTCCAGAGTGGATCTGGCCGCGACCGAGCGGGTGGTCCGCCGCATCGCCGACGACCTGGTCGACGCCTTCGTCACGCGGGGCCGGGCCGACCTCATCGCGGAGTTCGCCGCCCCGCTGCCGGTCCTGGTGGTCAACCGCCTGTACGGGCTGCCCGACAGCTACGGCCACATGCTCGGCGACCTGACCTCGATCGTCTTCGAGGAGGACGCCAAGCGGGGCGCGGACGCGGTGTCGCGGATCCAGCAGTACTTCGCCGGCCTGGTGGTGCGCAAGCGGGAGCGGCCCGGTGAGGATCTCGTGTCGTGGATGCTGGCGCACCCGGCGGGGCTCAGCGACCACGAGGTCGCCCACCAGGCCGCGCTGATCAACAACGCCAGCCACCAGCCGACCACACACCTCATCGGCAACACCATGCGCACCCTGCTCACCAACCCCCGGCTCCGGCAGGCCCAGGCCGACGCGTGCGTGTCGGTCCAGGACCTCCTGGACCACGTGATGTGGACGGACATGCCGTTCCAGCTCATCGCCGCCCGCTTCGCCCTGCAGGACGTGCGGATCGGGGACGCCGACGTGCGGGCGGGCGACGCCCTGCTGATCGGTTTCGCCCCCGCGCACCGCGACCCCGCGGTCCGGCCCGCCTCGGAGCACGGGACCTCGGGGGTGGTCAGCGGCAACCGCGCGCATCTGATGTTCGGGGCGGGGCCGCACGCCTGCCCGGCGCGGGAGCTGGCGCGGATGATCACGGCCGTCGCCGTCCGCACGCTCAACGAACGGCTCACCGGGCTGCACCTGGCCGTCCCGCCCGAGGAGCTGCGCGCGGTCCCCTCGGTGTTCGTCCGGGGGCTGCGCGAACTGCCCGTCGCCTTCGTCCCCGGCGAACCCCTGCGACGGGTCGAGCCCGAGGCCACGGAGCCGCGGCGCGGATCCCAGCTCCCCGCGCCCCGCCCGGAGCCGGACGCGGGACGCCGCGAACCGGACCTGCTCGACCGCCTCCTGTCCTGGTGGCGGGGTCCGCGCCAGCGGGGTTGAGCCCGGCGGGGCGTCCCGGGCGGGGCGCCCGTGGCGGGGGGTCGGGCACCGCCGCCGAACCGGCCGGTCGGTCGGACTGGTGATCACACGGATTCCATTTCATCGAAACGACACCATAGTGAAACCAGGCACAGAAAGGAGAAACCCGACCAGCACCCCCGACGAACCCCGGGGCACGGAATCCGACATTCCCCCGCGAAGCCCCAGAAGAACACCGAATACGGACGGCGCGACCGTTTTTCGGCAACGGACGAACCCCCCGGAGCGCGGCCTTGTCCCGCGTTTCCCCGCTGCACGAAAAGGACACCGACGTGCGAACGAAGACCCCCCGTTCCCCCATCGACACGACCGCCGACGGCACCGCCCGCTCCTGGGCGGGCCGCGTCGTCGCGAGGGCGGCCCTGGCCGTGGCCCTGACCCTGGGCGCGGCCGGAGGGCTGGCCGCCCCCGCCCAGGCCGCCGACAACCCCTACGAGCGCGGCCCGGACCCCACGGAGGAGAGCGTCACCGCCGTGCGCGGCCCCTTCGACACCGACACGACCAGTGTGTCGTCCCTGGTGTGGGGCTTCGGCGGCGGCACGATCTACTACCCCACCGACACCAGCGAGGGCACCTTCGGCGGCGTGGTGATCGCCCCCGGGTACACGGCGAGCCAGTCGTCGATGTCCTGGTACGGGCACCGGATCGCCTCACAGGGCTTCGTGGTGTTCACCATCGACACCAACACCCGGTACGACCAGCCCGACAGCCGGGGCCGTCAGATCGACGCCGCCCTGGACTACCTGGTGGACCGCAGTGACGTGGCGAACCGGGTGGACGGCGACCGCCTGGCCGTGATGGGCCACTCGATGGGCGGCGGCGGCACGCTGGCCGTCGCGGAGGACCGCCCGGAGATCCAGGCGGCGATCCCGCTCACGCCCTGGCACACCCAGAAGGACTGGTCGGACGTGGAGGTGCCGACGCTGGTCATCGGCGCCGAGGACGACACGATCGCTCCGGTCTGGTCGCACTCCATCCCGTTCTACGAGAGCCTGGACTCCGACTTGGACTCGGCCTACCTGGAGCTGCGCGGCGCGAGCCACTTCGCGCCGAACTTCTCCGACACGACGATCGCCCGGTTCAGCATCTCCTGGCTGAAGCGGTTCGTCGACGACGACCTGCGGTACGAGCAGTTCCTGTGCCCGCCGCCCAGGACCGGCTGGGGTACGGACTTCTCGGACTACCGGGACTCCTGCCCGCACGGCTCCTGACCCCGTCCCGCCCACGGGGGCGGCGGACCGCGCGCAGCGGTCCGCCGCCCCCTCGCCGTGTCGGACGGGTCCCGGGACCGCTATCCGACGGAATCGGCCTTGAGGTCCCCGAGGAAGGAGCCCCACTCGGGGAGGGTGAAGCTCAGGTGGCCGAGTTCCCGGTTCTGCGTGTCGCGCATGAGGACGGAGTCCGACATCTCCTTGACCTCAACGCATCGAACATCGGTCGCGCTGTAAGAGGATTTGTGCCATTCGTTCACAGTACGTCCCTCAGTGCCTTGATCTTGTGCAACGAGTCGTTCGGAGAAAGTGCCCATACCTGCAGCCTGTTGTATGCGGACTCCAGTTTCCGCACGTACCTGGCCTCACTCGTCATGTGTCCGCCGATGCAGTGTTCGGTACACACAATAGGACTTTGGTCCTCAATGTATACCAGCCAGAAGGCGCCGACGGTCCACGCGAAGTCACTGATCCCCTCCGGAAGGACCTGGAGGGTGAGCCCCTCGGTCTGCGACTCCTGGATCAGCCTCTCCAGTTGTTCCCGCATCGTCTCGGCCCCGCCCACCAGGCGGGTGAGGACGAACTCCGGGATGACGACGCTCAGCCGGAGATCCTCGTTCTCCCGCAGGAGCCGCCGCCACGCCTGCCGCATTCCGACGGTCTTCTCCAGGCTCTCCCGGTCGATGTTCGGAACCGAGTGGGACGTGATGATCCGCGCGTAGCTCTCGGTCTGGAGGAAACCGGGGAGGACAAAGGGGTGGAAGAACCTTATCTCGGTCGCTTCCTTCTCATACTCGTCCGGCTGCTCGTACCAGGAGCCGCTTTCCGAACGCGCGACGTCCCGCCACATCCTGAGCAACGCGCCCCTTGTACCGAGTTCCCGGTCCAGAGCCTCGACAATTCCGACATTGGGCACCCGAACCGCGCGCTCGATCTTGCTGTGGTACGTGGCCGAGTACGTGGTCAGCCGGGCGAGGCGGTCAAGGGAGAGGTTCGCCTGGGTGCGGAGACGACGGACGTGCTTGCCGAACTCGACCCAGGCGGGCTTCGGTCGGTCCACCATGTACCGACCCTGTCAAGAATTCGGTACTGACGTGTATGGAACTGCCCAGAGCGTGATCTCTTTGTATCCTCCCTTCCCTCGCGTCGGCGCGGGTGCGAACCTCTCAGCATGACCAGTACACGCACCGACGCGGAAGGGACCGCCCCGTGGGAGGCCCGAGACCGGTGGGCGCGCCTGCCGGACGGCCCGGGCACGGGGCTCCGCACCGCGGCGACGTACGGCGCGCTGGCCGTCCGCCGGGACGAGGCGCTCAAGGAGCTGTACGCCGCCCTGCGGCGGGCCGACGTCCCCGGCACCAGACTCGACCTCTACGGCGAACCGGCGGTCTACACCCGAGGCACACGCACCCGGGTCCTCGGCCGGTACTTCCTCACCCAGCGCGTCCTCGGCGACGGCTCCGTCCTGGAGACGGGTTCGGTGCCCGTCCGGTGCACCGACGCCGCGGTCGACCTCGTCCGCGACCTGGCCTCGCCCCGCCGCGTCGCCTGAACCGCGAAGGGCGGCGGCCCGGGAGGGTTCCCGGGCCGCCGTGTCCCTGTGGGCCTCCGCTGCGCTTCGGACCGGGTTGCGGCGACCCCGGGGGTGGGCGTGTCAGTCGTGGAAGTCCAGCTCCTCGGGCGAGAGCCGCGCGAAGTCGGGCTCCTCGACGGGGCCGCCGGAACGGTCGGTCACCCGCGGCCCCTGGACCATCTCGATGTCGTCACCGGCCGAGTACTGGACCACGTACACGCCCTGGTGGCCGCCGTGGTCGTCGCCGGACGAACTGAACGGGACGAGCCCGGGACCGCGCCACTCCTGGGTCTCCAGCGCGTCGATGAGCGACTGACGGGTGAGGTCCTCCCCCGCCGACTTCAGGACCTGCGCGAACATCACCGCCTGGGTCATCCCGAACAGGTGCGTGTTGGTCAGCGGACCGCCGTCCCCGTACTCCTCGTGCACCTCGATGAAGAACTGGGACCACTCGTCCTCGGTGTCCTCCACCCTGGGCAGGTAGCTGGTGATGAGCAGCCCGTCCAGAAAGGCGTCCGCGGGCACCTCCTCGGCGTCGCTGCCCTCGGTGAACCGGGCGAGCAGCCCCTGGAGGGTCGCGGTGTCGCCGCCGATGCTGGACACCACCCACTGCGGCTCGTAGCCGATGCTCGCCGCCTCCAGCAGCGCCAGCGCGACGAAGGCCGGGATGCACGAGCACACGACCACCTCGGCGCCGGAGCGCTCCAGCTCGGCGATCTGCGACCCCAGGTCGGTCACCTCCGTCTCGTAGTGCTCCCGCGCCACGACCTCCTCACTGAGGTACTGGTCGAGCCCGGCCTGGGCGTCGACGCCGATGTCGTCGTTCTGGTACAGGTAGCCGACGCTCTGCCCGGCGAAGTTCTCGGCGACGTACTCGCCCTGGATCTTCGCCTCCTTCGTGTAGTCCGTCTGCCACCCGTAGGTGAGCGGGTGCTCCTCCGGGTTGTTCCACGCCAGGGCGCCCGAGGACGGGAACACGTCGGGAACGCCCTCGTCGTTCAGGTAGTCCAGGACACCGGTGTGCGTCGGGGTGCCCAGACCGCCGACCATCGCGAAGATCTCGTCCTCGATCACCAGTTCCCGGGTCACATCGATCGTCTGGGCCGGGTCGTAGGCGTCGTCCTCGGCGCGGTAGTCGATCCGCCGCCCGTTCACCCCTCCCTGGTCGTTGACGTAGTCGAACACGGCGGCCGCGCCCTGCGAGACCGCCGCGTAACCGGGGGCTGCGGGTCCGGTCAGCGGTTGGTGGCTGCCGATGACGACGGCGTCGTCCGTGACGCCCGGGGCGACGTCCAGGTCGACGGCGTCGGTCTCGGCGACCTCACCGGCGCCGGTGCACGCGGTGGCCAGCAGGGCCAGGGTCAGGGCCGCCGACGTGGCGGCCGTCGTTCCTCTGCGGATACGCATCGGTGTTCTCCTTCGTCAGGGGGTGGGCGCGGACGCGGAGGACCCGCGTCGCGAGATGAGGCGCTGGACCAGTCCCTGGATCCCCAGGGGCCAGAAGCGCAGGACGAGGATGAGGACGACGCCGAAGAACACCACGGGGAGGTTGTTCTCGACGTCGCGCCCGAGGTCGAGGGCGCCGGCCAGGTCCGACGCCCACACCTCCAGGTAGACGAGGGCGAGGGCGGCCCAGAGGGCGCCCCACATGCTGCCGATCCCGCCCAGGACCAGGGCGGCGATCAGGCTCAGGGACAGCGCGAGCGTGAAGCTGCCGGGGGTGACGGTGCCCAGCACGTAGGCCTGGAGGCCCCCGGCCAGACCGCCCGCGGTGGAGGCGATGACGAACGCGGCCACCTTGGTCGAGCCGACCGGGACGCCCGACATGGCCGCGGCGGTCTCGTCGTCGCGGACGGCCCGCATCCGCCTGCCCAGGCGTCCGGAGGAGATCGTGGCCAGCACGGTGAGGGCCAGCAGCACGGTCGTCCACACGACCAGGGCCCGCCAGTCGCTGGTGCTGACGATCCCCTGCAGGAAGGGCGGCGCCCCCGCCGTCCGGATGTTGAGTCCGTTGCTGCCGCCGAGGAACTCGTGGTAGCGGTGGGCCAGCCCGGGCAGCCCCACGGCGAGGATGAGCGTGGCACCCGCCAGGTAGGGGCCGTGCAGCCGGGCCGTCGCGGTGCCGACCGCGACCCCCGCCACCGCGGACACGGCGACGACGATCGCCAGGTTGGCGGCCAGCGGCAGCATGGGCTGGTGCAGGACCAGCAGCGCCATGCCGTAGGCGCCGATCATCAGAAACGCGCCGTGGCCGAGCGAGATCTGGCCGCTGCCGCCGACCAGGAGTTGGAGTCCCGCGATGGCCAGCAGGGTGTACCCCACCGCGGCGAACCGCAGTGCGGCCAGGTCTCCGGTGACGAGCACCAGGCCGCACACCCCGGTGAGCGCGAGTACGGCCAGGAGCAGGTGGCGCAGGGGCGCGGGCAGGGCGCGCCAGCGCCCGGCGGGGCTGGTCGGCGCGGTCGGGGTGGGAACGGGGGCGCGCTCGGCGCGCTCGCGGGTGGGTGAGGTCACGGCGGCTACACCTTTCGCGCGGTCGGGCGGGACAGGATTCCGTCGGGGCGCACGCTCAGGACGAGGACCACGACGGCGAGGGCGGCGAGCGTGGCCACCTCGGGCCCCGCGTAGCCGGACACGTAGGACATGGCCAGGCCCATGAGCATCCCGCCCAGGAGCGCGCCGAAGGGGCTGTCGAGCCCGCCCACCACGGCGGCGGTGATGCCGAACACGAACACGGCGTCGAAGGCGTTCGGGGAGATGAAGGGCGGTCCGGCGAGCATCCCGGCGAGGGCCCCGATGAAGGCGGCCACACCCCAGCCGACGGTCAGCATGAGCCCGACACTGACCCCGCTGAGCCGGGCGGCCTCGGGGTGGAAGGCGGCCGCGCGCATGCGCAGGCCGAGCGGGGTGAACCGGTACAGGGCGAACAGGAGCCCGGCCACGGCGGCGACCGAGGCCAGCGCGAAGGCGTCGGCCGGGGAGAAGCGCCCGACGTAACTGAACGCGTAGCCCAGCGCGTGCTGCTCGTTGCCCCACACCATCCCGACCGCGCCCTGGACGACCAGGAGGAGCCCGAGGGTGACGATGACGGCGTTGAGCTCCGAGGCCCGCGCGATGGGCCGGATGACCACCCGCTCCACCAGCGCCCCGGCCACCGGACCGGCGACGAGCGCCGCGGCGAACCCGAGCCAGTAGGAGCCGGTGAGCTGGGTGACGGTGTAGGCGGTGTACACCGAGATCAGGGCGAGCGCCGGTTGGGCGAAGTTCACCAGGCGCGTGGCCTGGTAGATGATGACGAGCGAGAGCGCGAGCGCCGCGTAGGCGGCCCCGGACGCCAGCCCGTTGAGGGTCAGGTTGACGAAGTGGGTCATGGGGTCTCCTCAGAAGCCGAGGTAGGCGTGGCGCGTGCGGTCGTCGGCGAGCAGGTCGGCGGAGGTCCCCTCGGTGACCACGCGGCCCCGGTTCAGGACGAAGCCGTGGTCGGTGACCGACAGCGCCCCCGCGGCGTTCTGCTCGACGAGGACGACGGTGAGCCCGGTGTTGTCGCGCAGGTCGCGCAGGAGGGTGAGGATTCGCTGGGTGACCAGGGGCGCCAGGCCGAGGGAGGGCTCGTCCAGGAGCAGGACGCGCGGCCTGGCCATGAGGGCGCGGCCGATGGCGAGCATCTGGCGCTCGCCTCCGGACAGGGTCCCGGCGGCCCGGTGGCGGCGCTCGGCCAGGGGTGGGAAGAGGTCCATGACCTCGTCCATCGTCGCCGTGTCGCGCCGGGAGGAGCGCCAGAGCGCCCCCAGTCGGAGGTTCTCCTCCACGGTGAGCTCGACGATCACGCCGCCGCCCTCGGGCACGTGGGCCAGGCCCCGGGTGATGACGCGTTCGGCGGGCAGGCGGGTGAGGTCCTCCCCGTCCAGCAGGACCCGGCCCGAGGTGGCCGGGTGGAGGCCGGTGAGGGTGCGCAGGAGGGTGGTCTTGCCCGCGCCGTTGGCGCCGAGGACGGCGCACATGCCCCGGGCGGGGACGGCCAGCGAGACGCCGTCGAGGGCCCGGACGGCGCCGTGGTGGGCGTGGAGGCCGTCCACGCGCAGGAGGGGTTCGGTGCTCATCGGGCCGCTCCGTCGTCGGTGGGGGTGGGGGCGGTGTCCGCGGCCGGGTCGGGGCCGTCGGCGGAGGCGCCGAGGTAGGCGCGCGTGACGGCGGGGTCGGCGCGGACCTCGTCGGGGGTCCCGGTGGAGATGACCCGGCCGAAGTCGAGCACGACGATGTGGTCGCACACGTCCATGACCAGGTCCATGTGGTGCTCGACGAGCACGACCGCCATGCTCGTGCGGAAGGAGCGGATCTGCTCGGCCAGCGTGTCCATCTGCCGTCCGGACAGCCCGCTGGCGGGTTCGTCCAGGAGGAGGAGTTCGGGGTCGCTGACGCAGGCGCGCGCTAGGGCGACCTGTTTCTGGATGCCGTAGGGCAGGGTTCCGGGCAGGCGGTGGGCGTGCTCGGCCACACCGAAGCGGTCGAGGGCGGCCAGGGCGCGGGAGCGGAGTTCGCGCTCGTCCCGGTGGTGCCGCCCCAGGCCGGTGACCATCGACAGCGGTCCGCCGCGCGCGAGGCGGTCGGCGCCCGCGACGACGTTGTCCAGGACGGTCATCCTCGCGAAGAGGTTGAGCCCCTGGAAGGTGCGGGAGATCCCGGAGCGGGCCAGGCCGTGGGGGCCGCGGCCGGACTGGGGCCCGCCCTTCCAGGTGAGCGTCCCGGCGTTGGGGCGCAGGATGCCGGAGAGGACGTTGAACAGCGTCGTCTTCCCGGCCCCGTTGGGCCCGATCAGCCCGACGACGGACCCGGGCGCGACCCGGAGTCCGACGCCGTCGAGGGCGGTCAGCCCCCCGAAGCGCACGGTCACCCCGTCCGCACTCAGGAGCTGGTCGCCTGCGGTCGTTGTCATGGCTGCCTCTCTCGCGGTTGCCGTCCGGCGGTCCGTACCGACCAGTTGGTACGGGTCAGGTGCCCGTCCACTCCGTCGTGTCCGGGCCGGTGGGGCGCGTGCCCCGGGGGTTCGGGCCGTGCGGCGGGCACCGGGGTGTGGTGCCCGCCCCCGTCAGTTGAGGAGACGGGCCAGATCCACCCGGGAGCGGATGTTGAGCTTGCGGAAGATGCCGCGCAGATGGTGTTCGACCGTGCGCGGACTGATGAACATGTGCGCGGCCACCTCGCGGTTGGTCGCGCCGTCGGCGACCAGCCGGGCGATCTGCTGCTGTTGGGCGGTCAGGTCGCCGGTGGCGGACGTGTCGGGGTCGCGTTCGGCGGTCCCGATCGCCCGCAACTCGGCCCGCGTCTGGCGGACCCAGAGCCGTGCGCCGAAGCGCTCGAAGGACTCCAGCGCGTCGTACAGGTGCTCGCGCGCCCGGCCGGGCAGGCGGGCGCGGCGCAGGAAGGCGCCGAACAGCAGGTGGGTGCGCGCCTGCTCGACGTCGTCGTCACCGCACTCCCGGTGCAGGGCCAGGGCGTTCTCGAAGTGGTCGGCGGCCCCGTCCCCCGTCGCCAGCAGCCCGCGACCGCGCGCCGCCAGGGCGCGGGCGCTCGGGCTCCCGATCCCCTCCGCCCACCGCTCGTACCCCGCCAGCGAGGTGCGGGCCCACTCGGTCTCCCCCATCCGGGTGGCCGCCTCCACGAAGTGCGGCGCGGTGAGCAGGCGCATCGTGGGGTGCCCGTGCCCCGGACCGGCGTGGACCAGGGCGCGCAGCCGGAAGAACGCCTCCGCCGCGTTGCCGCGCGACAGCTCCAGGACGGCCAGCGCCCAGGCCGCCAGGGCGGCCGGGAGTCCGAGGCTCTGCTCCCCGGCCTGGGCGGTCACCGCGCGGGCCCGGATGCGGCAGGTGTCCACGTCCCCCTGGATGGCGGCGATCATCGCCAGGGAGGCGAGGTGCTGCGTCGCCCACACCGGCTGCCCGTACTCGCGCGCCGCCCTCAGCCCGCTGAGCGCGTGCCCCGCGGCGGAGGGGAAGCGGCCGCTCCAGAACTCGGAGAAGACCTGGAAGCCGAGCGCCGCCGGGACGGTCGCGTACTCGCCCCGGGTGGTGCCCACGTCCACGGCCCGGCTGGTCACCGCGCGCACGAACGGCGCGTCCCCGAGCCGGAGCCCGCTGACGCCCGCCCAGATGAGCTCGGAGGGCTTGTCCATGCCCTCGGACAGGCGCACGGACTCCCGCAGGAGCGGGGTGGACGTCACGTAGTCGCCCCGGAAGGACAGGGCGCACCCTTTGAGGAAGGCGGCGACCAGGCGCATCGACGCGGAGTCGTCGGGACGCACCAGGGGGACGGCCAGCTCGGCGGCCCGGCCGTGGCGGACCGGGTCGCCCGCCAGGGAGGCGGAGTCCGCGGAGCGCACCAGGGCGCGCAGGGCCAGGGCGCGGTCGTGCGCGATCAGCTCCCGGCCGACGGCGAGCAGGCGTTCGGCGGCGTCGATGGCGTTGCCGCCCCGCATGGAGAGCTGGGCCTCGACGAGGTCGATGATCGCGCGGCGGCGGTCGGAGACGGCCAGCGGGCGGGCCCGGTCGAGCAGGCGCGCGGCCCGGGCGGTGCCGCCGCCCGAGTACGCCTGGTAGGCGGCGGTGGCCAGGCGGCAGGCGCGGACGTCGGGGTCGGGGGTCAGGTGGGCGGCGCGCTCGTGGGCGTGGGAGGCGGCGCTCGGCCCCTCCAACCGCTGGGCCCGCAGGGCGGCGGACTCGACGGCGTCGGCGAGGGCGGCGTCGGGGGAGCCCGCGCCGGCGGCGGCGTGCCGGGAGAACTCGACCGGGGCGTACTCCGGGTCGATCGCCCCGGCGAGGGCGCCGTGGGCCGCGCGCAGGCGCCCGGCGGGGGCGTCCTGGGCGATGGCCTCGCGGAGGAGGGGGTCGGGGAAGAGGACGGTCGCGCCCTCGACCCGGACCAGCCCGAGCTCCTCGGCGGGTTCGAGGCCGTGGACGGTCAGGTCGGGGGTGCCGCCGGCCTCGGTCAGCAGGCGCACGTCGGGGTCCGTGGCCAGGGCGGCGACGAGGAGGAGGTGGCGCACCTCCTCGGGGAGTCCGCGGTAGCCGGTGAGCAGGGCGGACCGCAGCCGGGCCGGCAGGCGCAGCGGTTCGGGGAGCGGTTCCTCACCGCGCAGTTGGGCCTCGGACAGGGAGCGGAGGTGGCTGATGGCCACCTCCGGGTTGCCGTGGGCCGCCCGGACGAGGGCGGTGCGCACGCCCGAGGCCGGGCTGAGGGGGGCGCGGTCGGTGATGACGTCGTGGACCGCGCGCTCGGTCAGGGGTGGGAGGACGTGCTCGGCGACGCCGGGGACGAGGGTGTCGGGGGCGGGCTCGTCGTGGCCGCCGCCCGGGGGCTTGCCGTGGCCGCCGCGCGCGGTGAACACGGCCGAGACGGGGAGCCCGGACAGGCGGCGGGCGACGAAGGACAGAGCCTCCAGTGAGGGGGCGTCGAGGTGGTCTGCGTCGTCGACGCAGACCAGGACGGGGGACTCCTCGGCGGTGCGGCGGAGGAGGTCGAGGACCGCCGTGTACAGGGCGAACCGGTCCGGGGCCGCGAGGACGCCCTGGGTGAGGGCGGCGCGGAGGAGGTCGCGGCGGTGGTCAGCGAGCCGGTCGGCCCCGGACTCGACGGGGCGCAGGAGCCGGTGCAGCCCGGCGAGCGGGAGGTCGGCCTCGGAGGGGACCCCGGCCGCGTGCAGGACGGTGAGATCACCGGCGGCCGAGCGCGCGTGGTCGAGAAGGGCGGTCCTGCCGCGTCCGGGTCCTCCGGAGAGGAGGACGGACGCACCGCTCCCGGACCTCGCGCCGTCGAGTACGTCCGCGAGGATCCGCTGCTCTTCGTCCCGGCCCCGGAGGCGGATGTCCTGGGGGTCCGTGTTCCTGCCAGCCACACGCCGACGATCGCACACGAACACCCCGTCGCGGCAGGTGCGAGCACACATACTGGTCGATTCACCGATACCCGGACGGAGTCGCACGAGACGGGTGCGCGACGGCTCCGGAGGGGCGGGAGAGCGCCGTGTCGGCCGAGCCGCCCAGTGTGTCACCGGAGCGTTCACCTGCGCATCCTCCATCCCGCGATGGTGTCAGGAGTCACACACGGGAGTGGCGGCGGCCTCATTCGGGGCCTCCTCGGCGGCCACCGGCCGGTTATCAAGCCGTAATCTCCCGGCAACACCACCACGCGATACCGACATTTAGGGCATAACGTCCCTCGGATAGCGTTTTGTCCTCCCGGGGACACTGTCGCGGGCGCTCGGTACGGGATATCCAGTGCGAGACGCTCCCCCGGGGCGGGGGACGGGACACCAGAAGGGACCCACGTCCATGGAGAACCGCTTCCTGGCCGCGCACGGCACGCGGGAACGCTCCCCGGTCGGCACCCGTGCCGACGCGCGGACGGCCCCTCCCACGTTCGGTGTCGAGGAGGAGTTCTTCGTCGTCGACCCCCGCAGCCGGCGCATCCTGTCGCGGGCCCCCGACGTGCTGTCGAACGTCCGCCACCTCGACGGACACCTGTGCGGCGAGTTCACCCGCGCCCAGGTGGAGAGCAACAGCCCGGTGTGCGGCACCTCCGAGGACGCCGCGCGCTTCCTCCACTCGGCCCGCCGCGAACTGGTCCGGGCCGCCGCACGGGCCGGACTGGCGGTCGTCGCCTCCGGCACCCCCGTTCTGGGCGACCCGGCCCAGGCACGGGTCAGCGACGGGCGGCGGTACGCGGACATCGCCACCCACTTCGGCGCGTTACGCGAGGCCCACGTGGTGTGCGGCTGCCACGTCCACGTCGGCATCCCCGACCGCGGGACCGCCGTCGAGGTCGGCGGACACCTGCGCCGCTGGCTGCCCTTCCTCGTGGCGCTGTCGGCCAACTCGCCGTTCCAGGCGGGGCGGGACACCGGGTACGCCAGTTGGCGCACCATCACCTGGAACCGGCTCCCGTCGGCCGGGCCGCCGCCGCTCTTCCGTTCCCTGGCCGAACACGAACGCACCGTCAGCGCGCTCGCCGGGTGCGGCGCCATCCTCGACCGGCACATGGTCTACTGGGACGTCCGCCTCTCCGACCACCTGCCCACCCTGGAGATCCGGGTGGGCGACGTCGCCGCCACCGCCGACGAGGCGCTGCTCTTCGCCGCGCTGACCCGGGGACTGGTCTCCCGGATACTCGCCGACGTCGGCGGCGGGGCGCCCGCACCGGAGATCGACGCCCCCGCGTTGCGCGCCGCCGTCTGGCGGGCCGCCCGCGACGGGCTGGAGGGCCGGGTGCCCGACCCGTTGACCGGCGAGTGCCTGCCGGGCCCCCTCGCCATGGACCGGATGCTCGGCGCGGCCCTGCCGGGGCTGGAGGCGAACGGGGACGCCGACCTCGTGGTCGGGCTGCTCGACCGGGTGCGCGCCGCCGGGTCGGGCGCCGCCCGCCAGCGCGCGTACCTGGAGCGGCGGGGCCGCATCACCGACGTCGTGGACCACCTGGCCGCCCAGACCGGGGAGGGGCTTCCCTAGGGGTGACGTCGCCCTCCACCGCCCGGGGGCGCCCCGCCGGCAGAGCGGGACACCCCCGACCGCCCCGCGCGTCAGCCGAGGCTGCCCGCAGCGCTCACCTCCTCCACCGCGGCGGCGAGTTCGTCCGCCCGGGGCGGGTCGGCCCCCTCCCGGGTCACCACGCACGCCGCGGCCGCGGCCGCCAGGGTCAGCAGTTCGCGCACGTCGCCGCCGTCCAGACCGGCCAGGCGGGCGCGCGGGCCCTCGCCCAGCCGTCCGGAGCGGTCGAGCCCGTGCAGGAGGGCGCCCATGAAGGTGTCGCCCGCACCCACGGTGTCGGCCACCCGAACCCGCGGCGCGGGGACCCGCACCTCACCGGAGTGGGTGACGGCGACGGCGCCCTCCGACCCCAGGGTGGCCACGACCAGCGACGGACCCAGCGCGGCGATCGCGTGGGCGGCCCGCACCGGGGACAGGCCGGGGTGGAGGAAGGCCAGGTCCTCGTCGCTCGCCTTGACCACGTGCGCCTGCGCGGCGTGGCGCAGCGCCAGCGCACGGGCCTCGGCCGGATCACCGATCACGTCGGCGCGGATGTTCGGGTCCATCGTGATCGTGACCCGGTCCCTCCCGTGTTCCCGTCGCAGCAGGGCCTCGATCCGCGCGGCCCCCGGTTCACGGAACAGGGCCACCGACGCCGCGTGCACGGCCCTGACCTCCGGTTCCAGCCGGTCGGGCAGCTCACCGGCCCGCCACCGCCAGTCGGCGGCGTCGTCCATCCGGAAGTCGTAGCGGGCCGCCCCGTCCGGGCCGAGCGTGGCCACGGCCAGGGCGGACGGCTCCTCGGCGGCGATCAGTCCGGACGGATCGAGCCCCTCCCGCAGGAGCCGCTCGCGGATGCGCTCGCCGAACCCGTCGGCCCCGATCCTGGCCAGCAGGCGGGTCGGCGTGCCCAGGCGGGCGGCGGCCACCGCCGTGTTGGCCGGTCCACCGCCCGGGACGGCGCGCAGCACGTCGGGCCCGTGGGGTGTGGGCAGCAGATCCATGACGTTCTCCCCGACCACCACCAGCCGGGCGTTCCGAGCGCTCACGCCGTCCCTCCGCCCGTGGTCACGCGCTTGCCGCGGGCCGCTCCGGAACCGCCGTCGAGCGCGGCGGCCAGGGAACCCGCCAGACCGACCTGGGGTAGCAGGCTCGCCTGGTAGGCATGGTAGACGTCCGGTTTGCCCGGCCAGACCGTGGCCGAGGGGCGACCGGCCGGGTCGAGTTCGTGGTGCCAGCTCCCGTGCTCGCGGTCGAGGTGGTACCGGTCGGCGTAGGCCCACCAGCGGTCGTAGTGGCGCGCGTAGGACTCGTCCCCGGTCCGGGCGCCGAGCGCCCACGCGGTCATCGTGGCCTCGGCGACCACCCAGTGCATGCGTTCGCGCACGACGGGGCCGTCCGCCCAGTCCAGTGTGTAGACGAACCCGTCCGCCCCGTCCGCGGACCAGCCCCGGCGGACGGCGTGGTCGAAGAGGCGGACGGCGTCCCCGCGCAGCCAGTCGGGCACGGGTTCGCCCGCCTCCGCCAACGCCAGCTCCAGGTGGACCAGCAGCCGCGCCCACTCCAGGAGGTGGCCGGTGGTGCTGCCGAAGGGCCGGAAGGGGTCGTCCGGCCGGTCCCGGTTGTGGTCGGGCAGGGCCCGCCAGTCGGCGGTGAAGTGCTCGGGCAGCCGCCAGTCGTACTCGGCGGCCACCCCGTGCACGAGCCGTTCGGCGATGGCGAGCGCCCTGCGCGTCCATTCGTGGTCGCCGGTCGCGTCGGCCGCGGCCAGGAACGCCTCCACACAGTGCATGTTGCTGTTGGCGCCCCGGTAGTCCTCGGTTTCGGTCCACCCCCGGTCCCAGCTCTCCCGGACGGCGCCCGCAGACTCCTCCCAGAACCGCGTCCCGATCACCCCGAGCGCCTCGTCCAGCAGCTCGCGCGCGCCGGGACGGTCGGCCCGGACGGCGCTGGCCGCGGCGAGGGCGACGAAGGCGTGCGTGTAGGCGGACTTGCGGAGGACGTCGGGCCCGCCCGCCTCATGGGAGCGCTCCCACAAAACGTGCCCGGTGGGCGCCTCCTCGAACCAGCCACCCCGCTCGGAGTCCCGTAGGGGTCCGGTGAGGGCGGCCACGCCGTGGTCGGCCAGGCGTCCGGCGTCCTCCTCTCCGCGCAGGGACGCCAGGGAGAACACGTGCGTCATACGCGCCGTGATCCAGGTGGCGGTGGGCCGCCCCGCCTCCACCCGCCCGCGCGCGTCCAGCCAGCCGAAGCCGTCGGCCACGGCCGCACGCGCGGCGAAGGAGTACAGCCGTCGCTCCTCGGTCCGCAGCCAGTCGGGATGCCCCGGTGCGGGATGTCGTGATGCCGTCAATCCACTGCCTCCTCCGCGTGTCGGTACGCGGTTCACGATATCCGTGCCGCCCCGTCCCCGGGAAGAAGCCCCCGACGCCTGTGGACGACCTCCGCCGTCCCGAGGGCCGGCACCCGCCCGACGGGACCACGGATACTCCGGTTGCCCGACGGGACCGGCGAGGCTCTCGGGACGTGTGGGAACCCGGCTCGATACGCTCCAGGTGGACACCACCGGACCACGGATCCGTCGGCACCGGTCAGGCGGCGACCGCTCGACGTACCGGGGCCGGGCAGCGTGAAGGAGGCGCTTGATGACGCTCGCCGCGGGGGAGACCCCCGTCTACCTCGGACCGATCGTCGCGCTGCTGGTCGCGGCGGGGCTGATCGGCGCGCTCTTCGTCCGGCTGAGGGTCGTCCCGATCGTGGGCTTCCTCCTGGCGGGCGTCCTCATCGGCCCGCACCAGCTCGGTGTGGTCGCCGACGAGGCGCAGGTGGAGGCGGCGGCCGACATCGGCGTGATGCTGCTGCTGTTCACCATCGGCGTGGAGTTCTCCATCCAACGCCTGACCCGGATCAGGCGGTTCGTCCTGGGCGGCGGCACCCTCCAGGTCCTGCTGTCCACCGCGGTCGTGACCGGGATCTGCCTGCTGTTCGGCCTGGACTGGCGCGTCGGCGTCTTCACCGGGTTCCTGGTCTCGCTCTCCTCCACGGCGATCGTGCTCAAGGTCATCGCCGCCAAGGGGATCACACAGCGCCCCGTCGGTCAGGCGTCCGTGGGCACCCTCATCCTCCAGGACCTCGCCATCATCGTCATGGTGCTGCTCATCCCGATCCTGGGCGGGGAGGGCGACGGCGGTTGGGGGATCGCCCAGGCCCTCGGAACCGCCGCCCTGGTGCTCACCGCCGTCATCGTGGTCGCGCGCAAGGTCATGCCGCCGCTGCTGGAGCGCATCGCGCGGCTGTGCTCACCGGAGATCTTCCTGCTGTCGGTCGTGGCCATCGCGCTCGGCGTGGCCTACCTGACCTCGCTCGCCGGGGTGAGCAACGCCCTGGGCGCCTTCCTGGCGGGCATGGTGCTGAGCGAGTCACGGCACAGTGCCCACGCGCTCAGCGAGATCATGCCGCTCCAGATGATCTTCAGCGCCGTCTTCTTCGTGTCGGTCGGCATGCTGCTCGACGTCTCCGTCCTGGCCGAGCTGTGGTGGATGGTCCTGCTCGCCGCGGTCCTGGTCGTGGTGGTCAAGACGGCGACGACCTTCGCTGCGGTCTCAGCGCTCCGGGTGAGCACCCGCACGGCCGTGGCGTCGGCCCTCCTGCTCGCGCAGATCGGCGAGTTCTCCTTCGTGCTCCAGCGGTCCGGCGCCGAGTACGGGCTCTCTCCGGCGGGGATGGGCGCCGAGGGCGGCCAACTCCTCGTCGCCGTCACCGTGGCCCTGATGACCCTGACCCCCGCGCTCGGAGCGCTCGGCGAGGCGATCTCCCGCCGCCTGCCCGAGCGGGCGGGCGCCCCCGCCGAGGCGGTCGAGAGGATCGACGACACGCGCCACCGCGTCCTGCTCGCCGGATGGGGCCCCGTCGCCCGGAACCTGGGCGCCTACCTGAACGCCAACGGGGTCCCCTCGACGGTGACCACTCTCAGCCCGGATCTGGCCGCCGACGCGGAGAACTGCGGCCACACCGTCGTGCGCGGCGAGGTCACCAAGGCGAGCGTGCTGCACGAGATCGACATGGACCGGGTGCGGCTCATCGTCATCGCGGAGAACTCGTCCGAGGAGGCCACGCACATCGCCCACATCCTCGACGGCCTGGCTCCGGGTGTGCCGATCGTGGTGCGCCCCACGGACTCGCCCGACATCGTGGGCCTGTACGACGCCAACGTCCAGCGGATCGTGGACCCGCACCGGGCGGCGACCGAGCCGCTGGGCGGAACCGTGCTGGACCTCCTCGGCATCGACCACACGCACCGCGGGCACCCCGACCCGACCGTGGTCACCCGGTTCTCCCCCGACCCCGACACCGCGTGCGCGCACATGGAGGACCTCCCGCCCGTCCTCCCCAAGAGCCCCGGCTGCACCGACTGCCTCCGCAAGGGGCGGCGCGACTGGGTCCACCTGCGGATCTGCGCCGGGTGCGGATTCGTGGGCTGCTGCGACGACTCCCCCGGCCGCCACGCCAGCGCGCACGCGACCACCTCCGGGCACCCCGTCATGTTCTCCGCCGAGCCCGGCGACGACTGGGCGTGGTGCTTCCTGGACGCGCACCTGGTCCACAGCGCGGAGACCCCCGCCGGGGCGTGATACCTGCTTGCCCTGGGCCTCCGCTCCGCTTCGGCCCGGGTTCGAACGCCCTCAAGGCAGGGATTCCGCCCGCCCGTCAGCCCGGGAGCACCTGGTCCCGGTCGGCGGTCCGGCAGGTCCACCGGATGTGTTCGGCGACCGTCCGCGGGTCGTCGGCCATGGGGATGTGACCGCTGCCGATCAGCGACACCATGCGCGCGTGGGGCACCCGCCGACGGGCGCACACGGCGCTGGACGGCAGCAGAGTCCGGTCCCGGTCGCCCCAGGCGATGGTGACGGGACAGCCGAGGGGGCGGGGCGTGAACACGTACCCGGCGACGCTCGGCATCATCCGGACGAAGGGCGACCCCGGTTCCAGGACGTCGACCCCGAACCGGACCGATCTGGCCTCGGGCGCGGACGGGTTCCCGCGCAGGACCGCGCGGGCGAGCGCCCGGGCCGGGGCACTGTCGGCCGCCCTCTCCTTGAGCGGCCCCGGGACACGGGCGACCAGGCGGGCGGCGGCGCCGAGCACGTGGATGCCGGACCGGGAGAGCGCGGCGGAGAAACCGACGGGTGAGAACACGGTCACCGAACCGGCGACCCCGCGCACCCCCAGTTCCAGGGCGATCGACCCGCCGAGCGAGTTGCCCGCGAGGTGGGGGCGGTCCAGGCCGTGCAGCGCGCAGAACCCCTGGAGCGCGTCGACCAGCGTCCCGACGTCGTAGGGCTCACCGGGTTCGGGTGCCGGGGAGGCCCCGAAACCGGGGAGGTCGACGCAGACCACCTCGTACTCCCCGACCAACCCCGCGGCCACGGCGCGCCAGCACTGCCGCCGGTCCCCCAGCCCGTGCAGCAGGACCAACGGGCGCCCGGTGCCGTGCCGCTCGAACGCGATACGTGTGGGATCCATGTGCATCGGTCTATCCCGTCCGCGCCGTTCCGGGCCACACGACGTGCCCGGGAGGTGGGGAATCGACCCCGCGGGCGCCGAGCGCGGCTCAGGCGCGCCGCGGCCCCCGGGTGAGCAGCAGACCGGCCGCCACGGCGCCCAGGCCGAGCACGGGCGCCCACCCCGTACCGAGTCCGGCCGCCACCAGCGTTCCCAGGCCGCCGCCGACCAGCGCGGCCGCCGCCAGCGCGCGGAACGGCCCCGGAACCCCGCGCAGCCGTGCCGGGGGCGTCTCGAACCGCGCCGCGAGGTGGGCCAGCGCGGCGGTCAGCGGCAGCAGCGCCGCCGTCCCGGCCAGGCCCCACCCGAGCCACGCGACCGTCAGCGGGTCGGGGGTGTCGACACGGAGGGCGTACACCTGGACCCCGGCGACGAGGCTGACCGGGATCATGTGCCACAGGTACACGGCCATCAGCGTCGGGCGGACCCCGTCCAGGACGCGCGCGGGACCGGGGCGGTCGGCCCAGGCGGCGATCCACCGGCGGAGCAGCACCGCCGCCCCGACCTGCACGGCGCCGAGCGCCGCCAGGGCCAGGGTCGGCGGACCGGCGTTGGAGGTCTCCGTGGCGAACACGCCCGTCATGTTCGGCGAGTACCAGCCGGCCAGCGCCAGGGCGGTGAGCGCGACCGCGCCACCCGCCGCCAGCGCCCCGGCCCGGCGCGGGCGCAGGGCCCCCGCACCGTACAGGAGGCCGAGCTGGTGCACGCCCAGCCACACGAAGACCACGTTCGCGTAGCCGACCGCGTCCACCCCGGTGGCGAAGCGGGCCAGGTCGACCGCGGCGGCGCCGGCGAACAGACCCGCCGCCACCCGCCAGCCGAACCGGTCCTGGAGCGGGAGGAGCACCGGGGTCGCCACGACCACCAGGACGTACACGGCCAGGAACCACAGCACGAGCCCGGCGGCGTCCGCGGCGACCGCCACCGGCTGTTCCGGTACCCCGCCCAGGGCCAGCAGGTGGGTGGTGGCGAGCCACACCACGGCGAGCGGGACCACGGGCCAGGCGAGCCTGCGCAGCCGCCGCGCCACCCAGGTCGTGGGCGCGACGCCACCGGACGAGGCCGAGCGCCGACTGATGAGGTTGGCCGCGCCGCCGACGAAGAAGATCAGTGGCATGACCTGGGCGACCCACGTCATGACGAACGCCCCCGGCACGGAGAGCACGCTGTCCGTGGCCAGGCCCTCCGGCCCGCCGCCGAGGACGGGGAACCACCAGTGCTGGAGGACGACCAGCACCATGACCAGCAGGCGGAGGACGTCGAGGAAGCGGTCGCGGCCGGACGTGGCCGGGGCGACGACGGGCCCGGGGCGCGGGCCGGTCCCGGAGCGGGCGGGCGGCCCGGCCGGGGGCGACGGCGGGGTCGGCGCCCCCGCCCCGGTGCGCGGTCGGAGGGTCGTGGTCATCGGTCGCTCCCGGGTCGGGTCCACCACGGGAGCGGGCGGGCGCCGCGCGGTGGAGGAGGTGTCGTGCCGACCGGGATCAGGGGGCGACGACGCGTGGTCCGACGGGCCTCGGGGGGTCGGAGGAGTCCGTCCCCTGCCGGTGCGTCGTCGAATACGACCCTAGGTCCGCGGCGGGGTGCGCCGCGATGGCTCTGGGTCCACTCTCCGCCGGGCGGCCCACCCACCCGTCGGCGGTGGTGCTGACACCACCGCCGACGGCGGGCGGGGACCGGTGACTCAGGCCGAGGGCGGCGGGGTGGGCAGGGCGCGCTTGTGCGCGGTGGCCCGGTAGCGGTCGACGAGGGCCGTCTCGACGTGCTCGGGGACCGGCAGCCCCTCCAGGAAGTCGTCGATCTGGTCGTAGGTGAGGCCGAGCGCCTCCTCGTCGGGCTTGCCCGGCGACAGGGTCTCCAGGTCCGCCGTGGGCACCTTGTTCACCAGGTCGTCGGGGGCGCCGAGGGCGGCGGCCACGGCGCGCACCCGGCGTTTGGTCAGACCGGTCAGCGGAACCAGGTCGACCCCGCCGTCGCCGTACTTGGTGAAGAAGCCGGTGACCGCCTCGGCCGCGTGGTCGGTGCCGACGACGAGGCCGCCGAGACCGCCCGCCACCGCGTACTGGGCGATCATCCGCTGGCGCGCCTTGACGTTGCCGACCACGAAGTCCTCGGCGGACACGCTCGTGTAGGACATCCCGGCGGCCGTGAGGGAGTCCGCCATCGCGTCGCTGGCCGGACCGACGTCGACGGTGAGGCAGCGGTCGGGGGCGGTGAACTCGACGGAGCGGGCGGCGTCCGCCTCGTCCTTCTGGACCTTGTAGGGAAGGCGCATGGCCACGTACTCGGCGGTGTGCCCGGCGGCGCGGGCACGGTCCACGGCCAGACGGCAGAGGCGGCCGGCGGTGAGCGAGTCGACACCGCCGCTGATGCCGAGCACGAGTGCCGCGGCCCCGGTGGCGGTCAGGCGTTCGGCGAGGAAGGACACGCGCCGCTCGATCTCGGCGTGGACGTCGAAGCGCGCGGGAACGTCGAGGTCGCGGATGATCTCGCGACGGGCCTGGCTCAGCTCGATTTCGGTCACTGCGGTCCCCTGTGGGTGTGGTGGGTGTGCCCCGCAGATTATCGCCGGTCCGGCGTGGGAGGCGCACTCCGGGGTGCGGGGCTCAGCTCCCGGCCCCGACCCGCCGGGCGAACCGCTCGTAGTCGACGACCAGCCCCTCGGAGTCCACGGACAGCCGGTACTCGTCGCGCAGGGGGCCGCGGTAGGTGTAGTGCTCCAGACCGCCCTCGGAGGGGTGGCGGGTGTAGCGCTGGCGGACGCGCCGGACCCGCAGGGAGGGGATGTCGATCCAGGCCACCGCGATGTCGCGGTGCTCGCCGGGGCGCAGCCCCAGGCGTCGGATGGGGAGGGTGTTGGTGAGGGGGGTGGCCGCGACGTCGACGTCCAGGCAGCCCACGAGGTCGGGTCTGGGTCTGCCCTCGCCGTCGGTCCAGGTGCCGCCGTGCGCGGTGAGCGTGACCGACTCCGGTCCCCGGGCGGTGACGACCTCGACACGGACCTCCCGCGTCGTCCACGCCAGGTCGGTCCGGACCGTGAACCGGGTGAGGAACCGCTCGTCCCCCTCCACGACGGCCTCCCCGGCCTCCAGCCGGTACCCGTCGGGCTCGGGCAGGAGGGCGCCGAGACCGAGCCCCTCGGAGACGTCGGTCCGGGTCCACGCGGCTGGGTGTTGTGTCAGTGACGACATGTCACCGTTCTACCGTTCCGCGCGACCACCACGCCAGACGGGTCCGGGCCCGTACCGACGCGCGGTACGGGCCCGGATCACGGGTGGGTGCGGGGGCGCGGCCGCCCCGACCGGTGCCGGGGTCGGCCGCGCGCCGGTCAGCCGACCTTGCCCGCGGGGCCGTCACCGCTGACCGCGGCGCCCTTGACCTCGGCCTCCATCCGCTCGAAGTCCTGCGCCATCGAACCGGTGACCCGGCCGAGGCCGTTGCAGAGGAAGATCGCCGCGAAGGCGAGGACGACCGCCGGGACCATCGCGTACAGCCCGATACCCAGGTACTCGGTGTCGACGATGTCCCAGACGATCGCGGTGGCGCCGCCGACGACCATGCCGCCGAGCGCGCCCGCCCAGGTCATGCGCTTCCAGAACACCGCGAGCAGCAGCACCGGACCGAAACCCGCGCCGAAACCCGCCCAGGCGTAGCCGACCAGGTCCATCACCGAGCTGTTGCCCCACAGGGCGATGCCCGCGGCGGCCAGGGCGACGACCACGACGGTGCCGCGGCTGATCCACAGCAGGACGCGCGGGTCGGCGTCGCGCGAGACGAAGCCCCGGTAGACGTCCTCGGTGAGCGCGGAGGCGGCGACCAGCAGCTGGGAGTCGGCGGTGCTCATGACCGCGGCGAGGATCGCCGCCAGCAGGACGCCCGCGACCAGCGGGTGGGTCATGGCCTCGATGAGCTGCGGGAAGACCTGCTCGGGGTTGTCCAGCGGGGTCTCGAAGTAGGCGATGCCGACGAAGCCGACCAGGAGGGCCAGCGCCATCGCGGTCACGGCCCAGGAGACGCTGACGATCCCGGCGTGGCGGATGTCCCTGACGGAGCGGATACCCATGAAGCGGGCGAGGATGTGCGGCTGGCCGAAGTAGCCCAGGCCCCAGGCCAGACCGGAGACGATGACGACCCAGCCGAGGGTGTCGGTGCTCTCCCAGGCGAGGGTCTCGGTGTTGAGCGAGGTACCGCCGACGACCGACAGCAGGCCGTCGCTCTGCTCGGCCACGCCGGAGGTGAGGCCGCCGAAGCCGCCGAGGGCGACGATCGCCATGATCGGCACGACGAGCAGGGCGAGCCACATCATGACGGCCTGCACGACGTCGGTGTAGGAGACCGCGAGGAAGCCGCCCAGCACGGTGTAGAGGACGACGATGCCGACGCCGATGGCGATGGCGGGAGCGGGGTCGAGGCCGAAGACCTGGTCGAACAGGGCCGACATGGCGACCAGGCCGGAGGCGACGTAGAAGAAGTAGAAGACGACGATCAGCAGGGCCGACACACCGCGCAGCAGGCGGGTCGGGTCGTTGAACCGGTTCTCCAGGAAGGAGGACAGGGTCAGCGAGTCGGACTCGCCACCGGTCCGGGCGTCGGTGACGCGTTCGGTGTACACGCGCAGGCGGGGCGCGAGCAGGATCCAGCTTCCCGCGAAACCGCAGGCCAGGCCGACCGCGATCCAGGCCTCGCCCAGACCGGAGACGTAGATGGCGCCGGGCAGACCGAGCAGCAGCCATCCGCTGAAGTCGCTGGCGTTGGCGCTGAGGCCCGCGACCCAGCTGTTGAGTTGCCGACCACCGAGCACGAAGTCTGACTGAGAGACAGTGCGCCGGTACACCCAGAGGCCGATGCCCACCATCACGGCGAGGTACACCGCGAAGGTCGCCACCGAACCGAACATGGAGCCGTTCAAGACCGTCCCCTCCTTTCCTAGACGCGCGTGGCCGTGACCCTTACGCGCTGCTTACGAAGTATGTGGGTGATCATGACTCCGTGTTCGCCGAGTCACAACGCCCGTTGGTGGAACATCACCTCTTTGATACCGGGCCGAGTCTTTGACCAGGCATGATTGTCCCGCCCACCACGCCGGGCCGGTTCTGTTTGTCCGGTCGGACATACGTGACAGCCCGTGATGGGATCTTTGCCGTTCATCAGGGTGTGCACGGGTCGTCACCCGTCCCGGAGGCCGGGACGGTCACACCGTGGACGTCGCCCGACCGGTGCGCGGAACACCGGTCAGCCCGCGTGGGGCGCGTCCCCGCGCAGAGCGTGCCCGACCCGCAGCCGCTGGGTGTGGTGCATCGGCAACCCGTCGACCTCCCCGGCCGCGAACCAGCCGACCTCGTGCGACTCGTCGCTGACCGCCAGCTCTCCCCCCACCACCCGGGCGCGGAAGCACACGTTGAACTGGCCGCGCACCTCGCCGTCGCTGTAGGCGATGACGTGCCGGGCGTCGGTGTAGGTGCCCACCAGACCCGTCACCTCCACCTCGTAGCCGGTCTCCTCCCGCACCTCGCGCACGGCCGCCTCGGGCAGGCTCTCGGTCATCTCCATCGCTCCGCCGGGCATCGCCCACAGCCCGTTGTCCACCCGCCGTTGCAACAGCAGGCGCCCCTCGTCGTCCACGACGGCCGCGCTGGCCGCGACCACCAGACTGTTGGGAACGGGGGCCGACGGATCGTCGTAGTACTCGGTCCGGGACATGCTCTGACTCACTCCCCAAGAGGTCGGGCGGTACGCCACACGGCCTCCATGCTCGCGGCATAGGAGTCGAAGAGTCCCCCCGGGGCCATGCGTTTCAGCCGCAGCAGCCGTGTACGGCGCCATCGCCGCCGGCGATGGCGCCGACCGAGGTCGTGCGGTCCCTCCACGGCGAGGACGGCCCGATCACTGATGTGGCGACCGGGCTCGTCGGGGCACGCCCGGGCGCACCCGCGGCGGTCAGGCCCCGAGGGCGTCGGTCAGCTCCCCGGCGGCGGGATGCCCGTCCAGGTCCTCCACGAGGCGGAACAGCCGGGAGCGCGTGTTCGCGCGCAGCGACCCCGCCAGGACGGCCTCCAGGACGGACATCCCCAACGCGACCGCGCTCCCGGCATCCCGTGCCGCCGCGTGCGCGCGCCAGGATCGCGGTGGCCGCCGCCCACCCCGGCGAGCCCACCCGCTTCAACCGGATCGACGTTTCCGCGTGCCGGGCGGCCTCGCTCGGGTCGTGACCGACCAGGGCCTCGGCCAGGTGCTGGTGGAACTCGGCCCGGGCGCGTGTCCGTGGAGGTGGCGCTGCCGTCGATGAGCAGGAAGCGGCACCGCGCGACCTCGGCGGCGAGCACCCGCGGCGGGTAGTCGCCGTAGCGGGCGGCGTAGAACTCCACCGCCCGCTCGGCGAGGTCGACCACCCCGGTCCCGAGGCCGTTCAGGGCGACGCCGTCGGCGACGCTGCGCCCGGCTTCGACCAGGTCCAACACCTTGCAGCGAAACTCAGTCGGGTATCCGCGACGTCCCACGATGTCCTCCTTGAGGTCACGTGGCACCGGAGTCCAGGAATCCGACTCCGAAAAACGCAGCACACACCGGTCTCTAAACAACCCGGGGAGATGCAGGCGTGTCAGCCGCCCACACACCCCGGCACGGGCCGGGCCGGGCCGGGCCGGGCCACGGACGATACCCATGCCCCGGCTCCAAGTGCGCACGCAATCCTGTGGCAGTGGTCAGCTGCTCTCCCGCTGCCCAGCCGGAGAAGAACTTCCGGAACGCAGATGAGCCATGAGAGCGCGCAAGCGCTCCGGCGAGTCGGGTTCGGTGCCGTTCCCGATCCTGTACCAGACTGAGTGGGTCAGGGGCGGACCGAACGCGACGGCGGGCACTGGGGCGTTCAGGGCCCGTTCGGATCCGATGGAGGATACGCCCTCCACGCCGATACCCAACCCGACCGGAAGAGAGGGGCCCGACCAGCGGGCGTCGAATTCGAGATCGTCTCGTCCGGTGCGCCTGTGCACGCTGATCGTTTGCAGGACACCCCGGGAGGTGAACTCCTCAACCAAGGTGGACAGCACGGACAGGTCCGGTTCCGCACCCGGCGGGTGTCCGACCGCCAGAGTGATGCTTTCCTTCACTCCTTCCGGTACGCGAGTGACCAGCAGGGTTCCGGTGAACGGTCGGACCGATCCGGAGCGGAGGCCGTTGGGCGGACCGGTGAAGACCAACCGCGAACTTTCCGGGGCGCGTTTGCGAGCCAACGCCGTCAGGTCTCGGGTATCCCAGGCCAGCGTCGCGGGCTCCGCCGTGCCCCACACGGCGGGCAACGCGCCCGCGAGGGTCCGGGCGAGGAACTCCACCGATCGGCCCAGACGGAGCCCGGCGTCGGCGGGATGCAGGACCTTCAGATCGACCAGGAGCTGGGTCCCCCACTCCTTGTCAACCTCCTGGAAGGCCGGATGCGGCACGGTCCCGGGAGCCGTGGCACGGTCGCGGACGAAACCGGCCTCCTCATGCCAGGCCAGCGGAACGCCAGAGAACCCGTCGTAGTACCGGCCATCCGATGCCTGGGCCACCCAGCGCGCCATCGGGTTACCCATGACCGAACGCAGGGCGTGGGTGAGCCGAGAACTCGAAGGGGTCACCAGTTGGAAGCCCCGTCCGGCATGGGCGTGTTCGGCGATGGCGTCCACCAGCCACGTGGTGAGCGGTACGACAGGGCGGTCCTGGACGGCCACCGCGACCTTGTCCGTGGCAAGGGTGACCGCAGGGTGACCTGTGGCGCCGACCAACAGGGGGTCGTCGCGGTTCAGGCTGGGCTCGGGTTCCCAACAGAGCCCCCCGAACTGGGACACGAGGGCATCGGTGAACCGGCGGACCATTCCGACGGTGTCCGCGCCTTCCAGCCCCGTCTCGGCACCGCGTGCCTCCACCCACCAGGGTTGGGCCGGCAGGTCGTCGGTGATCCCCGCCCCGAGCAGACGGTCGGCCTCGGCGGACAACGCGAGCTGCTGAGCCGCCTGCACGGCCGCGACCATCCGTCCAGACTCGTCACGAAGCTGAATGACCGCCCCGTCGGCGACCGAGCGCATCCGCAGCTTCGGTCCAGCCTGGACCAGGGCGCGGGTCATGCCGCGCAAGGTGGGTGCCCTTTCGAGCAGGGCGACCACGTCATGTGTCATCTGCGTCCTCGCGCTAGAGACGGTCGGTCACATCGAGTCCCCCACCGGCCGCCCCGCCACGGGGAGCTTTCACGGTGTGTGGGAGCCGTACCGACGTGTGAATCAAGGCTAGTCCGCCGCATCGAAACTGAGGTCCTCTTCTTCAGTTGTGGGCACCAGGATTCCGCATTTCTCCGGATTTGCGAAGCACGAGGTGCTCGCGCCTTCATAGATCAAGACGAGGGATCGGAATCCAATGAGACCACTGCCCGCGCGACACCACGAGACTATCATCTGCGACATGTCAATCAACCTGCGACCTTCCGAGAATTTCCGCCATGGAGAATGCGAAACGAGGGCCGCACTCAAGATTTCCGTTAGCACTCCCTTTCCATCTCAACTTTCCATCTCAATCTTCCAACCCCATGGGGCAGCGACTTCTGGAGAGCCGAGTGACTTCGCTACCAATCCCCCCTTCGAGCAAATCAGAGTTCCGGGCGTTCGATGATGGGGGAGTCGTTTTCGTCAAAGCCCAGAGCCAGACGCCATGGCGTGGCCCCCGCGAGTTGATCAAACAATGAACGCGCATTTTCCTTGGCGTTCTCTCGCGAACTTCCATAGACGTCTATGGCCGCAGAAAATCCCTCATAGATGTCGAGTTCCTCTATGTCCAAGACAAGGTTTCCCATTCGAACCTCCGTGACGCCACCACTACGCCCAGGAAGAACCGAGACCCCCATGTTCCGCATGATTGAAACGACCTCTTCGGGGGCCACTGATACCATTATTGTTTCTGAGTATGCCATCTATTCATCTTCCTCAAGGCCATGAGATAACGTAGTAGGATCCGATAATGAGAACTTCCTCGATATCTCCCCCATAGCGGCGGAGTGAATCCCGAAGCGCTGACATCGAAGTTTCCTGCGGCGTGTTGACAGAACGGACGTCGATGACGATTCGGCTCGACTGCTCACGACCCTTCCGCAGGTTTTGGATGATCGCGTTCTTCGAAGCTGTCTCCGGCGTCTTGAACTCGATGGTCACGTCTCTGCCGACGACCACGGAGTCAGGCGACTTGATTCCGTCAGACCGGGCAACATCCACTGACTGCACCTCGATGCCGTGCTCACGGAGATATTCCGCAATGGCCCGCTCCTTGTCATCGTAGTACTCCCAGCCTTCACCTATACGATCGCGCAACTCGTCCACCGTGGGCTGGTTGTACTTGGGTGGCGCCGTGTCCTCGGGTCTGGGCAACCGGTCGTGCGGAACAGCGTTATCGAAATCGCCCAGAAGTCGGAGTTGGTCGCCTGGAGGATCGATGCTGGGGTCGGGGGATTCAGGAAAGGGGCCTCGGCTCTCAGGCATACCCGGTCCTGTTGGTGGTTCCGGGGTACCTCCGGAGGGCGGTCCCCCAGTGGTCGGGTCAACTGGGCGCGGATCCTGTGATTCATGGATCGTGACAGGATCGTCGTCGCCGTCGAGCCGAGGTCCCTCCCCGCCGTCGACACTGTTGTTGACGTCGTTGTCGCTTCGCATCTCCATGCCGTCGGGGGTGACCGGGACACGGGCCTCGTTGCCCTGATCCGGAACATCGCCCCGTCCGTTCGAACCGGAGTCCTCCAGAGCGCCCATGGTCCAGCGCTCGCTTCCGTCGAGCTCGGCCATCTGGCCGTCGTCGACACGGTCCATGTTGTCGGCGACGTCCTCGTTGCGGCGTGCGATCTCGGCGAAGGCGGCGTCGGCCTCCTCCGTGGTCAGGTCGCGCTGGGTGTCCTCGTCAGCACCCCGATTGGGCGAGTTGGCGTCCTGGGGGGTACCCTGCGGTGCCTCGTTGTCTCTCTGTGGCGAGTCAGCACCGTCCGATCGCTCGGGTGTGGCCTCGTCGCCCGGAGCGGAGTCGGACCTCGGGTCGGGGCTGGTATCCGGAGTAGGGGTCGGATCCGGTCGCGGGGCCGGGTGCTGATAATCCTCCAGATCGTTCAGGGTGTCGTTCATGTCCCCGATACCGGACTGGTGGTCGGAGCCGTCGGACTCGATGTGGTCGGGTGCCGTGGGTGCGTCCGGATGGGTGCCATCCGGCCTGATGGAGGAAGACGTCCCGTTGCTGCCGTTGTTCGAGGAGCCGTTGCGCGATCCATCTGTGCCGCCCGCGTCGATATCGCCACTGATCGGTCCGTCACCGGTTCCGGCACCACCCAGGATGCGGGAGACGCGGGCACCAATCACCGGCACCCCCACGACCGCACCGTAACCGGTGGCGCTCAGCGCCGCTCCGCCCGCGATCATGGCGATATTGGTGGCCACGGTGCCGACCACGTACCCGGGCCGCTCCCCCAACTCGGTCCAAGGGAAGAAGCCGTGGATCGCGTCGCCCCAAGCGCCCCTAGCGGTGTCCCACCACTCTCCGGTACTGTTCACCATCTCGCCCGTCTGGGGGTTGTAGAAGCCGGTCATGGCTCCGAGCCCCTCGATGGAGTCGCCCCAGTACGAGCTGAAGTTGTTCCACCAGCCGCCGTCCCACCAGCCCTCGGAGCCGTGGGCGCCGACCGCCCCTCCCATATCCTCCAGGCTGCCGCTGAGGACGTCCCAGCCGCCGTGGAGGGCGTCCACGTGCCACATGTGGTCGGTGCCCTGGGGCGTTCCCCACGGGGCTTCAACGTCCTCGGGCGCCTCCTCGAACCCGTAGACGGCCTCGCCGTCACCAGGTTGGGTGGTGCCCTCAGCGTTGCTGGCAATGAAAGTGGTACCGCCGAACAGCGTGGTGATGGCGTTCGCGCACTCGCGTTCGGCGGCCTGGTATTCGTTGTGTAGCGAGTTCACACGGTTGAGCAGGTTGTTGTGCTCCTCGACCAACTCGCTCTCCCCGCCGAAGAAGCCCCCCTCGTCCCAGTCCTCATCGTTTTGGATCTTTGCGACGAGATCCTTGGCTTCCTGGCGGGCCTCGACCAACTGGGAACGCAGGTAACGAGCTGTCTCGGCGAAGTCCTCCAGGGCAGTGGCCGCATGGGCGAAGTCGGTCTCTACCCCGTCACCCGTCGTGGCGACGGGGTCCACCGCCGCGAACAGCTCCGAGGCTTCGGGCGCGCTGTAGAACTCCTGGAGTCCAGCCCACGTGCTTTTGATGTCCTGCCCGGCTGCGGCGATGTTCTCGCCGTCAGTCCTGATGCCGCTGGCGGCGCTCTCCAGCAGCACGGTGTTCACGATGGGTACGGGGATCTCATCCGGGTCGATGATGCCGTCACTCACAGGGCATTCGCCATCCGTGTTCTGGGGGTTGTTCCAGCGGTCGCTCAGGCAGGGCCAGGAACGGGCCCCACGGTTGGGAAGTAATCGTCTTGGTCCGTAACGTACGACGGCGACGTAGCGGAGGGTGCTCCCGGGGCACGGTCGGGGTTCGGATACCGCGCCGCGCTACCAGGGGTCTCGACGCCGGTGTGTGGCACAGGTCATTCGCGACGGGAGGCGTGGTCCGGTCAGGGTGGCTACTCGACCTCCCCCGCGTTGGCCTGTGCTTCGGCGGCCATCTCCAGGTTGCCGTTGGTGTAGTGCATGGTGGCTTCCCCTGGGGCTTAACCCTGGATCTTGGACACGCTGAACCCGACAGGTGTCGGGAGGAAGCGAGAATC
>NZ_QPNC01000034.1 GCF_003386285.1 Nocardiopsis sp. FIRDI 009
CTGCCACTACCGCAGACAGGCAGCCCAAGAATCATGACAAAACGGATCTACAACTGGAGTACCAGTCGCGGAGGAGGCTTCCCAAGCCTCGGATTAAAAGTCCGCTGTCCTGTCTCCACCGGCGTCCACGTCACCCCACGCCTTCGACTCTCTCAGTCAATGGAGAGCTATAAGGGCCGTGAGAGCGGCATCGACTGCAACCCGAAACGCAACCCTGACACACCGGATCGGATACGTTCCAGGCGCGTCCTCCACCCACCACGCGGTCGAAGACGATCTGTTCGGAGTGCGACGGAGGGTCCGGGCGGCGACGGCACCGCACCGGAAACGACGAAGGCTCCCGCCCTCCCACGTCGTGGGAAGGCGGGAGCCTAGCTTCGTCGTCAGGGCCTGCGCCACACTTCCATCCGGCGTTGCGCCCACGCGGCCAGAGCCATGAGCGCACCCGTACCAGCCGCCGTCGCGACGGTGGTCAGCGACAGACTGTCGGATCCGACCAGCTCCGCGACCGCCGTCGCCGCGCCGACCAGGGCGGTCACGGCCGCGGCCTGGGCCAGGGTGCGCCACCCGCGACTGCGGGCGTCAGCGCGGTCCGCCGAGGGGGTTCCAGGGACCGGGGTAGGGGATTCGTGGACCATCAGCCCTCCACCGTCAGCTCACCCGTCACCCGTACCGTCTCGGGCAGGGTCCCGCCACCGCTGGTCGACGCGCCGCCGTCCGCGAGCATGCGCTTGATGACGGCGGCGTCGACCTGGTCCTTCGCGTGCGCGCTGATCCAGTCGCCGTAGCCCTCCAGGGCCTTCGAGCCGACATAGGCGCGGGTCTGGCGAACGGCTTCGGCGGTGGCGGGGCCGTAGTCGCCGTCGACACCGGACTCGCCGAGGGCCGCGCCGAACCCGGCGCGGGTGACCTTGAGCTGAAGGAGCTTCACCGCTTCGCCCGTGTCACCGAGCTTGAGTCCGAGCATGTCATCGTCTCCATTCGTCATGGGGGTGTCATTACCGGGCTGTTGGGCGAACGTGCCATCCCGCACGAGCGCGTAGGCGTCGTCTCCGGGGCACGAGGTGGCGTTGAAGTCGCGGTGCCCGAACACCGCGCCGGAGATCGAGGCGTCGGGTTCCATGAGCCATGCACGGAGCTCGCGGACGGCCTCGATCTGGACGTCCGTGATCCGGTCCGTGGGACCGGCCGCCAGGGTCACGGAGTAGTGGGTGTCGTTCGCGCCGCGCTGGGCGGCCTGCTCGCGATAGAGGCCGCGGCCTTCGATCACGTAGCCGTGGGCACAGGCCATGAAGCTGTATCCGACATCGGCCCAGCCCCGCTCAGGGCCCGTGTGGAAGTCCCGGGTGACCTGCCAGTAGTCCAGGCACGCCGCGTGGTCCTGATCGGCGAGGTACTGGTCGACGCCGTCGTAGTGAACCACCAACCCCGACTTGGGGTCGGCGTAGGCGGCCGGGCTCGTCTCCGACCAACCGAGATCGATCCGGCTGACGTAGAGGGGTGGTTGGGGCACGTCTGCCTCCAGACATGACGAAGCCCCCGTGAGTCACGGGGGCGGTGGGTGCTTTCGGGTGTGTCAGGTGAGGACCGCGACGGCCACGGCGGTCACGGCGCCGACGACGATGCCGATCCCCGTCACCACGACGGCGGTGACCGCGATCGTGCGGGTAGCACGGATGTCCATGTCCTCCCGGGTGACCGTGACCCGCTCGACGTCGTCCAGGCGGGCGTCCAGCTCCTCCAGACGTCGGGCGTGCTCGTCGGTTCGGGCGGACTGGTGTTCCAGGCGTTGGAGGATGACATCCAGGCGTCCGGACACCTGCGCGAGGCCGACCTCTATCGTCCGGCGCAGGCCCTCCAGCGAGTCGTCGGGCATCAGCCCACCCGCTGTGCCTTGAGGTAGGAGTTGTCGAACAGGGTGGTCTCACTCGCGTCTGAGTTAATCTGCGCCCACAGCAGGGTGAGTGTTCCGGGGCCCTGGAGGATCATGTCCTCCCACGCCTGAGACTGATACCCCTTGGGGTCGCGGTTGCCGTACTCGGCCTCAGTGTTCATGTTGTGCACCGCCAAACGCACGGCTGTCTCGAGGCGGTTCGTGGACAACTCGGTTGCTCCGCCCGCAGCGCGCCTGGACACGATGGTCATGGTCGTGTCCCACGCGACACGCAGTCCGCCGGACCCGGAGGTACCAGAATAGGCGAGGAGCGCGTGAATGTCCCAGACACCCTCGCCGAGGGTGAGTGTCAGGTGGGCGTCGGGGGCGACGGCACTGGTGTTGGCGCGACCCTCGGAGCTGGTTTTGAACACGAAGATCGGGTTGTGCTCATTGAGGCGCTCGGCCGTCACACGCATGCCCGCGAGCCACGGAAAGGGCATGGCGGCGCCTCCTTTCTGATCAGAGTGCGGTGGTCATGGGTTGGGCGAGGCGCACGTCCGCTCCGGCCTGATGCGGCTTGGTGATGCCGTTGATGCCGCGGGCGACCTCCAGGGTCTGCGGTGCTGAGGATCCGTCGCCGACGATGGACGCCACACGCACCACCTCGGCCCCGTCCACGACGACGTCGAAGGGGAAGTCGTCCGGATACTCGGCGCTGGTGATCCACGGCGGGCCGGACCCCGTGTCGACGGAGAGCGCCGTCTCGGTCTCGTCGACGGCGGAGGCGAGCGCCGAACCCGTGGTGTCCGCGCGGTCCGGCGCGGCCGCGGAACCGACCGCGGCGCCGTCGGCGACCTCGCCGACGATCCACGGCTCACCGCTGCTGGCGTTGAACGTCACATCCCACCGGTACAGGTTCAGCCGTTCCTCGTAGCCCTGGATCAGCAGCTCGATCGGTCTCGGAGGCAGCCACGGCGGCGGATTGAGAACTTGGAGGCTGTCCCCGCAGTCCCGGGTGGCTATGGTGCCCGCCAGCTCCGGTGAACCGGCCAGGTTGACGTGCACCACGGGATAACGGGCGTCGTCGTGCGTACCGAGGTGGGCGCGCCATCCGGCCTGGGAGGGCAGCTGCCCTTCATCGTCGACGTTGAGTTCGTCGCTGGCCTTGTACCTGCCGACGCTTCCCACACCCAGGGGTCCGTCGGTGACCGTGAGGCGGTACTCGCCACCGGCGCCGGAGACGGTGATGTCGTTGGCGACGTGGAGGTCGTCCTCGACCGGCTCGAACGGCGCGCTGATGTGGCCCGCGGCGTAGTCCACCGCCACACCGGCCGACTGGGTCACTCCCGCCGACCCAGACACTTCCACGGTGGTATCGGCGAGCACCGTGGTGTCCTTGGACATCCGGGTCTCGTCGGATACCTCCGCCGTCGCGGACGCGGAGAGGGTCACCTCCTTGGTGACCTGTGCGGAGTCGACCGCACCGACGTTCGCGACGGCGGTCACCACGTTGAAGTCCGGGGTGACGGTGGCGTCCCCGGATGCCTCCAGAGTGGTGGCCGCCGAGGTCAGGGGCGTGTCGGCGGGGCCGATCGCGGCGCTGTCGGACACGGCCAGGTGCGACACGTGGGTGGAGGGGGGAAGGGGGTCCCCCTGGATCTCGGCGACAACCAGGTCGAGCGCCGCACCCGTCTCGGGGCCGATCTCACCATCGACCGGAACGAGCCCGAACTCGTTCTGGAACCGCTCGACGGCGGTCACCGTCTCTTGGCCGTAGTCGCCGTCATCTCGGTAGACGGGGAGCTCGTCGGGGTCCCAGACCAGGATCTGCCGCTGGCGGTCCTGGACCGGCGTACCGGGTAAGTCGACGTCCTTGTCGCCCGGCTGGAGGAGCACGCCACGCCGGTAACGGTACGCCGTCACCTCGGCCGTGACGTTCCCCGGCAGGCCCGTACCGGACCATGTCGCGACACGCGCCCCGATCGTAGCGTGCCCCGGGTAGACGCGGACGACGGTGTCGGTTCCGTCCGAGGTGGCCTCGACGCGAAGCCATTGGCCGAACTGGACGGAGACACCGGACAGGGTCGGGACCAAAGGGTTCTGGGCGAGCCCATCCGCCTGCAAGCGCAGACCCACGTCGCCGCCCGAGGTCTCGTGCAGGACCAGGCCGTAGCTCCCGAGCCGAGCGACCCAGCGCACCTCGTCAACGCCGAATCCGGCGGCCTGGAGCGAGGGCGGGTACACGTACCAGCGCATATGCCACGGTGCGGGCGGGAGCGCCACCTCCAATCGCGGTGTGGAGTTGGCGCGGTGGTGGCCTGTGGCGATGTCGATCGTGCCGAGCCCGTGAAGCGTGCGGCTCGCCGAGTAGACCGACCGTTCCGGGGCGACCACCCCAGTGGTCCCCGTCCTGGCCGTGGCCTCCAGCGACGCCGCCGTCGGCGTGGTGCCGTTGGGACCAGAGAGCGAGTTGTCGACGGTGACAGCCACGCCGACCCCCTCAGGGCTGGTTGGTCAGGTTGATCGTGGCCGGGTCGACACGGGCCACACCCGCCGATTCGAAGACTTCGTCCGTCGACGTCTTGAGGGCTCCGAGCCAGGTGGACGAGGCGTCCCACAGCCCGACCCACCGCACCGTGGTCCCGGCGGGCACGTTGAACGCGATCTCCTGCGCGACGGAGACCGAGCCGGAGGACGCCGCCGCCCAGGTGATCGCCTGCCGCGCGTAGGAGCCGCCGGTCACTTCGTCGGAACCGGCGGTCGGTTCCGCGGTCGAGGTGTGCAGGGAGGCCGTCACCGCCTCGCCGACACCCCCTCCGTCGAGCAGCCGGTTGCGAAAGTCCGCCGCGAGGGCCATGTGTGTCTCCTATTCACTCAACTGCGCGCCGCGGTTGTACATGGACCGCAGCGTCCGATAAGCCAAACCGAACTGGTCTCTGGCCTCGTAGAGGATTCCTCCGTCCACGGCCGCCGCCTCGCGGATGAGCGAGACCGCGTCGTCGGGGTACTGGGGGCCGACCGCGACGGTGTCGGCGACGTCTCCGACCACGGTCATCGGAAGTCCTTCCTCGTCGGCCAACCGCAGGATCCGTTCGGCGGCCGGTTCCCCGGCGTGGCCTCGCAGGGCAGCGGTAGCGGCTGCGGCGTCGGGGGCGTTTGGTCCCCACACCGCGACGTGGCCGAGGCGGATATGGCTGGATACACCGTCGTCCCATACCCCCCACTCGTAGCCCCAGCGGGACAACATGCCGGGCTGCCCCACTTCGGTCCCGGTAAGCACGTCGACACCGTCCACGATGACCGCATACCTCGTGTCGGAGCCATCGGAGGCGACCGCGAGTCGCACGTGGTGCGCGTCGCCATCGGACATCCACGGCTCGCCGGACACAGTGCCCAACAGCCTGATGGAGGAGGCGTCCTCGGTTTCGTACATAAGAGACAGTCTCAACTCTCGGGGGCTTACGGTCGGATCCTCTCCCAGAAACCACGTCTCGGTATCGCCGTTAAGCTTGCGGGTCGTGATGTTCGTGACGTCATGTCCACCACGACCAGCGCGTATCTGGTCCACCGTCCACGTGGTTGAGCGTCCTGGCACCGCTCCTGTGACGATGCCCCGCTGTCCTGCGGTCGCCACCATGCGGTCCATCCACTCATTCGGAGGGTCGGACTCCCATCCGGGTGTCATGGGGTGGGAAGTGAGCGTGGCGTCGTCCCTGCGCACCCATCGCATCTGGGAACCGCCCGGCACCGCCGAAGCACCCCGCGACCCAGCTGCCTCCGCGTCGTCCAGAACCCAATACGCGACCGGGTCGTACCGCTCGTACAGTCGGCGCAGGGCCGTCTGCAACGGGGCACCCTGCTGTTCGATCCGCCGCAGGATTCCAGCGGCCTCGATGGGCACCCACACGTCCGTGTCCGAGACGTCCCACCGAGGCGGCCAGCTCGCGACCTCTCCGTGGAACCGCCACACGAGGCCGCCCGGGGTGTTCACCCCGACGCGGATGGGAGTGTTGCGTCCGATCCGCCGGTAGTAGGGCGACCGGGGGTTCCTCGGCGAGTACTTGCCCTGCCGGTTGTTGAGGACGAGACTGCACTTCCCGGGGTCGACCTCATCGCCTTCGTCGGGTCGACCGCGCACGATCGCGATGTCCTCACGGGTGTAGACGTCCCGAGTGATGTCCACCCACGTCCCGTCGATCCGCAGCTCTACGACCAGCGACAGCGGCAGCAGCGCCACGGCTCACCTCCCTCGCATGTCGAGGCCGCCCTGGCGGACCATGCGGCGGATCATCCGCTTCATGTCCTCGTCGGCCCCGGTCACGTCGATCACCACACCGGACTGCTGGCCTCCGGAGTGACGCATGGTCGTGTCGATGTTGGACGGAATCTCGCGGGTGACTCCTCGCAGAGTGGACCGCAGCCCGGGCAGTCCGCCCTCCACACCGCGTTCGAGGCCGGACATCAGCGCCGCGCCCGACGGCTCCAGCAGCTTCATGTCCACCCGCATCGGGCCCTTCCAGTCCGGGATCATGCCGGTCACCGAGCTGAACTTGTCCCGGAGGGAGCCGATCATCCGGGACACGCCGTCGATGAGGCCCTGGATGATGTTGCGGCCCGCGCGGAGCAGGATGTTCTTGGCGTTGGAGAAGACCGATTTGATCTTTCCGGGGATGCCGCGGACGGTCGAGATCACCCGGGAGATCGTGGCGCGCACACGGTTGTGCAGTCCGACGACCGCGGCGATGGCCATGGACTTCGCGGTGTTGAAGCCGTTGGTGATGAACGCCTTGACCTTGGCGACCCCGCCGGAGATGAAGCCGACGAGACCGTTCCACAGGGCGCTGATCTTGTCCTTGATCCACTGCCAGGCGGCGGCGGAGAACGCCTTGATCTGGTCCCAGTGGGAGATGATGATGCCCACCGGGTGGTAGGTCATGAACAGGCCCACGATCCAGTTCCACGCCGCGGAGATCGCGTTCTTGATCCACTCCCAGGCCGCGGTCAGACCGGCGAGGATCGAATTCCACACCCCGGTCAGCCACTCCATCACCGCGTTCCAGACGCTGATCGTGACCTGCTTGATCCACTCCCAGGCCGCAGTGATCGCGGCGACGATCTGGTCCCAGTAGATGATGATCAGCGCGACCAGGCCGATCACGGCGGCGATGATCCAGCCGATGGGCCCCATACCCATGATCCAGCCCGCGAGCATCCGGGCACCCATGATCAGGGCCTGCACACCGAGCTTGCCCATGGTCATGAGCAGCTTGCCGAGGCCCTTGGCCGCCGATGCGGCGAGCGATCCGAACTTGCGCGCGAGTTTGCCCAGCGCGGTCTCGGGGTTCTTGATGTTCTGACCGAGCTTGAGCAGGCCGCCGCTGAGGGTCTTGATACCCCCGATCAAGACGGCCACCTTGCCCATGACCGGGCCGAGCACGATCGACCAGGCGAGCATCTGCGTCACGGTCGACTGCACGGGCCCGGGAAGGCTGGTGAAGGCCGCGGCGATCGTGCCGATCACCGCTCCGACCCCGGGCAGGATCGCGAGCAGGTCCGTCGCGATCTGGTTGAGCGTCGCGAAGATCTCGCCGAGCTGCTCCTGCCCCTCGGCGGAGTTCACCCATGTGGCGAACCGTGCGGTCAGGTCCTCGATCGTGGTCAGCAGGTCGGACCCCGGCCCCGAGGCGGCGCCGAAGACCCCCGCGAGGATGGAGCCGATGTTGCCCGCGATCGAGCCGAGCTGGGCGAGGACGTCGCCCGCCCGCTGCACGATGTCGGAGAGCTTGGCGGCGCCGCTCTCGGAGGTCAGGAACGCCGCCGCGCTCTCCAGAGCTCCAGCGGCCCACTCGTTGAACCGTTCGATCAGCGGCAGCCCCGCCACGGCCAACTGGGCCAGTACCGTCATCAGCGGTGAGACGACACCGGAGAACGACGAGGTCGCTTTGGCGGTGCCATCGAAGATGTCGGCCAGTTGCCCCTGGAAGAGAGGAGTGTTCATCGTCCGCAACGCCTCAGCGCCCAGGCTATTGAGTGCTGAGGCGACGGCGGTCATGCCCGTTTCGAGCGTGGGCATGGCGCCGGTGGCCAGGGCCGAGAGCTCCTCGCCCAGTCCGGCGAACAGCTTCTGCTGCACCGCCGTCTGGATCGGGGCGAACTGCTCCCGGATCCCGGCGAAGGATCGGACGAACGACTGGGCGCTGGGGGCCAGGCCGGACAGGGCCTCCTCCAGCTCCTGAGCGGTGCCGCCGGTGGCGGACATCGCCTCGCTCACCCCAGACAGCCCCGTGGCGAGGGTGGCCATACCGGCGCCGGCGACCAGGGCCGCGGCGGGCAGGGCCAGCACCGCCCCGGACGCGGGACCGGCGGCGGCGCCCAACGAGGTGATCGCGGAGGTGGCGGTGGTGATCGCCGACATCTTCCCGATGTCGCCGAGCCGGTCGAATTTCTTGGTGAGGCCGTCCAGGCCGCGCACGGCCTTGCCGACGCCCTTGTCGAACTTCTTGCTGTCCAATCCCAGCTTGACGAGCAGGGATGCGACGGTCGCCACGCGGGATCACCTCCCGCCCGGCTCGGTTAGTCGGTCTCGGTGCCGCCCATCGCGGCGTTCGCCTGCCGGATCGCCGACCACATCTGTTCGTCCGATTGGTAGTCGTCCCAGGTCGGCAGCAGCTTCTCCGGGTCGACGGGCTTGGCGCCCTTCTTACGGTTGACGTTGTAGACGGCCGCCGCGACGATGGCGGCCTGGATGTCGCCGCGGCGCGCGCCGAGCGGACCGGCGCGGCGCTCGTAGACCGCCCACTCGGTCAACTCGCGTGAGCTCGTCCGGTCGAGCAGCTCGGCGACGGGCATGCCGAGGTGGCCGGCCAAACGGAAGTAGAACTCCCGTTCTGGCCGGCGCCTCATTCCCCCAGCAGCTCGTCCACGTCGTCGTCGGTCAGCCCGGACAGGCGCTGGCACGCCTCGAACACCCGGTTCAGGACGGCGGCGTTCTTCTGCCCCAGGGCGGCGACGTCCGAGGTGCTGAACACGGTGTTGCCCTCGGCGTCGACGATGCACTTGGCGACGAACTTGGCGCGCACGTTGTCGAGCTTGAGCCGCTTGGTGTTCCCGGCGATCTCGGCCTCGAACCGGTCGCGCTCGGTGCCGGTCAGGGCGCGGATGCGCACGGTGCCGCCCCACTCGGGGACGTCGACGGTGGCGTAGGCGAGGTCGTCGGCGCCGAGGATCGCGTCGCGGCCGAGGAACTCCGTCTTCTGGCTGGTGGTCATCTGTGCGTCGTCCTTATCGATCGGCTACGGGGCGGGGGTGATGGTGGGCTCGCCGGACACCTGCCAGGTCAGGGTCGCGGCCATCTGCCCGTCGATGGGCATCTCGCGCTCGAACCCGGTCAGCAGCGCCGCGAAGGCCCAGACCTCGCCGGCCGGCGACTCCATCTCGTAGTTGACGGGGTCGGGGTTCTTGAAGTCGCCGTAGATGACGTCGTGCTTGTCCGGGTCGTAGTGGACTTCGACGGACACCTCGCCGCCGTCGATCAGACCGCCGATGAACTCGCGGAAGTTCGACGGGGAGTCGTGCGCCGTGACGTCGTAGGTCTCGCGCTCGCTGTTGGGGCCGGAGAACGTGCCGACGTTGCCGATGGGGGTGAACAGCTCTCCGGTGCCGCCGGGGTCGCCGTCGCCCCGTCGGAGCTCGGTGCCGAAACCGTCGCGTCCTGCCATGTCATCTCTCCTTGTTCAGCCACACCCGGTACCGGACCGGGCAGTGTCGGATGGTGGGGTCGGGGTCGCGCAGCATCCGGTGGTGCTCGCGGAAGATCGCGACCAGTTCGAAGCCGTCAACGGTGAGCGGCTGCCGGTCGAGCAGCCGGTCCAGGTGGGCGAGGATGCGGCCGATCTCGCCGTAGCCGCGGTACTTCGACCAGATGTGCAGCACGAACGCGACGGTCAGGCCCTGGTTGTCGTGGCTGTCGTCGGGCTCCTCGATGACCTCGCCGACCAGAACGTGCGGGTAGGTCGCCGCCTCGGGGACCTCGTCGTGGACGCCGGTGATCGCGGTCAGCTCCGCGTCACCGGCGAGCCGCTGGTAGATGGCCTGCTGCAAGGGCCACGCCGCGGACGCCATCAGCCGACCCGCTTCGCGACGCCGTCCGCGACCCAGCCGCGGAGCTTGCGGTTCGCCTGCCGGACGTTGGGATACATGAACGGCTGCGCGGACATCTTCGACGTGCCGTACTCGACGTACTGGCCGTAGTACTCGTCGTCGGACCAGATACCGACCCGCGCGTCGGTCGTCGCCCCGGAGCCCTCGACGCGTATCTCCAGCGCGCGGGCGAGGTCGCCGGAGTCGACCGGGACATCCGCCGCCGCGCCCTGGTACACGTCCTCGGCCCACGTCCGGGCGGTCGATTCCCGCACGTCGTGGATATCGGCGGTCAGCCGGGCGAGCGCGCGCCGCGCCGTCCGTCCGCCGATGACCTTGGCGCTGAAACCCATCAGACGCCCCCTTCCTCGGCCTGGCGGGATGAGCAGTCCGCCCGCAGGTAGGTGCCGCGCACGGACGGAGTGAAGACGGCGACGACCTCCAGAACCAGGTCCGGCCGCCGTAGCTGGTCCCCGCGGCGGACGTCCGCCCCCGGGCTCAGGTAGGCCACGTGCGTCATGTTGGCGCCCTCCTGCTCCCCGACCTCGCGCTGGGAGGACGACGGTTGGGAGAGGCGGACGCGTTGGTCGCCGAGCGATGTCCACGTCTCGACCTGGCCGCCCCCGCCGTCGTCGGCGAGCGCCACCCGCCAGACCTCGACGCTGGTGTTCAGCAGGCGACCGGTACCGCCCCTCATCGGGACCTCACCAGACCGACGCCCCCGCCGAACCGCTTGGCCAGGCGTCGCGTGAGCCGGTCGGAGAGCTCCAGCTCGGTGATCCGGCCGTCACCGCCGTAGGTCACGGAATAGTCGCCGATCCGCTCCTGGCGGATGTCCGTGGCCGCCAGACCGGTGCCGTCGGTCTCCGCCCGCCAGGCGAGCAGGGTCGCCGCGGCGATGCGGCACACCAGCATCACGATGTCGGAGGGGACCTCGGGCAAGCCGTGCGTGTAGGTGACCTGGACCTGGCGGGGAGTGCCGTCGGACGACCATCCGCCCGCCCGCCACAAGGTGCCGGAGGTCAGGCGGTAGTCGGTGACCGGCGCGCCGTCCACGGTCACGCTGGACACGGACGTGACGGGCGGTCCGGGCAGGTGGAGGCGCTGGGTGGCCTCGGCCTCCGCGGTGATGGTGGAGGTGGTCTGGCCGATGGGCGCTCCCGCGGCGTCGCGCACCGCGGCGGAGGCCGCAGCCAGGTAGGCCTCCAGAAGAGGGATTTCCTCGGTGGGCACGACCAGGCCCAGGTTCTGGGCGTCGGTGACGGTGGCCAGGGGTGCTAGCGCCACGGGCGACCCCCTTTCCTTTCGTTGACGAGAGTGAGGGGGCCGACCTGGGGCGCGCTCAGCCGCGTCCCGCGTGAGCCCAGGAGGAACGAGTTGTGTGATCGGCTATCGGGTGGTGCTCAGGCGAGCGCCGACGTAGCCGGGGTGAGGGTGAGGGTGGACGCGGGCTCGCACGTCGCGCGTGGATGTGCCTGCCGCGGTGGGACGTGGTCAGCACGTCGCATGCGTGTATGGGAACACCCCGCTGCACCGGTTGAGTCCTACTCAAGGACTCGACCCTCGGCTTCCTCACGAAGTTTCTCGCGAAGCCATTCTGGAATGTGCTCGTCATCCCGAGGGAAATACTTCAGATCGTTGGTGAATCCCTGAGCCGTGGGAAAGACAATCTGGGGATCCTGGTCATAGTTGTAGTCAACCGTGAACCCCCCTTGGGAGTTGATGGTGCAACGAAGGGAGAACCAGGTTCCTTTGCCCTCTTGGTACATTCCAGCACGAAGCTCACCTAAGAGCAAGGCAATCTCATCCGGAGCCCATTTGTCTTCAGTTTCACCACTGGCAAATTCAACAAGCAGAGATTCAGTTGCGTGATCAATGACAGACTCGAGAGAATAAACCATCCGACTCCAACCCACAGGAGCCTCGGCAACGATTCTTCCAACCACTTCTTCCAGAATCGCTTGCTGATCGGACTGCTTCAGATGCCCTCGTTTGAAAAACGGACTTACCAACACGGTTTCCTTTATTCAAAAGGCGGAAGGTTATTGTAGTGCAATACTTTCTTGATTCTTTTTCCGTTAAGATACCATTTAACCTTTACCGCAACAGGAGGCGAAGGAATCATTTCTCCTGTATTTGGATCCCGAAGTTCGGGGAGGTTCGGGTCATAGATATTCTTTATTTCAATGTCGATCTGCGGGTTTTTTGGATTGCGCGCGAGGGCGCGATTCCACGACCCATCATTAAATTTTGAGTTATTGAAAAGATGCCATTTGGCTCCATGTTTCAGGATTCCCCGCCAGGCGCGTTCCACATTATAGAAGGCTCCTTCGATCCCCCCTAGGGTCCTAGGATCCTTGTCCAGGAGAGCCGTAGCGGTACGATTCTGGTTGACATCGTATCTCATTGGGACCATATTCAGCGGGTCGCCGATCCCATAATACTGGGATCCGATGAGATGTCCACCATCGTACTGGATGTCCTGGTACTGCGGCACCTCACCTGGCTCCGGCTTACGATGTTCTGTCTTGATGAAGTCGTCCCTGATTTTTTTATTCAGGAGCTGGAAATATCTTTTCCCCCGCGCGCCGACTTCCCTCTGCCTGGAATCGTTTCTCTCGTTAGTTTTATGAGTGATTCGCCCCTCAGCGGAGATGGTTCGACCTTGCCCGTCCGTCCGGTACGTATAATGGTCGACCACGTAAGTCATTTCTCGCCTGGGATTAAGAAACTCAGGGTGCCTGGAGTTCCATCCCTTAGATTCGGCGCGAACCTCGATGATCTTGCCATCGCCGCCGGTGATGTAATCAGTCCAGCGCCCGTCAGTCTCAGTCAGCCTGTAACGGGTGTTGGGCTCCAGGGTGACATCATTGCCGAACCTTTTGCCCTCTTCCGGCAGTAGTGCCCTGTCCTTGGGATTTTCGCTGTCGCGCCTGATATTGACTTCGACAAGATCAGGCTTGACCCCTGTAACGGACTGCCCCGACGCAGATGAAGTCGGATTACTCGACCCGCTTTCGAGGGTTGGTGTCTCTTGGCTCTCCGCAAGGGTCAGATATTCGGAGTCGGTCAAGCTCTGGATAACTGCCTCACGGTCCCCGTTCGACTCGGCGATGATCTGCTCGGGCATTGCCCGCCCACTGCGTGATGAGCGGACACGATCACCGTCGACGATGTCCTCAGTTCGCGGCTCCGAGTTCTCACCGTTTGTCGTGGTCTCCGCAGCGTCCGGGCGCCTTCCGGCGACACTCATGCGTCGACGCGTGCTGATGACCTGTCCGATGTCGGCGCCCTGGCGGATGGCCTCGGCTCGGGCCGCGCCGAACCGGCGCGCCTGCTCGTCGGGGCTCATCCGCTCGAAGAGCTCCCGCGGCGACTGCGGGGGCGGGTCGTCAGCCGTCAGAGGCATCACCGCGCAGTCGCACTGCGGGTGCCGGGCGAACCCTTCGGCCCAGGAGAGAACCTGGCCCGCCAGCGCGATGCAATCGGCACAGGCCGGCAGTTTGACGACCCGGGTGTAACCGACCACCCCTGGGTGGGCGGTGATGCCCACGAGGTCGGCGGCGCGCCCGGCGTCGGCGACCTGGGTGTGGACGATGCGTTCCAGTGACACGGCGGCCGCGGCCATCGCCCTCTCCGCCGATGCACCGTTGGCGATGAGGCCGAGCGCGGTGATCGCGGGCCGTGCGAGCAGGGTCGAGAGGTCGCGCCCGTCGGATGCCACCCCGACCAGAGCTCTCGGGTTCACTCGTGCGGACGGTTCACTGGGAAGCACTCGATCCAAGTAGGACTCCGTGCGGCCCGCTGTAGCGAACTGCGCCGCCGTGACGACGTCGATAGCCTCGTCGACGAAGGTCCGCAAGGACTCGCGGATGTTGTCGGGGTCGATCGTGTCGCGCCAGGAATCCACGACGCTACGTGCGGCGTTTGCGGCGACCCGAGCCTGCTCGGCCTGGTGTTCGAGAGCGAGGTCCAAAGACACGGCCACACCTCGCTCTCCGCGGGGTCCGTTCAGCCGTGGGGTCTAGGAGCGGCCCATCTCCGCGGCGATCGCGCCGATCGGATCGGCCGCCGCCTCTCGCTCCTTCATGGCGAGCAGGTCAGCGATCTCGGTGGGGGTGAGCCCGTACCGGGCCGCGATCCACTCGAAGGGGAACCCGACCTGCTGGAGTTTCAGCAGCGCGTCGGCCAACTGGGCTTGGGAGCGTGACTCGGCGTCCGCCCACAGCACGCTGCCCGCGGCGATCGCGCGCGCCTTGGCCTGGTCTCCCTGGGCTAGCGCGATCAGGGCGAACATCTCGCGCAAGCTCTGGCCGAACCACAGCTGTTTCTCCTCGACCCGCTTGACCAACCCGGTCTCCGCAGCGATCAAGGCGTCGCCGGAGAGGTTCGCCATCCGCCCGATCAGGTAGTGCTGGGGGGTCCTGGTCTGAGCCGCGATGTGCCCGACCGCCACCTCGATCACGTCGGTGTAGGCGGCCAGGTTCGCGGCCGACCATTCGGCGATCTTGGCTTGCTCTCCGGTGATCCAGAGAACGCGGTCGACGGCGAACTTCTCCATCGGGACCGGCTTCTCTCCGACGACCTGGCCGTTCTCGTCGAGGACCGGAGTGGTCGGCATATCGGCGCCCAGAATCACCCGCTGCGGGAACGCCGCGTAGTCCGCGGCGGTGAACAACTGACTCCAGAGCAGGTTGATCGCGTCCTGCATGGCGACCGTGCCGGCGACGTCCGACATCGGCTCGTCGGCGAGCGTCGGCCGGTTGGCGAGTTCGACGACCGGGACTCTCCCCAGCGGGTTGGGCTGCGGGTTCGGTTCGTCCCCGGTATCGCGCGGCCGCCACGTCATCCCCCCGCCGGGGCCCGTGGGGTGGAACGAGCGGGCGTGCCGAAGCAGCGGTCTCTGGAACTTCCAGACCTCATCGGGCAGATAGAGAGTCGCGAACTCGGTGTGACCGTCCTGCCAGCGTTTGAGCGCCGCGCGGCGCCGTCGTCGACTGCCAGGCTTGTAGGCGACGACGCACTCCCGCGCGTCCTCGAACGTGACCTCCGGTGTGCTGTCGTCGTCGGGGTTGCCCCAGACCAGGACGAACGACCGTGCCGTCGTTCCGGCTCCGAGGAACCCCAGCTGCGAGTCGGCGTCGAGACCGTTGACCTGCCACACCCGCCACAGCTCACGATCCGCTCCGTCGGACCCCGCGGGTTTGACGCCGGTGACGGTGAGCCGTTCGACGGGGGAATCGGCGACCACCTGCGTCCAGTTGTCCGCGAATCCCCGATAACGCTGGGCGAAGTAGTCACGGAACTCGGATGAGGCGAATCGTAGCGGCTGTTCACCGCGGTAGTAGCCGTTCAACCTCTCGGCTTCACCTGTTCGGGCGTTCAGCTCGTTCTCTAGCAGGGTGACGAGCACCTGAGCCTGTTCAAGCGTGGCCATGCCACCCCTCTCGCCTCATTACGCGGTATAGACGTAGTTCTTCTTACGGGTCGCCAGACCTGCGGAAATCACGTCGCAGGCGGCCTCGTGAGCGAGGATCGACGATATGGCAGCGTCGATCTTCTGTGCCGACGAAGCTTTTCTCAGCACGTATCGGTCACCGGGTCTCGCAGCCATCTTTGAGTTGGCCACATGTGCTGCGGTGATGGGACAGGCATCGTGCGACCACGTCGTTTCGCTTTTCGTGACATCGGTCTTTAGCCGCTCGGCTGCAGCGTGCATTTGAACGATGCGGCGTGTGTGCCAGCGAATGACGCGACGTTCACCGTAGGCGTCGACCCACTCGTCGACTTCGGTCTCCCAATACGGCGGGTCGGTGTACAGGCGCACGACGTCGTATCGGTGCATCAATTCGTCGATAGCCGCTCGAACCTCAAGACGGGGAACCTGTCCGCCGTAATCGGCGGGATTCCAGATGGCTGGCCGCTGTTCGGGACCGTAGGCGGGGGTGAACTGGAAGCCGTCGAGTGTCTCGGCACGCACGGCCGTCCAGTCGTCCAGGTCCGATCCGTCGAAGCCCAGAACGATCCTGCTGCCGTCGGAGACCTCGCGTTCTTCCTCGCGTTCAGCCCATGATTCGGCGTTCAGCCAAGAGGCGGTGCCCGACGTGATCCGGTTGCCGAAGAACCTTTCGGCCTGGGCCTCGTCGCGCTCGGCCAGTTCGACGGCCTCGCCGTCGATGACGTCCAGGTCGACCCACCACGAATCCCCGTAGACGTGCCGGTAGATCCGGCGTCGCTCCGCCTTGTTGCTGAACCGCAGCGAGGCCGGAGCCTGGACGAAGTCACGGAAGACGTCGGCCGCAGACGACTCGTAGGTGCGCTGGGCGACGCTGTTCTCGGAAGGGTCCCAAGCGTTCGTCGTCGTCAACTTGCGCGGTGGCCACCCATGACCAGCGGGTCCCGTAGGGCATCATCCGGCCAGTTCAGGACGGCTACGGGACACGCTCGGGAGTGCCACGGCAACCGCGCGCGTGCCTCGAAAGGTGGGAGTAACCATGTTCTCCGACACGCGCGGACGCAGCGTCGCCAGCACCCGCGGGACACCCTGGGCATAGAAGAGCCCCGCTCTCGCATGCGAGAGCGGGGGCGTTCCTCGTGTCGCGTCTAGCCGCTGATGCCCCGAGAGATTTGGTCTACGCGGGAGGCACTCACACCGAGCTCTTCCCCGATCGCGCGCATGGTCATTCCCTGCTCTCGCAGAGCAACGACGGCGGGGCGCCGCACCTCTTTGAGCGCGCGCTCAGTGTCGGCGAATGTGGTCAGAACGTCTCCGACCAAGCGCGCACGGGTGAGCGGGTCGGACACCGTGGCCAGTTCGTCGGGTAGCTGGCGCACTCTGGCAAGTATGTCGTTGATTTCCATACCAGCGACTTTAGCATCGAAGAAAAAAGTTGTCCAGAACCCTTGCGTCTAGTTTAAAGGGTCCTGTACTATATAGGTACAACAGAACAGAGGGGGTGATAACCCAACCAACCGCCGAACTAATCGACGGACGAAGGGAAACACCCAATGGACACCCGCGAGTGGCTGTTGCTGGTTTCGATCATCGGAGTGACCGAAACGTTCATCGCGATCGTCTTCCAGATCATGACCTACTGGAAGACATTCCACCAGAAGCGCCCCCCGGAGAGCGACTACCAGGGTAAGCACCGAAAGTAAGGGGCAGGGACCGGGGTAAACGAACTACCCCGGCCCCACCCACCCTCGCAGAGTCGCCCGAAAAATCCCGAGAAAGATTTAAAGAACCCTTGCGCGCAGGTCGATGATGCACTAAGCTGAAGATACAACAGAACAGAGGGGGTGATAACCCAACCAACCGCCGAACTAATCGACGGACGAAGGGAAACACCCAATGGAACTCCTGGAGTGGATGCTCCTCGTTTCGATCATCGGAGTGATCGGAGCAGCAGTCGGAAACGTCTTCCAGATCATGACCTACTGGAAGACATTCCACCAGAAGCGCCCCCCGGAGAGCGACTACCAGGGTAAGCACCGAAAGTAAGGGGCAGGGACCGGGGTAAACGAACTACCCCGGTCCCATCTCCTAGGCTTGCACACCAACATGACAGACGCAAGGGAGAGTCAAGATGGAAACCAGGGATCTTGTACAGGTGATCATCTCGCTGATCACGCTCGCGGCCTTGATCGGAGCCACCATCCTTGGCGGGATGACATGGTTGGTCACCCTACTCTGGGTGCTGTGGGTGATCGGCGTGGTCGTGTCCATAGCGGTCGCGCGCGCCCGCCGTCGCCTCGAATGAGACGAAGCCCTAGCCGCACGTGCCGTGTCCGTCGCTACGCGTAGGGCGTGCCGAGCATCGCTTCGCTCTAGCATGTCGGACACTCACAACGTGGGGAGCATCCGACCCACGGCGCGCCCGCGCGTGGCCACCACCGTGTCCATGAGGCACGCCAGGAACACGCGCACCAGTCGCAGAAACATGTGTCACCGGATTGGTTGCCCTAGGTAGCAACACGAACCGTGATCACATCATGGTTGCGGAGAGCGCCGAACTGCTGACTCGACTACTATCCGCTATCAGCACACGACAGGGTGGTCGCTGTACGTTACCACCGTTCAAAGTCAGTCGCATGCAATGCATGACATGACCACTACGCAGCGTTGGATTTCGCTCTGGACCGTGTCGCGTGCGGGCGCGAGGCGTGGGCAGGGAAACGCCACGGTGCAGCGTGACGCGCTCTCAGAGACGCTGAGAGACCCTTACGCGCCCCCGGGACCCTAGTTGCCACGGCCAACGCCTCAGCGGCCGTCTGGGGCGCTTTGGACGTGGCCCTACGGAACGGCCCCCCATGCCCGAACCATGACATAGGCGACACGGAACGTAGGCAACAAGCGGATAATGAAAAGAGGGCTACCGAGCGCGATGCCCGGTAGCCCTCGGCTATCAATCACCAAGAGTGATCAGTTACTCAGAGTAACTAACATCCTTTGAACCTGTCCGGTATTTTTTGGGGCTCCCCGGCGTTCCCCAAGGCCCCCCGGGTAGGGGGTCACCCCCCGGGTCGGCCGCGCGGTCACCGAGAGTCAACCGAGTCCGGCGACGGCTCGGAGTTACGGAGTGACACCGAGGATGCGCACCACCGCCGCAGGATTGGGCAGAACCAGATCCGCGCGCAGCGTGGCGCGCACCGCGGTGCGGTCGCTGGTGAATCCGGCGGACTGGTCGACCTGGATGTCCGCCTCCTGACGGCTCACCGCCACGACCTGAGGGGCGTCGTAGACGTAGACGCTGGTCGCGTCCGTGGCCGTGCCCTGGGTCTCCGAGGTGGAGATCTGCGAGGTCAGGAACACCGGGACCCCGTAGATCGCGCGTCGCACGCCCTGGGCGCCGGATCCGGCCGACTCCTGGAGCAGGGGCTTGTTGTTGCCGGTGTCGGATTCCTTGACTTTGATCAGCTCGCGCCACGTGCGCGGGTGCATCACGATCGCGGACCCCTCGGCGTTGGCCTCGCTGAGCATGCCCAGCGCGTCGGCGATCGGGTCCAGGTTGGCCAGAGGGGCGCCGTCGGTGCCCATGGACACCGTCTGAATGCCGGTCTGGTTCCGCAGACCTCGAATCTCGGGCGCGGTACCGCTGCCTTCGAAGAACCCGTGGTCGAGCTTGAGCGCGATGGCGCGCGCGAGGTTCTCCATCAGCGTTCGCTGTGCCGAGGGGTTGGAGTCGGAGACGAGCTCGTTGGAGGCGAACGTGAGCGCGGCCAGCTTGCGCGGGATCGCGGTCACGATGTCGGCGTCGGGGTCGGAGACGGTGATCTCGTCGCCCTCGGGTGTCCAGTTGGCGGCCGCGTCGGAGAGGATCCGCGGGATCTCCAGTCGGGCGCCCTGGGTCGTCTCGCGTCGGAAACCGGACTGCAGGCCGACCGACTCCGCGGCGAGGCGGTCGAAGAAGTAGTCGGCGGCCTCGGAGGGGGCGAAGCTGCCGCCGGCCGTGCCGCTGGTGGTGAGCCACGTCATGGGTGTACTCCCGTAGGTCGTTGGGGTATCGGCGAGCGTTGGTCACGGACCAGCGTCGGGCGCCCACGGGGCGGAAGGGGTGGCGGAGTCGGCCGCGGGCTCGAGCATCCACCACTGGGATAACTATACCGCTCTAGTCCCGTTTGAACAGGTCCGCGAGGTCGGGCGTGCGCGTGGTTGTTCCCCGACGGGCGCCGCCGTCCGCCGTGCCGTGGAAGCGTTGGCGTCGCAGGTAGGGCCGCTCGTCGAGGATGGTGTTCACCCGCTCGTTGACCTTGTCGGGTGAGACGCGCCCGTCGTCGTCGAGGAGCTCGGACACATCGGTACCGAATACCCAGAGGTCGGCGCCATTGTGCAGTCCGTTGCCGCCTTGCGCGTGGCGCTCCGCCTCGGCGCGCTGCAGTGTTTCGAGGCGACCGGCCAGGGCATCGCGTTCCGCCTCGGTGGCGCGCAGCTGGGTTCGGTAGCGCGCGGCTTCCCGGTGCGGCTTGCTGTCGCCTGTCTGGCCGTGGTCCGTGTCGTCGGTGTCGCGTGGCGCGGGGTCGGTGTCGGTATTGGTGTCGGACGCGGACGTGTCCGGGGCGGTTTCCTCGGGGGGTGTGGTCATCGTTGGTGTCCTTTCCTGGTGCTGGGTTTCTCGCCCTGTGCCGTCCCATTCGTCCCACCGTCATTTGTGCTGTTCAGCGTGGGACGGTTGGTTTTCTGGGACGGGTCGATCCGTCCCACGCGCGCAAGCGTCCCGGTGTTGGCCTGGGATGACGAGGTTGGGACGGCTGGGACGGTCGGGTGGCTACTCGGCCTGGTGGTCGTCGACGGCGCTGGGTTCCGCGGAGGTGTCACGCGCGGGGATGTAGCCGCGGAAGGTCATGCGCAGTCGTTCGCGTTGCCGTGCGGACAGTGGGGGCGCGGTGTCAACGAGCGCGCGGATCCTGGCGGCGTATTCGGGGCCGTAGGCCTCGAGGTCTCTGCTCTGGGCCATGTGGCCGCTCCTTCACAGTCTCGGGACGCACGACGGCCACGGACCGGGGTGGTCCGTGGCCGTGGTGTGTGCGTGCGGGGTGCTAGCTCTCGCCGTTCCATTCGATGGTGATGCGCAAGGACGGATCGTGGCGCGCGCCCTTGACGTTGGGCAGCAGGGTCACGTTCATGAGCGCGCGGACGATTTCCCGCTGTCGGCCCAACGGGAGCGCGGGCCAGACGTCAGCGATCTTCGGGGTGATCGGGTTACGCGCGGTCGGGGCGGTGCGCGGCGCGGACGCGCGTTTCTCGGCCGCTTCGATCTCCGGTAGTAGCCGCGCCTCGATTCGGGCGAGTGCGGCCGCGCTGACCGCGCCTTTGGCGACCGAGTCGTAGACCTCCTCCAGTCGGGTCCGCTTCTCCTCCGCTTCGGCGAGGGCGGCGCGCGCGTCCTCTTCCTGTCGCTCGTCGACGAGCAGGTCCGCGACGTCCGGTCGCGACAGACGCGCGAAAAGGGCGGTCTTGACGTAGTCGTCCATCCTGTCGCGCATAATGACGGTGCATTTGCCGTGGTTGGCGGAGACACCTCGGCACGCGTACTTCACGGCGCGTTCCGTCTTGTCCGCGGCCTCGGTCCGACGGATGGCCATCGTTCCGCCGCACACTCCGCACCGCGCGATACCGGTAAGCAGGTTGCGCGCGTGCGGGTCGGGGCTGAACTGACGGCCGGGGTCGCGCAACCGCTGGACGCACACGTAGTAGGTCGTCTCGTTGAGGACGGCCGGCCAGGCCGCGTCCCCGATGATCCGTCCCCGGTGTACGCGTTTGGCGATGTAGGCGGGGTTGAGCAGCATCTGACGCATGGTCATGGTGGTCCACTGGCTACCGGTGCCCGTCCGCAGTCCGCGCAGATTGAAATCCTTGGTGATCGCGAACAGCGATTCTCCCGCGGCGAACCGTTCGGCCGCCTCGCGCACGACGGGAGCTTGTTTCTCGTGCGGAACTTGGCGAACGAAGGAACCGGTCTCGCTGTCGTACTCGCGCCGGTAACCGAAGAGCAGTCGTCCGTGTGGTTGACCCTTGAGCGCGTGCGCGCGCTTGTCTCGGATGATCCGGTCACGCGTGACGCTCGATTCCCGTTCGTCCAGGAGCGCGTCTAGGCCAGTCGTAAACCGGTCATCGGTTCGTGTGAGGTCATACAAGCGACCCTTGTATGACCACTGGATCCCGTTTTCCTCGGCCACTTTCCGGAGCGTGACGTATGCGCCCAGGTCCCGTTGTGCGCGCGAGGATTCCCACGTGACCAGGACGTCCGACTCACCCGCGCGAAGAAACGAGATCAGTTGCTCGTATTCCGGCCGTTCCTTGGTGGCGTAGCGGGACGCGGAACGGTCGTTGTCGGTGAACACCTTGACGATCGTCCACCCGCGCCGTTCGCATTCGGCGGTGCACTCGTCCACCTGTTGGGAGACGGAGCGCAGTTGCTGGCGCGGGTCGCTCGACACGCGCGCGTAGATCACGGCTCGGAGCGCGCGCCCGGGCGCGGCCACACCGTCAAACGTCGCGGTCGCGGTGACGTCGTGCGGGTACACGTCAATCATCGCGCACCTCCCGACGTGTGAGCACCGGTCACGGGTGACGCGTCGGCAACGCGCGCGGACGGTTCTGCCTCGGGCGCCGGTGACGCGTCACAGGGACGCGGACAGACCGCAGCCTCGGGCATGCTCCACTTCCCTTCCATTCCGCTTACGGGCAGGGACCGGGGCAGGCTCCCGCGTAGCGCGCCGAGATCGCACGGGCCCGTTTCCACCGTCAGGAGAAGAGCGCATAACTGCTTGGTCTCCACCGCACGGCCACCCATTCCCGCGAGTCCTCTGCGCTGAGTCTCAGCGACCTTGACCATTCGGTTATCCGCCGTCCAGATACCCGTTTCGTCCTGGGCGACGAACGTGACCCGCTGACCGAGGCGCGATTGCGCGTTACTCGTCACGGTGACGATTTCGCCCCCGTTGGGAAGGCGTGTGAATTCCTCACCGACTTTCGGGATCATCTCCGCCAGCGGACCGAGCTTGATCATGGGCCGGAGGGCGTCGTAGATGTTTCCGGTCTGGTCTTCGGAAAAGGCCGTCACCTGGATCAGCGGCGTCGGCCAGGGAATGCCCATGGCCTCCCCGGGTTCGTATTCGTAGTCCCACCCGCAACCGCACCCCTGTTCGGCGCAGCGGTACGCCTCGCCGCCCCGCGCGTACCCCGCGAACACCACTGGGCCGACCGCTTCCGCGAGGATCTGGGCCGCTGTGAGCGGCCCCTTACCCCATTTCTGCGGACGCACGAGCTGGGACCGGCGGTAGAAGAAGGCGCTCGCGGGAGAGTTCAGCGACCGACTGACGTCCGCGTCTCGGCGGACGCGGTAGTGGTTGGCGAAGAACCACAGCATCTCGTCCGTCAGCTCGAACGGCTCGCCCCGGTGGAACCCGTCGGGGATCACGCAGTGCGCCTCGACCCAGTCGATCGCGACGAACAGGGTCGGCCAGGCGACGACCTTCCCGTCAGTCGCCTTCGCCATCGGCGACGACCTTCAAACGGGACCGCGCGGACGGGCGCCGTCGGCCTGAGTGCTCGGGTTTCCTCGACGCTTCCACGACGACCTCCCCGGGTTCGATCCGCCACCGGTTTCGCAGCATGCCCTGCACCGACAAGCCGAGGCTGTCGAGGTACTGCCGAACGACCTTCTGCAACTCGACGGAGGCGCCCGGCAGCTCCGCCTCGGCGAGCTTTCGCACGAACATGGCGACCTCGTAGCGCTGGTCCAACCGTTCCCACATGACCGCTTGCGGCCGGGTCCACAGGTCGCGCCACAGATCCCACTCACGTGGTCGCGGGTTGACCAGCGGCCACTCGGGAGCCGCACCGGTGCGCCCTTCGGCCGGGAGCGTCGTCCATGTCCCTTGATCCGAGGGGCGGTAGCGACGCAAGGCGTTCGGGTCGGGCGGAGGGCCGGACACTGGACGGGCGCCGCCTCGGGGCATAGCCGATCACCCCCTCTAGCGTCGATTGCCTCCGCGGATGTGAACAGCGTGCCCGGAAGGGCGTCACTCCCGGCGGTGCCACCCTCCAGGCTCCTCACGGGCGGTGATACGCGCGTGGCAGCGTTGCGTGAGTGCTTGAAGGTTGTCGGGGTCATGGCCGCGGGGCCCGAGCGGCCCCAGCCCGTCCACGTGGTGGACGTGCTCCGCCACCGGGCGCAACAGCGTCGGCAGCGCGGCGTGTTCATCGCATTCGCAATAGGGGTGGTCATCCAGGTACGCGGCACGTGTGCGCTCCCAGCGACGGTTGTACCCCTTGGCCCTAGCACTGGGACGTTTTCGGGCATTGGCCCTGGAGCACGTTCGGCATCGGCCTTTCCTGGATAACTCTGGGCATCCGGGAGTCGGACATACCTGGAGGGCTCTACGCGGAGGCACGGGTACCACCTGGTGTTTCAGAGCGTTTTGACACACGCGAAAGGCCCAGGAGCAAATGCTCACCGGGCCTCTTCAGCTTGTCTCAGATAGCTTTCACCATCTTGCTCCGCATTCTGCCATCATTGTCAAGTCCGCGCAAGTCGAACACGAACGCGACGAGCACGTCGCCGCGCGACCTCCAAATCCGTCAGCGTACTGACGTGGTCGGAATCCTCCGCGCACCGCACCTGCCCGTCGATGGGCAGGCCCGGCGCCAAAAGCACGGTCAGCCGTCCTCCGCACGCCTTCGGAGTTTGCCCGTCGAGGATGATGACACGGCAGGGTTCGGGGATGGGGATACGGCGTACCGGCCTGTCCACGGCACGCACGGCCTGTCGAACAGCCGCGTTGACCTCATCGATCAACTCAGCCGCGTAACCGCGCGCCCGGGCCCAGCGGATGACGGGAGCGAGCCACCTCGCCATATCGGCGAGGTCGTCCTCGGGGAGTCGGGACGTGGCCGATTCCTCGTGGAGCACCCGCACCCACGTCGACAGCGTGCCGTGCAGGACTGAAGCCGCCTCAGAGGCGCGCAGATCAATCGGAAGCGGAGCCGCGGCGGCTCTCGTCCGTTTGCCTCCGCTCGTGCCCCCCAAGGCGGTGCGGCGGGCGACGGCGTCCTCCAGAGCTTCAGCGAGCCAGTCGTGAACGCTCCGCAATCCCTCGACGGTCTCATCGGCGCATCGGACGCACACGGGCGCGTCGTCGCCCGACGGTCGGGCGCACAAGTCGCACGGATAGTGGTCGGCCATCTCTTTGTCCCCCGGTTCATTCGTGATGTGAAGTGCCTGTGGCGTCCGACGGCTTCACCTAGGTGGGCGCCGCGACGGCGCGCTCCTTCCGTTCTTGGATAATTCGCCGCCCGATAGCGGCGAGCCCGTCAAACGTCTCGGTCGGAGTGAAGGTCTCGGACACAGGTGTGAGCGTCTCCTCTCAGAACGGCGGAATATCACCGCTGGAACACGCGCCCGATCCGGCGCTTCGGATATCCGTCGGCGGCGGGATCGCTGTCACCGGAACCGGTCCGGGGCACCGATGAGCGGCCACCACCGGGTGGCGTCGATGCCTGACCAGTTCGGGAATGCGTTCGACGAGGAATCTGCCGTTGACGGGATGGCCGACGAGGTTGTAGGTCATTCTCCCTTCCAAGCGGGCGCGGAGTTCGGAGGGTCCGTCGAGCGTGATCGGATCCGCCCGGACCGGGATTCCCGCCACGGCGGCGTCGAGGGCGACGATGACGGCCGACTCGCAGGAGGCGCAGACATCGAGGCATGCGCGGACGCGCGGTGTTCTCATCGGTTCCCCTGGGGTCTGGAAGTGAGGGCAGCGACAGCACCGCAGAACTCGTCGCTGGCCGGAACGTGCGTCTGTGCGTGCGCGCGTGGAACCGGAACCGCGCATGTGGTGTCACTGCTGTCACTTCTCCTGCTCTGACCTGGAGTCTCATCGTGATCTGAGGTCACTTTTCGCTGTCCCTCCCGTTGTCACTGGGGCCGGTCCGCTGTCACTGCTCGAGGTCGGCGGGGGTTCCGCGGTCGGAGTCCAGTGACAGCGACGCGGTGGCCGTCCCGCCATCAGGGGCTCCCGTGTGTGCTGTCTTCGAGGAGGGTGAGGCCGAGGTAGTACCGCTTGCCATTGGAGGGTTTGGAAGCGATCCCGCGGGCCTTGATCTCACGGCCGAAGGGTGAGGCGGCCAGCGGTTTGATGCCCTCGCCCGCGCACCAGGACTCATAGGCGCCGCGCAGCCTCTTCGTTTCGAGTTTCACGAGATCGCCGTCGGTGACACGGCAGTTCTCCTCAAGGAAACGGCTCAGATGGTCCTCCTCCGCCGCGTAGGTCTCAGTGGCGACCTTGACCTTGTCCGGATCCTGAAGGCCGGTGGCGAAATACTGCCGAGCCCCCTCAACGATCCACGCGAGAATTCCGGGGCCCTCCTCGCCGACGAGGATGCGCGCGAGGTTCTCCACCCGCTTCTCGGGCGCGACGGTGTTGGTGAAGGGGATGAGCCGAAGCCTGCGCCAGAAGGACGCACCGCCGCTCTTCACCTCGGGCTGATGGTTGCCCATGAGCCACAGGTGGTGGGTGGGCTCGAAGGTGAAGTGGTCCTGACGCATGAACCGGGCGGTGATGGTGTCACCCCCGGTGAGCATCTTCATCTTGGCCTCGTCGAACCGGTCCTCCTGGTTGACCTCGGAACAGATGACGAGCCGCATGCCCTGGAGACGGGCGAGTTCGGTCTCGTGGGCGGAACGGGAGTGCATGAGGAAGTCGTGCGGCGCGGTGGTCGCGTAGTCGCCGAGGAGTTCCCTCAGCACGTCCAGGAACACCGATTTACCGTTGGAGCCGCCGCCGTGCAGGAACGGCAGCACATGAGTGCCGACATCAGCGCTCGCTGAGAACCCGGCGAGGCGTTGCACGTAGGAGATGACCTCACGGTCGCCTCCGAAGGTGTCGGCCAGGAAGGAGTCCCATCTCGGTGTGGGCGTGTCGGGGTCGGGCGCAGCGGTCGTCGAGCGTGTGTGAAGCTGGGCGGGATCGGGTTCGGTGAGTTCGCCTGTCTCCAGGTCGACGACGCCACCAGTGGTGTTGAGCAGACGGGGAGCGGCGTCAAGGCGGGCCGCAGGGGCGACGACGCGCTGATCGGTGCGGGCGAGCTGCACCATCGCGCCCAGGTTCCGCGCGGCGAGCGAGCGCGCCTTGTGGGCGGCGTCCTCCTTCGTGTCGTCGGGGAGCGCGCGGGCGATCGCTCGCGCGAACTCGGGAACGCGGCCGACGTCGTCCCAAGCCCACCGGTGGCCGTTCCAGATAAGCCACCTGCCTCGCTCTGGGACATAGCGGATCTCGTCCTGATGGGTGTCGGCCAGGCGCAGGGCGTTGCCGTCGTCGGTGCGGGAATAGGTGTCGAGGGCGGTCACCGGAGCGAGCTCGCTGACGGCGAGTGCCGCGGTGCCGTCGGTGACCGGGGACCGATCCGGCCGTGTGAACCGCGTACCTGACGCCGGAGCGGGGACGGCGGTCAGGTGCCGGAACGGCTCCGACGCGGACTCGCCGTATCCGGCGGCCTTGAGCGCCCTCGCGGCGGCCTTGTGGTCGCCTCCGTGTTCGAGGAGGGCGTAGGCACCGAACTTCGTGTACGGGGTCTCGCTGTCGAACTCGGTGCTCGTGGAGAACACGTACAGACGGTCCCTGTCCTCGGCGTGGCCGGTGGTGGCGGAGAATCCCACCCGCTTCCCCGGACGCCGCCAGTACCGGGTGCGCCCGGAACTGTACACCTCGACCCATCCGTGGGGGGTGAGGATGTCGGACCAATCGGTGCTGGCCTCGTAGGCGTCGCCAGGGCTGGCTCCACCTCCGCTCCGTGACCCGCTGGCGGGCTGGGAGAAGCCGCGTGCCGCGTGTCCCGGGGTGGCGTCAAGCATCCGGGCAAGCTCCAGAAGCGCGTCGGAGACCTCACGATCCAGAGTGGCGATGCTGTCCGCGCCCCCGGTGTGCAGGGTCCACGGACGCCCGGTCGGATGCACGGACCCGTGGGAAGGGGCGATGACGAGGAAGCCCCCCTCGCTTTTGGTCTCGATGAGGACCTGGGTCTTCTGGCCAGGGCGCGCCGCCAGCTCTTGGTCGTTGGAGGGCCGGGAGGCGAGCTTCATGTTCGCGACGCCCCGACCATCATCGACACGCCAGAGCAGGTGGAGCCCTCCCGACGCGGTCAGCTCGGTATATCCGGCCATGACCGCGCTGAGCACGTCGCCGAGTCCGAACTCGCGCGCCAGCTCGCGATAACGCGTGAAGACGCCTTCGGTGACAGCTCGGTGTTCGACGTCGAGCGCGACGACTCCGCCGGAGACGGCCCCGGTGACGATCCCGATGCCGGGGTGCCCGTCGGAGAACCAGCTCCTCAGCGCCTCGACTGTGGGGCGCTCGGTCATGTAGCGCTTCCACATTCCCGTGGCCGGCGCCTTGGTTCCGTCGGCGGCCGCGGGGATGACACAGAGTCCGGCCGAATGGAGGGTGAGGGCGGCGTCGAGAGTGGAGCGGGAAAGCCCCGTGTCCGGCACGTCGTCACCGTTTCTGGTCGTTGGGTCGGGGCTGAAGGGCTGATCCCCGCTCATCGGAGGACGCCCTGCCACAGGCGTACGGGGTGAGCGTGGGTACCTGGGTCGGTCGATCTCACATAGCCGATGGCATGAATGACACCGCGTCGGTGAAAGTAGGCGAAGCGGGCGCCGATCAGCGCGGTGCGCACCACAGGCGGCAAGTACGGGCGAATGTCGTTGGCGGAGAAGGGACGGCCTCCGACCGCCGCGCGAGCGATGAGGTGGTCGATGGCAGCGACATCGTCACTAGACGCTTCGGTCACCGCGGCCATTCCGGCGTCGCGGAGCCGGACACCCTCTGTACTGGCCTGCATGCTGCCCTCTCGTCGTCGTGCTGCTTGTGTTGAGGAACCCAGCGAGGTGCGTGCGGGTCCCGACGGTTCGATCAGAGCCGTTCGGGCTGGTGGGATGGCGGTCCGCCGCGGAGGAGGGTGAGGGCCCCGGGCTTCGGGTCCGTCCCCCGTTCGGTGGTGCCCCGGAATCGGGGGCCGGGGCACCACCCATCGGGCTACTTCTGCTGGAGGCTGGCCAGAAGGGCTTGGACTGCGGGGTCATTGGGATCGGCCATCGCCGGAGTCCCCGCTGTGGCGGTGGAGGACGCCCGCTGCCGAACCGGTTCCTGAGTCGAGGAGGCGGTTCCGGACTCGGCCCTCGGAGCCGCCGACGCCTGGTCAGGGGTCTGGGAGTCCAGCCATTCCTGGGCGCGCCGCGCGTCAGCGCCCTGCTCGTCGAAGGGGGCCAGGACCCATGCCTCGAACCCAGAGCTCGTGGTCGCCTTGCCGATGCGGCCGAGCACCATGTGGGCGCCGGGTGACAGACGGTTCACCAAGCCGCCGTGGGTCATCAGCACACCTTCACGGAGCTTCTGGTCACCGTCGAGGTCGACCACGTCAACGGTGGCGGCGGGAACGTCCCGGGCCTTGAAGTGGTCGTATCGGTCCTCGATCTTGTGGCAGTTGGTGATGAGCACGAGATGACCGTCGTGCTCAACGGGCTTGAAGAATCCGCCACCCGTGGGCTGACTGAAGGTGAAGGACATGGTGGGTTCTCCGTTCCTATGCGGCTGGTGTGGCCTGGTCGGGGGTGAGGTCACCGGGGCAACCGACGGCGAGGTCGGAACTTCCGGGCTTCCACCACGGACAGAACCGGCAGGCGCTGCTCGCGGTGGCGGGTAGGTGGGACCACATCCGGGGGCGGGCTTCGGGGTCCAGGGCGATAAGAGCGTCGCGGATGGCACCGAGCCGTTTGAGGGCGTCGAGGGCGGCCTGGCGGTCGTACTCAGAGGTCCACACCCACAGGCCGCCGAGCATGCCGCCGCGAGGGTAGAAGGCGAGGGCCACGGTCTCCGGTCGGTATCCGGCGTTCTCCCAACCGAGCCCGTAGAGGTTGGCCTGGATGCGGTACTGCTCACGGACTCCTTCGGTCTTGTATTTGCGCATCGCGGACTCACCGACGACCTTGTGGTCAATGACGGTGTGAGTGCGCGTGTCGTAGGCGTCGCAGGAACCGGACAACCGGTATCCGGACACGGCCCCGTCGTCGACCCGTACTCGCTCCTCGATGAGGAACCGGCCCGGCTCCTTCTCCCGGTTGTGGCTTTCCAGGGCACCCGCCAGCCAGTCGTGCGTGGCGGTACCGACGATGGACGGCCACGGGTCCCCGCCGTCGTTCACCACGGGCCAGTCCATAAGCTTGTAAGCGAGCCGCCTCGGGCAGGGGTCACCGACCTCGGAGGGGCCGATCCGTCGCTGCTTGGAGCGGGGAGCGTTGGCGGAGGCGTCGAGGATGATCTCGGTGAGCGTGCGCCGGATGCCCTCCCCGCTGTCGGGCTCGATTCCGACCGCGTCGCCGGGCTGAATGAACGTCAGGACTCTCCACCTCCCCCGGCTGTGGGGTCGAGGAGGACGAACCGACGCGACGGAGCGGTGGTACGGGTGTACTCCTTGACGAGGTCGGGGTGCTCCTCGCGCAGAGCCCGGACGTCCACCTGTCGACGGGGCTTGGTCCACCGGTAGTAGACGACCGGCTCACCGCCGATCCTCGCCTCGGTGGCCTCCCCCAGGAGGGCCTTGAGCTTGTCCTCGATCGCCCGCTCCATCTCTTTCTGTTCGGCGATCTGCGCGCGGACCAGGCGGAGTGCGGCAACGAGGGTGGCTTGGCTCGTGATGTCGACGCGAGCGCCCACTACGCCACCTCGTCCAAGGTCTCTGTCGCGTCACTGCCGGAACTCCCGTATCCGGCCGCTCTGAGGATGGGCACCAATGTGGACAGGTGCATACGGATGGGCCGGCCAACGATGTCGGGCTGGAGCGGTAGGCGACCGCGGTTCAACGCGTGCCAGGTGATCAGGTCCAGGTGCGCCCACCAGGATCCGACTGACGCGGCGCTGTAGCTGCGGCGTTTCGTCACCAGGACGCCGAGATCGGCCCCGGAGTTGGCGGTTTCCTGCTCCGTCTCGGCGAGCCACCGGGTGATGTCGGCGTCGTGGGCCGCCTCCGCCGTTTTCCCTCCCTTGACCTCCCAGCAGATGCCGGGAGTTCCGACGATGTCACCCAGGTCATGCTCCCCGGCCAGGGCACGCCGCTCGGCGGACGGCCAACCGTGGTCACGCAGGTAGCGGACCACGCCGGTCTCGGCCCGTGTTCCGATGGATCGGGACTTGCTCACGAGGAATCTCCCGTCATGGTGGTGAGGCGGGTACGAGGTTCGGTGGGTTCAGGCGGCGTCGTCTGCCAGCCTCGCCTCGACGAACTCGGTGAGCGCGGAGGCGGGGACGAACCGGGCAGCGCCGACCTTGTACGAGCGCAGCTCGCCAGACGCGATGAGCTTCCAGACGAAGGCCTCGCTCAGGGCCAGGGAGTGGGCCGCCTCCGGCACTTTGTAGGCGACGCGTGGGATCTCACCGGAACCGGTGGAAGGGAGCCGGGCCATCAGGCGACACTCCCCACCGACGCGGGGATGACCTCGAACAGCTCGGCCAGTCCCACGTCGAGGACGTCACAGGCGCGGGCGACGAACGCACCACTGGGCTGGACATGGCCTGAACACACACGGGTGACCGTGGAGACGGTGACCCCCAGCAGAGCAGCCTGCGCCGACGCGGTCTCGCAGCCCCGTGCACGCATCATGCGCTGGAACTGGTGAGTCCGGAGGACGAGACGAGGCTTGATCACATTGCCTTGCATGCATGCAACTTTAGACAGACACAGACCCTCGATGCAACCCCTTATCTCCCATGCAACAGGGGATTACGGTTCACTTTTGCATGAAATCTAGTCATGCAAGCAAGGTAAAAACCTGGCAAGGTAAGGGTTTTGTTGCCTAGATGAACGCACTTCGAGGATGCTAAATTTGCATGTATGCAAGATCAATTCTCATCAGCATGGCAGCCAGAGCGGTTCCGGCAGGCCCTCGGCGCGCTTCGCGACCACCTTGGTGTCACGCAAGCCCAACTCGCAGAGTGGGCGGGAGTCAGTGCGCCACAGGTCTCCAGGTGGACCAGGGGCATCTCGCGACCCAGCTATGACTCCTTGAAGCACCTCTTGACACGCTGCGTGTCCGAGGCGCCCCAGAGCGACTCAGCTCTCGGCTTGGCCGCCCGCGTCGCCAAGGCGGCGGGCTACCCGGGGCTACCCTTGAGCCCGATCGATCAGGCCAGCGGTGACATCCACTCCCAAGCCTCCCGAGGTGAACCGACCGACGGTGGCAGCTACGTCACTGAGGCTCGCACGCACCACATGTCCGGTCGCGTGTGGCAGATCGTGCGCGACCTGGAGGCCGACGCGGCGGGGGTCCCGGACGACGTCGCCGAGGAGATGATCCAGCGCGCGATCGACAACGCCGAGACTCAAGCACGGCTGGTCCTGGACGCGGAACGACGCCGGTGGGAGCGCCAGCAGGAGGAAGCACGGACACGCAGAAACATGAACTGAGCGTTTTTCATCCTGCCTCGCGGAGTTGAAGCACGAGCACAGCCCGGGTGATCTCTCC
>NZ_QPNC01000035.1 GCF_003386285.1 Nocardiopsis sp. FIRDI 009
CTTTATCAGGTGTTCCGTGTCCCGCCAAACCGGCGGTTTCGGATCAACCGAACGGGGTAAAGCACCCGCTTGTCCTGCTTCGCCTTTTCGTGGATCTCTCCGCTCCGAGGCAACTCCCCGATCGTACACGCCCCGAGCACCTGCTCGAACCGCGTCCGGGCGGATCGCACGGACGATGATGAACCGTCCGGAATCCTGGGGAACGACCGGCACGTCCGCGAAGATGTCGCGTCCGGTTCGCTCGGTCGTCCCCAACTCTACCCCCGTGGGAGAGTGTTCGTGACACGTTTCCACGAACGTGGCGGTGTCGTGTCCTGCGCCTGACCCGGTGCGGGCACCGCCCCAACGGCTACAGCTTCTCGATTGGGGCGTACTTGACCAGGAAGTCCTTCTCCCCGATGTCCGCGCCGAAGTCGATCCGGGCCTTGGTCTTGTCGCCCGCGCCCTCGACCAGCTGGACACGGCCCATGCCGAACGAGTCGTGGTTGACCAGATCCCCCACGCTCAGTGTCGGAGCGTCCTTCTTCGGGCCCCCGCCCGCGCCGCGCGATCTCGTCCCGCCCGAGCCGCCGCCGAACCCGGAGCCACCCCCGAGCCCCCCCGAGCTCCAGGACGACCCGCCGATGCTCCGGCTCGGCGGAGCCGCCAGGGTCGACTCCGCCCGGCGCCACTCCACGAGCGACGACGGGATCTCGTCGATGAACCGGGAGGCCGGGTTGTACGAGGGCGACCCCCAGGCGCTGCGCACGGCGGCACGACTCACGTACAGGAGCTGTTGGGCACGGGTGAGCCCGACGTAGGCGAGCCGCCGCTCCTCCTCCAACTCCTGTTTGTCCCCGAGCGTACGCATGTGCGGGAAGACCCCGTCCTCCATGCCGGTCAGGAACACCACCGGGAACTCCAGTCCCTTGGCGGAGTGCAGCGTCATCAGCGTGACCACGCCGCCCTCGTCGTCCGCGTCGGGGATCTGGTCGGTGTCGGCGACCAGCGAGATCCGCTCCAGGAAGTCGACGAGCGTCGGCTCACCCGGATCCACGGCTCCGCTCCGTGTCCCCTCACCGGGACCGGACTCGTCCGCCGGTCCGCCCCCGGCCTCCGCCAAGGGCTCGTCGACGTCCTGCGGCTCCTCCTCCAGCAGGGCCGCGAAGGTGTGCTCGAACTCGCGCGCCAGGTCGACGAACTCCTCCAGGTTCTCCACCCGGCTCTCGTCCTGGATGTCCTTGGACTCGGTGAGCTCGGACAGGTAACCCGTCTTGTTCAGCACGGCCTCGACGATCTCGGCCGGGGTGCTCGTCGGCACGATCTCGGCCAGTTCGTCCAGCAGTGCGGTGAACGACCCCACCGCGCGCGCCGACCGGGTGGCGATGCCGGGGATCTCGTCCACCCTCCGCAACGCCCGGGCGAACGAGATCCGCTCCCGCGCGGCGAAGAGTTCGACCGCCTCCTCCGCGCGCGCCCCGATACCGCGCTTGGGCACGTTGAGGATGCGCCGCAGGCTGACGGTGTCCTCCGGGTTGGCCAGCACACGCAGGTAGGCCAGGATGTCCCGGATCTCCTTGCGCTCGTAGAAGCGCACCCCGCCGACGATCTTGTACGGCAGCCCCATCCGGACGAACACGTCCTCGAACACACGGGACTGCGCGTTGGTCCGGTAGAAGACCGCCACCTGACCCGGCGTGACCGTCCCGTCGTCCGTGAGCCTGTCGATCTCGCCCACGACGAACGCGGCCTCGTCGTGTTCGTTGTCGGCGACGTAACCCGTGATGGCGGGCCCCTCGCCCTTCTCCGACCACAGGTTCTTGGCCGGGCGTCCCTCGTTCCGGTCGATGACGGCGTTGGCCGCCGACAGGATGGTCTGGGTGGAACGGTAGTTCTGCTCCAGCAGGATGGTCCGCGCGTTGGGGAAGTCGCGCTCGAACTCCAGGATGTTGCGGATGGTCGCGCCGCGGAACGCGTAGATCGACTGGTCCGCGTCACCGACCACGCACAGCTCGGCGGGCGGGACCGGAGCGACCACCGCCGGGTCCCCCGCCCCGGAATCGTCCGCGTCCGCCACCCCGACCAGCTCACGGACGAACACGTACTGCGCGTGGTTGGTGTCCTGGTACTCGTCGACCATCACGTGCCGGAACCGGCGCCGGTAGTACTCCGCCACGTCCGGATACATCTGGAACAGGTTGACGGTGAGCATGATCAGGTCGTCGAAGTCCATGGCGCCCGCCTCGTGCAGGCGGCGCTGGTACAGCTGGTAGGCCTCGGCGAGCTTCTTCTCCTGCTCGCTCTGGGCCTGTTCGGCGAAGGTGTCGTAGTCGACGAGTTCGTTCTTGAGGTTGGACACCTGGGCGGAGAAGGACTTGGGCGGGAACCGCTTGGGGTCCAGGTCCATCTCCTTGCAGACCAGCTGCATGAGGCGCGCGGCGTCGGCGGAGTCGTAGATCGTGAAGCTGCTCGGGTAGCCGAGCCGGTGCCCCTCCCGGCGCAGGATCCGCACGCACGCCGAGTGGAAGGTCATCGTCCACATGGTGTTGGCCGCCCGGGCGCCGAGCAGCGCCTCGATACGCTCCCTCATCTCGGCCGCGGCCTTGTTGGTGAAGGTGATGGCGAGGATCTCGCCGGGCCGCACCCCGCGTTCGGCCATGAGGTAGGCGACGCGGTGCGTGAGGACACGGGTCTTGCCCGAACCGGCACCCGCCACGATCAGGAGCGGAGCGCCGCTGTGGGTGACCGCCTCGCGCTGGGGACCGTTCAGACCTTCGAGGAGCTGTTCTTGGGAGGACACGACTACCAGGTTACGGCCCCCGTGCGACACGGGTACCGCCCCCGCATCGATGGTCCGATGAGGCCCTTTGGGCGAATTAGGCTGTTCTGGTACGGGTCCCTTCCGGGACCGTTCGACGTTTCGGGGGAGTTCCTTGACCATGCGTGTGTTCGTCGACTGTGACCCTGGCATCGATGACGCCGTCGCGCTCGCCTACCTCGCCGCCCGGCCCGAGGTGGAGATCGTCGGCGTCGGCGCGGTGTTCGGCAACAACAGCGTGGAGGTCACGGCGGACAACGCGCTGCGGCTGCTCGACCTGTACGGGCGCCCCGGCGTGCCCGTGGCGGTCGGCGCGGGGCGTCCGCTGGTCCAGGCGCCGCGCCTGGCCGAGCACGTACACGGACGCAACGGGCTCGGCGACGTCGAGCTGCCCGCCCCGACCGGCAAGCCGGTGGACGAGACCGCCGCCGAGCTGCTGGTGCGGCTGGTGCGCGAGTCGCCCGGCGAGATCGACGTACTGGCCGTGGGCCCGCTGACCAACCTGGCGATCGCCCTGGGCCTGGAGCCGGAGCTGCCCAGGCTGGTGCGCCGCCTGGTGGTGATGGGCGGCGCCGTCCGTGTTCCGGGCAACGTCGCCTCGCACGTCGAGGCCAACATCAACAACGACCCCGAGGCCGCCGAGGCGGTGTTCGCCGCCGGGTTCGACCTGGACCTGATCGCGCTGGACATCACCATGAAGACGGTCGCCACGCCCGAGTGGCTGGCGGAGCTCAAGGAGGTCCGCGGCGAGCGCGCCGAACGCACCTCGGCCTTCCTCGACTTCTACGCGGAGTTCTACACGGGGATCTTCGGCGTCCGCCAGTGCGCGATGCACGATCCGCTGGCCGCCGCCGTCCTGGTCGACCCGCACCTGGTGACGGACTCCTTCGAGGAGCCGCTGCGGGTGGAGCTCTCCGGGAACCTGACCCGGGGGATGACCGTCGCCGACCTGCGCCCGCGCCCCTCGTCGGACGACCGCCGCCCCGCCCGGGTGGTCACCGAGGTCGCCGAGGCCGAGTTCCTCGGCCGGATGCTCGACGCCCTGCGCTGAGACGCCTTCCCGGCACGTCCGTCGGCCGTCGCCCCCGCCGGGGCGGCGGCCGACGCGTGTCGCGGCCCCGCCGGGGGACCGGGGTCAGACCAGTCGGCGCGCCGTCGCCCACCGGCTCAGCTCGTGCCGGTTGGACAGCTGGAGCTTGCGCAGCACCGAGGACACGTGGGTCTCGACGGTCTTGACCGAGATGAACAGCTCCTTGGCCACTTCCTTGTAGGCGTAGCCGCGGGCGATGTGGCGCAGGACCTCCCGCTCGCGCTGGGTGAGCCGGTCCAGTTCCGGGTCCACCGGCGGCGCGTCGGTCGCGGAGAACGCGTCCAGCACGAACCCGGCCAGCCTCGGTGAGAAGACGGCGTCGCCGTCGGCCACCCGGACGATCGCCTGGGCGAGGTCCCGGCCGGAGATGGTCTTGGTGACGTAGCCGCGCGCTCCGCCCCGCACGACCCCGATCACGTCCTCGGCCGCGTCGGAGACCGACAGTGCCAGGAAGCGGATCTGCGGGTGCTGGGCCAGGACGCGGCGCAGGACCTCGACTCCGCCGCCGCCGGGCAGGTGGACGTCCAGGAGAACGAGGTCGGGGAGCTGCTCGCCGATGACGCGTACCGCGCCGTCGACGTCTCCGGCCTCCCCGACGACCTCGACGGCGTCGCCGAGCTCGCCCCGCACACCGCTGCGGAACAGCCGGTGGTCGTCCACGATCACGACACGGGGGACCGCGTCACCGTCACTGAAGCGCATGCTCTCGTCTGCCACATCCTGGACTCTATCCAGCACCCTCGGCCTCCCGGTACCCGTGTTCGAAGGGTGTCCGCATCCGGTCGTGTCCGCAACCGGTTCCGGAAGCTAGTACTGCGGGATTCTGGGCATGCGCAACTGCACCTCCGTTCCCTCACCCGGGGCGGTACGGATCCGCGCCGAACCGCCGTGTCGCTCCATGCGGCCGATGATGGAGCCGCGCACGCCCATGCGGTCCCCGGGCACCTCGTCGAGGTCGAACCCGGCGCCGCGGTCCCGGACGAAGACCAGGACCTCCTCCTGGTCGACCTCCCCGAACACCGACAGGCTGTCGCACCCGGCGTACTTGGAGGCGTTGACCATGGCCTCCCGAGCAGCGCGGAGCATCGCGCCCAGCGCGTCGTCGATGGGGCAGTCGCCCACGCACACCACCTCGATCGGGACGCCGTGCTCCTCCTCTACCTCGGCGGCGACGCGTTCCAGACCGGGCGAGACGGTGGTCTCGGCGTCGGCGGGGCGCTGGTAGAGCCAGCTGCGCAGGGCCCGCTCCTGGACGCGGGCCAGGCGCTGGACCTCGCGGGGGTCGTCGGCCCGGCGTTGGATGAGTGTGAGGGTGTGCAGGACGGAGTCGTGGATGTGCGCGGCGAGTTCGGCGCGTTCGGCGTTGCGGATGCGCTCGCGACGCTCCTGGTCGCGGTCGCGGACCAGGCCGATGATCCACGGGGCGACGACCAGCGAGATGCCCGCGAGCAGGGTGAAGGCGAAGGTGAGCCCGGCACGGGCGTCCTGGAGCTGCTGCTGGAAGGCGAGGAAGCCGATGACGCCGACGACGATGAGCAGGACGCCCGCGCCCGTGCGCATGAGCCCCTTGCTTCCGGGGCGCCGCACGGTCGTGGACATCCACTCGTCGCGCTGGGCGGGGTTGGCCTGCTGCCACAGGATGGTGGCGCCGAGCGCGCCGAAGACGACGAACCACAGGAGCGGGTCGAAGACGCCGCCGAAGACGAGGAAGAGGGTGCCCAGTCCGACGCCGAGACCGACGTAGGCCAGGAGTTGGGACACGTCGCGCCCCTTGCGCAGTGCCCCGTCCCGGCCCTCCTCCGCGGCCTCCGCCTCCTCCTTGGGCACGAAGAAGAACAGGGCGATGTAGACCGCGACGCCGATACCGCCGACGGACAGGGCCATGAAGGCGAGCCGGACCACGACGGGGTCGACGCCCAGGTGCCGGGCCAGCCCGGCGGCGACCCCGCCGAGGAGCCGACCGTCCACAGCCCGGGTGAGCCTCGGTTGGTCGGCCACCGTTCCTGCCACCGCCCGATCACCGCTTCCGTCCGTGTGCGTCGCGGGTGGGCGCGCCGCCCCCGCGTTTCCCGTGTGACCAGGATGCACGGTGTGCGGGATCGGGCACCATCGGGTGGCACCCCCGGTCGGGCCCGGGTGCCGGTCAGGGTGGGTTCAGGGTCGTCCCGGATTCCGGCGACCGGCGTGTCCGGGCGACGATGGGGAGACGAGGAGGGTGCGGTGATCGACGATGACTGACGGTCCGGCGGCGGAGGCGGCCACGCTCGAACCCGAGCGTGAACTCCGCAAGGGTGAGGACCGTGTGCTCGCGGGTGTGTGCACGGGGCTCGGCCGCTACACGGACACCGACCCGATCGTGTGGCGCACCGCGTTCGCGCTGACGGCGTTCGCGGGGGCGACCGGTCTCCTCCTCTACGTCGGCGCCTGGATGCTCATGCGCGACGACAGGGGCGGACCGGCGACCTTCGAGCAGATGCTGGACCGGAGCATCCCGTCCCGGACGGTGGTGAAGCTGCTCGCGGTCGGGCTGGCGACGGCGACCGCGCTCAGCCTGGTCGGCGGGTTCGGCTGGACGACCCTGGTCCTGACCGTCCCGCTGGTCCTGGGGTTGCTGGCCGCGCGCAACCGGGGTGTGGACCTGCGGGCGAGCTTCCTGGGTCTGCGCGACGAACTCCGTCGGCGGCGGCCGCCCCCGACCACACCCGCCCCGGAGCCGGCACCGAGCTACTTCAACCCGGCGCAGCCCTGGGCCTCGGCCCCGCAGGGCCCGGTGGACCTGGCCGTGGTCGCCGAGCGCACCGCCGGGACGGGCGACGGGCCGCGTGTGCCCGGAGCGGACGGCGGCGGTGCGGCGCCTCCCGGGAGCGGAGCGCCAGAATCCGGGGAGCGGCCCTGCGGCGGGGAGTCCCGCCGCGGCGGGGTGCGGCTGGCCTCCCTCGCCCTGTGGACGATCCTCGGCCTCGCCGTGGCCGTGTCGGTCGTGGCCCGGGGGTGGGACTCGTCACTGTGGAGCCGGGAGACCGCCGAACTGGTGTTCGGCCCGGAGACCGGGGTCTTCTTCCTGGCCGGAGCGTTGGCGATCGTGGGTGTGTACGCCCTGGTCGGCACGTGGGCGGGTCGGACCGGTGGCCTGACGGCGCTGGGTCTGGTCCTGGCGCTGGCGGCGACCGCCGCGCTGTCGACCGACCTGACCCGGCTGCGTGTCGGCGAGACCGTGTGGCGGCCGGAGACGGTGGCCGAGGCCGAGTCGGGCGACTACCGGTTGACGGCGGGGATGGCCACGCTAGATCTCACCGGTCTGGCGGATCTGGGTCCCGGCGACACGCTCGACCTGAGTGTCCGGGTGAACGGGGTGACGACGCTGCTCCTGCCCGAGGAGGCGCACGTGGAGGTGGACTCCCACCTGGGCGTCGGCCTGGTGGACCTGGGGGGCGGCCGGGACAGGAGCGGAACGCCTCTCGACCACCGGGAGGTCCTCCCGCCGGTCGCGGCGGACGGAAGTGGCGGGAACGGCGAGGACGCCCCCCCGTCGATCAGCGTGGACACCGACGGGCTGGTCGGGGTTGTGGAGGTACGGCATGGCGAGGCGTAGGACGGACTGGGGGTCGTTCGTCGCGGGGCTGCTGTTCCTGGGGCTGGCGCTGGCGTTCGTCGTCCGGGGCACGGGCGATTGGGAGTTCAACGTGGTGTGGGTGCTGCCGGTGCTGGCGGCGGGACTGGGTGTGGCCGGTGTGGCGCGTGCGCTCACACGGTCGCGCGGCCACGGCGACCGCGCCGAGCCGCGGAGCTGAGGGACCCGAGGCGGACAGCCCTCAGTCCCGCGGCCGGTGTTCCGCGATGGCCGCGAACTCCTCGATCCCGAGCGACTCGCCCCGCGCGGTCGGGTCGACCCCCGCCGCGCGCAGGGCCTTCTCGGCGGCCGGGGCCGAGCCCGCCCACCCGGCGAGGGCGGCGCGCAGGGTCTTGCGACGCTGGGCGAAGGCGGCGTCGACGACCCGGAAGACCTCCTCGCGGGTGGCCTCGGTGACGGGGGGCGGACGGCGGATCAGCTCGACCAGCCCGGAGTCGACGTTGGGCGCGGGCCAGAAGACGTTGCGCCCGACCGACCCCGCTCTCCTGGCCGCGGCGTACCAGGCGATCTTGGCCGAGGGGACGCCGTAGATCCGGCCGCCCGGGGTGGCGGTGATCCGATCGGCGACCTCCGCCTGCACCATGACCAGCGCCCGTCCGAGGCTGGGGAGCAGGTCGAGCAGGTGGAGCAGCACCGGCACGGACACGTTGTAGGGCAGGTTGGCCACGAGCGCGGTGGGCGCGGGACCGGGGACCTCCGCGACCCGCATGGCGTCGCCGGGGACGACGCGCAGCCGGTCGGCGAGGTCGGGGGCGTGGGCGGCGACGGTTCCGGGCAGTGCCTCGGCCAGGGTCGGGTCGATCTCGATCGCGGTGACCTGGCGCACGTGCGGCAGCAGGGCCAGGGTGAGCGAGCCGAGGCCCGGTCCGACCTCGACGACCACGTCGTCGGCGGTGACCCCCGCGACCCTGACGATCCGGCGGACGGTGCCGTGGTCGATGACGAAGTTCTGGCCCAGGGTCTTGGTGGGCCGGACGCCGAACCGTTCGGCGAGCGCGCGCACGTCGGCGGGCGTCAGCAGTCGGGACTGCTCGGACGGGTCGGTCGGGTCGGGTGCGGGTGTCTGTGTCACCCCCACATCTTGCCATCGTCGGAGCAGCGGAACTCATTCGAACAGTCGCGCACCGCAGTGCGGCCACTGACTCCGCCAGTTCCCGCCGACGTCGGCGTACAGCTGCTGGGCGCGTCGGGTCTGCTCCGCCGCGCTGGCCTCCGAGGGCAGCCCGGTGCCGCCGACCGAACTCCAACTGCTGGGGCTGAACTGGTAGAGACCGTAGTAGCCCGCGGGGTTGACGGCCGTGGGGTCGCCGCCCGACTCGCACTCGGCGAGCGCGGCCCAGTTGAGTCCGGCCGCCGGCCCTCCTCCGACCGGGGCCGTCGGCTCCGGCGGCCGGGTGCCGACGCGGACGAGGCCGTCGACCGGTTCGGTGACGATCGTCTCGGACAGCTCGTGTTCGACCTCCCGCCCGTCGCGCAGCACGGTGGCGGTGACGACCTCCCTGAGGCCGTCGACCGGTTCGGTGACCACCTCGCGCTCGCCCTCGGGGAGTTCGGGGTCCTCCTCCTCGACGGTCCGCGCCTCGATGACGATCTCCTCCGTGACGGGTTCTCCGATGACTGGGAGGATCCGGACGACCATGTCGGGTTCGGCGGGCTCGTCGGGTCCGGGGGTGACGACGTCGTGTTCGCCGGGTGTGACCCCGGCGGCGTCGAGGACGTCGGCGACGGTGGTGCCGGCGGTGCGCGTCTCGGTCCGGACGGTGTCGTACATCACCACCATGCGCGGGGCCCGTTCGGCGCTGACGGTGAGTCCGTCGTCGGGCAGGGGCGTGTCCCGGTCCTGGGAGAGTTCGACGGCCTCGGGGTCGAGGCCGATCTGCGGGAGGGCCTCTCCGAGGGTGGCGGCGTGGACGCTGTGGTCGAGTGCGTGGCCGTCGAGCTCGACGGTGAGGTCCCGGGGCGAGCGCAGGACGACGTGCTCCCCGTCGGCGACCGGCGCGTCCGGGGCGGGGGCGATGACGTCCCCCTCGGCGAGGGTGATCCCGGCGGCGTCGAGGACGTCGGCGACGGTCCCGCCGAAGGTGCGGATCGTGCGCTCCTCACCGTTGGCGTCGAGGACGACGCTCCGGTCCAGGGTGAGGGCGGTCACTCCGGCGGCGGCCGCCAGGAGCCCGGCGGCGGCCGCGGCGAGGAGCGGGAGGGGCGTGGCACGGCGGGCGCGGCGGCGCCCGCTCCGGGCGCCGCGGGAGGAATTCCTCGGAACACGACTCATGGTGGATTCACCCTTTTTCTGAGGGAGGCCCTTTTTCTGAGGGGGAAACGGCCCGGACGACCGTCCGTCGCGTCTCCGAAGGCCGGACGGCCCACGCGACGGTTCGCCCCTCGCCGTTCCTGGGGATGGCGAGGGTTCACGCTGGCGGCGGAAGATTTCCGGCACAACGGAAAACCAGTGCGGAGCGCGCTCCGCAGTTCTTGTGCCCAGCGGCCATCGTCACATTAACACTCATTGAAGAATGACCCATGAAACTCGACCGAAATTCGCGCACGGGGCCGCGGCCCGGCGTATCACCGAACCACCGGGGCGGGAACCCCTCCCCCGTGTGGCACCCGGACCGCTGAGACTGCACAATGAACCGAACGTCGTTCTAGTCGAACGGTCGGCGCTCGCCCGCGCACAGTCCACCCCAGGTTCAGGAGGCCACCCATGGGACCCCTCAACGGAATCCGTGTCGTCGAGTTCACCGGTATCGGCCCCGCCCCCATGACCGGGATGCTCCTCGCGGACCTGGGAGCCAGCGTCATCCGCCTCGACCGGCCCGCCGCCGCCGAGGCGATGCGCTCCGGGGCGAGCGGCCCGCACATGAGCGAGGGACGCACCGTCCTGGGCGCCGACCTCAAGTCCGACGAGGGCCGCGAGTTCGCGCTCGACCTCGTGGCACGCGCCGACGTCCTCCTGGAGGGCTTCCGCCCCGGGGTCATGGAGCGGCTCGGCCTCGGCCCCGACACGTGCCTGGAACTCAATCCGCGTCTGGTCTACGCCCGGGTGACCGGCTGGGGACAGGACGGACCCCTGGCGCACACCGCCGGGCACGACATGAACTACGTCTCCGTCAACGGCGCGCTGCACTCGATCGGCCGCGCGGACGGCCCGCCCGTCCCCCCGATCAACCTGCTCGGGGACTTCGCGGGCGGAACGATGTTCGCGGTCACGGGCATCCTCAGCGCCCTGGTCGAGCGCCAGGGGTCGGGCCTGGGCCAGGTGGTGGACGCCGCGATGGTCGACGGCAGCTCGCTGCTCATGTCGATGGTGCACGAGGACCGCGCCCGCGGTTCCTGGAGCGACGAGCGCGGCACCAACTACCTCGACACCGGCGCCCCCTGGTACGACGTGTACGCGTGCGCCGACGGCCGCCACGTGTCGGTCGCGTGCATCGAGCCGCAGTTCTACGCGGCCTTCCTGGAGGGCACCGGCCTGACCGAGGAGAACCTGCCCCACCAGTGGGACCGCCAGGGATGGCCCCGGCTGCGCGAGCGGTTCGCCGAGGTCCTGCGCGGCCGCACCCGCGACGAGTGGGCCGAGGTCTTCGAGGGCACCGACGCGTGCGTGACTCCGGTCCTGTCGCTGGCGGAGGCCCCCGACCACCCGCACGTGCGGGCCCGCGGAACGCTCGTCCGCGACGGCGAGCGCGTGCTGTCCGGACCCGCGCCCCGCTTCGGCCGCACCCCCGGCGGTGTCACCCGGGGACGGGAGCTGCCGGACACGGACGAGACCCTCAGGCGGTGGGGTCTGAAGAGTTAGGCCGTGGCGGACACAACCCCCGCCCGGACGCCGGGTCCCCCACCGCGACGCCCCTGGTCACTAGGGTGTTCGACCGAACACGACGGGGGGCGGCCATGACGGGGAAGCGAAGGGAGACGGGACCGCTGGGGACGCGGGACCGGAACACCCGCCCGGGGGTTCTCGCGCTCCTGGCGGTCCTCCTCACCGCCGCGGCGTCGGCCCTGGTGTGCACGGGACCGCCCGCCACCGCCGACACGCGCGGGGCCACCGCTTCCCCCCTCACCACGACGGACGGTGGCCCCGTGGTCCTGGTGGGGATTCCGGGGCTGCTGTGGCGGGACGTCACACCCGAGTCCACACCGGCCCTCTGGGGGCTGGCGGGTCGGACCTCGATCGCCAACGTGTCCATCCGCACGGCCACCTCCCGCACGTGCCCCACCGACGGCTGGCTCTCCGTGTCGGCGGGACAGCGTGCGCTGTCCGTGCGCGAGCACTTCACGGTGTGCGAGCCCGCGCCCAAGCCCCAGCGGAGGGGGATGGGGGCCCGGGTCACCGACTTCGAGACGTACGTGCGTCAGAACGCGGAGTCGGTCTTCGCCGCGCCCGTGGGCCTGCTCGGCCAGGCCGTGCGTGACGCGGGCGGAACGACCCTCGCGATCGGCCCGGGGGCCGCCGTCGGCGCGGCCGACACCTCCGGGGCGGTCGACCGCTACCTGCGCGACGTGGAGGACCTGACATCCGACCATCTCCGCAAGGCGTCGCTGGCCGTGGTCGAACTTCCGGAGCTGACCCGCCTCTACCCCGACCTGACACGTCCGCGCCCCGTCTTCGCCCCCGGCGCCGACGACAGTGACGGCGACGGCGGCAGTGATGACGGGGGGGAGCGCACCGACCCCGACGACGTGCCGGAGTGGGAGCGCGACCAGGCGCTGGCCGAGATCGACGGCCACGTGCGCGCCATCACCCGCCTCCTGCCCGAGGGCACGACCCTGATGGTGGTCGGCGTGTCCATGGACACCGGCCCCTCCGAACTCACCGTCGCCATGTCGGGCCGCGTCACCGACGAGGGCGTGGCGGGCCGGGAGGGGTTCCTGGCCTCGGAGTCGACCCGGCGCGCCGGGCTGGTGGCGCTCACCGACACCACGCCGAGCGTCATGGGCGCGCTCGGCGTGGACCCGCCGGACCCGACCGGTGGTCGCGCCTGGCACACGACGGCTCGCCCGGCGACGACCGCGGCGGCGGTGGACGAGCTGGTGGCCTTCAACACCGCGGCCACCGTCGTGGGCACCGCGCTCCCCGGGTTCTACAGCGGCCTGGTGACCTTCCAGCTCCTCATCTACGCGGCGGCGGCCTTCGCCCTGCACCGGTACTCCAACGGCCAGCCCGCCAAACGGTCGCTGGTGTTCTCCGTCACGCGGATCGTGGCGCTGGCCGGGGCCGCCTTCCCGGTGGCCAGCTACCTCGCCAACCTGGTCCCCTGGTGGGCCTCCACCGTCCCGTTCCTCGCCCTCCTCACCTGCGTGGTCGCCGCCGACGCGCTGGTCGTGGCGGCCGCCGTGGCCGGTCCGTGGCGGCGGTCGATCCTCGGTCCGATGACCGTGGTGGCGGGCGCGACCACGGCCGTGCTCTTCCTCGACCTGTGTTTCGGCGCCAACCTCCAGATGAACTCGCCGACGGGGTACTCGCCGATCGTCGCGGGCCGGTTCTACGGGATCGGGAACATCGCCTTCGCCACGTTCGCGACCGGGATGCTCATGGCGGTGGCGGGGATCTCGCACGAACTCGTCACGCGGGGGCGGCGGGGAGCCGCCGTGGCCACCACCCTCGCCGTGGGGGCGGCCACGGTGCTGATCGTCGGCTGGCCCGGGCTGGGCACCGACTTCGGCGGGGTGATCGCCCTGATCCCGGGGCTGGCGGTGACGGCGATGATGATCGCGGGGGTGCGGGTCACCCCATCGCGACTGGCCGTCGTGGGGGTCGTCGCCGTGGCGGCGATCACCGCGTTGGCCTGGTTGGACCTCCAGCGCCCGGTGCAGGCGCGCAGCCACGTCGGCGCGTTCGCCGCCCAGGTGCTGAGCGGGGAGGCGGGCACGGTGCTGGGCCGCAAGCTGTCGGCCATGCTCGGCACCTTCGGCAACTGGCAGCTGACCCTGCTCGCGGCGTGCGCCCTGGTGTTCCTGTTCGCGGTGCTCAACCGGCCGACCAACTGGCGGATCGGTGCGCTCCAACGGGCCTACGAGTACGCGCCGACACTCCGGGCGGGTCTGACCGGTTCGCTGGTGACCGCCCTGGTGGGGTTCGCGGTCAACGACTCGGGGGTGGCGATCCCGGCGATCGCGCTGACGGTGGCGGTCCCGCTCGCGCTGTCGGCGTGCGTGTGGGCGCTCCAGCAGGAGGATCTGACCCCGCCGGAGCTCGCCGAACCGGCCCGAACCGCCCAAGGGACGTGACACGCGCCCCGGGCATCACGTGGGCACAAAGCACACGAGCACGACCTTGCGTCGCTCACGTCACGAATCGGCTACGGGCCTGTGGTAAAGTCCGAGGCTGGGCGGCCCTCGCGGAAACGATCATCGATGCGGCCGACCGGTTCCACCGACCAGCCCGCTCCACCGCACGGGAGACGAGGAACCCCACGGCGGCACCCGCCACGGCGCGGGTCCCGCCCCCGTCCCGGCCGCGGGACCCGGTGTCCACGGAACTTTCGCGCCGTCCTCGCGCGTTCGAGGTACTGACGCGCTTTCCTGAGCAGGTCATGCGAGAAGGGCGTCTCATCCCCGGCCCCGGCACGGGGCACCAGGCAAGGAACTTGATGAACCAGCAGCTTCGCTACCGCCGTAAGGCAACGGACACACCGGGTGGCACCCGCTTCCGGGGTGGCGCGCGGCCCGCCTCGCCCACCCGTCTGGCACGGCCCGAGTTCGCCGGAGTGGCAATGCCCGACCTGACCATCGCCTCCACCCTGAACGACACGGCGCGCGTCCTGTCGTTGGACGGGGAGATCGACATGGCCACCGAGCACCGCTTCCAGGACGCGGTGATCGAGGCGCTGACCACCCAGCCGTCCGGGCGCGTGGTCCTGGACTGCTCGGATCTGCGGTTCATCGACTCCAGCGGGCTGCGTGTGCTCATCCGCGCGCACAAGGCCGCTCGGGAGCAGCGGGCGCTGCTGGCCATCGCAGCCCCGTCCGACCGGGTGCTGCAGACTCTACGGGTGACCGCCCTGGACACCCGGATCCCGGTCTTCTCCTCGGTCGCCGAGGCGCTCTCCGCACCGCACTCCTGAGCCGGGCCCACCGAACCTAGCTCAGCAGGAGCAGCCACACGCCCAGGACGGTCACCGCGATGTTGACCAGGGCGAAGACCACCACCCACCAGATGCCCGGCACGCCCGTGAGACGGGCCAGCTGGTCGGCGTCGGAGTGGGGGGAGGGCTGGTGCATCCGCTGGGCCTGGAGTTCGAACACCGGGCGGACCCCCGCGAAGAGCAGGAACCAGGTGAACAGGTAGGCGAAGGCCGCCTGCGCCTCCGGCGGGGTGAACCAGCTGACCCCGAAGACGACGGCACCGGTGCCCACGATCGACACCACGCCGTAGACGTTCCTGATCATCAGCAGCATCGCGGCGAGAACGACGATGCTGAGCCACAGCAGGGCCGTGATCCGGTCGGACATGAGCATGAGGATGCCCAGGAGCCCGACCGCGGACGGCGAGACGTAGCCCGCGAAGACGGTGAGGATCATCCCGACACCGGTCGGCCTGCCCCGGGAGACGGTCACTCCGGAGGTGTCGGAGTGCAGACGGATCCCCGTGAGCTGGCGTCCGCTGAGCAGTGCCACCAGGGCGTGTCCGCCCTCGTGCGCGATGGTGACGACGTTGCGGGCCACCCGCCACGCCGACCCGAGCAGGACGGCGGCCAACGCCAGGACGGCGGCGGCGACGACGATCCACTGGTCGGGGGCGGGTTGGACGGACAGCACCTCACGCCAGACGTCACCGAAGGTTGTTCCCACCGCTGCTCCCGACTCGTCGGCGTTCCGTCACGGGCCCGTGCGGGACACCTCCGGCGCTCAGTCTCCTCCGGGAGGCGGCCGGTCTGGGGGACGCGGGCCCTCGCCGAACTTTAGGACATTTGCGTCCGGGGCGTACCTGTCGTGGGGAAGCCGGCCGCTCCGAGGCCAATCGACGCCAAGTGCGTCGAAGTACTGGCCAAACGGGGAGCGCCACCCTAAAGTCACCACTGATGGTAGTTAACTGACTACACAAAGTGAGGATTCGCACGTGAAACGTACTGCTGCGCTCGCGCTCGTGACCATGGCGACCGGTGCCGCCATCGGCCTGGCCGCCGCTCCCGCCGCCGCCGACCACTACTTCAACGACCACCGCGGCGAGTCGAGCATGATGGACAAGGACGGCTACCACCACTGGCGCGACCAGGGCAAGGACACCGGCGGCTACCACGGCCACCACGACTGGCGCGACGGCTACTTCTGGCACTAGGCGCCACCCCTGGCGGTGACCACCCCAGGGGGCGCCCGGTCACGGCCCGAAGCCAGACGGAGGGCCGGGACGGGCACGGAACCGCGCCCCCGCCGCCGCCGGACCAACCGGCGTCGCGGCGGGGGCGCGTCCGTGTTCCGTTCAGTCCCGCTCGGCCGCCTCGGCCACGCCCCGGAGCCGCACCAGCGTCCGCTCGATGCCCCGGGCGTTCCTGGCGGGCGCGCCGAGCAGGATGTAGAACGCCGACGGGCCGCGGGTGTAGTCGAAGGTCTCGGTGACCCTCGTCACACCCTCGTCGGTCTCCTCCAGCTCGTACCGCCAGCGGTGCGGGCCGACGTGCCGCCAGGCGATCAGCCGGTCCTCCTCGAACTCCACCACCCGGTTGGACATCCGGTACGGCAGTCCGAACATCCGCATGGTCATCCCGAACCGGGAGCCGGGCGACAACCGTTCCGGACCGGACCGGACGCCCCGCACGGTGTCCGACCCGTCGAGCTCCGGGTGCCGCGCCGGCGAGGCGATGATGTCGAAGACGCGCCTGGCGGGAGCCTTGACGGTGATACTCCGCGAGATCCTGTGAGTGGCCATCGTCCGATGATGTCACCGCCCGGCCGACCCGCCGAACCGGCCCCGGATCATCCCCGGATACCGTGCCGCTCCACCCCCGCCAGCGCGCCGCCCGCGGCGACGTGCACCACCCAGAACGAACCCTTGCGCAGCCCCAACTGTTGGGAGACCGGCGCGTCGAGCCTGGTCAACGCCTCCCGCATCAGGTGCGGGACGAGTTCGCCGTGCGTGCACACCACGGTCGGGCGCCCCTCGGCGAGGATGTCGTGGAACGCCTCCCGCGCCGCCTCCACGTCGAACTCCGGGGACTCGCCCCGCGCGGTCCCGCGCACGGTGAAGGCCCGCTCGGTGCGCACCGGCACGTCGGCCTCGACGCTGTAGGGCAGCAGGGACTCGGTGCATCTGGCCGCCGCCGACGACACCGCGCGCGGCTGCCCGTAGGCGGCCAGCACACGCGGCAGGGCCAGCGCGTCGGCGCGGCCGGACTCGTCCAGGGGGCGGAGCAGGTCGTTGTCGCGCCAGGCGCGCTTCTCCCCCGCCGACAGGTGCCGCAGCACGATGACCGGGAAGGTCTCGGCGGGCCCGGCACGGAAGTTGTCGAGGACCTGGACGTCGTGGTCGTAGGTGAGGCGGACCAGGGCGTCCTCGACGGGCACCCACTCGACGGCGTCGACCTCCTCGTTGGCCTCGTAGTCGATCGGGCCGCCGGGCTCGGCGGGGGTGGCGGCCCACCACTCGACCTGTTTGGGCCACCCGTCCTTGAGGTAGCGCTGCGGTGGAAGCCGACGGCCGAGGACCGGGGTGAGGCCCGTCTCCTCCCGCACCTCGCGGACGGCGCCCGTGATGAGGTGTTCACCGTTCTTGAGCTTGCCCTTGGGCAGGGTCCAGTCGTCGCGGTCGGGCCGCCTGATCAGCACCACCTCGGCTCCGCCGCCGGGGCCGGTGCGCCACAGGACGGCGCCGCCCGCGCGGATCGGTTCCAGGTAGCCGCCGACGGCCGTGTCACGCGGGGGGAAGGCACTGGTGACGCGCGGTTCGCCGGGGACGGCCCCGGCGCTGTCGCTTCCGTCCGTGAGATCCATGTCCATGTCCATCAGCCTTCCACGACCCTCAGGTGCCGGTCCCCCCTCAGGGTGTCCTGAAGGTCCAGGAGCGGGTCACCGTCCGCGTCGTGGGTGGCCCGCTCCCACGTCCCGTCGGGCCGGAGCCGCCAGGACGAGGTGCCGTCCGACATGGCCAGTTCCATGAGCCCGACCAGGCGGCGGCACTGCTCCGGGTCGGAGACGCGCACCAGGGCCTCCACGCGCCGGTCGAGGTTGCGGGGCATGAGGTCGGCGCTGCCGATCCACACCTGGGGGCGCCAGCCGTTGGCGAAAACGAAGACACGGGAGTGTTCGAGGAACCGGCCCAGGATGCTGCGGACGCGGATGTTCTCGGACAGCCCGGGGACGCCCGGGCGCAGGACGCAGCTCCCGCGCACCCACAGGTCGACGCTGACACCGGCTTGGGAGGCGCGGTAGAGGGCGTCGACGATCTCGCGGTCGACCAGGGAGTTGACCTTGATGCGGATGTGGGCGGGTTCGCCCCTGCGACAGTTGTCGATCTCGCCCGCGATCTGGTTGAGGAGACCCTCCCGCAACGCGCTGGGGGCCACGAGCAGGCGCCGGTAGTGCTTCTTGCGCGAGAAGCCCGTGAGGCTGTTGAACAGGTCGCTGACGTCCTCTCCGACCTCCGGGGAGGCGCTGAACAGGCCCAGATCCTCGTAGATCCGCGCGGTCGCGGGGTTGTAGTTGCCGGTGCCGACGTGGCAGTAGCGGCGTAGCAGGCCGTCGTCGTCCTGGCGGATGACCATGGACAGCTTGCAGTGGGTCTTGAGCCCGACGACGCCGTAGACGACGTGACAGCCCGCGTCCTCCAGTTTGCGGGCCCACTGGATGTTGTTCTGCTCGTCGAAACGGGCCTTGACCTCGACCAGGACCACGACCTCCTTGCCCGCGCGGGCCGCCTCGATGAGCGCCTCGACGATGGGGGAGTCACCGCTGGTGCGGTAGAGGGTCTGCTTGATCGCCACGACCTTGGGGTCGGAGGCGGCCAGGGAGAGGAACCGCTCGGTGGTGGTGGCGAAGGACTCGTAGGGGTGGTGGACGAGGATCTCGCGCTCGCGGATCGAGGCGAACAGGTCGCCGGAGGTCAGGGCGCGCGGCTCGACGGGGACCAGGGGCGGGAAGCACAGCTCGGGCCGGTCGACGTCGGCGATCTGGGAGAGTCCGGCCAGGTTGAGCGGCCCGGGGACCCGGTAGATCTCCTCCTCCTCGGCGCCGAGGTGCCGGGTGAGGATGCCGAGCACCTCGTCGCTGATGGACTGCTCCACCTCCAGGCGCACCAGCGGGCCGAAGCGGCGGCGCAGGAGTTCCTGTTCGAGGGACTGGACGAGGTTGTCGGTCTCGTCCTCGTCGACCTCCAGGTCGGCGTTGCGGGTGACGCGGAAGGCGTGGTGTTCGACGACCTCCATGCCCTCGAACAGCTGCGGCAGGTGGGCGGCGATGACGTCCTCGACCGGGACGAAGCGGCCACCGGCTCCGGCGGTGAGTTCGATGAACCGGGGCAGGGAGCCGGGCACCTTGACGCGGGCGAACATCCAGCGTTCGTCGCGCGGGTCGCGGACGGTGACGGCGAGGTTGAGCGAGCGTCCGGAGATGTAGGGGAAGGGGTGGGCGGAGTCGACGGCGAAGGGGGTGACGAGGGGGTAGACGGAACGGCGGAAGTAACCGTGCAGGTACTCGTGTTCGGCGTCGTCGAGCTCGTTCCAGCGCACGATGCGGATGCCGACCTCGCGCAGGGCGGGGGCGACGCTGTCCTCGTAGCAGGCGGCCTGGCGGAGCACGAGTTCGCGGGTGAACTCCGAGACGCGTTCGAGGACGGCGCGCGGGTGGTGACCGGAGGAGGTCACGGAGACGCCGGTGGCGATGCGCCGCTTGAGTCCGGCCACCCGAACCATGAAGAACTCGTCCAGGTTGCTGGAGAAGATGGCGAGGAACCGAGCACGTTCCAGCAGGGGAATGGCCTCGTCCTCGGCGAGTTCGAGGACGCGTTGGTTGAACCGGAGCCAGCCCTCCTCCCGGTCCATGAACCTGTCCGGCGGCAGGTCGGCGATCGTGGGATCCACTGGTGTCGGTGCTGATTCCGTGCTCACAGGTGGCAGACTCCCCCCCGTTCATGACTGTACGGTGACCTCCCCGTGAGGAGAATATGACCGCAGTACGACTGCTATGGAGCTTCTGTACCCATTCGAACATCTTCACCCGAACTCCGAGCGGAGAGTTTGCGCGGACTTCACACGGTGAGACGGCGACGCACCCACGGTGAACACGGTGGGTCGCGGACCGCACGGGGGCTCAGTGCAGGAGGGCCTCGAGTCCCGGCGGCAGGACGAGGACGAACAGCGCCAGGCGCAGGGACACGGTGATCCACACGTTGCGGAAGCACGTCCACAGGTAGCCGTAGAGGACGCCGCCCACCCCGTAGCTGAGCAGGGACAGACCGAGGTCGTCCAGGAAGCCCTGGCCGCGGATCTGGGTGACCGCGTCGTGGGGCTGCGTGACCGCGTAGGCCAGGGCGAAGACGATCGAGGTCGCCCCGATCCCTCCCCAACGGCCCAGGATGAACTCCAGCCGGGTCTGCAGCATCGCGCGGAAGAAGATCTCCTCACACAGGGAGACCAGGGCGAAGGCCAGGAAGAAGCCGATGACGGCCAGGGACAGCGAGGGCAGGCCGAAGACGGGGACGAGCCGGTGGGCGATGAGACCCACGGCGAGGGCCACGGGGACCAGGCCGAGCCACCGCCAGGGCTCGCGTGCGGCCAGCGCGAGCGCGGGCATGGCGGTGCCCTTGCCGTCGATGGTGACGCCGGAGCGGTCCATGACGAGCATGGGCAGGGTGAACAGGAACAGCAGCCGGGAGACCAGGGAGACGGACATCCGCAGGTCCATGCCGATCTCCTCCCCGTACAGGGAGGAGACCCAGGAGAGCACGAACATGGCCAGGACGAACCCGCCGAGGAACACCATGAGCCAGCCGACCTCGCGGTGGATCGGGTGCCCGTCGAGGGCGGCGGCGACCCGCCGGTCGAGCTGGTCGCGTTCCCCGAACCAGCGGACGAGGAGCCAGGCGACCACGCCCGCGATCAGCATGGGGCCCCAGACGGCCACGTAGACGGGACGAGCCTCGCCCATGACGTCGGCGATCAGCTCGGGGCGGGCGGCCAGCGCCACGAGGAGCAGGGCGAAGAACACGCCCCACGAGATGAGCCCCCAACTTCGCACCTTGGTCACAAGAGTCCCCCCAGCCTCAGAGCACCCATTCTGCCCAAGGGGAAACTAAAAGTGACCTAATGACTACGGTATGTCGTCAGTGTGGCTGGAAGCGCGCACGTCGGCCCGGGACGCCGCGCGCCCCGGGCCGACGCACCGACCACCGGAACCCCGCCGGCCCCCGTCGGGGTGACCGGGGCCGGGTCGGGCCGGTCGGGCCCTCAGAACCCGTTGTCGAGCACCGACCGCAGGAAGGACTTGGTCCGGTCCTCGCGCGGGTCCTCGAAGATCTGCTCCGGCGGACCCTCCTCGGCGATCTGGCCCTTGTCGAACATCAGGACGCGGTGCGACACGTCGCGCGCGAAGCCCATCTCGTGGGTCACGCACAGCATCGTGATGTCCGTGGTCTCGGCGACCTGGCGCAGCACGTCCAGGACCCCCGCCACCAGCTCCGGGTCGAGGGCGGAGGTGACCTCGTCCAACAGCAGGATGTCGGGGCGCATCGCCAGCGCGCGGGCGATGGCCACGCGCTGCTGCTGGCCGCCGGACAGCTGCGTCGGGTGGGCGTCGATCTTGTCGCCGAGGCCGACCAGGTCCAGCAGCTCCTCCGCCCGCTGGTTCGCCTCGTCCTTGGACAGGCCGAGGACGTGCACGGGCGCCTCGATGACGTTCTTGCGCACCGTCATGTTGGGGAACAGGTTGAACTGCTGGAACACCATGCCGATGCTCCTGCGTCGGCGCCGCAGGTAGCTCTCGCTGGCGGGGACCAGGTGGCCGCCCCGCCGCATGTGGCTGAACGGCTCCCCGGCCACGTGGATGTGGCCCTCGGTGACCTTCTCCAGGGTCATGAGGAGGCGCAGGATGGTCGTCTTGCCCGAACCACTGGGGCCGATGAGCGTGACCCGCTCGCCGGGTTCGACCGAGAAGTCGAGGTGGTCGAGGACGGTGAGGTCCCCGAACCGCTTGACCACCTGGTCGAAGACGATCTGCGGCTGCCCCGAGCCCCCCTGGGGTGTTTCTGCGGACGGGGTGTCAGACGGCGGCATAGCGTCGCTCCAGTCGTCGAATCAGAATCGCGGAGGGGATGCTCACCGCGAGGAAGAGGAAACCGACCAGGGTGTAGGCCTCCACGACCTGGAAGCTGGCACTGCCGATCCTCCTGGCCTGGGTGAGCAGTTCGGCCACACCGATCGCCAGGAGCAGCGGTGTGTCCTTGAACATCGCGATCAGGTAGTTGCCCAGCGCCGGGATGACCTTGCGGATGGCCTGTGGCAGCACGATCGCGCCCCAGGTCCGGCTCGCGGGCAGGCTCAGCGCGCGGGCCGCCTCCCACTGCCCCTTGGCCACCCCCTCGATACCCGAGCGGTAGACCTCGGCGGTGTAGGCGGAGTAGTGCACGCCCAGCACGACGATGCCGACGGTCATCCCGGAGATGACGGAGGGGGTCAGCAGGAAGACGAAGACCAACTGGACCACGAGGGGGGTCGTCCGGATGAACTCCATGACCCCGTGCACGAGGGGACCGACCACGCGGACACGGCGGACGACGGCGATCAGCAGGCCGAGGGAGAGCGCGATGAGATAGCCCAGGATCGTGACCTGAACGGTGACCCACAGCCCGGACAGCAGGTCGGGCATGGCCTCGACGGTGAACTCGAAATCCCAGATCATATGCCCGCACCCCCGGAACCGGAGACGGCCGGGTGCTTCAGGAGCGCCTTCAGACCGGTGCCGCCGGGCGGTGTCCGGCCGAGCTTGCGGTTGGCGCGACGTTCGAGGAGACGCATGCCGAAGATCAGCACCTGCGCGATCAGGAAGTAGAAGAGAAGGGCGCCAAAGAAGGCCACGATCGTCTCACCGGTGGCCTGGCGCATCTGCTGCGCGACGGCGGTCAGGTCGACGACGCCGATGAGGTAGGCCACGGCGGTCGCCTTCATCAGCTCGATGATCAGGTTGCCGAACGTGGGCAGCATCTGCGCCCAGGCCTGCGGCAGGACGACCAGCCGCAGGCGCTGGAACCAGGACAGGTTCAGCGCGACGGTGGCCTCCACCTGCGCCTTGGGCACGGCGTTGATCGCCGCGCGGACCACCTCGGCGCCGTAGGCCCCGACGTTGAGCCCCACGGCGAGAATGGCGGCGAACCGGTCCTCCAGCTGGAAGCCGGTGATGAGCGGCAGCGCGAACGCCATCCAGAACATCAGCACGAGGGCGGCGACGCCCCGGAACACCTCGACGTAGACCGTGGCCACGGCCCTGGGCAACCAGTGGTTGATGGTGCCCAGGATGCCGAAGGCCATAGCCAGGACGAAGGCCAGGGCGCTGCCGCCGAGGGTGAGCTGGATCGTGACCCACGCGCCGTCGAGATAGAGCGGAAGCCGCTCGATCAGGAACTGCACGGCGGTATCAACCCTCGCAGAGTTCGGCGGTCGTGGTGTCGTCGGGCAGGTCGGCCTCGGTGAAGCCCCACTCCTCGCCCAGCTCCAGAAGGCGGTTGCTCTCCTTGAACTCGCCGATCACGCGGTTGACCTCCGCCAGGAGCTCGGTGTCCTCCTGGCGCATGGCCAGACCGCCCCAACCGCGCTGTTCCTTCCCGTCGATCTCGGGGAAGAACGCCTCGGTGACCTCGAAGGGGCCGCCGCGGTCGAGCAGCAGGTAGGTGTGGGACACGCTCAGCATGGAGACCGCGTCGACCCGGCCGGACTCCAGCAGCTCGTACCCGGCGGTCTGGTTGGAGATCAGCTCCAACTGGTCCTCGGGAATCCCGAAGTGCTCCGCGTAGGTCTGCTCCACGGACCCGTTGAGGACCGCCAGCTTCAGGTCGGAGTTGTCCACGAACGAGGTGAAGTGCGAGATGTCCTCGGGGTTGCCCTCCTTCACGAGGAAGGCCTCCGGCGAGGTCGCGGTCGGCTCGCTGAAGGCGACCTGCTCGCAGCGCTCCGGGGTGATGAACATACCCGCGGCGATGACGTCGAAGCGGTTGGCCTGCAAACCGGGGATCAGGCCGTCCCACGCGACCGGGGATGCCTGGACCTCGGGCACGCCCAGCTCCTCGAAGACCGCCGCGGCCACGGCCGGGGACTGTCCGGCGGGCTCCCCGGAGTCGTCGATGAAGCCGAAGGGGATCTCGTTGGCCAGGCCGATCCGGACGAAGCCCTGCTCGCGCAGCTGCTCCAGGGTCGAGGTACCCCCTTCCGTGCCACCGCCGTTCTCGACGCGGCTGCAGGCGGCGAGTCCGGCCACGGCCAGTCCGACGCCACCCAGACGGAATGCGTCCCGGCGACCCAGGGCTCCTCGGGTGACCGCTGATACCTGCTTCTTCACGACTGCTCCTCGTGTAACTGAGAGCGGCGCCGCGTCCAGGGGACGACGGCACCGCGCGTTCGGATGGGGACGCCTGTGCGGGCTGGTGTCCGCGGCCGAGTCACTCCGCGGGATCCGGCCGCCGACCGGGACACGGACCGACGGCGCAGATACGGGTTTCTCCCTCCCCGGGCCCGCCCGCCAGTAACGAAGCAGGTTTAGTCCGTTATGCACTGGTTATGAGCAATCGGCCGCGCGATGAACACCCCGGAGAGGTGTTCATGCTGGGTCACCTGTGACTTGTGACCCTGGGTGCGAAATCCGGTCACCCAGGGGACCCGGTGCCGCACACGACTGTGGGCGGGGCCCGAAACCACGGACCCCGCCCACGTGTTCACGTTCGGTCGTCAGGAGACCGGGGTGCCCTCCGACTCCGGCTCCTCGACGATGAGCGGGTACACGCCGTTCTCATCGTGCACCTCGCGCCCGGTCACCGGCGGGTTGAACACGCACAGCACACGGAAGTCCTCCTTGATGCGGAGCGTGTGCTTCTCGTGACCGTCGAGCAGGTAGAGGGTGCCCGGGGTGATGGTGTACTTCTCCCCGGTCTCCTCGTTGGTGAGCTCGGCCTCGCCCTCGATGCAGTGCACGAGTTCGACGTGGTTGGCGTACCACATCGTGGTCTCGGTGCCCGCGTAGAGGACGGTCTCGTGGAAGGAGAAGCCGACGCCCTCCTTCGCCAGAATCATCCGGCGGCTGCGCCAGTTGCCGTGCTTGACGTCGCGGTCGGTGTCGTTGACGTCATCCACGCTGCGAACGATCACTGCATTCTCCTTAACGCGCTCCTGCGCCGTCGCTGTCTGGTCCATTGAACACGGTCGGGGGCCGGTCGACTTCCCGAATCGGGGAGGCCGACCGCCCCCGTGACCGTTCGCCCCGCAGAGGGCGGGTACTACACCGGTTGGGCGACCTTCACGGCCGCGCGGGTGGCGTCGGCCATGATGTCGAGCCCCGCGGTCAGCTCCTCCTCGGTCGTGGTGAGCGCGGGAAGGAGCTTGGCGACCTCGTCCTCGGGACCGGAGGTCTCCAGGAGCAGACCGCGCTCGAAGGACTCGGCGGCGACCCGCTTGGCGATCGAGGTGTCCTCGAAGCCCAGACCGCGGGCCAGGCCGCGGCCGCGCACGTGCGCGCCGACCTGCGGGAACTCGCCCGCGATCTCCGTCAGGCGGGCGGCGACCATGTCGCCCTTGGCCTTGGTGGCGCGGGCGAAGGAGTCGTCACTCCAGTAGCGGCGCAGCGTCTCGGTGCCGGTGACCATGGCCGGGTTGAAGCCGCGGAACGTGCCGTTGTGCTCGCCCGGGCCCCACACGTCCAGCTCGCGCTTGAACAGCGTGAGCGCCATCGGCAGACCGTAACCGCTGATGGACTTCGACAGCGTGACGATGTCCGGGGTGATCCCGGCCTCCTCGAAGCTGAAGAAGTCGCCGGTGCGGCCGCAGCCCATCTGGATGTCGTCGACGATCATGAGGATGTCGTACTCGCGGCACAGCTCGGACAGTCCCCGCAGCCAGCCGGCGCTGGCGGCGTTGATGCCGCCCTCGCCCTGGACGGTCTCGACGATGACCGCGGCGGGCTTGTCGAGGCCGCTGCCGCTGTCCTCCAGCAGGCTGCGCAGCCAGAGGAAGTCCGGCGTCTGGCCGTCGAGGTAGTTGTCGAACGGCATGGTGGCGACGTGGTCCAGCGGGACTCCGGCGCCGCCGCGCTTCATGGAGTTGCCGGTCACCGCGAGGGCGCCCAGGGTCATGCCGTGGAAGCCGTTGGTGAAGTTGACGATGGTCTGGCGACCGGTGTACTTGCGGGCCAGCTTCAGCGCGGCCTCGACCGCGTTGTTGCCGGCGGGGCCGGGGAACTGGACCTTGTAGTCCAGGCCCCGGGGTTTGAGGATGATCTCCTCGAAGGTTTCCAGAAACTCCCGTTTCGCGACACTGTAGGCATCGAGGCTGTGCACGATCCGGTCGTCGGTCAGGTACTCGATGAGCGAGCTCTTCAACTCCGGGTTGTTGTGCCCGTAGTTGAGGGACCCGGCCCCGGCGAAGAAGTCCAGGTAGGGCCGGCCGTTCTCGTCGTAGACGTGGCTTCCGAGGGCCTTGTCGAAGACGACCGGCCAGTTCCGGCAGTATCCGCGGACTTCGGACTCGAGGCGCTGGAAGGTCTCCATCGTGGGTTCCTTGGTTCCTTTCCCCAGGTTCGTGGGCTCAGGGCTGTGACGACGGGGTGGTTCAGGATCGGTCGATCCGGTGCGGACGGTCAGGCACGCTCTTGACTCGTCCCCTCCCCGAAGGGGCCGATACGCACGAGTTCCTCGGGTTCGTGGGGAGCCCCGCCCTCCTGCGGGAAGTGCTCTCCGGTGAACAGAGGACTCCACTCGATCTCCGCGTCCCGGTCCCGGGCGAACGAGGCGAACAGCGCGCGTGAGGCGGTGTTGTCGGGTGTGACGGTCGCTTCGAGATAACGCAGTCCCATGTCGGCGAACCCGTCGCCGACGAAGTCGAGCATCCGGCGGGCCAGCCGCTGTCCGCGGAAGGCGGAGTCCACGGCGACCTGCCAGAGGAAGTACGTGTCAGGGCTGTCGGGTCGCACGTATCCGGTGACGTAGCTGGCGAGACGACCGGCGTCGTCGTAGCCGATGACACTGGTCTTCGCGAAGTCACGGCACCAGAGCGTGTAGGCGTACGGGGAGTTGACGTCCATCCCCGCCTCCCCCGCCAGCCGCCACATGCGCGGCCCGTCCTCCGCGGTGGGGTGCGTCAGACGCACGTCCCCACGGCTCACGGCCCCTGTGGTGCCGGAGCCGGTGGCCCCGCCGTCAGTTCGGTCGTGTGCTTGGAGGTTCGTTCGTAGATGTGGCACGTCGATCGAATTTAGCGAACGAATGTCAATGACGTTTCAGAGAGACTCCGCCTAGATGTTTCATCAGATCAACATCGGGTATGGTTCGTTCATTTATCAGCATACAACCGCCCTGACCAGGGCTTTCGCGGAAGGGAGAGCGGGCTGCCCGGCACCCGCGAGCCCCCCGCCCATCTGGGACTTCGACCCTCCGGCCGGGGGTGGGACCCGATGTGCGCCCACTCGGCCCACTCCGTGTGGCGGGCAGCACTCAGGGTCAAACATAGAGCCTCATCAAGCAATATTAACAGTGCGTTAAGTCACATCAATTCGGTGGAAACCTCGCGACATAACGCCTCCGGCGCGCACCCCCCGCCCCGGAACCGCGCGCCGACTCCCCCGAAAACCGGCCCTGGACAGGGACTTCCCCTCCGCGTCGCCGCCCGACACCCCTCCGGCGCCCCGCCCGCGCCACCCCGGCGCACACCCCGCCGCGCCGACGCGACCGCTCGACACCCTTGATGTCTCGCCGACTTTCCACCAGACTCCGTGTAGTACTACATCAGGTCGTACTACACTTAGTCGCATCGCTTCGCCGCAGACCAGAGGGGTCGAGAACCCGACAGCCGTGGTGAGGACGAGGACTCGCCCGCCGTGCGACCCACGGTGCGGCCACTGACCACGGATCGCAGCCACGGATCGGAGGCGCACGTGAACCGCCTTTACCACGAGAGCGAGGACTGGGTCGAGCAGGGGAACTGCCGTTCCCATGACCCGGAGATCTTCTTCCCGGTGAGCAGCACCGGGATCGGGCGCGCCGACACCGAGCGGGCCGTCGCCGTCTGCCGCAGCTGTACTGTTCGCCAAGAGTGCCTGCGGTGGGCCCTGCGAGCCGGAGAGGCCCACGGCGTCTGGGGCGGTACGACCCCGGAGCAGCGTCGCTACATGCGGCGCGAGTTGGTCCCGGCCTCCTGAGGCGATGGCGGGGGTCGTCGGGTGCGAGGGGGATCGCACCCGGCGGCCCCCTTTTTACCGCGTACCCGGCCCTTCCGGGCCCGCGACAGCGCCCCCGACACGGTCACCGCAAGGACGGAGAGGGAACTCGCCCGAGGATGCGGTCGACTACGTGGGGAGAGCACCGCGGGGGTCGTGCCGAGGGTCGCGCGGCCGGGCGGGGATCCGCAGAACACGCCCAGGGTGTGTGCGGAACATGCCCTAGTTTCGAACACGTGCGACCCGGCCTTCTCCGCCGGTGCGCGTACCGACCCCGAGCACTGGGAGAAGAGATGGCGTCCACCGAGACCACGAACACCCACGACGGCACGGCACCTCGCCGCCTCCCCCGCCTGATCGCCGCGGCCGCGCTGACCGCGGCCGGGCTGGCGCTGGCCCCCGCGCCCGCCCTCGCCCACGACGTGCTCACCGGATCCTCGCCGGAGGACGGCGCCACCCTGGACGCCGCGCCCGAGGAGATCGTGCTGACCTTCAACAACGCCCCGATGGCCTCGGACAGCGCGAGCGACATCATCGTCACCGGCCCCGACGGCGAGCAGTACCAGGACGACGAGCCCCTGGGGTTCGACGAGCTGGACGTGACCACGGGCCTGCTCCCTCTGGACCAGGCGGGCGAGTACACGATCGGGTTCCGGGTCGTCTCCTCCGACGGCCACCCCATCCAGGACACGCTCACCTTCACCCTGACCGAGGAGGCCGCAGCCGAGGCGGCGCCGGCGGCTGACCCGACCGCGGAGAGCGCCGACGAGGGCGCCGAGAGCGGTGACGAGCCGACCGGCCCCGCGGAGGAGACCTCGATCGCGGCCGACGAGGCGGCGGCCGAGTCCGACGGCTCGTCGGCGACCACGATCGTGATCGTGGGCGCCGTCGCCGCAGCGGTCATCGCCCTCGGAGCGATCGTCCTGTTGGCGGTGCTGCTGCGCTCCAGGTCGCGCGGCGACCAGGGCTGACCCGGCGGCGGGATCGGGCACCGCGGCCCCGGGCCCGGCGGAGGCCCGGAACACGACGGTGGGGCCCGGACATCGCGTCCGGGCCCCACCGTCGTTCTCGCACTGGACCGCCGGTCACCTGCGACGCGCGAGCAGGATGCTGATGTTGTCCTTGCCGCCCGCCTCCATCGCGGCCTGCCAGAGCGCGTGCACGGCGGCCTCGTCACTGCCCGCCTCGGCGATCATCCGTTCCATCTCCTCCGGGAGGACCAGATCGGACAGACCGTCGCTGCACATGAGCCAGGCGCTGGGGTCGGCACCCTCGTCCCGACCCACGTGCGGGACCATCGCGCCGCCCGCGCTGCCGCCGAGGGACTGGGTGATGAAGTTGGTGGTGACCGGACGGCCGTCCTCGGAGGGCGGGAGCGCGGGCGAGTCGTCCTCGGAGAGTTGGCGCAGGTGGCGCCCCTCCAGGCGGTAGGTCCGCGAGTCACCGACGTTGAACCAGAAGTTGCCGTCGTTGTTGAGCAGGACACCGGCGACCGTGGTCCCCATGCCGGAGAACTCGGTGTGCTGGGTCGCGTGGTCCTTGATCTCCTCGTCGATGTTGGTCAGCAACTGGGCGATCTCGTCCGGGCCCTTGAGCCGTGGCCCGACCTCGGCCATGCGGTGCACGGCGTGTTCGGAGGCGATCTCACCCGCGGCCTGGCCGCCGATCCCGTCGGCGACCGCGAGGATGACGGGCTCGCTCACCGGCAGAACGCAGCGGACCGGCGAGGTCATATTGGCGCTGGCGACGGTGAGCGCACCCATGACGACGGAGTCCTCGTTGGCGGGACGGACAGCGCCCCGGTGCGTGAGGGCCGTGACAATGACTTCCCCACCAGCGACACCCATACGCCCTTCCTCCGTTTCGTCGGCCGTGGCCGGTTGCCCGGCGCACGGCGCCGGACGTTGCTCGAGTCCCGTTCAACGTGTGGATTCTGTAACCGTACCGAGGTACCGGCGGAGACGGTCAAAATCCGCGTACATCATGGCGGAAAACACCCGGATACGCAGTTCCCACGCGGATTGTCGCCGCCGAAAGTGTCGTGGCCGATGAGCCGGTGGTGAGCGAGGTCCAGTCCTGTTGTTCCTGTCCGACAGTAGCGGCGCGGCCCCCACCGCGACAGTGGGGATCGGACGAGAACGGGAAGCCACAGTACAGAGAGCCCCTCCGGGGTTACGGGCAGCCCCGAAGCCCCCTTTGGCGCGGTCAGGGACCCCCTGTCACGTTGTGACTCACCTGACCGTCTGGCAGAATGGGTGCCGTTGGGTGTCTAAGACGCAGACACACACGGCCCCGCCCCGAGCGTTGACCCGAATCCGGGTTCGCACGGTGGCTCGCTCTCCCTACCGGTCGTTTGGTGTGGTTCCCGTGCGTCTGCCCTCCCTTCTTCCTTCCTCTCCACCGCCTGGCTCCCGTGTGCCCTCCGTGCGCGCGGTGATGAGTGCTGCCCGCAGGCCCCCGCCCGCGTCACGCGACCGCCCCACCGCTCCCTGACGCGCCCGGCCCCGCCGACGCGCTCCGCTCCAGGACGGGCCCGAAGGACGGCCCGTCGACCACCTCTCCCTCCCGGGTGGCTCCGACCCCGCTCCGGAGTCCCCTCGGGCCCATCCACGACGGACACCCTCTCTTTGTCCAAGGAGTCCAGATCAGTGAAGATCGCCATGGTCGCCGAACACGCCAATCCCCTCCCCGCCCACCGGGGGGAACCGGCCTGCCCAGCGAGCCTGCACGCCTGCGCCGTGTCCCGGCAGCTCGCCAAACGCGGCCACAAGGTCACGGTGTACTCGCGCCGAAGCGACCCCGACCAGCCCGACGGCCGCACCCGGATGTCGCGCGGGGTGTCCGTCGTCTACCTCGACGCGGGACCGGCCCGGTCCCTCGCCGGTGACGAGGAGACCGAGCACACCGGAGCCTTCGGGACCGCCCTCGCCGCCGCCCTCGACGAGGACGTCCCGGACGTCCTCCACGCCGTCGGGTGGACCAGCGGGCTGGCCGCCCTGCACGCCCAGGCGCACAGCGACCGGGACCAGAGCGACACCCCGATCGTCCAGACCTTCCACTCGCTCAACGCCAGCGAGCAGCGCTCCGGTCTGGCCGACCGGCCCGAACGCGCCCGCATGGAGACGATCCTGGCGTCGCGCGCCGACCACGTCCTGGTCAACTCGACCGACCAGCAGGGCGAGCTGGCCCGGCTCGGCGTGCCCCGCCACCATGTCAGCGTCGTCCCGTTCGGCGTGGACACCGACCACTTCAGCGTGGAGGGCAGCGCCTCCTCCGAACCCTGGCAGACCCGTCGCGAGGAGCGGCCCCGGCTGGTCTCGGTCACGTCCCTGTCCGGGCCCGGCGGCGCCGACCGGCTCGTCGAGGCGATGACCCGGCTGCCCGAGGCCGAACTCCTGATCGTGTCCACCGCCAAGGACCGTGACGTGGCCCTGGACGAGGACGCCCGCGACATCGAGCTGCTGGCCAAGGAGGCGGGCGTGGACGACCGCGTCCACCTGACCGGCCCCGTGGAACGCAAGGAGCTGCCCCGGCTGCTGCGCTCGGCGGACGTGTACGTGTCGGCGGCCTCCTACGACCCCTACGGCGGGGCCGTCGTGGAGGCCATGGCGTGCGGCCTGCCGGTGGTCGCCACCGCCACGGGCGCGGTCCCCGGCGCGGTGCTGCACCGCACCAGCGGCGTCCTGATGCGGTTCGGCCGCCCCGACGAGGTGGCCCGCGCCGTGCGCGCCGTCCTGAACACGCCGACGATGAGTTCGGCGTACGGCATCGCCGCCGCCGACCGCGCCCGTTCCCGGTTCACGTGGCAGCGCATCGCCGTGGAGACCGAGATCGCCTACCAGCGCTCCCTGCCCCAGACGCCGGAGCACGAGGAGGCCGACGAGGACGAGGTCGAGGGCGTCCTGCTGTCGACGGCCGCCCACTGAACCGTGTCCCCGTTCCCTCCGCACACACGCCAGCGGTCCCCCGGCGTCTCACCCGGGGGGCCGGGCGCGGAGTGGGTACACCTCAGACGACGGCGCACCCGTCAGGGCGCCGCTCCCCCGAACGCGAACCCTCACCGATGACCTTCGAACACCAGGGACTGCTCTTCCACCGCGAGCAGAGGTTCCACGAGGTGGCCCAGCAGCGGTTGCGCTCCGCCGTACGCGAGAACGCCCACGCCGTGCTCGCCGTCAGCCCGCGCCGTGTGACCGCGCTGACCGAGGGCCTCAGCGACCCGGAACGGACCCGGGTGCACGTCACCGACCGCGCCGAACTCTACACCGCGCCGGGACGGACCCTGGCCTTCCTGCACCGGCTGGCGCTCATGCACGACCCCTCGCCCGTGGTCGTGGTCGCCGAGCCCCCGCTGACCGACGGCTCGGCGATGGAGCTGCGGGAGTGGCTCCGCCTGGAGTCCGTACTGTCCACCGCGTTGGCCCCGATGCCGCTGCGGTTGCTGTGCGTGCACGACTCGCGCGGCCTCGCCCCGCCCGTGCGGTCGGCGGTACGCGCCACCCACCCGGTGCTGGTGGGGCCCGACGGCCCCCGCCCCAACGGCGGGTACCTGGGGACGGCGGCGTTCGGGGTCCGGCCGACCGCACCGGAACCGCTTCCGGTCACGGGGCCCGTCCACCAGTTGGAGATCGGGCAGTCCCTGCCGCGGCTGCGCCGGGATCTCACCGGCCTCGGGCACGCGGCGGGCTGGCCGGACGCGAGGGTGGACGACCTGGTCGTGGCGGTGAACGAGCTGGCCGCCAACGTGTTGGAGCACGGAGCGGGCAAGGGCACGGTGACGCTGTGGCGCGCGCCGGGGCGGTGGGTGTGCGACGTCTTCGACGAGGACGGCGGCCTCATCGACCCGCTGACCGGCTACCGGCCGGCCGACGGGACGCGTCCGCGCGGCTACGGGCTGTGGATCACCCGGCAGACCTGCGACTTCCTGGAGATCAGCGGAAGCGCGGCGGGGTCGTTGGTCCGGCTGCACTTCCTCGACCGGGTGGAGTCCCGGGTCGAGGGCCTCGGCTGAGGGCGGTCGGGGCCACCGGCGGGCGAGGATCCCGGCCTTCGGGTGCCCGACCACGGTCCGCGGCGAGGCAGAGGGCCGGAACGGAGGGTCTACGGTCGGAGCGAGTCCGCCGCGGCGCCGGTGCTCGCCATGATCGGGATGACCTGGTCGATTCCGGCGATCACGAACAGGCGGTGGACCTGCTGCTGGGGTTCGGCGACCACGAGGCCCACGCCCCGGTCGCGGGCGTGCCGGTAGGCGGCGACGAGCACACCGATACAGCGGGAGTCGCAGAAGGCGACCTTGGCGAGGTCGACCACCACCCCGCCGGTCCGGTCCTCGGACAGGACCCCGTCGAGGACCTCCGCCAGGGCTGGGGAGGTCACCGCGTCCATCTCCCCCACCGGGGTGACCACGATGACGCCATCCTCGCGACGGATCGAGATGTCTGACGTCACTCTCGGCTCTCCTTGTCGTTCCGGGACGGCCCCGGAAGCCCATCATCCCCGTTTTCGGTCACGCTCCGGACTCATCGGTGTGAGGTTGGCTCCGTGTTCACCGACCGTCCGACCGCGGGCTCCGTGTCCGCGCCGGGGTGCCCGTGTTCTCGCGGACCAGGTCGCGTGCCACGTCCACGACCTTCATCCGGTTGCGCTGGGCGACCTCGCGCAGCGCCGAGAAGGCGGTGTCCGCGTCGCAGGCACGCGCGTGCATGATGATGCCCTTGGCCTGGTCGATCACTGTCCGAGCGGACATCGCCCGGCGCATGTGCGCGGTCTCGCGGGCCACGTCGGCCTGGCGGCCCACGCTGAGCAGGGCCACCGCCGCGTGCTCGGCGAGCAGGGCGGTGAGGGGGACGACCACGTCCTCGTCGAAGGCGTCGGCCCGGCCGGAGTGCACGCCGAAGGTCACGACGCGGTCGTCCTCGCCCTCGTCCCCGGGGATGAGACTGGGCTGTGTGACGGACGAGCGGTCGCCGCACTGCACCGCCATGCTGGTGTAGCGGGGCCAGCGGTGTTCGCGCAGGACGTCGCCGACCCGCACCTGGCGCATCTCGCGCACCGCCTCGACCGTGGGTCCCTGGTCACTGGTGTACTGGTACTCGAACGCCTCGGACAGGTCGGCGTGCGAGGCGCCGTAGTCGGTGACGACGTGCCGGGCGGACCCGTCGGGCCCCGCGACCTCCCGCCAGACCACCACCAGTGCGGCGGAGCATCCGGGCACGCCCAGCGCGGCGGCCCGGCTCATCTGGTCCAGGGCGCGTTCGAGGGTGGTGTTCTCGGTCTGTCCCAGCGCCCCGATGTCACGGGCCAGGCGTTCGATCCACACCGTCCCACCTCACTTCCGCCACCGTGCCCGCCTCTAACGGTAACCGTGGCGGGCACCGCACCTCACATCGGTTAGCGTCGGTGTGAGACAACGGTGTCGGGGCAACCTGACGGGCACCACCGAAGACACGATCAACGACGACCGGAGAGCTGAGCGTGTCGGACAACCTCGCCGGGCTGCGCAGGGAGATCACCGCTCTGGGAGAGCGCGTGGCCGCCCTCGGCAGCACCCACGCCATGTACCCCGACGACGCCCAGAGCACGGCCGAGGCGGCGCTGGCGGAACTGGAGTACGCCGAACGCCTGCTGGGCGAGGCGGACGAACTGCTCAGCCGGGCACGCCCGGAACAGCCCGGCCCGCGCCGGTCGGGCGACGACGGCGACCGCGTCCTGCTGCGCGCGATGTTCGCGGAGCTGAGCGTGCCCGTGGTGCTGCTGGACCACGACGGCTACATCCGGCGGATCAACAACGCGGGGGCCGCGCGGCTGGGCAGCGCTCCCGGCTACCTCACCGGAAAACCCTTCGTCCACTTCGTCGACCTGCGCAAGCGCGCGACGATGCAGTCGTGGTTGGCCTCGGTCCTGCGCGGGGACGGCACCGCCTCGCTGGAGTCGCGGCTGGCGCAGCGCGGCTGGGCGGAGGACGTGCACCTGACCCTGACCCGGTTGGAGCTGCCGACGGAGGCGCACCCCCTCGTCCTGGTCGCGATGTCCCCGCCGATGAGCGGTTCCGAGGAGGAGGGCCCGGCGCCGCTGGAGCCGGAGGTGGAGGACCAGGTCGTGGTCCTGGCCGCCCGGCGGTTGGACGTGCTGACCCGGATGACGCGGCTGCTGCTGCGCAGTGCGGGGCCGGGCGGCAAGGGTGAGCCGCTCGCCCTGGCGGACGCCGCCGAACTGCTGGCGGACTCCTACGCCGACTGGGTGATCCTGGACGTGTGCGACCTGCCCACCGGCCCGCGCGCGGCCAGACGCGCCGCGGTGGCCGGGCCGCCCGACGCACCGGAGGAGCTGCGGGCGGAGGTGGCGGCGGCGCCGTGCGACTCGGCCGTCCCCGGCGAGGTGCTCGGCAGCGGACAGTCGCAGCTGTTCCCGCTGATCGAGGAGGAGGACGTCCTCGGGTACGCGGAGTCGGGGGCGCCGCTGCTGGCGGCGCTGGGCGCGGGGTCGCTGCTGTCGGTGCCGCTGCGCGGGAGCCGGGGGGTGCGCGGCGCGCTGACCCTGATACGGCGCAGCAACCGGGGCAGCTTCCGCCTCGCCGACCTGGGCCTCATCGAGGAGATCGGCGAGCACATCGGCCTGGCGCTCCCCCCGCGCCCCTCCCCCTGAGCGAGGGGCGTACGGGGTTCCGCAGGAGGAGCCGAGCCGCCGGGGAGGAACGAGCCAGGCGAAGGGGACGACGAAGAATCCCGGTTCTCCACGCCCCGAGCCCCGGCCGAGTCCGCGAGGCCGCACGGGCACAGCCCGTCACTCCGGGCCGTACAACGTGTCCACCAGTGTGGACAGCTGGCTCACCGAACGGTCCATCCGCCGCACCCCGTCCACCAGCGGCTGGTCGGTGTCCTGGTAGTTGGCCATGATGTGCTCCCGCAGCGCGGCCAGGTCTCCCTGGACCTGGTGGGAGCGTTGGGCGAGCCGCTCGGCCAGGACCCGGCCGGGCTCGCCGGTCTCCTGACCGAGGTCGCGTTGCAGGCTGCGCGCCTGCTCGCGCATCTGCGCCTTGAGCTGGTGGAGTTCGACGAACACCTCCACCTTGGAGCGCAGGACCCACGGGTCGAACGGCTTGAGCAGGTAGTCCACCGCGCGGGAGGCGTAGCCGCGGAAGACCTCGTGCCGGTCGACCTCCTGTGCGGTCAGGAAGATGATCGGCACGTCCTTGGTCTTGTCGCGCTGCTTGATGTGCGCGGCCGTCTCGAAGCCGTCCATGCCCGGCATGACCACGTCGAGCAGGATGACCGCGAAGTCGGTCCCCAGAAGGTGCTTGAGCGCCTCCTCACCTGAGCTCGCCCGGACCAGGTTCTGGTCGAGGGAGGTGAGGGCCGCCTCCAACGCGATCAGGTTCTCTTCTCGGTCGTCCACGAGAAGGATGTTGGCCTTCTGGGTCACTGCTCGTTACTCCAGGTCCTCTGTCGGGGCGGTGCCGACGCCGTCGGCGTCCCCGTGCGGGTGGTCTCCGCCTCCGGTGCGGGTGTCGTCGTCCGTGGCGCCATTGTGCCCTCTGGAGGGTTCGGCCGCGTCGCCGCCCCCGGACCCGCTGGTGTCGGCGGCGGCTCCGGCGGCGGTCTCCGACGGGTCGGCGGTCAACCAGCGCCGCATGACGTCCAGCAGGTGGTCGAGGTCGACCGGCTTGGTGACGTAGTCGGTGGCGCCGGCCGCCAGGCTGCGCTCCCGGTCGCCCTGCATCGCCTTGGCGGTGAGGGAGATGATCGGCAGGTCCTCGAACTGGGGCATCTCCCGGATCGCCCGCGTGGTCGCGTTGCCGTCCAGCTCGGGCATCATCACGTCCATGAGGACGAGGGAGATGTCCTCGTTGGCCTCCAGCATGGCGATGCCGGAACGGCCGTTGTCGGCGTACAGGACCTCCAGGCCCTGGGCCTCCAGGGCACTGGTGAGGGCGAAGACGTTGCGGACGTCGTCGTCGACGATGAGGACCCGCTGTCCGCTGAGGACGGCGCGCCGTTCGGGGTCGGTCCGGGCCTCGGCGCGCTCACCGCCGGTGTCGGACTCCTGCTCGCTCTCGGCGGCGGGTTCGGGGGTCTTGAGCACCGGGACGCTGGGCAGCGGCTCGTTGCCGATGTCGGTCAGGGCGGCCAGGGCCGCGTCGAAGTCCTCGTCGGGCATGACGTACTCGCCGTCGCCCCCGCCGTCGGTGAGCGAAGTCTGGGTACCGGCGGACCCCAGCGCCGGAACCGTGTCCACACCGGTGGTCTCCTCACCGCGCTCGCCCGCGTCCTCGGGCAGGCGCACCGGGAGCAGGAGGGTGAAGGTCGACCCCTGGTTGGCCACGCTCTGGACGCGGATCTCACCGCCCAGGAGCCGGGCGAAGTTCCGGCTGATGGACAGGCCCAGGCCGGTGCCGCCGAACCGCCGCGACGTTCCGCCGTCACCCTGGTGGAAGGCCTCGAAGATCACCTGGAGCTTGTCCTCGGCGATCCCGATGCCGGTGTCGGCCACGGTGAACGCGATGACCTCCTCGTCCTCCATGAACATGTCGAGGTCGGCGTCCTCCAGCGCCCACGCGGGCTCGATGAGCAGGCGCACCTCGCCCTGCGGCGTGAACTTCACCGCGTTGGACAGCAGGTTGCGCAGGATCTGCTGGAGGCGCTGTTCGTCGGTCCACAGGGTGCTGGGGATGTCGGGTGAGACGTCCACCGCGAACGCCAGGCCCTGCTCCCCGGTGACCGGGCGGAAGGTGGCCTCCACGTAGTCGACGAGCTGGGCGATGGACACCTCGCTGGGCTGGACCTCGGCGCGACCCGCCTCGACCTTGGACAGGTCGAGGATCTCGTCGATGAGCAGCAGCAGGTCGCTGCCCGCCTTGTGGATGGTCTGCGCGAACTCGACCTGCTTGGGCGAGAGGTTCTCCTCGGCGTTGTCGGCCAGCAGGCGGGCCAGGATCAGCAGGCTGTTGAGCGGTGTGCGCAGCTCGTGCGACATGTTCGCCAGGAACTCCGACTTGTACTTGGAGGAGACCTGGAGCTGGTGGGCGCGCTCCTCCAGGGCGTTCCTGGAGCGCTGGATCTGCTGGTTCTGGAGTTCGATCGCCCGGTTCTGGTTGGCGAGCTGGGTGGCCTTCTGGCGGAGTTCGGCGTTCTTGCCGCGCAGCTCCTCCTGCTGGCGCTGGAGCTCGTTGGAACGCTCGCGCAGCTGGCTGGTGAGCTGCTGGGACTGTTCGAGGAGGTACTCGGTGCGGTTGTTGGCCAGGATGGTGTTGATCGTGGTCCCGAGCAGGGCGACCAGCTGGCGCAGGAAGTTCTTGTGGATCTCCCGGAACTCCTCGTAGGAGGCGAACTCGATGACGCCGAGTGAGCGCTCCTCGGAGATGATCGGGAGGATGTACAGGTACCGGGGTTCGGCCTGGCCGAGGCCGGACTGGACGGTGACGTAGCCCGGCGGGATGTTGCTGACCTGCTGTTCGATCTGCTGTTCCAGGGCCTCGCCCGCCAGGCCGACGCCCTTGCGGATGCGGCGGCGGCTCTCGTCGGGGGAGAACCCGAACCCCGCGTAGAGGCGGAAGACGTCCTGGTCGCCCTGCTCCTCGGGCAGGTAGCAGGCGCCGTGCTGGGCGTTCAGGAGCGGCGTCACCTCGGTCATGATGAGGCGGGCCAGCTCGTGCAGGTCCCGGTGGCCCTGGATGTGGCCGGAGATGCGGTTGAGGTTGGACTTGAGCCAGTCGGCGTCCTGCTGGGTGGCGGTGGTCTCGCGCAGGTTGGACACCATCAGGTTGATGTTGTCCTTGAGCTCCTCCATCTCGCCGCGGGTGTCGACCTGGATCCGGCGGGTCAGGTCGCCCTTGGCCACGGCGTTGGCGACCTCGGCGATCGCCCGCACCTGGGTGGTCAGGTTGCCCGCCAGGCCGTTGACGCTGTCGGTGAGCTGCTTCCAGGTGCCGGAGACGCCCTCGACCTTGGCCTGACCGCCCAGCTGGCCCTGGCTGCCGACCTCGTGGGCGACGCGGGTGACCTCCGTGGCGAACGCGGAGAGCTGGTCGACCATCGTGTTGACGGTCGTCTTGACCTCCAGGATCTCGCCCTGGGCGTTGACGTCGATCTTCTTCGTCAGGTCACCGGCGGCGACGGCGGTCGTGACCTCGGAGATGTTGCGCACCTGCGTGGTGAGGTTGTGCGACATCGAGTTGACGTTCTCGGTGAGGTCCTTCCAGATCCCCGACACGCCCTTGACGTCGGCGCGACCGCCGAGCTTGCCCTCGGTGCCCACCTCACGGGCCACCCTGGTCACCTCGTCGGCGAAGGCCGAGAGCTGGTCCACCATGACGTTGATGGTGTCCTTCAGCTCCAGGATCTCGCCCTTGGCGTTGACCGTGACCTTCTTGGTCAGGTCGCCCGCCGCGACCGCGCGGGTGACCATCGAGATCTGCCGCACCTGGTAGGTCAGGTTGTTGGCCATCGAGTTGACGTTGTCCGTCAGGTCCTTCCAGACCCCGGAGACGTCGCGCACGTGGGCCTGTCCGGCCAGTTTGCCCTCGGTGCCCACCTCGCGCGCCACCCGCGTGACCTCGCTGGCGAAGGAGTCCAGTTGGTCGACCATCTTGTTGATGGTGTCCTTCAGGTCGAGCATCTCGCCCTGGGCGTCCACGGTGATCTTCTTGCTCAGGTCACCCTTGGCGACCGCCGTCGTCACCTGGGAGATGTTGCGGACCTGGTAGGTGAGGCTGTTGGCCATCGAGTTGACGTTGTCGGTCAGGTCCTTCCAGATCCCCGACACGCCCTTGACGTTGGCCCGGCCGCCGAGCTTGCCCTCCGTGCCGACCTCGCGCGCCACCCGCGTGACCTCGTCGGCGAACGAGTCGAGCTGGTCGACCATGGTGTTCACGGTGTTCTTCAGGGCCAGCATCTCACCCTGCACGTCGACCTCGACCTTGCGCGTCAGCTCGCCCCGGGCGACGGCGGTGGTCACCTGGGAGATGTCGCGCACCTGGTTGGTCAGGTTGTCCGCCATCGAGTTGACGTTCTCGGTGAGGTCCTTCCAGATGCCCTGGACCCCGCGCACGTTGGCGCGACCGCCGAGCTTGCCCTCGGTGCCCACCTCACGGGCCACCCTGGTCACCTCGTCCGCGAACGTGGACAGCTGGTCCACCATCGTGTTCACGGTGTCCTTGAGGTCGAGCATCTCGCCCTGGACGTCGATGGTGATCTTCTTGCTGAGATCGCCTCGCGCGACCGCCGTCGTCACGGCGGAGATGTCGCGCACCTGGTTGGTGAGGCGGGAGGCCATCTGGTTGACCGACTCGGTGACCTCGCGCCAGGCTCCGGAGACCCCCTCGACCTGCGCGCTCCCGCCGAGCTTGCCCTCGGTGCCCACCTCACGGGCCACCCGGGTGACCTCCTCGGTGAAGCCGCTCATCTGGTCGGCCATGCGGTTCACGGTGGTGGCCAGGCGCAGCAGGTCGCCCTTGAGCTCGCCCCGGCGGCCCTCGGTGGAGGCGCGGCGGCTGAGCTGGCCCTCGGCGACGGAGTCGAGGACGCGGGCGACGTCGGTGACGGGTTCGGCGACCTCGTCGAGCAGGTCGTTGAGGGCGCGGGCGCTCTCGCCCCACGCCCCGCGGGAGGGGTTGACCGCGACGCGCTCGTGCAGCCTGCCCTCGTCGCGGACGACCTGGCCGACGCGCTGCAGTTCGTTGCTGAGCTGCTCGCTGTGGTCGACCACCTCGTTGAAGACCGAGGCGATCTCCTTGATCGTGCCGCTGCCGCGCTGGCGGAGGCGCACGCTGAAGTCGCCGTCCCGCATGCGGTACAGGGCACTGAGAATCTCGTCGAGTTGTTCCTCAGCCAGTTCCTTGGCCGCGTCGGGCATCGAACCCCTCCTGCTGGTCGTTCCACCTCGGCTTCCCACCCGTGCACGCTGGCGGCCCGGGTCCGCCGGGGCGGAGTCGGCCGCGCGTCGGTCCGCCGAGTGGGGCTCGTGGCCCTTCGCCCGGCGACACCTCACGCTACCGCCGCGCCATACCACCCGAAAGAAGCGGATGTGTCGGTGACTTAGACTAGCTGGCCGTGGTGCCCGGCACAGTCGGGTTGACCATGTCGGTCTCCCCGACGGCACCCCGCCGTATCCGCGCCTCCCGGGGCGCGCCTCCGGCGTATCGTTGCAGTGGCAGGCGTACTCCCCGCCGCCCACGCCCAGTGACGAAGGACTTGCACGTCTTGCCAGTACACGACGCGTCGAAGGTCGCCCGACGAGACTTCCCGCCCGCCCCGGAGACGGCCGCCGCGGCGCGGGAGTTCATCCACGACACCCTTCTGTCGTGGGGTGCGCCGGAACCGTTCGACGACGTGATCCTCCTGGTCAGCGAGCTGGTCACGAACGCCGTGGTCCACGCGCGCTCGGCGCTGGAGGTGGCGGTGCGCCGGATCGACGGCTGTATCGAGGTGATGGTGACCGACTCGGCGCCCGACCGCGCGGTGCCGCAGGCCGGTCCGCTGAGGATCGAGACCGCCCCGGCGGGCGGCGACCGGAGGCAGGGCGGCCTCGGGCTGGCCCTGGCCTCGGCGATCGCCTCCAGCTGGGGGGTGAGCTACGGGCGTGAGGACAAGGCGGTGTGGTTCCGCATCGAGGACGCCGCGCGGCCGTCGTCGCCGTCGCTGGAGTCGCCCCCGGTGCGCAGGGGCACCACGAACAGCCGCCCGGCGCGCAGCGCGTGGTCGTCGCTGGACGCGGCGCTGAACTCGCGACTGAGCCTGCGGCAGCTCCTGGAGCGGACCGTGGAGTACGCGGCGACCGCGCTGGGCGGGGACGCGGCCTACATCGCGCTGGCCACGTCGGACGAGACGATGTGGGAGGTGCGCGCGGCGGTCGGGCTGACCGTCGACGGCTCCCCCTGGCGCACCCTGCGTGTGCGTACCGAGGAGACCTTCCCCTCGGCGGCGCCGGAGCCGGGGCCGACGATCAACGACGACCTGATGATCGCCCGCGCCAACCGGGGGCGGCTCTCCCGGGCGGGGATGCGCTCCCTGGTGACCGCGCCGCTGATCGTGGACGGCCGGGTGACGGGCCTGCTGGGGGTGGCGTCGAAGCGCACGCGGCACTTCGGCCCGGCGGCGGCGCAGCGGCTCCAGGACGGGGCGGACCGCATCGCCCTGCCGGTGGAGCGGGCCCGTCTGGCCGAGGTGGAGCTGAGCCGCCGTGCGTCGCTGAGCTTCCTCGCCGAGGCGAGCGACCTGTTGGCGGGCACACTGGACGAGCGGATGACCGGGGCCCTCGCGGCGCAGCTGATCACGTCCCGGCTGGGCCGGTGGTGCGCCATCCACACCACCAACGACCTGGGTGTCTACCAGTTGACGCACGTGGTGCACCGGGACGAGAACCTCAACGACATCCTGCGCGATCTGCTGTCCGGTGAGCCGCCGCGCGAACAACGCGAGCCGCGCCCCCTGTGGACCCCGGCCGAACTGGCCGAGGAGGGGCTGGCCGAGGAGCTGACCCGGGAGCTCACGCACGGTCCGGCGATCAGCATCCCCCTGGTGGCGCACGGTCGGGCGCTGGGCCGGATGACGATCGGCAACAGCGAGGCGGACGACTTCACCCGCGACCAGGTGGACGTCGCCGACGACCTGAGCCGCCGGGTGGCGTCGGCGATGGAGAACGCCCGGCTGCACGAGCGGCAGGCGGCGATGAGCGGTGCGCTCCAGCGCAGCCTGCTGCCCGCGAAGGAGAAGGAACCGGTCATCCCGGGTGTGGACCACGCGGTGTTCTACCGTCCGGCGGACGAGAAGAACGTGGTCGGCGGGGACTTCTACGACGTGTTCGCCGCCAGCGGCCGGTGGTGTTTCGCGGTCGGCGACGTGTGCGGAACGGGGCCGGAGGCCGCCGCGATCACGGGGCTGGCGCGGCACACGCTGCGGGCGCTGGCCAGGGAGGGGTTCTCCCCGGCGCACATCATGCAGCGGCTGAACATGGCGATCCTGGACGAGAACACCTCGACCCGGTTCCTGACCATGCTCTACGGGGAGATGACCCCGGCCACCGACAGCGGCGGCGGGATGCGGGTGCGGATGGTGTCGGCGGGGCATCCGCTGCCGCTGCGGCTGAACCAGAAGGGCGAGGTGAGCTCGTTCGGGTCGTCGCAGCCGCTGTTGGGCGCGTTCGAGGACGTGGGGTTCGAGACCGAGAGCGTGGACCTGCGGCCCGGCGAGGTGGTGCTGGCGGTGACCGACGGGGTGACCGAGCGGCGGAGCAACTCGGACATGCTGGGCGACGAGGGGTTGAAGGAGATCTTCTCCGGGTGCGCCGGGCTGACCGCGCAGGCGGTGATCAGCCGGATCGACCGCGAGCTGGAGGAGTACGCGCCCGGCGGGCACACCGATGACACCGCGATGATGGTGCTGCGGCTGCTGTAGCCTCTGCGGGCTCTCCAGCGGTGGGCCCGACCGTGTCGGAACCGCGCCCATCGAACCCCTGCTCCCACCGGCGAACACCGGAGGCCGACCGGAGAAGCACCCCGCCGCGCGGTGGTGGACGCGATCCGCTACACGGGAGGACGCGATGCCGTTCGCCAACGGGCGTGGACGAGCGAGGGCCTCGCTTCCCGACCCTTCTCAAACACGCTCTCAGAGAGCTCCCCAGGGGCGGTACCCACACCCCATCGCAGCGCAGCGGCCGTCAGCGGGATGACGCCTGTGCATATAGGTCGGAAAATCGACGCTCAACATGACGAGGGTGTCGTCCAGACCGTTCGGAACCTCATAATCAGGGTCGAAGTCCATGAAGGCCCAGATATCGGCGTCGCCCCTCTCGTCGCCCGTCATCGGTCCGATCCGGGTGATGAGCCACGGCATGTGGTTCTGGGACCAGACGCGGTCCCCCGCACCCACGCGATGGCCGTCCGCGGTCACGAACTCCTTCCGCGCCAGGCGCCCCTCCCCCTCGTCGCCGCCAGACGGGGATTTCATCATCAGCCACAGGATCACGCCGACGACGGCGACGAGCAGCAGGAACTCCACGGCCTTTCACCACACTTCCTCCGCACGAGACCGGCGGTGGTAGGCGCTTCTCCGGTCAACCTGATGAAATCATCACCGCCATCGACTGTCCATATTCTCCCGGTTATTTCTGCAGGAACACGATGAAGCAGAAAAATACGTCGACCCTCTGGTCAGGGGGAAGAAAGCACGAACCCCGGAAGGCAGCTGATCGCGCGACCGCTCACCTCGTCGCATGACCGGGCCCAGGGCGGCCGACGCTCCCGCCGAGCATCCGCGAGGCCGTCTCGCGGGCACGGGGATCCGCTACAGCCAGCCCATGTCCTGGGCGGTCCGGATGGCCGCCATCCGGTTGTCCGCCCCGGTCTTGCCGATGGCGTTGGACAGGTAGTTGCGCACGGTCCCCTCGCTGAGGTGCAGCGACCGGGCGATCCGCGCCACGGTCGCCCCGTCTGAGGCCGCCCGCAGCACCTCCGTCTCCCGGTCGGTGAGGGGGCTCTCCCCGCCGACCATCGCCGCGGCGGCCAGGTCGGTGTCGATGTACCGTCCGCCGTCGTGGACCCGGCGGATCGCCCCGGCCAGCTGGTCGGCGGGGGCGTCCTTGGCCAGGAAGCCGCGCGCGCCGGAGGACAGCGCCCGGCGCAGGTACCCCGGGCGGCCGAAGCTGGTGAGGATGACCACCCCGCAGCCGGGCGCCTCCTCACCGAGCCGCCCGGCGACCTCCAGCCCCGTGGCCCCGGGCATCTCGATGTCGAGGACGGCGATGTCGGCACCGTGTTCGCGGACGGCGTCGACCACCTGGTCGCCCCGACCGACCTCGGCGACGACCTCCAGGTCCTCCTCCAACCCGAGGAGTGCGGCGATCGCTCCCCTGACGAGGTGTTCGTCATCCGCCAGAACGATCTTGATCAAGGACTGCCCTTCCTTTGCGCCACGGTGGCAAGGGGACGCTATCGTGCCGGGAAGGACTGCGTCACACGGACTCGAAACCCTGCCATATCGCTCTCTCACCCTGCTCTAACCCGCGCGAACCATCATGGGGCCTGTCAGCAGGGATCGTCCCGCGAGTCGGAGGCTGAGTTGAACCCCAACGAATCGAGTGCAGGCACGGCGGCCGGGAACGAGGAGCCCGAGTACCGTCCAGCCGAGCCCGCCGACCAGCCCGAGGCGTCCGGCCCGGCCGGGGAGCACTCCTCCCGGGACGACGACGCCCAGCAGACCGCACCCGCCGACCGGGGGGCGGGGAGCGACGTCCCCGGCGCGGTGTCCGACACCGCGCCGGACGCCGTGTCCGGTCAGGAGACCGGGCCTCGGTTCGTCCCCACCGGTCCCGCACACGACTGGGCCGGCCCCGAGACGTCCGGTCAGGCGGCCTACACCTACCCGGCGCCTCAGCCGCACGGCGCCGAAGGCGCCTGGTCCACCGGCCCGAGCGGGGGCCCGGCCGGTGGCCACCCGGGCGCGTACGCCCACCACCCGGGCGGGCCGGTGCCGCCGCACGGCGGTCAGGGGGGACCGGGCGGTGACGGCGCGGCGTTCTCCGGCGGCCACCCCGGTTTCGGCGGACCGGGGGGAACCCAGGGGCCGGGAGGACCCGGTGGGCCCGGCGGCCCCGGGCAGCCGCCGTTCGGCCACCAGGGGCCTCCTCCGGGTCAGGTACCGCAGCCCGACAGGCCCCGCGGAGGACGCGTCGTCACCGTCGCGGCGATCACCGCCCTGATCACCAGCCTCATCGTGGGTCCGATCGCCGCGGCGGGCACCGCCTACCTGCTGCCGGGCGGAATGTCGTCCCCGATCAGCTCGCTCAGCGGCGAGCAGGGGTCGACGCCCACCGAGGGCGAGGTCAGCGAGGTCGCCGAGGCCGTGCTGCCGAGCGTGGTGTCCATCGAGACCGTCAACGGCAGCGGCAGTGGGGTGATCATCTCCTCCGACGGCCAGATCCTCACCAACGCGCACGTGGTGGAGTCCGCCCGGGAGGGGGCACTCCAGGTGACGTTCAACGACGGCACCTCCGCCCGCGCCGAGATCCTGGGGGTGGACACGGTGTCCGACATCGCGGTGATCCAGGCCGAGGGCCGCACCGGCCTCGAACCGGCGGTGCTCGGCGACTCCGACCAGGTCGGGGTGGGGGCCGACGTGATCGCGATCGGTTCGCCGCTGGGCCTGTCCGGCACGGTGACGGCGGGTGTGGTCAGCGCGCTGAACCGGCCGGTGAACACGGGCGTGACCGAGGGCGAGTCCGGACCCACCTCCACGGTGATCAACGCCATCCAGACGGACGCCGCGATCAACCCGGGCAACTCCGGGGGGCCGCTGGTGAACATGAACGGCGAGGTCATCGGGATCAACACCGCGATCGCCGCGATCTCGCAGGACAGCGGATCGGTGGGCCTGGGGTTCGCGATCCCGGTCAACCAGGTCCGGCCCATCGCCGAGCAGCTGATCGAGGAGGGCTCCGCCAGCTACGCCGCGATCGGGGCGACCATCACCCGCAGCGCGGTGGGCGGAGCGGAGATCGTGGGGGTCAACGAGGGCAGCGCCGCCGAGGAGGCGGGACTGTCCGCAGGCGACGTGGTGGTGTCCGTCGACGGGGAGACGGTCTCCTCGCCCGACCAGCTCATCGCGCTGATCCGTTCGCACCGGCCGGGTGACGAGGTGACCTTCGGGGTCCTGGAGGGCGGCACCGGCAGCCCGCAGGAGGTGAAGGTGACGCTCGGGGAGCAGACCTCCTCCTCGGTCAGGTCGGGCACGGACGGTGTCAACGACTGAACCAGGCGACCACGGTCGTCCCTTCCCAGGGGCGGCCCCGGGTACGGGGACCCGGGGCCGCCCCTCACCGTGCCGGGGTGGTGGCGGACCCACCCCGGCACGGGTCCGGGTGCCACCGGGTGCGAGCACCGCCGCCCCACCCCCGGATCCGGGTGCGCGCACTCTCGTAGCGACCGCGGAACCCCCACCCGCCGCCCACTGTCCCGGACACCTGGTGGCTGCGGCCCTGGACCCTGCCGCTCGCCCTGGCCACCCTCGTGTTCCCGGCCCTCTCGGTCCCGCACCACCTCGGAAGGGACCCCCGAGCTGCTACTGCCGATGATCGTGGGCCTGCTCGGTCCCGCGCCGTCTGGGAAGGGACCCCGAGCTGTCCGGGGTCCCCGCCCGCGAGGGCGTCGCCCGGCACTGTCCGATGCTGTGGACCCACGTCATCGACAACACGGTTCCGATGCTCCCAGTCGTCGTCCAGGTGTGGCCGTGGGGCCGTCGCGCGGCGGCCTCCCGGCCGTCCGCGGCGTCAGGTGCTACCTGACCGGTCGCCCCGCCGTCACCGGAAGGTCGGTGGCGGTCAACTCACGTGATCCACACTCGTGCCTGTCCGGCGCGCCCCCAACGCCGCCCCGCCCGCAGGAGAGCACCCCCATGCCGACGTCCTTCGTCTCCCCCGCCCCCTCCACCCCGCGGATCCCGACGCGGGTGGTGACCGGCCCGCGCCCCTCCGGCACACGGGGTCGCGGGGTCCGGCTCCTCATCGGAACCGACACCTACCCGCCCGACGTCAACGGCGCGGCCTACTTCACCGCCCGGCTGGCCCGGGGGCTGGCCGAGCGCGGTGTGTCCGTGCACGTCGTATGCCCTTCACCCGAGGGGCGGCCGTACGTGGTCGAGCGTGACGGAGTGGTGGAGCACCGGCTGCGGTCGATGCCCTCGTTCGCCCACGAGAGCGTCCGCCTGACCATCCCGGCGGGAACGCGCGGCCACCTCGACCGCCTGTTCTCCCGCCTGCGTCCGGACGTGGTGCACGTCCAGAACCACTTCATCGTCGGCCGGACGCTCACCCGCGCGGCGCGCGACCACGGCGTGCCGGTCGTGGCCACCAACCACTTCATGCCGGAGAACCTCTTCGACTACCTGCGGGTGCCCGAGTCCCTGCGGCCGCACGCGGCCCGGCTCGCCTGGTGGGACCTGCGCTCGGTCCTGTCCGGCGCCGAACACGTGACGACGCCGACCCCGGCCGCGGCGCGGCTGCTGCGCGACCAGGGGTTCACCCGGACGGTCGAACCGGTCTCCTGCGGGATCGACCTCGTCCGTTTCAGCCCCCCGCTCGGAGGCGCCTCCGAGCGTCGACGGCGGCGTGCCCGCCTGGGCCTGCCGGACCGCCGGACGATGCTCTTCGTCGGGCGGCTGGACGGGGAGAAGCGCGTCGAGGAGCTGATCCGCGCCGTGGCGCGCACCCCGAACGTCCAGTTGGCCCTGGTCGGCAAGGGCGGCTGCCGAGGGAGGTTGGAGGCGGTGGCGGCGGCGGAGGGTGTCGCGGACCGGGTGGTCTTCCTGGGGTTCGTGGCCCACGCCGACCTGCCGGACGTCTACCGCTGCGCCGACGTGTTCACCATCGCGAGCATCGCCGAGCTCCAGAGCATCGCCACGCTGGAGGCGATGGCGAGCGGTCTGCCCGTGGTGGCGGCGGACGCGATGGCCCTGCCGCACCTGGTCGAGGTCGGGCGCAACGGGTACCTGTTCCCGCCCGGTGACCACGAGACGCTGGCGCTGCGGGTGGCGGACGTGGTGGCCGACGAGGACCGGCGGCTGCGGATGGGCGAGCGCAGCCGGGCCCTGGCGGAGCGGCACCGGTTGGCGGACTCCCTGGAGCGGTTCGAGCGCATCTACCGCGACGCCGCGCGCGGTGCGGCGGTCGGGTCGGACAGCGCGTTCGGGTCGGCCGGCGCGGCCGGGTCAGTCGTCCTCCCGGCGCGGCGTGAACAGCGGTAGGCGGAACCCGACGACCGCGCCGCCGCCCTCCCGGTTACGCGCGAACACGTCGCCGCCGTGCGCGCGGGCGATGTCGCGCACCATCGCCAGCCCGAGGCCGGAGCCGGGCAGGCCGCGGGCCTCGGTGGCGCGGTAGAACCGCTCGAAGACGCGGTCGAGCTGCTCGGGGTCGATGCCGGGGCCGCGGTCGAGAACCTCCACGACGCCGTCGTGCACACGGACCTCGATGGGCGCGGTGCCCTCGGGGTCGAACTTGGCGGCGTTCTCCACCGGGTTGGCGATCGCGCGTTCCAGGGCGCCGGGACGGCCCCACACGACGCTGTCGTCGGCGTGCACGGTGATGTCGCGGCCGGTGCGCCGCCGGGTCCGGACGGCGACGCGTTCGGCGACGTCGCCCAGGACGACGGCGCTTCGGGGTTCGTCCTCGTGCTCGCCGGTGGCCAGGCCGACGAGTTCGTTGACGAGCGAGGTGAGTTCGCGCGTCTCGCCCCGGAGGTCGTCGATGAGTCGTTCACGCGCCTCGGGGGTGAGCCGGTCCACCCTGCCCAGCACCTGCACGTTGGTGTAGAGGCTGGTCAGCGGCGTGCGCAGTTCGTGGGCGGCGTCCTGGACGAGACGGCGCTGATCCTCCTTGGAGCGGGCCAGGCGCCCGAGCATGGCGTCGAACGCGCTGCTGAGGCGGCCCACCTCGTCACGGCCGGCCTCACCGTCGCCCCCGCCGTCGCTGACCGGGTCGAGACGCCCGGTGGAGCTGACGTACTCGGCGGCGTCGGTGAGACGGACGAGGCGCTGGGTGGTCCGGTGTCCGACGAGCCAGCCCGCCCCCGCGGCGGCCAGCGCGACCAGCAGCCCCACCCACAGGATCTGGGTGGCGAGCCGGTCGATCATCGCCTCCACCGGCGACAGGGGTTGCAGGAGCTGGATGGCTCCGCGCTGCCCGCCGACGGAGACCGTGGCCAGGCGGAAGTCGCGCCCCTCGGCGTTCACCTGGCGGACCTCGGTGACCCCCGGCTGCGTGTCCCGGGCGACCTCCAGGTCCCGTTCGTCGGAGGGGAGGATGACGGCCCGGTCGGGGTTGGCCGCGGTGATCGACAGGTTGCCGGCCGGGCCGAGGTACTGCGCCTGGTACCTGCCGCTGGACATGATGACGAGGGCGGCGCCGACCGTCTCCCCCTCCCCGGAGGCGTGCCGGGCGACCAGCTGCTCGGACAGCGCGTCGACGGCGCGGTCGAACTCCTCCCGGGCGTCGGTCCGGATCAGCGAGGCGGCGGTGGTGTAGGCGAGGGTGCCCACGAGGGCGATCGTCACCGCCGCCACCAGGGCGAACAGGACGGCGAAGCGGGTGCCCAGCCGCCAGTCGCGCGGCTGGGCCAGCAGAGCGCGCCACCGGGGGCGGTCCGCGCCCCGCCGGGGGTCCTGCGGCACTGGGTTCGGCGGCGGGGCGGTCATGACCGGAGGGTGTACCCGACGCCGCGGACGGTCTGGATGAGCGGCGGACCGTCGCCCTCCAGCTTGCGGCGCAGGTAGCTGATGTAGACGGCGAGGTTCTTGGACTCGGGGCCGAAGTCGTAGCCCCAGATGCGGTCGTAGATCGTCGCGTGGTCCAGGACGATCCCCTCGTTGCGGACGAGGAGTTCGAGCAGGTCGAACTCGGTCTTGGACAGGTCGATCTCGCGGTCGCCGCGCCAGACCCGCCGGGCCAGCGGGTCGAGCCGCAGTTCGCCGACCTGGAGCGGGCCCTCCGCCGCTCCCTCCTCGCCGACGGGGGCGGCCCGGCGCAGCAGGGCGCGCAACCGGGCGAGGAGTTCGTCCAGTTCGAAGGGTTTGGCGAGGTAGTCGTCGGCGCCCGCGTCGAGCCCGGCCACGCGGTCGGGGGTCTCCACCCGCGCGGTGAGCATGAGGATCGGGGTGCGGTCGTTCTCGGCGCGCAGCACCCGGGTCACGCCCAAGCCGTCGACGCCGGGCATCATGACGTCGAGGATGAGCAGGTCCACGGGCTCGGCGTGCACGGAGGCGAGCGCCTGGACGCCGTCCGCCGCCGTGCGCACCTCGTAGCCCTCCAGTTGGAGCGCGCGTTCCAGCGACTCCCTGATCGCCCGGTCGTCGTCGGCGACCAGCACAGTGGCGGCGGCGGAGGTGGCTTCCATGCCCACATGGTCCCGTATCCGGGTGAGAGGGTGGTAAGAGTCGGGTGAGGGCGTGTCAGGAGCCGGGCGTGAAGGTGCGGGTGCGGCGGAGTCCGGCGGCCCGCCCCTTGCCCGCCACGACGAGCGCCATCTTGCGGGACGCCTCGTCGAGCATCTCGTCGCCGAGCATGACGGCGCCCCGGCGGTCGACCGTCGTGGCGTGGGCGTAGGCGTCCAGGATGAGTTCGGCGTGGTCGTAGTCCTCCTGGGTAGGGGCGTAGACCTCGTTGGCGGCCTCGACCTGGAGGGGGTGCAGGACCCACTTGCCGTCGAACCCGAGCGCCGCGGTGCGGGCCGCCGAGCGCCGGAAGGCGCCCACGTCGCGGATCTGGAGGTAGGGGCCGTCGACGGCCTGGAGCCCGTGGGCGCGCGCGGCGGTGAGGATGCGCATGAGCACGTAGTGGTAGGCGTCGCCGGTGTCGTATCCGGGCGGCTGTTCGCCCACGACCAGGCTCTTCATGTTGAGCGAGGCCATGAAGTCGGCGGGGCCGTAGACGAGGGACTCCAGGCGGGGCGAGGCGGCGGCGATCGCGTCGACCTCCGTCAGGCCGCGTGCGTCCTCGATCTGGGCCTCGATGCCGATCCGGCCGACCTCCAGGCCGACGGCGCGTTCGATCTGGGTGAGGAGGGTGTCGAGCCAGTGCACGTCACGCGGGGAGGTGACCTTGGGCAGCACGAGGCAGTCCAGTTCGGCTCCGGCGCCCTCCACGACGGTGATGACGTCCCGGTAGGCCCACTCGGTCGACACGTCGTTGACGCGCACCGAGCGCAGCTTCCCGCCCCAGCCGCCGTCGTTGAGCGCCCGCACGACGTTCTCGCGCGCGGCCGCCTTCTCCAGCGGCGCCACCGCGTCCTCCAGGTCCAGGAAGAACGCGTCCGCGTCCAACCCCCGCGCCTTCTCCACGAACCGGGGGTTGGACCCCGGCACCGCGAGTACCGACCGCCGCGACCTGAGTTCGCCCATCGCCGTTCCTGCTCCGCTCGACCGTCCGTGCCGCCACCGGCGTCGTACCGTGTGGCGTCGCCCCGCCCGGTGCCGGGGCGCGGGGCTCATCATCGCACCGCGCGGTGCGTAGGGTGTGGTCCGGGGGGCCGACGCGCCCTGGGAGAGCACGAAGGACCGGGAGTGACCATGTCCGCCACGCGGTACCCGACCAGCGCCCACTGGGGCAGCTACCAGGTCGTCGTCGACGACGGCCGTGTGGTGGGGGTGCGGCCGGACCCGGACGACCCGGCGCCGTCCCCGGTCATGGGAAACACCCCCGAGGCGCAGCACCACACCTCGCGGGTGGCGCGCCCCGCCGTGCGCCGCTGGTGGCTCGACCACGGCCCGGGGCCGGACCCGCGCCGGGGCGACCCGGAGGACGAGTACGTCGAGGTGGAGTGGGACACCGCCCTGGACCTGCTGGCGCGCGAGCTGGACCGGGTGCGCACCGAGCACGGCAACTCCGCGATCTACGGCGGCTCCTACGGGTGGGGCAGCGCGGGCCGCGTGCACCACGCGCAGAGCCAGCTGCACCGCTTCCTCAACACGATCGGCGGGTACACGCGCTCGCGGACGACCTACAGCCACGGGGCCGTGGAGGTGCTCATGCCCCGGCTGCTGGGCACCCCGGCGGCCAACCGGCTGCTGCACCGCGCCCCGGCGTGGACCCAGATCCGCAGACACACCGAACTGCTGGTGTCCTTCGGCGGGCTGCGGGTGTCCAACACCTGGACGTCGTCCGGCGGCCGGGCCGCCCAGACCGCCGGGCCCGCGATGCGCGAGGCCGCCGACGCGGGTGTGGAGTTCGTGTCGGTGTCGCCGCTGGCGGACGACACCGACAAGGGCGTGCGAGCCGAGTGGGTGCCGATCGCCCCGGGCGCCGACACCGCCGTGCTGCTCGCCCTCGTCCACGTGCTGTTCGACGAGGGGCTGGCCGACACCGGCTTCCTCGACCGGTACACGGTGGGCGCCGACCGGCTGCGGTCCTACGTCATGGGCGAGCGCGACGAGCACGGGCGGCCCGGCGGGACGGCGCGCACCCCCGAGTGGGCCGAGGGGATCAGCGGTGTCCCGGCCGACCGAACGCGGGATCTGGCGCGGCGGATGGCCGCGCGGCGGACGCTGGTCAACGTGGGCTGGTCGGTGCAGCGCGCCCGGTACGGCGAGCAGCCGCTGTGGGCGGGGCTGGCACTGGCGTGCTGCCTGGGGCAGGTGGGCCTGCCCGGCGGCGGGTTCGCGTCCGGATACGGGTCCATGGGCAACTACGGGGGCGGGGCGACACCGCTGGGGCTGCCGCGCATGCCGCAGGGCGACAACCCGGTGGACTCGTTCATCCCGGTGGCGCGGGTCGCGGACATGCTGCTGCACCCGGGCGAGGTCTACCACTACGACGGGGCCGAACGCCGCTACCCGCACGTGCGGCTCGTGTACTGGGCGGGCGGCAACCCCTTCCACCACCACCAGGACCTGCCCCGGCTGAGCCGGGCGTTCGGCCGGGCGGAGACCGTGGTGGTGCACGAGACGCACTGGACGGCGACGGCGCGCCACGCCGACATCGTGATCCCGGCCACGACGGTGCTGGAGCGCGACGACCTGACCGCGAGCCAGGGCGATCTGACCATCCGGGCGATGCCGCGCGCGGTGCCGCCGCACGGACAGGCGCGGGACGAGTACGACACCTACGCCGACCTGGCCGAGCGGTTGGGTGTGCGCGAGGAGTTCACCGAGGGTCGGACGAGCGGTGGGTGGCTGCGGCACATCTACGGGCGCTGGCGGTCGATGGCGGCCCGCCGGGGCTTGGAGGTGCCCGACTTCGACACTTTCTGGGCGCGCGGGCGGGTGGAGATCCCCGGCCGGGTGGAGGACGAGGCGCTGCTCGGTGAGTTCCGCGAGGACCCGGAGGGGCGGCCGCTGCGGACGCCGAGCGGCCGGATCGAGCTGTACTCGGAGACGATCGCGTCCTTCGGGTACGAGGACTGCCCCGGGCACCCGGTGTGGCTGCCGGGTCCGGCGGTGGGCGCCGGGGACGGGGAGTGGCCGCTCGTGCTGCTCGCCAACCAGCCGAGCGGGCGGCTGCACAGCCAGCAGGACATGGGGGCCTACAGCCGGTCGCAGAAGGTCCGGGGCCGCGCGCCGCTGCGGATGCACCCGGACGACGCCCGGGCCGCCGGGGTCGCCGACGGCGACGTGGTGCGGGTGGTCGGCGCGCGTGGTTCGTGCCTGGCCGGGCTGGTGGTGAGCGACGCGCTCCGCCCCGGTGTGGCGCAGCTGTCGACGGGCGCCTGGTACGACCCGTCGGCGGACGGGGTGACCTGCGCGCACGGCAACCCGAACGCGCTGACGGAGGACGTGGGGACGTCGTCGCTGGACCAGGCGTGCACGGGGCAGCTGACCCGGGTGCGCGTGGAGCCGTTCACCGGCCCGCTGCCCCCGGTGCGGGCCTTCGAGCCGCCGTGCGGGGTCACCCCGGCCTGACGGCCACACGTGCGCCCCTGTCCACGAGCGCGCCGCCCGTCCACAGGTACGGCGAGGGTCTGGCGCGCAGGAGGATCCACGGGGTTTCCTTGATATAGGGGGACGCTCAGGTCGCCAGTTCCGGCATGCCCGGCCCCACCCACGAGAACCTCAGGCGTGCGGGTGGGGCCGGACACCGCGGAGCATCACATCAGCAGAGTCGTCACCGCGTGGCCGAGCATCGTTCCGCCCACGATCGCGGTCGTGTAGGAGGCGACGCGCAGCAGGCCCTTTCCCAGCCAGCGACGCCGGGACCGGTGACGGCCTCGCCCGCGAGGGGTGGGGGTCGATTCTCGTACGAGGGCGATCGCGGCCTGGTTCCTCTGTTTCGTCCCGGCCACGAGCATCCACCCGGGCAGGACCCCGTGTTCGCGACGGTAGGCGACCCGGGGGTTGCCCTCCATCTGGGCCAGCAGCCGCTGTTCCCGGGTGGGCGGGGGCGCTCCGGCGGGGCGGGAGAAGCGGCGGCCCCTCGGCGCGTCCAGCACCGCGCGCATACGCGGATTCACTGCCGTCGCAGTCATCGAAGCGCCCCGCTCTCGATCGCCTCCACGGAGAACTCAGCCCACACGGCCGTGCCCAGGTCGGCACAGAAGGGGAACGGGACCACCGGATAGCTGCCCCAGCGCCGCGCGAGGGTGTCGACCAGGAGCAGGCCGCGTCCGCGTTCGGCGCTCATCCACTCCTCCTCGGTGCGCTGGCTCGGGATCCGGGGTTCGGTCTCCCGAGCCCCGTCGTCCACGACGACCAGCCGCAGGACGCCCGGCTCCGGGAGGAAGAGGGCGCGCAGCACCCGACCGTCCGGTTCACCGGAGCGGGTGTGTTCGATGGCGTTGGCGGTGATCTCGCTGGCGCACAGGGTCATGCGCTCGGCCAGTTCCTCGTCGAACCCGGTGAGGTCGGCGCGCAGGTCCGCGCGGATCATGGACATCCGGTCGAGGGTTCCGGGGTAGATCCGTGCCCGCCACGGGGTCACGGAGGGCGTCGGGTGCGGCACAATGGGCATGTCGGCGGTTCCTTTCGTTCTGGGGAGAGGTGTCGACCTGCTCTGGGGGGTGTTCGTAGCGCCCACCAGAGCTTTTTCGTGTGACCGCGTCAGCGCGCGATCGTGGAGAGCGTGGTGAAGCCACCGACGTGGCTCGATTCGTTCCCGCTGCCGATGGCCTTGGGGGAAGGGGTCGGCTCCACATTGGTGGCGGCTTCGGTCAGCAAGGCCAGCGAATCGGCCACCGACAGCGCCGCCCCGCACAGGTCCTCGAAGAGGTCGGAGAACGCCTGGATCTCGCTGGGTGCGGTGATGAGCTGCCCGTCCCCGTAGGGGGCGACCACGTGGGCGACGGTGTAGGCCGGTCCCAGCGACAGGAGTCGGAAGGGACCCATCGGGCAGGGGTGGTCAGCGACGTCGTGCGGGATGACCTGGAAGCGCAGCCCGCTGCCGCGGATCGCGTTGACAAGACGGCGGAGCTGCTCCCGCATCACCTCGGCCCCGCCGACCACCGTTCGGACGGTGGTCTCGTTGACGACCACGCGCAGATCACCCGGACGGTTCCACAGCCCACCCCGTCGGCCGGTGTCCCTGGTGAACCGCCCGAGCGCGGTGCAGTAGTCGTGGGTCTGGAGTGGCACGGGGATGGTGCCGGGGCTGAACTCGCGGATCGTTTTGGCGCCGGTGTCCAGCTCGTACGGGCTCGCGCCACCGGCCAGGTGGGTGTTGATGGTGGCGCGGGCCCAGGCGTTCGTCAGGCGACCCTTCGCCCCGGTCCGTCGGTCGAGATAGTCGGCGGTGCAGCGGGCCGGGGCGGTCACGCCGCGTTCGATCTCACGAAGCTCCCCGGCGCTGAGGACCTCCCGCATCGCGAGGTCGTCGTGGGTGAGCCCAGCCTCCGCGCGGAAGCGGACGACCCGTTCCCCGAACACCTCCCACTCGCTGCGCTCGGACTCCCCTGCCCCCTCTCCCCCGACACCACCCACGCCTCGTCGTTCACCAGCCATGACGCCTCCCAGGAAAGTGGCGGGGTGACTCGGATTCGTCACCCTCGGCAACCATGATGCCCCTCAATCAGTCGCCGTGCAATAATTTCATGAAGAAATCTATGCACCATACGAGCGCCCGAGTGAGCGTCAGAGCCGTACGCCATGGGACACTTGAGCAGTTGTCAGAAGGGATACCTGTGAACGAGCCGGAGCCCCGTCCCTCCGTCCGCCAGCGCTGGCTGGGGGAACGTCTCGCGGAGATGCGCTTGGCCGCCGGTCACACGTCGCTGACGTCCGCCGCCAAGGCGCTCAAGCGCTCAGCCCCCTCGATCAGTCGCCTTGAGAACGGGCTGGTCGTCCTCCCGGTACGGGACTTCCCCCCGATCCTCGACGGCTACGGCGTGACAGACACGCGCACGCGTGAGCGCATCCTCGCGATAGCCAGCGAGATCCAGCAGGAACGTCGCGGTTGGTGGGTCGAGTACGCGGACGGGTTGACACCCAGCTACATCGACCTGGTCCGGCTTGAGTCGACGGCGCTCTCCGCCCAGTCCTGGGAGCTCCAGTACATCCCTGGACTTCTCCAGACACGGGAGTACGCGCTCAACCTCGGACAGGCGCTCAATCAGCATGACGACCGAGGGCAGCTGGAGCAGTTCGTGGACGCCCGCATGCACCGGCAGAGCGTCCTGGACCGGGAAACCGGCCCCCTCAAGCTTCACGCCGTCCTCTACGAGGCCATCCTGAGACAGCCGGTCGGCACCCCGGATGCCTTCGCCAGGCAACTCCGGCACCTGCTGGAGCGGGCCGAGGCACTGAACATCACCCTCCAGGCGTTGCGCCAGCCCTGCCGTCCTCACTCCGCGATGACCGGTTCCTTCACGCTTCTGGAGCTGCCAAGCCTGACGGTCGCCCAAGTCGAGCTGTTGACCAGCACCGTCTACGTTGAAAGCGAGCCGGATGTCGCTCGCTACCAACAGGCGTGGAACGATCTCCTGGCTCAGGCGCTGGACCCCAAAGAATCCCAGCGACTCATCGAGCAGGCGATCGAAGACTTGGGAGCATGACGTGTTGACGGGCCAGACGTGGAGAAAGAGCAGCTACAGCGGACCTCAAGGGTGCGTCCAAGCTCGCCACCCCGAACAGCACGTGGTCGAGATGGGCGACACGACCCAGCCCCACGGCCCGACCCTCCTGCTGTCGCACTCCGAGTGGACCCGTTTCCTACTACAGGCGAAGGCGGACACATGACGCAGGAACCGTTCCGCAAATCCACCTACAGCGCCAACGCGCAGGCGTGTGTGGAGGTCGCGGACGCTCCCGCCCTGCACGCGGTTCGTGACTCCAAGACGCTGGAGCAGCCACCGCTCATGTTCAGCCAGGCCGAGTGGCGCGCCTTCGTCGACGCTGCCCGAACCCACGGCCTCTGATGCGACACGCAGCGGGGTCCCAGCCGTCTTCCACGGCCGGGACCCCTGCGTCCTTCTCAAAGGTGAGAGATCAGTCGAGTTCGCGGATGGCTCTCTCGATCAGCGATCGGGCCTCAGCGCCGTACACCGCATGTTCCTGTAGTCGGCTGAACACACGCAGGAACAACGCGATCTCCCTAGGCTGGGTTATCTGCATCTCGGCCGTCGTCGTCTCGACCACCGCCACCTTGTCGTCGAAGATCCAGGCCCCTTCTCCAGGCCACATCCTGCGCACGACGTCCGGCGGGATCACCCCGAATGACACCTGGGGGAAGGTCGTGATCGCGAGCAACCGTTCCAACTGCTCACGCATCACGTCCACGTCGCCGAACCGGCTCTGGAGAGCCCAGTACTCGACCACGAAAAGGAAGCGCTGTTTCCCCTCGTGAAGGAACCGCTGCCGACGCAATCGGACATCAACGGCATCGTCAATCCGCCCGTCAGCCCCATAGAAATCGTTCGCGATCCGTAGCACCGCACTGCTGTATTCAGCAGTTTGCAGGATGCCCGGAATCACGATCGACTCGTAGGAGCGAACCACGCTCGCCCCCTCGTGAAACCGGTCGAACGTCTGTTGCAGATACTTGAGACCGCCTTTGAGGTGCTGCTGCCACTCGACCCACATCCCGTCGATGCCTCGCAAGGTCGCCAGCAACTCCGGGATCTGGTCCTCAGCACCACAGGCCGAACACCATACCCTGACATCCTGTTCAGAGGGGTTCTGCTTCCCGTGCTCCAGCCGGGACACCTTGGTGAAGTGCATCCCGGTGGCGGTCGCGAGTTGCCGCCCCGAGAGCATGGCGTCCTTGCGGATCTCACGCAGCCGGGAGCCGAAGGCCTCCTTGGCCTGACGAACCTGGTCCGACACTAGAAACCACTGCCAGTTCGGTACATCCCGGAAGAACTGTTCGAGGATGACTCAGGGGCCTTGCCCATCAAGGTGATCCACATTCTGTCGCTCCCTCTCGAAGGGACCTGTGATGGCGGACCAAGCCTCACGCTGGCAGTCACCCACGGTCAAGGATGTTTCACCGAGTTGCACCACAGCCTGATGGCCGGAAGCGGACACCAAGAGTGGTTGCTGAGACACGGTCGATCATAGAACCTGGGAGAGAAGCGAATATTCGCGACTAGGCGAGAGTAGGTACTCATGCGGTTGACCTTCCTCGGCACCGACAGCGAGAACGGCAAGTGCCCCACCCTGTACCGCACGGATCGGGGCACCATCGTCGTGCAGGGCTACAAGGTCACGGACCCCGAGGCGATGGGGGACGTCCGGGACCTGGCGGACAACGAGACCCTCGTGGAGATCCCCCGGCAGTTGCTGCGCTACGCGGAAGAACTGGACTGAACCATGGGCGTTTCCCTCTCGGAGGAGGAGTTCGGCCAACAGTTCGAGGAGTTCGAACACACCGCCTGGAAGCTGGAGGTACGCGACCGGTACAACGTCGACGGGGAGAACGAGGACGTCGAGAGGTTCCTGAGGACGGGCGATCCGGGACGGGCACCCGACCACGCGTCCACCTCACCGTGGCACCGCAACGTGACCCGAGGCTGTAAGGAGGGCAAGATCTGGCAGCGTGTGCGTGTCGTGTCCGAACCCCTGAGCGGATACATCGCCTGGGAACACGCGGTCACCCGGTTCAACGTCGAAGCGGGGGAGGATATCCGCTGGCTCCCTCGCCACCACCCTTCCGCGGACCGCCTTCCAAAGCTGGACTTCTGGCTCTTCGACGGTCGATGGAGCTGTGTCCTGCACTTCGATGACGACGACGTTCCCTACCGGTTGGAACGGATCGACGATCCCGCCGTCATCACCCAGCATCGCCAGTGGTGGGAGATCGCCTGGCGTCACGCGATCCCGCACCACGAGTACGACCCGAGCACGCCGAGGCGGTTCAATACCTAAGTGACCCACAGCATCGAACGAGCCCGACGAGACCTGGGGCGACGCCTCCGCGAGCTGCGCGGGTCAGCGGAACTGACCGGGACACAGCTCGCGGACCGGCTGGGGTGGAGCCAGTCCAAGGTCTCCAAGATCGAGACCGGCCGCCAGGCGCCCACTTCGGAGGACGTCTCCGTGTGGGTGCGTGCCTGCGGTACCCCGGAGGCACGCACCGATCTCCTGGCCCGGCTGCGGGACCTGGAGTCGATGTGGGTCGAGTGGAAGGAACAACTCGGGGGTGGCCTGGTCGGCATCCAGTCACGGATGGCCGCCGAGGAGGAACAGGTCTCCCTGTTCCGGGTCTACGAGTCGATGATCATCCCGGGGCTCCTCCAGACCCCCGGCTATGCCTCCGCCGTCCTGGAGATGGCCAGTCGAAGGAACGGGACCGCCGTAGGGATCACGGAGGCCGTCGAACAGCGGATGCGGCGACAGGAGATCCTCTACCGACGGGACAAGCGCTTCCAGTTCGTCATCGCCGAGGCGGCACTCCACCACAGACGTGGGGACCGGGACACCATGGCGGGGCAAATCGACCGATTGGTTTCTGTTTCCGAGCTCTCCAATGTCTCCGTAGGGATTATCCCTTTCGACACACCACCCCCGTATCTTCCTCTGCATGGCTTCTGGATCGAAGACGAAGCCTCCGTCATCATCGAAACCGCATCCGCCGAGCTGACGCTGACGCATCGAAGCGAGATCGAGCAGTACCTGCACGTCTTCGAGATGGCCTCAGCCGGAGCCCGCTTCAATGACGGAGCCAGGGCACTGCTGCACAGGGTCACACGCACCATGGGCTCCTGACGCACGCCCTCCAGTATTCGCCATTATTCTCGTCCCCGACCGGATGAACGCTCTTACCGAATAAGCGCGAATCTTCGTCGCTGGAAACGCGCCCGCCGCCTAACGTGGTGCCACTCCACTTCGAAGGGAGACCGATGGAAGAGCAGCACGAGGACACCCCTGACGTCATCGACCTCGGCGACGCCGCCGACCTGACCCGAGGCGGCTCCTCAGGCAGCATCGAGGACAAGCGAACCCCCTACAGCGAATAACCAGAACCCGGCCGCCTCTGGTGGGTGGCCGGGTCGTTCTCGTTATGTACGCGGCGAGAAGAGAAGGTTTCGAATGACGTGGTTCGGTGGCTGTGCCCCCGGCTCCGCAGTGGTCGCCCCGGTCGGGGCTCGATTGGTCTGGACCGACCCGCCGCTCTGGACGCTCGGTGATGTCCCCACGCACCGTCTCCACCTGCATGATGACGGGGAGGTTCGGGTCGCGGTCATCGGGACATGTGCGGTGATCAGAGACGAACTCGCCCGCGTCGCTCGCTCTCCTGAGCCCAGCGACCTCATGTCCTGGCCCGGTTCCTACGTCGTCGTGCGACGTACGGCCTCAGGATCGGCCGAGATCATCACGGACGTGACCGGAGCCCTCCCCCTCTACTCCATGACCGCCCCCGAGGGACCACGGGTATGGGGATCCAGTTCTCGTGCCCTCGCGGGCCTGGCAAGGACCGGGATCGACACCGAGTGGCTGGCCTCCTACCTACATAAGAGAGAGGATCCCCTTCCAGGACGGAGCCCGTGGGTCGGGGTCGTATCCGTACCGCCCGGACATCGAATGGTGCTTGGCTCGGGAGGATCTGTAGCCATAACTCCCTGGTGGACGCCCAAGCGCCGTGAACCAGACGAAGCGGTTTCCCGGCTTCGCCATGCCCTCGTCGGAGGTGTTCGGAAGAGGGCCACCAGCACAGCGGTCTCCTGTGACGTGGCGGGGCTGGATTCAAGCACGATCGCCGCCATCGCCTCCCGCTACACGCCTCTCACAGGAGTCACGGCACACCCGACGGGCGTCACGACGGACGGTGACATGGACTATGCGGCCTCTCTGAACACCCCGAACCTCACCCGGGTGACCCTGCCGGTGGATGACCGCCATCTTCCCTTCACCGAGTCGGACATCCCGCTCCCCGCGACGGACGAACCGGCCCCGTCAACCGCCGCGTGGGCCAAGCTGAGTGCTCAACTGGCGCGGGTCGCGGAGGCTGGTTCCGGGTGCCACCTGACCGGTGACGGGGGTGACAACCTGTTCCTGCCCCCTCCGACACACCTCATCGACCTGGCACGTGATCGACGCCTGCTACGCCTCGTGAGGGATGTGCTGGTCTGGTCGCGCCTGCGCAGGATCAGCCCGTGGTCGGTCATGCGGGCGGTCAGGAGAGCCGATGTCGACGGCCTGTCACGTCCCGTGTCCGCGCGGCCGACGTGGCTGTCCGAGCACATCCCTGAATCCCGGGGCCAGAACATCCATGACGGCGCCGACACCGCGTTACTCGCCGACATCCGCTACGTGGCCCGTTCCGCCCACGCCGAGATCCAGCTCGCCGAATCCGTGGGGGTCGAACTGCACAACCCCTACCTTGACGGCGCGGTCGTCGACGCGGTGGTGTCGGCACCACCCTGGACACGTTTCTCCGCCTATCGGTACAAGCCCCTGGTCGTTGATGCGATCGGTGACCTTCTTCCGTCACGTGTTCGGGAGAGGACGACCAAGGGTGTCTTCGCTGGGGATTTCCATCGTGGTGTCCGCGCCAACCACACGAGGCTGCTGGAGCTGTGCGGTGGGCGTTTGGCCGACATGGGGCTCATCGACCCCGCTCCCCTGCGCGCGACGGTCCGAGCCGCCGCTCTGGGGGCACAGACCCCGTGGCCGGAACTCCTGACCGCGCTGGACGCGGAAACGTGGTTGCGCACCGTGGAAGGTGCTCCCACGTGTGAGTGGGAGCGTCTGGCCGGATCCGGGGCGACACCATGAGCCGACTTCCTCTCGTCGCCCTGCTCGCCCCACACGTTCATGTGCTGATCGACTACCACACCGGGCGTACCGCGCTACGGACGGCATCGTCGGTCCCACGATCGGCGTACACGGTTCCGTGTGGTGCCACCGCCCCGATGTGGGGAACGGCCGAGACGTCCGCTGTCCTGACCAATCCGAAACCCGTTCCGACGGTCTGGCGGTTGGCCGCTGTTCCCGCCGTGGCGATGACCGCCGCCGTACTGTTCTGTGGTTCCCGCTCCACGCGGTTCGCCCGCATGGTACGACTCGCCTGTGCCGGGCATCAGCTGTGGCCTGCCTCGCACGCTCAGGCTCGGTACGCGGTCCACGCCGTGCGATGGGTGTCGGTGTGGGCTCCTGTGCGGTGGGCGTGCTTGGAGGAATCCGCCGCTGCGGCGGTTCTGCTCGCCATGGCGGGTCGGCGGGCGGAGTGGCGGCACGGCATCGCCACCGATCCGGTACGTCTGCACGCCTGGATCGCTGACCCGTCCGGGATGCCGGTCGCCGAGCCGACGAGCACGGACCTGTACATCGTGACCTTCACACCCGACGGGCCCCCGCCACAGGGCATGGGGACACACGAGGAGAACACCGTTGACTGAGCCGCACATCCTGCTGACCGGGCAGACCCTCGCCCTGGGCATGCCGCGCCGGGAGATGCTGGAGTCCTACCACGCCTGGGAGAACGACCCGGGCACGATCCTGGGGTACGGCAACCAGATGCCCCAGTCCTGGGAGGTCCGTGCGAACGGGTGGGAGCGCCAGCGGAGCAACCACAACTACCCCCAGTTCGAGGTCGTACGCCTGGAGGACGGCGCCGCCGTCGGAATGACGACGCTCAACGTCGATCAGATGGTGCGCACGGCGGAGTTCGTCCTTCTGATCGCCCCAAAGGAGCGCGGCAAGGGATACGCCACCGAGGCGACCCGGCTCACCCTGGACTGGGCGTTCCACCTGGCCGCCCTGCGGATGGTCTGGCTCAAGGTGCTGGAGCCCAACGCGGCGGGCGTGACCGCCTACGAGAAGGCCGGGTTCAAGCACGCCGGACGGCTGCGCGGCGCTGGCTACTGGCTCGGCCGCCCCGTCGACGAACTGCTCATGGACGCCGTCCCCGAGGACTTCCCCGGCCCCTCGGTCGTGACGAGCACCGTTCAGCCACAGGGAGCACGGCCCCAGGAATAAGGACCCAAAACCATGCACCAGACGCCTGCGGGCCAACACGAGTCCCTGGCGGAGACGTTGAGCCTCCTTGGAGATCCCGAAGAACGCGCGGACCTCGCCGAGTCCGCCGTGTCCGAGGAGTTCACCACCGAGGAGGAGATGGCCGTCCTGATGCGCGAACGGCTCGGCCGGGGATAGGAGTCACCGGACCAGCAGCCGGTTCACCTTCCGGGGTAGCGCCATCCCGACCAGGCCGAGCAGCGCATACCCGACCTGTCCCGGGGCGAGCATGCCGAGCACGACCCCCGTGTTGGCGCCGGGCGCGCGCAGGAACGCGCTCATGCGCGGGTGGGCGTAGGGCACCCCGTTGCCCGACACCAGCAGCGTCACCGCCGCGACGAGGGCCAGCGCCGCCCACACGGTCCCGCCCGCGTCGAGGCCGCCCAGCCACGTGTCCGCCCGGTCGAGTGCCAGCAGCGCGTACGCCGCCCCGTCCGTCCCGCCCTCGGCCGCCGGGACTCCGGAGAACAGCGACAGCCCGGCCAGCGCCACCGGGACCGCCGCGATCAGGGCGCCCGCCGCGCGGGCACCGGTCACGCCCCCGGTCGCGGACAGCCCGAGCCGCGCGGCCAGGTCCCGGGCGTTCCTCGTCAGCTCCTCCTGCGCGGGGTAGCGCCGCCAGGCCCGACCCTCCGACCGGGCCTCACCCATCGCGTTCGCCCGGCGCCACCGCAGGAACCGCCACGTGTCGCACAGCGCCGTCGGACCCCGCCGGGCGGCGATGGCGGACACGGCCAGTTCGTGCGCGATGGACGACACCGTCGTGGCGAGGGTGACCGGGAGGTCCACCCACGAGAGCGCGATGCGCCGGAACAGCGGAGCGATGTCGGCCGGGACCCGGACCCGCATCGCGATCGAACGCCCCCACGCCCAGCGCCGCAGCCGGGGCAGGGGCGGTTGGCCGGGCAGGGCGGGGGTGCTCTCGGCGGCGGTGCCGATCATGCGGTAGTCCATGGCGACGGCGCACACCAGGGCGAGGAGGAGCAGCCACGGGGTGAGGACCCCGCCGCCGAGCAGGCCGTAGACGATGTCCGTGGCCGGGTGGAGGGCGGCCCCGGCGAGCACCGCGTTGAGGTTGAGGTGGTCCAGGAGGGCGACCGCCAGCGCCACGGGCGGCAGCAGCCAGAGCCACGCGCCGTACCGGCGCCCGACGATCGCCAGGCCGAGCGTGGCCCCGACCAGCCCGGTGGTGACGGCGTGTCCGGCGAAGACCGCGAGGACGGTCCCGTCCGGCGCGGTGACCGTGGTACCTCCGGGCAGCAGGATCCCGCCGTCGGCGGACAGGTCGGCGGCCCCGAGGGAGACCTCGGTGAGCAGGCGTTCGGCCAGTTGGAAGCCGGTTCCGGAGGCGGCGGCCAGCAGCAGGAGGTCGACGGCGGCCAGGCGGCGGGCCCGGCGCCGCGCGACCAGTGCGAACAGCAGCAGCGGGGTGAGCTTGCCGAGCTCCTCGATCGGCACGGCGACGTAGGCGTAGCCGACCACGCCGTAGGGCTCGGCGCCCAGGAGCCGGAGGAGGGCGGCCTCGGCGGCGGCGAGCGGCCAGAGCAGGGCGGCGCCGACGGCGGTCGTCCGCAGCAGGTCGGCGAAGGAGACCGTGCGGGAGCGGGCGAGCCAGGCCAGTTGGAGGATCAGCAGGAAGGCGGCGACCAGGGCCGGGATCACGGCGTCCAGCGCGGGGACGGCCAGGGGCGCGGCGAGCAGCACGACGACCACGGTCCATCCCCAGGCGCCCCGCAGGGCGCGCAGGGCGCGGACGGTGCGCGGTGAGCGCGCGCGGGCCCGCGCGAACCCGCGCGCGACGCGTTCGGCCAGGTCGGGGCCGGGTCCGCGGGGGGTCCTGGTGTGCCTGGCGCCGGGGGCGGCGCAGCCGTAGAGCTGGGCGGCGCGGGTGAGCGGGCCGCCGCCGTCGGCCCGCGCGCGGGCGGCGAAGGCGGCACGGGCCTGGGGGATGTCGGCGCCCACGAGTTCGCGGACGAAGTCGGCGGGGCCCGCGGCGACGGTGAGTTCGTCGGCCGCGACCAGGACGGCGGCGGAGAAGTCCTCCACGCAGACGAGGAAGTCGGTGGGGTGGGGTCCCCAGCCGCGGATGAGGTCGATGAGGGTGTCGGTGTCGAGGGGGACCTCGGTGACCGGTTCGTAGGAGAACTCGGCCCGGGTGCGGCAGACCAGGAGCCGGGACACGCCCACGGCGCGGCCCGCGGCGACGATCGCGTGGATGAGGTTGCGGTCGCGGGGCACGACGAACGGGGTCGTGACCTTGCCTCTGTCCCTGATCCAGTGGGGGTCGAACTCGGTGGGCCCGGCACAGACGCGCAGAACGAGGTCGCGCGCGAGCATGGCCTGTTCTTCCATGGGTGTCCTCGTGCCGTGCCGGGGGGCGGTCCGGGCCGGCCCCCGTGGGGCGGGGCGGCCCGGACCGAGCATAACGGCGCGGCGCGTGGGGCGCGTCACGCGGCCTCTCACCACCGGGAACACCGGCGCGACCCGCGCCGGTCCGAACGGTTCAGGCCGGGGCGGGCACCCCGGGCCCGTCCCGGTCGGCACGCGGGGCGCGGGCCGGGTGCGGTCCGGCGCCGAAGGCGTCCCCGCACAACTGGACGAGGTGCCGCAGGCCGGGCAGGTCCAGGGCCCATCCCGTGAGCGCCCACCCGAGGTTGAGGTGCTCCAGCGCCCTGGCCAACGCGGAGACCCCGCTCCAGCGCAGCCCGTCCGGGGTCTCGTAGGTGAGGCGGTACAGCACGTCGGGGTGCTCGGCGGCGGGGCGGATGTCGAGGGCGGTCGGCGTGCGGACGGTGAACCAGCGGGCGAGGGTCAGGCACAGCGGGCAGTTCGCGTCGACGTGGAGCACGCCCCTGCTCCGTCCGGGCCACGGTCGCCACCGGGGCAGCCAGGGCCGCACCCCCGACCGGTAGGCGGTCCAGTCCCGCCCGAACCGTTCGCGCAGCTGGGCGCTCTCGTGCCAGTCGGCCAGCCCGACGGAGTAGACCGCCGCCGACACCGCCAGGAACAGGGCGAGGGGTTCCCGCAGCAGGACGGCGAGGAGGAGGTACACCGCGACCAGCGACGTCTGCATGGGGTTGCGCACGAAGGCGTAGGGGCCGCTGGTGACCAGGCGTTCCGGGGGGTCGTACGGGAGCGGGGTGCCGCCGCCCACCCGGGCGAACTCGCGCGCGGCGGCGAGGCCGGGCAGCCCGGCCAGGAGGAGGAGTTGGACTCCGGCCGCAGTCTCCGGGCCGGACGGGGGCACCGGCCCCAGCACGAGGATCGGCAGCCCCACCATGAGCCCGCCCGCCAGGGTGGCCTGGGTCCACGCGCGGGCGTGGACCAGCTGGCCGTTCCGGGTCCAGTAGGCGAGCAGGAGCGCCGGGATGAGGGTCACGGTGGCGCCGGTCAGCTCCCCGGCCAGCCACAGGGGGCCCAGCTCGATGACCGGGTCGGCCAGCGGCATGAGGATCACGTCGATCCAGACCAGCAGCCCGGCCAGGAGCGGGACGGGCAGCAGGCGCAGCAGCAGGGCGGGCAGCGCGCCCCACAGCACCGCCCAGGCGAGCAGGAGGTCGAGGGGGACGCCGCGCCACTCGGCCCCGTCGGTGTGGAAGGTCCACCAGCCCGCGTGCAGGGCGTACAGGTTGAGTGGGATGAGGGTGAGCAGGGACCAGGCGCCGGCCACGATGATCGCGGCGATCTCGCGCTGGCGGGGCGCGCGCCACAGGCACAGCCCGGTGAACAGCAGCAGGGGGACGAGGAGGCCGAGGCCCCGGACGAGCCCGGCGTGGAGTTCGGGGTTCACCGCTGCCCCTCCGTCGCGGCGGCGGCGAAGGTGTCGGCGAGGTAGGCGGCGGCCAGGTCGGTCGTGTAGGACTGGAGCGGCCCGAAGTACCACGAGGGCTCGTAGGTGCGCTCGAAGTCGATCGCCCAGCTCAGCCGGGTCCGGTCACCCTCCGCCGTCCACACCGCCTCGGCCCGGCGCATGTCCATCCACCGGGCGAACGCGGTGTCGGCGGTCACCTCGAAGACGACGCGTCCGCCGTCGGACCGCACCTCGCTCTCGACGACCACCAGCTCCATGTGCTGGTCGACGACGTCGGCGCCGGGCCGCAGCGACCGCGCCCGGGTGAAGGTGACGGTCCGGGTGTCGCCGACCGCCAGCCCCTCCCCCTCCGCCTCGACCGGTTCGGGGAAGGGGACCACGCGCAGGAGGAAGGCGTCCGGGGAGGCGTAGTCGGGGGGTGCCGCGAGGGCGGCGGCGACCTCCTCGGGGGCCGCGTCGACCAGGACCTGGCCCGCACCGCGGTCGTCGGTGGGCAGAAGGCTGACCCCGCCCACACCCTCCAGTGCCAGGCCGAGGAGCAGCGGTACCGCGAACAGGGCGTGCCGGGCCCCGGGGCCGTCGCGTCGGATCGTCACGCACACCCAGGCGACGAGCGCGACGACGCCGTAGATCAGCGGCGCGGCGATGACCAGGCACACCAGGCCCTCGCCGAGCAGCGGACCGGACAGCGCCAGCAGGACGGTGGTGGTCGCCATCGCGACGCCGACCGCCGTGCGCGGTCGGGCGGTGCACACGACCAGCAGGGCGATGACGGCGGGGAGGCCGACGTAGAACAGCGCGGTCTGGTCCAGGCGCCCCCAGTGGGTGACGCGCAGGAGGAGCAGGAGGGCGAAGAGCACCAGGAGCAGCAGCGCCAGCCGGGCGCGTGCGGAGGACGGGGGGCGGTGGGGTTCCTCGGACACGGAAGGCTCGATTCCTCGTTTGCGACACATGGTTAAACCACTCGTTTTAATCACTCGATTAAACCGTATGATGAATCCATCGCGGATCGCAAGGAGGGTCATGGCCAAGGGCGGCGGCGGACGCAGGACGAGCGAGGAGACCAAGGAGCGGCTCCTGGCCGCGGCCGGCGAGGTCCTGCGCGAGGAGGGGTACGCGGGGGCCTCGGCGCGGGCGATCGCGGCCCGCGCGGAGGCCAACTCGGCGCTGGTCTTCTACCACTTCGGCGGGGTCGACCAGCTGCTGCTCGCCGCGCTGGACCGGTCGAGCGCCGAGCGGCTGGCCATGTACCGCGAACTGACCGCCCCCGCGCGCACCCTGGAGGAGCTGGTGGCGGCGGCGACCCGGATCTACCGCACCGACCTGGAACGCGGCTACATTACCGAGTTCTCCGAGCTGGTGGCGGCCGCCGTCACCAAGCCGGAGCTGCGCCGGGAGATCAAGGAGCGCGCCGAACCCTGGATCGCCTTCATCGAGCAGGAGTGGGAACGGGTGCTCGGGGGGTCGCCGCTGGCCAGACTGGTGCCCGCCCGGGAGGTGGCCTACGGGGCGCTCACCTTCTACCTCGGGGTGAACCTGTTCTCGGTCCTGGACGAGGACCACTCCCGCACCGAGGCGGTGTTCGACCTGGCCGGACAGCTCGCCCCGCGCGCCAGACTGCTCACCCTCCGGCTGCCCCGGCGCGGCGGGCGCGGCGGCGACGTAGGCTTGCCGGTCGACAGCGAGGACGCCGAGGAGGACGCGTGAACGGTATCGAGGTGGCGCCGGGGATCGAGTTCCCGGACACGTCCGACGGGCGGACCTGGGTCGCGGGCGCGGTGATCGCCGCCCCCTCGGGCCGGGTGTTCGCCCAGCGCCGCTCCCCCACCCGCAAGGTGTTCCCGCACTGCTGGGACATCGTCGGCGGCCATGTCGAACCGGGCGAGACCATGCTGGAGGGGCTGGCCCGCGAGGTCGAGGAGGAGACCGGCTGGCGCCTGACCGGGGTGCTCGCCGAGCTGTTCTCCCTCGACTGGGACCCCGGCGACGGCGTCACGCGCCGCGAGGTCGACTACCTGGTCCGGGTGGCGGGCGACCTGTCCGCTCCGCGTCTGGAGCCCGACAAGCACACCGAGTTCCTGTGGGTGGACGACTCCACCGTCCACGTGCTGCGCGACGAGCGCGACCCCGGCGACTACTTCATCACCGACATCGTGCAGCGCGGACTCGACCGGGCCCGCAGGGGCTGAACCGTCCCGGGCCCGCTCCGGTCCACCGGAGGCCCGGGGCGGGCCGCCGGGCGCGGACCGGGCACCGGGCCCGCAGCCGACCCACCGTCTCAGGCGAACCGCCCCGCCTCCGCGATGGCCATCGGCAGCCCCTCCAACAGGTCCGACGCGCTGATCGGCGCCCCGCCCCGGGCCAGGACGGCCGCGCGTCCGTGCAGGTACGCCCCGCACATCGCGGCTTCGTAGGCGGGCAGCCCCCCGGCCAGCAGCGCGCCGACCGCCCCCGCCAGCACGTCGCCGGAGCCGGCCGCGGCCAGCAGCGGGGTGCCCGTCGGGTTGGCCAGCACGGGGAGGCCGGGCTGGGCCACCAGCGTGGTCGACCCCTTGAGCAGGACCGTGCAGTCGTACTCCTCGGCGGCCCGCCGCACGTGCTCCAGGCGGCGTGCCTCGATGTCGGCCCGCTCGCTGCCGGGCAGGAGCCGGGCGAGCTCACCGGCGTGCGGGGTCAACAGCGTGTGCGCGGAGCGCTCCCGCAGGATCCGCGCCAACGGCGCGCCGCCCTCGCCGCTGAGCAGGGTCAGCGCGTCGGCGTCGATCAGCAGGGGGCGGTCGCTCTCCAGGACCGCGTGCAGTTCGTCGGCGTTGGCCCGGTGCGTGCCGCGGCCGGGCCCGATGACGACGGCGGCCACGCGCCCGGGGTCGAGGCGGGTGCTGGACAGGGGGTCGAGGTCGACGGCGACCGTCTCCGGCCAACGGGCGAGCACCTGGTCGACGGCGGCGCCCGCGCCCCCGTACCGCACCATCCCCACCCCCGTGCGCAGGGCCCCGCCCACGGTCAGGACGGCGGCGCCCCGGTAGTGCTCGGAACCCGCGCGGACGGCGAGCAGCCCTCGGCGGTACTTGTCGGAGTCCGTGCTCGGCCTGGGCAGGAGCGGGGCGACGTCCCCGGGGCCCGGTTCGACCAGTGCGGGTCCGCCCAGCTCGGGGGTGAGGCCGATGTCGACGAGGTGCACCCGCCCGGCCCGGTCGGCGCCCGGGTCGACGCGCAGCCCCGGTTTGAGGGCGCCGAAGGTGACGGTGACGTCGGCGCGCACGGCGTGGCCGGGCACCTCGCCGGTGTCGGCGGCCACCCCGCTGGGCAGGTCGACGGCGACGACGGTGGCGGGGGAGTTCTCGGCGAGCACGGCCAGCGTCGCGTACGGTTCACGCAGTCCGCCGCGCCCTCCGATCCCCAACAGGCCGTCGACCACGAGATCGGCGTCGAACAGCTCCGCGCCGTCGCCGGGGTCGCTCTCGAAGCTCCGGACCCTGCCGCCCGCCGCGCGCAGGGCCGCCAGTCCGCCCTCGTGGGCGCGCGGCCCGGCGAGCAGGGCGCGCACGGACGCCCCGCGCGCGGCCAGCGCGGCCCCGGCGTAGAGCGCGTCACCGCCGTTGTCCCCGGTGCCGACCAGCAGCACCACACGCGACCCGTACACACGGGGCAGCAGACGGGCGCACTCCGCGGCGAGCCCGGTCGCGGCGCGGCGCATGAGCGCGCCCTCGGGAAGACGGGCCATGAGCGCCTGCTCGGCCTCACGGACGGCGCTGACGGTGTGTGCGGAGCGCACGGGGGTCACCTCCTGGTGTGGATCGCCCGCCGGGGCACGGTTCCCGGGGGCCGGATCGTCCCCATCGTGCCGCACGGGGAACCCGGCGCGCCGGGTCCGCCACACCCGCGGCCGTTCCCGGAACGGCTCGGGCCCCGACGCACGAGGTCACTCGACGTCGGCGATGATCGGGTCCCCTCCCATCCCGTACAACTCGCTGAACTCCACCTGGGCGATGGTGACCTCGCCCTCGGCGGCGAGCTGTCCCGAGGCCCTGTTCCCGGGCCGCACCGTCACCATGCCGAAGGAGTCGATGTCGGCGGTGTAGTTGTCCATCGCGCTCACGGTCAGGCCGTCGTCCAGGATCAGGGTGAAGTACATGGGGTTGATGTCGATCGGCTCGTCGGAGTTGTTGACGATCTCGACGTCCACCACCGTGTAGACGGTGCTGTCCAGGATGTCGTCTGCGGTGCCCGCGTTCGTGGCCGTCATGACGATGTCGCCGTCGCCCTCCGCGGCCTCTTCCGACCCACCCGCGCCGGGTTCCGCGGTGTCCTCGGTGTCGGGCTCCGCCGTGCTCTGCCCCTGACCCTGGTCGGCCTGGTCCGTCTGGCCGGGCTGCTGGGTTGACGCGGTGTCGCCACCGCCGCCACCGGTAACGGCGTTCACGATCGCGATGAGGAGCACCACGATGATGATGAACGCGAGGATGCCGCCGGCGCTGAGTGCGATCCTACCTCCGATGGACATGCCCTGCCTGGCTGGTCGGCTGGACGGAGAACCGTACTGGGGATTCGGCGGGTACTCAGGGTAGGACATGAGAGCGCTCCGATGTGGGGGTTTGGGGCGTGAACAGGCGGCGGAGCGGGTGTGCCGCGCTGGGCCGCGTATCCAGGGGAGGACGGCGCCGACAAGGACGATATCCAACATGGCGTCAGAGCGTCATCACCCGGTTCCCCTGGCCCGCACCCGCCGTCCCGGCGGCCCTCCGGCTGATCCCGGGGCCGGTCCGATGCGGTCGCACGCCAGTACTACGCTGTGTCGTTGACGGCGGACCGCTGACATGGGCGGACGTCAGGAAGCGAGCGTGAGCGGAGGCGCCGTGGTCGACTGGCTGACCATGACGATTCAGATGGCGTCGCTGGCGATGGCCGGGTGGTGCCTCGTCTCGACCTTCCGCGACCGACCGATGACCGTCCCGCACCTGGTCGGCATGGGTGTCCTGTGGCTCCTGGTGATCGGACAGGCGGTCGTCTCGGCCGTGGCGATGATCGGGGGCGACCGCCCCGCCGAGACGGTGATGTTCGTGTCCTATCTGGCCACCGTGGTCCTCCTCCCGCCCGCCTGCGCGGTGTGGGGGTTCATGGAGCGCAGCAAGTGGGGCCCGGCCGTCATCGCCTTCGCCTGCCTGGTGCTCCCGGTCCTCCTGGTCCGCCTCGAACAGCTCTGGAACCCCGTTGTCTGACACCGCGACGCCCGCCGACACGACCCTGCGCACCGGCCCCGGACGGCTCCTGGTCGCGGTGTACTCCGTGTTCACCCTGGCCGCCACCGCGCGCGGCTCCTACCAGCTGGCCACCAGGTTCGACGAGGCCCCGCTGGCGTACGGCCTGTCCGTGGCCGCGGGCCTGATCTACCTGGTCGCCGCCGTCTGCCTGGCCCGGGCCGGACGTACCTCCCGCACGGTCGCGCTGGTCTCGTGCGGCGTCGAACTGGTCGGCGTGCTCACGGTCGGCGCGCTCAGCGTGTTCGTCCCGGGCCTGCTGCCCGACGACACCGTGTGGTCCCGGTTCGGCTCCGGCTACGGGTTCGTCCCCCTGGTCCTGCCCGTCCTCGGACTGTGGTGGATCCTGCGCGTGCACCGGGCGGACCACCGCTGACCGGGCCGGCTCTCCAGCGAGGCGGCCGCGTGTCGTTCCCCGCCACGATCTAGGCTGGCGGCCATGTCCGAACCCTTGACCCTCCCCGTGGCCGTGTCCGCCGAGTGGCTCCGCGACCACCTCGACGACGTGGTCGTCGTCGACTCCCGCTGGTACCTCGACGGCCGATCCGGGCACGAGGCCTACCTCTCCGGTCACCTGCCCGGCGCCGTGTTCACCGACGTCGACACCGACCTGGCCGCCCCGGCCAGCCCCGAGGGCGGGCGCCACCCGCTGCCCTCTCCGACCGACTTCGCCGCCGCGCTCGGGCGCCTGGGCATCGGCGACGACGCCGCCGTCGTGGTCTACGACGACGCGAACGGTTCCGTCGCCGCCCGCCTCGTGTGGATGCTGCGCGTCCTGGGCACCCCCGCCGCCTTCCTCGACGGCGGTCTGCGGACCTGGACGGGCGAGCTGGAGAAGGGCCAGGTGACGCCCGAGCCCGTCCACCGCACCGCGCGCGCCTGGCCCGCCGACCGCGTCGTGCACACGCCCACGCTCTCCGCCCAGACCGACGACCCCGCCCACCTGATCCTGGACGCCCGCGTGTACGGCCGCTACACCGGAGAGGCGCCCGCCCCCGTGGACGCCCGTCCCGGCCACGTGCCCGGCGCGCGGAGCGCCGAGTGGCCCGCCAACCTGGACGACGACGGCCGCCTGGCCGCACCCGAGGTCCTGCGCGAGCGCTTCGCCGCGCTCGGGGCGGACTCCGCCACCACCGTGACCGCCTACTGCGGCTCCGGGGTGACCGCCTGCCACGACCTCCTGGCGCTGGAGCACGCCGGGTACACGCGCACGCGGCTCTACCCCGGTTCGTGGAGCCGCTGGGGCGCCGACGACAGCCTGCCGGTCGAGACCGGCGACCCCCACCGCTCCCGGTAGCCTGCCCACGTCACAACCCCGCACAGCCCGGCCGTCCGCGCGGTTCCCCGCCGGACGGCCGCTCCGCCTGACCGTTTCCGGCCAGGGACGAAACCGTGCGGCGCCCGGGCACGTCAGAGGAGGGACGCCCACGGGCGCCGTCGGCACCAGTTCCACCCCACAGCCAAGCGAGGAACCTTGACCACCGCACTCCTACTGCTGCTCCTGGTGATCGTCATCGGCATCCTGATCGCCGTCGTGATCGGGTCGAACCGCTCACGCGGGAAGGAATCGACGATGAAGTCCGCGCAGCCCACGCCCCGGGACCCCTTCGCCCCCGAGGGCGACACCACCGGCGACCCCCGAACGCTCAAGGCGGGCGACATGCTCGACTGGGGCCACGAGCGCACCTGGATCCGCGGCTCCCTGCGGCTGTCCGAGGGCGGCTTCACCTGGTCCGAGCACTTCCTGGAGGTCGACGGCGGCAAGCGCTGGCTCTCCGTGGAGGAGGACCCCGACCTGGAGCTGGTCCTGTGGACCGCCCGCCCCGACACCGAACTGACCCCGCACGCCAAGACCCTGGAGTTCGAGGGCGTCACCTACCGGTTGGAGGAGAGGGGCAGCGGCTCCTACCGCTCCGAGGGCACCACGGGGCTGCGGGCCCAGGGCGGCCTGGACTACGCCGACTACGAGTCCGCCGACGGCCGACTGCTGTCCTTCGAGCGGTTCGACCACGGCGGCTGGGAGGTCGCGACCGGCCAGAAGATCCTCCCCGGCAGCTTCACGATCTACCCCGGGAGCTGATCGGCACGTGCGCGCGAGCATCAGCACGCCCTTCGTCGACACCCGGGCCGAGGACCTGGTGTGGACTCTGAACCACCCCCTGGTCGAGCCGCTGGCCGCCCGCACCGTCGAGCGCCCGGGGCTGCGGGTCCAACTGCGGGTCCTCGGAGCGTCCCACCAGGTCGTCGTGGAGCGGGAGTCCGGGAACGGGACCGCCCCCCTCGTCGAGACGGTCGCCTGCCTGCCGGGGTTCACCGGCGGGCTGCCCGGTGACGCCGTCCTGCCCTCCTGGGGGCTGGGCGACTACCGCTTCACGTCGACCGTCGAGACGCTCGCCGCCAACGGCCTGTCCCGCCGGATCGACCGTCTCCGCGCGGAGGTGGCCGACTCCCCCGGCGGCCTGTACGTCACCTTCCCGGGTGACCCCCTCGCCGTGACCGCGCTGCACCTGGCCCCCGAGTCCCCCCTCGGTTGGCGGACCTGGCACGCCTACCCCCAGAGCGGCGAACTGGTGTCGACGGCGGCGACCATCACCCCCTGACCGAGGATCTCCCCGTGTGCCCCATCCCCTGACCCTCCCCCACCCCCGAGGAGACCCCCTCCATGGACGAGGTCCACCAGTCCGACGAGGACGGCGCCAGGAACAGGGTGATCACGGTGCTCGTGATCATCGTCGCCGTCCTCCTGATCCTGGCGCTGATCGGCTCGTGCAACGACAGCGGCGACGTCAGCTCCAGCATCAGCAGCAGTACCAGTACCAACAGCAGCACCAGCACTCGGCACTGCCCCGACGATGACGACGTCTCGGACCCGTACTACGACGATGACGACTGCGAGAACGGCTCCAGCGGCTCCGGCGGAGGCGGCCTCTTCATCTCCGGTGGCAGCGGCGGCTCGTACAGCGGCGGCGGCAGCGACTTCCGCGGCGGAGGCCCCAGCTCCGGCAAGTAGGGGCGGTACCCTGCGGTTTCGGGCATACGGGCGTCCCCGACGCACGGATGCGCCACGGGAACGGACCGGGAGCGCCGGCCCGGCACGGAACGTCCACCCCCGCCACAGGTGCGCTGGCTCCCCCGACCGTGACCATCCCCCACCCATGAGGAGATCCCCACATGAAAGACGCCAGCGGAGCGCACGGCTCCGACAGCACCGGCAGGAACACCCTGATCACGGTGCTGGTGATCGTCGCGGCCGTCATCGTGATCCTGGTCCTGATCTCAGCCTGCGACAACGGCGCGACCAACTACTGCCCGGACGACGACTACGTCTCGGACCCGACCTACGACGATGACGACTGCGAGAACGGCTCCAGCGGCTCCGGCGGAGGCGGCGTCTTCATCTTCAACAGCGGTGGCGGCAGCAGCTACCGCGGCGGCGGATCCGGCTTCGGCAAGTAGCATTCAGGCACGTCACGACACCTACCACGACATCACGACCCCCTTCCCCCAACCTCGCAGGCAAGGATCATGAACGACCTTCTCCTCAACTCCCTGGCCGCCCTCGCCTACGGCGGTGTGGGCATCGCCGTCCTGATCGTCGGCTACCTGGTGGTCGACCTCCTCACCCCCGGCAGGCTGCACACGCTCATCTGGGAGGACCGCAACACCAACGCCGTGCTGCTGGTCTCGGCCAACACCCTGGGCACGGCGATCGTCGTCCTCTCCGCGATCCTCAGCAGCGAGTCCGAGGTGGGCCTGGCCGCCGGTCTGCTGTCCACCGCGGTCTACGGGGCGATCGGTCTGGCCGTGATGGCCGTGTCCTTCCTCCTGATCGACCTCATCACCCCGGTCAAGATCGCCCGGATGATCAGCGACCCCGAACCGCACCCGGCCACCTGGGTCAGCGCCACGGCGCACGTGGCCATCGCCCTGGTGGTCGCGGCCGCCCTCACCTGAGGAGCGACGGCCACCGCACCGACCGGCCCGGGACCCCGGCCGGTCCCCTTCCGACAGTGAGGCGTGCCCCGTTGACCGAGACCACCACCCGACCGGCCCCCAGGCTCCCGGTTCCGCCCCGCGCGGCGCGGTTCCTCGTGCTGACCGCGGTGTTCGTGTGCGCCGCGTGCGGCCTGGTGTACGAGCTCGCGCTGGTGGCGATCGGCAGCTACCTGCTGGGCGACACCATCACCCAGGCCTCCGTGGTCCTGTCGGTGATGGTGTTCGCCATGGGGGTGGGCTCGCTGCTGTCCAAGCGGTTCCAGGGCAACCCCGCGCTGTCCTTCGCGGTGGTCGAGGGCCTGCTGTCGCTGGTCGGCGGGTTGTCGGTGCTCCTGCTGTACGGGGCCTTCGCCTGGTTCTCCGCCTACCAGCCCGCGATGGTGGCGCTGTCGTTCGTGATCGGCGCGCTCATCGGCGTGGAGATCCCCCTGCTGATGACGCTGATCCAGCGCATCCGGCGGCAGGACGCCTCCGAGGCGGTCGCCGACCTGTTCGCCGCGGACTACGTCGGCGGGCTCATCGGCGGTCTCGCCTTCCCCTTCGTCCTGCTCCCCCTCCTGGGCCTGCCCAAGGGCTCGGTCATGGTCGGCGCGCTCAACGCCGTGGTGGGGGTGGCCGTCGTGCTGTGGCTGTTCCGCTCCCAACTGGGCCGCCGTGCCCACGCGGGGCTGACCGCGGGCCTGGTCCTGGTCCTGGGCGTGCTCGGGCTGGCCTTCGCCTACGCCGACCAGTTCGAGGTGGACGCGCGCCAGGCGCTGTACCGCGACCCGATCGTGCACGCCGAGCGCTCCGAGTACCAGGAGATCGTGCTCACCCGGTCGCTGGACGGCGAGGACGTGCGGATGTTCCTCAACGGGTCCCTCCAGTTCTCCACCCTGGACGAGTACCGCTACCACGAGTCGCTGATCCACCCGGTGATGGACGGCCCCCGCGAGGACGTCCTCGTCCTGGGCGGCGGAGACGGCCTGGCGCTGCGGGAGATCCTGGCCTACGACGACGTCGACTCGGTGACCCTGGTCGACCTCGATCCGGCGGTCGTGGAGCTGGCGTCGACCGACCCGGTGATCCGCCGGGTCAACGGGGACTCGTTCCAGGACCCGCGGGTGGAGGTCGTCAACACCGACGCCTTCCGCTGGCTCCAGGAGAACGGGCGGGAGTTCGACGCGGTGGTCGCCGACCTCCCGGACGGGGACGACGTGGGCACCGCCAAGCTGTACTCGGTGGAGTTCTACGCGCTGATCGCCGAGGCCGTGGCCGAGGACGGGCGGCTGGTCGTCCAGGCGGGCTCCCCGTTCTTCGCCCCGGAGGCGTTCTGGAGCGTGGGCCACACCCTGGAGGAGGCCGGACTGGCCGCGACGCCGTACAACGTGGACGTGCCCTCGTTCGGCAACTGGGGCTTCTACCTGGCCGCCAAGGACGCGGCTCCGACCCCGACCCTGCCCGAGGACGCGCCGCCGCTGCGCTTCCTCGACGAGGAGCTGCTCGCCGCCGCGCTGGTGTTCCCCAAGGACCGGCGCGACCCCGGGGTGGAGGGCTCCACCCTGATGCACCCGCGCGTGATCGACTACCAGCGGGGTGCCTGGCGCGGGTACTGACCGGGGGCGGGGCGGAGGTTCCGGCCGCTCCGGAACCCGCGCCGGGGCTCCGGAGCCGCACACACTGACACCGCGCGGCCTGGGAACTCGGGCCGGTGGGCGGCCACGCGGTGGACCTGGATCGGGGAGACACCACCATCCTGGACACGGGGCGGCTCTCCGGCGGCGACGCCACGCCGCCCCGCGTACCGCCCGGGACAACTCTTACCCGGCCTTACCCACCCCTTTCCGACGGCTCACGCGGGAGACGACCCGCGTGGGCCGCTCCGTCGTGCCCGCCCCCACATTGATCGTGCGACTATTGTCGAACTATTATCGTGCGATAATAGTCGAACGATTCGAGGTCGCCATGTCCCCTGCCCGTACCTACGTCCATCCCGACCGGGAGGACATCGCGCTGCCCCGGGTGCTCTTCGCACTCAGCGAACCCCTCCGCCTGGCGATGGTGCGCAAGCTCGCCGACGAGGGCGAAGTGGACAGCGTCGAACTCGGCCCCGACCTGCCGCGCTCGACGCTGACCCACCACACGGGACTGCTCCGGGAGTCCGGGGTGGTGTTCGTGCGCGCCCAGGGGCGCAAGTGCATGATCAGCCTGCGCACCGAGGACCTCGCCGCGCGCTTCCCCGGCCTCGTCGAGACGGTGCTCGCCGGGTACGACGCCGACGACGCGCCCGCGGCCGGGGAGGACGCGAAGTGATCCGTCGGCTCTGGCCCCTGGTCGTCGCCACCGTCTCGCTCGGGGTCGACGCCTACGTGCTCGCCGGGGTGCTCCCCCGGATCGCGGACTCCCTGACCACCACGGTCGGCGCGATCGGGCTCGGTGTCACCGCCTTCACCGGCGCCTACGCGCTGGCCGGACCGCTGCTGTCCGGCCCGCTGGTCGCCGGGTCCACCCGCCGGGGCCTGCTGCTCGCGCTCACGGTGTTCAACGGCGGGAACCTCCTCACCGCGCTCTCCCCGAACCTGGAGACCTTCCTCGCCGCACGCGTCGTCGCCGGGATCGGCGCCGGTGTGCTCAGCGCCGTGGCCACGGCGACCGCGGCGGCCACGGTCGCCCCCGAACAGCGGGGCCGCGCCATGTCCCTGGTGACCTTCGGCCTCTCCGCCGGGACCGTGGCCGGGGTCCCGCTGGGCATGCTCATCGGCGCCCAGGTCGGCTGGCGCTGGACCGTGGGGCTGGTCGTGGCCGTCGGCTCCGTGAGTCTGCTCGCCCTGCTGTCCCGCTCGCGCCCCCTGCCCGCCATCGGGAGCGGCGCCGGGACCCGCCTGTCCTCGGTCACCGTCCCGCAGGTCGCCGCCGGGGTCATCCTGGCGTTCGTCGCCGGTCTGTCCAGTCTCGGGCTCTACACCTACCTGGTGCCCGTGGCGCAGGACCGGGGCCTGGCCGCCTGGGGCTTCGCCCTCGTCTGGGCCTGGGGCGCCGGCGGTGTCGCGGGCTCCGCCCTGGTGGGACGCCCGATCGACGCGCTCGGATCCCACCGCGTGCTGCCGGTCACCACCGGTCTGCTCCTCGCGTCCTTCCTCGCCCTCGCCCTCCTCGACGGCCCGGCCGTGTGGGTCGTCGCGGTCGTCCTGTGGGGCGCCTGCGGCTGGGCGACCGTGCCGACCCTCCAGGACGCGCTCACGCGCACGCGTCCCGGGCGCACCACGTCGATCGTCGCCTTCCAGATGGCCGCCGTCTACCTCGGCTCGGCGGTCGGGTCCGCCGTCGGCAGCGCCCTGCTCTCCTCCGGCACCGAGCCCGGGCGCCTGCCCGCGTGGGCGGCGGGCGCGGGCGTGGTGGCGTTCGCGCTCTCACTCCTGGTCGCCCGTCTCCGGGACCGGCGCCCCGCCGCGGATCGGGCGGCCGCGGGGCCCGGCGCCGCCGCGACCGACGCCTGACACGCCGCGGCCCGGGCCGACGATCGGCCCGGGCCGCCCCCGTCCGAGCCCGGGAGCCCTCACTCCCCCGGGCCCGGCGGCCTCTCCTAGCTGTCGAAACCCAGACCCATCGCGTCCAGGGTCCGCAGCCAGAGGTTGCGTTTGCCGCCGTTGCGGTCGGCGGCGGCCGTCGACCGCAACGTCAGCTCGATCCCCAGCGACCGCACCGGCTCCGGCGGGAACGGCAGCGGCTTCTCCCGCACCATCCGCAACCGGGTGCGTTCGGTGTCCAGTCCGTCGAGCTTGTCGAGCATCACCTGCGCGCCGAACCGGGTCGCCCCGACGCCGAGGCCGGTGTACCCGGCCGCGTAGGCCAGCCGACCCTTGTGCGCGGTGCCGAAGAACCCGGAGAACCGGCTGCACGTGTCGATCACCCCGCCCCAGGTGTGCGTGAACCGCACGCCCTCCAGCTGCGGGAAGTTCTCGAAGAAGTGCTCCGCCAGCTTCCGGAAGGTCTCCGGCCGCTGGTCGTACTCGGGACGCACCTTGCCTCCGTAGTGGTGCACGACGTCGTAGCCGCCCCACAGGATCCGGTTGTCCGAGGTCAGCCGGTAGTAGTGGAAGAAGTTGGACGCGTCCCCCACGCCCTGACGGCCCTTCCACCCGATCGACGCCATCTGCTCATCGCTGAGCGGCTCGGTCATCAGCGCGTAGTCGTACACCGGGGCGAGGTAGTGCTTGAGGCGGCGCAGCGGGCCGGGGAAGGCCCCGGTGCCCCACGCGACCTTCGGCGCGTGCAGCGCGCCCGCGCCGGTCTCCAGGCGCAGTCCGGAGTGCGTGGAGCGGATCGCCCGCACGGGTGTGTTCTCGAAGATCCGCACACCCAGCTCCAGACACGCGGCCCGCAACCCCCACGCGAGCTTGGCCGGGTGCACCATCGCGACCGAGTCGGGCTCGTACAGCGCGCCGACGTAGGTGGGCGAGTCCACCTCCCGGCGCATCCGCTCGGCGTCCCACACCTGGGCCTCGTACCCCAGCGCGCGCATGGCCGCCGCGGACTCCTCGAAGCCCTCCGCCTGCCAGGGCGCGGTGGCCACGAGGATCTCCCCGGTGCGCTCGAACTCGCACTCGATCCCGTACCGCCGGACCGCCTCCTCGATCCCGTCGAGGTTGGCCCGCCCCTGCCGCTCCAGCTCGCCGATCTCCTCGGGCCAGCGCTCGGCGCCGTTGTCGTACCCGTGGGTGAGGCTGGCCGCGCAGAAGCCGCCGTTGCGCCCGGAGGCAGCCCACCCGGCGGTTCTCGCCTCCACCAGCACCACGTCGCGGCCGGGGTCGCGCTCCTTGGCGATGAGCGCGGTCCACAGTCCGCTGAACCCGCCGCCGACCACGACGAGGTCGGCGTGGACGTCACCGGTCAGGGACGGCGCGGGTTCGGGCACGTCGTGGCCCTCGATCTCGGGGTCCAGCCAGAAGACCTTCGGGCGAGCGCCCCTCAGCGCCCTCTCCGCTCGCGCGGTCGCTCCGTCGGCCATGGGTTATCACTCCGTCTTTCTCGTGACCGCGTCCGCCGACGTCCGGCGGGCACGGGTCCCCCGTTCGGGGAAGGGGGGAGGCGGTCCGGCATGGACGGATGGTGCCGGACCTCCTCCCCCTCCGCACGTGCGACACACCCGGGATCCGGGATCCCTCGGCTGCGGCGCGGTGCGGGGTCGTCGGTCGGGGCTCGGCGGCGTCCCCTCGGGTGCGCCGCCGCCCCGCTCACCGTCTGCGCCGGCTGCTGATCACGTTGGCCACGGCCAGGATGACACCGACCAGGAAGAGCAGCGTGCCCATGACGTTGACCTGCGGCGGGATGCCCACGCGCGTGGTGCCCCAGATCCACAGCGGGAAGGTCGTCACGTCGCCGCTGACGAACGAGGTGATGATGTAGTCGTCGATCGACAGCGCGAAGGCCAACAGCCCGCCCGACATCACCGCCGGGAACAGCATCGGCAGGGTGACCAGCCGGAACGTGGTGAACGGTCCAGCGCCCAGGTCGCGGGCGGCCTCCTCCAGACGCGGGTCCAGCGTGATGACGCGCGCCCGCACGGTGATGGCGACGAAGGACACGCAGAACATCACGTGCGAGACCACCGTCGTCCAGTAGCCCGTGGTCACGTTCATCATGAGGAACGTGGACAGCAGGGCGGCGCCGATGACCACCTCGGGCGCGCTGATCGCGGAGAACATCACCAGGTTGGTGAGCTGCTTGCCCCGGAAGGTGAACCGGCCCAGCGCCAGGCCGAGGAGGGTGCCGAGCACCCCGGAGATCACCATGGTCAGGAGCGCGATGCTCACCGAGTTGAACATCGCCTGGTTCAGGTCCGGGTAGGCCAGCGCGTCCTGGTACCAGCGGAGGGTGAACCCCTGCCAGGTGATGTTGTGCCGTCCGGCCGGGTCGTTGAAGCTGAACGCGACCATGAACAGGATCGGCAGGAAGAGCCAGGCCAGGACCGCGATCGTGTAGAGGCGGCCCCAGTCGGTCCGTCGCCGCGCACGCGCGGGACGCCGCCCGGGCCCGGTGCCCTCCGGGGTTCGCGGGGCGGGCTCGGTGGGTGTGTGGACTCCGGTGCTCACGCGTGCACCTCCATGACCCGCTCGGTTCCCAGGGCCCGCGCGTAGCTGAAGATGCCGGCCAGCAGGAGCCCCATGAGGACGAAGGTGATCGCCGAGGCGATCGGGTAGTTGTTGTTGACCAGGTACTGGGTCTGGATGACGTTGCCGATCATCGTGTTGTGCGTGCCGCCCAGGACCGACGAGTTCACGTAGTCGGAGCTGGTCGGGATGAAGGTCATCAGCACACCGGCGAACACGCCGGGCAGCGACACCGGCAGGATCACCCGGAGGAACGCCTGGACCCGGCCCGCGTACAGGTCGTGGGCGGCCTCCACCAGGCGCGGGTCCATGCGCTCCAGGACGGCGTAGATCGGCAGGACCATGAACGGCAGGAAGTTGTAGGCCAGGCCCAGGATCACCGCGGGCGAGGAGTTCAGGACGGCCGCGTCGGACGGGATCAGCCCGATTGACTTCAGGGTGCCCAGCACGACGCCGTTGTCGGCGAGCAGGAACCGCCAGGAGATGGTCCGCAGCACGAACGACACGAAGAACGGCAGCAGGATGAGCAGCAGATACGTGGACTTGTGCGCCCCGCCCCGGAAGGCGATCCAGTAGGCCATCGGGTAGCCGATGACGATGCACAGCAGTGTGGCGCAGCCCCCGTAGAACAGGGAGCGGACGATCTGCTCCCAGTAGGTGCCGACGGCCTCGACGTAGTTGCCCACCTCGAAGGTCTGCTGGAAGCCGGTGACCACGTTTCCGGTGGTCAGCGACAGCGACAGCATCCCGCCGATGGGCACGACGAAGAACATGGCCAGCCAGACCCAGGCTGGCAGCACCAGCACGTAGGGAGTGCTCTTTCGGTTACTCATGGCGGTCAGCTCTGCGTGATGGCGTGGAAGAGGGAGGCGAACTGCTCCTGGTCCTCGGCGGCCAGGTTCACGAAGTTGTGCAGCCGCTGGTACTCGTCCTCGGTCGGGAAGACGAGCGAGCTCTCGGCCATGTCCGTGAGCGCCTCGGCCCGCTCGGAGTCGCCCTCGGCGGCGGCCCACTCCCGGAAGACCTCCTGGACGTAGGGGACCGGTGTGATGTAGGCGATGTACTCGGTGAGCCCGGCGGCGATCTCCGGCTCGTACAGGAAGTTCATCAGCTCGATCGCGTCGACCGGCGCCTGCGAGGTGTAGGGGATCATCATGCAGTCCGTCCAGAGGGTGGCGCCCTCCTCGGGGACGACGAACTTGAGGTTCGTGCCCTCCTCGGCGTTCTGCTGGTAGATGTCGCCCGACCAGGCCATGGTCATCCACAGGTCGCCGTTGGTCAGCGGCTGGATGAAGTCCTGCGCGTAGTAGGCGCGCACGATCCCGGCGTCGCGCTGCTCGCGCAGGGCCGCGGCGGCGGCCTCCCAGTCCTCCAGGGTGGAGTCGGCGGGGTTGACTCCGTTGTAGAGGAGGCCGAAGTTGGCGATCTCCTGGGCGTCGGACATCATGCCGACCTTACCCTCGAACGCCGGGTCCCACAGGTCGGCGATGCTGGTGATCTCCCGGTCCACGTAGTCCGGGTTGTAGGCGATGCCGGTGATGCCCGAGGTGTAGGGGATCGTGTACCGGTTGCCGGGGTCGTAGGCGGTGTTGCTGTACACCTCACCCGCGTAGTCGGCGTAGTTGTTCAGCCTGGTGTGGTCCAGCTGCACGAGGTAGCCCAGTTCGATGAGCTTGGCCAGCTCGAAGCCGTTGGGCAGCACCATCAGGTCGTAGCCGGTGTCGTCGCCGTTGGCGAGCTTGGGCTGGATCTGCCCGAAGAACTGCGCCGCCTCCTGCACGTCCTCCTTGTAGTCCACCTCGATACCGGTGGCCTCGGTGAACTGCTGGAGCTGCGTGCGCTCGGAGTCCATGTACAGCGGCCAGTTGCCGAACCGCAGGGAGCCGGTCCGCTCCTTGCCGCCCCAGTAGTCCTCGACGGACTCGGAGTCGCGCTGTTGGCCGCCGACCCCGCAGGCGGACAGGGCGAGCGCGGCGGCGGCCACGCCGCCCGCCTGGAGGGTGCTGCGACGGCTGATGCCGGGCACGGACAGCGGGCCGCGCTGTCGGCGGCGGGTCAGTCCGCGCAGGAGTTCAGGGGACAGGTGCGGGCGAGGACGGTGGTTCATGTCGGTATTCCCTGCTTCTGGTCGGGGGATGCGGCTGTGGTGACCGGGCCGGTCCGGAGCGCTGTCCGCGGGACCCGGCGGTGGTCGGGTCAGTCGGACAGCGCGTAGGAGTGCTCGGGCGGCCAGGACAGCCACACCCGTTCACCCCGTTCGGCGACCAGGCCCGCCCCCGAGGCGTTCTGCTGGAAGACCGTGACCTGCTGGTCGGATCCGATGTCGACCTGGTAGTGCGTGGCCGAACCGAGGTAGACGGTCTCGGTGACCGTCCCGGGCACGCGGCTGACCGTTCCCTCGGGCTCGGCCGTGCCGATGTGGACCTTCTCCGGGCGGACGGTCAGGTGGACCTCGCCGCCCGCCTCGGCGCCGTCGGGCAGTTCGGCGGCCAGGGCGGTGGCGCCCTCGCCGACCTCGACCCGCCAGGGTCCCCCCTCGGACCGGTCCCGGACCACGCCCGTGAGCAGGTTGCTGGTCCCGATGAAGTCGGCGACGAAGCGGGTGGCCGGGTGCTCGTAGATCTCCGCGGGCGTGCCCAGTTGCTCGACCCGGCCGTGGTTCATCACCGCGATCCGGTCCGACATGGTCAGCGCCTCGCCCTGGTCGTGGGTGACGTAGACGAAGGTGATGCCGACCTCGCGCTGGATGCGCTTGAGTTCGACCTGCATGGACTGGCGGAGCTTGAGGTCCAGAGCGCCCAGGGGCTCGTCGAGCAGGAGCGCTCCGGGCTGGTTGACCAGGGCCCGGGCCAGCGCGACCCGCTGCTGCTGGCCGCCGGAGAGCTGGGAGGGCCGGTGCTTGGCCCGGTGGCCCAGCTCGACGAGGTCGAGCATCTCCGCGACGCGGGTGCGGATCTCGGCCTTGGCGACACCGCGTCGCCGGAGCCCGAAGGCGACGTTGTCGGCGACGCTCATGTGCGGGAAGAGCGCGTAGCTCTGGAAGACCATGTTGACGTCGCGGTGGTTGGCCGGGATCCCGGTGACGTCGCGGCCGTCGAGCCGGACGGTGCCGGAGGTCGGTTCCTCGAACCCGGCGATCATGCGCATGGTCGTGGTCTTGCCGCACCCCGAGGGGCCGAGCAGTGAGAAGAACTCCCCCGCGCCGATGGTCAGGTCGACCCCGGCCACGGCCGTGACCGTCTCCGAGCCCGAACGGAAGGACTTGGTCACGCCCTCCAGGCTGATGGCGGGTTCCCCCGTCCGGGTCGGGGGCTCGGCCGCCGCCTCCGGGGCGGACGTGGTGGTGGTGGTTGCCATGGCGGGGTGGTTCCTATCAGCTCGCGTTCCAAGGGGATGCCGGTCGGGCCGCCCGGCCGCGGGGTCGCGGTCCGGGGCGGCCGCCGGGTCGGGTTCGGCGTCAGTCACCGATGTAGCTCATGACGTGCTTGATCCGCGTGTACTCGTCGAAGGAGTACATCGACAGGTCCTTGCCGTATCCGGAGTGCTTGAAGCCGCCGTGCGGCATCTCCGCGGTGATCGGGATGTGGGTGTTGATCCACACGCAGCCGAAGTCCAGGCGGCGCGAGACGCGCAGCGCCCGGGCGTGGTCCCTGGTCCAGACGCTGGAGGCCAGGCCGTACTCGACGGAGTTGGCCCAGGCCACGGCGGTGTCCTCGTCGGTGAACCGCTGCACGGTGATGACCGGGCCGAAGATCTCGTCGGTCACCAGCTCGTCGCCCTGCCGGAGGCCGGAGACGACGGTCGGGGCGTAGAAGAAGCCCTCGTCGCCGACCCGCTCGCCGCCGGCGAGGATCTCCGCGTGGTCGGGGGTGCGCTCCAGGAAGCCGCTGACCCGGGCGAGCTGGTTGGCGTTGTTGACCGGGCCGAACAGGGCGTCGGCGTTGCTCGGCGGACCGGTCACGGTGCCGCGGGCCTGCTCGGCGAGGGCGGCGGCCAGGTCGTCGTGGACGCCCGGCGCGGCGAGGACGCGGGTGGCGGCGGTGCAGTCCTGGCCCGCGTTGAAGAACCCGGCCTCGGCGATCCCGGCGGCGGTGCGCTCGATGTCGGCGTCGTCGAAGACGATGACCGGCGCCTTGCCGCCCAGCTCCAGGTGGAGGCGCTTGAGGTCGCGGGAACCGGCCTGCGCGACCTCGAACCCGGCGCGGGTGGAGCCGGTCAGCGAGATCAGCTGGGGGATCTTGTGATCGACGAGCGCGCGTCCGGTGTCGCGGTCGCCGCAGATCACGTTGAACACGCCCGCGGGGAGGAACTCGGCGGCGATCTCGGCGAGCAGCAGCGTGGAGACCGGCGTGGTGTCCGAGGGCTTGAGCACGATGGTGTTGCCCGCCGCCAGCGCGGGGCCGATCTTCCAGGCGGCCATCGCCATCGGGTAGTTCCACGGCGAGATCTGGCCGACGACGCCGATGGGTTCGCGGCGGATCCACGAGGTGTGGTCTGCCATGTACTCGCCCGCGGCGCGGCCCTCCAGGTTGCGCGCGGCCCCGGCGAAGAACCGGAGCGCGTCCAGGACCTGGGCGATCTCCTCGCTCTTGGTCAGTGCGACGGGCTTGCCGCAGTTGCGCACCTCGGCCGCGACCAGTTCGTCCGCGCGGGCCTCGACCGCGTCGGCGAACCGGTTGAGGGCGATCTGCCGCTCGGCCGGGGTGGTGTCGCGCCACCCGTCCTCGAAGGCGCGCCGGGCGACCTGGAAGGCGTGGTCGACGTCGGCGGCGGAGGAGACGGGAGCCGTGGCGAAGACCTTGCCCGTGGCCGGGTCGACGATGTCGCTGCGGATCCCGTCGATGGTGTCGACGTACTTGCCGTCGACGAAGTTCCGGAGGTGCTCCAGGTCGTTGCCCTGTGTCACGTCTGCTCCCTTGGCTGGTCAGGCACGTCGCGCGCGTTTTTCCGTGTCTTGGATCACGTTGCCATCAGCGCAGCAGAAGTTCAAGTGATTCCGTTGTAAAGGTTCGGTTTCGCGACGGATACTTGACAAGATCAGTCTTAGTGCCACTATTTCTATAGCGGGTCCATGCAGGGACCCACGGGTCGACCGACCTTCCACACGGTCCCCGCACCTACCCAGCGATCATGGGAGCACCAAGTGGCAGCGAGCCTGAGCCCGCAGGACGTTCAGCGGGCCGCCAAGGACCATCTGTGGATGCACTTCACGGAGATGGCCGCCTACGACGACGCCGACGTCCCCGTCATCACCCGCGGTGAGGGCGTCCACGTCTACGACTCGAACGGCAAGAAGTACCTGGACGGCCTCGCGGGGCTGTTCGTCTCCCAGGCCGGGCACGGCCGCACGGAGATCGCCGACGCCATCGCCGAGCAGGCGAAGGAGCTCGCGTACTTCCCCATCTGGACCTACGCCCACCCCAAGGCCGCCGAGCTGGCCGCGCGGATCGCCGACCTCGCCCCCGGCGACCTGAACCGCGTGTTCTTCACCACCAGCGGTTCCGAGGCCGTCGAGTCCGCCTGGAAGCTCGCCCGCCAGTACTTCAAGGCGATCGGCGAGCCGCTCCGGCACAAGGTGATCAGCCGGAAGATCGCCTACCACGGCAGCAGCCTCGGCGCGCTGTCCATCACCGGCCTCCAGGGCATCAAGACCCAGTTCGAGCCGCTGGTGCCGAGCACCATCCAGGTGCCCAACACCGACTTCTACCGCGCCCCGGTCCACGGGGACGACCCCGAGGCCTTCGGCCGCTGGGCCGCCGACCAGATCGAGGACGCGATCCTCCAGAACGACCCGGACACCATCGCCGCGGTCTTCGTGGAGCCGGTGCAGAACTCCGGCGGCTGCTTCCCGCCGCCGCCCGGCTACCTCCAGCGCGTCCGCGAGATCTGTGACCGCTACGGCGTGCTCATGGTCTCCGACGAGGTCATCTGCGCCTTCGGCCGCCTCGGTGAGTACTTCGGCGCCACCAAGTACGGCTACGTGCCGGACATGATCACCTTCGCCAAGGGCGCCACCAGCGGTTACGTCCCGCTGGGCGGTGTGATCGCCCGCGAGCGCCTGATGGAGCCGTTCAAGGAGGAGGGCAACGTCTTCCTGCACGGCATCACGTTCGCCGGGCACCCGGTCGCCGCGGCCGCCGCGTTGGCCAACATCGACCTGTTCGAGAAGGAGGGCATCCTCGACAACGTCCGCAAGAACGCCCCGGTGTTCCGCGCGACGCTGGAGAAGCTGCTCGACCTGCCGATCGTCGGCGACGTGCGCGGAGACGGGTTCTTCTACGGCATCGAGCTGGTGAAGGACAAGGAGACCAAGGAGGTCTTCACCGCCGAGGAGTCGACCCGACTGCTCAAGGGCTTCCTCTCCCAGGCCCTGTTCGAGGCCGGTCTGGTCTGCCGCGCCGACGACCGCGGTGAGCCCGTCGTCCAGCTCTCGCCGCCGCTGACCTGCGGCCCGGAGCACTTCGAGGAGATGGAGCGCATCCTGCGCAAGGTCCTCACGGAGGCGTGGGAGCGGCTCTGACCCCGCCGTCCCACGGTCCGCGTGCCCCCGCCCCCGACTTCCGGGCGGGGGCACGCCCCTTTCCCCGGGACGCCCCGGGGTGAACCACGACGGGGCCGGGCGCGTCGAAACCGGTATCCCATCGGTCCGACGCTCGGAGCCCCCATGCCGAACGCGCGCCAGGAGTTCGTCGTCCCCGCCGTGTCCGAGGCCCGGCTGGCCGAGCTCACCGCCGCCCTGCACGATGTCCTGGCGAGCCTGCGGGTGGAGTGCGGTCGTGTGCTGCTGCCGCCGCTGGCGGAGTTCGCCGACCTGGGGATCGCCGGGGTGGTCGGGGCCCGCCGGGGCGAGGCCGCGCGGGCGGGGGAGGCCGAGGCCGTCGTGCGACTGGTCCACGGCGAGCACCTCCTCCCCGGCGCCGTGTACCGCGTCCGGCTCCCGGAGGTCGGACGGCCGGACGGGGAGGACCGCCCGGAGGAGGAGCCGCACGTCGAGGTGACCGTGCACGCGTGGGACCGGGTCGGGACGAGCTGGCTGACGGTCGCCCTCCTCGACGGCGACTGGGCGCACACCGTGGGGATCGAGCTGCGCCGCACCCCACGCGGGTTCTCCTGGCTGGGACTCGTGGGCAGCGTGCTGTCCGGCGACAGGGAGGTGGAGACCAGGAGCGTGACGGTGGACGCCGACCGCTGGGCGGCGCGGCTGCGGGGCGAACCCGGCCCCGCCCCCGTCTCGATCCGCGTGTCCCGCCCGGCCGGGAGGACGGTGTTCCGGCTGACCCCGGTCGCGACCGCCGACGGGCGGTGGACGGTGCTCCTGGACGCCGAGGCGGATCCGGCCGAGAACCCCGCGCGGGCCGACGCGACGGATCCGCCCGGGACGGCCCGGCTGATCGCCACGGCCTGGCGGCTGCTCGTGGCGGAGGTCGACCTGGTCACCGACCTCCGGCGGGCGGCCGACGCGCTGCGACGGGCGGACCCGCGGTTCCCGCTCACGGTGCCCCTCCCGAACCTCGCCGCCCCGGACGGCTCCCGGTAGGCCGCGACCTCCACCGCGCGGGACGGAGCACGGAGGCGCACGGGGACGGCGCGATGGCGTGAACAGCCGAGATTCGTCCCGCTGGGGCTGGCGTTCTCGGCCGATCGCGCACACAATCGGTAACAGGCGGTAATCCAGCGTAGAGGCCCGTCTCGGCGAGTCCCTCCCAACCCGCAGGAGGCCACCCGTGATCGACTATCGGCGGACCTACTTCGGCTGGTCCGCGTCCTCCCCCGCCGCCCACGCCGACCCGGGGTCCGGGCTCGTCGTCCACTACAACGGCGCCGCGACCCACCTCGACGACCACGCCGAGTGCGTCTCCTACTGGAAGAACACCCGCGACCACCACGTGTCCGGCCGCGGGTGGGCCGACATCGGGTACAGCTTCGGCGTCTCGGTCGAGGGCCACGTCTTCGAGGGCCGGGGGCTGTACCGCTACCAGGCCGCCCAGGGCACCACCGCCGGGAACGCCAGCTACTACAGCGTGTCCCTGATGATCGGCGACGGTGAGAGGCCCACCCCGGCGCAGATCGACGGGGTGCGGCGGCTCCGCGCCTGGCTCACGGCCGAGCACGGCGTGTCCGGGACCGTGCTCGGCCACCGCGACTTCGTATCCACCTCGTGCCCCGGCTCGGAGCTCTACGCCCTGGTCGAGGACGGCACCTTCACCCAGGCCCCCGGGGCCCCCTCAGGAACGGGAGACGAGATGCTCGGACTCAAGGTCGGTGACAGCGGCAGCCGGGTCACCCTGCTCCAGCAGATGCTCACGTACGCGGGCGCCAGCCTGCCCGAGTACGGGGTCGACGGCGTCTACGGCCAGGAGACCTCCGACGCCCTGCTGTGGGTGCGCAGGCAGATGGGTTCCAAGGCCACCGACGGCGACAAGGTCACCAGCTACGCGCTGGCCCAACTGCACGCCCAACTCGCCCGCCACCAGTCCGCCGCCGTGGGCTGAGGGCGGGCCGCCCACGGTGTCAGTCGACGGCGGCGCCGAACCACCGGGGGAGCTGTTCGAGCAGTTCCCCCTGGTCGTCACCGGCCCACGCCACGTGGCCGTCCGGCCGCAGCAGCACCGCGGGCGCGTCCAGTTCCGCGCTGGTGTCGACGACGTGGTCGACCCGGTCCGCCCAGCCCGCCGCGGAGAGCCGTCCGGTCTGGTCGAGCAGCAGGCCGCGCCCGCCGCGTGTCAGCTCGTAGAGGCGGCCCCGCTCCAGGGCGATGTCGCGCATCCGCGCGCCGAGCAGCGCGTGTCCCGCACCGAAGTCGTACCTGACCGCGATCGCGGTGATCCTCTCGACGAGGTACCGGTTCACCTCCTCGAAGTCCATCAGCTCCGACAGCAGCCGACGCACCGCCCGGGGGCCCGGTTCGGTGGACATCAGCTCCGTCTGCGCGCGGGTGTTGTCCAGCACGTCGGCGCCCACGGGGTGCCGTTCGGCGTGGTAGCTGTCCAGCAGCCCCTCCGGTGCCCAGCCGTCCACCTCTGCGGCCAGTTTCCAGCCGAGGTTGAACGCGTCCTGGATACCGAGGTTGAGCCCCTGCCCGCCGACCGGCGGGTGGATGTGCGCCGCGTCCCCGGCGAGCAGCACCCGGCCGATCCGATAGCGCTCGGCCTGCCGGGTGGCGTCACCGAACCGGGACAGCCAGCGCGGCGAGCGCACGCCGAAGTCGGTGCCCGCGACCGCCCGCAGCCGCCGCCGCACGTCCTCCAGGGTCGGCGGGACGGAGCGGTCCTCGGCCACTCCCTCGGCGGGCACGACGACGCGGTACACCCCCTCCCCGACGGGGCCGACACCGAACCGCTTCTGCGTCCGGCGGACCTCGGCCACCGTCGCGGCCACCGTCTCCGGGTTCGCTGTCACCTCCATCTCGCCGATCAGCGTCTCGACTCTGGCGGGCTCACCGGGGAAGCCGACGCCGAGCAGCTTGCGCACCGTGCTGCGGCCGCCGTCGCATCCCACGAGGTAGCGTGAGCGCAGCCGCGAGCCGTCGGCCAGTTCGGCGGTCACCCCCTCGTCGTCCTGGCTCAGTCCGACCAGTTCGCGGCCGCGCCGGATATCGGCGCCGAGTTCGGCGGCGCGCTCGGCCAGCATGCGGTCGGTGACGGGCTGGGGGATGCCGAGGACGTAGCCGTGCGCGGTGTCCAGCCGCTCGGGTGAGGGCTTGGGGATGGCGGCGAAGAAGCCGCCGACCGGGTACGTGCGGCCGTGTTCGAGGAACCGCTCCAGCAGACCGCGCTGGTCCATCACCTCGATGCTGCGCACGTGCAGGCCGAGCGAGCGGACGACCCTGGTCGGCTCCGTCTCCCGCTCCAGCACGACCACGTCCACACCGTGCAGCCGCAGTTCACCGGCGAGCATCGCACCGGTCGGACCGGCGCCGACCACGATCACGTCAACCATGAAACCCCCGCTCAGACAGTTCGACCGTCGGCCGGACGCTCCGCGTGTTCCGGCGACGGTCGACGATTCTGCGGCACGACCCGGGTCTTGCCGCAAGCCCCCGGGTGCGCTATAGGTTGAAAGTGGCGGGGAGTCCCCAGAACCCCCGGCGACACCCGCGACGTCCCGGCCCCGGTCAGCCGCACCGCGATCCGCCCCGCACACGAGGGGAGCCCCCCGCGCTCGCGAAGGGCTCCCGCTCCGTCACGCCCGTCGGGCGACCCGTGTCCGGCCGGACCGACCGCTCGGAGGAGGGCGTCCGGTCCAGTTAGTCCAGCACGCGGTAGCTGCGGGCGGGGAAGCCGGTCTCGCCCCCGGACTCGACCACCCGAAGGGGACCCGCGCAGTCACCGAACATGTAGACCGCCACCGGGCCCTCGGTGCGGTTCTGGAACTCGCTGGTCGGGTCCCCCTCGGACACCGTGTAGCAGCCCACGGCCGGGTTCTGGTGGACGTACCACGCACCTCCGTCGAAGGTCCACAGGAGGATCCCGTCGGCGGCGGAGGCCGGTGCCACCGTGGCCAGGACCAGGCCCCCCGCCATGACCACAGCACCGAGAAGACGCTTCATCATCAGCTCCGTTCACCTTGAGTGACGTTACGCCACCCAAGGTGTCCACACTCGGCGGCGCGGAAACCCCGTCGCCACCGGCGAGACGCGGGGGCTTCGGGGCGGGCCTCTCCGTTCCCGACGAAACTCGCCAATCCCCCCGACGAATCCGGCATCCCCGGCGGCGGTTCCGTTCCACGGCGCCGCGCCCCTCGTCCCGACCGGCGTGTCCCCGGGTTTTCGGATGCCCCTTCCCACCCGGAAGGGACGTCCTCGACCCGGGACCGGTCGGCGAACGGTCAGCCGCTGAGCCCCCGGGAGATCTGGTCGACCCTGCTGGCGCTCAGCCCCAACTCCTCGCCGATCGCCCGCAGTGTGAGCCCCTGGCCGCGCAGCTCGACGACGGCGGGGCGGCGCACCTCCTTGAGCGCCGCCTCGATCTCGGCGAAGGCGGCGAGCGTCTCCCCGACCAGGCGCGCGCGGGTCATCGGGTCCGCCTCCGACTCGATACGGGTGGGGAGGGCGCGCAGATCGGTGAGAATGTCCGTGATCTCCATGTCTGACGAATGTAGGGGGTGGGTCTCCTCCGCGCCACAGGCCCGGAACGCGGTCCGGCGGGAGGCGGAGGATCGACGCCGGTCACGGGGCCGCCGCCGGGAGGGCGTGCCGCGGCACTGGCCGGAACAGGCCACCTCAGACCTCCCCGAGCGCGGCGAGCGCCATCACCGCCCCCAGCTCCCAGCACGCCTCCCGGGCCTTGGCGTCCGGCCTGCCCGTCACCGACAGCGGGGGCCGCTGCCGCCGCCAGCCCATCCCCCCGGCGATCGACTCGACCGCGCGCACCGCCCCCGACGTGTCGTTGTCACCGTGGACGTACAGCGCGTACGGCAGTCCCTCCGTGTCACCCTGCGCGGGGTAGTACACGTTGTCGAAGAAGTACTTCAGGGCACCCGACATGTACCCGATGTTGGCGGGTGTCCCGAGCACCACCGCGTCGGCTTCCAGCAGGTCGGGGACGGTCGTGGACAGCGCCGACTTCGTCCCCACCTCCACTCCTTCGATATCGTCGGTGTGGGCACCGTCGAGCACCGCCGACAGCATCTCCTGGGTGGCGGGCGAGACGGTGTGGTGAACGATGAGCAGTCGTGCCATGACCCCACAGTAGGCACGTCACGGGAACCGATCCGCTCCCGTCGGCGTCTGACCCGACAGAGAACGAGCAGCCGCTGATCGCGGGCGTCCCCGGCCGACGCCTCGACCCGAACCCGCGGGCGGGAAGCACCCCCCGGGCTCGGGCGCTCGCCCCGCTCACGGCAGAAAGCCAGGACCGCCATGAGCCAGCCTCCTCCGCACGACCCCTACCAGGGGCCTCCGCCCGGTATGCCCCCGCAGGGACCCCACAACACCGGTGGACAGCCCCCGATGGGTCCGCCCACCGGCGGGCAGCCGCCGATGGGTCCGCCGCCTCCCCCTCCCCCGGGCGGCCCGGGGATCCCCGGGTCCCCCGGCGACCCCTACGGCCACGACCCCTACGGCCACGGCGGCGACCCCTACAACCAGGGCGGTTCGCCCTACGGTCCGCCCGGCGGCCCCCACCCCCAGCAGGGCGCCGACCCGTACGGAGCCCCACCCCAGGGCGCCTCCTACGCGGCCGCCCCGCCGATCGACCCCTACGGCAACCCGTACGGCCAGCAGCAGCCGAAGAAGACCTCCCCCTGGCTCTTCCTCGGCCTGGGCTGCGCCGCGCTGTTCGTCATCGGCGTCGTCGTGGTGGTCCTGGTCTCGGTCCTCTTCAACGGAGACGACGCGCAGACCGTCGAGGCACGTGAGCCCAGCGACCAGTCCGAGGCCATCGACCCGCTGGACGAGGAGCCCGAGGAGCCCGTCGAGCCGGAGGAGCCCGCGGGCCCCGGGGTCGACACCTCCGACATGGAGACGGTCGGCAGCGAGTTCGAGTACGACGGCATGTCCTTCACCGTCACCGGCGTCGACGTCGTCGACGAACTGAACGGCACCGAGGCGGACGGCGAGTTCCTCGTGGTCGAGATCGACGTGGCCGACGCCTCCGGCACGGGCGCCAACTGGTTCTGGATGGACGAACAGCACGTGTACGAGGCGGACGGCACCCAGTACGAGGAGGCCTACGACCTCACCCAGGAGATCAACGGCGACGTCTACCAGGTCCTGGACCCGGGGGGCGCCGTCTCCGGCGTGACGATCGCCTTCGACGTGCCCGACGCGGACGACATCACCTACCTGGGCCTGAGCACCCAGACCTACGGAGGAAACGAGACCTACGTGTCCCTGGTCGACTGACCCGCCGGTCGGACGCGGCCCCGGCCCGTCCGACGGCGGCGCGCGACGCACGCCCCGTACGGCCCTCCGCCCGCCCCGGGTGGGGGGTCGTACCCGTGGGAGCGCGGGCGTGGCGGAGGGTGACCGCGCCTGGGACGCCGGAGGGCTGTGCGGGGAATCCCGCATATGTAGGGACCTCTGAAATTCGCGGCCAGATCAGCGTCAAACCTGGTGCTTCCTCCGAATTCCAAGACCCGCACAACGGACATTACTCCCCATCCGTCACATTGGCGAATATACGCAACACGACAGAATCACGTCCGCAAGAATGTCGGACGTTGACCGGCCATTCCCCCCTTCCCTAAGGTGCGACGGCACGCGCAGCACCTGCTCCCACCCCCCGTGCGAACAGGCGATACGCGGGCACTTCAGGCGTTCTTGGCCGCCCGGACCGGGCGGCGCTCAGCGAGGAGCGAGGGAACACATGCCGCACACCGTCCGTGCCGCACTCGTCCAGACCGAGTGGACCGGCGACACCGAATCCATGCTCTCCGCCCACGAGAAGTACGCGCGCGACGCCGCCGCGCAGGGGGCGGGGATCATCGGGTTCCAGGAGGTCTTCAACGCCCCCTACTTCTGCCAGGTGCAGGAGCCCGAGCACCACCGCTGGGCCGAACCCGTGCCCGACGGCCCCACGATCACCCGCTTCCAGGCCCTGGCCAAGGAACTCGGCATGGTGATGGTGCTGCCGGTCTTCGAGATCGACAAGCCCGGCTTCTACTACAACACCGCCGCCGTCATCGACGCCGACGGCAGTTATCTCGGCAAGTACCGCAAGCACCACATCCCCCAGGTCAAGGGCTTCTGGGAGAAGTACTACTTCCGCCCCGGCAACCTCGGCTGGCCGGTCTTCGACACCGCCGTCGGCCGGGTCGGCGTCTACATCTGCTACGACCGCCACTTCCCCGAGGGGTGGCGCGCGCTCGGGCTCGGCGGGGCCCAGATCGTGTACAACCCCTCGGCCACCAGCCGCGGCCTCTCGGCCTACCTGTGGAAACTCGAACAGCCCGCGTCGGCCGTCGCCAACGCCTACTACGTGGCCGCGATCAACCGCGTGGGCGTCGAGGAGTACGGCGACAACGACTTCTACGGCACGAGCTACTTCGTCGACCCGCGCGGACAGTTCGTCGGCGACGTCGCCTCCGACGCCGAGGCGGAACTGGTCGTGCGCGACCTCGACCTCGACATGATCGACGAGGTCCGCCAGCAGTGGGCGTTCTACCGCGACCGGCGCCCGGACGCCTACGGCCCGCTGGTCCAGGGATAGGAGGCGAACATGGCACGCACCGTCATCCGAGGCGGCCTGGTCGTCACCGCGGCGGAGGAGGTCGAGGCCGATGTCCTGATCGAGGGCGAACGGGTCGCCGCCCTGGCCCTGCGCGGCACCGAGACCGCCCAGACCTGGGCGCGCGGCGACGCCGCCGTCATCGACGCCACCGGTCACTACGTCATCCCGGGCGGCGTGGACGCGCACACCCACATGGAGATGCCGTTCGGCGGCACCCAGTCGGCCGACACCTTCGAGACCGGCACCCGGGCCGCGGCCTGGGGCGGCACCACCACCATCGTCGACTTCGCCATCCAGAGCCCCGGCCAGTCCGTCCGCTCCGGCGTGGACACGTGGATGGCCAAGGCGGACGGCAGGTGCGCGGTCGACTACGCCTTCCACGCCATCCTGTCCGACGTCAACGAGTCCTCCCTCAAGGAGATGGACGTCCTGGTGGACGAGGGTGTCACCTCGTTCAAGCTGTTCATGGCCTACCCGGGTGTCTTCTACAGCGACGACGGTCAGATCCTGCGCGCGATGCAGCGCGGCGCCGCCAACGGCGCGCTGACGATGATGCACGCGGAGAACGGCATCGCCATCGACGTCCTGGTGGAGCAGGCCCTGGCCGAGGGCCGCACCGACCCGCGCCACCACGGCGAGGTCCGCAAGGCGCTGTTGGAGTCGGAGGCCACCCACCGCGCGATCCAGCTCGCCCGGGTGGCCGGGGCGCCGCTGTACGTCGTGCACGTGTCAGCGGGCGAGGCGGTCGAGGAACTGGCACGGGCCCGGGACAAGGGGCTCAACGTGTTCGGCGAGACCTGCCCGCAGTACCTGTTCCTGTCCACGGACAACCTGGCCGAGCCGGGGTTCGAGGGCGCCAAGTACGTGTGCTCCACGCCGCTGCGCCCCAAGGAGCACCAGGAGTTCCTGTGGCGGGCGCTGCGCACCAACGACCTGTCCGTGGTCTCCACCGACCACTGCCCGTTCTGCTTCACCGGGCAGAAGGACCTGGGCGTGGGCGACTTCTCCAAGATCCCCAACGGCATGCCGGGCGTGGAGAACCGGATGGACCTGCTGCACCAGGCGGTGGTGGACGGCCGCATCAGCAGGCGGCGGTGGATCGAGATCGCCTGCGCCACCCCCGCCCGCATGTTCGGACTCCACCCCAGGAAGGGCACCCTGGCTCCGGGCGCGGACGCGGACGTCGTCGTCTACGACCCGAACGCCGAACAGGTCATCTCCGCCGAGACCCACCACATGAACGTGGACTACTCGGCCTACGAGGGAAAGCGCGTCACCGGCAGGGCCCGGACGGTGCTGTCGCGCGGACGCGTGGTGGTCGACGACGGAACCTACCTGGGCGAGGCCGGGCACGGCCGGTACGTGCCCCGGTCCACCTGCCAGTACCTGGTCTGAGGAGGAGGAACAGCATGGACATCGGACTCGTCCTACAGACCGATCCGCCCGCCGACCTGCTGGTGGAGCGGATGGCGCGCGCCGACGGGCTCGGGTTCACCCACGGGTGGACCTTCGACTCGGTGGTGCTGTGGCAGGAGCCGTTCGTCATCTACAGCCGCATCCTGGAGCGCACGGAGAACCTGGTCGTCGGACCGATGGTGACCAACCCGAGCACCCGGACGTGGGAGGTGACCGCCTCGCTCTTCGCCACGCTCAACGACATGTTCGGGAACCGGACGGTGTGCGGGATCGGGCGCGGCGACTCGGCGATGCGCGTGGCGGGGCGCAGACCCGCGACCCTGGCCCGCCTGGACAGGGCGATGCGGGCGATCAAGGACCTGGCCGAGGGACGGGAGGCGGACGTCGACGGGGCGTCGATGCGCATCCCGTGGGTGCGGGACGGCGCCCTGCCGGTGTGGATGGGCGCCTACGGGCCCAAGGCGCTGGACCTGGCGGGGCGCCGGGCCGACGGGTTCATCCTGCAACTGGCCGACCCGTACCTGACCGAGTGGATGGTCAAGGCGGTGCGGGCCGCGGCGGCGGACGCCGGTCGGGACCCGGACGAGGTGACCGTGTGCGTAGCGGCGCCCGCCTACGTCACGGACGGCTCGGCGGAGGGGCTGGCGCACGCGCGGGAACAGTGCCGGTGGTTCGGCGGGATGGTGGGCAACCACGTCGCCGACCTGGTGGAGCGGTACGGCGAGCGCTCGGGGGCGGTGCCGGAGGAGCTGACCGACTACATCCGCGCCAGGAGGGGCTACGACTACAGCCACCACGGCCGGGCGGGCAACCCGGACACCGAGTTCGTGCCCGACCCGATCGTGGACCGGTTCTGCCTGCTCGGCCCGGTGGAGGAGCACGTCGCGAAACTGGAGCGGCTGCGCGAGGCGGGGGTCGACCAGTTCGCGGTGTACGCGATGCACGACGACGTGGACGGGGTCATCGACGCCTACGGCCGCGAGGTGATCCCGGCGGTGTCCGCGGCCCCGACGCGGCCCTGAAACACGGAGTCAACACGGGTCTCGCAGACTGTCCGACGTGCGAGCCGAACCACGGCCCGGGGGCCCGGGGGTCCCCGGGCCCCTACCCCCGGAGCCCCTCACCGACGTGCGAGGATGACCGGCGGACCGGACGCATCCGGACAGGCTCCACCGGCCCCGTCGGCACGGCTCCGACGCCGTGCCCGGGCCCGCCGTTCACCTCACGATCCCCCATCAGCACCACCGAAACCAGGTGTCACGTGACCCACGCTCCCCCCTCCCCCGAACCCACCACCGCCCTCTCCCCCGTCACCCACCCCGACGGGCGCGTGTCCATGCCCGACGGCCGGAACCTGCCCGAGGGCCCCTTCGTCAACGACGACCTGCACCCGGTGCCCATGTCCTGGCGCACCTGGGGCACCGGAAGCTTCACCGCCCTGTGGGTGAGCATGTCGGTCAACCTGCCCGCCTGGACCCTCGCCAGCGGCCTGATCGCCGTGGGGATGGACTGGCGGCAGGCCGTCCTGACCATCGCCCTGGGCAACCTCATCGTGCTGGTGCCGATGGTCCTCACCGGCCACGCGGGGGCGAAGTACGGCATCCCCTTCCCCGTGTTCGCGCGTGCGTCGTTCGGGCTGCGCGGGGCCAACCTGCCCGCGCTGATCCGCGGTGCCGTGGCGTGCGGGTGGTACGGCATCCAGACGTGGATCGGCGGCCAGGGCGTGTACATCCTCGCGGGCCGCGTGTTCGGCGACGGCTGGAGCGGCGCGGCCGAGATCGGCGGCCAGCCGTGGACGATGTGGCTGTCCTTCGGTCTGTTCTGGGTGGCCCAGCTCGGGATCATCCTGTGGGGCATGGAGGGCGTGCGCAGGGTCCAGGTGTGGGCCGCCCCGCTCATGCTGGTCGGCGGTGTCGCGCTGCTGGGGTGGATGGTCGTCCAGGCTGGCGGTTTCGGTCCGCTGCTGGCGGTCAACTCCGATCTCGGCTGGGGCCCGGAGTTCTGGGCGCTGTTCTTCCCGTCCCTGATGGCGATGATCGGGTTCTGGGCGACGCTGAGCCTGAACATCAGCGACTTCACGCGGTTCTCGTCCTCACAGCGCGCCCAGGTGCTGGGCCAGACGTTCGGCCTGCCCACCACGATGGCGGCGTTCGCGCTGCTGGCCGTGATGGTCACGGCGGGCACGCAGGCGGTCTACGGGGCTCCGCTGTGGGACCCGGTGGACATCGTGGCGGAGATGTCGAACGGGATCGCGCTGCTGTTCGCGATCTTCGTGGTACTGCTGGCGACCGTGTCGACCAACATCGCCGCGAACCTGGTCGGACCCGCCTACGACCTGGCCAACCTGAAGCCGAAGCTGATCAGCTTCCGGACCGGCGCGGTGATCACGTGCGTCGTCAGCGTCGCGATCTTCCCCTGGAAGCTGATCTCGGACCCGAACGTGTACATCTTCACCTGGCTCGGCACGGTCGGCGGCGTGCTCGGCACCGTGGGCGGCATCCTCGTCGCCGACTACTGGCTGCTGCGCCGGACCCGCATGGACCTGCCCGCGCTGTACACCCGCGGCTCGGAGTACTGGTACACGGGCGGGTGGAACTGGCGTGCGCTGGCGGCCTTCACCGTGGGCGCGGTGCTGGCGGTCGGCGGTTCCCACTCGGCGCCGGGCGAGGGCCCCTTCCCCGAGGACGGGATGATCCCGTTCCTGGCCCCGCTGGCCGACTACGGGTGGGCCGTCGGGTTCGTGTCCGCGCTGCTCATCCACTGGACCCTGGGACTGCTGTCGCCTGAGGCGCGGGCCGGGTCCGCGCGGGCCGCGGAGACGTCGACGGACTGATCCGGCGACGAGGGGGCCACCGGTACGGGCGACCGGTGGCCCCGCAGCGTGTCAGAGGCGCCACCAGGGCAGCGGGTAGGCGCCCTCGGGAACATCCTTGGGGATGGGTCTGACCCGGGTGGGGACCCGGAGTTCGGCGGCCTCCCAGGCCGCGCCCAGGCGCTGGTCCCACTCGTCGGTGAAGTGGTCGTAGGCGCCCACCCAGGCGTTCACCTCGCCCACCCGGGGGCCGTCGTCGGTGTAGAACGTGTCCTACCCGCGTGAAGGCGTAGGGGGACTCCCGCGAGACCTTGCGCGCGATGTCCGCGAGCTCCTCCCGCTGCTCGGGCGGCACCAGGTCGGTGTTGGTCTTCCTGACGTGCCTGCCGGTCTCGACGGGGTTCCAGTCGGCGTCGAACCAGCGGTAACTGGCCGGGGTTCCGGAGCGGCCCGGCCGCCCCCGGCGTTGCAGAACCAGGGCGATATCCCCCCTGGAAAGTGTAGGATCTCAGGTCGTCGGGGACCCCGTCGCCCGCGACCAGCGGCTCCTCGAGTATCCACACGTCGGGGAAGCCGCGTCTGTCCAAGGCGTCACGACCACGGGCCACGATCTGGTCGAAGGTCCCGCTCTTCTTCGCGACCGCGTCGTACCACGCCCCCTCCTTCGGTCTGAGCACCATGACGCCGACGGCGCTGCATCCGTCGAGGGGTTTGAGGGCCACGGGGCGTTTCAGGTGCTTCGGCGTGAGTTTGTCGATACCCCGAAGGACTCCGTGCACCTTCGCGTGGGGGACCCCGATACGGTCGAGGAAAAGACAGGCGCCGAGTTTGGTTGACACCCGATAGAACTCGGCGTCGGGATTCAACTCCATTTTCTGGAGGAATTCCCTGCACTTGCAGAAGAACGAGGGGGGCTTCGATGGTATCCGAGGGTGGACTGCGTTGGATAACCATCGACATCGATCATGCGTTTGAACCAACCCTACTCACCCCTCCGAGCGGCGACCGTAGCGGCCCGGCCTCCTTGCCGCCATCCGCCGACCCGTCTCCGTAACCGCCCCGGGCCTGGCGCCAAGGACGCTGATCAGACCCCATCCGCCACCGGGGACGGAAAAGCGGACGCGTCGAGTAGACTTCGCCCGAGGTCACGAAGGTGCACCGCGCGATCACCCTCCGCCCGCCTCCCGGAACCCCGGAGAGACCGCCCACGCGAGCGCGGCCACGGCATTTCGCGGGCACGGATGAGACCTCCGCCACATCGACCAGTGCACTATCTCAACGCCGATTCGGCGTCACCCGAGCCGCAGAGCCGACGGCTCCGCCCAGCACTGCCGCGCAGAATGGAGAGTTTCGTGGACAGAGACGACCAGAACGCCGATTCCGCGGTCGCGGGAAACGGCACCGTCCCCAGGGTCAAACGCAATGACTACGGTTCTCTGGTCGTGCCCGCCCTCGGCTCCTGGACGCCGCGGCTGAGTGTCAGCGTGGTGATCCCCGCACACGGGCACGCGGACAAGCTCGAACTGGTCCTGGCGTCCCTGGCCGCCCAGAGTTACCCGTCGCACCTGATGGAGGTCATCGTGGTGGACGACGGGAGCAACCCTCCGCTCAGCCTTCCCGAGATCCGGCCGGAGCGCACCAGGATCATCCCGCCGGCGCCGGGCGGTTGGGGCTCGCCCAACGCGGTCAACACGGGCGTGGCCGCCTCCGAGGGCGACGTCGTACTGCGGCTGGACTCCGACATGCTGGTCTACCACGACCACGTCGAGTCCCAGATGCGCTGGCACCACGTGACCGACCACGCCGTGGCGATGGGCCACAAACTCTTCGTCGACTACGAGCCCGGGTGCCGCACCGCCGAGGAGGTCCACAAGGCGGTGCTGGCCGGGAAGGCCGGTGAGCTGTTCGACAGGGACGGCGCCGACCCCCACTGGGTGGACAGGGTGATCCTGCCCACCGACAACCTCCGGTCCGCGGACCACACCGCCTACCGGGTCTTCGTCGGAGCCACGGGATCGCTGCACCGCGCGCTTTTCGACGAGGCGGGCGGGCTGAACACCAGACTGCTCCTGGGCGGCGACTCCGAGTTCGCCTACCGGGTGGCCCAGCAAGGGGCGGTGTTCGTCCCCGACCTCGACAGCAGCAGCTGGCACCTGGGGCGTTCCCAGATGCAGTCCCGGCAGGTCGAGGGCAGGCGCTACCGCATCCCCTACGTGGCCAACCTCGTGCCCGAGTTCGATCCGCGCCGCAAGCTCCAGGGCCGCCACTGGGAGGTCCCCTTCGTGGACGTCGTGCTGGAGGTCGGGGACTCGTCCGCCGACGACGTCGACGCCGCCATCGTGCGTCTGCTCGCCGGGAACGTGGACGACATCAGGATCACCCTCGTCGGTGACTGGCCGGAGGACGACGGCGAGCGCCGCGACCTCCTCGACGACCCGTTCTTCGAGCCCCGACTGACCCTGGAGAACTACCGGTGCGAGCCCCGCGTACGGTTCGCGGACGCCGTCCCCGAGCCCGACCCCCGCGTGCCCTTCCGGCTGCGCCTGTCGTCCGGATGCCGCCCCACCCGTAACGCCGTCCAAATCCTGACGGACACCGCCAACGAGGAGCGGGTGGGACTGATCGAGATCGACTACGCCGACGGCGCCACCGCCCGGCTGGAGCGCAACTCCGCCTTCGCCCGTGCCCGGAGAGTGGCTCGGGACGGCGAGGACCTCGACCGGGTCGTGGCGGAGGTCCACGGAACCCTGCGGGTGGACGCCGAGGAGCTGGGTGTGCGGACCCCCGGCAGCGAGTACAAGCCGATCAAGGACTGGCAGAAACAGCTCAACGAGGCCCGGGAGCAGGCCGCCGAGTACAGGGAGCAGGTCCGGACCCTGAAGAGGCGACTGGCCAGGTCCCCCCTGGGCCTGGCCGGGCGGGTGGCGCGCAAGGTGGGTCTGCGCGGCTGACCGTACCAACGGCCCGGAACATCCGGTGGCGGGGGGCGACGCGCGCGTCGCCCCCCGCTCCTCACCAACCGGTCGCCTCCAGGACGGCGGCCTCCAGCATCGGGGTCAGGGTCCGCGAGAAGGTCTGCGTCATGTGGGTGGCGTCGCTGTAGACCATCACGTTGCCCAGGACAGCGGGGCACTCACCACCGGGGCAGACGTACTCGGTCAGGTCGACGAAGGTGACGTTGTCCGGGACGTAGTCCAGCTTCTGGGTGGGGTCCACCTCCGCCTGCGTTCGGTAGGCGGACTCCACGCACTCCTCACGGCTCTTCTCGGTCAGGCACTCGGGGATGCGCTCGCTGCGCCGGGGCAGGTCCCGGATACCGATGACGTCGGTCCCCATCTCCCGCAGCTGCTCCCAGCGCTCGATGAACCCGTCGTGGACCCTCTCGCCCCCGCCCGTCGCGCGGGTGGAGGAGGTGACGACGACGTCGGGGCGGATCCGCTCCAGCTCGACCATCGCCTCCTCCCGCCACTGGATGCACTCGGTGAAGACCTCGCCGTCCCGCATCGGAGTCTCCGTGGCGAACTGGCAGCCGCTCTTGGTGATGTTCACCAGGTGCCAGCCGTGCTTCTCCACGATGTCCAGCATCGGCGGGAACCAATGGGCCGTGCGCGAGGCTCCGACGAGGGCGATCGTGTGCTCTGACGTCTCGTCTCCGTACTCGCAGACGATCGCGTGCTTTCCGGAGAGCCGCGCGTCGCAACCGTCGGGGTAGATCGACGGGACGTCCGCGCGACCCGCGGGGTCGGGGTAGACGGGTGCCTCCGGCAGGTTCTCGGCCAACTCGGGGTTGGCCACCACCGCGGCGCCCGGGTAGTTGGCCGGATCGGCGGCCAGCGCCTCCAGGCGCCGCTGTTCGACGGTCAGGTCGGTGTACCACAGGGACGAGGCGACCAGGACAGGCACCAGGAACGCCGCGGCGATCCCCCAGTCCCGCCTCGTGCCGGGCTTGGTCCGGGAGAGGCCCTCCACCCGGTCACCGACCAGCTTGTTGGTGATCCAGGCCAGGATGAGCGAGGTGACCAGGACATAGCAGCCGCCCTTGAGACTGGGCATGTTCCGTTCGGTGACCTGGAGGTAGAACACCAGGACCGGCCAGTGCCACAGGTAGAGGCTGTAGGAGAGGTCAGCCAGCACCGACAGCGGGCGCGACACGAGCCACCGGTCGGCACCCCACTTGCTGCCCGTCGTCCCGGCCAGGATCACCATGATGGCCGCGCCGGTGGGCCACAGCGCCACGTACCCCGGGAACATCGTGGACACCGGGACGAGGGCGCCGCACAGGGCCAAGGCCGCAAGACCCGTCCAGCCCAGCAGGACGCGCAGGCGGAGGGGCAGGTTCAGGTAGGGCAGGACCAGGGCGAAGAGACCGCCGAGGGCGAGTTCCCACAACCGCGCGCCGCTGTCGAAGTAGGCCCAGGGCTGGTTGGCCTCCGTCATGTAGACGGAGTAGGCCAGCGACAGGGCGAAGACCCCGCCCAGGACGAACAGCAGCACCCGCCGGGGGTCGCGCCCGGCGCGAGCGGCGATGAACGCCGCCAGGGTGACCAGAACCGGGGCGATGACGTAGAACTGGCCCTGGACGGACAGGGACCAGATGTGCTGGAGCGGACTGGCGGAGTCGTTGTCGGCCAGGTAGTCCACCGAGTTCAGGGCGAGCACCCAGTTCTCGTGGTAGAGCACCGAGGCCACGACCTCGCGCAGGACGCCCCGCCACCGCGCGGCGGGCAACCAGAGGAAGGTCGCGACCATGACACCGACCAGGACGACCGCCATCGTCGGCAGGAGGCGTCTGGCCAGCCGCGCCCAGAAGGCGGGGAACCCGATCCGCCCGCGTCGCTCCACCGACCGGAGCAGCGATCCGGTGATGAGGAACCCGGTGAGCAGTAGGAAGACGTCCACGCCGCCGGAAACCGTACCGAACCAGATGTGGTAGACCGCCACGAGGAGCACCGCGATCGCGCGCAGGCCCTGGATCTCGGGTCGGTATGCGCCTCCCGTGCCCTTGGCGTGCTCGTGAGTGGAGGACGTGGGCGCACCGGCGGCGCCCGCCCGTGGGGATGCTCCCCTCTCTGGTGGGAGACTCGTGGTCGTCATGAAACGGCCGCTTTCCTCGTGCTTCAGGGGATGTCAGGGGGATGAACGGTCGGGGCCGTCGGACCGCGACGACCCCGGGGATCTGATCGGTGCGTCACCGCCGGGCGGTCAGAGAACGGAGATGTTCTCGGGGTCGGAGGTGGGTGTGTCCGCCTCGGTTGAGCGTCGCAACACACCGCGGGTGTCCAGCAACAACCGCGCGTACTCGGCCA
>NZ_QPNC01000036.1 GCF_003386285.1 Nocardiopsis sp. FIRDI 009
GACACCGGTGCCGAGGGTGGTGGGAGAAGGCGGTGCGGTCACCAGGCGCAGCAGGTCGGCCGGGCCGGACACGACGAACGGCAGGGCCGGGCCGGGGCGGGCGTAGCGGCGGGGGTGCGCCGCCCGGCGGGGGCGGCGCACGCCGCGCAGGAGTCGACGGGCCGCATCGGCGGTGGTGTCGGGCAGCTCGGGACGGACCGTGGCGCGGGCCAGCGGCCACGACGCCAGCAGGAACAACAGCAGGTAGCGCACGGGCGCACCTCCAGGGTTCGGGATGCCGGATGGGAGGTCCGGCGGGATCGATCAGGTAGCTCCATGTTGTCCACACCTAAGTAAAAATGCAAGACCTAGTTTTGATTAAGTGAGAGAATTACTGGCAGGTGACCTACTTCTAGGTTGGTGATGAGAAAAATGTCCGGAAACCAAGATCGCGGCCTAGGATCGAAGCAGAAGCAGCCGTCGACCGGCTCATCTGCAAGGAGTGTCCCGGTGGCCACCTCACCGCCCCTGAGCAAACGCCGCTTGTCCCGCATCCTGCGCGAACGCCGAGAGGCTTCTGGGCTTACCGCAGACCAGGTGGTCGAACGCGCTCGTGAACTCGGCGTGCCTGCAAAGCTCAGCCCGTCCACGATCACGAGGATGGAGCGCAATGAGTGGCTGCGGCCGAAGTTCGAGGTCGTGGAGGCTCTACTGCGCGTCTACGACATCGGGTCACCAGAGCGCGACGAGATCATGCAGCTGGTGCGGGAAGCTCGCCAGCGGGGATGGTGGGCGAGCTACACGGATGTGCTCGGGAAGGGAACCCTGACGGGCTTGTTGCCGGGGGCGTCACGCGTTCGGGAAGTCACCATTGGTGTGTTGCCTGGCTTGTTGCAGACGGAGGGGTATGCTCGCGCGGTGATTTTGGGCGGTGGGATCACCGATGCCGCCGAGATCGACCGGCGCATCGAGGCCAGAATGCTTCGCCAACAGGTCCTCACCGCTGAGGAGGCGCCAACCTACTGGGCCATCATCGATGAGGCCGCGCTCCGCAAGATCCCGTCGGACCTCCGCGAAGCACAGGTTAGTCAGCTCATCGATGTGCAGCGCCCCAACCTGCGCGTACAGGTTCTGCCTGACGCGGCGGGTCTCCACGCAGCGGTCGCGGGCGGTTTCACCCTCCTGGACTTCGACGGCGACCCGGGACTCGCGTACAGCGAGAACGCAGTTCGTCAATGGGTGACCGATGACGCAGGTGAGATCGCTGTCTACGACCTCGTGTATCAGTATGTGAGTGCGTCGGCCCTTGGCGTTCAAGAGTCGACCAGCTTCCTGGAACGCCTGATCACCTAAGAGGTACACATGCAATCCCACCCCATGCCTGCCCATGCGTCGGCGTGGCATAAGTCTTCCTACAGCGGCGCCCGAACCGAGAACTGCGTTGAGGTGGCGGAGGGTGCCAGCACGTTTGTGCGTGACACGCAGAACCGACACCTGGGGTACCTGACCCTGCCCGCCGGGGAGTGGAGCGCTCTCCTGAGCAGTCTTCGTTCGGACGGTTAGCCGTGATGACGGGAACGACGAAGGCCCCCAGCAACACTGGGAGCCTTCGTTGTTGCATTACCTGATGCAATCCCATGCTGAGTGTATCGCCGGGCTGGGGATCAGACCAGGCTCCGCTTGCCCTTGGCCGAGTGAGGACACGTGACTGTGTGAGGCCGTGCGGTGACTCGACTGGGGTGGGAGGCATGAGAGCGCGTATTCGACCGACGTGCACGTGGCCAAGAACCCCGGTGAGGAAGACCCCCATGTACTCATCCACTGATCTGAAGTTCCGCAAGTCCAGCTACAGCAGCGGCTGCGGCCAGGACTGTGTCGAAGTCGCCAGTGCGACTCGTGGTGCGGCCGTTCGCGACTCCAAGCACCCGGAGTTCGGACACCTTGAGGTCCCGGCCTCCGAGTGGAGCGCCTTCCTGTGTTCGACCACCGGGAACTGACCCGCGCCCCGTGACTTTCGGGCCCGGATCAGGGAAAACCGAGGAGTTCTGGAGCCCAACGTAGTGGTAGGGCCCCAAAAGGACCACCGCCCCCCGTGGGGCGCGGGACGGTGACCCCTCTCCTTCCTCGACCCGGCACCGACCTCATACCCCTCGGTGGTATGTTCGCGGGTGAGCGGGGCGCGACGGTGCGTTCCGGCCGCCAGGGGGGAGGCATGCCGTGCGCGCGATGGTGCGTCGCTGGGCGTCCACCCTGGTCATGACGGTTCTCGTCCTGCTGATCCTGGCCTGGCACGGAACCGGTGACGGGGGTCCGGCCACCCCGGACCAGCCTGGCGAGCCGGTCGCCCACACGGCTCCGGCCACGCTTCCGGCGATCGCCGGCGGCACCAACGCGGCCCACGACGACCCGCTGCACGGCAACACGGCCCTGGTCCCGGTGGCGTCGACTCAGGCGACCCCGGACCACGCGGACATGCCCCACGCGGGCCCGGCCGACTGCTCGGCCGACGCGCCCGCCTGCTGGACCGGGCACCCCGCCCCCGACCTGACCGCACCGGCACCGGTGCCCGACGTCGTACTGCCACCGCCACCGGTCCGGGCCGCCGCGCGTCCCGACCAGAGTTCGGGAGCCGCACCCCGCGCCCCCGACCTCGCCGAGCTCTCGGTTCTGCGGATCTAGAAGCCGCCCTTCCCACAGGCGTCCCTCAGATCCGTCAACCGAAAGGTCGTTCCACCATGTCCGCACCCTCCTTCCGTGTGCCCGGAATCAGCCGCCGCGCCTTCGTCGGAGGGGGTACCGCCCTCGGCGGGGCCGTCCTCCTCGGCGCCTGTTCGGGCGGAGGCGGCGAACCCCGTTCCTCGCTCATCACCCCGGACGACGCCCGCGTCGGAGCCGTCGAGAACGGGCGCGCCGCCACCGGGCGCGAGCACGAGGTCACCCTCACCGCCGCGCCCACCACCCTCGACCTGGCGGGCACGGCCGTCTCCACCTGGGCCTACGGCACGTCGGTCCCCGGAGACGAGCTGCGGGTCAGCGCGGGTGACACCGTGGTCGCCGAGCTCGTCAACGACCTGCCCGACCCGACCAGCGTGCACTGGCACGGCCCCGCCCTGCGCAACGACATGGACGGCGTCCCCGGACTGACCCAGGACGCCGTCGCCCCGGGGGAGCGGTTCACCTACCGCTTCGTGGCCGCCAACCCCGGTACCCACTGGTTCCACCCGCACGTCGGAACCCAGCTCGACCGGGGGCTGTACGTGCCGTTCGTCGTCGAGGACCCCGACGAACCCCTCTCCTACGACGAGGAGTGGGTCATCGTCCTCGACGACTGGCTCGACGGTGTCGACGGCACCCCGGACGACGTCCTGGACGAACTCCTCCAGGGCATGGGGCACGGCATGGACGGGGGCACGGGCCACGGCGGCCACGGATCGGGCGACGACGGGGAGGGCCCGATGCGCATGGGGTCCGCCCTGATGGGCGCCACCAGCGACCACCTCGGCGGGGACGCCGGGGACGTCCACTACCCGGAGTACCTGGTCAACGGGCGTCCGGCGGGGGACCCGCGGACCTTCGAGGCCGCGCCCGGCACGCGGGTGCGCGTCCGGTTCGTCAACGCGGGCGGCGACACCGCCTTCCGGGTCGCGCTCGGCGGTCACACCATGACCGTCACCCACACCGACGGGTACCCGGTCGAACACCACGAGGCCGACGCGCTGCTGATCGGTATGGGCGAGCGCTTCGACGTGCTCCTCACCCTGGCCGACGGCGCGTTCCCCCTGGTGGCGCTGGCCGAGGGCAAGGGCCGGTCCGCCTTCGCGGTCGTGCGCACCGGCGGCGGTTTGGCCCCCGGGGCCGACGCGCGCCCCGAGGAGCTGGAGGGCCGTGTCATCCTGGCGACCGACCTCACCGCCGACGAGGGGGCGCGCCTGCCCGAGGCCGTCCCGCACGTCGAGCACCGGATCGAGTTGACCGGCGGGATGACGCACTTCGACTGGGGGTTGAACGGCCGCCGGTACGACCCGGAGAACCCCACCGGGAACGCCTTCCGGGTGGCGGAGGGCCAGCGGGTCCGGCTGACGCTGACCAACGGGACCGGGATGTGGCACCCCATGCACCTGCACGGACACCACTTCCAGGTGGGGGATGACGGTCCGCGCAAGGACACCGTGATCCTGCTGCCCGGTCAGACGCTGGCGTGCGACTTCGACGCCGACAACCCCGGGCTGTGGATGACGCACTGCCACAACGTCTACCACGGGGAGGCCGGGATGATGGGGGTCGTCGGCTACTCCGTGTGAGGCGCGGTCCCCGACGCGGTCCGGCGGGTGGGGGTTTCACGTGAAACCCCCACCCGCCGGACCGGCGCGGCCCCGGGTCAGCCGAGGGAGGCCGGTGCCCGCAGGGAGCGCGGTGTGCGCCCGGCCAGGAGGGCCGTCGCCAGCGCGACGACCGCCATGAGGACCCACACCCCCTGGTAGGCGCCCAACGAGGGCGTGTCCGTTCCGCCGATGACGAAGCCGGCGAGCACGGCGGCGAAGACCGCCCCGCCGACGCTGCCGCCCAGCGTCTTGACGTTGTTGTACACCGCGGTGGCGCTTCCCGAGCGGTCGGGCGGACTGGCCTCGACGATCAGCGTGGGCAGGGCGCCGAGGGCCAGACCGAACCCGAGCCCCGCCACGGCGAGGGAGGCCAGGAAGGCCGGGAGCGAACTCCAGAACAGGACGAAACCGACGGATCCGGCGGCCATCAGGGCGAAGGCGAGGAAGACCGCGCGGCGGTAGCCGATCCGGGAGCCCAGGGGCGCGACGGTTCCCGCGCCCGCGAACGCCGTCACGCTCGGCAGGGTGACGCACAGGCCGATGCTCAGGACGCTCAGCCCGAACCCGTATCCGGTGTCCCCGGGGGAGGCCGAGAGGTAGACGACGAGGACGCTCTGCCCGCCGAGCAGGAGCAGCCCGAGGGTGAACCCGGCCGCGTACTGCGGGGCGACCAGGGGGGCGACCACCGCGCGGACGTCCACCAGCGGGTCGTCGGTGCGCAGCTCCACCCTGACCCACCAGACGACCAGCGCCGCCGCCAGGGCGAAGCCGCCCCAGACCATCGGCGAACCCCATCCCCAGGACTCGGCCTGGGAGATCGTGCCCAGCAGTGTGACCAGGGCCAGCCCGACCAGTGTGCCGCCCACCCAGTCCATCCGGCCGGAGGCCCGGGTGCGGGCCTCCGGGATCCCGGCGTAGGACAGCGCGAAGCAGCCCACGGCGGTGGCGGCCAGCAGGCCCAGGGTGATCCGCACGTCGCCGACCACGGTCTGGACGATTCCGACCAGCAGGCTGCCGAGCATCCCGCCGAGGGTGAGCGACCCCACGAGCAGCCCGATGGCGCGGCGGGCGCGTTCGGGCGCCAGCCGGTCGCGGACCAGCCCGATCTCCAGGGGCAGCAGCGCCGCGAGCGGCCCGAGCAGCGCCCGTCCGACCAGCAGGACCGCGAGGTTGGGCGCGAGCGCCACGACGGCCGAACCGGTCGCGACGCACAGCAGGGACACCCGGAGCATGCGCCGGTATCCGTACAGGTCGCCGAGCCGACCGAACACCGGGACGCTCACCGCGGCCGTCAGGTACTGCACGGCGACGATCCAGTGCAGGTGGGTGCTGGAGACGTCCAGTTCCTCGCGGAGGGAGGGGAGGAGGGGAGCGATGGAGCCCTGGAGGATCCCGCTGGTCAGCTCGAAGAAGACCAGGAGCCCCACCACGGCGACGACGCCCCTGGCCATCGCGGGCGGTGTGGCCGGTTCCGCTCCCGCGGCCGGGGACCGGTCGGTCCGTCTCTCGTGCTCACTCATGGTCGGCACCCTTCGTCGTCGTTGGGGGATGTGGGGCCGGACTCAGGCGGTCCGGGTGAGGCGGCGCGCGGCCAGCTCGGCGAGCAGGGCGGCCTGCGCGGGCAGGACGGAGTCGTCGTAGCGGGCGTCGGGGGAGTGGTTGCCCGGGGCGGTCGCCGGATCGGCGTCCGGCGGGGTGGCGCCGACCATGAGCATCACCCCGGGCACCTCGCGGAGCACGAAGGAGAAGTCCTCCGAGCCGGAGGCCGGGACCGGGGACACGAACCCGCGCTCCTCGCCGAACAGGTCGTGGACGGTCTCCAGCGCGAACGCCGCCTCGGCGTCGTCGTTGACTGTCGGCGGGTACTGGACCTCGTACTCGACGTCGGCCTCCAGCCCGTGGGCGGCGGCGATCCCCCGGACGAGGGCGGGCAGGTTCTCCTGGAGCCGGGCGTGGTTGGCCTCGGAGTAACAGCGCACGGTGGCCTCGAACTCGGCCCGGTGCGGCAGCACGTTGTTCTGGGTGCCCGCGGCGAACCGTCCGACGGTGACGACGACCGGGTCGAAGATGTCGTAGGTCCGGGTGACGTGGTTCTGGAGCGCGGTGACCATCTCGCACGCGGCCGGGACCGGATCCCGGCCCAGGTGCGGAGCGGACCCGTGCCCGCCCTCGCCGCGCACGACCACTCTCAGCACGTCGGAGCCGCTCATCGCCACACCCGGCTTGGTGGCGACCATGCCCGCCGGGAGCAGGGACGAGGTCACGTGGACGGCGTAGGCGGCGTCCAGGGGCCTGCCCGCGGCCTTGAGCACGCCCTCCTCGATCATGAGCGGGGCGCCGCCGTAGCCCTCCTCGCCCGGTTGGAACATGAACACGACGTCGCCGTGCAGTTCCTCACGGACCTGGCTCAGCAGCGTGGCGGCCCCGATCAGCCCGGCCACGTGCAGGTCGTGGCCGCAGCCGTGCATCCGGCCGTCGACGGCGGAGGCGTAGGGGACGTCCGCCGTCTCCCGGACGGGGAGGGCGTCCATGTCCCCGCGCAGCAGGACGGCGCCGCCGGGACGGCCGCCCCGCAGCACGGCGGTGACCGAGCTCAGACCGGTGCCGGTGGTGATCTCCAGGGGAAGGTCCGCCAGGGCGTCCAGGACCCGGCGCTGGGTGCGCGGCAGGTCCAGCCCGAGTTCGGGCTCGCGGTGCAGGGCGCGGCGCAGCTCCACCAGCTCCTCGCGCAGCCCCTCGGCCCGTGCGGTCATCGACATGGCGACAATCCCCCCTGTGGATCGTGTGATCGTTGCCGTCACACTGGAGGGAAGGAGCACAAAACGGTGCGAGATCACCGGAAAAGCGCATCAGAGGACATCAGATGCTGGAAAAACGTGTGATGGATGACGTTGACCAGGCGCTCGTCCACGCCCTCCAGGTCGCTCCCCGGGCGAGCTGGGCCCGGATCGGAACGGTCCTGGGACTGGACGCGGCGACGGTCGCGCGCCGCTGGCAGCGGCTCCACGAGTGCGGCGCGGCGTGGGTGACCTGCGGTCCGGGGACCGGCCTGTCCGGTTCCGGGTGTCTGGCGTTCGTGGAGGTCGACTGCGCGAGCGGCGACCTGATGCCGGTGGCGCGGGGGTTCGCGGAGCTGCCGCACGTCTCGGCGGTCGAGCACGTCACCGGCGACCGTGACCTGGTGCTCACCGTCATGGCCGAGGACGTCGGCGCGCTGGCCCGATGGGTCGTGGGCTCGCTGGACACGATGCGCGGCGTGCGGTCCAGCCGCACCCACCTCGCCGGGACGGTGTTCACCGAGGGCAGCCGGTGGCGGTTCCGCGCCCTGACGCCGCGGCAGGTGGAGAGGCTGGCCGGGGAGGCGCCGGAGCCGCGGCCCGCCCGGCTGCCGGACGCGCTCGACCGGCGGCTGATCGTGGCGTTGACCGAGGACGGCCGGGCCTCCTACACGGCGCTCGCCGAGCGGTGCGACAGCACGCCCGACACCGTGCGCCGCAGGGTCCACCGCCTCTTCGCCGCCCGGATGGTGCAGGCCCGCTGCGAGGTCGCCCGGCCGCTCTCGGAGTGGCCGGTCGCCGTTATCGTCTGGGCCCGGGTGCCGCCCGACCAGGTCGCCGAGGCCGCGCGGAGTGTCACCGGCATGCGCGAGGTGCGCCTGTGCGCGGGGGTGACCGGGCGGCACAACCTGCTGGTCATCGCGTGGAGCCGGTCGGTGGAGGACGCCCAGCGCTTCGAGGCCGACCTCGCGCGGACGGCCCCGAACCTCGTCGTCGGCGACCGGGCCGTCGCCCTGTGGACGATGAAGCTCAGCGGGCAGCTGCTCGACCACCGGGGCTACCGGACGGGCGCCGTGCCCATCGACGCCTGGGACATCCCCACCGGACCGCTCACCGCGTGAGCCGCCTCGGGCGGGGGAAGCGGAAGGGGGCGGTGCCGTCGCGGCACCGCCCCCGCGTGTGGCCCGTCCGGGCGGGTGGCCGAGTGAGGGTGGGTCACCCGGGTCCGGACGGATCGTCGCGGCCGGGTCGGGTCAGCCCTTGCCGACCGTCCTGCCGATGTGCTCCAGGTCCTCCTGGTTCCAGCACTCGATCCCGGTGACGTCGGGCATGCTCGCCTTGGTGAAGACGGGGTCCGCGCCCTGGCGGCGCTGCCGGACGAAGTCGTCGAGCAGCCGGAACGCGATCGGCGCGAGGAGCGCCAGCGCGGCGAGGTTGACCAGGGCCATCAGACCCATGGTCGTGTCGGCCAGGCTCCAGACCAGACCGCCGGACCCGATCGCGCCGAGGAAGGTCACCACCACGACCGTGAGCCGGAAGCCGATCATCACCGACGGGTTCGGAGTCAGGTAGGAGACGTTCGAGACACCGTAGAAGGTGTTGCCGAGCACCGAGGTGAAGGCCACCAGCAGGATGATCAGCGTGAGCAGGTGCAGCGCCCACGGGCCGAGGCTGGTCTCCAGCGCGTTCTGCGTCAGCGTCGGACCGGCCTCCGCGGTGTAGGTCGGGTCGGACAGCAGGATGATGAAGGCCGTCGTGGAGCAGACGATGAGGGTGTCGAAGTAGACGCCCAGCGTCTGCACGAGGCCCTGCTTGACCGGGTGGCTGACGGCGGCGCTGGCGGCGGCGTTGGGGGCCGAGCCCAGGCCCGCCTCGTTGGAGAACATGCCGCGCCGCATGCCCTGCACGATCGCCGTGCCGATACCGCCCGCGGCGATCTCCCGGAGACCGAAGGCGTGCATGACGATGTCGGCGATCACGGCGGGGATCTGGCCGATGTTCATCACGACGACGACCAGGCCCATGAGGACGTAGAGCGCCGCCATGAAGGGCACCAGCGCCGTCGCGGCCTGGGCGATCCTGCGGGCGCCGCCGAAGATGATCACACCGGCGGCGCCGGCGATCACCACGCCCACCGCGTACGGCAGCCACGGAGCGGCGTCCGCGCCGGTGGCGGTGGAGACCGTGTTCGAGATGGCGGCAGAGATGGTGTTGCTCTGCACGCTGTTGAACACGAGGCTGAAGGTCACCGTGATGATGACGGCGAAGAGCACGCCCATCCACCGGGAGCCGAGTCCGCGCTCCATGTAGTACGCGGGGCCGCCCTGGTAACCCTCCTTCCCGCCGATCTTGTAGAGCTGGGCGAGGGTGGACTCGACGAAGCTCGCCGCGCCCACGAGCAGCGCCATCGCCCACATCCAGAAGACGGCGCCGGGACCGCCGAGCGCGATCGCGGTGGCCACGCCGGCGATGTTGCCGGTACCGATGCGGGCGGCGGCGGAGACGGCGAAGGCCTGGAAGGCCGAGATCGGTTTGCCGCCGTCGGGGGTACGGCCGGGGTCACCCCGCATCGCGCGGAACATCTCGGGGAGCAGGCGGAACTGCACGCCCTTGGAGCGCACGGTGAAGTACAGGCTCAGGATGAGCAGGACGGGGATGAGCAGGTACGCCCAGAAGGCGTCGTTGAGGGCGCCGATGCCTGAGTTGATGGCGTCCACAGGGACTTCCCTTCGTCGTCGGCGGAGACGGCGTTGTCTCGCTCCGCGACTCGTTCGTGTCCGCGGGGGGCAGGGCGGAGGTTGCGTACGTGTGGGGCTTGTTCCGTTGACGTTCGAACACGGAAGGTGACAACGCGGTCGAGGTCGTCGCCGGTTGGAGCACCCGGGCCGCTATGGGTGGTGCGGGCCCCGACCAGATAAAGGGAAAAACGCCCGCTATGCAAGATAGGTCACTTCCGAACATGATTCGGAAACTGCGCTCCCGGGCGGGTCGGCGTCGGGGCTGGAGGGCCGGGATCGGGGGCGGGGTGAAGCGGGGGGAAATGCCCGGAGAAGCCCTGGAGAGCCGGGGTTTTTCGGTGCGTCGGCCGCCTTCCGGCGGGCGGGACGGCACTCGGTCGCCGCTTCGACCTGGACTCTTCCGCATGCCGAACCGTAAGGAATCCTTGTGGTGCACCTCACGAGTAAAATTCCCGAATCAGACTCGGGAACGGCTGGAGTGTGGCGTCGGCCACGCCTGAATTAGCCTTGTTATATAAATGTGACATGTTGCGTCCGTGTTAACTCATTCGCTACGGTTCACACCGTGGTACAACTTCGTATAGCTCTGGCACAGATCAACCCAGTTGTGGGTGATCTGGATCGAAATTGCGACAGCGTCGTCGCTTACGCTCGCCAGGCGAGCGACGCTGGAGCCCATCTCGTGGTGTTCCCCGAGATGGTCGTGACGGGATACTCGGTCGAGGATCTCGCCCTGCGGGACGGTTTCGTCTCCGCGTCCACCAAGGCCACCCACCGACTCGCCGAACGCCTCTCCGCGGAGGGACTGGGCCATCTCCCGACGGTCGTCGGCTTCCTGAACCGCAAGGAGGGCGCCGGAGCCCGCTTCGGCCAGCCCTCGGGCGCTCCGCAGAACTCCCTCGCGGTCCTGCACCGGGGCCGGGTCCGGCTCGTGTCGGCCAAACACCACCTGCCCAACTACGGGGTGTTCGACGAGTTCCGCTACTTCGTGCCCGGGGACACGATCCCGGTGCTGCGGTTGCACGGCGTCGACATCGCCTTCGCCATCTGCGAGGACCTGTGGCAGGACGGCGGCCCCGTCGCCGCCGCGGCCGAGGCCCGCGCCGGGATGCTGATCACGTTGAACGGCTCCCCCTACGAGCGGCACAAGGACGACGTGCGGCTCGGACTCTGCCAGCGTCGGGCACGGGAGATCGGCGCCGCCATCGGCTACGTCAACATGACCGGCGGCCAGGACGACCTGGTCTTCGAGGGCGACTCCCTCATCGTCGACGCCGACGGGGAGCTGGTCGCCCGGGCCGCGCAGTTCGAGGACGAGCTGCTGGTCACCGACGTCTCCCTGCCGCGGGCGGAGTCCTGGGCCGACGAGCCGACGGAGGCCGGCGGCTTCCGAGTCGTGCGGTACACCGTCTCGGAGCAGCCGGCCGCGCCCTACGAGACGCGTCCCCCCGTCCTGACCCCGCGCAAGGACCCGCTCAACGACCTCGGCGAGGTCTACACCGCGCTCGTCACCGGAGTCCGCGACCACGTCCGCAAGAACGGGTTCACCTCGGTCCTGGTGGGCGTCTCCGGCGGTGTCGACTCCGCGCTGACCGCCACGATCGCCGCCGACGCGGTGGGGGCGGCGAACGTGCACGCCCTCGTCTCCCCCGGACGGGGATCCGACGCCGAGGCCTTGGACCGCGCCGAGGACCTGATCAAACGGCAGGACCTGATCCGGCGCCTCTACCCGACCGACGCCCTGCTCGACGCGCTGGAGTCGACCTTCGCCACCGACGACGGGGTGCGGGGGGCCCTCCTCGACCAGGCGCGGGGCGCCCTCCTCGCCACCCTGTCCCGCCAGGAGGGGCACCTGGTCCTGGCGACCGGCAACAAGACCGAGCTGGCGACCGGCGCGTGCGCCCACTACGGCGACGCCGTGGGGGCCTACGCGCCGCTCAAGGACTGCTGGAAGACCCTGGTCTGGGAGCTCGCCCGCTGGCGCAACGCCCAGCGGGCCGGGGTGGACGGCGCGCCGCCCATCCCGGAGTCCTCCCTGGACCGGCGACCGGTCAACGGGTGGGAGCTCATCGCACCGGCGCCCGAGCGCCCGGGGTACGAGGTGCTCGACGGGTTGCTGGACGCCTACATCGGCACCGACCAGGGCGTCGCGGCGCTGACCGCCGCCGGTTTCGCCCCCGACCTGGTCCGGCACGTCGTCCGGCTGGTCGACCGGGCCGAGCACAAGCGCCGCCAGTACCCGCCCGGCCCCAAGATCACCCGGCGCAACCTGGGCCGGGACCGACGGCTGCCGATCACCAACCGGTGGTTGGCCTGACGGATTCCGGGGCGGCGGACGCCGACGGGACCGCGGTGCGGGGGCCTGGCGCTCCGCATCGCGGCCCCGGGGTCGGATGCCGACCGGCGCGGCGGACTCCCCGTCATCCCACGCCCGACCCGAGATCCTCCTCGTCGGCGCGGCGGGACGTCCGGCTCCCTCCGTCGGCGGGACCGGGCGACCCGGTGTCCGGGGCGACGGTGAGCAGCCGGATTCCGTGCGCGGCCAGCAGCGCGCTCGCCAGGGCGACCGCCCCGCCCGCCCAACCGCCCGCGTAGGACTCGCCCATGAACGCCACCCCGATCACGGAGGCCGCGACCGGGTTGGTCAGGGTGGTGATGCCCAGCGGCGCCCCGAGGTCCACGCCCTGGTAGGCGGCCTGGGCGAGGAAGAGACCGAGGATCGCGATCACCGGGGTGGCCAGCGTGGCGGGGTGCGTCAGACCGGCGGACCCGGTCGCGGCGAGGACGGAGACCGACGTCTTGACCGTGGCGGAGGAGACCCCGAAGGCCACCCCCGCCGCCCCGGACAGCAGGTAGCTGCGCCACGCGGTCGACGGCACCCGGCCCGCGATCCACGCGGTGACCGCCAGGAGCACCGTCGTGCCGACCCCGACCAGCACCGAGTCCGGCCGGTCCAGGACACCGCCCGGGCCGCTGGTGACCGACACCGACAGCAGGGTCCCGAGCGCCACCACGGTGAACGCCGCCCCGCGCCACTCCGCGCGGCTCACGCGCCGCCCGCCGAGCCGGGCCGACCACGGGACGCCGAACACGAGAACCAGTACGCCCAGCGGCTGGATCACCGTGAGCGGGGCGAAGCCGACCGCCGCGACCTGGAACCCCGCGCGTCCCCCGTTGAACACCAGCGACACCCACCACAGGGGGTGTCGCAGCAGGTCGACCACCTGGCGGAGTCCGGTGAGCGGGGCGGTCACGCGCACGGCGAGTCGGCGCTGGGCCACCGCCGCCGCCGTGTAGGCCGCGCAGGACAGGACGGCGAACCCGATCCCCAGCCACATATCCATGTCCGCCATCCTCCCGTCCGCGCCGGGCACGGAGGCGGCGGGGGCGACCCTAGTCCGCGCTGGGGACCGCGCCCCGGTACAGCGCGGCCACCACGTGCTCGATGTCGGGTTCGCGCAGGGTCAGGTCGGCGACCCCGTGCCGCCGGGTGATCTCCGCGATCACCGCAGCCGGGTTGTCCGACAGCTCCAGCCACTGGCGGGGCCCCTCGACGCGCACGCAGGTCCCGCCCGGGACCTCGACCGGCGGGGCCGGGGCCGCCAGATCCACCACCAGGACCCGGGGCGCGGGCACGCTCGCGCGCAGTCCGGCCAGGTCGCCGTCGTAGGCCAGGGTGCCGCGGTCGATCACCACGACCCGTCGGCACAGCCGCTCGACGTCGCCCAGGTCGTGCGTGGTGAGCAGGATCGTCGTCCCCTCCTCCGCGTTGAGCCGGAGGAGGAACGCGCGGATGGCCGCCTTGCTCACCACGTCCAGGCCGATGGTCGGCTCGTCCAGGACCAGCAGTTCGGGGCCGTGCAGGAGGGCGGCGGTGAGGTCGCCGCGCATGCGCTGGCCGAGGCTGAGCTGGCGCACCGGGGTGGCCAGGAACGGTCCCAGATCCAGCAGGTCGGTGAGCTCGGCGAGGCGGCGCGCGTGGTCGGCGGCCGGGATCCGGTACATGTGGCGGGTCAGCTCCAGGCTGTCCCGGAGCGGCAGGTCCCACCACAGGGTGGTGCGCTGTCCGAACACGACGCCGATGCGGGCGGCCAGCCGGGTGCGTTCGCGGGACGGTTCGAGGCCGGCGACCCGGACCCTGCCCGCGGTCGGGGTGAGGATGCCGGTCAGCATCTTCATCGTCGAACTCTTGCCCGCGCCGTTGGGGCCGAGGTATCCCACGATCTCGCCCGGTCGGACGGTGAGGGTCACGTCGCGGACGGCGCTGACCGTGCGCCTCCTCCGCCGGAGGAGGGGACCCTCGCGGAGGGTGAAGTCCCGGCTCAGGCCGAGGGTCTCGATGATGGGCCGGTCGTCGTGGCTGGAGGTCATGGGTCAGCTCCCGGTGGATCGGTAGCGGCGCAGGCCGGCGCGCCAGCAGAGGGCGGCGACGGCGCACATGAGGAGGGCGGCGACGGGCGGCGCGAGGCGGAGCGCGTCGGGCAGGCCGGTCGGATCGGGGCGGCCGAGCAGGAACAGGGCGGGCTGCCAGCTGACGAAGGCCAGCGGGAGCACGAAGGTCGCGGAGCGCACGACCTCACGGCCGTAGACGGCGAGCGGGTACTCCGTCAGGGCCTGCCCGCCGTAGGTGAGCGAGTTGGCGGCCTGGCGCGCGTCGGTGGCGACGAACTGGATACACGCACTCGCCGTCCACACGGCACAGCAGAGGGCGATCGAGGAGACCAGCAGCACCGGCAGCATGAGGGCGCGCGCGGGCGTCCAGTCGATGTCGCACCGGACGAGGGCGAGGACGAGCACCGCGGCGGCGGGGACGATCTTGCCCAGCCTTCGCGGGGTGAACTGGTCGGTGGCCAGCAGGACGAGCGGCGGGACCGGGCGGATGAGCATCGTGTCGAAGGCCCCGGTCCGGATGTGCTGGCCCAGCCGCTCCACCGACCCCATGAGCATGTCGGCGCACCCGAAGGCGGTCGCGGACAGCCCGTAGACGAGCAGCCCCTCGGCGACGCCGAACCCGGCCAGTTCGCCCGCGTGGCCGAACACGATGACGACGGCGCCCATCTCGGCGAGCGCGCCCAGGGAGACGAAGACGGTGAGCAGGACCAGGGAGGCCGGGTACTGGGCCAGGGCGCGGCACCACGTCCACGCGAGTCGGACGTAGATCCGCAGCGGCCACGGCGCGCGGGTCCGGAGCGGTTCAGCCACCCTGGACCACCACCCTGCGCGTCGCGCGGGACGTCACCAGGGCGCCGAGCGCCAGCAGCGCCGCCGCCCACAGGACCTGGAGGGCCGGGCCGCCCGCCGCAGTCCCGCCCGGCAGCGACTCCTTGCCGAGCAGGACCTCGGCCGGGACCTGGACCATCGACGCCCACGGCAGCAGCCGCAGCACGTCCGCCACCGCCGGCGGGAACAGGGTGAGCGGTAGCAGCGCCCCCGCGGCCACCGGCCCCAGCAGTCCCGCCACCGCCCACACGCCCCGGGTGTCGGTGAGCCAGAAACCGGCCAGCGCGTAGAGGTAGCGCAGCCCGAACGCGACCACGGCGGCCAGGGCGAAGGAGGTGAGGACGGCGACCCAGCGCAGGGGGTCGTCCGGGAGCCGGAGGTCGAAGACCAGCGCCCCGACGGCGAACGTGGGGACGGCGCGGAAGACCAGCTGGTAAACGGCCCGGCCGAGGTCGTCCGCCAGCCACCAGGACTGGAGCGGCACGGGTCGGAGGAGGTCGGTGGCCACGGCCCCGTCCCGGATCCGCTCCTCCAGGTCGAGCGGCGGGCCCATGACCGCGACCACGGCGAGCAGCGCCTGTGCGACGAACACCTGGGTGACGGCGTCGCGGGCGTCGTAGCCGTTGATCTCCGGTCGGGCGGCGAACAGGGCGAGGAGGACCATCGCGTTGATGACGCCGAAGACGGAGTTGGTCAGCAGGCCGGAGAGTGTGGCGACGCGGTAGGCGGAGTGGCGGCGCAGCCCTCGGGCGAACACCGCGCGGTGGACACGCATGGGTGTGGCTCCCTGGCGGATCGAGACCGTGCTGGGGTTCGTCCGGTCTCGGCGCCGGGGCGGGGCCGACGGGCGAGTCCGGATCCGGCACGTCCCTGATCTCGCACAGGTCCGGGTCGCCGCGAGTGAGTGAGGTTAGCACGGAGTGAGCGGAGGGGCGAGGGGTTTTCGCGAACCCCGGTCCGCGATCGGGCGGCGCGCCGTCGACCGACCCCGCATCACGTGCCGGGGGAGCGGTCTGGGTAGCCTCCGACTGCTGAGCGGACACGGGAGGGACAGCTGTGACGTCGACGAACACCGGGACGACCGGGGGCGACCGGAAGGTCGTGGTGCTGACGGGAGCGGGGTCGGGGCTGGGCCGGAGCATGGCCCGGCGGCTGCTGGCCGAGGGTCACGCCGTGGTCCTCGCGGGGCGCAGGCGCGCGCCGCTGGAGGAGACCGCGGACGGCCACCCCGGCGCGGTGGTCGTCGAGGCCGACGTGACCTCGTCCGACTCGGTGCGGGGGCTCTTCGACGTGGTCCGCGGGCGGTTCGGCCGGGTCGACGTGCTCATCAACAACGCGGGGGTCTTCGGGCCGAGGGCGTCGGTGGACGGGATCGGGGACGAGGACTGGGAGCGGACGCTGGCCACCAACGTGACCGGTCCGCTGTACTGCGCCAGGGAGGCCGTCCGTCTGATGAAGGAGCAGTCGCCGAGCGGTGGCCGCGTCATCAACAACGGGTCGGTGTCGGCGTACGTGCCGCGTCCGCTGAGCGTCGCCTACACCGTCACCAAGCACGCGATCACCGGGCTGACCGCGGCGATCAACCTCGACCTGCGGGCGCACGGGATCCCCTGCACGCAGATCGACGTGGGCAACGCGGCCACGCCGATGGTGGCCGGCTTCGGGGCGGAGGCGTTGCAGGCGGACGGGTCCACGCGCGCCGAGCCGACGATCGACCCGGCGCACGTGGCCGACATGGTCGCCCACATCGTCTCCCTGCCGCTGGACGTGTCCGTGCCGAGGGTGACGGTGATGGCCCGGGAGATGCCCTTCGCCGGTCGGGGGTAGGCGCGCGCTCAGCCGGGCGCCGGGGGTGTCCGCTCGGCGCGTTCCGGTCGGGCGCTCCGGGCGTGGCCCCAGGCGGTCAGGCCGATCACCAGGAGCGCGAAGAAGGCGTTGCTGCCGTACTTGAACAGCGGCGCGATCGGCTCGCCCAGGGGTTCGACCACGAACGAGGTCAGTCCGTTGAGGACGAGCGGCGCCCCGGCGACCAGGACCACGTGCCGCCCGGACCAGCCCTCGCGCCGGGACCACGCCCAGACGAGCGCGCCCAGTCCGGCGAGCGCCCCCAGTTCGGCCGCGACGCCCGGCCAGGTCGGCGGGAGGAACCACGACGTTCCCAGCGCGACCAGCAGGGTGAGGCCGCCCACCAGCCAGGGGGCCGGCGCCCTCCGGGCGGAGGCGGCCGAACCGTCCGCGCGGCGGCGCGGCAGGGCCAGCGCCGCCAGGACCAGGAGCGCCACGACGGTCGCCGTCGCGGCGACCTGACCGGGGGAGGCGACGAAGTCCTCGGTGGCCAGATGGTCGTCGAAGACGAGGTAGGCCGCAGCGAGGTAGAGCAGGGCCACGACCGAGGTGCCGAACCAGCCCAGCCACGGGCGGCGGGCGAGTTCGCGCGGGGCGAGGGCCTCGACCACGGCGATGGGCGCGCCGAAGGACCAGACGGTGTGCCCCACCAGGAAGCTGAGAGCCATGTCGGCGCTCACCCCGATCCCCTCGATGAGCGTGGGGTCGCGTGTCTCGCCCCAGGATTCGATGTCCCGGTAGGCGGGGTTGAACAGGCTCTGGTCGACCAGCCCGGCCTGGACGGTCCCGAACGCCAGCGCGAGCAGCAGGATCGTCGGCCAGCCGCGGCCGGTGCGGCGGGCGACCTCCCGGATGAGCAGCGCGGCCGCGCCGTACAGGGGTGCGAGGATGACCAGCCCGCCGAGGAGGACGAGCGGCCGTCCCACGGTGGAGTCGTAGCCGATGAGGTACTCGGCGCAGACCGGGGACAGCAGGAGCAGACCGATCACCGGGGGCAGGCGGCGGAGGAGACGGGGGCGGGAACGTGTGGTGACCCGTGTCGCGGACATGCCACGGACATTAGCAGAGTGGTCACTCTATTAATAACGGCGGCGGGCGGGCGAGGACCGACCGGCGCCGCTATGCTGCGCGGGATGCGTACCGTCAACCCCGAACAGCACGCCCGCAAGCGGGCCGCCATCCTCGCCGCCGCGGCACAGGAGTTCGCCGAGAAGGGCGTCGACGGCACCTCCACCGCGAGCATCTGCCGTCGCGCGGGGATCGGGTCGGGCACGCTGTTCCACTACTTTCCGACCAAGCGCGAGATCTTCCACGCCCTCTTCGCCGACGACCTGGAGCACGGCGCGCGCGCGAGGGCGGCCGCCCTGGCCGCCGACGACCCGCGTGAGGGGCTCGACGGGCTGGTCGGCCACCTTCTCGCCGGCGCCGACGACCCGCTCGTCCCGGGGCTGATGGCCGCGGCCCTGTTCCAGGTCAACCGGGACGCGGAGTTCGCGCGCCTGCTCGGCGAGGACGAGGAACGCACGATCGAGACGCTCACGGCCCTGCTGCGCGCGCTCGCCGACGACGGGCGGCCGCCCGTGTTCCCCCCGGAGCGGACTGCCCGCTGGATCCAGCACCTCGTCGACGCCGTGTTCCTCGCGGCCGGGGACGAGGACTTCGACGCCGACCGCTCCCGCGCCGAACTGCGCACGATGGTCGACTGGCTGTTGACCGGCGGCGATCGCACTCCGTGACGCGCGTCACCCTGCGTCGTTACGTGGGATTCACAGAGTGACGACGCTTCGCAACGTCGGGTCGGCACCGTGGGGTGTATGGACGATTCCGAAGGCAGCTACGGAACCGACGACCGCACACGCCCCGGCTTCCTCGGCCGTGAGGCGCTCGACCTGGGAGTGCTGCTGCTCGCCGCCGGTGCGGCGCACGTGCTGGTGCTCTCCCTCGGACACAGCGACGGCGGTGTCCGCGCCCTCATCACCGTGGGGGCGATCCTGCTCGCCGTCTCGGCCCTGCACCGCTGGCACCGCCACCGCAGCGCGGTGGTTCGCCGGTCGCGCGGCGGTGACCGGCCGGGGAACCGGTCCTCCCGGGGCCGGACACCCGAGGCCGGGGACCGGCTGTGGAGCGTACGCGTCACCCTCGCCGACGTCCCGGGCGGGCTCGCCGAGCTCACCGCGCGCTTCGCCGCGCTCGGGGTCGACATAAGGCTCATGCAGGTGCACCCCGACGGCGTCGAGACCACCGACGAGTTCCTCGTCAGCGCGCCCGCCCACCTCGTCGAGGAGACCCTGTACGCGGCGGTGCTGGGCGCCGGGGTGCGCGAGGCGATCGTCCGGCCCGCCGACGTCCACGAGCTCAGCGACACCACCAGCCGGACGCTCAGACTGGTCAGCGCGATGGTGGAGGGCGCGACCACGCTGGAGGGGGCGCTGCTGGCCCTGTCCTGTGCCCAGGACGTCGAGCGCGCCGACACGGCGCCCGAGGGGATGGGGGAGGAGGACACCTCCGGCACGACGATGACCCTGCCCTCCCCGGACGGAGCGGTCCTCGTCGTCCGCAGGGTGGGGGTGCCGTTCACCGCCGTGGAGTTCGCGCGCTGCCGAGCGCTGGTCCAGGTGGCAGCCTCCCTGCTCGGGCGATCGCGCCAGCGGTGAGGCGGGCCCGGTTCCGGGGCGCCCCGGAACCGGGCCCGCCTCACATCGGGGGCATCAGGACCCTCCACACCAGCTCGACGCCCGCGGACCAGACCACGGCCGTCAGGAGGGCGGCCCCGAGGGCGGGCAGGCGGTCCGCCCTCCGACGGGACGCCACCAGAGGCAGGAGGAGACCGACCACGGCCTGCACCCCCACGTCGACGTACCACCGGAGCCGCCAGCCGTCGTCGGGCGGGAAGGGGATCGGGCTCAGCGCGAGCATCACCTCGTCCACCAGCACGCCCAGGGACTCGGCGAGGAACACCCCGCCCAGCAGGCCGAGCGCGCCGAGCCGCAGCCAGCGGGGGACGTCGCGCACCAGCCAGGTCCCGGCCAGGGCGAGGACGGGTCCGGCCGCGCACGCGGCCGCCAGCCAGGCCCAGGCGGGCAGCAGCCATCTGTCGACGTCGGCGAGGGTGGCGCCCCCCGGGAACGCGGTCACGGTGAATCCGTAGTAGCCCACGACGGAGGCGACCAGGAAGAGCGCTCCGGCGGGGAGCACGAAGCCGGTGCGGAGGCGGGCGAGCGCCGCGCCCATGCCCAGGGCGGCGGCGCACCACAACGCCGAGGAGTCGTTGATCATGGTGAACGGCGGGAGGGGGAGGACGATCGGGAGGTAGGGGGTGGCGACGCCGAGCAGCAGTCCGGCGGCCAGGACTCCCGCTCCCACCAGGGCGTGCCGTGCGGCGGAGGGGGCGGGGCGGCGGGTGGCGGTCGAGGAGTCCATACCGGCCCTATCGGCCCGTCGCCCGGACGCGGTTCCGTGCGGGCCCGCCACCGCGCCGTCGGTCCGGCCCGGGCGTGCGACCCGTGCGGACGCGACCGGGTTGTCCACAGAGGCCGTTTCGGTGGGGAAAACGACGGACGCGTGGGTAGATGTGGCGTATGGCAACCCCACTGTCACCCCCCGTCCGCAACCGCCCCCGACCCCTCGCCCGCACCGTCGTCCTGGCCCTGGCAGCGTCGTGCGCGTTCGGGACCGGTGCGGCCCTCCTCGTCGCGACCCCGGCCCACGCGTCCGCCCCGGCCGTCCCCGCCCCCGCGACCCTGCCGCCCGATCTGCGCAAGGGCGACTCCGGAGCCGACGTCACCGAGCTCCAGGAGCGCCTGAACGAGCTCGGCTACTGGACCAACGGCGTCGACGGCGAGTTCGGCTACTACACGGAACAGGCCGTCGTCGCACTCCAGAAGGCGGCCGGGATCGCCCGTGACGGCATCGTCGGGCCCGATACCGAAGGCGCCCTCGCCCGGGGCGTGCGCCCGTCCGCCACCACCGACTCCGGCGACCTGCTGGAGATCGACCTCGACGACCAGCTGCTGCTCGTCGTCTCCGACGGCGAGGTGGAACGGGTCATCAACACCTCCACCGGGTCGGGCCGACCCTACGAGAGGTGGGACGGCACCGAGGTCATCGCCACCACGCCCACCGGGACCTACTCCGTCTTCCGCGAGGTCGACGCGTGGGACCCCGGGCCGTACGGAGCGCTGTACCGGCCCAAGTACTTCAACGGCGGGATCGCCGTGCACGGCTACCCGAGCGTTCCGGCCCACCCCGCCTCGCACGGCTGCGCCCGCGTGAGCATGGCCGCCATGGACTGGCTGTGGGAGAGCGGGAGGATGGAGGTGTACACCACCGTCGTCGTGTACTGACCGGGAGGCGGGCCGGGCTGTCCCCGACGGGACGTCGGGGGATCGCCGCGGCCCCGTGCCGGGTCGGACCGGGGCCGCCGGGTGGACCCGGAGCGGTCGCCGCGGGTCCCCTCCCGGGGCGGCGACGGGCTTTCGGGCACCCCCGGCCGTGACCGTCGGCGTCGCCGCACCCGGCCGAGGGCGTCCGAGACCGTGCCCGCAGCCGTTTCCGGCCTCTCCCGAAGGAGGACGCGTGCCCTTCCGGATCGCCACGGAGCCCGGTCGCCCCGACCGTCCGAACGAGGACTTCGCGGCCGTGAGCGCCGACTGCGCCGTGCTGCTCGACGGCGTGACCGCGCGTCCGGACGACGGGTGCCGCCACGGGGTCGCGTGGTTCACGCGCTCCCTCGGCGGCCTGCTGCTCGCGGGCGCGGACGCCGGACTCGACCTGCGCGAGGCGCTGGCGGAGGCGATCGGGGGCGTGGCGTCGCTGCACGGCGGGACCTGCGACCTCGCCCGGCGGCAGACCCCGTCGGCCACCGTCGTCGCGGTGCGGGTACGCGGAGCCGCGCTGGAGTACCTGGTCCTGTCCGACGCGGTGTTGCTGGTGCGCGGGCAGGACGGCGCGCGCCTGATCGCGGACACCCGGCTGGACGACCTCAGGGGGAGGGTGGCCGGACCGGTGCGCGCGTACCGCAACGTGCCCGGCGGGTTCTGGACGGCGGGCGCCGATCCGAGGGCGGCGGACGAGGCGGTCGCGGGGACGCTGCCACACGGTCCCTTCGCGGCCCTGACCGACGGCGCGGGCCGGGGCGTGGAGGTGTTTCGCGCGCACGGCTGGGGCGAGGCGCTGGACCTGGCGCTGGAGCAGGGGCCCGGCGCGCTGGTGGCCCGGGTGCGTGCCCTGGAGCGGGCGGACCCGGAGGGGGCGCGTCATCCGAGGGGCAAGGTCCATGACGACGCCACGGTCGTCACCTGGACCCCGTGACCTGATTACGGACACCTGTATCCGAGGTTCAGGTTCGTCCGATATGAGGAGAATGAGGCTGTTCCTGTTGGAGTGCCAGGTGAAACGGGTGTGAAAATCGCGAAGTCATGATGGACGTTTCGTTCGGTGTGTGGGATCACATTTCCTCTCTTTTTAAGAAAAGTTCCCTGAAGAGTCGCCCGCATCGCGCTCCGCGCGGGGCGGGGGAGACGCACGCCTCGTCACCAACGGGACTTTCGGCGCTTTCGTGTGTCGTGTCCATCCGGTAGATTTCTCGGCAACCGATCATTCGGGGACATCACCGCGGCGCCCCTCTCGGTCATCGGTTCCCTCACTTTCCCGCGTGCGCGGGTGTCCCACGTGTGCGCCTCGCGTCAACGTGCTCCAAGGTCGTCGTCCCGCCCGGTGAAAAGGAGATGGTGTGCGCAGCACGGGCGTTCTCGAACCGACCGGTCCCAACGGCTCCCTCAACGGAACGGGCTGGTTGGACCGCCTCCTCTCCACACCCGTGGACGGTGCCGTCGAACGGACCCGTCCGGTGCGCGACCTCGCCGGGTACCACCAGCGCCCCGACCCCACCGACGCCGCTACACCCGCCGAGTTCCTGCTGACCATGCGTCGCTACCTCGCCTGGGCGGGTGACTGGTCCTACCTGGAGCTGGAGTACCTGTGCGGGGGAGCGGTCAAGAGTTCGAGCTTCCGTGCGGCGCTGGAGGGCACGCGGATGCCCCGCTACGTCGTCCTCATGGCCTTCGTGACCGCCTGCGCGGGTGAGGACGAGGCCGAACGGCGCCGCTGGGTGAGCGCCTGGCACCGCCTCCGCCACTCCGACTGAGTCCCCGCGCGCCCCGATCCTCAGTCGCCGACCACCCCGGCGTCGATCCGCTGGCCCCTGGTCGTCTGGACCACGACCGGGATGCCCTTGGGGACCTCGCCGTCGAGCCGCTCCATCAGCTCGCTCTCCGGAGGCAGGTCCCCCGAGGCGCGGACGTGTACGCGGAGCGTGCGCGACACGGCGTCCACACCGGTGACGGAGGCTTGGGGGGTGTCGGCCAGCCACTCGACGGCCGCGTCCCGCGCCCGTGCCGTCCACAGGTCGACCAGGAGCGTGATCGTGGTGTTGGCCACGAGTGGGACGAACACGACGATGAACAGCAGGGTGACTCCGACGCGCGTCCTGCGGGTCGGCCGTTCGGTCCCACCGGACCCGTAACCGACCACCGCGAAGACCGCCATGCCCGCGTAGACCAGACCGAAGAGGTTGGACAGGAACAGCACGAGCGCGCCCAGGGCGGGCAGGAACGCGAAGTGTCCGAGGCACACCCCGACCACCACCAGGGGCGGGACGAGGGAGATCGCGATCGCCACCCCCGGCAGCACGGCGGCGACGTCCCGCCGCGACCTGGCCAGGGCACCGGCCAGGCCCGTCGCCACGGCGGACACCAGGTCCATCAGGCCCGGTGACGTCCTCCCGGAGACCTGGTCGTTGGAGAGCAGGTTGTAGCTCTCCGGCAGGGCCACCGAGAACAGCAGGCCCACCCCGATGACCAGCAGGCAGCTGAAGACGACCACCGTGAGCGATCCCGTCCGCCGCCGTTGGACGGACCCCAGGGCGATCCCCATGATCGGTGTCGCCAGGGGGGCGATGATCATCGCCCCGATCACGGTGGCGGTCGAGTCGGTGATCACCCCTCCCGCCGCGATGACGGACGACAGGGTCAGCATCGCCCAGTAGGCCGAGCGCTTGGCTCTGCTGTCCCCCTCCGACAGGTCGAGGTCCTGCACCATATCGTCCAGCGTGCGGCGTTGGGAGGCTGGAACGAGGCGTTCGAGGAGTGCGCTGAGCATGGCCCGAGTATCGCCCTCAGGGCTGCCCCGACCAGGGCGGACACGGCGGAGGCGGGTCAGGCGGGAGCGCGGGACCTCCGCTGCCGGGGGCGGTCGGAGGGGCTGCGCTGGGAGTAGCCGGTCCCCGGCCGGTGGCCCCGATTCCCGGGGTCACCGGTGCGCCCCGGGGACGCGCGCGGTCCCGGAACCTAACGTGGACCGCATGCGCGTACTTGTCACCGGTGGGGCGGGGTTCATCGGATCGCACGTGGCCGAGGCCCTGCGGGGCGCCGGGCACACGGTGGTGACCCTCGACGTCCTCCTGCCGCAGGCGCACGCGGGACGACCGCCGGGCGACGCGGGGGTCGACCTGGTGTGCGACGTCCGTGACGGCGAGGCCGTGGAGCGGGCGCTGCGCGGAGTGGACGTCGTGTGCCACCAGGCGGCGATGGTGGGGTTGGGCGCGGACTTCGGCGACGCGCCGGACTACGTCGGCTGCAACGACCTGGGCACCGCGACGCTGCTGGCCGCGATGGCCCGCCGGGGCGTGCGTGACATCGTGCTCGCCGGTTCCATGGTGGTCTACGGCGAGGGGGCCTACACCTGCGCCGAGCACGGCCCGGTCCGGCCCGGACCGCGGCGGGAGGCCGACCTGGCCGCAGGCCGCTTCGACCCCCCGTGCCCCCGTTGCGGGGCGCCGCTGGACCCCGGTCTGGTCGGAGAGGACGCCCCGACCGATCCGCGCAACGTCTACGCCGTCACCAAACTGGCGCAGGAACACCTCTGCGCGGCGTGGGCGCGGGCGGTCGGAGGACACGCGATCGCACTGCGCTACCACAACGTCTACGGTCCCGGCATGCCGAGCGACACCCCGTACGCGGGTGTGGCGTCCTTCTTCCGTTCCGCCCTGGCCAGGGGCGAGGCCCCGCGGGTGTTCGAGGACGGCCGTCAGCGGCGGGACTTCGTGCACGTCCGCGACGTGGCCGACGCCAACGTGGCGGCGGTGGCGGCCCTCGCGGGACGGTCGGCGGGCGTCCTGTCCGCGTTCAACACCGGCAGCGGAACGCAGCACACGGTCGGTGAGATGGCGTGGGCGCTGGCGGAGGCGCACGGGGGACCGTATCCGGTGGTGACCGGCGACTACCGGCTGGGCGACGTCCGGCACATCACCGCGTGCTCCGCGCGCCTGACCGAGGACCTCGGCTGGCGCCCGCGTGTGGGCTTCGCCGAGGGCATGCGGGAGTTCGCGCGGGCGGGGCTGCGGGCCCGGACCGGGGCCGACGTCCCGGTGCGGTGACGGGACCGCCCGCGTGTCGCGGGACATTCCTCCACCATCGGAGCCGTTTGACTACGTAGCGTAATTGTCGTGATCAATGAGCGACATGAGAGCGACGACTCCACCGGATGCCCCGACCAGGCCGCCGGGGCCCCGTCGGGAGAGCGCCGGCGGCCACCGGTGGACGTGATCCTGCCGTGCCTGGACGAGGCGGCGGCCCTGCCGTGGGTCATCGAGCGCGTCCCCTCCGGATGGCGGCCGATCGTGGTGGACAACGGGTCCACGGACGGTTCCGCGCGCATCGCCGAACGGCTGGGCGCGGTGGTCGTCACCGAACCGCTCCGGGGGTTCGGGGCGGCCTGCCACGCGGGACTCCTCGCCGCCACCGCCGACATCGTCTGCTTCTGCGACTGCGACGCCTCGCTCGACCCGGCGCTGCTGCCGCGCGTGGTGGAGGCGGTGCGAGAGGGCGCCTCGGACCTGGTCGTGGGCCGTCGCCGCCCCACCGGCCGAGGCGCCTGGCCCGCCCACGCCCGCGCGGGCAACGCGGCGGTCACACGGATGCTGCGCAGGCGCACCGGGGTGCGGCTCCGCGACATCGGTCCCATGCGGAGCGCGCGGCGGGAGGACCTCCTCGGACTCGGTCTGACCGACCGGAGGTCCGGCTACCCCCTGGAGATGGTCGTGCGCGCCGCCGACGCCGGGTGGCGGATCGACGAGGTGGACGTCCCCTACCTCCCGAGGACCGGGGACTCCAAGGTGACCGGGACCTGGCGGGGGACGTGGACGGCGGTGCGGGACATGGCGTCGGTGCTGCGCGGCCCCGCGGCGCCAACCCCGGCGCGTTCGGCGGGGAGAGGCCGGTGAACGGCCTCGGGGGGAACGCTCCGGCGACCGGGGCCGCGACCCTCCTCGTCATCGCCAAGGAACCCGTCCCCGGCAGGGTCAAGACCCGGCTGACCCCGGAGTACACGCCCGAGGAGGCGGCCCGCCTGGCCGCCGCCGCGCTGTCGGACACGCTGAGCACCGTGCTGTCGCTTCCCGCCCGCAGGAGGGTGCTGGTCCTGGAGGGGCGGCCGGGGCCGTGGCTGCCGGACGGGGGGTTCGACGTGGTCCCCCAAGCGGGCGGTGGGTTGGACGAGCGGCTGGCCGCCGCGTTCGCCCGCTGTTCGGGCCCGACCCTGCTGCTGGGCATGGACACACCGCAGGTCACGGCAGGCGTCCTGGCCCCCGTTCTGGCCGCCGACGCCTGGACGCGCGCGGACGCGTGGTTCGGACCGGCCGAGGACGGCGGGTTCTGGGCGCTCGGTCTCGCGGCCCCCGACCCCGATCTGCTGCTCGGCGTACCGATGTCGACGGCGCGGACCGGTCGGATGCAGCGTCGGCGCCTGACCGCCGCGGGTCTGCGGGTGGCCGATCTGCCGGTCCTGGTGGACGTGGACACCGCCGCGGACGCCGTCCGGGTCGCGCGCCAGGCCCCGGGCAGCCGGTTCGCGCGGGCCGTCGCGGACCTGACGACGGGACTCGTGCGATGAGGGCGGCCGAGACCGCCGCCTCCCCGGTGGACGTGACGGCGTGGCGGTGCGATCCGTACACCGAGGCGCTCGCCCGGGAGCGCGGTCCGCTGTTCCTGCGCCGCCCCGACGGGTCGACGCTGCCGTTGGACGTCGAACGCTGGTGCGGCGGGATCGACGCGGCCGACACGGCCGTGCTGGAGCGCTGCGAGGGCGGCGTCCTGGACGTGGGGTGCGGTCCGGGCCGACTGGTCGCTGCGCTGGCCGACCGCGGTCGACGGGCGCTCGGCGTCGACCTGAACCCGCTGGCCGTGGCGCACGCCAACGCCTCGGGCGGGCGGGCGCTGTGCCAGTCGGCGTTCGACCCGGTGCCGGAGGAGGGAGGCTGGCACACCGCTCTGCTGGTGGACGGCAACATCGGTATCGGCGGTTCCCCGGAGAGGCTGCTCGCCCGGGTGCGGGAGGTGGTCCGATCCGGAGGTCTGCTGATCGTCGAGGCCGCCGCCGAGGACGTCTGCGAGCGCATGACCGCGCGGCTCACCGACGGACGGGGAGGGGTCGGCGCCCCCTTCCCCTGGGCGCGGCTGGGGCTGCCCGCGCTGCTGCGCCTGGCGAGGCGGTCGGGGTGGTCCCGCGCCGACACGTGGGAGGTCCGGGAGCGCCGTTTCGCCGCGCTGCGCGCCGATCCCGGTGGGGCGGCGGGAGGGGCGGCGCCGGGGGCGGCGACGGGGGCGGCGACGCCTCAGGCCGAGCGGACGCCGAAGGAACCACGCGCGTACCGCACGGCCCCCACCACCGCGGAGGCGGCGAACAGGAACGCGCAGACCAGCAGCCAGCGTCCGGCGAACGGGTGCCCGGGAAGCCCGCTCTTGGACAGGTAGGAGTCCGAGGGGCCGAGAATCAGGGGGAAGTAGACCACGAACAGCAGCGCCGAGACGACCGCGGGCACCCGCACGTGGTTGATGAGCCGGTTCCGCCTCCCGTCGCCGCCCTCCGCGTCCCGCCGCCTGCGGGCCAACCGTCCGGCCACGGCCTGCCAGGCACGGTCGACCAGGGTGTAGCAGGGGAGGAACACCAGGTCGTGGAGGACGGCGGCGCCGACGAACCACACCGCCACACCGAGGGCGTCGCCCGCCAGGAGCCGCACCCCCGCGTATCCGACGAGGGCGAAGGCCCCGACCATGAGCAGGAGGTGGGACACCGGGGCCCCGTACCAGCGCCGCAGGGCGCCCATCACGCCTCCCCGAAGGTGAGGCGGCCGACCCACTTGGTGTTGTGCACGCCGGGAGCGGCCGGGACGATGACGCGGGCCGGGTACCCGTGGTCGAGGGAGAGGTCCGCGCCGTTGACGCGCAGGGCCAGCAGGGAGCGGGGGTCGCCGACCTGGTTGGCGCGCAGTGCGACGCGGGTGAAGCTCCCCGTGCGCTGGAGGGACTCCACGAACACCCCGACGGGACCCGCGGCCCCGACCAGGTCGGCCAGGTCGGCGAGACGGACCCCGGACCACTCCTGGTCCCGGGTCGACCACCCCTCCACGCACGCGATCGGCAGCGCGGCGTCATGCTGGGGGAGGGCGAGCAACTCCGCCCTGCTGAGAACGGCCTCCGCCCCCGAACCGCGCACGGTCAGCCGCCAGGAGTCGCCGACGTCGCCCTCCCCGACACGGGCACGGGCCGCGGTGGTGTTGACGGGGAAGTCGTTGGGGCCGTCGCCGGAGAGTCTGCCCCGCGGAGCCAGCAGGGCGGTCGCCCGCAGCGGTCCGCCGACGCTCTGCCCCGCGGTCACCGCGAACAGGGTCAGCGACCCCAGCCCCACCATGCCCAGTACCCCGGCGCGCGAGATGGTCGGGGGCGCGGGGCCCGGGCTGACGAGCCCGGACCCGCCGGGCGGTCCTCCCCCGGGGTCCTCCCCCGGGCCGGGTGGCGGGGCGCCTCGGCGTCCCCCGCCCAACGTCCGGACCATGACCGGCGCCTTGGTGGCGAGGTGGACGGCGAAACCTCCGAGGAACACCCACGAACCGTAGAAGTGCAGGACGTAGAAGGAGCCGGGGAAGACGTATTCGAGCTGGACGTTCAGCACCCCGGTGGCGAAGACGAACAGCGCCCCTCCCACGAGGCACAGCAGCGACAGCCGTTCCAGGGAGTGGGCCACGGAACGGACCGGCGGCCAGGTGAAGAAGAGGGGGATGACCGACCAGAGCTTCGCCAGCAGGACCGGAACCAGCACGATGCCCAGGGTGACGTGGAGTCCCTGGGTGAGCCGGTAGAGCCAGTGCGGGTCGGTGGGCCAGGGGAAGAGGTAGAACCCGAGCAGGCCCTTGCCCGGTGTCTTGTCGTTGACCGGGGACAGGTCGGGGTTGTACGCGGCGTACGACAGCAGCCCCGTGACCGTGACGACCGTGATTCCGACGAGCAGGACCGCGCCCAGCACCGACGTCGTCCAGGGGCCGCGGGCCGGGCTGCGCCAGAACGCCGGGCGGGTGGGACCGACGGGCGGCCCCTCGCGCAGGAACGCCCGCAGACCGCGTGTCCGTCCCAAGCCGTCCCCGGCGGGGTCCGAGGCGTCGGTCCGGTCGGTGCCCTCGTCCATGTGCGCCTTCCTCGATCCCTCGTCGCGCCGGGCCGCGCCCGCGACCATGGTAGGTCGGCCGATCCCCGCGCCCCCCGCAGCGAAACACGCTCCGAACAGGCGTTCTCCCGTCATCGGCGACACTCCGAGGGGCACCGTGGCTCCGCGGCGAGTGTGACCTAGGGTGGCGACGTGAATCCGAGCGGCTACCAGAACCACGTGCGTGAGGCCGTCGGCGACGAGCGCGTGGGGCGTCGGCCCGACGCCATCACCGCGGTCGGGGCCGTGTTCCTGGTCGGGGTGGCCGCGGTCGTCGGAACCTCCATCGAGCGCGCCGACGGCAGCCTGCACGTCGACTGGCCGCCGCTCTACGCCTCCTGGCTCCCCCACGCGGGGCCGGGAACCGTTCCCGCGCTCGCGCTGGCCGCGGTGGTGGTCCTCAACGGCCCCCACACGGCGCGGGCCCTCCCCTGGCGCCGCCTGGTGGCGGCCGGGTGGGCGGCGTCCGTGTCGTGGACGCTGTCCCTCGCCCTCGTCGACGGCTGGCGCGGCTTCGCGGACCCGTTGGAGTCCCCCTACGAATACCCGGCGTCGGTCGACCGCTTCGGTGACGTGGGCGCGGCGCTGCGCGGGTTCACCGGGCACATCCTCGTCGGACAGCCCGACAACTGGCCGACCCACGTGGCCGGGCATCCCCCCGGTGCGGTCCTCACGTTCGTCGCCCTGGACCGGGTCGGGCTCGGCGGCGGCGCGTGGGCGGGGATCTGGTGCGTCGTGGTCGGGGGTTCGGCCGCGGCGGCCGTCCTCGTCGCCCTCCGCGCGCTCGGAGCCGAGCGGGCGGCCCGGTCCTCGGCCCCGTTCCTGGTGCTGTTCCCCGGGGCGGTCTGGGTCGGCGCGTCGGCCGACGGCTACTTCGCGGCGGTGGCGGCGTGGGGTCTGGCCCTGCTCGCGGTGGCGGCGGCTCCGGACGCCCGGGCGCCCCGGGCGACGGCGCTCGCGGCCGGACTCCTGCTGGGGTGGGCGGTGTACCTGTCCTACGGGCTGGTCCTGCTCGCGATCCCCGCGGTGGCCGTCCTGGTGTGCGCGCGCACCGCCCGCCCCCTGGTCCCCGCCGTCGTGGGAGCGCTGTCCGTGGCCGCCGCCTTCACGGCTGCGGGGTTCTGGTGGTGGGAGGGGTACCGCCTGGTGGTGGAGCGCTACTACCAGGGTGTGGCGGCGGTCCGGCCGTACGGCTACTGGGTCTGGGCGAACCTGGCCAACGCCGTGCTCGCGGCCGGGATCGCCTCCGCCGCGGGGCTGCGACGGGTACTCTCCCTGCTGCCGGGCGAGGCGCGTGCCCTGCCGCGCGGGGGCACCGGGTCGGGCGCCGGCACGGTGGTCCTCCTCGTGGCGGCCGCGTTCTGCGCGCTCGCCGTCGCCGACCTGTCGGGGATGAGCAAGGGCGAGACGGAGCGTATCTGGCTGCCCTTCCTCGTGTGGCTCGTCCCCGCCGCCGCCCTGCTGCCGCACCGCGACCACCGCGTGTGGCTCGCGCTCCAGGCCGCGACCGCCCTCCTCGTCAACCATCTGTTGCGCACCGGATGGTGAGGAACGCACGAGAGACGTCCCGCGCGGGGGCGCCCCCGGCTTCTGTCGTGGGCCCGGCGGAGACCGGGTCATCGACTACGCCTCGGCCGAGGAGGGCGCGCCCGTGGGAGATGACGAACCGAACGCCGTAAGGTTGTCGTCTGTTCTGTGCAGATTCGACAAATATATGGCTCGGTGTGACATGCGTAATGTTATGTCTTCTTCATCGCGGCTTGCCTTTCCGGAGTCCGGTCACGTTTAGGGTCCCCGTCGTGGTACTCGGTTCCAACGCCGTCCGCCCAACCTGACCTGCGCCTTCCCCATCCCCCCGGGAGAGGGTGCGTCGTATCCCCACACTCCCGGTGCGAGAGACACGGCCCGGGCTGATCCGAATGAGGCTTCCCTTGAGTTTCCCCATGTCCGTACGTCGTCTGTTCCAGGGCGGTGTCACTTTCGTCGCCGCCGGAGCCCTCGGCGTCGCGGCCGTCTCTCCGGCCCACGCCGAGAATGGCGAGGTCGGCTACGCGCGATCGCACAACGCTGGTGAAGGCGTCATCACGGGGTTCTACCCGAGAGGGGGCGACGTCGGTGGATACGGCGGACCCCTGTACGGTGGCGAGCTGTTCGTCGACTCCATCAACAGCCACGTCGTGGATGTGGAGGAGGACGAGCTCCGTGCGCGGGTGATGTTCCGAGAGCTCCGTGTCGAGCTCACCGAGGCCGACGTCGAGGCCATGCGTGCGGAGGCCGAGGGGGGTGTGTCCCAGCCCGGGCTGGAGAACCCCGAGGTCGAGGGTTCCGACGACGTCGTCCTCCAGGCGACCTACACCGACACCGACATCCTGGTGGAGCAGAACTGGGCTGGTGAGAGGGGGTACTCCCACAACCCGGGTACCGAGTCCGTCGAGGTGAACGAGCTCGGCGCCGAGATCTCCTTCAGTGCCCGGACGTCCCCCTGGCACGACACGATCGTGGAGGAGTCGCTCCGGTGGCAGGGGATCGCCCCGGAACAGGAGCTGTGGGGCGGGGTACAGACCCTGGACCTGGTCGTGAGCTTCCCCGACGAGGGTTTCAGCGTCTCCTACGAGGTCGGAGAGGTCATCGTCGCCTCGGACACCGACCCTGCCACCACCGGGGACGGCGGTGGTGACGAGGACACCGGGGGAGAGGACGAGCAGGAGGGCGGTTCCGGGGGCGACGGCTCCGACCAGGGCGGTTCCGAAGACGAGGGTTCCGGCCAGGACGGCTCCGAAGACGAGGGTTCCGGCCAGGACGGCTCCGAAGACGGGGGTTCCGGCCAGGACGGCTCTGAGGACGACGGCTCCGGGAACGGAGAGGAGCCGGAGACCGAGAACGACCGCGACGTCGCCGAGGAGAGCCCCGAGGCCGGGTCCGACGGTCCCCTCGCCCAGACGGGCAGCCCGGTCGTGGGCCTGGTCGCGGCCGGTTCGGTCATCGCCGTCGGCGGTGCCACGGCCGTCTACCTGGCTCGTCGGAAGAAGGCGGCCTCCTCGACCGCTGAGGGCTCTGACGAGAACTGAGCGGAAGCGGACATCCGACCTCGACGCGGCGCCCGGGGCTCGTTCCTCGGGCGCCGCCGCGTTTTCCTACCCCGCTGCGGCTCGACCGGTCTCCCAGTGCGAGGGCCGGTCGAGCGCCGCGGGCAGCCTGGTGGCGGCGTCGCCCCTGGCCGCGTTCGCCTGCGGCTGGGTGAGGAAGACGGCGCCGGTCAGGTCGGCTCCGCGCAGATCGGCGTCGCGCAGGTCCGCCCCGAGGAGGTCGGCCCTCCTCAGGTCGGCACGGCGGAGGTCGGCGGCGATGAGCCAGGCGCCGCGCAGGGTGGCGCCCGCCAGGTCGGCGTCCCGGAGTCCCGCGCCGACGAGATCGGCTCCCCGGTGGTCCTCCGTGCGGCCGGGCACCCCTCCGCGTACCAGCGCGCTGGTGCGGGACAGCAGATCGCCCACCTCGCCGCGCATCGCGGCGACGTCCAGGTCCACGATGTCCTCGGCGGTACCCCGACTGAGGCGGTCGACGTCGTCCCGGACCCTGCGCAGCTCCTCGTGGAGAGAGCGCGCCTCGGGCCGGGTGAGCGCCTCGGTGAGGTACCAGAGCAGTTCGTGGAGCTGGCGCATGACACCGAACACGTCGAACACGCGCCGCGCCGTCCCAGGGTGGGTGCGCCAGTCCCGTCCGCCGAAGGTGCCCTGGGAGACCCTCTGCCCGGCGCCGAAGCAGTCGAAGACGGTGCAGCCGGAGAAGCCCTCCTCACGCAGCCGTGAGTGAACGCCGCAGCGGAAGTCCTCCCGGAGGTTGGCGCACGGCCGTCCGGCGTCCTTGTCGACCGCGAAGTCGGCGGAGGCGGTGAACGGGAGGGCGACGCAGCAGAGACCGAAGCAGTTCGCGCAGTCGGCTCTCAGGTGGGAGTGGTCGCCGATCGTGTGCTGCTGGTCCTGGTGGGGCACGGATGTTCTCCCTGGGAACGAAAGTTGCGCAAGGGACGAATCGTACCGATCGTCGGGGTCGACGTTCCCTCGCCCGGGCCGCCCCGGCGCCGCGCGCCCGGCCGACCGGTGCCGGGCGCCTGGACCCGTACCCCTCTTCCCCGTCCTTCTCCTCGGCGGCTCCGCGGGAGACGGCCATCGCCGGGCTCGCCACGGTCATCGGATCCCTCAGGGCCGCCGCTCCGGCGCGGCCACGAGCCGGACCCCCGTGCCGCGCTCCGCCACCGTCTCCCACACGGCCCCCGCGAAGTCCGCGTAGCTGATGGCCCGCCCGCACAGGTGGCTCTCGTCGGCGTCCGCGCGCCACATGGCGTGCTCGCCCGTTCGGGGCCCCTCCGGGTCGAAGGCCGGGGGCGGGATCAGGTACGCCCAGGGAGCGCCGTTCGACGACGCTTCCAGGTGGTCGCGGAGCCTGGCGTGCGCCCGGCCGCGCGGAAGGGTGACCTGCGGGAAGGACGGGGACTGCCACAGGCGCGAACCGTCGGGCATCCGCAGCGATCCCGCGCCGCCGACGGTCACGATGAACGCCGACCGGCCCGCCGCCTCCCGGATACGGTCGTGCAGGTCGACCAGTGCGTCCGGGGCGATGTCGCCGCGCAGCCGCACGGCGTTGATCACGACGTCCGCCTCGGCGGTGGCCCGGTGCAGGCTCGTGGTGTCGTCGATGTCCACGACCACCCCTGTCACGGATCGCCTCGACACCGGCAACCGGGACCGGTCGTCCCGCCTGCGGAGGGCCGCGGTGGTCTCGACCCCCGGCGGGAGGCGTTCGAGGACCGCAGAACCGGCACGCCCGGTGGCCCCGAGGACCGTGACCCTGGTCATGCGGCGACCATCTCCTTCTCCTTCTTGGCGAGCCGGTCGGACACGGAAAGGAAGAACACGGACGCGACGAGCACCCCGGCGAAGCCGAAGAGCAGGAGGGTGAAGCCGTCGCTGAGCGATGCGACCAGCGGACCGATGCTCGCCCCGATGAAGAGGATGAACCCGTTCAGGGCCATGCCGCCGGCCCGTTCGGGCGCCGCCGCCTCGCCGAAGAGCGTGATCATCGCGGGGATCGCCAGGGCGATGCCGATGACGAAGAGCAGGCTGGTCACGCAGATGCCGACGAGGGTCTGTGACAGGAGCGCCTCGCCCGCCATGCCTGCGGCCGCGAGCAGGAACCCGGTCCGGGCGACACCGACGAGGCCCAGGCGTCGTGCCAGGGGACCGACCAGCAGCGCGGCGAACATCCCGGGCAGCCCGACCAGGCGGAGCAGGATGACGCTCGACGGTTCGAGGCCGAGCTGGCCGAGATGGGGGCCCAGCGCCGTGTACATGCCGACGAACGTCATCAACTGGGTGATGTGGGCGCAGCACAGGGTCAGGACGGATGGCTTCACCACGACCTTGCCCAGGGCGGCGAAGCGGTGACCGACGTGTCCCGACACGTTCCTCCGGGGGGACTCGGAGATGGACAGGGCCATCGTCAGGCCCGCGCCGATGAGGACCAGCCCGCAGATGACGAACACCATCGGCCAGCTGGACCAGAGCGACACGTACGAGGCGAGCACCTGGCCGAAGATGCCCGCCACGAGGAAGGCGGTCGACATGGCCCCGATCGCGGAGTGCCGCCGTTCGGGGGGTGTCGCCTCTGCGAGGTAGGCCAGCGCCACCGGCGCGAAGCTGGAGGCCGCCAACCCCTGGACGCCTCGGAGTACGGCCAGCCCCGTGATCGAGGACGCGAAGCCGCAGGCGATCGTGGCCGCGGACAGGACCAGGACACCGGGCACCATGACCTTCTTGCGCCCGTACTGGTCGGAGACGGGGCCCCAGACGAGGAAGCCCGCCGCGTAGCAGAGACTGAAACAGGTCGCGAGCGCGAAGGTGACGTCTCCGCCGAACTCTCTGCCGACGGGGCCCAGGAGGGGGATCGCGGAGTACAGCTGGGTCAGTACGAACAGGGCCGTGAAGACGAGCAGTCCGACGGCGACCCCGCCGGCCGGGTGAGCGGCGCGTGGTCCCTGGGCGGGCGCCGTCCCACGGCCGGCGGTGGGTTGAGGTCCGGAAGGCCGTTGAGACACCGCAAACTCCTTTTCCAACGCTATCGTTGGAAATGAGAGTAGTAGCATGATCCATCCAAGGCAACTCTCGCGTTGGAAGTCCGCCGCGAGTCGAGGAGACGTATGGCCTGGGACACCGAGGGCACGAAGCGCAAGATCAGGGAAGCGGCCGTCCGTGAGTTCGCCGCTCACGGGCCCGATGGCACGACCGTCGAACGCATCGCCAGGTCCGCGGGCGTGAACAAGGAGAGGGTCTACAACTACTTCGGGGACAAACGGTCCCTCTTCTCCCACGTCTTGCGCGACGAACTCGCCAAGGTCGCCCAGGCGGTCCCCGTCGAGTCCTTCGCCAAGGAGGACGTCGGGGACTACGCGGGGCGTGTGTACGACTACCACCGGGAGCGCCCGGAACTGGCGCGACTCCTGCGTTGGGAGGGGTTGGCCTTCGACGGCGAGGTCCCGGACGAGGAACTGCGCCGGGAGTACTACCGGTACAAGTTGGCGGCCGTGGTGGACGGGCAGGAACACGGTACGGTCACCACGTCGATCGACGCCGACCACCTCATCTTCCTCGTTCTCTCCCTCGCGGGATGGTGGACGGCCGTTCCTCAGGTGGCCCGCATGCTGACCCAGCCGCTCACCGAGGAGGAGGAAGCCAGGCGCCGGGCCTCGGTGGTGGAGGCGGCGCGGCGCCTGGCGCGTACTCCGTGACAGCGGACGTCCGGTCTCAGGGCCGGTCGACGGATGGGATCTCGATCGAGCGGTGCTCCAGCTGACGCATGAGGTCGGCGAGGTCGAAGTACGCGGACCGCTCGACGATCATGTCGCCCTCGAACCGGTCGATACCGATCGCCGTGAAGTCGGCCTTGTTCCCGCTGGGAGCCAGCCCTCGGAACGACCCCTTCTGGGTTCCCACGCACCGCAACCGGCTGACGACGACGTCACCTTCCGCGACCTGGTCCACCACGCGGTCGTCGATGTCGGGAAACGCGTCGCGGAAGGCGCGAACCCACTCGCGGACACCGTCCGGCCCCCGGAGATCGAACTGGGGCCAGTAGAAATCCGACGCGAAGATCTCGTCGGCCAGTTCCAGTCGGTTGTTCGTGATGATCTCCTCGAACAGGAGGGACGCGCGATACTTGCGTCGTTCGAGCAGGGACGCCTCGGTCAAACCGGTACCTCCCGGGTCGTGGCGTGGCTTCTGAGACGGGCGGCGATGGTCGCGGGGACGAGGCCGTCGGTCAGGACGAAGAAGTGGTCCCCGTCGAACTCGTCGAACGTGACCCGACCGGTGGTGTGCGTCGCCCATCCCCGGGCCTCCTCCGGGGTGGCCAGGGGATCGGAGCGCCCGGTCAGGACGTGCAGGGCGCAGTCCAGGGGGGAGCGGTCGCCGAGCCGGTGCAGGCGGTCACTGAACTCGATGTCCCGGCGCAGCCGGTCGGCCGCCAGCCGGCGCAGACCGGGGTTGGCGAGGAACTCCGGCGGAACCCCGCCCCAGGCCGCGACCTGGTCCAGCAGTGCGTCGTCGGACCGCGGCCGGGACCTTCCCACCCGTGTTCGGGGCGAGCCGGGCGGTCGCCGACCCGAGACGAAGCAGCAGAGCGGACCGCGGCCGAGCAGCTCGGCCGCCCGGGCGATCTCGACCGCGAGCCCGCCGCCGAAGCTGTGGCCGAGCACGCCCCACGGACCGTCCAGGTCGTCCAGGACGGTGTCGACCAAGCCGCTGACGAGATCTTCGACCGAGGGGACCGGTCGGGGGGCGGCCGCCCCCCGACCGGGGATGTCGAGGGGGACGACGTCCGCCACGTCGGCCAGGCGGTCCTTCCACGGGGCGTAGACGGTGGACGCGGTCCCGCCCGCGTAGGCGAGGCAGTACAGCGTGGGACGATCAGACCGCATGTCGTTCCTTCACGGCCTGCCGTTCCGTCTCCAGCCGCATGTCGATCTTGGCGTAGTCCGCCTCCATGAGCGCCACGGCCTCGTCCAGGTCCATCACGGTCGGCAGCCCGAACGCGTCGACGATGATCTGCACGCGTTCCCGGAGCGACCCGCTGACCCTGTGCAGCGGGATGCCGAGTTCCTCGGCCGTCGTCCGCAACAGGGTGTCGCAGTACCGGCGGAACTCCTCGTTCATCGGCCGGTGACCGTCGTTGGTGATCGGCCGCTCGTTCTCCAGGTGCACCATGGCGTCGTAGTTCGCCTTCACGTGTTGGCGGAAGGCGTGGCCGTACTGCTCGACGACCTCGGCGAAGAACCCCATCTCGGGGCGGTCGAGTTCGTTGGGCAGGTCGGGGTCGGTCGGGTTCATCCCGAACCGGATGCGGGCCTGGCCGTACGCCCACTCCTGGAGGGACGATCCGTCCGACAGGTAGTCTCCGCCGAGCACGCCCTCCGCGACCGCGCGGCCGCAGTGCCGGCGCATCATCAGCTGGAGGAACTCGGCCGGGGTCACCTCGGCGAGCTTCTTGCCGGGGACGGCCTCGGGCATGATCTCGCGGATGGCCCTGGCCAGGGTTCGCGGCATCCCGGTGTAGTGGGACAGACACATCGTGGTGGACGTCTTGCCCACGGAGTAGGTCCCGGAGATGGAAAGTCGCATGATGCCTTAATCCTCGTCGGTACGGGCGATCCGGTGGGCGAAGGCGGCCGTCATGGACACGCCGCCCATCTGGCCCCGCAGCTCGGCGTTGCGCCATCGGCCGTCGGGCATGGTCAGCAGCTGGTGGTCGGAGACGGTCAGGCTCGCCGTCCCGTCGTTGCCCTCCGCCGAAGGCGGCTCACCCTGACGAAGCACGACCTGCTGCATCCACAGGGTGTCCGAGTTGGACCGGTCGAGCCCGTCGAGTTCGTAGAGCAGCACCTGGCCGAGTTGGAGCAGCGTGACGAACCCGTCGATCAACGTGACCACCGGCGCGTGCGTGGACCCCAGCCCCGCGGTGCGCTCCTCGCGCAGGAGCTTGACGTCCGCGTGGCAGCGGAGCTCGTCCAGCTCGGCGTTCACGTTCTCGACCAGCTGGTCCTCCCGGCGGAAACCGGTGCCCCAGTACCGGTCGTCGCGACCGGTCAGGGTGGACCAGTCGTCCCCCGCCTCGGGGGCTCCGCTCCCGGCACGGTGCTCGACCTGGAGGCGCGCCATCATCACTCCGACGCGCGTCTCGAAGGTGGACACGAGTCCGTCGCCGTCCTCTCGCGGGACCGACCTCGTGATTCTCGCCGTCAACGGCACACCGTCCAGGTCCTCCTGCGGCTCCGTGCCGGCCCGGATCAACGTCTTGCGGATCCGGGCGTCGCCGAGCTCGGCCTCGGACAGGCCGAACCGCCGTTCGAGCAGGGTCTCGGCACACCGTGCGGCGAGGACCATCACGTCGACGGTGGACAGGTGGGGACGCAGGTCATCGCCCTCCCGCTTCTTCGACCAGTCGACGGGGTAGCGGATGTCGACGGTGGAGCGGAAGGCCTCGTCGGTGACGACCGGTGCACCGAAGGAGTACTGGGATCGGCGGTACCCGGCTCCGAAGAAGCGACCGCTCGCCGGTCCCAGGTAGTCGTCGATCGACTGCAGGATGAGTCTCCGTGTCACGTCAGCCGGTCCTTCCGTCGGAATCGGCGGGCACGGTACCGACCGCGCGGTAGGCCTCGATGAGGTCACCGACGGTGTGGATGTCCGTGATGGCGTGGCTGCCGTCCGAGAAGGGGTCGAGGTTGAGGTCGCGCTCCAGAGCCACGATGAGACGGGCCAGCATGAGGGAGTTCAGGCCCAGGTCGCTCAGCGATTCGTTCGCCGTGATGGGCTCGTCCTCGACCGCGTCGCCGAGGATTTCTCGGATGTGCGAGATGACTTCTTCGGCGATGGTCGAATCTATCAGCATGTCAATCCTCCATCGATGGTGAGACACTGACCGGTCACGAAATCGGCACCGGGGGAGATGAGGTATTCGACGGCCGACACCACGTCCTCGGGCGTGCCGAGACGCCCCAGGGGTGTGCGCCGTGTGATGCGTTGGAGGTTCTCGGGGGTCACCCGTGAGGACAGGTCGCTCTCGAAGTAGCCGGGGACGATCGTGTTGACGCGGATGCCGTCGGCGCCGAGCTCGCGTGCCAGGCTCGCCGTGAGCCCGTGCAGCCCCGCCTTGGCGGCGGAGTAGCTGGCGACGCCGCGGTGACCGCGGACGGCGTTGATCGAGGAGATGTTGACGATCGAGCCGCCGCGCCCGAGCATGACGCGCGCACAGGCCTTCGACGCGTGCAGGGCGCCGACGAGGTTCACCTGGATCATCTGCTCGCTGGTCGCGGGCGGTTCCATGGTGAAGAGCCCCTGGTTCAGGGCCCCCGCGTTGTTGATGAGGAGTTCGAGCCGCGCGCTCCGGGGGATCGCGCGGACCGCGCGGGTGACGGATCCGTGGTCTGTGACGTCGACCTCCCCCCATCGCGCTGTGTCCGGGTGGTCCTCGGTCAGGCGCTTGATCGCGTCGTTCTGGCTCCGACTCCACAGCTCGACGTGCCAGCCCCGCGAGAGCAGGGACTCGGCGAGCTTCGATCCGAGCGTTCCGGAGGCGCCGGTAACCACGGCGAGCCGATCCGCCCCGGTCCTTTCAGTGGTGGTCATGCGCGTGCCTTCTTGAACCGGTTGGAGTGGTGTGCTTCCTCGGAGATCTCAACCCGGACGGGCACCTTGTAGTCCTCCAGACGGTCGCCGCAGTGCTTCAGAACAGCCTTCTCCAGGTCTGTGGCGGCGTTGCCGTCGACGGGTTTGACCCGGGCCTGGACAACCTGGCCGGTCACGGGGTTCTTTCGGCCGAAGACCGTGACGTCCGCGACGTTCGGAACCTCGAGAATCACGGATTCGACTTCGTTCGGGTAGACCTTGAGCCCGGCGACGTTGATGAGTTCGCTGCGTCGGCCCAGGATCTTGACGTACTCGCCGTCCACCTCCACCTGGTCCTGGGTGTTGAAGTAGCCGTCCTCGTCGAAGGAGTACGCTGCGTTGAGGTATCCGAGCATGGCCTTGTCGGACTTCACCCAGAGCAGGCCGTCGATGACCTTGTAATCGAACCCCGCACCGCCGAGCTTGACCCAGAGCGAGTCGTCAGAGCGCGACTTGGTGGACATGATGCCCAGTTCAGAAAGGCCGTATGTCTGCTTGAGCTGAACGTTGGGAAGTTCTTCGTGGAGTTTCTTGAGCGTCTGCTCGGGCATGGGCTCCGTCCCGTATGTGATGACCTGGAGGCTCGACAGGTCGTAGTCTCGGAGTTTCTGTCCGATCAGGCACATCGTGAGGAACGTCGGAGTCGTGGGAAGGACCTGGACCTGCGTTTCCTGAACGGTCCTGAGAACGTCGTCCGGGGTGCGTCTCGGCGTGGTGATCACGGTGCCGCCGTGGGCGAGCGCGTGCATGAGGGTGTTGACTCCGCCGATGTGGTCGAAGTTCAGGAACGTCATGGTCCGACGAGGCCGCTTACGTTCTCCGATATGGGCTTCGACCAAACTTTCCAGGTTCAGGACAGAGGCTTTGCTCCGGCCGGTGGTTCCCGAGCTGAAAAGGACGAGACCAGCGCTTTCGAGTTCCCTCAGGCGCGCGTAGAGTTCATGGTCGGCCCGCTGGCCCGTCGGTGTGGTGGCAGGCGTGGAAGCGTGCAGGTCGACCACGTGTTCCGCCGAGCTGACCTGCAGGAACTCCTGGCGCTTGGCTTCGGGGAGCGGGCTCAGGGGAACACAGATCGCCTTGAGCTCCATCAACGCCAAAAGCGCGGCCACGCCCTCGGCGCTGTAGTCGGCCTGTAGCGCAGTGACGGAACCCCGGGATACCCCGGCCTGGGTGAAACGATCAACCCAGAGCGCCTGTTCGGAAAGCAGTTTTTCATACGTGATATCGCTGTTTCCCGATACAATGGCCTGACTGTTGCCGAAGGAACTCATCGCCTCTTTGAGTGCCTGCATCGTGAACCTCCAAAGACTGGGATGTCAACTCATCTGGTGGGGTTTCTGGGTTAACTCCAAGACGCGAATGAGGCATTTGGCGAAGTGGCCAACGCTTGCGTTGGGACCAGCTTCGATGATGGGTCGGGATTCTGTCAACCCTCTTCTCTGGCCGCGGTATGTCGATTCAGTGCACGACTGATTACAATCCGTTGTGTGTCCTGTGTCACATAGGACTCTGATGTGTTCTGATCGGCGAAGAAAACACCAGGTGAGTAAGTCCAGAGAGGGAATTCAAGCCTTTTGGTGCGACAGTGCTGTGACCTGGTTCATATTGTCGCCGTGTGCGCTTAGCGTGCCTTCGAAGGCGTAAACGCAGGTCATCGTCATACGTGTCTGAGTGGCGCTTCTTGTGGCCGAAATCGGCCATTCATGGCCCTTGCGTCGGCCGTACATGATGAGAGATGGGACAGCGGGGTGGTCGGTGTGCGGTCCGGCCGGTATGGAAGCGGGGAGTCCGGACGGTCGCCGGACGGTGGGAGTCGCGGTGGTTCCGAGGCAAGAAGTCCTCCGGGCCGTGAACGCCTGTGCGGGCCGCTTCCGTTCTGTGCATTCGACGGATCCAGGCCCGAAGTCGAGCCGAGGAGCGGGTCGGGTCTCGACGAACCCATTCCGTGAGCGCCTCGCGCTGATTTCGGTGGATGATCCGGCCGTGAGCTCACGCTCGGCGACGGTCGTCGGGAGTTTGTCGTACAAGCTCTGGGAAGCTGCTCGGACGACCCCCACAGCGCTGTCCGTGCGCGGGGGAGCGGGGATCGATCCCCGCTCCCCCGCGCACGGACTCGGCCGGTCGGACCGGTCCGGTCAGAGGTCAGACCACCGTGAGTGTGGCCCGCGCGAACCGCGGGTCGGCGTCGGCGGCCAGCGCCCGCGGCCGGTCGGCCACCACGCGGACCGTCGGCACCTCGCCTCCGGCCGCCCAGGCCGACAACCCCCTCAGCTCGCGCAGCTTCTCGGTCACGTCGAAGCTGAACGTCAGGCCCTCCGGGTGCGGTTCGGAACCGACGTTCTCGAAGAAGGTCAGCAGACCCACGAAGGCGGGGCTGCCCGGGTCGGTGTCGGACCGGTCGTCGCCGAGGAAGACGCTGAAGGTGGTGCAGGGCTCGCGGGTGGCCCGCACCCCCTCGAAGGTGAGCAGGACCTGGTCTCCGCCGCGGGTGGCCGTGGTCGTCTGGAGCGCCTCCGCGCCACCCGGCACGGGGGTGAGGGCGACGACGGTCTGGGCCGCCAGGTGCGTCTCCTCCTCGGTGATCGCGGCCAGCTCGGCGGCCCGCCGGGGCGGGATCGCGAGCGGAGCGAAGTTCGACCCGGCCGCGCCGGTGCCGTCGGTCAGCGAGTCGTACTCGTAGGCGCGGTGGGGGAACGCGAACACGTCGCCCCGCAGCGTGATCCGGGTCCCGTCCGCGTCGCGCAGCAGGTACGGTTCGTCGGGATCCTGGGGACTGTGCTTGGGGCGTACCGCCGGCCACCGCCAGCCGGTCGGCGGTGTGTGCGAGGGATCGGCGGCCATCCAGGCGTACCACAGCCGGTCGACGTTGCAGTGGTGCAGCCAGAACACCGGGTCTCCGGCGGCCGTGGGAACCGCGCCCATCAGGCCGCCGACCAGGACGTGTACGGCGTCGTGCGGCTGCCGCTCGAACACCTGGGAGAAGCCGGGGGGAGCACCGGGGGTGTCCTCGGGCGGCCAGAAGTACTCCTGGGTCATGGCCTGGCTCGGATCGACCTGGGGAGGGGTCAGCGGTTCGGCGTCCCGGCAGCGGCCCCCGGTGTCGTAGGGGGGAAGGTAGAGCGGGTTCTCCTCCTCCCTCCCGTCGGGGCCGCGCATGGTCCGCTGCCGGAAGGGGAGCGGGATCCTGCGGTACTCCGCGGAGCCGTCACCGCGCTCCCGGTGGGCGTAGTTCCAGTACGGGAGCGCCCAGTCGGCCTGGTCCCACCGGCCCAGCTCCTCCACGATGACGCGCCGGACGATGCGTTCGAAGCAGTAGACGTACCACCGGTGCCAGGGCAGGAAGTACCGGTCTCCGTGCGGGCACTGGCGCCACTCGGGCGGATCGCCGACCCGGTGCGGTCCGGGTTTGCCGTGCGTGTACCACTGGAACAGCCAGGAATCGTGCCGGTGCGGTGTGGTGTCCCGCTCCTTCATCCAACCGACGGCCTTGGCGTACCAGTACAGCCGCGGATGCCAGTCGCCGGTGTCGGGGTCGAAGAGTGTGGCCACGTCCTGACGCACGAACGGGCTCCGGGCCGGGTACCGTCGCCGGAACGGCGCCGCCGCGGCGGCGGTGTCGGGCAGTCCCGTGCCGAGAGCGAGTGCCCCCGCCCCCGCGGCCAGGAGGGAGCGCCTGGACAGACTCATGTCGTTCCTCCGGGATGATCTCGGCTTGAGCGATCTCGGGTGCTCCGGCGCTCCCGGGAAGCGGGAGTGGCCCCGTGCGCGCGGATCCGGCCTAGGGTTCACTGGCAGCACTATCTGTAATCTTAGATAGCTAAAAGTGAAAATCCTGGATCTCGCTCCGGCGTTCCCCGACCGCGTCCTCTGGTGCGGCGGGGCGGAGCGTTCGGCGGCTTTGACACCGGAGGGCAGTCGACGCCTGTCGGAATCCGACCACCCGTGACCGGGGCGACCGCCCGTGTCGCTGACCAACTGGGCGTCAACCGCGAAACACCGCGCAACCGGGTCACCACAGGCCGAGGCGGGGGTGGCCTCGGTCGGCACCACCGGCGGGGACTCCCGCGACAACGTCCTGGCCGAGGCGTTCCACTCGTTGCCAAGGCCGAACTGGTGCGCGACCGCGGCCCGTGGAGGAGCATGGACGAGATCGAGATCGCGGTGGCCGTGACGTGGCGGGTCAGCCCCTACCCTGGGCGTGTGCTGGCGCCGCTCATGCCAGGCTCAGTTCCTCGACCACGCGGGCCACTCGCTCCCGCTCAGCGGCGGACAGCCCCAGGATCGGGCGGGGCAGGCAGCGCGGGGCGACCAGACCTAGGTGTTCGGCGATCGCGGCGCTCACACGCAGGCTGCCGTGGGAGGCGAACATCTCCCACAGCGGGCGCAGCCGCTCCGACTCCACCACCGCCCCCTCGGCGTCACCGCTCAGAGCGGCCCGGACCAGGGACAAGGCGGTGGCGGGCAGGGTCCCGCCCACCACGGAGAACCAGGTGTGGCAGCCGACGTTGAGCCCGGTCGCGGCGACGCCGTCACCGGAGATCCCGACGCTGACGTGGTTCGGGACGGCTGTGCGGATCGCCGCCACGCGCTCATGGGCGGCCGCCGGATCCAAGGGCACCGGCGGGATCTTGATCGCGGCCACAGAGGGCAGCGCCGCGACGCTCGCGTACAGCTCGGTCGAGAAGGTGAAGCGCGTCGTGCGAGGGTTGTCGTAGACCACCAGGGGCACCGACAGCTCGGCGGTGACGCTCTCATAGAGCGCGAACACGTCCTCGTCGGTGAGCGGCTGATAGCTCACCGGAGCCAACAGCACGGCGGACGCACCGGCCTGCTGGGCATCCTGGGCCAGGGCCCGTACATGGGAGGTGCGTAGCGCACCGATACCGACGACCACCGGTGTGCCGTCCGCATGCTGCACCGCCGCCCGAGCCGCGCGGTGGCGTTCGTCACGATCCAGCTAGGCATAGGAGCCGGTCGATCCCAGCGCGCCGATGGAGTCGACGCCCGCCTTGACCAAGGCGGGTGATCAGTCCGGCGTAGGCCCGCTCGTCGAAGCGGTCATTGTCCAGCGGGGTCAGAGGGAAGGCGCTCAGGCCGGTGAACATGGGGCTTAACCCTGGATCTTGGACACGCTGAACCCGACAGGTGTCGGGAGGAAGCGAGAATC
>NZ_QPNC01000037.1 GCF_003386285.1 Nocardiopsis sp. FIRDI 009
AACGGTCAAGCCCGTGACCGGAACGGTGTCCGGGTCACGAGCTGAGGTTAAACGCCAAGCTAGAGGGTGTCGGTCACGACTTTGCCGTCGCTCTTGTCGATGGTGAAGGAGTCCACGACGGTGCCGTCGGGGGTGCGGGCGGTGTAGCGCAGGGTGTCGCCGTCCACCTCCACGGCCTGGTAGGTGGGCGTGTCGGCCAGTTGCACGCGCACCTCGGCGCCGTTGTCGGTCCAGTTGTCCTCGGCAATGTCGTACATCTTGGTGCCCGTCACCGCGACGGTGTAGACCGGACCGGTCTGCACGCGGGGGTCGTCGGTGCCGTTGGCGGCCACGTTGCCGCGACCGTAGGAGTGGTCGTGGCCCTGGAGGACCAGGTCGACGTCGTACTCCTCGAACGTGTCCAACCAGGCGTCGCGCAGGATGCCGTTGTCGCGGGTCGGGCTGTTTGAGAACACCGGGTGGTGGAAGGTGACGACCGTCCAGGGGTGGGGGTTGTCGGCCAGGACGTCCTCCAGCCAGCCCCGCTGGATGTCCGTCCAGATCCGGCTGCCGATCGGCGCGGCCTGCCGGTAGTTGGAGTTGAGGACGATGAAGCGCACGCCCTGGTAGTCGGTGTAGTAGGTGGTGTCGGGCAGGTGGCGGCCCCACGAGCTGGCGCCGTTGCCCGGGGTTGGGAACTGGGGCCGCCAGTAGTCGCTGAGCGAGAGCAGCGCGTACTCGTGGTTGCCCGCGGTGGTGACGTGGTTCATCGTGCCGGTGGCCTCGGCACCGAAGGCCCCGAACCACTCGGTCCACTCCGACTCGCTGTTGGCGTCGTTGACCAGGTCGCCCGCGTGCACGGCCAGCTCCGCCTCGGGTTCGGCGGCCAGGGCCGCCCGCGCCACCGCGGCTCCGCCGGTGGAGATGCCGTTCTGGACGTCGCCGAAGTACAGGAACGTGAAGGGGTCGGCGCCTTCGGAGGCGGTGGTGAAGGTACGCCAGGGGCTGAAGACGGCGCCGTCGCCGACGCGGTAGCGGTAGTCGGTGTCGGGGGCCAGGCCGTCGGCCGTGACGGCGTGGAAGACGCCCCCGACCTCGTCGGTCTGGGCGCCGTCGACGGTGGTGACCTGGTCGGGGGAGGCGGCGGGCGCGATCTCCAGCACGGGGGAGCCGGAGCCGTCCGAACGCCAGGTGACGGTCTGGGAGGTGGAGGGGTCCGCGGTCGGGACGAGGATCACGCGCTCGGGCGCGGTGGCCGCGTCGGCGACGGGGGCCGCCACCGCGACGGAGGTCAGGGCCAGCAGGGTCGCGCCGAGCGCGGCGAGGGTGTGACGGACGGCGGGGTGGGACACCGGGTGCCTTTCTGCGGGGGAACGCTGACGCAGCGACGGTAGCTGCCCCCCGGCAACACGGTGTGAATCCTCTGTGACCATCCGTCGCGGCGTGGTGAACCCCGGGTATGCGTGCCGTTTCCCGCCCAGGACACCGGTGTGCGCGGGCGCCCCGGACCGGGCCGCCCGTTCCGCGGGGTGCGTCCTGGACGGGTTCAGTCCAGCGGGTCGCGGGACAGCGGGCAGGTCATGCAGTGTCCGCCGCCGCGCCCGCGGCCGAGTTCGGCGCCGACGATGGTGACGACCTCGACCCCGGCCCTGCGCAGCGCGGCGTTGGTCAGGGTGTTGCGGTCGTAGGTGAACACCACGCCCGGCTCCACCGCGACGGCGTTGTTCCCGCTGTCCCACTGCTGGCGTTCGGAGGCGTAGACGTCGCCGGCGGTCTCCACCACACGCAGCCGGGGCAAACCCATGGCGTCGGCGACCACGTCGACGAAGCGGGCGTCCCCCTCGTCGGTGACCTCCACCCCCGGAGCCCGGTCGGAGGGCCGGAGGGAGAAGGCGCGGATCCCGTCGACGATCGCCGGGTGCACGGTGACCAGGTCGCGGTCGGCGAAGGTGAACACGGTGTCCAGGTGCATCGCCGCGCGGAGCCGGGGCATGGCGGCCACGACGACGCGATCGGCCGCCCGGGCGTCGAACAGGGCCTTGGCGAGCTGGGTGATCGCCTGGCGGGAGGTGCGCTCGCTCATCCCGACGAGGACGGCCCCGCCTCCCACGGGCATGACGTCGCCGCCCTCCAGGGTGGCCCGCCCCCAGTCCTGTTCGGGATCGCCCCACCACACGGCCGAGCCCGCCAGCTCCGGGTGGAACCGGTAGACCGCCTTCATGAGCAGGGTCTCGCCGCGCCGGGCGGGCCAGTACAGCGGGTTGAGCGTCAGTCCACCGTAGATCCAGCAGGTGGTGTCTCGGGTGTAGAGCGTGTTGGGCAGCGGTGGCAGCAGGTATTCGCGGTCGCTGCGGGCCTCCCGGGCCATCGAAGCGTGGTCGGTGCGCAAGTCGGCGGGAAGGTCGGAGACCGCCAGGCCGCCGATGAGGTGGCGTGCCAGCTCCCTGTCCGGGAGGGGGTCGAGGTAGGCGCGGGTGCCCTCGACCAGCCCCAGCCCGACCTGGTTGGGGGTGATCGTGCGGTCCAGGAGCCAGGCCCGGGCGCCGGGGACGGCCAGGGTCCGCCCCAGCAGGTCGTGTAGCTCGACGACCTGCACACCCCGGTCGGTCAGCTTGTCCACGAAGTCGAGGTGGTCGCGCTGCGCGGCCTCGACCCACATCACGTCGTCGAACAGAAGTTCGTCGGAGTTGGTCGGGGTGAGCCGCTCATGGGCCAGACCCGGGGAACACACGAGGACCTTGCGCAACCGTCCTACCTCGGAGTGGACGCCGTGCGCGGGTGCGGTGGAGCCGACTGGCATGCGCTCTGCCTTTCTCGCGGGGTGATCCGTCCGGAGCCGGTCATGGACCCCACGACCGGGGTCACGAGGCTGCGGAGGCCGCCCCTGTCGACGAGGTGTCGTCCCCAGGCGGGAGCCGGGGGACCGATCACGCTCGCCCGGTGATGCTCGCAGTGATTCTCCGAGTGTTCACGCAGACACGCTGGGTCTTCGCGTGTGCGGTCACAGGGGTCGCATGTCGGCGTCGAAACGCTTCTGGTGCTCACCGAAGGGACGGCGGCGGGCAGGGATCGATCGCGGACTGCGTTGGCCTGGACGATCTGAGCTGGATCGGTCACGAGTTCGGGGGCCAGCCTCCGGACGTCGGAGTCGTAGTTCATGCGCACGAGCCGGTGCGAGTCGAAGGGCCAGTAGTCGAAACGAGGGAGGCCCCCGGGCCAGGATGAGCCGTCCGCCACGGGGAGGATGTTGACGTCCTCGCCCGCCCTGACGTTGGCGCGGTAGGCCCACACGCACTCGAACCTCAGAGGGCGTCTTGCTTATGTGGCTGGTGGTGTGCCCGGTTCGGTGGGAGCGTCCCGCCATATCGGGGTGTTCCCACCGGTCAGGCGACGGCTCATGACGTCGATCATGGCCCAGTGGACCATCGACCGGGCGTGCCCGGAACGGGCCTCGTGGTCACGGGTCAGACGGCGGTGCAGCACCAGCCACCCGAACGTCCTCTCCACCGCCCACCGGCGGGGCAGTACCCGGAAGCCGCGCTGGCCGGGCTCCCTGGCCACGGCCTCGATGGTGATCCCGGCCCGTGCGGCGTGCTCGGCGAACCGGGTCTTGTAGCCGCTGTCCACCCAGGCGTGGGCGGCGATGACGATCACGGCCAGCAGCAGCCCCGGGGTGTCGGTGGCGATGTGGCGCTTGCGGCCTTTGACGCGCTTGCCCGCGTCATAGCCCTGCTCGGACTCGGCGACGTTGGAGGAGGTGGGCACGGTCTGGGCGTCGATGATCGCCGCGGTGGGCTCGTCCTTGCGCCCGCTCGCGTGGCGGGTGCGTCGGCGTAGCAGGTCGTGGATGCGTTCGGTGGTGCCGTCGGCCTGCCAGGCGGAGAAGTAGCCGTAGACGGTCTTGTGGGGCGGGAAGTCGTGGGGCAGGTACTCCCAGGCGATGCCGGTGCGGTTGACGTAGCCGATGGCGTTGACGATCTCGCGCAGGTCGTGGGTGGGTTTCTTGATGCCCAGGCCGCGTCGGGCCTCACGCCAGGCGGTGAGTGTCGGTTCGATGAGCGCCCAGCGTTCGTCGGACAGGTCGGTGCGGTGGGGGCGTCGGGAGGCCATACCCGGTGGATTACCAGTAGATCACCGGTCGTGGGACGGTGTCGCGGTGGTCCCGGATCCTTCGATCGGGATGATCCGGGGCTAAAACAAGCAAGACGCCCTCTGAGAAGCACACATGAGAGGAGGGGTGCCGCAGCCCCCCGCGGTCTGCGGCACCCCTGGCCCGTGGAGGACTACACGAGCCCGGGCAGGCACTCGCGGGCGGGCGTGGGCTTCCACGCGAGGTCGCGTTCGACGACGTGCGGAGGAGTCCCGGCGCGTGACAGCCGCAGCGCTTCGAGCCGGGTCAGATCGATACGCCCCCATTCACCGCCTTCGGGGTCGCAGCGGAGCCAGGCGAACCCGAAGGCCCACCAGCGACCAGGGGTGTGCCTGTCCTCCCAGAGTTCGGTCACCCACCAGTCGGCCGACGGTGAGAAGTAGTGCAGGTGCACGATGGCCTCCTCCAGGGGCAGGTCGTCCTGCCCGAGATCGCCGGGGATGAGGGCGCGCTCCTCGGGTGGAGGGATGAGGTCGTGTCCGCGCAGATGGCGGTTGACCTCGGGCACCGTGCTGGGGCCGGTGTTCTTTGGCATGGTGTCTCGCCTCGATGCGGAAGATTTCAGAGGGTTCGTGTGACCGCGCGGATGAGTTCCTCGGGGGTGTCGGCGCAGACCAGGCACATACGGCCGGTGTGCGCCGCCCAATACTGTCGGGTGTGCCGTCCGAACCAGACCGTCCAGCCCCGGCGGCGCAGGTCAGCCGCCGACAGACGGGGTTCGGGTTCGGGTCGGGTGATCGGACTCGACCAGCGAGGGAAAGCGCTCGTCGGTCGGGTCCGCTCCACGGCGATCACCGGGCACCGGCCGACGGGCGCCCCAGGGCCTCGCGCAGGGCAACCGGGGTGGCGGCGGTGACCAGATCGGGGGAGCGGGGACAGCAAGGACGGGCGCGGGTGGCGGTGAACACCGGGCGTCCTCGCTCGTCGTGGAGCTCACAGATCAGGTGCTCGGGGAACTCGGCGCGCAGCCGCTGTACCTCACGGCTGGGGTGGAGGCTGTACCCGGTCATGCTCACCACCCGCACGCTTCACGCCGCACGGCACCGGATCGGGGGAGGGGCTCGGACCGCTGGCGGAGCGGGGACCGCTGTGGTGGCTCCCATTCGAGGGTGAAGTAGACGGCGGGGCCGCAGCCGGTGCGTTCGACACCCCACGTGTCCGCGAGGCTGTTGACCAGGAACAGGCCGCGGCCGTGCTCGGCGTACGGGTCGGCGGGTACGACCTCCAGGCGGGGGACGGCGGGTCCACCGGTCGCGCGGACGGCGACGCGCAGACAGTTCGCGTACATGAAGACGGAGACGAAGAAGGCTCCGCCGCCTCGCCCGGCGGGGTCGTGCAGCAGGGCGTTCGTGGCGATCTCGCTCAGGATCAGCAGGGCGTCGTGCCGGGGGGATTCGGGCACCCGAGCCAGGTCCAACCGCTGCCCGAGCCAGTCCCGGGCGTCCCTGACCGAGGTCAGCGCGCTGGGGAAGCGGCCCAGGAAGCGCCTCATCTCGGGGTGATTCGGGGGTTTGTGTACGGGAGCGCTACGCTCGTTCACAGGTCCTCACCTGTCCCTATCAGGTTCGAGGGCTCAGGCCCTGGTCTGGTGTGTCCGCACCCGACCAGGGCCGTTTTGTTGCGCACGGGCATCAGGAACTTCAGGAAGCCACCCCTGAGCTGTGCTCTTGGTCTCTATCATCAACACTACAAGGGGTAAGTGCAAGAGATCTTTAATAGTTCGTCGCATTTTTAGTTCAGATGATGAGGCTGGAGGCTGGCAAGATGGGCCGACGTACACCGAACGACGCCATGAGTGGAGTGACTATGAGGACGCGGCTCAGCCTGTCCGTCCGGGGGAAGCGCCTGCTGCGCGAGCTGCGGCGTCTTCGCGACGAGCGGCGGATGAGTCCTGAGGAGGTCGCCGGGCAGCTCGGATGGCACAAGACGAAGCTGTACCGGATCGAGCGTGGCGAGAGCCGCCTGATCCTTGATGACCTGGACGAGCTGCTGGAGCTCTACGGGGTGCGCTCTCCGGAGCGTGAGTCGCTCTTCCAACTGGGCAAGGACGCCTGGAAGCGTGGTTGGTGGCTGGCCTACCGCGACCTCTACCAGGGTGAGAGCTTCTTCGTGATGGAGAACGACGCCGCGAAGATCAGTGTCTATGCCCCCAACCTCCTGCCTGGGCTCCTCCAGACGGCGGACTACGCACGTGCCGTCATCAGCGCGCTCGATCCTCAAGGGGAGGCCGCCGAAGTGGATCGCCAGGTGGCAGTACGGATAGAGCGACAGGGTGTGCTGGCGCGGCAGGAGCCCCCGGAGGTCGTTGCGGTCCTTGACGAGAGCGTCCTTCGGAGGAGAGTGGGGGATCGCGATGTGCACTGTGAGCAGTTGCGGAGGCTTCTTGAGCTGGCCGAGCGACCGAACGTGACGATTCATGTGATCCCCTTGGACGCAGGGGTGTACATGGCCCAATCAGGTCAGTTCACGCTCTTCGAGTTCCCAGATGCCGAAGACGCGCCTGTCGCCTACCAGGAGGGCCTCTTCGGTGATGTCTACGTCGAAGACGCGGAAGACGTGGCGCGGTATAGGCTGGCAGCCTCGAAGACGACTGACGCGGCACTGAGCGTTGACGCCAGTGTCGCGTTCATCCGTGGTGTGCTGAAGGAGACTGAATAGATGGCTGCCCAGCCTACGCAGGTGCACTGGCGCACGAGTACCTACAGCGGCGCTGGCAAGGAGTGCGTCGAGGTGGCGGACGTCGAGTCCCGTTCGCTCGTGCGCGACTCGAAGCGGCCTGAGCTGGGGCACCTGGCATTCGCCTCGGGGGAGTGGAGCACCTTCGTCTCCTCCCTCAAGGGCACGGCGAACCCCTCCTGACCGCAGATCGCGTCGAACCCCGGGAACGCCGTGCTCCCGGGGCTCCGTCATGCGGTCACGGAAGCCCGTGAAGGTCGTCGAGGTGTCTGAGGCGGGCGCGTAGCTCCCGTGCGGCCCTGGGCCTCATCGCGTTGACCAGGGTGTGGAGGAACTCCCGTGCCGTCACGGGGTGATGGCAGCAGTACCAGACACAGTCGTCCTCCGTGTCGTTCCATGGTGTCCGCACGAGGGCGCGGGCGTGCCTCTCCCCCACGGGGAGCACCTCTTCGGTGATCCCCGGCCACAGGCGGGGGTGGCGCCGGACCGGCACACCGTGCCATGCTGCCGTGTCATCCGGTCATCCGACCGTGACACGAACCCCCGGAGTGGAGAGGCCCGCCATGCCCCAGCAGGTCGAAACGAAGGTGTTCCGCGACGTCAGGCCGATGGGAGGCGAACCCGTCGACCTCGTGGTCTCCGGCGGGGTGGTCACCTCCGTGGCCGACGCCGGAACGGCTGGGGCCGGGACCGTGGTGGACTGCGGCGGCCGCCTGGCCCTGCCCGGCCTGGTGGACGCGCACATCCACCCCGACAAGACCACCTGGGGCGAACCCTGGGTCTCGCGGCGCGCGGCGCGCGGCATCGCCGACCTCGGCGAGCAGGACGCCGAACTCTTCCGCACCCTGCCCACCCCCGTCGGGGTCCGCGCCGAACGCCTCATGGCGCACGCCGCCGCCCTCGGCACCCGCGCCATGCGCGCCCACGCCGACGTCGCCCCCGCCTACGGCCTGGCCGGGCTCGAAGGAGTCCGGAGTGCGGCGGCCAACCTGGCGCACGCCACCCGGGTGCAGACCGTCGCCTTCCCCCAACACGGCGTCCTGCGGGCGCCGGGCACCGCCGACCTCCTGGCGGAGGCGGCCCGCTCCGGACTGGCCGACCTGGTCGGCGGCATCGACCCGGGCACCTTCGACGGCGACCTGGACGGCCAGCTCGACCTCGTCTTCGGGATCGCCGAGCGCCACGGGGTGGGCGTCGACCTCCACCTGCACGACCGGGGCGAGCCCGGCCACGCGGCCCTGCGCGCCATCATCGACCGCACCCGCGCGCTGGACATGCGCGGCCGGGTGACCGTCAGCCACGCCTTCCGCGTCCCCGAACTGAGCGGCGACGACCTGCGCCGCCTGGCCGAGGACCTGGCGGAGGCCGGGATCGGGCTGACCACCGTCGCACCCAGCCCCGCGAGCGTCCTGCCCACCGGGGCGCTGCGCGAGCGGGGCGCCGTCGTGGGCGTCGGCTCGGACGGCGTCCGCGACGCCTGGAGCCCCTTCGGCGACGCCGACATGCTCCACCGCGCCCACCTGCTCGCCCGCTCCCTGCGCGCCCGCTTGGACGACGAACTCACCGACGCCTACCTCACCTGCGCCCACGGCGGCGCCGACCTGCTGGGCCTGGCGCGCGCCGACCTCACCCCGGGGTCCGCCGCGGACTTCCTCCTGGTCGAGGGCGAGTGCGTCCCGCAGGTGGTCGTGGACGTGCCGCGCCGGTGGGCGGTCGTGCACGGCGGGAACGTGGTGGCCCGGGACGGCGTCCTGTTGGGCCGGGAGGGGGACTGAGCGGCCGGTCCGCGTACCGACTCAGTCGCAGACCGAGGGCAGCGCGCGGACCAGCCCGGTCGTGTGCAGCGGGTCGAACCCGTATCCGGCGGCGACGCGGTGGGTGTCCCGGGCCAGCGTGTCGAAGCAGCCCGGCCTGGCCCGCAGCTCCTCGGTGGCCTTGAGCTCCGCCACGAGCTCGGCGGTGATGCGGTCGAGCACCGGCCGCAGCTCGGACAGGTCGGGTTCCTGGAGCGGGGCCCGGCCGGGGTCGCGACGCCACTGGGCGATCAGCCCGCGCTGCACGAACTTGTTGGCCTCGATCTGGTCGCGCATCACCGCGGTCGCCACGTGCGGGTCCAACCTGGCGCGGCGGGCCTGCTCCGCCACCGCGGCCAGGATCTGCTCCTCACGCGCCGGATCGTCGATCTCGGCGCCCGTGTGCCACTTGGCGGCGGCGACCGCCTCGGCGACGGTGACCCGCTCGGCGGACAGCTCCACCAGGTCCCCGAGCCCGCCCCCGACACCCGCTCTGGCGGGAGCGGCGAGGAGCGTCGCGGACAGGGCCAGGGTGACGGGGAGCACGAGCGCACGCACGGTCGTTCCTTGGGTTCGGTGGTCGAGGGACTCATGAATCTAACAGAAAGTGATCACTCGATGATCGTGTGTCGCAGTCGGGGGAGGTGGGTGTGTGCGAGGGCACGTCGGGGTGTCGGCCACTGGTGTGTCCGTTTGTGCACATAGAGTCACGATCGTTGGCTGGTACCGGCGAGAGGACGCACGATGGCTGACCCGGCAGACGTCAGCGAGGAGACCACCCAGGCCCCGGCCGCCGAGGAGGGGGCGGCGCGCGAGGCCGAACCGCGCGGCCGCGAGGCCGGGCCCGGCAGGGGGCACACCATCGTGGTGGGCGCCGGGATGGCCGGTCTGGCCGCCGCCAACCGGCTCGCGGACGCGGGGGAGCGGATCACCGTCGTCGAGGCCCGCGACCGGACCGGCGGGCGCGTCCACTCGATCCGGACCTGGGAGGGCTTCACCATCGACGCGGGCGCCTCCTGGATGCGCGGCGAGGAGAACAACCCGCTCGCCGCGCTGGTCCGCGAGGTCGGTGCCCGCACGGCCGTGTTCAACCGCTCCACCGAGACCGCCTACGACCCCAAGGGCCGCAGGCTCCTCTTCGACCGCCACCGCCGCAACATGGAGGACGTCAACCTCCTCCACGAACACATGTACTGGGCCAACGTCGGCGCCGACCCCAGCGAGTCGATGGAGGAGGGCATCCAGCAGGCCCTCTACGACGCCAACCTGGTCCGGGCGCGGGCCAGGGACGCGAGCGAGATCGTCCACCGGATCATCGAGGCCGACCACGGGGCCGACGCCTCGGAGGTCGCCTTCAGCGCCGTGGCCGCGCTGCACGAGTTCAGCGGCGACGACGTCGTCTTCCCCGACGGGATGAGCCAGCTTACCGACCACCTGGCCCGGGGGCTGGACGTGCGCCTGGAGCACGTGGTCCTGGGGATCTCCCACGACGACGAGGGCGCCTCGGTCCGCGTCGAGACCCCGGAGGGGGAGGAGACCCTGACCGCGGACCGCGTCCTGATCACCCTGCCGCTGGGCGTGCTCAAGGCGGGACAGGTGGAGTTCTCACCCGGCCTGCCCGGCGCCAAGAAGGACGCGATCGAGCGCCTGGGCAACGGCCGTCTGGAGAAGCTGTTCCTGTTGTTCGACGACGTGTTCTGGGGCGACGCCGAGGTCATCGTGCACCTGGGGACGGAGGAGGGGACCTGGTTCCACTGGTACGCGGGCCAGCGCATCCGGGGCGTCCCCGTCCTGGTCTGCCGCAACGGGGGCAACGCCGCGCGCTTCCTGGCCCGGATGGAGGAGGGGGACGTGGTCGAGCACGCGATGGCGTCGCTGCGCTCCCTGTTCCGCAAGGCCCCCGACCCCGTCGACCACTACCTCACGCACTGGATGCAGGACCCGTTCGCCCGGGGCGCCTTCTCCTACACGGCCGTCGGGTCGGGGGACGAGGACCGCGAGGCCCTCGCCGAACCGGTGGACGGCCGGTTGTTCTTCGCGGGGGAGGCCACGGAGATCGAGCACACCGCGACCGTGCACGGCGCGCTGCTGTCCGGACTGCGCGAGGCCGACCGCGTCCTCGGCGTGGAGTAGGGACGGAGCCCTCCTTGGGCCTTCACCGGGCTTCGGCCCGCCCTCACCCACCACCCCCGACGACGCCTGCGGCGCGGTTCCACCCGCCCTGTTCGGGCGTCCCTCAGCGCACCAGCCGACGTTCGGCGGCGGTGATCCCGGCCCGGCAGGCGCGCTCCACCCGGCGGTGGTTGCGCAACCGCTCGAACAGGCCGAACGGCTGGGGCGCGGGGTCCGGGCCGCCCTCGGCCTCGGCGATCTCCAGGGTCTGCCCGCGCAGGGAGCCGGTCCTGCTCCACCGGTCCCACCGCTCGTAGTCCGGGCTGGCCTGGTGGCCGAAGACGAACGCGGCCCCGCCGTCCCCGTCCAGGTTCCGGCCGTCGCGCGGCCACAGTTCCACCCTGTCGCCCGCTCCGCCCGACCAGTCCGGCGCGGTGACCACGTCCACGCTCACGTCCGCGTCGACCTCCCGGACCAGCAGCGCGTCGCTCGCCCGGGTGCGGGCGGGGACGCGGCGGACACGGTCGACGTCGACCAGGCTCACCACGGCCCGCGACATCCACCACCAGTTCTCCCGGCGCGCCATGAGGCTGCCCGCACGCAGCCGGGTCGGCGGATGCTTGCGCACCTCCTGCTCGACCAGGTCCCCGCCGAACTCCGACCCGTCCAGGTCCAGGCGGACCCGGATCCGGCCGGTGGCGACCAGCGTCGGCTCACCGGGACCGGCTGCCGTGGTCAGGCAGAACGCCGCCCGGTTGACCAGGGAGTCGACGAGGGGCAGGTAGGCCAGGGGCAGCGCCACGCAGGGGTGGTCCGCCAGCAGCGGAACGACCGGGACCCCGACGGGCCCGTCGTCGGACAGCCAGCACATCTCACCAGCGGGGGAACGCCGCCACGCCGTGTCCCAATCGTTCACTTCGAACCTTTTCCGTGACGTGGCCCTCATGTTAACTTCTCGGGACTGTACCCACATCCCCCATCCCCAGCACCCACGGGTCAGCCACACCGGGGTGCCGACACCCAAGGAACCCCCCATGCCTGCCGTAGCCGTCCTCCTCGGGGCCCTGGCGCTGTTCGCGCTCGGCTACCGCTTCTACTCCGTCTACCTGGCCAAGCGGGTCTACCAGCTGGACCCCGCCTTCGTGACACCGGCCCACACCTACCGGGACGGGGTGGACTACCTCCCCACCAACAAGCACATCGTCTTCGCCCACCACTTCATCTCCGTGGCCGGGGCCGCGCCCATCGTCGGCCCGGCCATCGCCGTGTTCTGGGGGTGGGGGCCGGCGCTGCTGTGGGTCGTGCTGGGCACGATCTTCGCCTCCGGCGCGCACGACTTCGGGTCGATCGTCGTGTCGGTGCGGCACAAGGGCCGCGGTATCGGCACGCTCGCCAGCGACGTGATCAGCGCGCGGGCACGCGTCCTGTTCCTGCTGATCATCTTCTTCCTGGTGACCATGGTCAACGCCGTGTTCGCCGTGGTCATCGCCGGTCTGTTCATCGCCACCCCCGAAGCGGTCCTGCCGGTGCTGGTCACCGTCCCGCTGGCGATCGGCGTCGGCCAGGTGGTCTACCGCCGACGTACGGCCGCGCTCCTGCCGTCGGTCATCGCGCTCGTGGTCGTCTACGCCTGCATCCCGCTCGGCCAGATGGTGCCGATCACCGTCGACCCGGTGGCCGGAGCCCTGGGGGTCGACGCGTCGCTGGTGTGGATGGTCCTGCTGTTCACCTACACCTTCTTCGCCTCGCGCCTGCCCGTGTGGATGCTGCTCCAGCCGCGCGACTACATCAACCAGCACCAGATGATGCTGGCGCTGGCCATCATCATGCTCGGCGTGGTCGTCGGGATGGACAGGATCGAGGCGCCCGCCTTCCGCGACGTGCCCGACGGCTCCCCGGCGATCTTCCCGCTGCTGTTCATCACGATCGCGTGCGGTGCCGTGTCCGGCTTCCACAGCCTGGTCGCCTCCGGCACCACGGCCAAGCAGCTGGACAAGGAGACCGACGCCCGCTACGTCGGCTACCTCAGCTCCCTGGGCGAGGGCACCCTCGCGGTCTGCTCGATCCTGGCCTGCACCGCCGGGATCATGGTCCTGTCCACCAACCAGGACACCACCTGGACCCAGCTGTACGTGGACTGGGAGACCGCCGGGACGGGGGCGGGCGGCCGGTTCGTCCAGGGCGTGGCCGGGTTCGCCGCCAACGTCGGGGTCCCCGAGAGCATGGGCCTGATCTTCGCCAGCGTCGTGGTGATCAGCTTCGCCGCCACCTCCCTGGACACCGCCGTGCGCCTGCAGCGCTACACCATCCAGGAGATCAGCACCATCGTGGCGGACCGGACGAACGAGGGCGGCGCGGCCCACCGGGCGTTCGCCTTCCTGTCCCGCAGCACCACCGTCGCCACGCTGATCACGGTCGGCCTGGCCCTGTCCCTGGCCCTGGTGCCCGGCAACTTCGCCCTGGGCACCCTCTGGCAGCTGTTCGGCACCACCAACCAGCTGACCGCGGGCCTGGCACTGGCGGTCATCGCGGTCTGGGTGACCAAGCGCGGCCGCAACCCGATCGTCATCCTCGTCCCGCTGGTCTTCCTCGTGGTGATGACCTCCTGGGCGCTCGTCATCCAGCTGCTCACCTTCGTCGGCTCCGACGACCCCCTCCAGCGGTTCGTGCTCGCCCCGCTGGACCTGGCCATCTTCGGCCTGGCCCTGTGGATGACCGCCGAGGCCGCCGCGGCCCTGCGCCGCGCCTTCCTGTCCCGCCGGACCGGCCCCGCCGATGCCACCGCTGCGCGGGAGGACGCGCGGAAGGTGCCCGAGACCTCCGCCGAGGGGACCGACGGCGATGACTGACCACCGGTCGGACGCCCCCGCGTGAGCACCGGCCCCACCACCGCCGCCGGGCCCGGCCCCCTGGGTCGGGCCTGGCGGCGCGCCGTCTCCTCCTGGCGCCGCTTCGAGACCTTCCACCAGGCGGTGTTCGAGGCTCGGTGGGGGCACGCCCGCCAGCGCGAGGCCCGCACCCAGCAGGACACCTTGCGGGCCCTGCTCATGCTGGAGACCCTGGGTGTGGACAACCCCGTCGCCTACGAGACCCTCGACCTGATCCCGTACATGGTCGCCGACCTGCACGAGTGGCACCAGCGCCTGGGCCGCGAGGACTTCGGCGCCCCCGGAGGCTGCTGTTGACCACCCCACCCCCCGACCCCTCGGCCCCGCCCCCTCCCGCCGCGCCGATCACCTTCGTCGGCGGCAAGGGCGGCGTCGGCAAGACCACCCTGGCCGCCGCGCACGCCCTGGCCCTGGCCGACGCGGGCCGCTGCGTCCTGGTGCTGTCCACCGACCCCGCCCACTCCCTGGGCGACGCCCTGGACAGACCGCTGTCCGACGAGCCCGCGCCGGTCGCGCCCGGCCTGTGGGCGGCCGAGCCCGACGCCGACGCCGCCGTGCGCCGCCGGATCGCCCGGGTCGCCGAGGACGCGCGCCGCGCCGTCCCCCGCGAGGTCATGCCCGCCGTGCACCGCCACCTGGAGCAGGCGGGCGCCAGCCCCGGCATGGCCGAGTCCGCCCTGGCCGACCTGCTCGTCGATCGTATGGAGGAGGTCGGCCGGCGCTGGGACCACCTGGTCGTGGACAGCGCCCCGACCGGGCACCTGCTGCGCCTGCTCCACCTGCCCACGCTGCTGACCCCCTGGGTGGCGGGCCTGACCCGCCAGCGCGAGCGCGCCCGCCGGGCCGAGGCGCTGGCCGACGTCGTCGGCGGCGGACATGAGGCCGACGACCCCTTGCTGGAGCGGCTGCACGCCCGACGCCACCGGCTGGAACGGGCCGCCGCCCGACTGCGCGAGGACGCCGTCGTCACCCTGGTCACCCTGCCCCGCCGCATGGTGCTCGCCGAGACCGAACGCGCCGTCGACCGGCTCTCCGAGGCCGGGTTCCGGCTCACCCCCGTCATCGTCAACCAGATCCCGCCGGACGGCGCGGCCGGACCCGACGGAGCGGAGGCCCTCGCGCTGACCCAGGAGAGGTTCGCGCACCTGGGCGTGGTGCGGGTGCCCCTCCAGGACACCGAACCGACCGGACCGCGGCGGCTGCGTCGGCTCGTGCCGTTCCTGGGCGCCGTCCCGGCCCGGTGAGCAGCCCGGGCACGGCCGCGATCGGCCCGCCACCGGCCGCGGACGACCCCCGCAAGGCACGTCACACCAGGTGGCTGCCGTGATGGCGGGAAAGGGCCCCACCGCCCGCTATCGTTGGCGCTATGGGGCGATCCGGGGAAGACGGCAGAGGCGAGGCGGGGGGCGACGTGGCCAGACCGGTGGTCAGTGACCGGATCTGGACGATCCCGAACCTGTTGAGCATGCTCCGACTGGTGGGTGTTCCGGTCTTCCTGTGGCTGGTGCTGGGTCCGCGCGCCGACTGGTGGGCCCTGCTGGTGCTCGCCTTCGCCGGGCTCAGCGACTGGCTGGACGGCAAGATCGCCCGCGCCTGGAACCAGACCTCGCGGCTGGGGACGGTGCTCGACCCGCTCGCCGACCGGCTCTACATCTTCGCCGCGCTGCTCGGCCTCGTCGTCCGGGGCATCATCCCGTGGTGGCTGATGGGCATCCTGGTGCTGCGCGACGTCCTCATCCTCGGAGCGCTGCCGCTGCTGCGGCATTTCGGCTACGGCCCCCTGCCGGTGAACTTCGCGGGCAAGGCCGCAACGTTGTGCCTGTTGTACGCGTTCCCGCTGCTGTTCATCGCGGGACACACGTCGATCGTCTCAGATGTGGCGCGGATTATAGGTTGGGCGTTCGCTCTGTGGGGAACTGCTCTCTATTGGTGGGCCGGACTGCTTTATGCCGTACAGGGGCTGCGCCTGATCGCCCAGACCCGCCGCGACGAACGCGCTGATCACACCGGTGGCCGGACGGGCACCGAGGACAGCGACCCAGCGCGGCCGCAGCACGGATCGACCCGATCCAACCGACCAGGCGACCGCTGACGGAGGACCCCGGGGCGGAATCCGAGGACGAACGGACGCACCACGAATTCGGAACCGGACCCGGTTCCGACCCCGACCCGGGCAGACCGGCGGAACGGCTCACCGCGAATCCTGTCGGATCGAGAGGGAGTGTCATCTCCGCCATGAGAACATGTCCCACCGCGTGCGACGACGCGCGCTCCCACCCCCGCGTCGCGACCTTCGACGGCACCGCTGTACGGAGGTCCCGGCGATGACCGACACCAGCGCCCACAGCGGCCCCGACCGCAGCGGCGACGCCGCCGACACCCCGGCCACACCCCCGATGAAGGCCGTCGTGATGGCGGGCGGCGAGGGCACCCGTCTGCGCCCCATGACGGCCAACCAGCCCAAACCCCTCCTGCCGGTGGTCAACAAGCCCATCATGGAGCACGTCCTCCGGCTGCTGCGCAAACACGGCTTCACCGAGACGGTGGTGACCGTCCAGTTCCTGGCCACCCTCATCCGCAACCACTTCGGGGACGGTGAGGAGCTGGGCATGAAGCTCCACTACGTCGCCGAGGAGGTTCCCCTCGGAACCGCGGGCAGCGTCAAGAACGCCGAGGAGTACCTGCGCGGCGAACCGTTCATCGTCATCTCCGGCGACGCGCTCACCGATATCGACCTCACCGACATGGTGCGCTTCCACAAGGAGCGCGGCGCCAAGGTCACCATCGCCCTCAAACGGGTCCCCAACCCGCTGGAGTTCGGGATCATCATCGTGGACGAGCAGGGCCGCATCCAGCGGTTCCTGGAGAAGCCCACGTGGGGCCAGGTCTTCTCCGACACCGTCAACACCGGCATCTACATCATGGAGCCGGAGGTCCTCGACCGCGTCGCCGAGGGCGAGGTCGTGGACTGGTCCGGCGACGTCTTCCCCGAGCTGCTCAAGGAGGGCGAGCCCCTCTACGGCTACGTCGCCGACGGCTACTGGGAGGACGTCGGCACCCACGAGAGCTACCTCAGCGCCCAGGCCGACGTGCTCTCCGGCCGCGTCGACGTGGACATCGACGGCTTCGAGGTGTCGCCGGGCGTGTGGGTCGGCGAGGGCGCGCAGGTCGACCCGAACGCCGTGCTCAAGGGTCCGCTGTACATCGGCGACTACGCCAAGGTCGAGTCCGGGGCGGAGCTGCGCGAGTACACCGTGGTGGGCAGCAACGCCGTGGTGCGCGCCGACGCCTTCTGCCACCGCACGGTCCTGCACGACAACGTGTTCGTCGGGCGCGGCGCCAACCTGCGCGGCACGGTGATCGGGAAGAACACCGACGTCATGGCCGCCGCCCGGATCGAGGAGGGCGCGGTCGTGGGCGAGGACTGCGTCATCGAGTCCGAGGCCTACGTGCACAACGACGTCAAGGTCTACCCGTTCAAGACCATCGAGGCCGGTGCGGTGGTCAGCACCAACGTCGTGTGGGAGTCGCGCGGGCAGCGCTCGCTGTTCGGTCCGCGCGGGGTGTCCGGCCTGATCAACGTCGAGATCACCCCCGAACTGGCGGTGCGGTTGGCCAACGCCTACGCGACCACCCTGAAGAAGGGCGCGATCGTCACCACCTCCCGCGACGTCTCACGGGCGGCGCGCACCCTCAAGCGGGCGGTGATCAGCGCGCTGACGGCGGCCGCGATCGACGTGCGCGACCTGGAGGTCGTGCCGCTGCCGGTGGCGCGCTTCCACACCTCCCAGAGCGGGGTCAGCGGCGGCATCCACCTGCGCACGAGCCCGGGGGACCCGGAGTCGGTGGACATCCTCTTCCTCGACGGGCAGGGCGCCGACCTGTCGCCCGCCTCCCAGCGCAAGCTGGACCGGGTCTTCTCCCGGGCGGAGTACCGGCGGGCCTTCCCCGGGGAGATCGGGGAGCTGACCTTCCCCTCGCGCGGGGTGGAGAACTACTCGCACGACCTGCTGCGCGCGGTGGACACCAGCGGTGTGGCCGAGGCCGAACTCAAGGTCGTGGTCGACTGCGCGGGCGGGACGGGCTCGCTCATCCTGCCGTCCCTGCTGGGGCGGATCGGGGTGGACGTGCTCACGGTGAACAACCGGCTGGACGAGGCGTCCCCGACCGACACAGCGGCCAAGCGGATGCGCGACCTGGAGCGGCTGGGCGAACTCGTGGCCAGTTCCGGGGCCGACTTCGGCGTCCGGTTCGACCCGGTGGCCGAGCGACTGGCCGTCGTGGACGAGAACGGCGAGCTGGTCGACGGCGGGCGGGCGCTGCTGGTCGTGCTGGACCTGGTCGCCGCCGAGCGCGGCGGCGGCACGGTGGCGCTGCCGGTCACCACCACCAGGGTGGCCGAGCGGGTGGCCGGCGCGCACGGGGTCTCGGTGCGGTGGACGGCCACGGCCACCGACGAGCTGACCAAGGCCGTCCGGGCGGGGGAGGAGGACATCGTCTTCGCCGGGGACGGCCGGGGCGGGTTCGTCATCCCCGAGTTCAGCCCCACCAGCGACGGCATCGCCGCCTTCGTGCGGCTGCTGGGCCTGGTGGCGCGCACCCGGCGCTCCGTGGGCCAGATCGACCGCGCCATCCCGCAGGCGCACCTGCTCCGCCGTTCGGTGCCCACCCCCTGGGCGGTCAAGGGCAGCGTCATGCGGGCCGTGGTGGAGGCCGCCGGGGACCGGGAGCTGGACACCACCGACGGGGTGCGGGTCCTGGAGGCCGACGGTAGTTGGGCGCTCGTCCTGCCCGACACCGCCGAGGCCGCGACCCATCTTTGGGCCGAAGGTCCCGACCCCGACACCGCGCACCGCCTGCTGGACGAGTGGGCGGCCGTCGTGGAGCGGGCCGAGGGCTGACCGATCGCCGCGCGGGTGGGGACGGGACCCGTCCCCACCCGCGCGGCGTGTCCATCGAGGGGACACCGTCCCCACCCCGGCGCGAAAGTTCCCGTTAAACTGGACATAACGGCAGGTCATCGTGGTGGGGGAAAGTTCGCGCGAATCCGTTTGGCTCAGTCGCGAACCAATCCGCCCCGCACGGCATCAGCACCAGAGCAGGTGTCCATCTCGACGGGGGCGGACATCGGCGGAGACGGTGCCCCGGGTGCCGGGTCCGCCGTCCCCTCCGCCGCGGGCGGGTCCGGGCGCCCACGGCAGGCCGAGGTGGAGCAAAACCCTTCCTGGACAGGGATATGGTTTAAAGTCGAGTGTTCCCTGACGCACCGCGTCACCACCGGGCGGGCACCCCAGCGACGGCGGACCCGGGCCGGGGGTGACAAGGAGTACAACATGGGGGATGAGACCAAGCGACCGACCGTGTGAGGCGCACCGCTGCCCGCCAGCGGGCTGTCTCGCCACGCTCCGGGCGGTGTTCGGGTGAGCAACCCGTACGGCGTCCGGGACGTGTCACCGATCAGCCGAATCAAGCACCGCCCCGTGCGGTAGGAGGCCGAGCCGACCTATGTCGAGCGTTTACTGCACGCAGTGCGGTCACGCCGTTGCGGATGATGCCCGTTTCTGCTCCTACTGTGGGACTCCCATTCGCAGGCCCCAGCAGCAGACCCCACAACCTGGTGCGGGTGGGGACTCCGCCGGCGATGTCACGTCCACCATCTCGATCTCCGGGATCCAGGCCCTCGAGGAGGAGGAGTCGACCGGTGACGAGTTGGCGGCCGACGACCCGGCCAACGCCGACGCTCTTCCGCCGGGCACGGCGCTGCTCGTCGTGCGGCGCGGTCCCAACGCCGGGAGCCGGTTCCTGCTGGACAGCGACGTGACGACCGCGGGGCGCCACCCCAACAGCGACATCTTCCTCGACGACGTGACCGTCTCGCGCAGGCACGTCGAGTTCTTCCGTCGCGGTGACGGTTTCGGGGTCCGGGACGTGGGCAGCCTGAACGGCACCTACGTCAACCGCGAGCCCGTCGACGAGGCCGCCCTGGGCGGTGGGGACGAGATCCAGATCGGCAAGTTCCGCATGGTCCTGCTGACCAAGCCGCGCCGCTGACCGGCGCGGTGACCAGGGGAAGGTGGGGCTGGAGCCGAAGGCCCCGGCCGAGGGCGGTGGTCCCATCTTCCCGAGAGGCGGTCATGGAGACGACGGACGGGTGGGGCTGGGGCAGGAGGCCCTCGGCCGGGGGTGGTAGCCTCCCCGCGAATCGGCCGCCACGGCGATGGTGGGCGACGGGCGGGAGGGCCGAGCAGGTTTGCGGGCCCCCGCCTCCGGAGAGCTTTGTAACGAAGGGTGCCGATTTCGCCCTCGGGTCCTGATCCAAACGGGGGAGCAGGGACGAGCGCCCATCCGGCATGACGACTCGTGGGACGGAGCCGCTGTGAAGCACATGGAGGTCGTCGGCGTCCGGGTTGAGATGCCCTCGAACCAGCCGATTGTCCTGCTCAAGGAATCCGACGGAGACCGCTACCTCCCGATCTGGATCGGCGGGGTGGAGGCCACGGCGATCGCACTCGCGCAGCAGGGGGTGGCGCCCGCCCGGCCGCTCACCCACGACCTGTTCCGGGACGTGCTGGAGGCACTCGACACCGGGTTGCAGACGGTGAACATCACCGGCCTGAGCGACGGGATCTTCTACGCCGAACTGGTGTTCAGCAACGGGGTGGAGGTCAGCGCGCGGCCCTCCGACTCGATCGCGCTCGCGCTGCGGACCGGCACGCCGATCTACGCCCACGAGGACGTGATCGACGAGGCCGGGATGCCGATCCCCGACGAGCAGGAGGACCAGGTCGAGGCGTTCCGGGAGTTCCTGGACAACATCTCGCCCGAGGACTTCGGTCGGCGTACCGAGTAGGGTCCCGCCAGGCCGCGCGGCGGGCCGGTTCCGCCGCGCCCGTGGTGTGCCCGAGGACGGGTCCACCCCGGCGACACAGCTGTGACCTGCGGCTTCGTCGGGCTCGGTACTGATAGATTGGATTGTCGGGGCAAGGGAGGGGACGTGGTGGTCACGGCCGGGGCCTCCGGGCGGCCGCGGATCGGGCCCGGTGCGGATCCGGGACGCGCGCGACGCGCGTACTTGGCGACGCGCCGCGTGCCTTCGTTGACGCTGCCGGTCGGTCGTCCTACGGTCGGTGCAGTGGAACCCACGGCGCACCCTTTCCCTGAGTGGACATCCCCTGTCGACACCGCCGTGGGACGAGGAGCCGGAGGTCGGCGTGGCGGTAGCGGGCGGCAAGCGGGAGACCCATGACAGGCGGTCCGCGCTGCGGCTAGCGGGGCAGCAGGGCCTACTGTGCGAAGAGGACGTGGTGGCGCTGCCGATGGACGTCGGGTACAGGGGGCCAGCGGCGTGTACCGCCGCCGGGATCACCTACCGTCAGCTCGACTACTGGGCCAGAACCGGCCTGGTCGAGCCGAGCGTGCGCGCCGGAGCCAACAACGCCCCCCTGTACAGCCTCCCCGACATCCTGTTGCTGAAGGTCGCCAAACGCCTTCTGGACACGGGTATCTCCCTCCAACAGATCCGCACCGCCGTCGACCATCTGCGTGGCAGGCCCGCCCACGACCTGGCCAGCATCACGCTGATGAGCGACGGCGTCAGTGTCTACGAGTGCACCTCGCCCGACGAGGTCGTCGACCTGATGCAGCGCGGACAGGGCATGTTCGGGCTGGCGCTGGGCAACGTGTGGCGGGAACTGGAGGAGGCGCTGGGCGTGGTCCCGGCCGAGGACCGCGCCGACCTGCCCGCCGCCCCGCCCCAGCCGGTGGACGAGCTGGCGCGCCGCCGCCGGGAGCGCCGCACGGGTTGACGGCGGCCCGCGACCGCGCGGTGGGGAGTGTCCGGCGGGCGATCGGGAACAGCGGTGTGTGAGGACCGCCCCGAGCGGGGAGCCGGCGGGGCGGGCGCCGGGGACACGCCAGACCCTGGCTCGGCTCCCGACGCGGCTATCGAGTACCGTTTGGTCACGGCAGGGATGAAAACCGACATTCACCCTGTCCATACATTCACACACAGCGTCAACAGGCCGTCAATACCACGCGGGAGAGACCCCGGCAGGGGCGCCGACGGGGCAATACTCCCCAGTAACCTCTCAGGCACCACGGACCGCGTGGAGGAGGCCGCTCTGAAGCCTGGGCCGCGCCGTGCCCGGTGACAGAGGGGGAGACCGTGAGGAACGCGCCGACCCGCTCGGCCCTGTCACCAGGAGGTCTCCGTGCCTGACCAGTCCACGCCAGACCCGACGCCGCACACGCCCGGCACCCCCGCGCGGGTCTTCGCCGACCGCCACATCGGACCCACCCCCGCCGAGACCGCGGAGATGCTCAAGACCGTCGGCTACGGCTCCACCGCCGAGCTCATGGCCGCCGCCGTCCCCGAGTCCATCCTCACCGGCCCGGGCCGCAGCGCGCCGCTCGACCTGCCCGAGGCGCTCGGTGAGGCCGAGGCCCTCGCCGAACTGCGGAACCTGGCCGACCGCAACCAGGTGCGCACCTCACTGATCGGTCTGGGGTACTACGACACCGTCACGCCGCCGGTCATCCTGCGCAACATCATGGAGAACCCGGCCTGGTACACGGCCTACACGCCCTACCAGCCCGAGATCTCCCAGGGGCGGCTGGAGGCCCTGCTCAACTTCCAGACGATGGTCTGCGACCTGACCGGCCTGCCCGTCTCCGGCGCCTCCCTGCTGGACGAGGCCACGGCCGCCGCCGAGGCCATGACGCTGGCCCGGCGCGCCTCCAAGAGCAAGGCGGACGTCTTCGTCGTCGACTCCGACGTCTTCCCCCAGACCCTGGACGTGCTGCGCACCCGTGCCGAGCCCCTGGGCATCGAGGTCGTCGTCGCCGACCTGTCCCAGGGCCTGCCCGACGGTGACGCCTTCGGCGTCCTGGTGCAGTACCCGGCCGCCAGCGGTGTCGTGCGCGACCCGAGCGGGATCATCGCCGCCGCCCACGAACGCGGAGCGCTCGCGGTCGTGGCCGCCGACATCCTCGCGCTCACCCTGCTGCGCAGCCCCGGTGATCTGGGCGCCGACATCGCGGTGGGCTCCACCCAGCGCTTCGGCGTCCCGCTCGGCTTCGGCGGCCCGCACGCCGGGTACATGGCGGTCGGCGAGAAGCTGCGCCGCCAGCTGCCCGGCCGCCTGGTCGGCGTCTCGGTGGACGAGTCGGGGCGTCCCGCCTACCGCCTCGCCCTCCAGACCCGCGAGCAGCACATCCGGCGGGAGAAGGCCACGAGCAACATCTGCACCGCCCAGGTGCTGCTCGCGGTCATGGCCGGGATGTACGCCGTCTACCACGGCCCCGACGGCCTGCGCGCCATCGCCCGCCGGGTGCACACCCGCGCCGCCGCGCTCGCCGACGGCCTGACCGAGCGCGGCTTCGAGGTCGTGCACGACGCCTTCTTCGACACCCTGCGCGTGCGCGTGCCCAGCTCCGCCGCAGTCATCGAGCGCGCCCTGGAAGCCGGGTACAACCTCCTGGCCGTCGACCAGACCACGGTCGGCGTCAGCGTGGACGAGACCACCACCCCCGCCGACCTGGAGCGGGTGCTGGAGTCCTTCGGCGAGTTCGAGCGCGGCTCCTCCCGGGCCGGGCTGACCGTCGACGAGAGCGCCGACCGGGTGCCCGCCGACCTGCGCCGCGGCGTGGACTACCTCACCCACCCGGTGTTCAACACCCACCGCAGCGAGACCTCCCTGCTGCGCTACATGCGTCGCCTGTCCGACCGCGACCTGGCCCTGGACCGCACGATGATCCCGCTGGGCTCGTGCACCATGAAGCTCAACGCCACCGCCGAGATGGAGGCCGTCACCTGGCCCGAGTTCGCGCGGCTGCACCCCTTCGCGCCGCTGGAGCAGGCGGCGGGCAGCGTGGCGCTCGTCCGCGACCTGGAGTCCTGGCTGGCCGAGGTGACCGGATACGACGCGGTCTCCCTCCAGCCCAACGCCGGGTCCCAGGGCGAACTCGCCGGTCTGCTGGCGATCCGCGGCTACCACCGCTCCCGGGGCGAGGCCCACCGCGACGTGTGCCTCATCCCCAGCTCCGCGCACGGCACCAACGCCGCCAGCGCCGTCATGGCCGGGATGCGCGTGGCCGTCGTGGCCTGCGACTCAGGCGGCAACATCGACCTGGCGGACCTGCGCGCCAAGACGGAGAAGCACGCCGGGGACCTGGCGGCCATCATGGTCACCTACCCCTCCACGCACGGCGTGTACGAGGACACCATCACCGAGGTGTGCCGCCTGGTCCACGAGGCGGGCGGTCAGGTGTACGTGGACGGCGCCAACCTCAACGCGCTGCTCGGCTGGGCCAAGCCCGGCGAGTTCGGGGCCGACGTCAGCCACCTGAACCTGCACAAGACCTTCTGCATCCCGCACGGCGGCGGCGGTCCCGGCGTCGGCCCGGTGGCGGTGCGCTCGCACCTGGCCGGGTTTCTGCCCAACCACCCGGGCCAGCCCGAGGCGGGCCCGCACACGGGGGTCGGCCCGGTCTCGGCCGCGCCGTTCGGATCGGCGGGCATCCTGCCGATCTCCTGGGCCTACATCCGGATGATGGGGGAGGACGGGCTGCGCGCGGCCACCGAGACCGCCGTACTGTCGGCGAACTACCTGGCCAAGCGCCTGGAGTCGCACTACCCGGTGCTCTACACCGGCGCCAACGGCCTGGTGGCGCACGAGTGCATCATCGACATCCGGCCGCTCCAGAAGGTCAGCGGGATCAGCAACGAGGACGTCGCCAAGCGGCTCATGGACTACGGGTTCCACGCGCCGACGATGTCGTTCCCGGTGGCGGGCACCCTGATGGTGGAGCCCACCGAGAGCGAGAACCTCGCCGAGCTGGAGCGGTTCGTCGAGGCGATGATCGCCATCCGCGAGGAAATCGACCGCGTGGCCTCGGGGGAGTGGGACGCCGACGACAACCCGCTGCGCAACGCCCCGCACACCGCCGAGGCGGTGACCGCCGACACGTGGGAGCACGGCTACGGCCGCTCGGAGGCGGCCTACCCGCTGCCGTCGCTGCGCCAGGACAAGTACTGGCCGCCGGTCGGTCGGATCGACCAGGCCTACGGTGACCGCAACCTGGTCTGCTCCTGCCCGCCGCCGGAGTCCTTCGAACTCTGACGGTCGACCGCTTCCGTGGGAGGGGATCCGTGGTGGTCCCCTCCCACGGGTGTGTCCGGTCGCCGGGGCGCCGCGCGTCCGCGCGGGGAGACGCCGGAGGAGCCCGTGCGGCCCGGGACGGTCATGGGATCACCACGGGAATCGTTTCGCGGTTGATGTCCGGAGAACACCCACAGGGCACCCCGGTCCGCTAGAAACGCGTCATGGTGCTCACCAAACTAATCTACGGACACGAACGACGCGTGGTCAGAAAGGCGGGTGTCACCACGGGAGACGCGTGGCGGGACCGTGACCTGGCGTCGAGACTCCCCGCGATCCGGTCGGGCGACACGGACACGGCGGTCATGCTGCTCAAGACCCTGGACCCGAACCTGCGCGCCCTGCGCGTCGACGTCCTGGGCACGGAGTGCGTCCCCTTCCTGGACAGGCTCGAAGAGGCCCGGAAGGAGAGCGACGACCCCGACCTCGCCCTCCTGGCCGGAAGGACGCGGATCACGGCGGCGTGGCGGGTCCGGACCGGGGCGTGGGCCAAGGACGTGAGCAGGGAGCGCTTCGAGAGGTTCCACGCCATGCTCCCCGACGCCTACGAGCACCTGATCCACGCGACCAACGCGGCCCCGGACCGGCCGGACGCGCTGAACCACCTGCAGTGGTTCGGTCTGGGGGTGGGGATGCCCCGCGAGGACCTCGACTTCCTGTGGGAACGGATCGTCGAGCGCGATCCGTGGCACTACGAGAGCCACCTGTCCCGCCTCCAGGTCCTGTGCCAGAAGTGGAAGGGATCCCACGAGGAGATGTTCGCCTTCGCCCGGGAGGCCGCCGCCCACGCCCACCGGGGCGATCCGCTGCTGGAACTGGTGCCGCGGGCGCACGTGGAGCGGTTCTCGATACTGGAGCGGGACAGGGAGGACGAGGTGGTGACCGTCGCCGACCTCAAGTCCCTGCGCCGGGAGTACTTCTCCGACCCCGGGGTGCGGTCGGAGCTCGCCGACGCCGCGGACCTGTGGCTGTCCGGGGACGACGACCACCCCCGCGGGCAGGAGACCGCGCACGAGTTCGGCGCCGCGCTCTACTTCTCGGGCGAGACGGAGCTCGCGACCCGTGCGCTGCGGCTGGTTGGGACGATCGTCCCGGATCTCTCGGCGTGGACCCGCTGCGCGTCGGGCGCGGAGTACGAATACATTCGTGCCCGCCGCAAGCTGGGAATCCCGTTGTCCGGTCAGGCCGACCCCCTCCGTACCTGAACCACGGGCGCCGACACGGAACCGGCGCCCTTTTTCGGACATGTCGAAAATCTACGACGTAAAGGTGGCGCCTGTTTCCACAGAACCGCACAAGGAGGATCCCCAGTGCCGACCACTCCGGCCTCCGGTTCCCCCCGGATCATCCGCCGCGCGCGTTACAGTGGCGGCGGCACCGACGGTGCCCACCCCACCGAGCGACCACCAACGCCCCTGGAAAGCGGACCGCGCATGACCACCACGTCCGGCTCCCCCTCACGCTCCGGTCCCGACGAACCCCCGGCGGACGGCCCCCGGCGGCACGAGCCGCTCGCCGTCGACCCGGCCGACTCCCCGGGGACGGACACCCCCTCCGCGCACGACGCCTCGGGCCTGTGCGACCAGGCCCAAGACCTGGCGTCGAACGGCCACCTCTCCCAGGCCGCCAAGCTCTACCAGCGGGCCGTGGCCGCCAACCCGCCGCCCGCCGTGCAGGCCCGCGCCCTCCTCGGCCTGGCCGTGGTCGAGGACCAGCGGGGCGACCTGCCCGCCGCCCGTGACGCCGCGCGCCGCGCCCTGGCCACGGGGGACGCCCGCCACGCCCCGCGCGCCGCCTACCACCTGGCCCTGTCCCTGGAACAGGAGGGAGCCTGGGAGGAGGCCGCACGCGTCTGGCGGCGCCTGCTGGACCTGGGCGGACCCGCCTACACGGCCGTCGCCCACTACGGCCTGGCCCGCGACGCCGAGGCGCGGGGCGAGACCGACCGGGCCGAGACGCACTGGGAGGCCGCGCTCGACCTTCCGGCCGACCCCGGGGCGCTGAGCCCCCTGCACGCGGACACCGTCGTCGAGGCCGCACGGGACCTGGCCGGGCGGCTGCTGGAACGGGGGCGGCCCGAGGCGGCCGGGGCCGCGGTGGAACGCGGACTGGCGGTCGCCGACGTCCCGGAGCTGCGGCTGCTGCGCGCCGCCGCCCACCTGGAACACGCCATCGCCGATCTGGGGGCGGTGGTCGACCGGGAGCCGGACACCGACGGGGCCGCCCGACCGGAGCCCGCGACCTCCGGCGCCGCGGTCGAACTCCTGGCCGGGCTGCTGGCCCTGCGCGGGGAGCCGGACGCGGCCGAGCGGGTCTGGCGCTCCGGTCTGGCCGACCGCGCCCCCGAGACCGCGGCGGAGGTGCGCCGCCGTGCGCGGCGGGGGTTCGCGTCCGCCCCCGAGGAGGACGCGAACGGGGCTGCGGAGCCCCCGTGGTGGGAGCCCTACCTGGAGGAGGCGGCGGTCACCTCCAGTACGCCGGTGCTCGCGGGGGAGCTGTTCGCCGTGGTGACCCGCATGCACGCGCTGCTCGCCGTCCCCCTGGTGGAGGGCGAGGCGCGCCCCTCCGCGCTGCGGGCCGTCATGGAGCAGGCCCTGCGTACGCCGGGTGGCACGGTGTGGGGGGCCGGCGTGCACGCCGACTTCCGGCGCCGACTGCACGAGGCGATGGGGGAGGACCCGCTGCCCGAGGGGTGGCCGGAGCACGGGCCACTCGACGGTTCCTGAACGGACCGGCGGCGGACCCCGGGGCGGGAGGTCCCGGGGTCAGGCCGGCACGTGGGCGACGTCGGGGCGGCGTGGGGCGACGACCTGGCCCCCGGGCAGCAGCTCTCCGGTGTCCTCGAACAGGACGACACCGTTGCAGAGCAGGCTCCAGCCCTGCTCGGGGTGGCTGGCGATCACCCGCGCGGCCTCGCGGTCGGTGTCCTCGTAGGACGGACAGGCGGGTTCGTGGCTGCACGTGAACATGGAAGGCCTTTCGGTCCAGAACGCTCGGCGTTGAGCTGACGCCAAGAGTAGTGGCTGACATCACATGTTGCTGCGGTTTGGGACGAGATCTTCTCGTCCTCTTGCTCTGACTGTGAGATACCCGCTGGTCGCGTGGAAGTTCTGGCCGATCGCGGTCGGATCCGGGTGAGGGCGCCGCCAGGGGGCCGCGCTCAGTACCCTCCGCGTGTCCTGCGGGCAGCGGGACGGCTGCGCATGCCCGCCCCCGCCAGTCCGCCGTGCTGGAAGGCCCGGACGAGTTCGCCGCCGAGGTTGACCCCGGCGCCCAGGGCGAGACCGACCATGACCGCCTCGACGATGCTGAGCAGCCCCGAGACCACCGTCCCCTGGGTGATCTGGATCAGCCCCCGGTACAGGATGCTGCCGGGCAGCAGAGGGGCGATGGAGGGGATGAGGTAGGGCAGGACCGGCCTGCGGGTGCGCCGTGCCAGCCAGTGGCCGAAGACGCCCACGGCGACCGCGCCCGCGACGGTGCCCACGACCGGGGGGACCTCCAGGGTGTCGCGCAGACCGGCGTAGATCACCCAGATCAGCACGCCCAGGAGGCCGATCGCGGGGAGCAGCCGGGGTGGGACCGCCAGGGAGATCGCGAAGGCCATCGCGATGCCCGCCGCGCCGAACAGCACCGGGACCTCCAGGGAGGTGCCCGCCGACGGCAGTGAGTCCAGGTTGATGTGCACGCCCAGCCGGATGGCGGTGTAGGCGACCGCGGCCACGCCGGACACGATCGCGCCCAGGATGAAGAAGGTCTCCAGGAGCCGGGCGGCCGCGGAGACGTAGAAGCCGCTGATGCCGTCCTGGAGGCTGGACACCAGGGGGCGTCCGGGGAGCAGGGCCATGATGTTTCCGGTGATGATGGCGCTGGCCTGGAGTCCCAGCTCCAGTTCGGCGCTGATCCACAGCAGCGCGAGGCCGATGCTGGCGGCCACCACGGCGGCCGCCGCCATCTGGTAGAACTCCGCGACGCCGCGCCGGGCCAGGAAGACCGCGGTGCGGTCGCCCAGGACGGTGGCGAGGAAGGCCGCGGCCGCCACGATGAGACCGCCGCCCATCATCACACTGGCGCTGGAGGCGATGAGGCCGAAGCCGACCGCGATCATCCAGTTGGGATAGGGCATGCGTGCGCGGCGGATCCGGTCGAGGCGGGCGGCGGCCTCCTCCAGGTCCAGCAGGCCGAGTGCGGCCTCCTGCACGAGCGTGTGCAGTTCGCCGACGCGGAAGTAGTCGAGGGTGCGGCGGCGGACGACGCGTTCGCCGGTGACGGGCGGTTGGTCGCCTCCGGGGTGGGTGGAGAGGGTGATGGTGGTGAAGGTGACCGACACCTCCGCGCGCGGCAGGTCGAAGGCGACGGAGAGGCTGAGCATGGCCTCGCTGACGGCCTCGGTGCCCTCGCCGCTGGCGAGCATGAGCTCGCCGACGCGCAGCACGGTGTCGATGGCGCGCGCGTCGGGGAGCTGTTCGTCCTCGTCCAGGCCGTCGGGGGTGAGTTCGCGCTCGTGGGCCGCCCGCCAGTCGCGCATCCTGCTCAGCAGGCGGTCCTCACTGGGCGCCGCGGGCCGCTCTCGCTTGCTGGGCATGTCAGTCCTCCCCTCACGTTCCGCCTGGTCACGTCGTGGCCGGCGTGTCCCTCCAACGCACAGGAGACGCCGTTGGGTGGTTCTGGGTTCGCCTGGTCGGGCGGTGCTCGTCGGTGAGGTCGGTCACCGGATCATCCTTCCAGGGCGCTGGGGTGGCTGACAGCGACGCGCCGGGTGCCGTGCTCGGTCAGGGGCCGGAAAACGGGTCGACGGCTTCGCGGTGCCCTTGGCACAGTGGCGGGCCATGGCGAACTCCGAGTTTGTGACCGCGGCGGACGTGCGGCTCATGCAGGGGCTGGCGCAGCGTGTCACCGCCACCCGCCCGGACCTGGTGAACGGCGACGCGACGTTCGGCGAGCTGGCCTGGAACTGGGGCAGGGGGCAGGTGGGTGAGGGGGCGAGCTGGCGGCGTCGGCTGTGGTTCTCCGGCGGGGACCTGGTGGGGTGGGGTTGGGCGCGGCTGCCACGCCGGGTGTGGCGGAGCGACGGGTCGGTGAAGGACGTCACCGGCGCCTCGCTGGCGTACCAGGTCCATCCCGACCACGCCGGGCTGGTCGAGGAGGTGATCGACTGGTACGACGCTACGGCGGCGGGCCTCGAACGGACGGTGGTGCTGAGTGCCGCCGACGGGTTCGCCCTGGAGCGGTGGGCGGCGCACGGTTACGTGACCGATCCGGCCTCGCTCGGCGACACCGGGTCCTGGACCCAGTTCAACGAGCGGGATCTCACCGACGTGGAGCAGCCGGTACTGCCGGACGGATTCCGGTTCCGCGCCGCCGACGAGGCCGGGCCGGAGGCCGCGGTCCGGGCCCATCTGGACGCCTGGGCCCCTTCGACGTACACGGCCGAGGGCTACCGGGGCGTCCGGCGGACGGCGGCCTACCGCGGCGGCCTGCACGTCCTGGTGGAGGCGCCGGACGGGACGATGGCGTCCTCGGCGATCATGTGGCTCGACGCAGTGAACAGGAGCGCTGAGTTCGAGCCGGTCGGAACGCATCCGGACTACCGGCGTCGGGGGTTGGGAAGGGCGGTGCTCCTGCACGGGATGCGTCTGGCGCGGGCGGCCGGGGCCACCCGCGTGACGGTCGCCTGTCTGGGCGCTCCGGGGCATCCCGAGGCGCGCGGTCTGTACCGCGCTGTCGGGTTCCGGGAGCTGTCGCGGGACGCGTCGCTCATCAGGACCGCGGACTGAGGTCCGAGGGGACGCCCGTCTACTCCCCGGGGCGGACCAGTCCGGTCTCGTAGGCGTGGACGACCGCCTGGACGCGGTCGCGCAGCCCCAGTTTGGTCAGGAGGCTGCGTACGTGGGACTTCACGGTGGTCTCGCCCAGGACCAGGTGGGCGGCGATCTCGGCGTTGGACCAGCCGCGGGCGACCAGGCGCAGGACCTCGCGCTCGCGTGCGGTGAGGGGGTCCTCGTGGGGTGGGGCGGCGCCGGTCTCGGCGGGCAGGTGGGGCGTCCAGCGGCGCAGGAGCCGGTCGAGGACGGTGGGGGTGATGACGGCGCCGCCGTCGGCGACGACGTCGACGGCGGCGAGGAGTTCCCCGGGTGGGGCGTCCTTGAGCAGGAAGCCGGAGGCGCCCGCGCGCAGGACGCCGACGGCGTACTCGTCGCGGTCGAAGGTGGTCAGGGCCAGGACGCGGACGCGGTGTCCGTGTCGCCCGGCCCAGGCGGTGATGCGGCCGGTGGCCTCGATGCCGTCCATGCCGGGCATGCGTATGTCCATGAGGACGACGTCGGGGAGGAGGCGGCGGGCGGCGTCGACGGCCTCGCGGCCGTCGGAGGACTCACCCACGACGGAGAGGTGGTCGGCGGACTCCAGGATCATCCGGAATCCGGCGCGCACGAGCGGTTGGTCGTCGACGAGCAGTACTGAGACGGGCACGGGCTCGATTGTGCCGTAGCCGGGGCGGTGGCGGACGCGCTCGGGGCGTCGCTCAGCGGCTGGGCGGGGGTGGCGGGGTGCCGCCGAACTCGGGGCAGATCGCCTGGTGTTCGCACCAGCCGCAGAGTTTGCTGCGTTTGGGCTGCCACACGCCGGTGCGTCCGGCCTCCTCGATCCGTTCCCAGATGTGGCCGATCTCCGCCTCGGCGGCGCGGAGTTCGTCCTCGGTGGGGTCGTACCAGCGGACGGCGCCGTCGCCGCCGAGGTAGACGAGTTGGAGGCGGGCGGGGACGACGCCGAGGTCGCGCCAGATCATGACGGCGTAGAAGAAGATCTGGAACCGGGCCTTGTCCTCGAAGCGGGGGTGGGGTGACTTGCCGGTCTTGTAGTCGACGATCCTGATCTGTCCGCCCGGGGCGACGTCGAGGCGGTCGACGTAGCCGCGCAGGCGCAGGCCGGTGGGCAGGGCGACGTCCAGGCGCATCTCGCGGTCGCGGGGTTCGAGGGCGGTGGGGTTCTCCAGGTCGAAGTAGCGGGTGACGAGTGCGCGGGCGGACTCCAGCCACGCGTCGCGTTCGGTGTAGTCGGCGAAGAGGTCGTCGACCTCGGGTCGTTCGGTGCGCAGCCGTTCCCACTGGGGGTCGACGAGGCCGACGGCGGTGCGGGGGGTGCGGCTTTCGGCGGGGAGTTCGTAGAGGCGTTCCAGGCAGGCGTGGACCAGGGTGCCGCGCAGGGCGGCGGAACTGGGGGGTTCGGGGAGTTTGTCGATGGCCCGGAACCGGAACAGCAGCGGGCACTGGAGGAAGTCGGAGGCCCGGGAGGGGGAGAGGGCGGACGGGAGCGGCACGGTGGTCATGGCACGAGCCTATGGGAGGGGTGGGACGGGCGGGGAGCGGTCGGACGTGGGGTGCGGCTGGTACGGCCTAGTCTGGGGGCGTGACCAATGGTAGCGACGATTCCAGGCCCGGATCCGGCGGGCGTTCCGCGAGGCCGGGGCTTCTGCTCGGCCGTCCCTTCGGCATTCCGGTGTACGTGACCTCCTCGTGGGTGATCGTGGCGGTGTTGATCACGCTGGTCTACGGCGGGATCGTGCAGAACCGGCTGGTGTTGGGGCCGGTGGCGTACCTGTTGGCGTTCGTGTTCGCGATCCTGTTGTACGCGTCGGTGCTGGTGCACGAGTTGGCGCACTCGGTGGTGGCGCGGGGGTTCGGGCTGCCCGTGCGGCGCATCGTGCTGTACGTGTTGGGCGGGGTCTCGGAGATCGAGCGTGAGGCGCCCACGCCGGGGCGGGAGTTCTGGATCGCGTTCGCGGGGCCGCTGCTGTCGTTGGTGCTGGCGGCGGGGGCGTACGTGCTGGCGTCGGTGGCCGATCCGTTCAGTGTGACGGGGGAGCTGCTGTTCCAGTTGTGGGTGGCGAACCTGCTGGTGGGGGTGTTCAACCTGTTGCCGGGGTTGCCGCTGGACGGTGGGCGGCTGCTGCGCGCGGGCGTGTGGAAGGTGACGGGGCGGGCGTTCACGGGCAGTGTGGTGGCGGCGTGGGGTGGCCGGGTGCTGGCCCTGGTGGTCGTGGCGCTGCCGTTCCTGTTCGCGTGGTCGGCCGGTGGGCGGCCCAGTCCGTGGGCGATCGTGTGGGGCCTGGTGCTGGGCGGTTTCATGTGGATGGGGTCGACGGAGGCGCTGTCGAGCGCCCGGGTGCGTGAGCGGGTGCCGGGGTTGCGGGCGCGGGCGCTGGCGCGGCCCGCGGTGACGGTGGTGGCGGACACGCCGTTGGCCGAGGCCGAGCGTCGGGCGGGGGAGTCGGGCGCGGAGGCGGTCGTGGTGGTGGACGCCGGGGGTGTCCCGGTGTCGATCGTGCATCCGGAGGCGGCCGAGGCGATCGGGCAGGGCCGTCGGGCGTGGGTGCCGGTGTCGAGTGTGTCGCGGGCGCTGACGCGGCATTCGGTGGTGTCGGTGGAGTTGGCGGGTGAGGAGCTGCTCGGGGTTTTGACGAGTCATCCGTTGCCCGAGTACCTGGTGGTGGATGAGGACGGGGGTGTGTTCGGGGTGTTGCGGGCCGTGGACGTCAACGCGGCGATGACGGGTGAGGGTTGAGGGTTCCGGCCGGGGGCTGGGGCCGGGGGTCCTGTTCTCTGGAGTGGTCACCCGAGGGGGTTACCGTTCGGGCGCCGCCAGGGTGCTGGTGGGCGGGGCTGCGCCGCAGGCGTCCGTTGAGGGTGAGGGGCGGGCGGGGCGAGCCGCGGGGCGAGGAACGGGCGACGGGCGCCGCCGAGGATGGAGCATCGCTGCCTCCGGGGCACCCGACCAGGGTCCGAAGCGAAGCGGAGGGCCATGACAGGCCGCCCTAGCGGTGGGCGCCCTGGGGCCACAGGACGGAGACGGGGCGGAAGCGTTCGCGGGCGTAGGCGACGACGTCGGCCGTGCCGCCGGGGCCTCGGGCGGGCTGGCCGTCCCAGACGGCGATGAGTTGGTCGCATCGGTCGACCAGTGCCTTGCCCGCCGCCATGTGCGCCTGGGGGGTGGAGGCGGTGTTGGGGAGTGTGTGGACGAGGACGGCCTGGCCGAGGAGGCGGTCGTAGGTGCGGTGGTGTTCGGCGGGCAGGGCCGCGCGGTAGTCGCGGGCGGGGACGATCACCTCCAGGGGGGCGCCCGCGGCGACGACGGCTTCGGCGAAGAGGGTGTCCGCTCCGTCGGCCAGGCAGGACACGCCGGTCATCGCGCAGCCGTGGGGTTCCAGGTGGGTGGCGATGAGGTCGGCGACGCGTTCGCTGACGTCGGGGGGCAGTGCGCGGTGTCCGGTGATGCCGATGCGGATCACGAAACCTCCCTACTGGTCGTTGTGCGCGTATCTACCCAGTGGCGGGCAGATCGGTGGTGAGTGAGGCGAGCCGGTCGTCGAGGGCGTCGACACAGTGCGCGCGGGGGCCCCGGTAGCGGCGCCGGAAGGAGCGGACGCGGCCGATGATGCGTTCGGAACCGAAGCGTACGCCCGTGGTGAGCGCCTCCTGGGCGAGCCGGAAGGCCTCGTCGACGTCTCCGGCTTCGGCGTGGGCGGAGGCGAGTTCGACCTGGAGGACGGCGGACTGCTTGGCGCTGGGTGAGGTGGGGCCGAAGGCTTCGGCGAAGGCGGCGCGGGCGTCGTGCGGTTGGCGTAGGCGGACGCCGACGAGGGCGCGGTAGCCGGCGACCTTGGCCTCGTCGAAGGCGAACACCCAGGGCCAGGGCGGGTCGCTGTTGCCGGGGCGGGCGACTTCGCGGTCGGCCTGGCTGATGGCGTGGGCGGCGGCGTGGGCGTCGCCGGTGCCGGCGTGGGCGAGGGCGGCCACGCAGTTGAGCCAGGCGCGGGCGGTGGGGTGGGCGGCGGGGCCGAGGACGTGTTCGGCCTCGCGGACGAGTCCGAGGCCGAGTTCGGGGTCCTCGGCGGTGTCGATCTCGAAGGCGGCGAGGGAGCCGAGCATGTAGACGTCGAGGAGGCGCATGCCCGCCTGGCGGGCGCGGACGACGGCGGTGCGGTAGTGCGTGCGGGCGGAGCCCATGTCGCCCTGGTCGGCGTGGAGCCATCCGGCGAATCCGCGGGCTTCGCTGGCGGCGGCGCTGAGTTCGGCGAAGAAGGGTGTTCCGCGCGCGTTCGTGAGCATGTGCTCGGACAGATGCACGTGCGCCATCGCGCTGGGCAGGAGGTGGCGGGCGGAGGAGGTGGCGTCCATGCGGCGCTGTCCGCCGGTGATCGACCGCAGTACGGGCGCGGTGGTCTCGTTGACGGAGTGTTCCCCGTCGTTCCGGCCGGGGGGGTGGGGTACGGCCGTGATGAGGGCGCCGGCGGCGACCGCGCGTCCGAAGTCGCGTCGTCTCGTACTGTCCACTCCCTTCGGTGCGGGGCCGTCTCGGTGGGGGGTGTCGGCGAAACGGATCAGGTGCAGGGGGATCGCGAGTCGGCGGGCGAGGTCTTGGACCTGGGTGACGGTGAGGGCCTGTTGGCCGTTGACCACACGTGAGACCCAGCTCTGGGAGTAGTCGACCGCGCGGGCGAGGTCGCCCTGTGACCATCCGCGCGCCTCGCGCACGCCCTCGATGACCGTCGCCATGTCGCAGGTGGCCAGTGCGGCCGCGATGCGCGGTCGGGTCCACAGGTCCGGTGGGAGATCGCCGTCTGGTTGGGGCATGAGCCTAGGTTAGGGATTCGCGCGGTGCTCGGGGGCTATGTGCGAGAAAGAAGGGGGCATGCGGGATACGCATAGGTGCGGGCGGTGACTCTCCGGATACGGCAGAGTGGCAGAGGTCGTAGGTCGCCGGCGGATGCCGGACTACCTGGGAGGGAGGCCCCGTGACCGTTGAGACCCCATCAGCGGGTAGCCCGAGCCTGGCCGCGTACGGGCGTGGGGGCGATGTCGGATCCGAGCGCGTCGGGTCCGCCGGAGATGCTCCGACGCCCGAGGCGGGTGGTCGGGTGGACCCGGTCTGCCGTGCTCTGCGCGGGTTGGCCGCGGAGTTGCGTTCTCGGGGGGTGGAGGCCCGTGAGGACGGGGTGTTCGGCTCCGTCGAGGCGGGTCCGGCCTCGTGTCCGCAGCGCGCGTTGCTGCGGCCGCATCGCGGCGGCCTGTGGTGGTGGATGCGTTGGCCCCTCCAGGAGGGGGTGTCGTCGGCGCTGGCGGGTGTTCCGCTCTCACCGGTCACCCGGACCTCCGATGCCGCGCGGCGGATCGCGGGCGCGCTGGCGGCGTCGGTGGGCGAATCCTGAACACGCGCGGGGGTCGTTCCCCGCGCTTCTGCGGGCGTGTGCCATGTCCACGCCCGGTGAGCGGGTGGGGTCTGGGCTTCCCCGAAACCCAGTCTCCCTCTGCACGGGGCCTTGCCCTGCCTCGCCCGCTCACCCCCGTACGGCATGGGAAGGTCGGGATGTCTGGCTGCTCACCGCCCCTCCGCCCCTTTCGGTGAGTGCAGTCCCCCGGCTCCGGTGCCCGGTCCTCGACCGGGCACCGGTCGGCCGTCGGCGCTCACGGCCCGGTGTGGACGGTGTGCCCGTGCGCGGCGCGGTAGACGCCGGGGGTCACGCCGTAGTAGCGGGTGAACCACCGGGTCAGGTGGCTCTGGTCGGCGAAACCCGCGTGCGCGGCGGCCTCGGCCAGGGGCACCCCGGCGGTGATGAGTTCCCGAGCCCTCCGGAGACGGAGCTGGCGCTGGTAGTCGCTGGGGGCCATGCCCTCCACGGCGAGGAAGGCGCGGTGGACGGTGTAGCGGCTGCGTCCGACCGCGGCGGCCAGGTCGTCGGCGCCGAGGTCCTCGGTGCGGCGTTCGTGCAGGATCGAGCGTACGCGTCGGGCGACCCGGCGGGCGTCGGGTCCGGTGATCGGGGGCGTCGGCGGCGGGGTCGCCGCCGTGCGTCGGACCATCGAGAGCACGGTGTGGTGGAGGGCCTCGTCGGTGTCCAGGCGGGACGCGTCGCCGGTGAGGGCGGTGTGGAGGCGGCGTAGCGCCGCGGCCAGCTCGGGGGCGTCCACCACGGGTTCGGGGAAGAGGGGGAGCGCGCCGGGGGTGTCGGTGGCGTCGGCGAGTACCGAGCGCACCAGGTCGGGGCCGATGTGGACGATGCGGTAGGTGAACCCCGGTTCGGCGCCCGCGTGCCCGTCGTGCGGTTCGTCGGGGTTGAAGGCGAGGACCATCCCGGGCGCGCTGGTGTGCGCGCCGCCTCGGCAGTGGAAGGCCTGCAGACCCGATTCGGTCACGCCGAAGGAGTAGGCGTCGTGGCTGTGCCGGTGGTAGGCGTGCCGGGTGAAGTGGGCGTGCATGGCTTCCAGCGGTCGGTCGGGCGAGCGCCAGTAGTGGGTCCAGTCCTCGGTCACGGTTCCCCATTGTTCCCCAGGGGCGGACCCGCGCCGGAGGTGTCGTTCGGGTGGCGGGCGCACGAGCGTTCAAGACCTCCGTCCGGTCGTCCGTCATCGTCGAGGGCATGCGTTTCGACACCAAGATCGCCGTGGCCGTCCGGGAGGATCTGGCCGTGTGGCAGAAGCTCAACGTGACCGCGTTCCTCAGCAGCGGGGTCGCCGGCGGCCAGCCGGGGGTGATGGGGGAGCCGTACGAGGACGCCTCGGGGCGCTCCTACCTGCCGATGTTCCGTGAGCCCGTCATGGTCTTCTCCGCCGACGCGCCCGCGTTGGCGCGCACGCTCGACCGGGCGCGTTCGCGGGATCTTCCCACGGCCCTGTACACGGACGAGTTGTTCAAGACCGGCAACGACGACGACAACCGGGCGGCGGTGCGGGCGGTCCCCACCGACGAGCTGGACCTGGTGGGGGTGGCCGTCTACGGCCCCCGTGGCGCGGTGGACAAGGTGGTCAAGGGGCTGAGGCTGCACCCGTGAGCGGAGGCCCGGGCCGCGTGGCGACTGCCTCGCGGCCCGGGCGCGGAGGGGTCAGCGGGGGCCGGGATCGTCGTCGGCGGCGGCGGCCAGGGCAGCGCCGACGATCCCGGCCGTGTTGAGCAGCGCGGCGGGGACGATGGGGGTGCGGATGTCCAGGAGGGGGAGGAACTTCTCGGACTTGCGGCTCACCCCGCCGCCGACCACGATGAGGTCCGGCCACAGCAGGTCCTCCACCACGCGGTAGTAGCGCTGGAGCCGCTGGTGGACCCACTCCTCGTAGGAGAGGCCGTCGCGTTTGCGGGCGGCCGAGGAGGCGCGGGTCTCGGCGTCGTGGCCGTCGATCTCCAGGTGGCCGAACTCGGTGTTGGGGACCAGGTGGCCGTCGGTCACGAGGGCGGTGCCGATCCCGGTGCCGAGCGTGGTCAGCAGGACCACGCCGGGCACGTCCTTGGCCGCGCCGAAGCGGACCTCGGCGACGGCGGCGGCGTCGGCGTCGTTGAGGACGCGGACCGGGCGGCCTGCGGCCTCGGCGAACAGGGCGCGGGCGTCCGTGCCGACCCACGCCTCGTCCAGGTTGGCGGCGGTGCGGATGACGCCGTTCTGGACGATGCCGGGGAAGGTGACGCCGACGGGGCCGTCGGCGGCCTCGGGGAAGTGGGCGGCGATCCGCCCCACCACGCCGGCCATCTGCTCCGGCGCGGAGTGCTCGGTGGTGGCGAACTTCAGGCGTTCGGCGGTGAACTCGCCGGTCGTCAGGTCGACGGGCGCGCCCTTGATGCCGCTGCCGCCGATGTCGATTCCCAAGCCGATGTTCGGCTGTGCCATGTGTCGCGGTCTCCTGTGCTGTGGTCGTGGGCGGTAACCGGTCTGGACCACCGGAGCACATACTGCCCTGTCCCCCGTGCCGGGAGGAAGTCCGGCGGCGGCGGGCGTCACCGTGGTCGGGGCGGTGCCGGGGGGCCGATACTCTGGGCGACTGCCCGACCAAACGCGACGTGGGAAGACGAGAGCGACGTTGACCGGTATCCATGGCCGCCGCGGCCCCTTCACCGACGGCGACACCGTGCAGTTGACCGACCCCAAGGGTCGCATGCACACGATCACGCTGACCGAGGGTGGCGCCTTCCACTCGCACAAGGGCAAGGTCGACCACGACGACCTCATCGGGCGGCCCGAGGGCAGTGTGGTGCGCTCCAACACCGGCACGGCGTACGTGGCGCTGCGTCCGCTGCTGATCGACTACACGCTGTCGATGAAGCGGGGGGCGACGATCGTCTACCCCAAGGACGCCGCGCAGGTGCTGGTGGAGGCGGACATCTTCCCGGGCGCCCGGGTGGTGGAGGCCGGGGCCGGTTCGGGCGCCATGTCGAACTGGTTGCTGCGCGCGGTCGGTGAGCACGGGATGGTGCACTCCTACGAGCGCCGTGCCGACTTCGCCGAGATCGCCCGCAAGAACGTCGAGCGCTTCTACGGCGGGCCGCACCCGGCCTGGCGGCTGACCGTCGGCGATCTGGTCGAGTCGTTGGACGAGACGGACGTGGACCGGGTCTTCCTGGACATGCTGGCGCCGTGGGAGTGCCTGGACGCCGTGGCGCGGGCGCTGATCCCGGGCGGTCTGGTGTGCTGCTACGTGGCCACCACCACGCAGCTGTCGCGGGTGGTGGAGGAGCTGCGTGAGGACGCCCGGTTCTACGAGCCGCGGTCGTGGGAGACCATGCTGCGCACCTGGCACGTCGAGGGTCTGGCGGTGCGTCCGGACCACCGGATGATCGGGCACACCGGGTTCCTGGTGACGGCGCGGCGGCTGGCCGACGGCGCGGAGGCGCCCGAGCGGCGCCGCCGTCCGGCCAAGGGCGCCTACGGCAAGGACTACGAGGCGGCCCGGGCGGCCGGGCGGGCGCCCGCGGCGGAGTCGGGGGCCGACGCGGCGGGGTCGGTCGAGTCGCGGGAGAGCGGGGGCTCGGAGCGGGGGTGAGCGGGTCCGCGTTGTGCGTCGATACCCCCGCGGCGCTGGCGGAGTCGTGGTCTCGGGCCGACACGGAGGTTACTTTCTCATTACGCCAGGCCGTCTGCTACCACTGTGACCTGGTGATACGCAAGGTCGATAAATGAGGTCTTCGACACTCCCCGAAGGTGGGAGGTTAGGAAATGGGCAGGGGTAGGTAGGCTCCCGAGTAGTCGTCCTTCTCATAGGGAGGTGGCGGACGTGGCCGAGCGCGACGACGAGCGTCAGAGCGACCGGGACCGTGAAGTCGCTGAACTCACGGCCCAGGTCTCCTACATGGAAAAGGAACTCAGCGTGGTTCGGCGTAAGCTCGCTGATTCGCCCCGACATGTACGCCTGCTGGAGGAACGGCTGAGGGAGGCTCAGGCCAACCTCGCCGCGGCCAACGGCCAGAACGAACGACTCGTCTCCACGCTCAAGGAGGCCAGGGAGCAGATCGTCGCCCTGAAGGAGGAGGTCGACCGGCTGGCCCAACCGCCGTCCGGGTTCGGCGTCTACCTGGGGTCGCGTGAGGACGAGACCGTCGAGATCTTCACCAACGGCCGCAAGATGCGGGTCAACGTGAGCCCCTCGGTGGACCTGGACTCGCTGCGTCCGGGCCAGGAGGTCATGCTCAACGAGGCGTTCAACGTCGTCGAGGTCGAGTCCTTCGAGACCGTCGGCGAGGTCGTCATGCTCAAGGAGCTGTTGGAGGACGGCGAACGGGCGCTGGTGATCTCGCACCACGACGAGGAGCGGATCGTCCGGATGGCGGACCCGCTGCGCGACGAACCGGTGCGGCCGGGGGACTCGCTGCTGCTGGAGCCGCGGTCGGGGTACGTGTACGAGCGGATTCCCAAGTCGGAGGTCGAGGAGCTCATCCTCGAGGAGGTTCCGGACATCTCCTACACCGACATCGGTGGCCTGTCCGGACAGATCGAGATGATCCGCGACGCGGTGGAGCTGCCCTACCTGCACAAGGAGTTGTTCTACGAGCACCAGCTGCGGCCGCCCAAGGGTGTGCTGCTGTACGGGCCGCCCGGATGCGGTAAGACCCTCATCGCCAAGGCGGTGGCCAATTCGCTGGCCAAACAGGTGGCCGAGCGGACCGGTCGCGACGTCGGCAAGAGTTTCTTCCTCAACATCAAGGGCCCGGAGCTGCTCAACAAGTACGTGGGTGAGACCGAGCGGCACATCCGCCTGGTCTTCCAGCGTGCGCGGGAGAAGGCCTCCGAGGGCACGCCGGTGATCGTGTTCTTCGACGAGATGGACTCGATCTTCCGGACGCGTGGTTCGGGGGTGTCCTCCGACGTGGAGAACACGATCGTGCCGCAGCTGCTGAGCGAGATCGACGGTGTCGAGGGGCTGGAGAACGTCATCGTCATCGGCGCCTCCAACCGGGAGGACATGATCGACCCGGCGATCCTGCGGCCCGGCCGACTGGACGTCAAGATCAAGATCGAGCGTCCCGACGCGGAGGCGGCCCGCGACATCTTCGCCAAGTACATCACTCCGGACCTGCCGTTGCACGACGAGGACCTGGCCGAGCACGGCGGTTCGGCCAAGGCCACGGTGGACGCGATGATCCAGCGGGTCGTGGAGCGGATGTACACCGAGGGCGAGGAGAACCGGTTCCTGGAGGTCACCTACGCCAACGGGGACAAGGAGGTCCTGTACTTCAAGGACTTCAACTCGGGGGCGATGATCGAGAACATCGTCTCGCGAGCCAAGAAGATGGCCATCAAGGACTTCATCGACAACAAGTCCAAGGGCATCCGGGTGTCGCACCTGATGCAGGCCTGCGTCGACGAGTTCAGCGAGAACGAGGACCTGCCCAACACGACCAACCCCGATGACTGGGCTCGGATCTCCGGTAAGAAGGGTGAGCGGATCGTCTACATCCGTACCCTGGTGACCGGGAAGAAGGGCGCGGACTCGGGTCGGAGCATCGACACGGTGCCCAACACGGGGCAGTACCTGTAGGAACGCGTCCCGAGAACGTGTGGCGGGGCCGACCGGATCTTCCGGTCGGCCCCTTTTCGTTTCCGGTTGTCTTCGGGCCCCGTGTTAGCAGGGTGTTAACACTTCTTTGGGGCCCGCGCGGGCTGAGGGGCTGGCTCATACAACCTCGTGATGATCACCGAAAGTGACCACTGGGGGGTTGAGGTGGTCCCAGGATCCGGCAGGTGCCCGGTGATCTCTCCGGAGTTGAGCGGGACCCTCATTTCTGGTGTCTGCTGGTCTATGCTCCCCGGAGAACACCAGCGACAGAACGGACCCCTCCATGACCGACTACCTCCAGGTGTCCACGGCGACCGAGACCCGCGAGCAGGCGGTGGAACTGGCGAAGACAGCAGTAGAGGCCAAGCTCGCAGCGGGCGCGCAGATCGTCGGGTCGGGATGCCCCTGCTAGCCGCCCTCCTCCTCGAAACCCTCTTCATCTCCCGCCGTAAGGCGTGGAAGAAGCAGCAGGCACACACGGGCAACCCTGTCCCCAAAGCCCTCTGGCTGTGGGGCCCGATCGGCTCAGCGAGCATTACCCGACGGCAACAGCTCTGGGCCGTACCGGACTGGGAGGATGCCCTGGAACTGCACATGGTCCGGTTGGAAGCCATCAGGAGGCTCCATCGCGCGTTCGGGTGGTTCTGGTTCTGGAAGGTGCCCGCCCACGTCGCTGTGCGACTCCGTAAGGGGTTCCGCGTGCACCAGGCCACTGTCGAGGTCGATGCCATCCTCAACGAGCAGCAGGAGACGAAGCAGGAGAAGGGAGCACTGCCCGCCCTGCCGGAGCTGCCTGCCGCCCGAGACCCGAAGGTGTTCGAGGAAGCGGTCGAGTATTACGTGGAGGCCATCCGCAACGACGTGGAGCGCCCCTCCGAGCGCGGCTTGTGCAGTGCCTTCGATGTTCCCACGACGAACCGTCGCTGGGCCAAGCAGGTGAAGAAGGCGGCAGAAGCCCGCGTCAAAGAGCGCAAAGCTCCTACATCACGCGAGCTCCAGCCTGTTCCTGCCTAGTCCCTGGAGTCCTGGTCTGGGGACCGGGGCTCCCCCTTCGATATCAGCGTCGCCGTGAATGTGCGTTACCTGGGGCCGACAATGACTTCGCCGCGCCAGCTGAGCCAAGACCAGCACATCATCTTCGGGTGACCGTGGGTTATGAATGGAGTGGAATCTCCAACGCTTGATGGCGTACTACAGCATGCCGATAACCAGGGGTTGGGATCCCAGTGTAAACAGCTCGCCCTGGGTCAGTCGTTGTCCTCCACGCACGCCAACCACTCGCCAACCCCGACGACGGTGTCCTCGGCCTCACGCCAGCCGGGTACGCCCGTACACCCGTGATGGGAGACCCCGTCCCTGGTATAACTCAGTGTGATTGCTCGACCAAGCACGGTGTACTGAGCGTTCGCCGCGAGACAGGGGAGTTTCACATACCCTAGTTCGGTGCCCATGTAGCCCACACAGTCCCCCCTCGCGACGCTGTCGGTTCCGCCGTTGAGAACCAGACCGACCACTGAGGCGACGGGGGAGACGAACGCGTACAGGAACAGTGCGACGGCGGCGAACGCCAGAGCCTTCCACCACCCGTGGCCTCCGGAGGTTTTCTTCGCGTCATCGCGCTTGGAAGAGCCGCCCTGCGCGTCGACGATCCCTTTCTGCCGCTGGGGGTGGGACCGCTCCGGTGTTCGCTGCCCGGTCGGCCCGGGGCGGGGCGGCAGTCCCCTGTCAGGAGCGGCAGGCTGACCACGGCGCCGGGAGATCAACGTATTCACACCGTTGAGGAGCCTGGCATGCAGCATGGCCCTCATCTCGCTCTCGAAGGCCCGAGTGCGATCGGAGGGGACGGGGTCCAGGACCAGGGTCGTGTGCAGGGTGATGACTTCGGTGAGCGCTTCGGGCAGCCATCGACCCTCGGGCCGCTCCTCAACCGGCGGCACCAGCGCTGACAGCTCCCGCAAGAGGTGTTCCAGGGCGGGGCGGGCGGCGGGGTCCTTGGCCAGGCACACGCTCACCAGGTCGACCAGCGGGGCGGGCAGGTCGGACAGGTCCGGTTCCTCGTGCACGACCCGGAAGACCACCGCGTGGACGGGTCCCTCACCGAACGGGCTGTGCCCGGTGGCGGCGAAGGCCAGTACGCACCCGAGGGAGAACACGTCCGAGGCCGGACTGACCTGCTGGGCCATGGCCTGTTCAGGGGACATGAACGCCGCCGTGCCCAGCACAGTGGAGGTCTGGGTGTGGGAGGTGGTGTCCAGGGCGCGGGCGATACCGAAGTCGATCAACCGGGGCCCGTCGGCGCCCAGGATGATGTTGGCGGGTTTGAGGTCGCGGTGCACCAGCTTCTGGATGTGGACCGCAGCCAGCCCTTCGGCCAGGCCAGCCCCGAGCACCGCCACCGACGCCAGGGGGAGGGGGCCGTGGTCGGCGACGGCGGTGTGCAGGGAGGGGCCGGGGATGTAGGCGGTGGCCAGCCACGGGGGGTCGGCGTCGGGGTCGGCGTCCACGACCGGGGCGGTGTAGAAACCGCCCACTGTGCGGGCGGCGGCGACCTCGGAGGCGAAACGGCGCCGGAAGGTGGCATCGTCGGCCAGTTCGGGACGCACGACTTTGACCGCGACCGTGTGTCCGCCGGGCGAGCGGCCCAGGAAGACTCGTCCCATGCCACCTCCGCCCAGCCGGGCGTGCAGTTCATAGGGGCCGACCTGATTGGGGTCGCCGTCGCGCAGGGGGTTGGCCATGGCACCGTTTCCGCGTAGAGGGTTGTTCGCCCGGTCGGCCCTGATGATCCCAAAAAGCCGTGCAGTTTGGGAGTCGCTGCCCGGATTCGGCCACAGGATCTCCAGTGAGCGCTTTTCATCGTGCTTCGCGGAGTTGAAGTACGAGCACGGCTCGGGTGATCTCTCCGG
>NZ_QPNC01000038.1 GCF_003386285.1 Nocardiopsis sp. FIRDI 009
CCGGGCGCCACCTTCAAGGGAATCGCCTCAGACCTGGGCATCGCCCGCGGCACCCTGCAGAACTGGGTCTACGCCCAGCACCCCGAAGGCCGACCCACCCCGCAAGCCGCCACACCCACCACAGGCACCCCAGGCGCACCGGCCAAGAGCGAGAGTGCCGCGGCCAGGATCGCCCGTCTGGAAGCCGCCCTGGCCGCCGAACAGGCCGAACGCCAAAAGCTCGAGACCGAACGCGACATCCTGCGCCAGGCGGCCAAATATTTCGCGGGCGAGACGAACTGGTGAACCGCTTCGAGTTCGTCGCCGACCACCGACACACCTTCGAGGTGAAGCGGTTGTGCGAGGTCATGGGCGTGGCCCGGTCCTCGTTCTACGCCTGGCTCAAGGCCGCCCCCGCCCGGGCGGCACGTCAGGCCGCGGACCTGCTCCTGGCCGAGCGGATCCGCTCCCTGCAGGACCCGAAGCAAAGCGGAGACCCCGCCTACGGGGCGCCCCGGATCACCGCCGACCTCAACGACGGAGCACACGAGAATGCACGCATCAACCACAAGAAGGTCGCCCGCGTGATGCGCGAGCACGACCTGGCCGGGATCCGGCTCCGCCGGCGGGTGCGGACCACCACCGCCGACCAGTCCGCCCGCAAGCACCCCGACCTGCTGGGCCGAGACTTCACCGCCCAGAATGTGGGCGAGAAGTACGTCGGGGACATCACCTACCTGCCGCTCGCAGGCGGGCGCAACCTCTACCTGGCCACGGTCATCGACCTGTGCTCCCGCAAGCTGGCCGGGTGGGCGCTGGCCGACCACATGCGCACCGACCTTGTGGCCGACGCTCTGAGGGCGGTCGCCCGCGACCGGGGCACCCTTGCCGGGGCGGTGTTCCACTCCGACCACGGGTCGGTCTACACCTCCCGGGCCTACGGGGACCTGTGTTCCGAGCTCGGCATCGTCCAGTCGATGGGGGCGATCGGGTCGAGCGCGGACAACGCCGCCGCGGAGAGCTTCAACGCCACACTCAAACGGGAGACTCTCGCTGGAGAGGCCGTGTACGCGGACGAGGCGACGTTGCGGCGCACGGTGTTCAGGTGGGCGTATCGGTACAACACCCGCCGTCGTCACTCACACTGCGGGAACGTGTCCCCGAACGACTTCGAGGTCTCCAGAGCGTCTACGCTGGCGATCGCGGCGTAGTCAATCACCCCCGTGTCCAAGATCCGGGGTTAAGCCCC
>NZ_QPNC01000039.1 GCF_003386285.1 Nocardiopsis sp. FIRDI 009
GACGTCACTTTGGGTGAGGGCGCCTGCAAGGTCCGCTCCGGGCACGCTCCCGACAACCTGGCCGCGCTGCGAGCGGTCGCCCTGGTGTTCCTGGACCGGTTGGGGCAGGACACGGTGCCCGACGCGATCCGGTGGGTGTCGTATGAGGCGTTCACCCGCCCGCTGGGCGTGATCGGTCTGCCGTGACCAGCATCAACGTCACCACCCACCGAGAATGAAACAGCCCTGGATCACCCCCACGGATATATCGTCTCTGTCCTCTCGTCGGGGGTCTCACACGGCCAGGTCCAGGCGCTTGTCCATGTCCAGGTCGAACCGGCCATAGGGGTTGATATGGGTCCAGAACAGCGGGTTGAGCGCCCGCCGGTCCTCGGGGGTGAGCCGCTTCGCCCAGACGGGGTCTTCCAGGACCCGTTGCAGGAGCAGGGTGTTGACGTAGACCAGGGCGGACTGGAGCAGGTGCAGGCACAGCATGGAGATCTCGGCGTGCTCGCGGTCATCGCCGGTGAGCACGCCCTCCTTGCCGTAGAAGAACTTGTCGTTGGCGCCGTTCCAGTTTTCCACCGCCTCCAGCCCGCCGTGGATCTCCCTGCGCAGGGCTTCGTCGGCCAGGGAGTCGCAGGCGAAGATGGTGCGCACCGCCCGGCCGAGTTCTTCGAGGGCCTGGTAGACGGGCATCTTGGGGCCGCCGCCCTTGGTGAAGCGGCGCAGCACCTGCTCGGTGTCGGCCGTGCCCAGGCGCAGCGCGGTGGCGTAAGCGACCATCTGGTCGTAGTTGTGCTCGATCAGCGCCCAGTCGATGGGCCGGTTCTTGACCACCCGCTCCAGGTGCGGCCACGTCGCCGGGCCGGTGTCGGGGCTGTACAGGCGCACCGCGCCGATGTTCTTCAACCGCGGCAGCAGCTTGAACCCGAGCAGCTCGGTGAAGGCGAACCCCACGATGGACGCGCCGTGGGTGTCGGTGTAGTTGGCCTGGACCTCGGCGTCGGTGCAGTGCCGCAGCACCCCTTCGATCATCGCCGCGACCTCGGAGGAGGAGCACGACTTGAGCTGGGAGTAGATGCAGGCCCTGCCCTTGTCGACGTGCCAGTAGATCATCACCCCGTGCCCGCCGTAGCGGGCGTGGAACTCCGTCATCAGGTTCGACTCCCAGGACCCGAACCGCTTGGAGTCCGACGCCGTGGCGGTGGCGGTGCCCCACCAGGTGGCATCGCGAGCGGCGAAGGTCTCGTTCACCACCTCGGCGATGGCGCGGCGCAGGTTGTCGCGGGTGATGTGCGAGGCGCGGGTGCGGCGCAGCGCCCCCTCGTCCTCGCCGTGCTCGCCGGTGGCGATCATCTGCTTGATGCCCATGTTCGTCCCGAGCGCGAACAGACACAGCAGCAACCGGCGGTGCAACGTCGATTTCGGGATGGCCTCGCGGGTGGCCACCGAGGAGAACTCCTCGCAGAACCCGGTGAGCAGCGCGGTGTCCTTGAGGATGTCGAGCAGGTCGATGGTCCCCCACCGCCTGAGCACCTCACCCTTGAGCGCCCCCAGGTTCTGCGGCTCGGGCAGCGCCTCCAGCTTCGGGACACTGATCCAGGGCTGGCCCTTGCGGGTCACGATCCGCACCCCGCCCGTAGTGCCCTCCGACATCGCGGTGCCCAACCGGTCCAGAGCCTGGCGCATCCGGGCGCGCACCCCCTCCACGAACGCGTTCGGCTCCACCGGCTTCTTCAACGCCGCGTAGTGCACATCCCGGTTGTCGGCGAAGTCGCCGGGCAGGTCGGTGTCGGGGTCGCGCCGCTTCCCGGCCCCCTCCACGTAGATCTCCCGCCGGCGCAGGGCCTCACGCAGCGCGATGAGCACGCACAGCTCATAAGGGATGCGCTCCACCCGCCCCGAGGCGGCCTCGGCCCAGGCATTGGGCACCACGCCCTCGATCGGCACCACCTCGGCGGTGCCGTAGAACTTCTCGGAGCGGTCGACGTCGGTGTAGCGGCCCAGCAGCTCGATCGCCTCCATCACCGGCCGATAGGCGGTGTTGTTGCACCTAAACGACAGCGCGGCCAGTAGCGGGGAGAGCATCCGCCGGTAGTAGTGGGAGTAGGAACCGCGCAACTGGTAGCGCACCCGCTCGGCCACCGCCTTCTCCGTGGCCATCAGCTCGCGCGCCAGCTTGCGCAGCGTCTTCTCCCCGCCCGGGACCGCACCGAAGATCACCTCCGACACCGTCCCGCCGGGCTCGGCCAGGGAGGCGTCCACCATCCGCCGCAGGATGCCCTTCTTGCCCGGCACCGCGGTCAACTGGCCGATCAGCTCCTTCTCCACCCGCTTCTCCGCACGGGCGTTGATCCGGTGGATGAGGCGGATCAGAAGCTCCACCAGGCCATCGATCAGCTCGGCCTGCCGGGACCAGCACAGCGCGGCCAGCAGGGTGTAGCGCACCGGCGGTGCGCATTCGGCGAAGTCGGAGGGGTACATCCGGGCCGCGCGCGAGCGCCAGGCGGCCACGATCTTCTCCGACACGCCCCCGAACGGCTCGTCCGGCAGCCCCAGGGCCTGCACGGTCTTGAGCTTGTCGATCTCCTCCAGCAGGGTTTCCAGCCCCAGCGGGCCCGGGGTCGGACTTCACCGCCCCCAGCACGCCCTCGGTGCCCAGCACCCGGCTCTGGAGCCGGTCGCAGATCCCCGGGCCCAGGCGGGTCATCACGCTGGTGGTGAAGGACTCCTCGAACCGGCGCACCCCCGAGCCGACGATGCGCTCGACCTGCCCGGGTGAGGGCGGTTCGATCTTCAGGGTGCGGCACCGGCGCACCACGGCCTGGGCGAGTTCGTCGCGGTCGGCCTCCACCGGGCACACCTGGTCCGCGAGCCAGTCGGCGAGCTGGTCTTCGTCGTCCTCGGTGGCCGCGTGGGTGCCGTACTTGTCGCGGATCTGGCTGCGGTGGTACTTCACCGACCGGGTGTTCCAGGGGTACTTGCCGAACAGGGCCGCTTCCACGCCCACCTGGTCGGCGACGAAGGGCACCGCGGCGGCCGGGACTTCCTCGGCGTAGGAGGGGAAGCGCCCCTCGATCTGGAAGAACTTGAGCTTGAGCGCGAACCCGAGCCGGGTGGCGCCGCTCTTGTTACCGATCAGCTTGCGGTCGCCCTCTTCCAGGGACCACTCATCGACGAGCTGCTCGGGGGTCCAGTCCTGGCGCATGAGGGGTGCTCCCAGATCATGGCGGTCGGTAGTCGACAGCGCACACGATCGCGGACCGGTTCCGGGTTACCGGCGGGTTCGCCTGATCTGTGACCTCGGACCGCCCCAGAAGCTACTCACCGGTTACTTTGCCCCTCGCCGTAGCTTCGGGAGAACCGGGCCGTGGTGCGGGCGACCCCGGGGGAACGAGCCTTCTGCGTTTCCGACAGAACCGCAGGGATCCCACGACCGCGCAACATTCCGGGGTTCTCGCACGGCGCCGTGGTGTCAGCGCACGCGCGTGTACCGGTGAACCCCGTCGGCCGTCTCGACCGTGGCCCCTCCCCGCAGGACGAGCACGTCCAGGTGGGCCGCGGTCTCGTTGACCGCGAGCATCCGGTTGACCGCGTCCAGGCCGTCGAAGGGCGTCCCGCGACGGGTCCAGGTGAGGCCGCGGGCCACGGTGAAGGCGTCGTGGGCGCCCTCCCCCAGGACCGCGAGGGTCGCACGCAGTCGGCCCCGGTGGTGCGCGAGCAGCTCGGCGACCCGGGCGTGCGCGCTGTCGGTGACCGGGCCGTGGGCGGGCAGCAGCCGGGCGTCGGCGTACCGGGTCATCAGGTGCAGCGAGTCCAGGAAGTCGGCCAGCGGCCGACCGTCGGGATCGGCCGGTTCGAAGCCCACGGACGGTGTGATGTGCGGCAGGACGTGGTCGCCGGAGAACATCAGCCCGCGTCGCTCGTCCAGGTAGACGACGTGCCCTCGGGTGTGGCCGGGGGTCGGCACGACCCGGAGCCCGCCGCCGGGGAAGCGCAGTGTCTCCTGGCCCAGCCAGCGGTTCGGGGTCTCCCAGTCGCGGGGGTCGTAGTCGTCGGGGTAGACCGACCGGACCTCGTCGGCCAGTGCGGCCGCCCCCGCCCCGCGCAGGGTTCGGAGGAGGAAGGGCAGTCCGCCGCGCCGCTCGTTGAGCAGTTCCAGGCCGCGGCGCTCCCCGGCGCCGAGGTGGACCCGGCAGCCCAGTGACCGGCGCAGCTCCACCGCGTGGGTGTAGTGGTCGCGGTGGACGTGCGTGACCAGGATGTCGCGGATCTCGGCCAGGTCGCGGCCGATGGCCGTCAGGCCCTCCTCCAGGGCCTTGCGCGCCTCGGGGATGGTCCATCCGCCGTCGATCATGACCAGGCCGTCGTCCTCGGCCAGGTCCTCCAGCACATAGACGTTCACGGCGCGCAGGACGTCGTTGGGCAGCGGCAGGGGGATCCGGTGCACCCCCGGGCAGACGGTCTCCACCCCGGGCTCGGCCCACGCCCTTCGATCGATCATGGCTTTCCCCTCACTGGTGGCGCACGGTGCGCGTTGGGGTGGCGGACGGAGGCCGCTCACCGCACCGCGTGGGGTCTCCCCCGAAGAAAACAATATGAAATAAAATATCTTGTTCGTGTTCCGTGGGCAAGACCCCGGCCCCGGATGCCGCCCGGTCGCGGCCGTACCATGGGCGTCGTCACCCGATCTCGCCCGCCCGAGCGAAGACCTGCGGCACATGGGTAGGACCTCGCGTGCCACGGGGTGATCGCCCCCACCTCCCCACACCCGGAGCGGAAATGGTCCTAGTCGCCGGAATCGACAGTTCGACGCAGTCCTGCAAGGTCGTGGTCTGCGACGCCGACAGCGGCGCGGTGGTGCGCGAGGCGCGCGCCCCGCACCCCGACGGCACCGAGATCCACCCCCGTGAGTGGTGGTCGGCGCTGACCGACGCCGCGTCGGGCCTGCTCGACGGCGTCGCGGCGGTGGCCGTCGCCGGGCAGCAGCACGGCATGGTCACGGTGGACGGCGAGGGCGAGGTCGTGCGCCCCGCCCTGCTGTGGAACGACTCGCGCTCCGCCGGGGCCGCCGACGACCTGGTGGCCGAGCTCGGCGGCCCCAAGGCGTGGGCGGACGCGGTGGGCAGCGTCCCCGTGGCCAGCTTCACCGTCACCAAGCTGCGTTGGCTGGCCGAGCACGAGCCCGACGCCGCCGCGCGCGTGGCCGGGGTGATGCTCCCCCACGACTGGCTCACCTGGCGGCTGACGGGCGGCGGGGGCGAGGCGACCACCGACCGCGGCGACGCGTCCGGCACCGGGTACTGGTCGCCGCCGGAGGGCGTCTACCGCACCGACCTGCTCGTGCGGGCGTTCGGGCGCGAGATCTCCGTGCCGCGGGTGGCCGCCCCCGGCGAGGCCGTCGGGCACACCCCCTCGGGCGCGCTCGTCGCCCCGGGCACCGGGGACAACATGGGCGCGGCCCTGGGGCTGGGGCTGTGCGCGGGCGACGCCGCGCTGTCCCTGGGCACCAGCGGCACGGTGTTCGCGGTGAGCGACGAGGCCACCCGCGACCGGAGCGGAGCGGTGGCCGGGTTCGCCGACGCCACGGGGCGCTTCCTGCCGCTGGTGTGCACCCTCAACGCCGCGCGTGTCCTCACCGCCACCGCCACGATGCTCGGCGTCGACCTGGCGGGGCTGGACGCGTTGGCCCTGTCCGCCGAGCCGGGGGCCGACGGCGTGGTCCTGCTGCCCTACCTGGACGGGGAGCGCACGCCGGTGCTGCCGGACGCGGCCGGTTCGCTGCACGGCCTGCGCCGGTCCAACATGCGCCCGGAGAACATCGCGCGCGCGGCGGTGGAGGGCATGCTGTGCGGGCTGGCCGACGGGCTCACCGCGCTGACCGGCGCCGGGGTCCCCATCCGCCGGGTGCTGCTCCTGGGCGGCGGAGCCCGGTCGGCGGCGGTACGCGCGATCGCGCCCACGATCCTGGGCGTGCCGGTGGTCGTGCCCGCGCCGGCGGAGTACGTGGCCCTCGGCGCGGCGCGCCAGGCGGCGTGGGCGCTGTCGGGGAACGACCGGCCTCCGGAGTGGAACACCGCCGAGGCCGGTCCGGAGACCGGACCCGCGCTGGTGCCGCACGTGCGTGAGCGCTACGCGGCCGTCCGGCGGGCCGCCCACGGGGTGTAGGAACCCGGTCGCCCGCGCTCCCCGGCCGCGGGCTCAGCGGTAGCGGCAACCGGGATGGCCGGTCCCCCGCACCGCCCGGGGCTTCGGACACCGACCGCGCGGACGCCGTCGGGCCGCGCCCCGGCAGGGCCCCGCCGGGGCCGCTGCGAGCACGACCGGCGCACGGGGTGTCGGCGCCTCGGGCGGAAGCGGGACGGTCACGGACGCGTGGGGGTGGCACGCGGCGGCGACCAGCACGAACACGAGGATCCAGGAGCACGGGACCGGGAGCACGCGGCATCGCTCGGGCATGGGACCACACTGACAAGCGGAGACGACCCCCACACCCCACTCGCCCGACCCGAGGTGTCCACTTCAGGCCACACCCCGCGCGCATGGAACCCCAGATCGTGGGGAACGGTCAACGTTCCGCCCACGCTCGGCGCTCTGACCAGCACACCGGTCAGAGCGCCGAGCGACCCGCTCCTCGGTTTCCGACCGAGGAGCGCGGCGGTCACCCGCTCTCGGTGGCCTCCGCCTCCGACCGGACGACCGCGTCCTCCGGCGGACGGCGCGCCCACAGCGTCGCCACGGCCGCGCCGGACATGTTGTGCCACACCGAGAACAGCGCCCCGGGCAGCGCGGCCAGGGGGGCGAAGTGCGCCGTGGCCAGGGCGGCGGCCAGACCGGAGTTCTGCATGCCGACCTCGACGCTGACCGCGCGGCGCCCGCTCTCGGGCACCCCACCGATCCGGCCGACCAGGTAACCCAGGCCCAGCCCCAGAGCGTTGTGCAGCACCACGGCCAGCGCCACCAGGGGGCCGGTGCCCAGGACGGTGTCGGCGTTGGCGCCCACCACCCCGGCGACCACCACCACGATCCCGGTGACCGACACCAGCGGCAGCGCCGGGAGGGCGGCGGTGACCGCCCGGTCCGCGAACCGGCGCAACAGGAGTCCCGCCAGGACGGGCAGCAGCACCATCCTGACGATGGACAGGAAGAGGGCGCCCGTGTCGACGGGCAGCGTCGAACCGGCCAGGCCCAGCACGATCAGCGGGGTGAGCACCGGAGCCAGCAGGGTGGAGACCGACGTCATCGCCACCGACAGCGCCACGTCCCCGCGCGCCAGGTAGACGATCACGTTGGAGGCGGTCCCGCCGGGCGCGGCGCCCACCAGGACCATGCCCACCACGAGCATCGGGGGCAGCCCGAGCAGCTGGGCGATCCCGTAGCCGAGCAGGGGCATCACCGTGTACTGGGCGAGCACGCCCAGGGCCACCGCCCTGGGGTGGCGGGCCACGATCGCGAAGTCGACCGGACGCAGGGTGAGGCCCATCCCGAACATGATGACGCCGAGCAGGAGGGGGAGGTGGGGGGTGACGGTCGAGGCCAGGTCGGGCGCGAGGAGTCCGAGGACCCCTCCGAGCAGGACCAGGGGGGCGAACCAGCGGCCGACGGCGTCGGCGACGCGTGAGATGACAGACATGGAGGAACTTTCCCGTGGAATACCCCGGGGCGGCGGGTACCGATCCCCGGGCGGTTGCCGCCGCGAGGGGTCGACACCGCACCGGTCAGCGTAGCCCCCGGCGTCACCCGGCCCACCGACCGGCCCGGTCGGTACGTGTGCGCGCCGACCGGAGGGGCTCCTCAGCCGAGCTGCTCGGCCAGGCCGACGATGACGCCCTCGGGGCCGCGGACGTAGCAGAGCCGGTAGCTGTCCTCGTACCGGGCCACCTCGCCGACGGGTTCGGCGCCGTGGGCGCGCAGGCGGGCCACGGTGTCGTCGATGTCGTCGACGGCGAACATGACGCGACGGATGCCCAGCGCGTTCGCCGGCGCCTCCCTCGGCTCGGTGGCGACCGCCGGCGGCGTGTGGAACCGCATCAGTTCGAGTCGGCCGTGGCCGTCCGGGGTCCGCAGCATCGCGATGTCGGTTTGGACACCGTCGAGCCCGACGACACGGTCCACCCACCGTCCCTCGACCCGCCCCTCGCCCTCCAACTCCATCCCGAGTTCGACGAAGAACGCGGTGACGGCCTCCAGGTCGGCGACGACGATGCCGACGTTGTCCATCCGTTGAATCGTCATGCGGCCGAGCCTAGGGAAGAGGTGGGACACCCGGCCGCGCCGACATGGCACCGGACCGGGTCCACCGTCGCGTTCTGCGAGGTTCCGCACCGGTGTCACCCCGTTCAGGGGCGACACCGGCCTCGGATGGCAGCCGCCCCGCGCCGACCGAACACGGTCAACGAAAGCCCCCGCGAGGGACGGTCTCAGCCGCAACGCGTACCGCGCCCCCGTTCCTCGCGCACGGCCCTGGCCGTCGCCGTGACGTCCTCGACACCGTGGTACGCGGAGCCCTCCACGAGCAGGGAGCGGGCCAGACGCATCGCGTCACGCTCGCAGGCCCCAGTCCCGCCGACAAGCGCTGGGGGGTGGTTCGAGATCCGTTACGTTGCGGACGTGTTCGAGGAGGGCGTGTGCTCGGGCGACTGACGCCGGACCGGGTGCCGGAGCCTCATCCGAGACGGGGAAGGCGGCGGTCGCCGCCGTGCCCGGTTCGGGGCGCTCGCGCAGCCAGCGTTCGGCCGAAGCTCCACTGGGGTAGGCGGCGAGCGTTGGCGCGGGCCCCTCGCGAACGTCGGCGTCCGGCGGTTGACACGTGCTTCCGGACCAGAACTGGCGCAGGAGGGTGTCGGTGGTGCTCCGTCCCCGGACCAGGCCGAGGTCGTGCCACCGCGGGCGTCGGTGGAGAGAGGAGGAGCTTACGGCCGGTACCGCCTCGGCCGTCTCCGGGACGGCGGCCGAGCGGGTGTCGAAGGGGAGGCCGGTGGGGTCGAGGTCGGCCAGCGGTCCAGGAGGAAGGGCCAGGACGACGGCGTCGGCGCGGACATGGACGTGTCCTGGGAGCGCGTGGCCGCGCGCGTCCCGCCGTTGGAAAACGAGTCGGTAGCGCCCGCCGGGTGGTGGTCGCCTCCGCCTTCAGTCCTCCGGTCACGCCGTAGCCGCCGGCGTCGTGGACGAAGGCCACCGCCTCGTCGCTGAGCGCCGCGCCCAGGGCGTTGGCCCAAGGCGTCGCCTCCACACGCTGATCGCGCAGCACCGCCGAACGGCACCATGCTCGGAAGTGTTCCAGAGCTTCCTCGGTGCCACGCCGGTCCGCTCGGGCGCGTGCCTCGTGGTGGATTCGACGGCTGTGGACGAACCCCGGGAGCAGGGCCTCCGCCACCCGGTCCTCCAGAACCGCTGGGATCAGCCCGCACTCGTCCGGTCTGAGGCGGCAGGAAAGTGCAGCACGGCCCAGGTCCCGTTGCCGCAGCCTGTTCCCCGCAGGTCGTACAGGTTCTCCGGCCGTCCGAAGCCAACGGGATCAGGTCCGCGGACAGGCCCAGGTGATCGACGAGGCCCAGGACCCGGCGCAAACCCCGGTGGAGCCGCATGGCCCCCAGGTCGACCCACGGCACCGCCGCTCCCGGCGGCCGGGTAGGGGACCACCGACGACGTCGGAAACCTCCCTTCCGGGAGGCGACGCTGAGGACGGCGGGGACGACGTCTGTGTCATCGGGACCGGGTTCACCGGACTCACCGTGTGCCGTGCGCTGGCACGCCGGGGGATCGCCTACCGGTGTGGACCGCTCCAGCCACGTGGGTGGGCGTGTGGCACGTGCCTGACGTCCCCCCGGGGACAGCCTCACCCCCGCCTACGCCTCGCTCCGGCTGAACACGTCACGCGCCCGAACCGCGTCCACGGGGTCCCCATGCCGTCCGACTACCCCGACCTCGCCAGATGGCGGCCTACATGGGCGCGTTCTGCTCAGGTCACGGAATCGACGCGCGGACGGAGCTGAGGACCCGGGTGCCCGCCATGGCACCGGGCGGGAACGGCCACTGGGAGGTCGTCACCCGGCACGGGACCGACCCACCACGACGCAGGCGCTTCACACGGGTCGTGGTGGCGACCGGCCACCACTGGACCCCCCGGTTCCCCGCCCCGGCGATTCCGGGGACGGACACGCTCGAAGGGAGGTTCCTCCACTCGGTCCACTACTGGGAGGGCGAGGACTTTCTGGGCGAGAGAGTACTGTCATCGGCTTCGGCAACACCGCCTGTGACATCGCCGTGGACGTCTCGCGGGCGGCGAGGCGCACCCTGCTCTCGGTCCGGGGCGGTAAGCACGTCCTGCCCCGGCGTCTCGGAGGGGTTCCCGTGGACGCCCTGCCGGAGAACCCGGTCTGTCGGGCGCTACCACCGCCGATGAGACGTGCGTTGCTCAGGGCTCTGCTGGGAGCCGTCCGGGGAAGGATCACGAGCTACGGGCCGCCGCCTCCGACCGAACGCCTGCTCTCCTCCCTGGCGGTCCTGTGCGACGAACTGCTTCCCGCGCTCTCGCGAGGCGGCATCGCGCCCAAGGGCGCGGTGGCGCGGTCGGAGGTGAACGAGGTCCTGTTCACGGACGGCAGCCGCGAGAGGATCGCCGCGGTCATCTGCTGCACCGACTACCGGATGGACGCGCCCTTCCTCCCCGAGGGCCTCCTTCCCCGCGAAGGCGACCGCGCGGGACTCTACCTGCTCGTCGTGCCGCCCGCACACCAGGGTCTGTTCCTCGCCGGGTTCGTTCGCGGGACCTCACCCCAGGTGTCCACACTCGTCCCGCTCTTCGAGGAGCAGGCCGAGTGGATCGCCGACCTCGTCGACGGGACCTGTGCGCTTCCGCCCGCGGCCGTCGTGGAAGCGGAGATCAATGCCCATCGCCTGCGCGGGCGTCGCTCCGACGCCGAGAGTCCCTACCACGTCAGCCCCGGTGCCTACGTGAGGAGGTTGCGACGTGGACGCGCGGCGGGCGGGGGCCGATCGCGCCTTCGAACGAAAGCCCCGAAACGGGGTGAACCCCGGTTCGTTCCAGTCCTGCCGGAGACGATCGGGCCGCTGCTTCCAAGCCGCCCCGGCCGATCTCGCCTCCACAAGCCGGAGGAATCAGGGCGAGGCCCTCCAACACTGAAGATAAAAAAACTGATCGCCACAGAGAACATAAAGAACAATCCAAGCACCCCAATGGCCGAAAATGAGAATATCCGCCCTTCCCCACACCTGTCGCATCGATATTTCGCGAGAACCTGACAGCACCCTCTTGAATGCCTGGGCATACGTGCTACTCTCCTTCAGAGGATCCGAGGAGATCGACTTCCGACTCCCCTCGGCCGCCTTCACCAATATCGAAGATGTGTTCGCAACCAAGACGCCGTCTCGCCCGACCAGCTGTTCCTCGATAATTTTTGAGCGATTCTTCGTTCACTTCCTTGCCTGTTTTGTGCGCGTCCCTACGGAGGGTGTGAAAATATGGGTTTTCCGGTCGGCAAGATCAAGATCGGCCTCAAGAAGCCTGATGAGAACAACGTCACCAGGCCAACGGCGAACGGGATCCGGAATCAGCTGTCGAACATCGGTATCACATGCCCGGACACCGTCGCGGAGAAACTTCAGGGGAACATCGACACCGTCATCAAAAGGATCGCGGAGAAGGAGCCACCCAACCCCTGGCCGAGCTACTTCATCACGGAGCCCCGGCAGTCCGCACCGACCTTCGCCGACCCGGCCCACGCCGGCCTGTTCATATCGGGATCCCACGAACTCCTCGGGTCTCTCACAGCGGCGAGCCCGGCCACCCGGCAGTTCGCCAGCACCATAGCGAGTACCAATCCCGGCACCCAGAACTTCATCGACGAGCTGCTTCGCCAGGACTCGGAGGGCCAGGATTTCGTCGACCAGGTCCGTGAATCGCACTCGGAAGCCGTGGGGTTCCTCATGGACGTGGTCAACGACGAGCCGTCGCCTCGCGCCCTCGACGAGCACGTCGATCGACTCGGATCCACTGCACTGATCTACATGGCGCAGGTCGCGGCCCAAGGCCTGGAACCGGTCGCGGTGGGAACCTGGGTTCCGGACGTGAGCAAGGTCCAGCCTTCCCAGGAGTTGCATGACATCCAGCGCCGTAAGAACTGGGACAAGATCGTGCAAAGGCATGGCGACCAGTTCAGCGGGCAGGAGAAGAAATGGACTTCCAGGACGGACTCCTACACCACCGCTGACGCATTCGAGAACCTCTTCACAGACCTCGCCTACAACTCCTCAGCCTCCCTGGCCAACGGCCTCGCCAAGAGGGACACCACCGCAGCACTCGCCAACACGATCAAGCCGCTCCGAAATATTGGAGCCGAGGATTACGCACCCGGACCGCAGTCCCTCGTCCTCTTCCTCGCCGGAGACTACGATCCGACGAAGGAGGAGTGCAAGGGAGTCGGCGTCCTCACTGTGGAATACGAGATCCTCATCAAGGACTACCGAAACAAGAAGAAGCATGACCCCGACCGCAAGGCCACGGCTTCCGTCAGGCCACGCGCGGTCACCTACACTTCCGGAAAAATTCTCGAACGAGACCACAAGTGGGCACTGGAATCGTAGGATTCATTCCATTGGCAGCACTCGAACCACCATCGATTCAGAAACGAGGGGTGAGGAATGCCGTTCCCGGTAAAGAAGAAGATTGAGGTCTTCGACAAGCGTCCCCAGCTCGACAAGGAGTCATTCAACAAGGGGATCCCCCTGCAGGCCACCGCGGAGCAGATGAGGGCAATCATTCTCTACGCGCCCACCCTGCAGCTGGTCGGCTCCATCGACAACACCAATTCGGACGCCGACACCACCTGGTCCAGGTCTGTGACGACGGGTTTCACCTTCACGCAGTCGCTCACCATCGGCGTGGAGACCGCACTGGAGGTGAACGTGGAGTTCGTCAAGGCCAGCATGAAGATCTCGACGAGCATGACCTTCAGCAGCCAGTGGGCGAGGTCGGTGACCGAGACGATGCAGTTCTCGGTTCCTGCTGGGAAGAAGACCTTCATGTACCAGGGGTACATATGGTCCGAGATCGCGATCTACGAGAACAGTGAGTACAAGTGGTCGAACGAGGTGGCACGCTGTCTGTCCAACGTGATGGCCACCTCTCGTGAGCCGTTGGCCACTGGCTGACAACCCAGAAAGGGACGAGGGATGTGTCAGGGGACCACGCGGGAGCGCCGCGACCGGATCCGGGAGATCGTGCTGGAACTGTCGGAACTGGAGGACGACGAACTGGACGAGACGAGCCTGTTCATCGATGACTACGGGCTGGACTCGATGGTCCAGGTCGAGATCGTCGCGGCCGTCGAGCGAGAGTACACCCTGGTCATCGATGACGCGAAGGCCCGCCGGATGACGAGCCTGTCCTCTGTCCGGGAAGTGGTCGCACAGGCCCGAAACGAGATTCTCGCGGGACGACGGGGGTGAGCGGGGCCACGGCGCCGCGGGTCGTGGTCACCGGGCTGGGTGTCGTGAGTGCTATCGGGTCGGGTGTCGCGGAATTCACCGACGCTGTCCGCTCCGGGCGCAGTGGCGCCCGCCCGATCACGCTCTTCGACACCACGGGATTCGACCATGCCCACGGATGCGAGGTGGTGGGTTTCGACGCGGCGCGCTGGCTGCGGCGGCTCAGCCCCCCTGAACTCGGCCGGGCCGCGCAGTTCTCGGCCGCCGCGAGCCGCATGGCGGTTCGGGACGCGGAACTTGATCCGGCTGTTTTGAGTGGGAGTCGGGTGTTGGTATCCGTCGGTACCACGGACGGTGGTTCGCATGAGCTCGACCAGCTCGTCGCCGAGGAGATCGACGCCGGCCCCGAGGGGATGAGTCACACCCTGGTCCGGAAGGTACCGGCGATCGCCCTCTCCGTCGCGGTAGCGAGGGAACTGGACCTGCGTCGCGCGCAGGCCACCACCCTGGGCACGGCCTGCTCCGCGGGTAACTACGCCATCGGTGAGGGGCTCGACGCCCTTCGCTCCGGTGAGATCGACCTCGCGCTGTGCGGCGGTGCGGACGCGATGTGCCGCCGCAACTTCACCGGCTTCTACCGCCTCGGTCTGATCGCACCATCACGCTGTCAGCCGTTCGACGCCAACCGCCAGGGGATACTCACAGGTGAGGGGGCCGGGGTGCTGGTGTTGGAACGGGAGGAGTCTGCGGTACGTCGAGGAGCCCGGGTGTATGCCGAGGTGCTGGGACTGGGGATCACCTGCGACGCCTACCACCAGATCGCGCCGGAACGGGAGGGCATCGCCCGGTGCATGCGCTTGGCCCTGGACGACGCAGGCGTGGAACCAGGCGGCATCGACTTCATCTCCGCGCACGCGACGGGGACCAGACTGAACGATGTCACGGAGAGCCGGGCCATCCACGACGTCTTCGGCCCCTGCCCGCCCCCCACCGTCGGGCTGAAGTCCATGCTCGGCCACACGATGGGGGCCGCCAGTGCCCTGTCCGGCGCCGCCTGTGCGCTGGCCATCGCCCACGGCTTCATACCCCCCACGATCAACCACGTCGAGTCCGACCCCGAATGCGCGGTGGACTGTGTGCCCAATCACGCCGTGTCCACCACCGTGCGGACCGCTCAGAGCAACGGTCTGGCGTTCGGAGGGAACAACGCCGTGGTGATTTTCGGGGCTTACGAATCTGGTGGGGAGTGAAATGAGCACTGGGCCGTTCGTCATCACGGCGTGGTCGACGGTCTCACCTTTCGGGATCGGGCGTGAGGCGTTCGAGAGCGGCCTGCGGTCGGGGAGGACCACCGTTCAAGGGCCGGAAGCCCCACACGGACGGCCTCCACAAGACAAGGCGTGCGTTGTTCCCGATTTCGATGTCCGCGACGTGCTCGGGCGAAAGGGTACCCGCTCCATGGACCGAGTGAGTGGGTTCGCGGTCACGACAGCCAAGGAACTCCTCCACCGTTTGAGAGAGCCCGCTGAGACCGGTGTGGTGCTCGGCTGTACGGGGGCGGTCCAGGCGATGCGTGACTTCACCCGAACCTCCCTCCTGGCCGAGCGTCCCTTCTACGTCGACCCCAGCGCCGTCCCCAACGGCGTCATGAACTGCGCCGCCGGCCAGACCGCCATCTGGCACCGGCTCACGGGACCCAACGCCACCGTTGCCACGGGGCGAACATCAGGACTGTCCGCACTCGCCTATGCCCGACGCCTGCTCTCACACAAGCGTGCCGGGGCCGTGCTGGCCGGAGCGGTCGAGGAATACAGCAGTATGCGCGCCTGGCTGGAGTTCCGCCGCGACGCGTCCGCGACGCCGACCCCACTGGGAGAGGGGTGCGTCCTGTACCTCGTCGAACAGGCGCACACAGCCAGCGGTGCCCCACTCGTTGAGCTTCTCGGCGTGACAAGCCGCGTCCACCCGGCGGGGGACGTGCGCTCCACGTTGCGGTCGTCCCTCAGGGAGGAACTGGAGCGCCACGCGGTTCCACCCCGGCGGGTATGGGTGGCCTGTCCTTCTGGCGCTCCGGGTGAACACGAGGCCGTCGCCTCCGTGCTCGGAAACGATGCCCTGGGACGGGCGCCGAGCCTAGCCGGTGTCGGCGAAACGGGGACGGCCTCCGCCGCCTTCCAGATCGCGGCGATTCTCAGCCTGGCCGGACCTCCCCCGGGCTCCGTCGCTCTGGTCACATCCGTCGATCCCGGGGGGCTTCTCTCCCACGCTCTGCTCCGTTTCCCAGCATCGGATGCCGAACACTCGGCCTGAGGTCGAGCGGTGTCCCGCTCCGGGTGTGATGGTGTGGTGCGTCCGCGTTCTTCGGAGTCGGATTCACGGACCCCGGGATCACGTGACCTCAGGGAGGAGTCGCGGGACGACGTGGGTACCCGGCCGCGTTCCGCCGCAGGGTGCCCGACCCGGTCGAGCATCTTGGCGAACCCGGGCCGGCGGAACCGGTCGAGCCTCACCCCGCCTCGGCCAGCAGGGTCCCGGCGGTGGACTGGGGCACGAACCGGCTGGGCGTGATGCCCAGGAGCTCGGCGGCCAGCTCCTCGTTGCCGGAGAACCCGGCGTCGGCGTCGATCGTCTGCTCCCCGTCCCACAGCATGAGCAGCGCCGAGACCGTGTGCGTCCCCTTGTCGTGGTGCATGTCGTAGTGGGCGGCCATGGGCACGGTGTCGTAGTGCACCCACAGGTCGTGCCCGGTCATGAACATGTCCAGGTCGAAGGTGACGGTCAGCCCCATGAGCTCGGGCTTGTAGCGGTCGTCGATGCCCGCGAACGCCTCGTCCAGGGCGACCACGCGCGGGCAGGTCGGCGCGGCCGAGGAGTACAGCGCGTTGGCGGCGGCGAACAGCGGCAGGTGGATCGCGGCGGACTTCTCACCGCCCGACATCTGCTCGTGCTTGTTGCGGGTGAGCCGCACCTCCTCCTGGCCGGGGACGGCCAGGCGCAGCTCGAACCGGTACCACCTGCGGTAGTCCAGGACGGCCGCCAGCACCTGCTTGTAGCTGGCGCGCGGATGGGCGGCGTGGTGGTCGCGGATCATGTCGCGCAGCACCGCGCGCAGCTCGGCCAGGCCCGAGGGCCCCAGGCCCGCCTCGTCGCGCTTGACCAGCTGGGTGGCCAGGCGCTCCCGGTCGGTGAGGGACTCCTCCCGCACCCAGCGGATGCCGATGCGCGTGCCGGAGGACATCGGGCGGGCGCGGGTGTCGCGGTCCATGTTCCGCACCAGGTCGCGGGCGTCGCGGACGCGTTCGTGGATCTGCTGGGCGATGCCGCCGAGCAGCTCGTCCTCCAGGACCTGGTGCTCCTCCTCCCGCAGGAGCGCGCCCTGCTCCCGGACCCGGTCGGCGATGGCGCGCGCGAACACGGAGACGGGGTTGCGGCCGCCCTCGTCGTTGACGAACACGGTGATGACGCCGGTGGGGCCGACCTCGTGGTCGACCCGGTAACCCTCCGAGTCCCCGCCCAGGGTCTCCTGGAAGGCCCGCAGCGCGTTCGACATGCGGGTGGCCGTGGCCTTGATCTCGCTCTCGCCGACCGCCGGGGTGGCGCCGACGGTCTCGGCGAAGGACTCCAGCAGGGCTCCGACGCCGTCGGGGAGGGCGTCGTGGACGGTCTCGGCCGCGCCGGTGAGGATCCGCTCGGCCATCTCCTCCGGGGTGGGCCAGGTGCTCCGGTCGGGCCAGGCGGTGGTCGGTTCGACGCCCATGACGGCGCGCACGGCGGGCTGGGTGAACTCGGCCAGGGACTCCACCGCCTCGTGGAGGGCGCCCAGCGCGAGGGTGAGCGCGCCCCGGCCCTCGTCCCGGCGGGTCTCGGAGCGGATCGCGTGGTCGTGTTCGGTCCGCGCGGTGGCCCGGGCGGCGTCGCGCTCGCGGGTGAGCGCGTCGCGTTCGGCGCGCAGCGCGTCGAGGCGGGCGAGGATCTCGCGGACGGGGGCGTCGATGGCCGATTCCGTCGCGGCCAGGGCCGCGGCCTCCTCCTCGTGTGCGGCGCGCTGCTCGGCCAGTTCCTCCCGATCCGACTCCAGCGCGGCGGTGAGGCGGTCGACGGTCTCGCGGCGGCCCGCCAGGTCGCGTTCGTACTCGGCGGCGTCGGTGCGGGCGGTGTGCAGGGCGTCCGCGGTGGTGAGGAAGTCGGCCAGGGCGGCGGAGACGGCGTCGGCCCCGGCGCGGTCGGCGGGCATCGCGCGTTCGGCGGCCACGGCGCGCACCCGGCGGCGCTGGGCGTCGACCTCGGCGACGGCCGCGTCCAGGGCCCGGCGCGACCGCTCGGCGGCGGCTCGGGCGGAGGCCAGGAGGGTGGAGTGGCGTTCGACCGCGCGCACCGCCCGGGCCACGGGCGTGGGGTCGGGCAGGTCGGCGCGGGCGCGGCCGTGGTCCTTGAGCCGTTCGCGGGCCCCTTCGAGCCGCTCGCGCAGGTTCGCGTGGTGTTCGGTGAGTTCGGCGACGCGCGCGTCGCGGGCGGCGAGCCGTTCACGGCGGCGGTGGGCGCGGTTGGTGGCGCCGATGTACTCGGCGGCGGCCTTGGGGTGGGAGCCGACGAGCACGCCCAGTCCGAACCGGGCGCCGGTGTCCGCGCCCCCGGTCGTGGTGACGGCGTCACCGGTGTCGCGGTGCAGGGGCACGGAGCGCAGAACGCGGGTGATGGTCCGGGCGGGGACGTGCGCCTGGTCCTCGGGGACCAGGACGTCGGCGAGGGTGGGCCCGGTGTGCGGCTCGGACGGCAGCAGGTAGGCGTCGCAGTCGCCGTCGTCGAGGGCGGTGCGGGTGAGGGCGGGATCGGGGTGGACCCAGGCGGTGAGCAGTCCGGCGGCGTGCAGGGCGCCCTCGATCGCGGCGGCGTGCTCCTCGGGCAGGTCGTCGGCGAAGCGGACGAGCCGCCACAGGGGCGCGCCCTGGCGGCCGCCGCGCGGCGCGGTGCGCAGCGGGTCGGCGGGCGGGGCGTCGTCGCGCTCGGCGGCGATGTCGTCGCGCTCCCGGCGCAGCCGGTCGAGCTCCTCGCCGGTCTCGGCCTCCTGGCGTTCCAGTCCGTGCACCCGGGCGGCGATCTCCAGCTGCGCGTCGTGGACGTGCTCGTTGAGCACCTCGACCAGGGTGGGGGTGCCGGGTTCGCCGAGGCGGGCCAGGGCGTCCAGCAGGGCGTCGCGGCCGGTGTCGTCGACCAGGTCCCAGCGCCCGTGCCAGGCGTGCACGGCCTCGGCCGCCTCGGATCGGAGCGCGGCGAGCTCGTCGTCGGCGCGGGAGCACTCCTCCTGGCGTTCGGCGAGTTCGTCGGCGGCGCGGGCGCTGTCGGACTCGGCGCGGCGGCGGGCGGCCTCGGCGCCGTCGAGCGCGTCCAACCGCTCGGTGACGGCGCGCACGTCGCCCTCGCGGGCGGCGGCGCGGGCGCGAGCGGTGGTGGGCAGGTCCGGGCCGGTGTCGACGTCGCCCTCGGCGTCGTGGTGGATCCCGGCGCGGTCGGCGGTCTCGGCGAGTTCGGCGGTCAGGCGGCCGGCGGTGGCGCGGTCCCGCTCGATGCGCTCGGCGACCCGCTCGGCCTCGGCGCGCAGGTGGGCGATCTCCTGGGCCTGGCCGTCCAGGCGGGTGCCCTGTGCGGCCAGCCGTCGGCCCTGTTCCTCGTGGCGCTGGCGCCGCTCACGCAGGCGGTCGTGGTCGCGCAGGGCCTCGTCGGCCTCCAGGGCCGTGATCTCGGCGGACTTCTCCCCCATCCGGGTGGTGAGCTCGTCCTCGCGGGCGCGGGCGGCGTCGCGTTCGCGGGTGGCGCGGCGGTGTTCGGCGGCGGCCTCGGTGACGGTGCGCCCGTGCGCGGCGGCCTGGTCGGCGGCGGCGGTGACCCTGGCCAGCCGGTGGCGGGCGTTGGTGGTGAGGTAGTCGGCGTACTCGGTCAGGAAGGTCCGCACGGCCTCGTCGGCGGCGGTGGCGTTGTCGAAGCGGATCTGGACGGCGGCGAGGTTGGCGAAGTCGCGGGCGGCCTGGTCGACGAGGTCCTCGTCCAGGGGGCTGAGGCCGCTGGCGAGGGTGTCGGAGACCTTCTCCGGGTCCAGGTCCTTGGCCAGGAGGGGGCGGCGCAGGGCCAGGAGCAGGTCGAGGAGCTGGATGTAGCGGTCCCCGAGGCCGAACAGGCGCGCGTCGACGGCGCGGCGGTAGTCGGCGGCGCTGGAGTGGTGGGCGGTCTCGCCCAGGGCGGCCTTGAGCTGCTTCTCGGTGAGGGGTCGGCCGTCGGTGGCGAGCAGTCCGAAGTCGACGCCCAGGCGCTGGTCGGTGACGAAGAAGGAGGGGACGACGCCGTCGCGGTGCCGGTGGGCGCGCAGGCCGATGACGAGCGTGACCGTCTCGGGGGCGTCCCCGGAGCCCTCGTGCGCGGGCCGCGCGAACTCCATCCACACGTACCCGTACTCGGACTCCTGCCCCCGGTAGAGGAGGTTGGACTTCATCGTCCGGTTCTGGCCGCTGAACGGGTCGAGCCTGCGCGCGTCGGTGTAGCCGTCCAGGATGAACGGGAACAGCACCTCCAACGCCTTGGTCTTGCCCGAACCGTTGTGGCCGCGCAGGATGAGGCGGCCGTCGGCGAAGGCGAACTCCTCGTCGACGTAGTCCCAGACGTTGATCACACCGGCGCGGCTGGGACGGAAGCGGTCGCTCCCTCGGGTCGTCATCGGCTTCCTTCGGTCTCGTACGGAGCGGGGTCGGGGGCGGCGTCGGTCTCCGGGGCGTCGGTCCCGGGGGCCCGGTCGGGTTCGCTGAGGGGGCCGAGGGGGAGCAGGCCGGTGTCCTGCCGTTCGGGCAGGGCGCCCTGGATGTTGCGGTAGCGCAGCGCGGCGGGCGCCACCAGGACACCGCCGGGGACGGGGCGGACCAGGCGCAGATCGGCGAGGAGCGCCAGGGCGGCGTCCAGGAGGCCGTGCGGGTCCTGCTGCCAGGTGTTGGTGAAGGAGGCGGCGCCGAACTCGGCGAACAGGTCCGCGACCATGCCCTCCAGACGGCCGCGTTCGACCAGGGGCATCCTCGGGCCCTCCCCCGGCGGGCGTTCGGCGGCCGGGTCGTGGGCTCCGCTCCCGGTCCAGGCGAGTTCTCCGACGACACCGTGGCGGGGCAGGCCCGCGTCGACGAGGCGGACCAGGTCGGCGTGCTCGCGGGCGCGGGACGGGGCGTCCAGGTGGTCCAGGGCCGCCCAGGACTCCTCGAACAGGGTGGCGATCTGCGCCAGGAGCAGTCCGGCCGCGCGGGTGACCGCGCCGCCGCGGCCGGGGAAGGGCCGGTCGGTGAAGTTCCCGGCGGGGTCGGCGAGCAGGACGCCCTCGGCGCGGCGCTCCACCCTCAGCCCGGTCACGCGCGCGACCTCCTCGGCCACGCCCCTGCCGCGCAGGGCGGCGGCCACCTCGGGTTCGAGGTCGGCGTAGTAGACGGCCGGGTGCTCCACGAGCAGGCGCCGGGCGCGCTGGGCGGCCCGGTCCCGGTTCTGGCCGCCGGGGGCGTCGCTGAGCAGGCCGGTGACGCTGCCGACGTGCTGGACGGGGCGGGCGGGGCGGAAGAGGATCTCGCAGATCTCGTGGTCGATGTCGAAGAGGGCGTCGGCCTGGTCGTAGCCGCGCGCCCAGGCGTCCAGGGAGCCGTCGGACAGGTGGAGGGCGCCGCGGTCCAGCAGCCAGTGGGTGGCGTCGACGAGGGCGGCCTTGTGCGCGGAGTCGGTGGGGTCGTAGCCCAGGCCCTCGACCGCGTTGGCCGCGGGGGTGAACTGGCGGACCAGGTCGCCGAGGCTGATCTCGATCTGGGAGCGTTGGAACGCGGCCAGCAGCAGGCACAGGTAGGCGAGCCTGCGGCGGTCGAACGGGCGCCCCCTGCGGGAGAAGACCTGGCGCTGGGTGGGGTCGAGTTCGTCGAGTTCGCGCACCAGCCGCACGTGCGCGGTGGTGGCGATGAGCGTGTACCCGAACAGGGCGCGCATGTCCTCGGCCATCTGGTCGGCCCAGCGCAGCACCTGGTCGAGCACGCCGGGGCGGGGCCGGGTGGCGGTGATGAGGTCGTGGGTCAGGACCCGGCGCACGGCCTGCTGGTAGGTGCCCAGTTCGGTGGGGTCGACGGTGCGCGCGGGGCCTCGGCGGCGGGCCATCACGTCCCCTTCGTGGCGAGTTCGAGGCGGAGCCCGGGCAGGTGGATGCTGCCCTGGGTGGTGCGGACGGTGCTGCCGTGGTCGCTGGGCACCAGGCGGACCAGCGTGTCGCCGTCGGCGCCGGTGGCCGACCGGAGCCGTCCGGCGACCACGCTGCGCGACTCCAGCGCCCGGGTGACCAGGCGCAGCAGGATGCGGGTGTCGGTCTCGTCCAGGACGCGGCCGTGGGCTCCGTCGGCGGCGAGCGCTTCGGCGGCCCGGCGTTCGGCGGCGCGCTCCTCGGCCTGGCGGCGGCGCAGCTCGGAGCGGGCCCCGGGGTTGCGGCGGACCGGTTTGGGCACCCCGGCGCTCGGCGCCCGGTCGCTGCGGAAGAGGGTGACCGACACCTCCACTCCGGGGGCGTCCCACCAGGTGGTGGTGGGCGGGATCTGTTCGTCGTCGTCGTGCGCGGCACCCAGGTGGCGGGCCGAGCGGACGTTGAACGCGGCGCCCATGAGGGCGTGGGCGGCGCCCTCGTCGGGGGTGTTGAACACCCACTCGGCCAGGTGGCGCAGCTGGGTGGAGCGGTTCACCCCGCCGCGCTGGGCCTCGGTGATCTGCCGGAGGAGGGCGATGACGCCGGAGACGGCGGACCGGGTGGCGGAGCCGAGTTCGGCGGCGCGCGTGGGCGCGGTGCCGTCGGAGGCGAACCAGGCGCGCACGGCCGTCCAGCGGCGGCGCCAGTCCACCAGGCGTTCCTCGCGCGCCATGAACACGCGTTCGTCGGCGTCGGCCGCGCGGGACAGGAGGGTGGCCAGGCCGGTGGCCTCGACCTCGTGCACGGCGCGGTCCAGGCGCGGCAGGTAGCGGTCGAGCTCGGCCATGAAGTCGGACATGTGCACGAGCAGGGCGTTCTTGTACCGGAGGAAGGTGTCCGGGGACGCCTCGGTGGAGCGCAGGATCTCGCCGAGGGTGACGTGGAAGCGGGCCGAGCGCTGTCCCATGTCCTCCATGACCGCGTCCACGCGCGACAGCCGCCGGTAGACGTCCTCGGCCTGGCCGGTGCGGTTGGCCTCGGCCAGGGATCTGAGGTCGTCCAGGACGTCGGAGAAGACCAGGCGGGAGAGGTTGACGTCCTCCACCCGGGCGCCGAGCACGCTCTCCACCGCCTGGTAGACCCGGTAGCCGAGTTCGCTGAACTGGTAGACGGACTGGCGGTTGCGGTAGCTGGCCAGGTCGCCCGCGCGGGAGGCGTCGTCGAGGCGGTGCACGACCCCGTCGGCGGCCAGTTCGTCCAGCCGGTGGCGCAGGCCGCGTTCGGGCACCGTCACGTCGGGGTGGACCCGGGCGAGTTCGCTCAGGGCGGCGGCGACGTCCTCGGCGCCGACCTGCACCTGGTGGACCTCGCGCAGCCGGTCCATGGCGCGCAGGATCCACAGGTAGGTGATGTGGTCGTCGCGCCGGGTGAAGTTGAACAACTGGAAGCGGTCGCTGACCGCGAGCGCGTCCAGATCCAGCGCCGTGCGCTCAGCCACCCGTGTTCCCCGTTCACCCGCTCGTCCCGGCGCGCGTCCCCCGGCGCGGCCCCTCCCCCGGGACCGCTGACGGCGCCCCGGCCATTATGACAGCGCTGCGTGACCGCTGGTCCCACGTCGCGGAGGGCGGGACAGCGTCGGCCGCGAGGTCAGGAGACGGGGAGGGCGAGCTTGATCAGGGCGGAGCACTCCTCCAGGCACCCGGTGACGACGACGCTGCCTCCGGGGTGGGAGTCGGGGAAGTACAGGGCGGCGCTGGTGGACGTCCCCGCGTCGAGTTCGTACCGCCCGGCGGCCAGCTCCGCGCGCCGCCGTTCGCCGTCGAGCGTCCGGTACACGGCGCTCGGCAGGCCGAGGTCGGCGCTGTCGGCGGCGCTGATGTCCAGTGTGACCACCAGGACCGATCGGCCGACCGGCCGGTAGGCGGTCACGACGGTGGCCTCGACCCCACCCGACCCGACACGGGTGTCGCCCCCCTCGACGAGGGTTCCGGAGGGGTCGTCGCCGTCGACGCGGAACCGGGCGACGCGGCCGTCGTCGTGGGTGAAGTCGGTGAGTTCGACGCAGTGCCGGTCGGCGTCCCGGTCCCTGCCCCAGTACCCCTCTTCAGCGGTGTCGCGGCAGAGTCGGTACCCGGCGTCGGTGCGGGTGACCTCCGCGTCGTCCCGGGGGCGGTCGCCGTCGGCCCAGGCGCGGGCGACGGTCGCGTGGTGCAGGAGGTAGGTGTGGGCCGGAGAGTCCTCGGCGGCCTCCGCCAGCCCCGCACGCATCCGGTCGGGGTCGGAGGAGGCGGCGAGCGCGGCCACGTACTCCCGGACGGCGGACGAGTGCGGGTCCTCGGTCCCGCTCGGCCGTTCCCGGCCCGGGGTCGGCACGGTCGCGTCCGGACCGGATCCCCCGCCCGCCGGGGTCGGGGCGGGTCCGGGTTCGGCGGCGGGCGCGCTCCGGGAGTCCCGTCGCGGTGCGGGGTCGGCGGTCTGCGTGGTCGGTGCGGCGCCCCCGCCGTCCGTGGCTCCCGCGCCCGGCTCCCCGTCCCGCACGTGGAAGGGGCCGCAGCCGGTCAGGACGGCGAGGGCCACGGCGGCGAGCAGGCGGGTCGGGAGCATGAAACCTCCCCCACGAGGAGCGCGGAGTCAGGCTATGAGAAGTATGTGTCCTTATGTCGGAAATCAGTACGTTCATTCCTCCACGCGCCACCGAGGAAACCCCGACCCCCGACGCCCCACCAACCGCGACCAAACCTCCACCATCAGTGACGAACAGGAAGAACATCCCTTCACGGGGTGGACGGACAACAGGCGGATATGTATGCCTGAACGTATACATCCGACAGGTTGATCTGCCCGAAACCCCGACGGCTCCCGCCCGCAACACGCACGTAGTTGCCTTCGACGCGACCGGACGGCCGCGCCCACGCGGCCCGGACCACACCCCCGACGTCCACGAGAGCGGTACCGCGCATGCGCAATCCCCCGAACAGCCCGGACGAGACACCCACCCCCACCGCCCCCGCCCCGAACGCCAACCCGGAGGACGAACGGCCCCCGGCACGGCTGATGGTCACCTACGGCCTCCAGCACATCCTCGCCATGTACGCCGGAGTGATCACCCCACCCATCATCATCGGTGGCGCCGTGGGGCTCGACGCGGTGGGGATGGGCATCCTCATCAGCGCCGCGCTCCTGGTCAGCGGCCTGGCCACCCTGGTGCAGACGATCGGCGTGTGGCGGTTCGGCGCCCGCCTGCCGGTCGTCATCGGCACCTCGTTCGTCCCGGTCGGCACCATGGTCGCCATCGGCCAGGACAGCGGCCTGCCCGCGGTGTTCGGCGCCTCGCTCGCCTCGGGCGTGTTCGGCCTCGCGGTCGTCCCGTTCCTGGCCGGGCTGATCCGGTTCTTCCCGCCCGTGGTCACCGGGAGCGTCATCACGATCATCGGGGTCTCGCTCCTACCGGTGGCGATCGGCTGGATCACGGAGAACAACGAGACCGGGGTTCCCACGACCGGCGGCCTGGCGCTGGCGGGAACGACCCTGGCGATCGTGCTGCTGCTGTCGTGGATCCTGCCCGGGGTGTGGAACCGGATGGCGGTCCTGGGCGGCCTGGTCCTGGGCACGGTGATCGCCGCCGCGTTCGGCCGGGTGAACGTCTCCCCGGTCAGCGAGGGCGCCTTCTTCTCCCTGGGGCAACCGTTCCACTTCGGCGCCCCGGAGTTCCAGGTGGCGGCGATCGTCACCATGTGCGTGGTCATGCTCGTCATCCTCACCGAGGGGATCGCCGACATCCTCGCCGTCGGTGAGATCGTCGGGGCGCGCATGGACGGGCGGCGACTGGCCGACGGACTGCGCGTCGACGCCCTGGCCTCGGTCGTCGGCCCGCTGCTCAACTCCTTCCCCGGGAGTACGTTCAGCCAGAACGTGGGCCTGATCGCGCTGACCCGTGTGCGCAGCCGCTACGTCGTGGCGGTCGGCGGCCTCATCCTCATCGTCCTGGGCCTCTTCCCCGTCCTGGGCCGCGTGGTCGCGATGATCCCCTCCCCCGTGCTGGGCGGCGCCGGGCTGGTGCTGTTCGGATCGGTGGCCGCGGCCGGTGTGCGCACCCTGGCCAAGGTCGAGTACGAGGGCAACCTCAACCTCGTCATCGTCGCCGTGGCGATGGCCTTCGGCATCATCCCGATCGCCGCTCCCGCGTTCTACGACGGCTTCCCCGACTGGGCCGGGACGATCCTGCGCTCGGGGATCGTGGCCGCCGCCATCGCCGCGCTCGTGCTCAACGCCGTCTTCAACATCCTCGGCGGCGCCCTGGGGAGGGGGAGCGCCCGGGACACCGAGTAGCCCCGGCAGCCGCGGGTGTCCCACACGCGTGGGACATCCCACACGATCCCCGTCGAACCGCCCCGGGCGGTCCGGGTCCGGCACGGCGGCATCCGGGGTGGTTCGACCTCAGGCCAGTGGGGAATCTTGACGGGGACCGACGCGTTACACCCCGCGAGACCGCACGAGCGCCTGGAGGCACCCACACGATGGCCGAGCGAGCACTTCGCGGCACCCGGCTCGGGGCGACGAGCTACGAGAACGACCGCAACACCGACCTGGCTCCCCGGCAGGAGGTCACCTACGACTGCACCCGGGGCCACCGCTTCTCGGTCACCTTCGCCACGGAGGCCGAGATCCCCGCCGAATGGGAGTGCCGTTTCTGCGGTGACCGCGCGCTGCGGCGCGACGGTTCCGGCGAGGAGCCCAAGAACGCCAAGCCGGTGCGCACCCACTGGGACATGCTGCTGGAACGCCGGAGCATGGAGGACCTGGAGGAGGTGCTGGCCGAGCGCCTCGAACTGCTGCGCGCGCGCCGCCGCGAGGAGGCGGCCAAGGTCGAGGAACTCGCCAAGCAGCGGTAGCCCGCGACGACGCACATCGACACGGGCGGTGGACCGACGGGTCCGCCGCCCGTTCGTCGTGTCCGCCGGCGCCCGACCCGTTCGGGACACCGCCCGGGAGGGCGGGGCTCAGTCCTCGGCGCCGAACGGGCTCCGGGTGCTGCCCACGAGCTCCTTGACCGACTCGATCACGCGCGTCGGCCGGTAGGGGAACTGGTCGGCGGTGTCGCGGTCGGAGATCCCCGACAGCACCAGGACGGTCTGGAGGCCCGCCTCCAGACCGCTGAGGACGTCGGTGTCCATGCGGTCCCCGACCATCAGCGTGTTCTCCGAGTGCGCGCCGATCCGGCGCAGCGCCGAACGCATCATCAACGGGTTGGGCTTGCCCACGAAGTAGGGGCGGCGACCGGTGGCCTTCTCGATCAGCGCCGCGACCGCGCCCGTGGCGGGCAGCGGCCCCTCGGCGCTGGGCCCCGTCTCGTCCGGGTTGGTGGCGATGAACCGGGCTCCGGCGCGCACCAGGCGGATGGCGCGGGTTATCGCCTCGAAGCTGTAGGTGCGGGTCTCGCCGAGGACGACGTAGTCGGGGTCGTTCTCGGTCATCACGTAGCCGACGTTGTGCAGCGCCGTGGTCAGACCGGACTCGCCGACGACGTAGGCCGACCCGTTGGGCCGCTGCGTCTGGAGGAACTGGGCCGTGGCCAGGGCCGAGGTCCAGATGGACTCCTCCGGGATGTCCAACCCGGTGTTGAGCAAACGAGCACGTAGGTCGCGGGGGGTGAAGATGGAGTTGTTGGTCAGCACCATGAACGGGATCTCGTTCTCCCGCAGCTCGGCGATCAACGTGTCCGCGCCGGGGACCAGGTGCTGTTCACGGACGAGCACGCCGTCCATGTCGAAGAGGTAGTTCCACTCGTTTTCGTTGCTCACGGGGCCCATTGTGCCGCCTGGGGCATGCGCGGCGCTATTCCTACCCCCCGGTAGGGGACACGGTTCACACGGGTCGGGACCCGCTGGCGAGCCGTCGCTCACAGAGGCGGCCCCACGGGGCCGGTCCCCCGATCAGACCGGGGGCCAGGGCACCGACGGCCAGTCCGGCGCCGGGTAGGGGTGGATCCGGTGGTGGACGAGCAGGTCGACCCGGCTGCGCACCGCGTACACCTCGGGTTCGGTCAGGTGGCGGCCCAACACGTCGGACAGCGCGCTGCCGGGGTCCTTGAGCTGGTCGCGGAGCGACTCCAGGGCGGCCAGGGCGTCGTCGGTGAGCGGCTGGCCCCGCCACTGCCACAGCACCGTGCGCAGCTTGTAGTCCTCGGCGAAGGAGACGCCGTGGTCGCACCCGTACAGGTGGCCGCCGGGGGTGGGCAGCAGGTGGCCGATCTTGCGGTCGGAGTTGTTGATGACCGCGTCGAAGACCGCCATGTGCCGCAGGTCGGCGTTGTCGGTCTCCCGGGACAGCGCGACCAGGTCCACGGTCGTGTCACCGTGCACCCACAGCTGGACCATGCCCTCCCCGAACGGTCCGTCCCGGTGGACGGTGGGCGGCACGATCGCCCAGCCGAGCGCCTCGGAGACGGCGAAGGCCGACACCTCGCGCCCCGCCAGCGTGCCGTCGGGGAAGTCCCACAGGGGCCGCTCCCCCGCCACCGGCTTGTACACACACGCGGCCGACCGGGTGCCGTCGGAGACGGTGCAGTACAGAGTGGCGTTGGAGGCCGAGGTCAGGCGGCCCTCGACGGTGATCTCCCCGGAGCTGAGCAGGCCCAGGCCCGAGGCGGCGTCGAGGCCGTCGAAGGCGTCGGTGGTCTCGTTCATGCGGCCCCCCGCGACGGGTGCGCGCCGGGACCCCGGTGTCTGGTGGCCATCGGTACCGGCGTCACACCAGGCGGTCCGGCCGGTACCCGTTCTGGCGGACGCAGATGTGGCCGCTGGGGTCCAGGGGGCGGCCGCACAGCGGGCAGTCGGGGCGTCCGGCGGCCACGACCTTCATGGCCCGTCCGGCGAAGGCGCGGGCCTCACCGGGTGTCAGGTACACGCGCAGGACGTCGCGGTGCGCGGGGGCCTCCTCCGCGAAGACCTCCAGCTCCTCGTCGTCGTCCTCGGCCAGTTCCTCCCCGGCGGACTCGTCGATCTCCTGGGCCTCGACGATGACCCGAGCGGCCTCGGCGTCCCAGGCCAGGGCGAGGGTACCCACGCGGAAGTCCTGCTCGATGGGCTGCTGGAGGGGACCGTCGTCCTCCGGAGGGGTGTCGTCGCCCGGCGGCGTCCCGAAGCGGCGGTGTACCTCTTCCAGCAGTTCCTCGATACGGGTCGCCAACGCCTCGACCTGGGCCTTCTCCAGAACGACGCTGGTGACGCGCCCCTCTCCCACGGCCTGGAGGAAGAAGGTGCGGTCTCCCGGCTGGCCCACGGTCCCGGCGATGAACCGCTCCGGCGGATTGAACTGAAAGACGGGCATGCCATGAACCTTAAGGGATGGGGGCCGCGCGGCGCTAAACCGTCCCCCGTTGTTGACCTCAACCGGACTTGACGTTGTTCCCTTCCTCTCGGAGCGCCCCGGCGCCACCCCGTCCACGACCCACGGGAGTCATCATGGCCGCCACGCGCCGCACCGAGATCCACGCCCTCGTCCAGAGCTTCGAGGACGCCTTCAACGCCCACGACCCGGTGGCCCTCGGCGGGCACTTCGCCGCCGACTCGCTGTGGACCAACGCGGTCGGGAAGCGGATGCGCGGCCGCGACGCCGTCATCGCGTCCGGTCGGGAGGCGCTCCCGAGACTGGCCGACGCCCACGCCCGCGACCGGGTCGTCGACGTCCTGGAGATCCGCCCGGACGCGGTCGCCGTGCACGTCGCCCAGTCCCCTGTCGACGCCGACGGCGCCCCGACCGACGCGCCCCGCGCCAGCGCCGTGTACGTCCTCGCCCGCGGCACGGACGGCTGGGAGATCGCCGTGGGCCAGAACACCATCGTGGCGGCCTGAGGAAGCCGCCGCCTCTCGGAGCGCCTCCGCGCCGACCCTCAGGGGGTTCCGCCCCCGCCCGTCTGCGCCCCCGCGCCGCCGCCGACGGCCGCGTCGCCCCGGGCCTCGGCCCGGGTCGGCAGGCTGCCCGCCAGCCCCTCTCCGGTGTCGTTGAGCGTGTTGAGGAAGGGACGGGTGCGGGTGTAGGTGATGGAGGTGACCGAACAGGGGTCGACCCGCAGGCGCTGGAAGAGGTCCAGGTGCAGGCCGAGGGCGTCGGCGACGATCGCCTTGATGATGTCGCCGTGGCTGCACACGACGTACACGGGCGGGGCCGGAGCGTCGTCGGACGCGGTCGCGGCCTGGAGCAGACGCGTGTTCCAGTCGCGGACCGCCTCGACGGCGCGCGCGGAGGCCGCCGCGAGCGCCTCACCGCCGGGGAACCGCGCCGCGCTGGGGTGGTCCTGGACGACCCGCCACAGCGGTTCGTGGCCGAGTTCCTCCAGGCCGCGCCCGGTCCAGGAACCGTAGTCGCACTCGATGAGGCGGTCGTCCGGCGTGACCGCGATCCCGAGCTGCTCGCCGACGGTCTCGGCGGTCTCACGGCAGCGTTCCAGCGGGCTCGACACCAGCGCGGCGGGGCGCAGCTCGGTGAGGCGGTGGGCCAGGCGGGCGGCCTGCGCGCGACCGGTCTCGTTGAGGTGCACCCCCTCGGCGCGACCCGCCAGGCGGGGGCCGGTGGCGTCGGTCATGCCGTGGCGGACGAGGAGGAGGGTGACCGCCTCGGGCGCGGGGGGACGGGCGTCCTGGTCTGCTTCGGGTGTCGCCATGCCCCCACCCTAGCCACGGCGGGATCCCGGCCCGATGAACGACCCCGGTCCCCGTCGGGGCGGACACGGTACTCTCCGCCGCATGGAACAGCGACAGGTGGGCCGATCAGGCCTGTGGGTGTCACGCACCGCCCTGGGCACGATGACCTGGGGCAAGGACACCTCCGAGGAGGAGGCCGGGCAGCAGCTCACCGCCTTCGTCGACGCGGGCGGCACGCTCGTGGACACCGCCGACATCTACACGGGCGGGCAGAGCGAACGCATCCTGGGGCGGCTGCTGAGCGCCGCGGTACGCCGTGAGGACGTGGTGGTGGCCACCAAGACGGGGCACACACCGGAGGGGTACCGCCGGGTGGACGCCTCGCGGCGGCACCTGCTCGCCTCCCTGGACGCCTCACTGCGGCGGCTCCAGACCGACTACGTCGACCTGTGGCAGCTGCACGTGTTCGACCCGGCCACGCCCCCCGAGGAGTCGCTGGCGGCGATGGAGACGGCGGTCGCGGCGGGCAAGGCCCGGTACGTGGGAACGGGTGACCTGGAGGCGTGGCAGTTCGCCACCCTGGCCACCTGGCAGCGGGCCCAGCCCGGACGCGTGCCGCTGGTGAGCGCGGGGACGGAGTACTCACTGCTCAACCGGGGCGCGGACCGGGGGCTGCGTCCGGCGGCGGAGGCCGCCGGCGCCCACCTGATCGCGTGGTCGCCGCTGGGGCGGGGGGTGCTCAGCGCCAAGTACCGCAACGGGGTGCCGCCGGACTCGCGGGCGGCCTTCCCGCACATGGCCCCCTACGTCGAGCCCTACCTGGACGGGCACAGCCGCCGCGTGGTCGAGTCGGTGTGCACGGCCGCCGAGGGGCTGGGCGTGCCGCCGCTGGCGGTCGCGTTGAGCTGGGCGCGCGACCAGGACGGGGTGGCGTCGGCGGTGGTCGGTCCGCGCACCCTCCCCCAGTTGGAGGGCGTCCTGCGGGTGGAGGGCGTGCAGCTGCCGCCGGAGATCCGGGAGGCGCTGGACGACGCCACCGCCGGCCAGGAGCGCTGACCGGCGGATCCACCGCGCCGGTCCCGGAGCGGACGGTCATCACTTCTCGGTAGGCTCCCAGGGTCTGTGGAGAGCGTGACGAGGGGAACCGTCCGAGGTGTCCGAGGCTGTGGAACAGGTCAGTGCCGTCCTCGACCGGATGGGGGCGCCGGGCTCCCTGGCGCCGCGTGTGGCCGCCAGGCTGGGTCAGCGGGCCGCCGCCGAGCTGGAGGCCAACCCGTGGCTGCTGCTTCGGCTGCCCGGGGTGACCGTCGAGCAGGCCGACTTCTGCGCGCGGCAGCACCTGGGCGACGACGCCCGACCGGACGACCCCCGGCGGTTGAGCGCGCTGACCGAGCACGTACTCCGGCAGGCGGCGCGGCGCGGGCACACGGCCGTCGAGGAGCGCAGACTGGCCAACGTCGTCGGCGGGATGGGGGTGGCCGATCCCGCGGCGGCCCTGGCTGCGGCCGTGGCGGACGGTGTCTCGGTGGTGTTCGAGAGCACCGACGACACCGATGACGACTTCGACTTCGCCGAGGGCGGGGTCCCCGACCTTCCGGACGCCGAGCGCTTCCACGCCCTGCCCGACGTCGGCCACTCCGAGCAGCGCCTCGGTGAGCAGGTGGCGCGGCTGATCGGCGGCAACGATCCGGTCATGGACGCGCTGACCGCCGCCGAGACCGTGACGGCGGCGGCCGAGCGGCACGAGTTCGCGCTCTCGGAGCGCACCCGCGAGGCGCTGGTCACGGTGGCCCTGCGTCCGGTCACGGTCCTGCGACACGGCCCGGGCGACGCGGCCGAGCTGGCCCGCGCCCTGGTGTGCCTGCACGCGATCGCCACCGACAGCCAGGTGGGGATCGCGGTGGCCGCGCCGACCGCGCAGGCCGCGGCCGCGGTCAACGCGGAGCTGGCGCGGTGCTGGCTCGGGGGCGAACCCGAGCTGCGCGCGGTGTCGCTGACCGAACTGCTGGCGGGCGCTCCGCTGGAGGCCGGGGTGGTGGTGCTGTGCGAGGCGATGTCGGTGGGGGTGTCCCGGGCGGCCGAGTTGGCCTCCTCGTGCGCCGACGGAGCCCACCTGGTGCTGGCCGCCGACCCGCACCAGGCGCCCTCCGCGACCCCGGGCCGGGTGGTGGTGGACGTGGCCGCCTCCCGGACCGCTCACGTGGCCGAGGTGGCCGACCCGGGTGAGCCCGGGCCGATCGCCGAGCTGGCCCAGGCGGTGGCCGACGGCGGGGTGCCGGAGGTGGCGGCGCCGGAGCGGGAGGTGGTCCGGGTTCCGGCCGCGTCCGCGGAGGAGGCGGCGCACCGGGTGGTGCAGCTGCTCACCGACTCGATCCCGCGCGTGCTCGGCATCGCGCCGCAGGACGTGCAGGTGGTGGCCGCACGCGAGGACGGCCCGGCGGGTGCGGGCGCGCTCAACGCCGCGTGCAAGGAGCGGCTGAACCCGGGGCCGGGCGCGCACGGGGGTTTCGACGTGGGCGACCGGGTGCTGCTGGTGGCCGAGGGGCCCGGGTACGGGCCGGGCGACACGGGCCACCTGCGCGAGGTGGGCGAGGCGGCGGTGGTCGAGCTGGCCGACGGGCGGCGGGTGTCGGTGACGGACCCGGCGGCGCTGCGGCCGGGCTGGGCGGTGACGGTGGCGGCGGCGCACGGGAGCCGGTGGCCCGCCGTGGTGGCGGTGTTCCCGCCTCGGGTCCCGGTGTCGCGCCCGCAGGTGTACACGGCGCTGACCCGGGCGGTGCGGCACGTGTCGCTGGTGGACGCCACCGGCGGCGCGCTGGAGTCGGGGGTGCGGGAGAACGCGGGCGCGGAGCGGACGACGCGGCTGGTGCGAGTGCTGCGCGAGGCGTAGGGGCGCGGGTCAGCTCCCGTACCGGGGGAAGACCGAGGTGTCGATCCGGATGTCCTTGAGCGGCTCGGGCAGGACGACGTCGGTACCGAACTCGACGTCGTGCCGGGCCTGGTACTGGCCGCCCTTCGGGTCCCAGTACAGGCGGTTGGTGCCGTTCCTCGGGTCGATGACGAGGTAGACGGGGATCCGCCACCGCGCGTACAGGGTCGGTTTGATCTTCGTGTCGTTGGTGTGGTTACTCGGAGAGACCACCTCCACGACGCAGTCGACGTCGTCGGGGCTCACCAGCCAGCCGTCCTCCTCCTCGACCGCGACGGGGACGATCATGAGGTCGGGGGTGGCGAAGTCCTCGCCCTCCGGTGCCTCGACGGAGCACACCTGCACCGCTGAACGGCCATTGGGCAACTGCTCGAACAGTTGGCCGTGGAGCCGACTGAGAACACCCGCGTGCTTCTTCGAGGGCGTGGGCGACATCACGATGGCCCCTTCGAGGACCTCCACCCTGAACCCCGGGGGGACGTCGAGGTGGTCGGCCACATCGCGCAGACTACTCGGGGCCGGACGCACCTCGGAGGACTTTTCCAGTACGGCGGTCATGGGCTCCCCTTCCCTTCGCTTCGCCATCGCAGAGACCTCCGGGGCCGTATGTAGGGGTTCTCTCTCATCCTGTGCCCAAACGAGAGAGTGAGGCAAGGGACCGGGCCGGACGGGACTCACCGGTCGTACTGGCGGCAGCGTCCGGTGAACACGGTGGCGAGCTCCGCGCGCAGGGCCGCCCGGGCGTGGTCCGCGGCGCCCGTTCCGCCCCGGTGGACGCGGGTGGCCAGCCCCTCGGTCACCGCGGCGATACGCGTGGCGGCGGTGTCGGCGTCCACGTCGGGGGCGACCTCCCCGCACTCGACGCCGTGGCGCACCGCCCGGGCGATCTCCGCGTGCGCGGCCTCGGCGGTGCGCGCCTCCACCTCGGCGAGCGCGGGGCTGTCCAGAGCGCGTCCGGCGAAGGCGCGCACGATCCGGAACTCGGCGCGGCGGGGTTCGTCGAGCGGCAGGTACTCGGAGAGGGCGTCCAGCAGGACGTCGGCGATGGTCCGCCGGTGGGCGGGCGCGGCGCGGACGATCTCGGCGACCCGGCCCGCGACCTCCGTGCTGACCTCCTGGAACGCGTGCAGCAGCATGTCGTCCTTGGTGCGGAAGTAGTGCTGCACGAGCCCGACCGACATCCCGGCGCGCGCGGCCGTGCGGGACACGGTGACGGTCTCCAGGCCGGTCTCGGCGATCATCTCGCGCACGGCCCGGGTGATCTGTGCACGCCTGAGGGCGTGGTCCGCTGTTCTTGGCACGACATAACCGTATCAGCGTATGGTAATAATCGTATGTCCGTATGGTTATCTGAGGAGCCCCCCGTGCACCGACGTGTCGCAGCCGTGTCCCTCGCCCTGGCCCTGACCTTCCCCACCCCGCCTCCGGCGTCCGCCGCGACGGAGGGCATGGACTCCTACGTCCGTGCGCGGATGGCGGCGACCGGCACCCCCGGTCTGGCCTACGCGGTCGTGGGGCCGGAGGGGATCGAGCGCCGGGGCGTGTTCGGGGTGGACGGGAACGGCGATCCCGTCACCGAGGACACCCCGTTCCTGTGGGGGTCGGTGGCCAAACCGGTGACCGCCACGGCGGCACTGGTCCTGGCGGAGGAGGGACGGCTCGACCCGGACGCGCCCGTGGAGGAGTACCTGCCCGAGTTCGCCGACTTCGGCGCCGCCCCGACCGTGCGCGACCTGATGACGCAGACGTCGGGGATCACCGAGGCGGCCACCGTCGAGACCGCTGACGTGTACGACGCGGATTCGGCGGAGTTCGGGCCGCGCGTCGGGCGGATCGCGGCCTCCGAGGCGGGCGACCCCGGTACGCACGAGTACAGCAGTGCGAACTACCTGGTCCTGGGCGCGGTCATCGAACGCGTGACCGGCCGGGCCTTCGGCTCCTCTCTGCGCGAGGCCGTGCTGGACCCGGTGGGGATGGACGGCGCGTTCACCAGCGCCGCGGAGGCCGCGTCGGCGGGTCTGCCCCCGGGGTACCGGTCGCCGTGGGGCGTGCCGCTGGCCGACGCGGACGGCGTGGACGACGCCGGGGTGTCCGACGGATACCTGGGCGGGGACCTGGGTGCGCTGGCCGCGTTCGCGCGGACACAGGTGGCGGACGACCCGGCGGTGCTCGACCCGGAGACGCTGGCGGAGGCACGCAGGGGGATCGTGCCCGTGCCCGGTTCGCGGCAGGAGTACGGGCTGGGGTGGCGCGAGACCCGGATGTCGGAACTGGACGAGCCGATCGTCTTCCACGGCGGCGCGACTCCGGGGCACGCGGCGATGGTCGTGGTCCTGCCCGAACGCGACCGAGCCGTGGTCGTCCTGCAGAACACCTACGACCTGCTGCGCGACGGACAGATCCAGGCGGTGGCCTTCGGTCTGGCCCACCTGGTCGCCGGCGGCGACCAGCCGCGGAACCCGGGGCCGAGCGTGCTCGACCGGACGGCGGTGTGGGGTTCCACGGCCCTCGCGCTGGTCATGGCCGTGGGCGCGGTGCTGGCCGTGCGGTCCCTACGGACGCGCCGCGGAGGTGTCGCCGCAGCTCTGGCCTGGAGCGTCGCCGGAGCGGCGACCGGCTCGGCGGCGGTGTGGCCGATCAGCGCGTACGGCACGCGCCTCGCCCTGCTGTGGCTGCCCGAGGTCGGGCTGGCGACCCTGACGGCGGGCGTGCTCGGCGGGGTCACGCTGGTGCTGCGGATGACGGCGGTGGCCCGCGACCGGGCGGCGTCGCACACGTCCTCCGCCCCGCGGAACGCCGCGACCACCCGGCGCGGGTGACGGGGCGCACGGTGGTCAGACGACGCGGTCGAGGAACCCGCCGTCCACCACGAGGTTGTTGCCGGTGACGAAGCTGGCGGCGGGGCTGGCCAGGAAGACGGCGGCCCGGGCGACCTCCTCGGGGCGGCCGAGGCGGCCGTAGGGGATGCGGCCGCGGATGGTCGCGTAGAACTCGGGGTCGTTCTCGCGGCGCCGGTCCCAGCCACCGCCGGGGAACTCGATCGGGCCGGGCGAGACCGTGTTGACGCGCACGCCCTCGGGCGCCCACGACCGGGCCAGGGAGGCGGCGTGGTGGTTGAGCGCGGCCTTGAGCGCACCGTAGGCGGCGGGCCCGGCGGGCCGCGTGGTGTGCAGGGCGGAGGTCGTGGAGATGAGCACCACCGAACCGCCGCGCTCGGACTCCCGCAGGTGCGGGTAGACGCGTTCGGCCATGCGCACGAACGGCAGGACGTCGGCGCCGAAGTTGCGCTCCCACTGGTCGGGGGTGCGGCTGCTGCCCGCGGACACGTTGGAGACCAGGACGTCGATCCCGCCCAGGATCTCGGCGGCGTCGTCGACGAAGGAGTCCAGCGCGGGCGCGTCGGCGACGTCCAGGGCGCGGGCGAACACGGTCGCGCCGGTCAGGCGCAGCTCCTCGGCGGCCTCCTCCAGCTGCTCGGCGCCGCGCGCGCAGATGGCGAGGTCGGCCCCCTCGTCGGCGAACCCGTCGGCGATGGCCCGGCCGATCCCCCGGCTGGCCCCGGTGACCACGACGCGGGCACCCGTCAGGTGCAGATCCATGTGCTCCCCCTCCTCGGCGGCCCCTTCACCGCCCTGTCCGCGTCCGGCAGGTTACACCGGCACGGACGGACACCGGGTCCGGCGTGCCGGTTCGTCCCACCGCGGCCGGGTCAGCGGCGTTCGGCGGTGAGCAGGAACGTCATCGGCAGTTTCCGCCTCACCTCGTCGCCGAGGGAGGGGAAGGCGTTCCAGAACTCGTCCGGACGCTCCTCCAGACGGGTCAGGGCCAGGCCGGAGTCGACGAGGGCCTGGACGACGTCGGCGATCGTCCACAGCCGCTCGTGCTTGACCGAGGGTTCCTCGACGACGTCGCCGATGTACTGGGCCGTCCAGCCGGAACTGCGCTCGGCGTGGGCGAAGTAGTCGACGCCCGCCCAGACGGGGGTGGACGCCTCGGGGTCGAACAGCCAGCTGGCCGGATGGGTGTCGAAGACCATGACCCGCCCGCCGGGGCGCAGCAGCCGGGCGACCGCCCCGGCCCACGCGCGGATGTCGTGGATCCAGCAGAGCGCGCCCTGCCCGGTGTAGACCAGGTCCGCGGTGCCGTCCAGCTCGGCGGGGGTGTCGAGCACGTCGCAGCGGTGGAAGGTCGCGGGCAGGTCGAGGGCGCGCGCCTTGGCGCGGGCGTTGTCGACGTGCCGCCCGGAGATGTCCACGCCCACGACCTCGCGGGCTCCCTCCAGCAGGAGGGACAGGGTGTCCTGCCCGGACGCGCACTGGAGGTGGACGGCCCGCTCGCACCAGGGGGCCAGGTCTCCCAGGGCGGCGCGTTCGACCGGGTGCACGGACGACCGACCCGCGCGGAGCCGCTCGATGCCGGCGGCCACGCCCTCGGTGTAACGCAGGGCCCCCTCGTCCCAGGCGGCCTGGTTGGCCCGGTGACGCCGACGCACCTCGTCGGCGTCGCGGGCGGGCTCCTCGGGTGTGTACGTCATCGGTCCTCCACTGTCCCCGGCGAACGGACACAGAGGATCATCGGCGACCTACTCCCGTCAAACGGTTCGCTCGGGGGCGCCGCGCACAGCCGGGCGCCCCCGAGCTGGGCGGTCAGGCGCCCGTGGAGTGGAAACCGCCGTCCACGTGCACGATCTCACCGGTGGTCGCCGGGAACCAGTCCGACAGCAGCGCCACCACGGCCTTGGCGGCGGGCTCCGGGTTGGTGACGTCCCAGCCCAGCGGGGCGCGCTCGGGCCAGTGCTTGGCCAGGTCCTCGAAGCCCGGGATGCTGCGCGCGGCCATGGTGCTCAGCGGCCCCGCCGAGACCAGGTTGACGCGGATGTCCTGGTCACCGACGTAGCGGGCCAGGTAGCGCGCGGTGGAGGTGAGCGCGGACTTGGCCACGCCCATCCAGTCGTAGATGGGGTAGGACACGCTGTTGTCGAAGTCCAGCGCCACCACCGATCCGCCGTTCTTCATCATCGGCATGAGCGCCGTGGTGAGCGACTTCAGCGAGAAGGTGGACGTGTGCATGGCGGTGGCCACGTCCGACCACCGCGTGTTGAGGAAGTTGCCGCCCAGGGCGTCCTGGGGGGTGAAGCCGATGGAGTGCACGATGCCGTCGATGCCCTCGACGTGCTCGCCGACGCGGGTCGCCAGCGTGCCGAGCTGCTCGTCGTCGGTGACGTCGAGTTCCAGGACCGGCGGGGTCTCGGGCAGCCGCTTGGCGACGCGCTCCACGAGGCTCATCCGGCCGTAACCGGTGAGCACGACGGTGGCGCCCTGCTCCTGGGCGAGGCGGGCGACGTGGAAGGCGATGGAGGAGTCGGTGAGCACCCCGGTGACGAGGACGCGTTTACCTTCGAGAAGTCCCATGGTCGGGTTTCCTGATTCTGGTCTGGACCGGCGGGGGTGGTCCGGTGGCTGTGCGGGTGGAGGGGGTCGGGCCAGGACGAGGCGGAGGCCCGGAGGGACACAGGCTAGTGGCCCATGCCCATGCCGCCGTCCACGGGGATGACGGCGCCGGTGATGTAGGCGGCCCCGGGGCTGGCGAGGAAGCCCACGGTCTTGGCGATGTCCTCGGTGCCGCCGATCCGTCCGAGCGGGATGTTCTTCTTGATCTCGGCCTGGCGGTCCTCGTCGAGCCTGGCGGTCATGTCGGTCTCGATGAAACCGGGGGCCACGACGTTGACCGTGATGTTGCGGGAGCCGAGCTCGCGGGCGAGGGAGCGGCCGAAGCCGACCAGACCGGCCTTGGAGGCCGCGTAGTTGGCCTGACCGCCCGAGCCGAGCAGGCCCACGACGGACGAGATGAGGATGATGCGTCCCCCGCGCTTGCGCATCATGCCGCGCACGGCGCGCTTGGCGACGCGGAACGCCCCGGTGAGGTTGGTGTCCAGGACCGAGGAGAAGTCGTCCTCGCTCATGAGGGCGAGAAGCTGGTCCTTGGTGATCCCGGCGTTGGCCACGAGCACCTCGACGGGACCCTGGGCCTCCTCGACCTCCTTGAACGCGGCGTCCACCTGGGCGGAGTCGGTGATGTCGCAGCGCACCCCGAACAGGCCCTCCGGCGGCTCACCCGAACGGTGGGTCACGGCGACGTCGTCGCCTCCGGCGGCGAGCTCTCGGGCGATGGCCAGGCCGATTCCGCGGTTGCCGCCGGTGACCAGAACCGATCGCGACATAGGGGCACCTCTTCTCCTGCGGCTGGTGTCACCAGCCACGACGTGGATGTTCCGGGGGTGGGATCGCCTTGCAGGGTACCGAGCTACCCGGCGGTAGCAGCAACCGAGGTGCGCGGACGCCGCCCGGACCGCGCTCCGGGCCTCAGGCCCACCCGGCGTCGTGGGCCAGGATGGCCGCCTGCACCCGGTTGGACATCCCCAGCTTGGCCAGGATCCGGCTGACGTGCGCCTTGACCGTGGCCTCCCGCATCCCCAGCGCGCGCCCGGCCTCGGCGTTGGACTTGCCCTGGGCGACGGCGACCAGCACCGCCCGTTCGCGTTCGCTGAGCACCGACAACCGGCGTTCGGCCTCCTCGCGCCCGGTGGAGGTGCCGGAGGGATCGGGCTCGGCGAACCGTTCGAGCATGCGCTTGGTCACGCTCGGCGCGAGCATGGCGTTGCCCTCGTGCACCGTGCGCACGGCGGCGATGAGGTCGCGCGGCGGGGTGTCCTTGAGCAGGAACCCCACGGCGCCGGTGCGCAGCGCCCGGTGCACGTACTCGTCCAGGTCGAAGGTGGTCAGCAGGACCACGCGCGGCGCGTCGGGCAGCGCGGTCAGGCGCGCGGCGGCGGTGAGCCCGTCGGTGCCCGGCATGCGGATGTCGAGCAGGACCACGTCGGGCGACAGCTCCCGGGCCAGCCGGACCGCCTCGTCACCGTCTCCGCCCTCCCCGACCACCTCGATGTCGGGCGCCGACTCCAGGATCATCCGCAGTCCGGACCGGACCAGGTTCTCGTCGTCGACGAGGACGGTGCGGATCACCGTCGACCACTCCCCTCCGCCTCGTGTCCCCCGCTGACGGGAAGGACGACGCTCAACCGCCATCCCCCGTCGAACCGGGGCCCGGCCGTGAGCGAGCCGCCCGCCAGGGCGACGCGCTCACGGATACCCGCAAGACCGTACCCGCTGCTCGGCGGAGGCGTGACCGCGACGGTGGCGGGCCCGTTGGCCACCTCCACCTGTAGGACGTCACCCCTCCGGCGCAGCTCCAGGGTCACCCGGGCGCCCCGCGCGTGCTTGGCGGCGTTGGTCAGCCCCTCCTGGACCACCCGGAAGGCGGTGCGCTGGACCGTGGGGGGCAGGTCACCGAGCGGCTCGGAGTCGACGCGGTCCACCACCATGCCCGCGTCCCGCCACTGGCCCACCAGCCACTCCAGGTCGGACAGGCCGGGTTGGGGCGCGGTGGGCGCGGTGCCCCCGTCCTCCTCCCGCAGGACCCCGAGGATGCCCCTCAGTTCGGCCAGGGCCTCGCGGCCGGTGGTCCGGATCAGCCCGGCGGCCTCGGCCGTGCGCGGGTCCTGCGCGGAGACCTCCAGGCCGCCCGCGTGCAGGACCATGAGGCTCACCCGGTGCGCCACGACGTCGTGCATCTCCCGGGCGATCCGGGTGCGCTCGGCGGTGATGGCGTGCTCGGCCATGAGGTGCTGTTCGCGTTCGAGGCGCTCGGCCCGTTCCTGGAGGCGGTCGATGAGCTGGCGCCGGGTCCCGACCCACAGGCCGAGGGTCGTCGGGACCACGAGGAACAGGCCGAAGTTGAAGACGTAGACGAGCAGGTTCACGTCCAGGGCGACGTACAGGGCCAGGGCCTGGACCCCGAACCATCCGGCCAGGATCCGGCGGCGGTCGAAGTGCACCGCGTAGGAGTAGAGGGCGAACCCGGCCGGGAGCATGTTGCCGAAGAGCAGCAGGAGCGCGAACGCCAGGACCAGCAGCCAGTGCGGGCGGGAGCGCCGGAACAGGACGGCCAGGGAGACCAGTCCGGCCGGGACCAGGTAGAAGACGACGCCCAGGACCGTGAGCGGGAGCAGCTCGTCGGTCCGCTGGAAGAGCGGGTCGATGACCCCCCGCAGCAGCCCGATCTCCGGCACGATCTGGACGAAGGCGACCATCGGGAACGACCCGACGGCGTAGAACCAGTCGGCGAAGCGCAGGCGGCGGTCCCACCACCACCGCTCTCCCCGCCGCCACCAGCCCGTCGGTCCACGGGATACCCTCGTGTTCTGCTCCCTCATGCGCCGGATTCTACGGTCGGGCCCGGCTCGGCCCCGCCGTCCGCCGACACCGGTGCGCCTGGCGGCCGATCGTCGGTACCGCCCCGTTCTCCCTGGTGACGCATGGTTCCGCGCGCCCCGCCCGCCCGTTCCCGCCACCGGGACCCCCGACGAAAGTCGGTACCGACCCCCGACGTTGGAGTCGTGAACCCGGGTCCGCGTCGTCCCTTTGGCCGGGGTGCGGTTCAGCCCGCAGGGGGAGGAACCGGACACCACGGCGCCCCTAGCGTGGAGACCACACCGGGCGGGACCGGAGGCGACCTCCGAGCCGCCCGGTGACACGTGTCCGCACCGTCACCACTGGAGTTGTCTGCCGTGACCGCGTCCTCAGTCCAGCCCGTCCCCTCGGCCACCGCCCCGCCGGTGGTGGTCGCCCGGGGGCTCACCAAGACCTACGACACCGGGGGCAGCCAGGTCCACGCCCTCGCCGGGGTGGACGTGGACTTCCACCGGGGCGCGTTCACCGCGATCATGGGCCCCTCCGGCTCGGGTAAGTCCACCCTGATGCACTGCCTGGCTGGCCTGGACGTGCCCACCTCCGGCACCGTGCACCTGGGCCGCACCCAGATCACCGGCCTGCGCGACAGCGAACTGACCCTGCTGCGCCGCGACCGGATCGGGTTCATCTTCCAGTCGTTCAACCTGCTGCCGATGCTCACCGCCGAGCAGAACATCCTGCTGCCGTCGCAGATCGCCAAGCGCAGGATCGACCAGCAGCGGTTCGACCACATCATCGACGTCGTGGGCCTGCGCGACCGCCTCGACCACCTGCCCACCAAGCTCTCCGGCGGCCAGCAGCAGCGCGTGGCCGTGGCCCGCGCCCTGCTCAACGCGCCCGAGGTGGTCTACGCCGACGAGCCCACCGGCAACCTGGACTCGCGTTCGGGCGCGGAGGTCCTGGCGTTCCTGCGCGACTCGGCCAAGGACCTGGACCAGACCATCGTCATGGTCACCCATGACCCCGTGGCCGCCTCCTACGCCGACCGCGTCGTCTTCCTGCGCGACGGTCGGCTGGTCGACGAGGTCACCGACCCCAACCCCGAGCTGGTCTCCGCCCGGCTGCTGAAGCTGGAGGCCTGACCGCATGCTGCGCACCACACTCGCGGGGCTGCGGCTGCACAAGTCCCGCTACGTGACGACCGTTCTGGCGATCCTGCTCGGCGTCATGTTCGTCTCCGGGACCATGGTGTTCGCCGACACCCTGAAGGCCAACTACGAGGAGTCCGTGATGGGCTCCGCCACCACCGTCGACGCCATCGCCGAACCGGCCGAGCCGGAGCCGGGCGAGGACGGCGAGTACGTCGCGCTCGAGCCGCTGACCGAGGAGCAACTGGCCGACATCCGCGCCCTGCCCGAGGTCGCCGAGGCCGACGGTCTGGTCCGCGGCCAGGCCGTCCTGCTGGACGCCGACGGCCGGGCGTTCGGCTTCACGCCGCCCTCCGCCGTCTCCGTCGAGGGCGCCAGCCGGTTCGACGCGGCCCAGGGCGAGCTGCCCTCGGCCGATGACGAGATCGCCCTGGCCACCTCCACCGCCGAGCAGTCGGGGTTCGGTGTCGGGGACACCGTGACCGTGCTCGACCCCGACCAGGAGAGGCGGGAGTTCACCGTCACCGGCCTGGTCAACTTCGGTGTCGACCCGGAGTACAGCATGACCGGCGCCGTGGTCTTCGCCCCCGACACGATCGAGGAGATGACCGGGGCGACCGGCTACGCCGAGATCGACGCGATCGCCGCCGAGGGCTTCACCGACGAGCAGGCCGCCGACGCGGTCGGCGACGTGCTGGGCGCCTCAGCCGAGGTCATGACCGGCGAGGAGTACGGTCTGGAGATGGCCGAGGGCGTCGGCGCCGAGACCGAGATGTTCCGCATCGCGCTGCTGCTGTTCGCGTTCATCGCGATGTTCGTCGCCGGGATCGTCATCTACAACACCTTCGCCATCCTCATCGCCCAGCGCCAGCGCGAACTGGCCCTGCTGCGGTGCGTGGGCGCCAAGCGCTCGCAGGTCTTCCGGTCGGTGCTGCTGGAGTCCGTGGTCGTGGGCCTGGTCGCCTCCGCCCTGGGCGTCCTGGCGGGTGTGGGTATCGGCTTCGCCGGTGCGTCCTTCGCGGCCCCGGCGATGGGTGCCGACGGTGGTGTCCCCGTGATCATCACCCCGGTCGCGATCCTGGTCGGGCTGGGTGTCGGCACGATCGTCACCGTCTTCTCCGCGATGATCCCGGCACTGCGCGCCACCCGGGTGGCCCCGCTGGCGGCGCTGCGCACCAGCGCCACCGCCTCCGGTATCGAGAAGGGCACCGGCTGGATCCGCGTCGTGTTCGGTCTGCTGACCTTCGCCGTCTCCGGAGCGATGGTCGCCCTGACCCAGGTCTCCGGCCCCACCCAGGCGGGTCCGATCGTCGTCACCGCCGCCGCCCTGGTCGCGTTCGTCGGCGTCGTGGTCCTGGGCCCGCTGCTGGTGCGCGGCATCGTGCGCCTGGTCGGCGCCCCGCTGCGCAGGGTCGGTGTGGCGAGCATGCTGGCCGTGGACAACTCCGTCCGCAGCCCGCGCCGCGCCGCCACCGCGATGATCGCCCTGACCGTGGGCGCCACGCTCATCACCGGCTACTCCGTCGTCAGCGCCTCCACCGAGTCGACCCTGACCCGGATGCTGGACGAGCAGTTCCCCGTCGACTACCAGATCAACCCGCAGTTCGCCATGGAGGAGCCCGCGGGTACCGGGGACGCCTCGGATGCGGAGGCGGCCGCCGAGGACGCCCCCGCCGACGGAACCGCCGAGGGCGCCGAGACCGCCGAGGGTTCCGCGGAGCCGGGCGCCGAGCCGAGCACGGCACCCGCCGAGGGCACCGGGGGCGCTCCTGAGGAGGGAGCCGACGCCGAAGGCGGGACGACCGCCGACGCCGGTACGCCCGAGTTCGGCTTCGTCCCCGAGGAGGTCCGCCGCGACCTGGCGGACGAGCCGACCATCGCCGGGGTCTTCGGGCAGCGCAGCGGCTCCCTGGTGACCGAGGACGGCGGGTACATGAGTCTGGTGGCCTACACCAACGCGGAGATGGGCACCGACCTGACCGTGGACACCGTCGAGGGCGACCTGTCCGACGTGGGACCGGGCCGGATCGCGCTGGCGGAGGGTGTCGACGACAGCCTGAGCGTGGGTGACACCTACACCCTGAGCAGTGAGGACGCTGACCTCGACCTGGAGGTCGCGGCGATCGTCGAGGCCAGTGTGGGGGCCTGGAGCGGTTACGTCCACGCGGACGACCTCGCCACCCTCTTCCCCGAGGCGACCCAGGACGAGGCCCTGCTCATCCGCGGGGAGCGGGACGCCGACCCGGCCGAACTGCGCGAGGCGGTCTACGCCTCGGTCGAGGACGACCCGACGCTCCAGGTCATGTCCGTGGCCGAGATCAAGGAACAGTTCTCGGACATGATGGACATCGCCTTCTACACCATCGCGGCGATGCTGGGCCTGGCGATCATCATCGCGGTGTTCGGTATCTCCAACACGATGGCGCTGTCGGTGCTGGAGCGCACCCGCGAGTCCGCGATGCTGCGGGCGCTGGGTCTGGCCCGGGGCCAGCTGCGCCGGATGCTCAGCGTGGAGGCCGTGCTGCTGTGCCTGATCGGCGCGGGGATCGGCATCGTGCTGGGCGTGGTGTTCGGCTGGGCCGCCGCCGACTCGGTGCTGCCGGGCATGGTGTTCAGCCTTCCGGCCGGCCAGATCGCGGTGTTCATCGCGGTCGCCGTCCTGGCCGGGCTGCTCGCCTCGATCCTGCCGGGTCGCCGGGCGGCGGGCACCTCGATCACCGGGGCGCTGGCCAGCGAGTGACGCCCCCGGGCGTTTCTGCCCCGACGGGCCCGTGACACGCGGCGCGGCCCCCACTCCGGTGGGGACCGCGCCGCATAAGTTGTACCCCGGAGGTGTGCTGTGCGTGCTTCGATCCCGGTCGCGGCGGGCGCGGTGGCGTGGGGGACCCCCGCCGCGCGCTGGACGCTGGCGGCCACGGTGCTCGGTTCGGGGATGGCGTTCCTGGACTCGACGGTGGTGACGGTGGCCCTACCCGCCATCCGGGACGATCTCGACACCGGTATGTCCGGTCTGCAGTGGATCGTCAACGGATACATGGTGACGCTGTCCGCGCTCATCCTGCTCAGCGGTTCCCTGGCCGACCGGTTCGGCCGGGTCCGGCTGTTCATGGTGGGCGTGGCGGTGTTCGCGCTGGCCTCGGCGCTGTGCGTGTTCGCGCCGACGCTGGGGTGGCTGGTGGCGGGCCGCGTGGTGCAGGGGGTCGGCGGTGCGCTGCTGACCCCGGGCAGCCTGGCGATCCTCCAGGCGGGCTTCCGGGAGGAGGACCGGGCACGGGCGATCGGCGCGTGGTCGGGGCTGACCGGTGTGGCCGCGGCGGTGGGGCCGTTCGTGGGCGGCTGGTTGGTGCAGGTCGGCGACTGGCGGCTGATCTTCCTCATCAACCTGCCGCTGGCCGTGCTGGTCCTGGCGATCGCCTGGTGGCGGGTGCCGGAGTCGCGGGACGAGTCGGCCGGTCGGCGGCTGGACCTTCCGGGCGCGCTTTTGGGGGTCGCGGCGCTGGGCGGGACCACCTACGCGCTCATCCAGTGGGGCGCGGTGGGCGGGACCCCCTCCGTGTGGGTCGGTGCGGTGACCGGGGTGACGGCCCTGGTCGTGTTCGTCCTGGTGGAGCGGGCGAGCGCCGCGCCGATGCTGCCGCTGGGGATCTTCTCCTCACCCACGTTCTCCGTGACCAACGTGGCCACCGTCCTCATCTACGGTTCGCTCGGCCCGCTCTTCTTCCTGCTGGTGATCTACCTCCAGGAGGTCGGCGGCTACTCCCCGATCGCGGCGGGTGCGGCCTCACTGCCGATCACCGCGCTCATGCTGGTGCTGTCCGCGCGTTCGGGGCGGTTGGCGGCCCGGATCGGGCCGCGCCCGCAGTTGGTCGTCGGTCCGCTGCTGCTGGCGGGCGGGTTCGTGCTGCTGTCCCGGTTGGACGCCGGCGACCCCTACGTGAGCGGGGTGCTGCCGGGGGTCCTGCTGGTCGCGCTGGGGTTGTCGGCGGCGGTGGCGCCGTTGACCGCGACCGTGCTGGCGTCGGCCCCCGAGCGGCACGCGGGGCTGGCCTCGGGGGTGAACAACACCTTCGCCCGGGGGGCGCAGCTGATCGGGGTGGCCGCGGTTCCGGCGGTGGTCGGGATCAGTGGCGCGGGCGGGGAGGCCGCGGCGCCCGGCGCGGCGGCGGAGGCGATCGCCCGGGGGTTCGGTCCGGCGATGCTGGTGCTGGCGGGGACGTACGTCCTGGCCGCCCTGTGCGCCGCCGCGCTGCCGCGTGGCCGGATGCCCGGTCCCGTCGAGACGCCCGCCGCCGAGAAGGAAGAGGAGGTGGTGGTCGGGGAGGAGGCGCCCGAGGTGCGTCCCGTCCGCCCGGAGAGGCCGACGCGGTTCTGCGGGGTGTCGGGGCCGCCGTTGCGGGTGTGCCCGGGGTCGAGCGCGGGCGAGGCGCACGAGAGGGGTCCGGAGGGCTCGACGTGACCCGGACGGATCGTCGCCCTCCTGCTGTCCGGATGGTCCGTCCACTCGGGTGGTCGCCACCGGTGGACGGGAGTCACATGTCGGATTCCGGCGCGGCGTCGGGTTCGGCGGAGATGTCCGTCTCCGACACCACGCTCACCGCGTCCTCCTCAGCGCTGCGCTGTGTGCCCCACCGCTGGTGGGGGATGATCGGCCGCCGTTCGGCGCGCACCTCCTGGGTGATCCCCCACTCCCCCCGGCTGTCGTCGTCCACGAAGTCGTAGCCGAGGATGTTGAAGTCGGGGTCGATCACGCGCTCGCACTCGGCGATCTCGGTCTCCTGGGGGTCGTCCCCCAGGTCGTTGTCGACGTCGTAGGGTAGTTCGCTCACGGTGGCGCCTCCTTCCCCGTTGTCCCTGATGATCGCAGGTCAGGGCGGACAAGGGAAGGAACCGGCCCAGGGGACCGCCGCGGGCTCAGCGGCGCGGGCGTTCGGCCCGGCGCAGGCGCAGCGGACGCAGGGCCGCCTCCAGGGCGACGGCGCCGTCCAGTTTGCTCTCCCCGACGACGCGGTCCTCGAAGTGGATGGGGATCTCCATCATCTTCCGGCCGCGTCGGAAGGCGCGGTAGTGCATCTCGATCTGGAACGCGTACCCGGTGCTCTGGATGCTGGGCAGGTCGAGCACGCGCAGGGCCTCGGCCCGCCAGATCTTGAAGCCCGCGGTGACGTCGCGGACCGGCATGGACAGCACGGCCTTGACGTAGGCGTTGGCCCAGCCGCTGAGCAGGCGGCGGCGGATCCCCCAGTTCTCGGAGAGGCTGCCTCCGGGCACGTACCGGCTGCCGATCACGACGTCGGCGTTGGTGGACAGCAGGGTGCCGAGCAGTTGGGGCACGTAGCCCGCGGGGTGGCTGAGGTCGGCGTCCATCTGCACCACGTAGTCGGCGCCGTCGTCGAGGGCGCGGGTCATGCCCGCCACGTAGGCGCGCCCGAGCCCCTCCTTGCGGGTGCGGTGCACGACCGCGACCCGGCCGCCGTGCTCGACGGAGAGCTTGTCGGCGACCTCACCGGTACCGTCCGGGGAGTTGTCGTCCACGACCACGACGCCCAGCCTCGGCAGGCCGAGCGCCATCAGTTGGCCGACGAGCACCGGGAGGTTGGTCGCCTCGTTGTAGGTGGGGACGACCACGGTCAGACGCGCCGCCGACCAGGGGTCGGGCAGGGCGACGGGGGCGGGCGTGACGCGGACCGGGGCGGCCCCTGCGGGCTCTGGAGGTGTCGGCTGGGAGTGCATGTGCGGCGGCTCCTGCGTGTGGACGGCGGTATGGGGGCGGTTGGCGAGCGGGGTGTGGCCCAGGATCACGCATAGGGGCCAACGGCACAAGCGTGTGTGAACGGTAGGGTACGTGTTCTTCGCGCCCGGAGCGGACACCCCCCGTTCCCCGGCGGTCACTCCCCCCGTTCCTGGGCGACCACGGCCACGTGGACGAGGGCGCCGGTCTCCTCCAGGGTCATGAGCACCTCCGGGTCGGCGCTGCTGTCGGTCACCAGGTGGGCGATCTCCTCCGGGGCGACGGTGGGCACCATGCTGTCGGCGCCGACCTTGGTGTGGTCGGCCAGGACGACCGTCTCCTCCGCGCACGCCGACAGGGCCCGGTCCACGGTGGCCACGGCCGGGTTGGGGGTACTCAGTCCGCGGTCGGCGCTGACCCCGTTGCCCGACAGGAAGGCCCGGGTGACGCGGAGTCCGACCAGGCTCCGTTCGGCGGCGGCGCCGACGAGCGCGCGGATCGGGCCGTGCAGGGTTCCCCCGGTCACCACCACCTCGACCCCGGCGGCGTTCGCCAGGGCCTCGGCCACGCGCAGGGAGTTGGTGACGACGGTCAGTTCGGTGTGGGAGAGCAGTTCCCGGGCCAGTGCCTCGGTCGTGGTACCGGGGCCGACGGCGATCGCCTCCCCCGGGCGGACCAGCCGCGCGGCGGAGGAGGCGATGGCCGCCTTCTCCGCGGCGCACTGTCCGCTGCGGCCGGAGTAGCTCTGTTCGTGGCCGATCCTGCCCGGCAGGGCCGCCCCGCCGCGTCTTCGGTCGACCAGCCCCTCGGCCTCCAGCGCGCGGACGTCGCGGCGGACGGTGACCTCGGAGGCGCCGACCTTGGCCGCGATGTCACGCAGGGACAGGGTGCCGTGGGCGCGGACGAGTTCGAGGATGCGGTCCCTGCGTTCGGCGGCGAACACCGGACGACTCTCCTCGGCCATGGACACGACCCCTTCCCGTACCGCTCGGTCCGCACGGGATCGGTCCCGCGTGTCCCTAGAGTACGGATCTGTCGCGCGAGGGGGGAGTCTCCGCACCGGACCCGTCCGAGAGGAGGGTGAGCACGAGGACCGCGGACAGGAACACGAGTCCGATGATCGCTCCCGTTCCGAACAGCAGCACGACCGACATTCGGGCCTCCCAGGGGGCGGGCTGACCTGTCGGGTAACCGATTCCCGGTTTCGGTCGCACTCACACCGGCCGGTGGGGGGAAGGTCGAGCCGCCGACTGTTGTGCGGCCCGTCGGCGGGCCCCTGCCCCTCCGCGACGGGTGACCTTCGGACTCGGACCGGGACGCCGGGATTCGCTGAGATCCGGGGCAACGGTGACAATGGACGTATGACCCTCGGTTCCACCCTCAGCCCCCTGACGTCCACGGTGTGGTGGGCGCACACGTCCCTGGCGGCCGACCGGCTCCTGCGTCTGCTGGACGAACGGGAGCTCGCCCGCAACACCCGCTTCCGGCACCAGGCCGACCGCGACCGCCACCTGCTCGGCCGGGCGATGGCCCGGCTGGCCCTGGCCGAACTGGTGTCGTGCCCGCCCGAGAAGGTGACCTTCGACCTGGTCTGCCGGTCGTGCGAGGAGAAGGAGCGCACGGGCGCGGACCCGGGCGGGCGGGATCCCCACGGCAAGCCCGTCCCCTCCGGGCCCGCGCGTGGCTGGGAGGTGTCGGTGAGCCACTCCGGCGAGTGGGTGGCGCTGGCGGTGGCCGAAGGCGTACCGGTCGGTGTGGACGTCGAACGGGTGTCGGCGGCGCGCGACCTGGACGGGCTGGTGGGGTACACGCTGGCCGACACGGAGCGGTCGGTGTGGGACGCCCTGCCGCCGCAGGAGCGGACGGGCGCGTTCTTCGGTTACTGGGCCCGTAAGGAGGCGCTGCTCAAGGCGACCGGGCTGGGGCTGTCGGGCGGACTGCGGCGGGTGGCGGTCACTCCGCCGCACGCCGAGGCCCGGTTGGAGTCCTGGACGGGCGGGGGCGCCCCGGAGGCGGCCTGGCTGACCGACCTGGACCGGGGCCCCGACTACCGGTCCGCGCTGGCCGTGCTCACCGACCGCCCCGTGCGCCTGCGGATCCGTTCGCGCACCGACACCGCCGCGCTCCTGCGCTCCTGAGGCGCGGCGCTCCCGCGGCGGTGTCAGACGCCGCGGGCGAGGTCCCGGCTGATCACGACGCGCTGGATCTGGTTGGTGCCCTCGACGATCTGGAGGACCTTGGCCTCGCGCATGTAGCGCTCGACGGGGAAGTCGCGGGTGTAGCCGTATCCGCCGAGGACCTGGACGGCGTCGGTGGTGACCCGCATCGCGGTGTCGGTGGCCATGAGCTTGGCCATCGCCGCCCGGGTTCCGAAGGGGCGGCCCGCGTCGCGGAGCCGGGCCGCGGACAGGTACAGCTCGCGGGCCGCGGCGACCTGGGTCGCCATGTCGGCGAGCATGAAGCCCACGCCCTGGAAGTCGCCGATGGCCGTGCCGAACTGGCGGCGTTCGCGGGAGTAGGCCAGCGCCGCGTCCAACGCCGCCTGGGCGAGGCCGACCGCGCAGGCCGCGATGCCGAGCCGACCGGAGTCCAGGGCCGCCAGGGCGATGCCGAAGCCCCGGTCCCGCTCGCCGATGAGGGCGTCCGCGCCGAGTTCGACGTCCTCGAAGAGCACCCCGGCGGTGGGTGAGGAGGACATGCCCATCTTGCGTTCGGGGGCCGCCGCGCCCAGCCCGGGGGTGTCGGCCGGGACGTGGAAGCAGCTGATGCCGCGCGCGCCGGAGTCGGGGGCGCCGGTGCGGGCGAAGAGGGTGTAGTAGTCGGCCCGGCCGCCGTGGGTGATCCACGCCTTGGCGCCGTTGACGCGGTAGCCGCCCTCGACGGGTTCGGCGCGGGTGGTGAGGGCGGCGGCGTCGGAGCCGGAGCCGGTCTCGGACAGGCAGTAGGCGCCGAGGAGGTCGCCGCCGACCATGTCGGACAGGTGGGCGGCCTTCTGCTCGTCGGTGCCGAAGGCGGCCACGGGGTAGCAGGACAGGGTGTGGACGCTCACGCCCAGGCCGACCGCGAGCCAGCCGCGGGCGAGTTCCTCGACGACCTGGAGGTAGACCTCGTAGGGCTGGTCGCCGCCGCCGTACTCGCCGGGGTAGGGCAGGCCGAGCAGTCCGGCGGCGCCGAGCGTGCGGAAGACGTCGCGGGGGAAGGCGGCGTTCTCCTCGTCCTCGGCGGCGCGCGGGAGCAGCTCCTTGTCCACGATCTCCCGGGTCAGTTCCAGGAGTTGTTCCGCCTCGGGTGTGTGCAGTGTGCGTTCGACCGCCATGAAGCCTCTCCCACGGTTGCGGCGACCCACGGCCCATTTAGTAGGTCGTCCAACTATATGGTGACGAACGGCACCCTACCCCACAAGATCGATCACAGCGACGCTCGGGGGTGGACGGCGCGCAAGCCCGAGCGCGATCGGGTTGACGGCGTGTACGGGACGACGACCCGCGAACACCCGTCTGTACACGAAGCCCCCGAGCGGCCTACATTCCACGCATGGACCTCGAACTCCGCCACCTGCGCACCCTCTGCCTCCTGGCCGACACCGGCAGTGTGACCCGGGCCGCCGCGGCCCTGTCGACGTCGCAGCCCGCCCTGACCACCCAGCTGCAACGCATCGAGCGCGAGGTCGGCGGTCCGCTCTTCCACCGGGGCCGGTCCGGTGTCAGCCCGACCGAGCTGGGCGAGTTCGTCCTGGTCCGAGCGCGCTCCGTCCTGCTGTCCATGGACGATTTGCTGAACGACATCACCGCGCGCCGCTCCTCTCCGACCACGCTCAGAATCGGCGGGGTGGGGCCGTTGGCGCTGGAGCTGTCCTCGCGACTGCCCGAGGTCTTCCCCGACGTCCCCGTCCACGTGCGCACCGAGTACTCCCCCAAGCTGGTCACGGACCTGGTGCGCGCCGGGCGGCTGGACATGGGCACCACCGTCGACTACGTGGACCGCGACCTGCCCACCGACGGCCCGCTCAGCTGGGCCATGCTCGCCGTCGAACCGCTGCACGTGGCCCTGTGGGAGGACCACCCCCAGGCGGACCGGCCACTGGTGCGCCTGGCCGATCTGGCCGACTCGCCCTGGGCGCTCACCCCGCCGGACGGCTCCGGCTGGCCGGAGTGCTTCTACCTGGCCTGTCAGCGAGCGGGGTTCACCCCGCAGGTGCCCTTCCGGCTCTACGACCGCTCCGAGATCCACGACCTCATCGCGGCCCACCGGGCGGTGGCCCCCTGCCAGTCCGACTTCGACACCTCCGGAGGCGTCGTGATCCGTCCCCTGGCCGGGTCACCGATCCAACTGCGCCACCTGCTGGTCTGGCGCCGCGACAGCCCCGTACACCAGGCCTCGGACCGCGTCGCCCGGGCCGCGCGCGAACTGCTGGACCGGTCCCCCCGGGCGGTGGCGCCCGTCCGGCGGCGGGCCACCGGACGGGAACCTGCGGGCGACCCCCTCGGCGACTGACCCGCTCAGCCGCGCGAACGGACGACGGCACGCACCCACGGCAGGGCGGACCACGTCGCCATCGCCAGCCCGCCCAGGATCAGCGCCGCGGTGGCGATCCACTCGTGGGACCCGTCGGGGTGGTAGACACGCGTGTTCGCGCCGATGTCCACGGCGGCCGACACCGCGCCCTCCTCGCAGGCGAAGTCTCCACCCGAGAGGTAGACCCACTCGCGCTCCACGGAACCGTCGTCGGACCGGTAGTCGCCGTAGCAGGTACAGGACACGTGGCCGAAGTGGCTCACACAGTCCTGCGCGGCCGCGGTGAACAGGCCCGGCTCTCCGTCGGCGCGCAGCGCGCGGACGCTCCGGTCCACGTTGCCCCCGCCCAGGTAGACCAGGAGCAGTCCGAGCAGCAGGACCACGACCGGGAAGGCGCCCACCCGACGCCGTGTCGCCCGGCGGCGGGTCACGCGGCGACCTCCGACGTCTCCTCCTCGTCGTCGACGCAGTCGCACACCATCGCGTCCCGGTCCTGGGGCCGGGGCCGCGCGTGCAGGTACAGGGCGACCACCATCGGCGCGAAGACGAGGGAGTTGTACAGCAGGTGCAGCTCCACGCGCGGAATGACCAGCTGGACGAGGCTGGTCGGAGCGTCCTGTCCGGCGATGTTGGCCCCGACGAGGGCCTGGATCAGCAGCAGCAGGTGTTCGAAGTGGTGCCAGAGCTGGATGCCGAGGGAGATCCACCACCACGTCCGGGAGCGCCCCGTGAAGCCCGGGAGCAGGAGGAACAGCCCCGCGAGCATCACCAGTGCGTAGCCGTAGTGCAGCCACTCGGAGGTGACCAGCCACGGGAAGGGGATGCCGAGCACCCCCCGGGCCTCGGCCACCGGCCAGTCCAGTGCGTAGATCTGCGCGGCCTGGGCCAGGTGTTCGGCCCAGTGCGCGAGGACGACCACCATGAAGATCCGCAGTCCCGCGCGGTGGCCGCGGGTGTTGATCACGTCGACTCCGTCCCGGCATACCCGGTAGGTGCTCCGTACCAGGGTCATCGACCGCTCCCCGTGCTCGTCATCGGATGCCCGCTCCCTCGTTCGTACGGTGCCGCGTTCGAAAGGGTCACGACGCCATCCCCATCGTCGGTCGAACCCGACGTCGTGTCCTCTTCCGCATTGCTTCGCGGAATACGGGTCGGCGCGCACGGGAAAGCGCCGCATGATCTCGCTATTCGGGTTATCGCCCGAAGGGTTGCCGACCTCACGACAGGTTCGTCGAACCGCCGATTCCCCTGGCACATTGCGCGGCGCCCCGATTGGCGCGGAGGCGATCGGTCGGTTGACGTCCGATGACCGTTTCGGCGGATGTCGAAACGACGACACAGGGTTTCTGGTCGGTCACACGTCGGTGTCACAGTGTCCGCGCGGAGAATACGCGCCGGTGGGGATGTGTGTATCGCGAACCGCTGTGACGTAGGAGGGCCTCGTGGGATGAGCGCGGAACGCACAGGTGTACCCGGCGGTGTGCGGTATCCGGATCCCTCGGACGAGGAGCGCCCCGTCCGGGAAGGAAGGGGAATCCGGAGTACGGAAAAGAGCAACGTGGAAGAGGTTCACCGAAGGGACCGTGGCCAGGATGGAGCGATGAGAGCCAGGCCGCCTCCCCCCACGGCGAACCTCCCCGCCCAGTGATCGCCATGCTGGTTCAGAACCACGTAGGAGAGAGAGTGCGAGAATCGGTTCGTCAGGCCGTCTCCTCCATACACACACGCTATTCCGAGCCGATCACCCTGGCTGATATCGCCGCCGAAGTCTTCGTCAGCCCCTTCCACCTGTCCAGGGTCTTCGCGCAGGAGGTCGGTGTCCCCCCGGGCAAGTACCTCACCGCGGTCCGCATGTTCGAGGCCAAGAAACGGCTCATCGCCTCGCCCATGACCGTCTGCGACATCGTCCACAGCGTCGGATACAACAGCGTGGGGACCTTCACGAGCCGATTCACCCGTGCCGTGGGCATGTCTCCGCGCCAGTACCGGCATCCCGAGGTCGAGCGACTGCTCGTGGCCGCGTCCGGAGGCTTCAACCGCATACCGTCCCGGCGGGAGTTGAACAGGGTCGGTCGGCGGCGCGTGGGACACCGACACAGCGGGGGAAGGCTGAGCGGGGTCATCGAACTCCCCCGGACCCACCCGGACACGACCGTGCTGGTCGGCGCGTACCAGGAGCGCATTCCGCAACAGGCCCCGGTCGTGCACCTGGCCCTCCCCGCGCTCGGGCGCACGGAGTTCACCCTCACGGGCATCCCCCCTGGTGACTGGACGGTCATCGCCATCGCCATGCCCGAGGGCACGCCACAGCCCCGGGAGAACGTCTTCGTCGGCTCCTGCCCCACCCGGGTCACCGTCCACGCGGGAGCCGACTCCCGCACCCGGATCCCGATGCGACGGCTCGCCCCCACCGACACCCCCATCGCGATCACCCTCGCCGACACCCTCCCCCGCCCGGTCGAACGCCGCCCCGAACACCCCCCGGCACTGGCCTGCGGCTGACCCCACGCCCCCGGAAGGCACGGTGGACTCCGCCGTACGGGCGCCCCGACGCCGCGTACCGCGCCCCCACGAGTCCAGGACCCGTGTCAGTGCACGAGGACCCCATCCGGGGAGCCGAACGACCACCACCCGACCGGGACCGCCGGGCGGTACCTCCCGAGCGGATCCGCGCCCCCGAGTCCGCAGTGGCGTTCGACACCCGTATGGTGTTTACTCGCGAGTAACCTACCGTGGGTAGCACCTCACGCCGCCCCGGAGCCGAGCCTTCCCCGAACACGGGCCCATCCCCGCCGAGACACACCACGGACCCACAGGACACACCACCATGCGACCACTGAGTTCCCTCGCAGCGGCCCTGGCCGTCGCGATGCTGGCGACCTCCTGCTCTTTCGAGCGGACGGGCGAGGGCGACGACGACACGGACCTCACCCAGGGCGTGACCGACGACGCCGTCGTCATCGGTACGCACCAGCCGCTCACCGGCGCGGCCGCCCCCGGGTTCCGCCACGTGTCCAGCGGAGCCCGTGCCGTGTTCGACTACATCAACGACAACGGCGGCGTCCACGGGCGCCGTATCGAGTACCGGGTCCAGGACGACGGCTTCGACCCGGCCCACACCCAGGAGGTCACCCGCACCCTCCTGGAGGACCACGAGATCTTCGCGATGCTCGGCGGCCTGGGCACCCCCACCCACGAGTCGGTCATCGACGAGCTGAACGAGCAGGGGGTGCCGGACCTGTTCGTCTCCTCCGGCGCCCTGGCCTGGGACCAGCCCGAGGAGTACCCCTACAGCTACGGCTTCCAGGTGGACTACACCCGGGAGGCCAAGGTCCAGGGCCAGTTCATCGCCGAGAACTTCGCCGGTGAGGACGTCGCGCTCCTCTACCAGAACGACGACGTGGGCCCCGCCTCGCACGCCGGGATCGAGCAGTACCTGTCCGAGGAGATCGTGGCCTGGGAGTCCTACGACCCCGGGGTGCCCGAGCTCTCCGGGCAGATCTCGGCGATGAAGGAGTCCGGCGCCGAGGTCGCCGTGTGCTACTGCATCCCCTCCTACCTGGGACTGGCCGTCATGGAGGCGGCCGCGATCGGCTACGAGCCCCAGTGGGTGGCGCCCAGCTTCGGCGCCGACGTGCGGATCGTCACCGGCCTGATCGAGGAGTTCGCCGAGGGCACTCCCGCTGAGGACATCCCGCCCGAGGCCTTCCTGGACGGACTGATCATGACCGCGTTCCTGCCCATGGCGTCCCAGACCGACGACCCGTGGACCGCGTTCTACCGGGACATCCACGAGCGGTACAACGAGGGCACCCCCTTCACCGACACCACGATCTACGGCATGGCGCAGGCGACGCTGTTCGCCCAGGTGCTCATGGAGGTGGGCCCGGACCTGAACCGCGAGGCGCTCCTGGACACCCTGAACTCCCACGAGTGGAGGGGGCCGGGGCTGGTCCCCTTCGCCGCGAGCGAGGACGACCACAGCGGCTACACCGGGGTGATGGTCGTCCAGCACCACGCCGGCGGCGGGATCGAGATCCTCCAGGAGCCCAGGACCACCGACGGCGGTGGCGGCGAGATCGTCGAGTTCGAGTTGGAGCGACCCGCACCCGACGAGGTCGTGCTCTCCGACGGCGACACCACCGGGTAGGACCGCCGCGGGCTCAGGCCAGTCGGCCCGGCTCGGCGGGAAGCCTGAGGGTGAACACGGCGCCGCCGAGCCGCTCGCTCTCCCCGACCGTGAGCGTCCCGCCGTAGTCCTCGGCGATCTCCCGGGAGATGGGCAGCCCCAGACCGCTCCCGCCGGGGTCGCGCTCCCGGGACTCCCGGAGGCGGGCGAAGCGCTCGAAGACGCGCTCCCGGTCGCGCTCCGGCACTCCGGCGCCGTCGTCGTGGACCCGGAGCACGGCCGTCTCCCCCTCGCGGTCGACGGTGACGTCGATCCGTGACCGGGCGTGCCGCTCGGCGTTGGCGACCAGGTTGGTCAGCACACGGGCCACGCGCAGCCGGTTGACGAGCACCCACACGGGACCGGCCGAGTGCACCTGGATCATGGGACCGTTCCGTCTCCCGGTGAGTTCCTCGGCCACCAGTGAGGACAGGTCCACCCGTTCGCTGTCGGCCGTCGCCCCGGTGTCCAGGCGCGCCAGCTCCAGCAGGTCGGCGACGATGTTCTCCAGCCGCTCGGTGTCGGCGAGCAGGGCGGTCAACAGGAGTTCGCGCTCGTGGGGATCGGGATCCGGGTCGGAGAGTTCGACCTCGATCCGTGTCCGCATCCCGGCGATGGGGTTGCGCAGTTCGTGGGAGGCGTCGGAGACGAACCGGCGCTGCTTGGCCACGGCCTCCGCGAGCCGTTCGAGGCTGGCGTTGGCGGTACGCGCCAGGTGGGCGATCTCGTCCTGGCTCCTGGGCACGGGAAGCCTGCGGTCGAGGTTGCTGGCCGACAGGCGGTCCAGTTCGGCGCTGATCCGCTCCACCGGACGCAGTGCCCGACCGACCCCGTACCAGGTGACGACGGCGGTCACGCCGAGCAGCAGCCCCGACATGCCGCCCATCACGACCTCCGGCGTGCTGGTCTCCAGCAGTGTGGGCCGGGGCGTCGCGGCCAGGACCCAGACGTCCCCGTAGGCCGTCCCGCGGGCCTCGTAGCCGACCACGAGCAGGCATTCGCCGGGCCCGAGACCGGCCTCGGGCCCGCAGACGGTGGTGTCGAACCGGACGCCGTCGGAGAAGGCAGCCGGTTCGACGATCGGGGGGTCACCGTGCAACTCGGCGCTGGACGCGACCACCTCACCCGTGTCCCGGTCGATGACCTGGAGCCACAGGACGGGTGACTCGGCGGGGATCAGGCCCTCGTACCGGCCGGTGCCGATGTCGTCCATGACCATGTGGGCGGACCGCGCCGCCTGGTCGCGGTCCCGGTCCAGGACCAGTTCACGGACCGCGATGGCGGTCGCCAGCGACCACAGCCCGATGACCAGGATGAGCACCGCGACGGCCCACAGGGTCACTCGGGCACGGATCGACCTCGGACGCACCCGACGCCACGCCGCTCTGGCTCTGCCGACCCAATCTGACACCCGGCCATTGTTGCTCAAAGTGACGTACAAGTGTCGGAAGGTGTCCGGTGTGGCGATCCGGAACTGTCCACGCCCGGACTCCCGGGGTGGCCGTCCCCAGGGGCGGACGCTACGCCTCGTAGGGGTCCGGCGGGTTGTCCACGGCCTCCCACTCCAGGGCCTGGAACCGGTGCTCACTGACGTCGACCAGTTCGCCCTCGGGTTCGACCCACGTGCCCCGCACCGTCCACCACGTGTCGGCCTCCGGCTCGGGAACCCCGGTGACGAGCACCCGGTTGACGATGGCGTCGGCCGCGCAGCAGGCCATCTGGAGCCGGGCCAGATACCATCCCTCGCCCTCGTCGTTGGGTACGGCGAACCCGGTCAGCTCGACCTCTCGTCCGGCCAGCGCGCGCTCCTCGTCCACCCAGGCCCGCATGACGAACTGGCGGATGTCCATACGCACGACCTCGCCCGGCGCCGCGTCGTCCAGTCCGTCGTCGAACCGGCCGGAGGGCGGACCCTCCGGCGGTGCGCTGGCGGGCTCGCTCCGCTCGACGGTGTAGGAGCCCAGAGCGGGCGGGGCCACGACGAAGACCGCCACGACCGGGACGAGGAGCAGCCAGGCCACGCGCGGCGCCCGCGCGTGGTCGTGGCCGGCGTGCCCGTCGCCGCCGGCCGTGGCGCACGCCGAGTTGTCCGCGCCGTCGTCCTCGGCGCGGTTCCCGTCGCGGATCTCTGCCGCCACCACCGCGGCGCCGAGGACCACCGTGATCGCCCCGGCCGCGATCAGGAAGGGGCCGAACCCCGGCTTGACCCAGTTGAGGTACATGTTCGTGGGGACCGTACTGGTCAGTGCCGCCGCTCCCAGCAGCACGAGGGTCAGTCCCTGGGCGATGCGGTTCACAGCAGGAGCCCTCCGATCACGAACGTGCTGAGCAGTCCGACCACCAGGCACAGCGGAGCGAAGCGGACGGCGAACCGCCAGCCGAACACCGCCGCCTGCATCGCGACGAGTTTGAGGTCCACCATCGGGCCGACCACCATGAACGCGAGCTTGGCGGTGGGTGAGAAGTCGGTGAAGCTGAGCGCGACGAACGCGTCGGCCTCCGAGCAGATGGACAGCAGGATCGCCAGTGCCGCCATGACGAGGACGGAGACCACGGGGGCCTCGGCCACCGACAGCAGCCACTCACGCGGGACGAGGATGTTGAGGCTCGCCGCCGCCAGCGCGCCGACCACGAGGTAGCCGCCCGCGTGCATCATGTCGTGCAGCATCGAGTCGCGGAAGACCAACCACCGGGCCGTGCCCTCGGCGTGGGTCGGGGCGGGCAGCCGCAGCCAGTCCGCCCGGCCGAACCGCACCCAGATCCAGCCGATGACCACCGACGCCAGCAGCGACGCCGCGAACCGGGCCAGCACCATCTCGGGCCGCCCGGCGAAGGCCACCGCGGTGGCGATCATGACGACGGGGTTGATGGCGGGCGCGGCCAGCAGGAAGGTGAGCGCCGCCGCCGGGGCGACCCCCCGCTTGACCAGGCTTCCGGCGATCGGCACCGAGGCGCACTCGCACCCCGGCAGGAGCGCGCCGGACAGTCCGGCGACCGGCACCGCCGCGCCGGGCCTGGAGGGGAAGAACCGCTGGTAGAGCGAGGCCGGGACGAACGCGGTGAGCGCCGCGGACAGGGCTACGCCGAACACCAGGAAGGGCAGGGCCTGGAAGCTGATCGCCGTGAAGACGGTGGCCCAGGCGAGGAACGCCTCACTGGTCAGCCGGTCGGACAGCCAGGCGTGCGCCCCCGCCATCGCGGTGATGAACAGGGCGAACAGCCAGACGGTCCCCGTCCTGCGCGCTCCGGCGCGGCGCCCCCAGTCCGGGGGCGGCAGTTCGTCCCCGCGCTCGTCCCACCCCGTGGCGAGGGAGTCGCCGAGGGAGGCGTGCGGGGTGGAGTCCGACGAGGAGGTCGGGGTCCGGTCGGGCACGGTGCTACTCCGGGTGGTCGGGTGGGATCTTCAGGCATGGTAACCGAGAACCGTTTTCGTTCGCGTCGGGCGGCGGCGACCTGTGGACGACGCGTGCCGTCCGCCCGGGGCCGCCCGCCTCAGCGCCCGCCTCCGGCGCCCTCCCCGTCGCCGTCCTCGGGCCGGCCCTGGTCCCCGGTCCGCACCACCGGGTCGCCCAGTGTGACCCCGTGTTCCCGGACCACGTCCTCAGGCAGCGCTCCCGAGGGCTCCCCCCAGCACTCCACGTTCCTCAGGTCGGGCATCTTGGCCAGGGTGAACTGCGGGTCCAGGCCGTTGCGGTACTGGCGGCCGTAGTCCGCCAGCAGGCGGAAGGCGACTCCCGACAGCGGGACCAGCGCGACGAGGTTGACCACCGCCATCACCCCCATGAAGGCGTCGGCGAGGTTCCACACCAGGGTCAGCGGAGCCACGCTCCCGACGAACACGGCCGCCAGGACGAGCACCCGGAAGTAGGTCAGGTGGTGCGGGTCGGCGTCGAGGAACCTCATGTTGGTCTGGCCGTAGTAGTAGTTGCCCAGCACGGAGGAGAAGGCGAGCAGGAACAGGATGACGGTGAGCGCGTGCACCGCCCATCCGCCCAGACTGGACTCCAACGCCGTCTGGGTGACCTGGGCTCCCCCGGCGCCCCCGTACTCCGGTTGGGGCACCAGGACGATGAAGGCGGTCACCGAGCAGATGAGGAGGGTGTCGAAGTAGACGCCCAGGCACTGCACCAGCCCCTGCTTGACCGGGTGCGACACCGACGCGGTGGCGCCCGCGTTGGGGGCGGAGCCCAGACCCGCCTCGTTGGAGAACATCCCCCGTCGCATGCCCTGGACGATCGCCGCGCCCACCCCGCCCGCGACGAACTCGCGGAGGCCGAACGCCGAGGCGAAGATGTCACCGATGACCCGCGGCAGCTCGCCGACGTTGAGCGCGACGACGGCCAGTCCGAGCAGGAGGTACAGCAGGGCCATGCCGGGGACCAGCGCCTCGGTGACGTGGGCGATGCGCCGCACACCGCCGAAGATGACGAGGGCCACGAGCCCGACCAGGACGAGTCCGACCACGACGTCCAACACCCATCCGTCCGGCCCACCGAGCTCCGTGACCGTGGTGGAGACCGCCCCGGAGATGCTGTTGGCCTGAACGGAGTTGAACACCAACGGGAAGGTGATGATGAGGACGACGGCGAAGAGCACGCCCATCCACCGCTGGCCGAGCCCGTGGAGCATGTAGTACGCGGGCCCGCCGCGGAACCCGGTGTCGGACCGCACCTTGTACAGCTGGGCCAGGGTGGACTCCACGAAGGCGGCGGAGCCCACCACGGTCGCCATCAACCACATCCAGAACACCGCGCCGGGTCCGCCCAGGACGATCGCGGTGGCCACACCGACGATGTTGCCCGTACCCACGCGCGACGCCGCCGAGATCGTGAAGGCCTGGAAGGAGGAGATCTCCCGCTTGCCGTCGGGGGCGATGCCCGGGCTGCTGCGGATGACCCGGAACATCTCCGGCAGCAGTCGGAGCTGGACGATGCCCGAGCGCAGCGTGAAGTAGACCGCCAAGATGATCAGGAGCGGGATGACGATCCAGCTCCAGAACACGTCGTTGACGGCGACGATGGCGTCGTTCAGGACGTTCACCCGTTCCCCTCCCGGCGGCGCGGTCGCCCCGGTCCGGACCGGGGCCGTCCCGCCACTGTCCGTGAGGGTGCGGCCGCGACGCCAGCGGGACACGCGAAATCCCGGCAAAGGACCGTCCCGCTCCCGTCACCCGCCCTATGCCGATGTCCCACATGACGACGTCCCCACCTGTGGGGGAAGGGGATATGGCCCAGGTCACGTCCGGTCCCTACCGTTCCTCACATGGAACCGAACACCGCCTCCTCCCCCGCCCCGGATCAGCCCAGGACATCCATCCTGCGCGTGGTGACGGCCAGCCTCATCGGCACGACGATCGAGTGGTACGACTTCTTCCTCTACGGCGCCGCCGCCGCACTCGTCTTCAACCAGGTCTTCTTCCCCGAGTCCGACCCTCTGGTCGGCACCATGTTGGCGTTCACCACCTACTCGGTGGGGTTCGTGGCCCGACCGCTGGGCGGCCTGGTCTTCGGACACTTCGGCGACCGGATCGGCCGCAAACGCCTTCTGGTGATCAGCCTGCTGATGATGGGCGGGTCGACGTTCGCCATCGGTCTGCTGCCGACCTACGCGGCGATCGGCGTGGCCGCGCCCCTGCTCCTGACGCTCCTGCGCGTCGTCCAGGGCTTCTCCCTCGGCGGTGAGTGGGGCGGCGCGGTCCTGCTCGTCTCCGAACACGGGCGTCCCGAACACCGCGGCTTCTGGGCCTCCTGGCCGCAGGCGGGGGCACCGGGCGGCAACCTGCTGGCCACCGCCGTGCTGGCGATCCTGTCCGTGACGATGGCCGACGAGACCTTCCTCGACTGGGGCTGGCGGGTGCCGTTCCTGCTGTCCGGGATCCTGGTGGTCGTCGGACTGTGGATCCGCCTCGCCGTCAGCGAGTCCCCGGTCTTCCGCGAGGCCCGCGAACGCGCCGAGGCCGCCCCGACACCGGAGCGCGCCCCCATCGTCGGCGTCCTGCGCGACCACTGGCGCGAGGCGCTCGTCGCCATGGGAGTGCGGATGGCGGAGAACGTGTCGTACTACATCGTCACCGCGTTCATCCTCGTCTACGCCACCCAGGAGGCGGAGCTGTCCAACGGGCAGGTGCTCAACGCGGTCCTGGTCGCCTCCGCGGTCCACCTGGTGACCATCCCCGCCTGGGGCGCGCTGTCCGACCGGCTCGGCCGCAGACCGGTCGTCATGGTCGGCGCGGTCGGGATGGCCCTGTGGGGCTTCGCCTTCTTCCCGCTCATCGACGTGGGCGCCTTCTGGTCGGCGACCCTGGCCGCCACGGTGGGCCTGGTCTTCCACGGCGCCATGTACGGCCCGCAGGCGGCCTTCTTCTCCGAGCTGTTCAGCACCCGGGTGCGCTACTCGGGCGCCTCCATCGGCTACCAGCTCGCGTCGATCGTGGCCGGCGGCCTGGCTCCGCTGATCGCGACCGCCCTGCTCGCCGCGTTCGGCGGCTCGCTGCCGGTGGCGCTGTATCTCACGGCCATGTGCGCCGTGACGCTGGCGGCGGTGGCGGTGGCGCGTGAGACGCGCGGCCGCGACCTGGGTGAGGCCGTTCCCTCGCCGACCGTCCGCTGACCCCGGACGCGAAGGGGCTCGGGCCCGGCCGAAGCCGGACCCGAGCCCGAGGCGTGCGCGGGCGCCGCCGTCAGGCGCGCCCGTCAGCGCTGATCAGTACCGCGAGGCCGCGTCGTAGCGGTCGTCACGGCGGTTGTTCCTGCCCCGGTAGCCGCCGCGGCGCTCGCCGTCACGGAAACCACCGCCCTCACCGCGACGCTCGCCACGCGGACGGTCACCCCGGTAGCCGCCACGGGGACCGCCGCGGCGCTCGCCGGAGTCGCCGTAGCGGTCGCCGCGGAAACCGCCGCCCTCACCGCGCTCGGAACGGCGCTCGCCGTCCCGGAAACCGCGGCGCTCGCCGTCGCGGAAACCACCGCCCTCACCGCGACGCTCGCCACGGTAACCGCCGCCACGGCGGGGGCCGCCTCGGAAACCGCCGCCACGGGGGCCGCCCCGGCGCGGGCCGCCGCGACCGCGACGCGGACGCTCGGGCTCCGGCGGCTCGATCCACGGCTCCCAGCTGGGCTCCTTGGCTCCGGTCACCTCGGTGAGCAGCTCGTCACCGGGGTTGACCAGGTGCTGCTTGGCCTCCACACCGGCGTCGTTGAGCAGGCGGCGGGCCATCCGGCGCTGGTTGGGCGCCACCAGGGACACCACGGCGCCCGAGGAGCCCGCGCGGGCGGTGCGGCCGCCGCGGTGCAGGTAGTCCTTGTGGCCGGTGGGCAGGTCGATGTTGACCACCAGGTCGATGCCGTCGACGTGGATGCCGCGCGCGGCGACGTCGGTGGCGACCAGGGCCTGGATGCGGCCCTCACGGAACTTGGCCAGGGTGCGGGTGCGCACGCTCTGGGTCTTGCCGCCGTGCAGGGACGCGCAGGGCACACCGGCCTGGACCAGCTGCTCGCTGATCGTGTCGGCGCGGTACTTGCTGCGCACGAACAGAATCGTGCGTCCCTCGCGGGCGGCGATCTGGGCGACGATCTTGTTCTTGTCGCGCGGCAGCACCTTGAGCAGGTGGTGCTCCATGGTGGTGACCTGGGAGACCGGCGGGTCCACCGAGTGGGTGCGCGGGTTGTCCATGTACTTGCGCACGAGCTTGTCGACGTCACCGTCGAGCGTGGCGGAGAACAGCAGGGTCTGGCCGTCCGGGTGCACCTGGTCGAGCAGCTCGCTGACCTGCGGCATGAATCCCATGTCGCACATCTGGTCGGCCTCGTCCAGCACCGAGATCTCCACGTCGCCCAGGTCGCACGCGCCCTGCTCGATGAGGTCGGTGAGGCGGCCCGGGGTGGCGACGAGGACGTCGACGCCGCGGCGGAGTTCGTTGATCTGGCGGGTGTAGGAGCTGCCGCCCACGACGTCGCCGACGCGCACGCCCAGGACGCGGGCGTAGCCGCGCAGTGCGTCACGCACCTGGTGGGCCAGTTCGCGGGTGGGCACCAGGATCAGGGCCCGGGGACGGGCGGAGGCGGCGCGACGCTCGGAGCAGCGCATCAGGACCGGCAGGCCGAAGGCCAGGGTCTTGCCCGAGCCGGTGCGGCCGCAACCGAGGACGTCGCGTCCGTCGATGGCGTCGGGGATGGTGGCGGCCTGGATCGGGAACGGGGTGGTCACACCGTTCTTGGCCAGCTCGTCGACGATGTCCTGGGGAAGCCCGAGGGCGTCGAAGGCAGGCTCTACGGCAGTGTCCGTCAAGTGACGTGTACCTTCCTCATCGTTTGGCGGCGTTTCGAGGAAGGCTCCACACGGCCTCGGGGACCCAGCGAAGAAATCACACAAACGCGCCTGATCACACGCGGAAGCGGGCCTCGGTTCGGATGGGGCTCCTGGGCTCTTCGGGTCGAAGTGGCGTCGACGCCGTCGACACGCTGTCCGCGTCTTGTGCGGCCCGGCACGCTCGGATGCGCGCGGCAATGGAATGACCGCCTGCAGCAGCGTACTAGAGATCCCCGCGGATCGGGGACGGGATGGGTGGTTTTCCCCGGTGATCCAGGTCTCCCATACCGCCCCCGATCGCCGGCTCCCGCCTACCGGGAGCCGGCGGCCATCGCCTCGGCGAGCGCGGTGAGTCGGCCGATCTGGGCCCGGCGCTCGGCGGCGGCCTGCTGTTCGAGCGTGTTGCCCGCAGCCTGCTGGAGCAGTGCCTTGGTGGCGGTCGCGGCGTCGGGGTTGGTGGCGAGCAGCCCCCCGACGAGGTCGTCGACGGCTCCGCGCAGCTCGTCGACCCCCACGACCAGCTCGGCCAGGCCCAGCTCGCGGGCCTCGCGCGCGCCCACCCGGCGGGCGGTCAGGCAGATCTCGACCGCCCGGTGCACCCCCACGATGTCCACCAGCGGTTTGGTCCCGGTCAGGTCCGGGACGAGGCCGAGGGCGGGCTCCTTCATGCACAGGGAGGCGTCGTCGGCCAGGACACGGATGTCACAGGACAGGGCCAGCTGGAAACCGGCGCCGATCGCGTGGCCGCGCACGGCCGCGACGGTCACCAGGTCCGGGCGGCGCAACCACAGGAACCCCTCCTGGAGGCCGGCGATGTACTCCTCCAGCGCGGCCTCGTCGGCCGAACCGTCGGCCAGGCCCGCGACGATGGACCGTTCGCCGTCGACGCCCTCGGGGGTGAACATGTTGAGGTCGATGCCCGCGGAGAAGATGTCGCCCTCTCCGGTGACGACGACGATGCGGACGCCGTCCGGCAGCGTCCGGCCGATACGGGCCAGGGTGGTCCACGTACGGCCGGTCATCGCGTTGCGGCGCTCCGGACGGCTGATGGTGATCCGGGCGACCTGGCCGTCCACCGCCAGTTTCAGACCGGCCCGGGAGAGCTCCTCCTCGGTGGGAGCGCTCGCGGGGGCGTTCGGGGCCTCTGCCATGGGTTCCTCCGTCGTGTCGGTTCCACCCTGACATTACTGACTGGTAACCGATGCGGGGCGGACGACCCCGGCGAGCGCCTACCGCGCGTCCGGTCCCGGACGGCGGGTCGCCCCGCCGCGCCCGCGCAGTTCGACCCCCGCCTCGCCGAGCAGCCGGTGGACGAACCCGTAGGACCGGCCGGTGGCGGCCGCCAGCATGCGGATGCTCTCGCCCGCGTCGTAGCGGCGCTTGAGTTGGGCGGCCAGGACCGAGCGGTCCTCGCCGGAGACACGGGTGCCCTTGCCCAGCGCGTCGTTCACTGCTCACTCCTCGGGTTCGTGTTGAGCCGGATCGTGCTCTGCGCCATGATCCGGCACCGGTACGGGACGTCGCCACCCCACGGCGCGTCGCGCCCCGGATACTCTCCTCGGACAGGGTTTCGGAGGAACAGCCGCGGATGTCCGGAACGGACGGCGGTGGACCCCGGACGCTCGCGCGGCCCCGGGGCCGCGCACCCACGACCGGGTCAGGCCAGGGCGATGAGGTCCTCGAACTCGGCGTTCCACACGTCCTCGACACCGTCGGGCAGCAGGATGACGCGCTCGGGCTGGAGCGCCTCGACCGCGCCCTCGTCATGGGTGACCAGCACGATCGCGCCCTTGTAGTTGCGCAGTGCCGCCAGGATCTCCTCACGGCTGGCCGGGTCGAGGTTGTTGGTCGGCTCGTCCAGGAGGAGCACGTTGGCGCTGGAGACGACCAGGGTGGCCAGGGCCAGACGGGTCTTCTCCCCTCCGGAGAGCACCCCGGCGGGCTTGTCCACGTCGTCACCGGTGAACAGGAAGGAGCCCAGCGTCCGGCGCGCCTCGACCTCGGGCAGGTCCGGAGCGGCGCTCATCATGTTCTCCAGCACGCTGCGCTCCACGTCCAGGGTCTCGTGTTCCTGGGCGTAGTAGCCGAGTTTGAGGCCGTGACCGGGCACGACCCGTCCGGTGTCGGGCTCCTCGACCTGACCGAGCAGTCTCAGGAGCGTGGTCTTGCCCGCGCCGTTGAGCCCCAGGATCACGACGCGACTGCCCCGGTCGATCGCCAGGTCGACCCCGGAGAAGATCTCCAGGGAGCCGTACGACTTGGACAGACCCTCCGCCATGAGCGGCGTCCGCCCGCTGGGCGCGGGGTCGGGGAAGCGCAGCTTGGCGACCCGGTCGGACTTGCGCACCCCCTGGACGCCGTCCATGATCCGGTCGGCCCGGTTGAGCATCTGCTGGGCGGCCCGCGCCTTGGACGCCTTGGCCCGGAACCGGTCCGCCTGCTTGCGCAGGGTGTCGGCCTGCTTCTCGGCGTTGGCCAGTTCACGGCGACGGCGGCGCTCGTCGGCCTCGCGCTGGGTCAGGTACTGCTTCCAGCCCATGTTGTAGATGTCGATGACGCTGCGGTTGGCGTCCAGGTAGAACACCTTGTTGACCACGTGCTCGACCAGCTCCACGTCGTGGCTGATGACGATGAGGCCGCCCTGGTGGCTTTTGAGGAAGTCCCGCAGCCAGACGATGGAGTCGCCGTCCAGGTGGTTGGTGGGCTCGTCGAGCAGGAGGGTGTCGGCACCGCTGAAGAGGATGCGCGCCAGCTCGATCCGGCGGCGCTGGCCGCCGGAGAGCGTGTGCAGCGGCTGGGAGAGCACGGTGTCGGGCAGCCCCAGGCTGGAGGCGATCGCGGCGGCCTCGGACTCGGCGGCGTACCCGCCGAGCACGTGCAGTCGCTCCTCCCAGCGGGCGTAGGCGCGCACACCCTTGTTCCGCGTCTTGGTGTCGGTGCTGGCCATCTTCTTCTCGGCCTGGCGCAGCCCCTCCAGCGCCTCGTCGATGCCGCGGGCGGAGAGGATCCGGTCCTTGGCGATGACGTCGAGGTCGCCGGTGCGCGGGTCCTGGGGGAGGTATCCGATGCTGCCGGAGGAGGTGACCGTGCCGCCGGTGGGCAGGGCCTCGCCCGCGAGCACCTTCGTCATGGTCGTCTTGCCCGCGCCGTTGCGACCGACCAGCCCGATCCGGTCTCCCGCCCCGACACGGAACGTACTCGGCTCCAGCAGGACCCGGGGTCCGACGCGCAGTTCGAGGTCGGTGGCGATCAGCATGACAGGGGCTTCCTAGCGGTGGTGGGTGTGGGCGGTGACGGCCGGGACACGGGCGCGACCCGGCGGAGGAGGGGCGGCGGTGGTCGGCCCCGGCCGACCGACGTGGCGGGCCGACCTGGTCGACCGACCCAGCCTAACGCCCCCCGCACGGGGCGGCACGGGGATTACCGCCGGGACCTCGGGAAGGCGGCTCCGCATCCACAACGGGTGCGGAGCGGCGCGCATTCCCCGGGGTCCCGGCCTCGGCCGCGTCCGGCCGAACCCCCGGGTCAGGCTCGCGACGCCGGGGAGTCGGCCTCCCCCTCCCCGCCGGTCGGTCCCGTGGTCTCCGTGTCCGCGGCCCGCCGGGGCTTCTCGGGCGTGTGGGCCTGGTGGACCGGGGGCCGGTTGCGCAGCAGGGCGGCGAGGACCGCGGCGATGGGTGTGGCCAGGAACAGGCCGGGGATGCCGCCGACGATGCCACCGATGGTCAGGGCGATGAGCACCACGGCCGAGGGCAGTTCGAGCGCCTGGCCGTAGATGCGCGGGGCGAAGACGTTGCTCTCCAGCTGCTGCACGAGGATCACCGCGGCGAGCACCACCAGGGCCACGACCCAGTTCTCGGTCACCAGGGCGACGAGCACGGCGAGCAGACCGGAGAGGAAGGCCCCGATGATCGGGAGGAACGCGCCGATGAAGGTGAGCACGATCAGCGGGATGGCCAGCGTGGTGTCGATGAGGAAGATGAGGACGATGCCGATGCCGACCGCGTCGAACAGGCCGACCATCGCCACACCGCGCACGTACCGTCCCATCACCCCGTAGGCGACCCTCCCGCTGTAGCGCAGCCCCGGACGGGACTTGGGCGGCAGCAGGGTGACGATCCACTCGACGAGCTGGTCGCCGGAGTGCACGAAGTACACCGTCAGCGCGAGCATCAGCACCAGTCCCACGAGCAACTGGATCACGGCCGTCGTCGCGGTCCAGGCGCCGGTGAGGATCTGGTCCTGGTTCTCGTTGATCGTGGCCTCGATCTGCTCCCAGGCGTTGTCGATGAGGTTGCTGAACAGCGCCGGGTCCAGGCCGAAGGGCACCTCCAGCTGCTGGAGCTGGGTGACCGCGCTGTTGACGCTGTCCACCAGGGCGTCGAAGCCGCTGACGGCGGGGGTCACGATCAGCGAGATGACCCCGCTGAAGAGGACGAGCCCGACGATCATGCTGATCGCCGTGGAGGGCCCCCGACCGAACCCGGAGCGCTTGATCGGGTTGGGCCTGCGCAGCCAGTTGGCCATGGGCATGAGCAGCGCGGTCAGGAACACGGCGAGGATCAGGGGCAGGGTGACGACGCTCAGGTAGATGAGCGCGTAGACGAGCAGCCCGGCCACGACCCCGATGATGAGCACCCGCCAGGCCACGTCACTGATCATGCGCAGGAGGTCGCCCGCCCCGACGTCGTCCTGCCCGGCCAGTTCCGCCTCGGGGACCTCGGGCTCGGGTACCGCCGCGGCCCGCTGTTCGTCCCGGGCGGCGCGACGTTCGGCGCGGGCTCTGCGGGACGAGATCCACCTGTTCAGGAGCGCCCACACTCCCGGCCGCTGGGCTTGCACATGGACTCCATTCTCTGGGGGTTGCGGGACGGGCGTCAGGGAGCCGACGGGGCCGAGGAGCCGCCGTCACCAGGGCACTGGGGTGCGCGCTCCGGCTCTCCCACGTCACATGGTTCCCAACGAGTCAGAACTGCCAGGGTTCCCGGGGGCGGCCGCTGCGGACGATCTCGTTGCCGAAGGGCGCCAGGGCCACCGGGATCATCTTCAGCGACGCCCACGCCATGGGTAGTCCGATGATAGTGACGGCCAGGCCGACAGCGGTGACGACGTGGCCGATGGTCAGCCACCATCCGGCGACGATGAGCCAGACGATGTTGAGGACCGTGCTCCCCCCGCCCGCCCCGGGCCTGCGGACCAGTTCCCGGCCGAAGGGCCACAGGGCGTAGCTCGCCATGCGGAAGGAGGCGACACCGAAGGGGATCGTCACGATGAGGACGCAGCAGACGACGCCCGCGATGACGTAGCCGACCGCCAGCCAGAACCCGGCGACGAACAGCCAGATGATGTTGAGGATGAGCCGCAGAAGGGCCACGGTGTCTTGCTCCTTGCCTGTCATGACGGGTGGGCGATCGGTGTGCGGGGGCCGCATCCGAACTTCTACCTGTTGCGACGCGCGGGCGCCACGACCCGTTCGGCGCCGTTTCCCCGGCTCCTCCCCTAGGGGACGACGCGCCGGACCCTCCCAGTGGCGGTCGCCCTGGGTGAGGACATACGGACAGTCCCTATATCGGTCCCGCGTGCTGTCCGCAATGTGATCGGCGCATCAGGGGGAGCCCCTAGGCAGGCGGGACATCGCACCATACGATGTGCTGTGTCCTTCGCAAGCCAGCAGATCTTGCGATTTGCGACAAACTCGGACAATCCACCAGATGCCACACGACGGGCATCAGGTTTCGGTAACGGTTCTGCGAGTAATTTCCCTACCCCCCGTGCATGAGCGGGAGTGGGGATGGCATGATTACGTACCGGCTCGGACGGAGGCCGTCACCGCCTCCGCAGCCGTTCGTGTGAGAGCACTCCGCCGCAGGCGGTCCAGGACCGCCAGGGCCGTGCTTCTCGTGGTCTCAGCCACACCGGGGAACACCGCCAGTACCGTCCGGCGTTCGCGTCGTGCGGGGTGCCTCACGCCGCACGACCAACTTTTGGTGACTGAAGCTTTTTCCGACAGCTTACTAGCGATTTCAGTAGAGGTGGTTCAAGCATGTCTCAGGTACGTCGGCAGGCCGCGCTGCGCCCCCGCCCGAGCTGGGGGTGGCAGGATGCCGCCGCGTGCCGGGGCGAGGACCTTGTGCTCTTCTTCGGCCCCGACGGCGAACGCCAGCCGGAGCGGGAGATCCGTGAGCGCAAGGCCAAGGAGATCTGCGCGGCCTGTCCGGTACGAACCGACTGCCTGGACTACGCGATCTCGCGTCCGGAGAAATACGGCACCTGGGGTGGGCTCAACGAGGACGAGCGCGCCTCCGAGCGCCGCCGCCGGATGCGCCGCGCCAACGCTGCCTAGCCGAGGCTCCCGACGCACGATCAGCGGATCTCCCCCGGTGGCCCCGGCCCCGAACAACCCGCGGCGCCCCGACGAACCTCTCGTCGAGGGCGCCGCGGGTTTTCTCGTGCCCGATCCGCGGGACACCCGCGAGGCAGGGGATCAGCCCCTCTTCCCGGCCAGGTGCCGGTCGAACCAGTCGAGCGTCTCCACCGCGACCTGCCGCCACTCCTGGCCTCCCTCCAGGAGCTGCTCGGCCCCGGGCATCACCCGCAGGTCGGTGGGGCCGCCCATCCGCCCGCGCGCCCACTCACCCAGCTCGCGGACGAAGGAGTCACCGCTCTCCAGGAGCACCATGACCGGTGCGCGCACCCTGGGCAGAGCCGGTTCGGCCAGATCGATCCGGCCGCCGTACACCACGACGGCGCCCACGTCCCGGGGTCGGTCGGCCGCGGTGACCAGCGCGGCCGGGGCCGCCGTCCCCGAACCGAGGACCCCCACCGGCTCGTTGGCCGCGTCCGTGGCCCGGCGCAACCACGTGACCGCCGCGTTCAGTCGCTCCCCCAGGGCCCCGGTACCGACACCGTCGGCGCGGGCGGCCCGCTCGGCCCCCGTCACCAGGTCCAACAGCAGTGTGGCGTACCCGGACCGCCGCAGCACCGAGGCGATCGCCCGCCAGCGCGGATCGGTCCGTCCCTCCCCTACGGCCAGGACGATCGCGCCGCGCAGGGCGGCGGGCATGGTGAGGTCGCCGTCGAGGTGGTCCGCACCGGCCCTGATCCGGACTCCCCGGGCGACGTCCGGTGGCGGATGGGCGCGTCCGCGCTCGGCGAGGATCGCCGTCACGTGCCCGTCGGAGAGCTGGGAGAAGTCGCGGTACCACTCCCCCACCGCGTGGAAGTTGTCCGGGGCGCTGAGCACGACCAGCGCGTCGGCCTCCTCCCGCAGGGCCGCGACCGCCTCCGGGGCGGCGACGGGTACGGCCAGGACGAGCTGTGCGGGGCGGGCCTGGCGCACCATGCGCAGCGCCGCGCGGGCGGTACCGCCGGTGGCGACGCCGTCGTCCACGACCACGCAGTCGCGCCCCGCGATCCGGGGTGTGGGGCGGTCGCCCCGGTAGACGCGGCGCCGTCGTTCGAGTTCCTCACGCTCGGCCTCGACCGTCTCGGTCAGCGCCTGGCGCGGGACGCGCATCCGGGCCAGGGCGAGGTCGTCGAAGGTGACGTGTCCGTCCTCGGAGATCGCGCCGACGCCCAGTTCGGGGCGGCCCGGCAGGCCGACCTTGCGGACCAGGAGCACGTCGAAGTCGGCGTCGAGCAGGCGGGCGAGTTCGGCACCGACCGGGACCCCGCCTCTGGGCAGGGCCAGCACCAGCGGGTCCCTGACCGCGAGGGGCCGCACCCGCTCGGCGAGGCGGCGGCCAGCCTCGGACCGGTCGGTGAAGGGCAACGAAACGGGTACCGGGTTCATGTCCTCACCGGCGCCGGGACCGTGGCCCCGGCACCGCTCCTCTCGGCTGTCCGGAGTGAGCCGTTGGAAAAAGTGGTACCGGCATACCCCGCGACACGGCGGTCGCAACCCCGAGCGCGGGCAAAACCCTCGTTCAGGCGTCCCGGCGGGCGGTCCTGAGCACCCCCATGAGCAGGGCGTCGTGCCTGCGGCCGTCCCACAGGAGCGCGTCGCGCAGCCGTCCCTCGACGGTGAACCCGCACGAGCGGTACACCGCGATGGCCCTCATGTTGAACGCGTACACGTGCAACCAGACACGGTGCAGGCCGATGCGGTCGAAGGCGTACTCCAACACGAGCTCGGTGGCCTCCCGGCCCAGCCCCTGGCCGGCGAACTCGATCGCCGACAGCGCGATGCGGTACCCGGCGCTCTCGTTCTCGGGGGACACGTCGTAGAGCGACAGCTCACCCAGGTAGCGCCCGTCCCTGGGGTCGGTGATCGCCAGGTCGAGGCGGTCGGCGCGACCGGCGCGGGTGGCGCACCACTCGCGTGCCCGCTCGTAGGTGAGGTGTCGGTGGTTTCCGGTGAGCCGGCGGACCTCCTCGTCGAGACTGGCGGCGAAGTAGGCGTCCGTGTGTTCGGGGGCGAGGGGGACCAGGCGGACGCGTTTCCCGACGAGGGTGGGTGTGTCTCGCAGCGCACTCGAATTGATCATGAACACTTCCGGTTCCGACCGGGCCGTGCGCACGGATCCCGGTATGGGGTCGGCGGACAGGAACGGGGCCCGTGCGGGAGGGGCCGCGGGGCCGGAGTGGAACGTGACGGTGACGGCGGCGGAACCTCTATGTAAATCCGCCGGGGGCGCTGAGGCAAGCCCGGGGAACGCCCCGGCGGCGATATGGGGATGCCGTGCCCGCGGCCGACTGGATAGCATCCGCTGGCACCGTCGACAGCCTTGGGAGCCGCTGTGAACAGCCCCGCCACCCCCGCCAGCACGACCGGGACACCGCCGGCCGAGGCCCGCCGGGCCCGGTTCGCGGTCTCCACCCTGTTCTTCGTCAACGGCTTCACCTACACCAACGCCGTTCCGTGGCTGCCCGTGATCAAGTCCGGCCTGGGGCTCAGCAACGCGGAACTCGGCATGGCGATCGCCGCGGGCCCTGCGGGAGCGCTCCTGACCGGCATGCTCGCGGGTCCGATGATCCACCGGTTCGGCAGTGGCCGCACCGCCGTGGGCACGAGCCTGGTCACCCTGGGAGCGCTTCCGGTCATCGCCCTCGCGCAGAACTGGTGGTTGCTCGCGACCGCCTTCCTGGTGCTGGGCAGTGCCGACGCCTGGACGGACTCAGCGCAGAACGCCCACGGTCTACGGGTGCAGCGGAGGTACGGGCGCACCATCATCAACACCTTCCACGCCGTGTGGAGCATGGCCGCCGTCGCGGGCGGCGTCGTCGGCGCGACGATGGCCGGTCTCGGCGTGCCGGTCCTGGCGCACCTGGGCGGGGTGGCCCTGCTGTTGCTGTGCGTGAACCTGTGGGTGGGCCGCATGCTGCTGCCCGGCCCCGAACACAGCGAGCGCGAGGACGGGACCGAGGACGGGAGCGGTCGGCGCACGCGCGTGCCCGCGCGCGGAGCGCTCCTCCTCCTGGCGCTGGGCGTGCTGCTGGTCTTCGCGGCCGGGATCGAGGACTCGGCGGCGTCGTGGGGCGCGGTGTACATGGCCACGGAACTGTCGGCTCCGCTGTTCCTCGCGGCGATGCCGTTCGTGGCGTGCCAGGCGATGATGACACTGGGGCGTCTGATGGGTGACCGTGTCACCGACCGCTTCGGCGCGGCCGCGGTGGGCGCGGCGTGCGGTCTGCTGGCCGCGGGCGGCATGGCGCTCACACTCGTCGTGCCGCATCCGGTGGCCGCGGTGGTGGGGTTCGGGATCATGGGCCTGGGTGTGTCCACGTTGTTCCCGCTGACACTCGCCGCCGCCGGTGACGTGCCGGGGGTGCGCACGGGTGACGGCCTGGCGGTCGTGGGTTGGTTGGGCCGAGCCGGGTTGTTGGCCTTCCCGCCGCTGGTGGGGTTCCTCGCGGACAGCGCGACGCTGGGAACCGCGCTGTGGGTGGTCTCCGCCGCGGGCGCCGCGGCCTTCCTGCTCGCTCCCGCGCTGCGTCCGCGTCGCTGACGTACCCGGGCCCCCGGCCGTGGGACACGGCCGGGGGCCCGGTGAGCGTCACGGCCCGGTGGGAGCGCGGGTGTGCCGTCGTCAGGCGATCGACGCCGGGCGACGGGCACCGGACCACAGCGCCATCGCACCGATCCCGGTCACGACCGCGCCCGCGAGCACGAAGCCCTGGAGGTCGACACCGGTCGTGGCGAGCGACTCGTTCTCCTCGTCCTCGTCGGACGAGCCCGAGTCGTTCGTGTCACCGCTCGGCGTCTGGCTGTCGTCGGAGGCGCGGTTGCCGTCGTCTCCGTTGCCGGACCCGCCGTCACCGCCGTCGGACCCACCATCAGACCCGCCGTCACCGCCGTCAGATCCACCATCAGACCCGCCGTCACCGCCGTCGGACCCACCATCAGACCCGCCGTCACCGCCGTCAGATCCACCATCAGACCCGCCGTCACCGCCGTCA
>NZ_QPNC01000004.1 GCF_003386285.1 Nocardiopsis sp. FIRDI 009
AGGGCGACGAAGAGGGAGGCGCCGCGGCCGAAGGCCGTCCGTTGAGGGTGGTGGAGGGCGACGGGCGGGCCCGGACGGACACCGCTAGTGGATCGTCCGTCCGCCCTGCCACACGCGCAGGGTGTTCAGACCCATCGACCATGCGAACGCGCCCTCGTGGTCCGCGTCCCACTGCACCAGGTCGGCCAGGGAACCGGGGGTGAGCACACCCCGGTCGACCAAGCCGAGCGCCCGCGCTCCGCCCGACGTGGCCGCGTTGAGCGCCTCCTGGACGGTCATCCCGAACATGGCGACCGCCAGGGAGATGACCAGCGGCATCGACGTCGCCCCCGCCTGCCCCGGGTTGTGGTCGGTCCCCAGGCCCACCGGCACACCGTGGTCGAGGAGCGTGCGCACGGGCGGGGTGCGGCGTTCGTGCAGCGACGTGGTGGGACAGGCGACCACCGGGGTGCGCGTGGCGGCCAGCGCGAGGATGTCCTCCTCGTCGGTCTCGTGCAGCAGGTCCACCGAGGAGCAGCCCAGGTCGGCGGCCATCCGCACGGCGCCGTGCCGGGGGCGGGAGCAGGCGTGCAGGGTGGTGCGCAGCCCCACGGACTGGCCCACGCTCAGCAGCATCCGCGCGTCGTCGGTGGTGAACTGCTGGTTGTCGCAGTACACGTCGACGCCGTCGGCTCCCGCCACGGCGGCGTCGCTCAGCCAGGACGCGGCCGTGCTCACGTACTCTCTGGGGCGGCCGAAGAACTCGGGCGGGACCCCGTGCGCCGGGAAGAACGTGACGTGCAGGCGCGGCATCCCGGGTTCCTCCTCCAAGGACCGCAGCAGGCGCACGTCGGCCAGTTCGCCGTCCCGGGTCAGGTGGTAGCCGGTCTTGGCCTCCACCGTGGTGGTACCGGTGATCACCCAGTGGCGGAGCCGTTCGCGCACCGCGTTGCACAGGGTCCAGGGGTCGGTTCCGCGCGTGATGGTCACCGTGGTGGACACCCCGCCGCCCGCGGCGAAGATGTCCCCCTTGGAGGCGCCCTTGGCCCACATGTTGACCTCGGCGTACCGGTCGCCGGCGTACACCGGGTGGCAGTGCGCGTCGACCAGCCCCGGTGTGATGAGGCCGCCGCCGATGTTCACGACGTCGTCGACGTCGGTGAGGTCGTCGAACACACCGGGGAGGCGCTGGGGCAGGTCGGCCGCGGGGCCGACCCAGGCGACCCGGTCGTCGTTGATCAGCAGGGCCGCCTTGGTCAGCAGCTCGTTCCCGGTCCACAGCCGACCGATGTTGGTGAGGAGTACCAGCGTCATGGGTTCGCGTCCGCCGGTCAGGTCCGCCGCTGGGGGCTGGCGACACGGTCGTGGGGTACACGGGCGGACATGGCGACCTCGTATCTGGAGCGAGCCGACTGAGCCGGGTGGGGCGGCCGCGGGGCCGCCGGGGCCGTGTCAGCGGTAGGGATCTCAACCGTCGGAGGGGACGGCGGCCGCTGACGGCCGGTGTGATCCAAAACCGTAGTCCATTCCCGGACCCCGTGTACACCTCCCTGGAGGACGAATGCGAGTGTTTCCCTGCAATACTCGCGAGTCGCGAGGGTGACACACGCCACCACGACACACGACGGCCGGGGCACCCGTGTGCCCCGGCCGTCTCACGCAGCCCGCGGATGCGGGCAGTCGTCCCTCACGCCGTGCTGGGCGCGTACTCCCCCAGCTTGGCGGCGAGCAGTTCGGGAACGAACGCGTGCAGCCGCGTGCCCTCCCCGGTGTGCTCCTCGCTGAGGACACGGCCCTCCGCGTAGGCCTTGGCCACCAGGTCGCCGCGCGAGTAGGGCACCAGCGCGCGTACCTCGTGCGCCAGTTCGGGCAGCGCCTCGGCGAGCGCCGTGACGAGCCCGGCGACGCCCTCACCGGTGCGTGCCGACACCTCGACGACGTCGGGGTAGCGGGTCCGCAGCACCTTGAGCACGTCGGGGTCGGCGGCGTCGACCTTGTTGACCACGATGATCTCGGGGACGTCGGTCGCGTCGATCTCGGAGAAGACCTCGTGGACCGCCCTGATCTGCTCCTCGGGATCGGGGTGCGAACCGTCGACCACGTGCAGGATCAGGTCGGAGTCGCCGACCTCCTCCAGCGTGGACCGGAACGCCTCCACCAGCTGGTGCGGCAGGTGCCGGACGAAGCCGACGGTGTCGCTCAGGGTGAAGCCGCGGCCGTCGGGCGTGCGCGCCTGGCGGACGGTCGGGTCCAGGGTGGCGAACAGGGCGTTCTCCACCAGCACCCCGGCGCCGGTCAGCCGGTTGAGCAGGCTCGACTTGCCCGCGTTGGTGTATCCGGCGATCGCCACCGACGGGACCTCACGGGTGCGACGCACGTCGCGCTTGACCTCGCGGGCGGTGCGCATGTGGGCGAGCTGCCTGCGCAGCTTGGCCATCCTGTCGTTGATGCGCCGTCGGTCGGTCTCGATCTTGGTCTCACCGGGTCCGCGCAGACCCACACCGCCGCCGGAGCCGCCGCCGGAGCCGCCCGCCTGACGGGACAGCGAGTCACCCCAACCGCGCAGTCGCGGCAGGAGGTAGTTGAGCTGGGCGAGTTCGACCTGCGCCTTGCCCTCGCTGCTGCGCGCGTGCTGGGCGAAGATGTCCAGGATGAGGGCGGTGCGGTCGATGACCTTGACCTTGACGACGTCCTCCAGCTGACGCAGCTGGCCGGGGGTGAGTTCTCCGTCGCAGATGACGGTGTCGGCCCCGGTGGCCTCGACGATGTCGCGCAGTTCGGCGGCCTTGCCCTTGCCGATGTAGGTGGCCGGGTCCGGCTTGGGGCGGCGCTGGGTGAGCCCCTCCAGGACGAGTGCCCCGGCGGTCTCGGCCAGGGCCGCGAGTTCGGTGAGCGAGTTGTCCGCGTCGGTCTGGGTGCCGTTGGTCCACACTCCGATGAGGACGACGCGTTCCAGGCGCAGGGTCCGGTACTCGACCTCGGTGACGTCGGTGAGCTCGGTGGACAGACCCTGGACGCGGCGCAGCGCGTGACGCTCGGCGAGTTCCATCTCGCCCCGGTCGGGCGTGTCCCCCGGGGCGGTGCCGCGATCACCGCCGACCGTGTCCCGTGAGACGGTCGGACCGTCCTCGGCCCCGGCGGTGATCGGCTCGCGGAGCGGCTCCTCGACGGGGGTGGTGTACCCGGCCGACGCGCCTCCGCGGTTGTCAGAAGTATTCATATCCCTCCAGGTGGGTCAACGTCCTGGCCCCCGCGGATCTTCCCGGTGACGGGGCGTCGGCGGCCGTGACTCGATGGTCGCACCTCGGCCGCCCCCAGGCACGCGATTATCGCAGGTGGCCCGGAACGACGGTGGGGGCGAGGGAGTGAGATGAAGCCAACACATCGGATGCGATACTGAAGAACCGCCGAAGTTACGGTGAGAAGTTTCCGAAACCTTCACATAGGCGAAAGTTCGCCTGACCTGCGACGCGCGCCACGCGTTGACCGCTCGACATCAAGATAGTAGCTTCTTTTCCACATACCAGAAGCTTGTTTCGTATTGCGGAAGGTTATCCATGGGCGCCACGCACGGGGTCGAGATCACGGGCCCCCTCAACGACCGTTTCGACCAGATCCTCACCGACGAGGCCCTCGCCCTCGTCGCCGAGCTGCACCGGACCTTCGAGGGGCGCCGCCAGGAGCTCCTCGCCGCCCGCAAGACGCGCCAGGAGCAGATCTCGGCCGGTGCCGACCTCGACTTCCTCCCCGAGACCAGGCACATCCGTGAGGACGACAGCTGGAAGGTCGCCGACCCCGCTCCCGGCATCACGGACCGCCGGGTCGAGATCACCGGCCCCACCGACCGCAAGATGACCATCAACGCGCTCAACTCCGGCGCGAAGGTCTGGCTGGCCGACTTCGAGGACGCCAACACCCCGCTGTGGGAGAACATGATCGGCGGGCAGCTCAACCTGCGCGACGCCCTCGACCGCCAGATCGACTTCACCTCCCCGCAGGGCAAGACCTACGCCCTCAAGGAGGACTCCGAGCTCGCGACGATCGTGGTCCGCCCGCGCGGCTGGCACCTGGACGAGAAGCACATCCTCGTCGACGGCCAGCGCACCAGCGGCGGCATCGTCGACTTCGCCCTCTACTTCTTCCACTGCGCCCAGCGCCAGCTGGACAAGGGCAAGGGCCCGTACTTCTACCTGCCGAAGATGCAGAGCCACCTCGAGGCCCGCCTCTGGAACGACATCTTCGTCCTCGCCCAGGAGCGCCTCGGCATCCCCCGCGGCACCATCCGCGCCACCTGCCTCATCGAGACCATCCCCGCCGCGTTCGAGATGGAGGAGATCCTCTACGAGCTGCGCGAGCACTCCGCGGGTCTCAACGCCGGCCGCTGGGACTACCTCTTCAGCATCATCAAGACGCACCGCACCCGCGGTCGCCGCTTCCTGCTGCCCGAGCGCAACGCCGTCACCATGACCGCCCCGTTCATGCGCGCCTACACCGAGCTGCTGGTCAAGACCTGCCACAAGCGCGGCGCGCACGCCATCGGCGGCATGGCGGCCTTCATCCCGTCCCGCAAGGACGCCGAGGTCAACAAGGTCGCCTTCGCCAAGGTGCGCGACGACAAGTCCCGCGAGTCCGGCGACGGCTTCGACGGCTCCTGGGTCGCCCACCCCGACCTGGTCCCCGTCGCCAGGGAGATCTTCGACGGCGTCCTGGGCGAGCGCCCCAACCAGATCGACAAGCAGCGCCCCGAGGTCGAGGTCTCGGCCGCCGACCTGCTGGCGGTGGACAAGACCGAGGGCGGCGTCACCCTCGCCGGTCTGCGCAACAACATCAACGTCGCGCTCCAGTACCTGGCGACGTGGATGGGCGGCAACGGCGCGGTGGCGATCCACAACCTCATGGAGGACGCCGCGACCGCCGAGATCTCCCGCTCCCAGATCTGGCAGTGGCTGCACAACGACGTCACCCTCGACGACGGCCCCAAGGTCACCGCCGAGCTCGTCAAGCAGATCATCGACGAGGAGCTCGCCACGATCCGCGGCGCCCTCGGCGACGCCTTCGACGAGGCCCTCTACCAGCAGGCCAGTGAGCTGTTCGCGGAGGTCGCCCTCGCCGACGACTACGTCGACTTCCTCACCCTGCCCGCCTACGAGCGCATGCCGTAGCCGGCCTCGCGGCCGGCCCTTCGGCCGAGGACACCCGCACGGCGCCCCTTGCCCCGGCGAGGGGCGCCGTCGTACGTTGCGATCAACACGCCGCGACGACGGGGGCGCCCATGTCCGAGTCCCTGACCTCCCTCATCCCACGGCTCCGCGACATCTGCGGTCCCGACGGGGTGCTCACCGACCCCGAGGACCGCCGACACTACGACCACGACGGCCTCACCCACCGGCGGTCGCTGCCCGGGGTCGTCGTCCTGCCGACCACCACCGACCAGGTCGCCGCCGTCGTCCGCCTGTGCGCCGAGACCGGCGTCCCGTTCGTCCCGCGCGGCGCCGGGACCGGTCTGAGCGGCGGCGCCCTCCCCCACCGCGAGGGCGTCCTGCTCACCACCGCGCGGATGCGCCGCGTCGTGGAGGTCGACATCGCCAACGAGTGCGCCGTCGTCGAACCCGGCGTCCCCAACCTCGACATCACCACCCTGGCCGCGCCGCACGGCTACTACTACGCCCCCGACCCCTCCAGCCAGGCGGTGTGCTCGGTCGGCGGCAACGTCGCCGAGAACTCCGGGGGCGCGCACTGCCTCAAGTACGGGTTCACCGCCACCCACGTGCGCGGCCTGGAACTGGTCACCCCCGCGGGTGAGGTGGTGCGCCTGGGCGGCAAGGCGCCCGACGCGCCCGGCTACGACCTGGTCCGCGCGATCGTCGGCTCCGAGGGCACCCTGGGCATCGTCACCGAGGTCACCGTCGGGCTGACCCGGCTGCCCGAACGGACCGTGACCCTGTTGGCCGCCTTCGACTCCCTGGACGCCGGCGGAGCGGCGGTCAGCGCGATCGTCTCCTCCGGTGTGCTCCCCTCGGCCATCGAGATGATGGACGCCCTGTCCATCGAGGCGGTCAAGGCCGTCGTCGACTGCGACTACCCCGCCGACGCCACCGCCGTGCTCATCGTCGAACTCGACGGCCCCGCGGCCGACGTGGCGGCCCACCTGGCCCAGGTGGCGGACCTGTGCACGGCCCACGGAGCGCGGTGGACCCGCACCGCCGGCGACGAGGAGGAACGGGCCCGGATCTGGGCCGGGCGCAAGGCGGCCTTCGACGCCGTGGGCGAGATGAGCCCCGCCTACATCGTGCAGGACGGGGTGGTCCCCCGTACCGCCCTGCCCGACGTCCTGCGCCGCATCGCCGCGCTGTCCGCCGAGACCGGTATCCGCGTGGCCAACGTCTTCCACGCCGGTGACGGCAACCTGCACCCCCTGGTGATGTTCGACGACGCCGACCCCGACGGGTACCGCCGCGCCGAGGAGGTCTCCGCCGCCATCCTGGAGATCTGCGTGGCCCACGGCGGGTCGATCACCGGCGAACACGGCGTGGGCACGGACAAGGCGTGCTCGATGCCGCGCATGTACTCCCCCGAGGACCTCGACACCTTCGACCGCTTCCGGCGGGCCTTCGACCCGCGGGGGATCGCCAACCCGGACAAGCTCCTGCCCACCCCGCGCCTGTGCGGGGAGCGGCCGGGGGTGCGCAGGGGCGTGCACCCGCTGGTGGAGTCGGGCCGGGCGACACAGTTCTGAACCGGAGGAGCCACGTGCGGCCAGCCCGACCGACCCCCGACACCGCCGAACCGTCCCCGCTCGCGGACCTGACCGCGACCGGGGCCGAACCCCGGCCGGGCACCGCCGACGACGCGGTCGGCGGACTGGTGCCCTCCCTGGTCGCGCGTCCCCCGGACGAGTCCGCCGCGGCCCGGGTCCTCGCCGCCGCGGCCCGCCACGGCCTGAGCGTGGTCTTCCGGGGCGGCGGCACCGCCCTGGACTGGGGCGGACCGCCTCGCTCGGCGGACCTGCTCGTGGACACCACCGCCCTGACCGGGATCGAGCACACCGCCGACGACCTGGTGGTGACCGTCGGCGCCGGAACCCCCGTGTCGGAGCTGGCGGAGGTGCTGGCGGCGGCCGGGCAGCGGCTATCGGCCGACCCCGTGCGCGTGGGCGGCACGGTGGGCGGGACGGTCGCCACGGGCGTGTGCGGCCCGCGCCGCCTGCTGTACGGAGCGCTGCGGGACCTGGTGATCGGGATGACCTCGGTGCGCGCCGACGGCGTGGTCACGCGCACCGGGGGCCGGGTCGTGAAGAACGTGGCCGGGTACGACCTGGCCAAGCTGCACACGGGCGCCCTGGGCACGCTGGGCCTGATCACGTCGGTGACCTTCCGTCTGCACCCGGCGCCGCCCGCCCTGCGGGTGGTCTCGGCCGCCGTCCCCTCCCGGTCCCACGGGGAGCGGATGGCGGCGGCGCTGCGGGCGCGGGCGGTGGTTCCCTCGGCCGTGGCCCTGGAGTGGCCCTCGACGGGCCCCTCGACCCTGCACGTGGTCCTGGAGGGGATGGCCGAGGGGATGGCCGCGCGGACCGCCGAGGTACGCGAGGCGCTGGGCGGGGACGCGGCGGTCACGGAACGGCTCCCGGAGGGGTGGGGGCTGGTCCCCGGGCGGGGGACGCTCGCCCTCGTGTCGTGTCCCCCCGCCGAGGCGGTCGCGGCCGCGGCGCGGATCGCCGAACTGGCCGACGCCGCGGGGACGGCGGTGCTCGTGCGGGGCTCTGTGCCCAGCGGGGCGCTGCACGCCGCGTTCCCCCAGGGGACCGGCGCCTCGGCGGTCGCGGAGGTCGCCGAGGGCGTGCGGTCCCGGCCGGGCTGGTCGCTGACGCTCCCGCGCGCCGAACCCCACGTGCACGAGGCCGGTGTCGACCTGTGGGGCCCGGTCCCGGGGCTGGAGCTGATGCGGTCGGTCAAGGACGCCCTGGACCCCGACCGGCGGCTGGTGCCGGGACGGTTCGTCGGAGGGATCTGAGCGGGGGGGGAACGCTCAGCGGGGGTCCCGGCGCATGCACCACGTGCGGGGTCCGCCGTCGGGGAGCTCCGCCTCGGCGGTGACCGTGAAGCCGAGACGCTCGTAGAACCGCACGTTCCGCTCGCTGGAGGTCTCCAGGAACGCCGGATACCCGGCTCGTGCCGCCGCCTCGATCCCGGGGGCCAGCACCGCGCCCCCGAGTCCCCGCCCCTGGGCCTGGGGGGCGACCCCCACGGTGTTGAGGAACCACACCGGTTCGCTCGGCCGGTGGGGTTCGAGGGCGGCCTCCGCGGACTCGAAGGCGGGGGCCCGGTCACCGGTGAGCTCGCCGAGCCGCGCGCCGATCTCCGCGAAGGCGGGCGAGGGGTCCTGTTCGGGTGTGGCCCAGACCGCGACCGCGCGGCCCCCGTCGGCGACCCACACCCGGCCGTGCACCATCCCGACGCGGGTCAGGCAGAGCTCCTGGAACCGCCGGATCCGCTCGCCGTGGTCGTCCGCGGCGATCACGTGCCGGGTGAACGGATAGTCGGCGAAGGCCCTGGTGAGGGTCTCGACGGCGGTGGGGACGTCGGTGTCGGTGATGGGGCGGACGTCGGGAGTCTGGTCGTCGCTCATGCCGGTGAAACGGCCGCCCCGGAACCCCGGTTCCCCGGAACCCCCGGACGGGACACGGGTCACACCGGGGCGGCCGGCGCTCCGGGGCTGGGCGCCCTCCGCGCCCGGATCAGAGCAGGGAGGTCTCCCCCTCGGCCACGATGACGGCGGGGCCGCTCAGCCGGGCGCCGTCGGCGTCGAGGAACACGGTGCACTCGCCACCGGGAACCCGCACGGTCCACGTGGCGCCCTCCCCCTCCGGGGTGGCGGCGGCCGCGGTGGCGACGATCCCCGTGCCGCACGAGCGGGTCTCCCCCGAGCCCCGCTCGTACACGCGCATCTCCAGTACGCCCGGCGCGACCTCGGCGTACACCTCCACGTTGGCACCGCGCGGGAACGCCTCGGCGTCCAGTTCCGGTGCCCGGGTGAGGTCGACCCCGGCGACCGGCCCCTCGACCTCGCAGGCCAGGTGCGGGTTGCCGACGGAGATCTGCGCTCCGTGCACGACCTGGCGGGCGAGCTTGGCCGAGGAGGCGCCCTGCCGCTCGATCCGGCCCATGTCCACGGTGACGCGGCCGTCGGACCCGACCCGCACCTCCTTGGCCCCGTCGCGGGTGCCCACCTCGAAGCGGTCGCGGTCGACGAGCCCGGTGTGCCGCAGGTAGCGCGCGAACACCCGTACCCCGTTGCCGCACATCTCGGCGACGGTGCCGTCGGAGTTGCGGTAGTCCATGAACCACTCGCACCGCTCGGCGGTGCGTGCCGCCGGGGCGAGGGCCTCACCGAGGGCACACGTGCGCACCACGCGCAGGACGCCGTCACCGCCGATCCCCGCCCGGCGGTCGCACAGCAGGCGGACAGTCTCCTCCGTGAGGTCGAGCTCCCCGTCCGGGTCGGGGAGGATCACGAAGTCGTTCTCTGTTCCGTGGCCCTTGGCGAATCGCATGCCGCCCATCCTAGGGCCCCGGGCCACGCGGGGCGGGCGCCGTCCGGCCCCGCCCCGCGTGCGGGCCGCCGGACGACGCCCGGTTCCGACGGTCTCCCCTACGCCGGGGCCGTGCCCGTGGAGCGCCCGTCGGCGGTGGCCGGAGCGCTCGGACGGGAGAACCAGGGGGCGCTCACCAGGACCACGCCCCGCAGCAGACAGGTGATGACGAGGGCGAAGAAGAGTCCGAAGACGACGTGGAAACTGACCAGGAGGCCGTACACCAGGGCCGTGGTCAGACCGAAGACCATCTGGTTGCGCGGCCTGTTCGGCGTCGTCCCGGGGTCGGTGATCATGTAGTTGGTGAACAGGATGAAGGCCACCCCGGTCAGCGGCGCCAACGCCGCTACCAGCATGTGGTCGAGGAACAGCCACCGCAGCACGGCCTGCAGAACGAAGCCCCCCACCCAGGCGAGGATCAGCGGCCACCGCTTGGTGAGGTTGACGTTGAGCATGGTCCCGGCCATGAGGATCCCGAGCGGGATCAGCCAGTCCACCGTGCCGAAGGTGTCGTTGGTGAAGTGGTAGGGCGGGGCGATCCCCACCCACGGGAAGAGCAGCAGGGTCACCGCGATCCCGAGGTTGGAGGGGTTGAGGAAGTGCCGCCTGCGGCCGTTGACGGGGATGCGCAGGACGTACTTGTTGGCCACCGCGATGGACACGGCGAACAGGTACGGCCACAGCGAGGTGTTGCCCCACAGGAGCATCGCGCAGGCCAGGGCCGCGATGTGGGTCGGCAGCAGGTAGTCGACCAGCTTGCCGAATCCGCCCACGTATCCGGGCGTCCGGTTCGCGGCCCGGGCGTCCAGGGTCTCCAGGGCGAGGTCGAACGCGTAGCCGAACAGCAGGGCGACGATGGGCGTCACGGGCGACTGTTCGAAGCCCAGGAACAGGTGCCCCACGATGTTGAACACGGTGATGGAGGTGGCGAACATGCGCAGCGCCTTCAGGCGCCGGTCCACCGGGGGTTTCGCGGTCGGCTCGGAGGTGGTGGGGGTCCCCGCCGGTTCCCCCGCGGTACCGGCGGGGGGCCCGCCGTCGGATCTGGTGACAGTCATCGGACAACCGCCGTTCCGTCGTCGTTGAGGAGGATCGTCTGGGTTCCGGGCTCGACCACCAGCTCGGCGGTGTGGGTGCCCCCGTCGCCGTCCCGCCAGGAGACGGTGACCGGCAGGTCGCCCTCCGGGGCCGCCAGGTGGACGATGGAGTCGGAGGCCCCCACGTGTCCGTTGGCCGGGAAGAGCTGGCGGGTCTGCGGGGGGTGCCCCTCGCCGTCGACCACGGCCGAGGCGCCGATCGCCGGTGTGGGCGCGCCGTCGACCGCCCCCGGCCGCACCAGTCGGAGCACGACACCGGGTGCGGCGTCGGGCGCGGCGTTCAGCAGCAGGCGCGAGTCCTGCCACTGGTTGGCGACCATGACGTCCAGGAGCCCGTCGCCGTTGACGTCACCGAAGGAGAAGGCGCGGGTGACGTCCTCCTCGGCGATGCCGAGCGGCTCGGCCAGGTCGTCGTAGACGCCGTCCTCGTTGCGCACCCAGAACGGGTTGGACTCGTGTCCGGACAGGTCGTCGCCCTCGGCGAAGGTGGGCCAGACCCAGGGGTACTTGAGCAGCTGGTCGTTGCCCATGGCGATCTCCTGCAGCTCCGGCCAGCGCGTGTTCTCGCCCTGGAGGAAGCCGGTCGCCTGGAACAGCTCCTCGGTGCCGTCGTTGTCGAAGTCGCCGGCCTTGACGTCCCAGGACCACCCGCTGCGCGCCAGGCCCAGTTCCTCGCTGGCCTCGTCGAAGGGCACGGAGCCCTCCAGCAGGTCGGCGCCCTCCCCGTCGGGCACGAAGGCGAAGTTGCTCTCGTGCAGCGCGTAGGGGCTGGTGATGTTGCTGACGACCATCATCGGCAGGTCCTGGCCGTCCACGTAGGTGAACGCGATCCCCATGCCCTTGAAGGATCCGTTGCCCAGGACCTGGGACTTGGGGGTGGTCATGTTCCGCTCGCCCTCGACCAGTTCCAGCCGGACGTCACCGGGGGTGGAGGTGTTGACGAGGAGGTTGTCGTTGCCGAAGTCGTTGCCCAGGTAGATGTCGGGCAGGCCGTTGCCGGACAGGTCCTGGAAGCCGATCGCCAGGGTCCAGGCCGTCATCACCCGCTCGGGGAGCGCGATGGTGGCGTCCGTGACGGTCGGCGGGGCGTCGGCCTCGCCGGTCGGGTCGGTGAGCAGGACGCGGTTGCGGCCGCCGTTGGTGGCCAACCCCATGCTCTGCTGCATCTCCATGCGGGTCTCGTCGTCCGCGTCGGGGTCCAGGACGCGGGCGCCGTCCGGGAAGTAGTTGCCGACCAGGACGTCGAGTCCGCCGTCGCCGTCGATGTCGGCCACGTTCAGGGCGGTCGTGTTCCAGACCTGCATCGGCTGCACGAACTCGTGGGCGGTGAAGTTCCCGGCCGCGGGGACCGCCCCGGGTTCCGCCGTGTTCAGGAACAGGACGGGTGAGCGCCCCCAGTAGTAGACGATGACGTCCTGGTCTCCGTCCTCGTCCATGTCGGCGGGGACGCAGCCCATCGGGGCCATGGTGTGGTCGTAGGGCAGGCCGTCGGGCAGCAGTTCGACCACGGGGTAGTCGTCCTGTCCACTGCCGGGGGCGTTGCGCAGGGTGACGCTGTCGTCGCGCGGGTCGACCAGGCAGGCGTCCGAGGACGTGCCCAGTCCGCGCAGGTCGAGGAGGGCGCCCCCCGCACCGACCGAGGAGATCCACCCCCGGAAGTGGTCCAGGTCGGGCGCCACGACCCGCTCGTGTCGGGCGTCGTCGGGCGCGGAGTTCAGGGCGAGTGTCTCGAAGGCGAAGGGCGCGGCCCGCTCCGCCTGTTCCTGTTCACTCGCGGAGGGGCGGACGGTGAAGGCGCCGAGGGCGCCTATGAGCGCCAGAGCCAGCGCCACCGTCGCGACGCGGTACATCAGCCGCATTCGGAGCTCCTTGGAGGCGGGTGGTCCGGCCACCCGTCGGGATCGGGACGCTCCTCAGGTTCGCCGTCACCCCCCGCACAGCTCCATATCCATTCTTGCGACGCCGAAAAAGGCAGGAATAAAGCACGCAATCGAGAGGATGCCGCTGAACTCACGGTCGTTCACGATCAAAGAAAACATCCGTCGATTCTTCACGGGAGAACACATGACCAGTACGAACGGCGCCGCCATCCCCGGACTTTCCGCGGCGGACTCGGCAGACGTGGCGAAACTCCCGGGGCAGATCGTCGCCGCCTGGGCCGACCACGACGCGAAGGCGTTCTCCGAGGTGTTCACCGAGGAGTGCACCATGGTCCTGCCCGGTGTGCTGTGCCGCGGCCGGGAAGAGGTCCGCGAATTCATGGCCTCCGCCTTCGCCGGTCCCTTCAAGGGCACGCGCGTCACCGGAACCCCTGTCAGCGCGAGGGCTCTGGGAGCCGACGCCGCGGTACTGGTGACGCAGGGCGGGGTCCTGGCCCCCGGTGACGAGGAGGTCTCCGACGCCCGCGCCATCCGGGCCACGTGGGTGGCCGTGCGCACCGACGGGGGCTGGCGGCTCGCCGCCTACCAGAACAGCCCCCGCGACGCCGCCTGAGAACGGCGGCGCCGGCGTGTCACGGGGCCCGGATCCGCCGACTCTTCGGTGCGCGGATCCGGGCCCGTCCGTGCGGTCGCTCGCCCGCGGGACGGCACAGGCGGCGCGCCGCCCCGGGCACAGCGCTCGGAGGGGTCCGGTGCGTTCGCACCGGACCCCTCACGCCCGCCCGCGGGGCTCCGCTACCACTCCAGCGTGCGGCAGAACTCCCGCACGTCCCGGACCAGCTCCTCGGGGCGTTCCAGGGCGGCGAAGTGGCCTCCGGAACCGAACTCGGTCCAGTGGGTCAGGGTGGGCAGGATGCCCTCGGCGTAGCGGCGGATCGCGCGGACGGCGTCCTTGGGGAAGCAGGCCACGCCCACGGGCGCCCGCAGCGGCCACGGTCCCGCCCACGTACGCACGAAGTTCTCCGTGGTGTGGTTGGACTCGAAGTAGAGCTGGGCGCTGCTCCCCGCCGTGGCCGTGAACCAGTAGACGCTGGCGTTGGTCAGTACCCGGTCCCGATCCACCGCGTCCTCGGGAACCTTCGCGGAGTCGGTCCACTCCCAGAACTTCTCCCAGATCCAGGCGAGCTGGCCCACGGGCGAGTCCGTCAGGGCGTAGGCGAGGGTCTGCGGGCGCGTGGACTGGATGTGGCGCCACCCCGCGCCGTCCTCCTCGAAGCGGGCCGCGAACCGCAGCCGCTCCGCGTCGGCGGCGTCCGGCTCCCCCGCGTCCGGCGGCGGCACGGTGACGAGCATGTTCACGTGGACGCCCGCGACGTGGTCCGGGTCGGCCAGGCCCGTGCGCAACGAGATCACCGAGCCCCAGTCACCACCCTGGGCGGCGTAGCGCCCGTACCCCAGACGGCGCATCAGCTCCGCCCACGCGCGGGCGACCCGCTCGGTGTCCCACCCGGGCTCGGTCGGTGCGCCGGAGAACCCGTACCCCGGGATCGACGGGATCACCACGTGGAACGCGTCGGCGGCGTTCCCCCCGTGCGACACCGGGTCGGTGAGCGGACCCACGACGTCGAGGAACTCGACCGGCGATCCGGGCCAACCGTGGGTGAGCAGCAGGGGTCTGGCACCGGGCTCGGCCGAGCGCACGTGCAGGAAGTGCACGTCCACCCCGTCGATCTCGGTCACGTACTGGGGGAACGTGTTCAGGTGCGCTTCGGCTGCGCGCCAGTCGTATCCGGTCCGCCAGTACTCGGCGAGTTCACGGAGGTAGTCGAGAGGGACCCCGCGCTCCCACTCCGGTCCGGGGCCCTGCCGGGGCCACCGGGTGGCCGCGATCCGGGCGTGGAGGTCGTCGATGTCGCTCTGGGGGATGTGGACCGTGAAGGGACGGATCCGTGTCATGTGTTGCCCTTCCTGGGGAGAGCGGAGCTGAGCCGGGGGGACTGGGGGCCGGGGCGGCCGGGCCGGATGAGGGAGTGCCGGGCCACCCGCAGAAGCAGGGACGGACGCATGATGGACTGCGGCGGCGCCACCAGCCCGGCGGCGCGGACGAAGGCTTCCGAGAGCCGCGCGTCGTGGACGGCGGCCTGTTGGAGGCGGGTCGTGTAGGCGTTGACGAGGCGGGTCAGGGGTGTCCTGCGCCCCTCCACCCCGGGGTAGCCCAGGTCGGAACCGGCCGCCAGGTCCCACGGCGCCTGCACGTCGCGCGCCACGTCCGCGAAGAAGCGGCGCGCCGAGAGCGGACGTGGCGCGCTCACGTGCCGTCGGAGGGTGAGTGCCTCGCGCGCGGCGACCGTCATGCCCTGGGCGTAGACCGGGTTGAACGAGCAGACCGCGTCGCCGACCACCACGAACCCCTCCGGGAAGCGGTTCAGCGCCTCGTAGCGCCGACGGACGCTGGCCGGGAACCGGATGGTCACGGGATCGTCCAGGGGTTCGGCGTCGGCGATGGCGCGGTGGATGTCGGGGATGGGCAGCGAGCGGACGTAGTCGGTGTACCCCTCCGGGTCGGTGGGCGGGTGGTCGCCCAGGACGCCGGTCAGGGAGAGTTGGACGTGCCCGCCCGGGACGGGATAGAAGAAGGCACCGCGCGGGTGCGAGGGGGTGGCCGCCGGGATGATGGCGATGTCGTCGCCGAAGGGGTCGCAGTTCAGACGGTAGTGGCGGGTGGTGTACGCGAGGCGGATGCCGACGCGCTCCTCCGGCGGGCGTTCGTAGCCGAGTTCCTCCAGCCAGACCGGGGTCCTGGACCCCCGGCCCGTCGCGTCCACCACCAGGTCCGCCTCCAGGGTGGTCGGCTCTCCGCCCTCCGGCGTGACCCGGGCTCCGACCACGCGCCGTCCGCCCCGGTCCGTGACCAGTCCGTCGATGCTGTGCCCGGTGCGCGTGACCACCCCCGGGATCGCGAACACGCGCCTTCGCACGCGGTCCTCCAGCACCGGCCGCGTGGCGGCCAGGGAGAGCAGTCCCGAGCGGGTGGGCCGCATCCTCCTGCCGCCGAAGTACCAGCGGATGTCTCCGCTGAAGTCACCCACCTGCACGCCGGCGCCGATCAACTCCTCGGTCAGGCCGGGGAAGAGGCCCTCCAGGATCTGCTGGCCCTGGGCCACGAGGCCGTGGGCGTGGCGGCCCTGCGGGACGCCGCGCCGCGGCCCCGTCCCGTCCGTCAGCGGATCTCGGTCCACCACGACGACCTCGCCGAAGGAGTCCGAGAGCGTCCGAGCGGCCAGGAGACCCGCCATACTCCCGCCCAGGACCACGGCACGACCGCCCGAGCGGCCCGTACTCGCCCCTGTCATGGTCGCCTCCCCGCCCTCAGACGTAGTCCGTGTTGGGAGCGAGGCCGCACATGGTCCGGCCGTGGAGCTCGAAGTTGGTCTCGGGGTGCATGATCGCGTGCAGGGACAGGGTCCTCATGTCGCGCTCCACCCGCTGGATGGGCACCGAGGAGTAGACCGACGAGGCTCCGCTGGCGTCGGCCAGGAGCGTCACGGCCTCACGGGCCCTGCGGCAGGCCGCCCCCATGTGCAGGCGGACCTTCGAGCGGTCCTCGATCGTCCATCCCTGCGGGCCGCCGAGGTCCGCGATCTCCGCGGCCCTGCGCGTGTGGAAGTCCGCCTCCTCGATCGCGGCCTCGGCCTTGGCCACCGTCAGGTGGGTGACCGGGGCCTGGGCCTGGTCGTCGTAGGAGGTGTAGGTGATCTTGCGGCCCGGGAGGCGCTCGAAGAACAGATCGCGGGCCGCCAGGGCCAGGCCCAGGGCGACGCCGCTGATCGTGGCGCAGGCCGTGGGCATGAAGGGGACGGCGTACGCGGGCGCGGTGTCCTCCCCCTCGTACGAGGGCTGGCCCTGGATGACGGGCACGATCGACAGGACGCGCTCCTGGGGCACGAAGAGGTTCTCCGCCGTGGTGGACACGCTCCCCGACCCCCGCAGGCCGGCGGTGTCCCAGTCGTCCACGATCTCCAGGTCGTCGACCGGGATGGCGAGCATCACCGGCTCGTAGCCGCCGTCGGGGAGGGGGCGCACGGCGGCGTTGGTGTTCCAGTGGCTCTGCTGGACGCCGGTGTTGAAGGACCAGCGTCCGTTGACGACCACGCCGCCGTCCGCCGGGGTGGCGACCGCGGTCGGGCCGATGATGCCGCACACCCGGGTGTCGGGGGAGGAGAACACCTCGTCCCGCACCTTGTCGGGGAAGCGCGCCATCATCCAGGCGCTGATGGACCACACCGCGGCGGTCCAGCCCGTGGAACCGTCTCCGCGGGTCAGCTGGGTGACCACGTCGGTCACGGTACGCGTGTCGGCCTCGTGCCCCCCGTACCTGGCGGGTCGGCGCAGCCCGAGGAGCCCGGCTCCGTCGAGGGCGTCGACCACGTCGTCGGTGAGGCGGCGTCGCGACTCCACCTCCGCCGCGTTCTCACGCAGCAGCGGAACCAGACCCTCGGCTCGCGCGACGAGTTCCGCCCTCGTCGGTGTGGAAACAGTCACCAAAAACCCCTTTCGGTCTTCTCCCATGCGGGACAACCGTTTCATCCCGCCCCACGGAAATCATCTTTTCGATTGCTTTCGCGAACCCGGGGCGTCCTGGACCGGAGGCGGACAGGGCAACCGGGGAGTCGCTCTGCCATCCTCCGGTACCCGACGATGGCCCAAGAAAAGGAGAGACGCACCTCCCCTTCCCGAGATCACGAGGGAGCGCCATGGAGAGCGCAATCGAGGAGAACGGCAGAACCACGATCGAGGCGTGGTTCCACTACTACATTTCTCCGGACTTCCTGGACGGCGTCCGGTCGGTGGCTGCGGAGTTCGAGAAACGCCACCCCGAATACCGGGTGAACATCACGGGGCACCATTTCGGGAGAATGCCCGAGGCCGTGGCCGAGGCCGCGGCGCGGGGGGAGCCGCCCGCCCTGGCCGAGTACCTCTACCTCTCCAGCAGGGAGGCGCTGGACACGCGGGGCAGGGACGGCCGGCCGCTGTTCCGCCCGGTCCAGCGGGCTCTGGGGCGACGCGAGGAGGTCCTGGGAGAGCGCGCCGTCCTGATGGACGTGCTCCCCTCCGCGCGCGACTACTTCAGCTACGGCTCGGAGGTCGTGGCCATGCCCTGGATGGTCTCGACCCCGCTGATGTTCGTGAACCGTTCGCTGCTGGAGCGGTCCGGTTCCGAACGGGTCCCGGCCACCTGGCGTGAACTGGCCGAGGCCTGCGCGGCGGTGCGGAACGCGCCGGGCGGGCCGGAGCACGGAGTCACCTGGGCCAACTACGGCTGGTTCTTCCAGCACGCGGTGGCCCAGCAGGGAGGTGTGCTGGCCGACCGGGGCAACGGACGCGAGGGCCGACCCACGCGCGTGGTCCTCGACTCCCCCGAGATGCTCTCCTACGTGCGGTGGTGGCGGGGGATGCACCGGGACGGCCACTACCTCTACACCGGCACGAAGGCCGACTCCACCAGCACCCCCCAGGCCTTCGCCGAGGCGCACGCCGCCTTCGCCGAGCAGCGCGTCGCCTTCGTCATGGGCTCCTCGGTGGAGGCCGACCAGGTGCTCGGGGCGGGGCGGGCGCACGGTTTCGACGTCACCGCCCACCCGCTCCCGCACAACGACGAAGTCCCCCACGCGGGCAACCTCATCGGAGGGGACGCGCTCTGGCTCGCCGACGGCCTGCCGGAGCGGGTGGAGGCCGGAGCCCTGGCCTTCCTCCAGTTCCTCAACTCCCCCGAGGTGGCCGCGCAGCGCCACCGGTCCACCGGGTTCAGCCCCGTGACGAGGGGCGCGGTCGACCTGCTCACCCGGGAGGGCTGGTTCGACCGGAACCCGCACCTGCGCGTGGCCGTGGACCTGTTGGACGTCCACGCCCCGACGCACGCGGCTCGCGGCGCCCTCCTCCAGGGTTTCTCCGGGGTCCACGACGTCATCACCGACGCCATGCACGACGTGCTGGTGGCGGGCGCCGACCCCGGGGAACGGTTCGGCCTGGCCACCACGCGCGCACAGGCCCTCCTGGACGAAGCCGCTCCGACCGCGCCCACGACCCGAACCGCTGGAAGGACCGATCGATGACGACCTCTCCCTCAACCGTCTCCCCCCACCGCGCCCGGACGCTGGTCCGCGAGTTCGTCGGGGCTCCCGGGGAACGACGCGACGCGGCCTTCGACACCCTGGTCCGGGCCGTCTGGCACGAGGGGCGCACCGTCCCCGCCGCCGTCGCTGCGGCCGACGAGGCCCTCGGTGCGTTGGAGGGCGCGCCGACCGACCGCCAAGGGCTGCTCGCCGTCCTGCTCGGACTGCTCTCGGGGGCGGACGAGGACGTGCGCGCGTCCGTACGCGCCCGCCTCGACGTCCCGCTGCGCCTGCTCGACCGGACGGGGGGCGGCCGCCCCCTCACCCTGGCGCTGCTGTACCTGCTCGGCCACGTCCCGGAGGAGCGGAAACGGATCCTGGCGGCGTTCGAGCCCCTCGGCCTGGCGGAGGACGACCGTACCCGGCTCGAACGGTGCCTGCGCGCCTTGGACCGCGACGACGTCGTCCTGGGCCGCGTGTGGCCGTCGCCCTCCGCCTGGCCGCTCAGCGAGGAGGAGCGGGCGGCGGACCGCGCCTGGGTGGCCGAGCTGACCGACGAACAGGTCGCCCTGGCGTGGGACCGCGACACCCGTTCGGTGCGCTCGCACGCGGGCGCCAGGGCGCTGTGGGCGGTGCGCTCGGGCATCATGCCGACGGTGGTCACGGACGACAGCCCGCACGCGGACGTCCCCGGGGCGGGGGACGGCGCCCCTCCGGGGCCCGGACCGCGCGGCGGGGAGCCGTCCCCGCTGCGCTGCCCCTCCTGCCGGGGGGTGCTGGCGGAGGAGGGACCGGGCCTGACCTGCCGGGGCTGCGCCCTCGTGTACCCGGTGGAGGAGGGGATCGCCGACCTGCTCAACCCCCTCTCCCCCACCGGCGGTGATCCACAGGACGTGCTCCGGCACGCCCAGGTCATGCCGCGCGTGGGACACCACTACGAGAACGGTCTGCGCCCGGCCTTCCTGCGCTCCATGGGGTCCAACTGGGGCGGCGCCGTCACCCCGGCCGACGAGGACGCCTACCTCACCGACCACCTGCGCCCGGTCGCGGGACCCGTTCTCGACCTGGCGGCGGGAGCGGGCCGGTGGACGGCCGTCGTCGCCGACGCGGTGGGCGCGGAGCGGGTCGTCGCGCTGGACGCCAACCCCTCGATGCTCGCGTGGCTGCGCCGGCGCCTGCCGAACGTGGAGTCCGTGCGGGCCAGCGCCCTCGACCTGCCGTTCGAGGACGCCTCCCTGGGTGCCGTGAACTGCTGGAACTCCCTGCAGGCCATGCCGGATCCGAAGCGCGTCATCACCGAGGTCGGACGCTGTCTGCGGCCGGGAGGCACCTTCACCCTGATGACCTTCCTGCGCTCCCCGGACCCGGTCTACCGCCACTTCCAGACGACCCAGAACTTCCCGGGTTTCCCCGACGGCATGCCGCTGTTCGAGCGCGATGACATCGTCTCGTGGCTGCGCGCGGCGGGGATGTCGGTCCGCGACGAGCGGAGCCCGGAGACGTTCCTGATCATCACCGCGGAACGGGACGCGGGGTGAGTCCGGGCGTGTGACGGCCGCGGCTCCCGTACCGAGCGGTACGGGAGCCGCGGCCCGTGCGGGGTCACCGGTGCCGTGTCACAGGCGCGCGTCCGGGTCCGCCGCCCCGTCCAGGAGCGTGCGGCAAAAACTCTCCGCGGCCGCGGCCACGGTCGACTCCTCGAACAGGTCGGTGCGGTACTGGATCGAACCGAACATCGCGCCCTCGGGCGGCAGGTGGATCGTCCACAGGGCGCCGTCGGGGACGTCCGCCCCCCGCTCCACCGAGGTCGTCCGGTCCTGGATCTCGGCGAACTCCACCCCGGCGAACGACTCGCCGTCCAGCGGGTACGGCGTCGGGAAGACCTGGAAGACCACCGGCGCGGCGTCGTCGGCCATACCCGGTTCCATCAGCCGGGGCGCCTCGGCGAAGACGCGGACCGCCGGGATGTCCCGGACGTAGTCCTCACCGCACGCCGTACGTGTGCGACGCAGTACCTCCCCGAACGTGGCGCAGTCCCGGATGTCGGTGCGCAGCGGAAGGAAGTTGAAGAACGGGCCCACCGTGTCGTGGAAGCGCGGGTCCGGCCGTCCGGGGGTGAAGGTGGGCACCACGAGGTCGGTGACCCCCGTCAGACGCGACAGGTGGATGCCGTAGCCGGTCAACAGCACCATGAACGGTGTGCTGCGGCTCCGCGCGGCGAGGTCCAGGACGGGCCGGAAGCGCTGCGCTCCGATGTGGAACCGGTGGATCGCGGTCCTGGGCTCCAGGCCCTGTGACCTCCGGTGGTCCGTGGGCGTCGCCGTGAGCCGCGCCCCGTCGAGCCTGCGCCGCCAGTACGCGGCGCCGGCCTCGTCGTGCTCGGCCCGGACCCGCTCCTCCCGCACGTGCTCGCAGTACTGGGGCACATCGGGCACGGCGGGGGGCCTGCCCTCCCGACGGGCCGCGTAGTGCTCGGCGAGGTCCCGCACGATCACCCTGACCGACCATCCGTCGGTGGCGATGTGGTGCACCAATAGGACGAGCACCGCGTCCCGGTCGTCGAACCTGGCCAGCACGGCGCGCAGGTGCGGCACCTCGTCCGCGGCCTTGGTCCCCGCCTCGACCTCGCTCACCAGGTCCTCGGCCTGTCGCGCCCGCTCCCCGGGGGTCCCCGCCACCAGCGTGCGCTCCTCCAGCCGGACCGGGCCCGGGGCCAGGACGCGCTGGTGGTACTCCTCCCCATCCCTGACGATCACGGTGCGCAGCGCCTCGTGGCGTGCGACCACGTCGTCCAGGGCCGCTCGCAGGTCGGAGGCGTCCACCGGCCCGCGCAGCCGCCATCCGTGCACGATGTGGTACCGGGGACCGAACGGGCCGTGTTCGTCCCCTCCGTCGAAGACGCTGACGAACTGCTGGTTGAAGGACAGCGGGAGACGGTCCCGCTCCACCTGGACGTCGGTCGTTCTCACGGTCACGGTGCGTCACCTCTCGACGGTTTCCGGAGACGGCGCGGCCCGGCCCTACGGCGCCCGGAGGGCCGCCCCGTCCACGAACGCTAACAAGCGACCGGCCGGCGCTCTTCTCTCCACTTGCCTCCCCACCAGGGACGACACGGGGACGACCGGACGCGGCGCTGCGCAATCGGTGAGACGTCACGTTCCTCCCCAGCGTGTGAGGCTGCTTGACGAGCTGGCACACGGACTGAGGAGCCGAGCACGATGACAGTCACCGGGAGCCCCACGGAGCGCGGCGGGGACACACCCGCCGCCCCCGCACCGACCCACCGGGACATGGTCGCCCGCGCGGAGGCCTTGGCGCCGCGTCTGGTCGAGGCCCAGGCGGACACCGAACGGCGGACCCACTACTCGCGCGAGACGCACGAGGCGTTCGCCGACGCCGGTTTCTACCGGATCCTGGTGCCGCGCCGGTTCGGCGGCCTGGAGATGGGGGTCCGCACCTTCCTGGAGGTGTCGCGGACCCTGGCGCGCGCCTGCCCCTCCACCGGGTGGATGTACTGCCTGGGGGCGACCCACGCCCTCGCGGTGGGCACGCTCTTCGGGGAACGGGCCCAGGCGGAGATCCTCGCCGCCGGGGACTTCGTCTGCCCCGCCACCATCGTGCCGGGGGGCGAGGCCAGGCGGCTGCCCGACGGCGGTTGGGAGATCGAGGGGACCTGGCGGTACTGCTCCGGCTCCCCCTACGCGACCCACTTCATGGGGCACGCCCTGGTGCCCGGTGAGGACGGCGCTCCCCCCTCGCCCCTGCTGTTCGTCGCCCCGCGCGATCAGTGGGAGCGGCTCGACGACTGGGGCGGGCAGCTCGGACTGCGCGGGAGCGGATCCCACGGTGTCGCGCTGCGGGCGGCGCGCGTCCCGGACCACTGGACCCTGCCCGTCCACATGAGCGAGGTGTCGGCGGCCGACGATCTCCCGGGGCGGAAGCTGCACGGCCCCCACTACGGCGGCGGCCCCCTGAGCTTCATGAACCTGGAGATCGCCGCGCTGTCGGTCGGGATGGCCCAGGGCGCGCTCGACGCCTACGAGGAGCTCATGCGGTCCCGGGTCACGCTCCTGCCCCCCATCGTGGGCCGGGGCGAGGATCCCGACTACCAGTCGTGGTACGGGGAGGCCGTCGGACTGATCGACACGGCCGGGGCCGCGATCTCCGACGCCGTCCGCCAGTGGGAGGACCTGTGCGAGGAGGGACCCGAGGCCTTCACCCGTGAACAGGACCTGCGGCTCGCGACGATGTGCCGCCAGATCATCCTGCTGTCCTGGCGCGCGGTCGAGGGCTACCTGTTCCCCACCGCGGGGTCGAGTGCGGTCCGCGACGGGGAGCGGATCGAGCGGGTGTGGCGCGACCTGTCGACGCTCCACGGGCACACCGGCATCTCCGTGTTCCTGCCCACCCGGGCCATGCGCGACCTGGCGCGGGTCCGCTTCGGAGCCGCGTGATGCCCCGGACGTGGGACCCGGCGGGGTCGGCACCGGGTGAGCGGGGCTACGCGGAGGCCACGCGGGTGTTCAACACCGCGCAGCCCGCGCGCCCGGCGTACGCGGTCACGGCCCGCTCCGTGGAGGAGGTGCGCACCGCGGTCCGCCGGGCCGCCGACAAGGGGCTCGCCGTCCGGACCCACGCGACGGGACACGCCTCGGGCTCGGGCCCGGACATGGGGGACGCGCTGCTGGTGCGCACCCTGATCGGCGGAGGGGTGGGCGTCGACGCCCGGTCCCGGCGGGCCCGTGTGCCCGCAGGGACCACCTGGGGCGAGGTGGTCGACGCCTGCGCGCCCCACGGGCTGGCCGCGGCCCACGGTTCCTCACCCGTGGTCGGGGTGGTGGGCTACCTGTTGCGCGGGGGACTGAGCTCCTACGGCCGGTTCCGCGGGGTCGCCTCGAACGGCCTCCGCGCGGTGGAGCTGGTCACCGCCGACGGCGGAACCGTCCGGGTCGACGCGTCGACCGACCCGGAGCTGCTGTGGGCCCTGCGGGGCGGGGGCGGGGGGCTCGGGGTGGTCACCGCCGTCGAGATCGACCTCTTCCCGCTCACCGAGGTGGTCACCGGCGCCGCCTTCTGGCGCCCCCGGGACGCCGAGCGCGTGCTCCGGGCGTGGCGGGAGTGGCTTCCCGGCGCCCCCGGGACGGTGACCACCTCCCTCAGGGTGATGCGGCTCCCCGACGCCCCCGGTGTCCCCCGCGAACTCCGGGGCGGTCCGGTGCTGTGCGTCGACGGGACCGCCGTCCCGGACGGTTCGGGGCAGGACGCGGCCGCGGCGGCCGAGTCCCTGCTCGGCCCGCTGCGGGCGGCCGCCCGGCCGTTGCTGGACACGTGGCGTGCCGCGACCCCCACCGAGGTTCCGCTCTCCCACATGGACCCCGTCGACCCGCTGCCGCTGGTCAACGACCACATGCTGCTACGGGAGACCGGGGAGGAGGGGGCCGGCCTGTTCCTGGAGACGGCTCTGGAGGACGCCTCCGCGCCCGTGGCCAACCTCGAACTCCGCCACCTCGGCGGCGCCCTGTCCTCGCCGGACGTCCCGGGGGGCGCCGTGGACCGGTTCGACGCCGCCCACGCCTACGTTGCGGGCGGCGTCGTCGTCCGGGATCCGGGGGAGGTCAGCGCCAGGCTCTCCGACGTCCGGCGGCGCCTCTCCCCCTGGGACACCGGCCGTACCGCACCCACCTTCGCCGGATCGGACGGTGCGCCCGCGCTGTCCGAGGAGACCGCGCGGCGCGTCGCCGGGGTGCGCCGCCGCACGGACCCCTCCGGGCTCTTCCGCGGCGACGCGCACCCCTGCTGTACCTGACACGAAGGAGTTGCCATGGGATCCCGAACGACGGTGGCCATCGACCCCGCGGGCACCGACATCCACGGTGAGGCCGAACGGATCCGCGCGCTCGGACCGGTCTCGGAGATCGAGCTTCCCGGAGGTGTCCGGGCCTGGTCGGTGACGGGCTACGAGGCGGCGAGGCGGGTCCTGGCCGACCCCCGGTTCTCCAAGGACCCGCGCAAGCACTGGACGGCGTTCGCGGAGGGCACCCTCGACCCCGACTTCCCCCTGATCGGGTGGGCCCTGATGGAGAACCTGACAACGACCCACGGGGAGGACCACGCCCGGCTCCGCCGCCTGGTGACCGGTTCCTTCACCGCCAGGCGGATCACCTCCCTCCGCCCGCGTATCGCCGAGGTGACCGCGCGGCTGCTCGACGGCCTGGAAGCCACCGGGAAGAACGGCCCGGTGGATCTGAGAGCGGGCTTCGCCGAGCCGCTGCCGCTCCACGTCATCTGCGAACTGCTCGGTGTGCCGGAGCGGATGCGCACCGACCTGTTCCGCGGCGGGGAGGCCAACGTGGACACCACGAACACCTCCTACGAGACCGTGACCAGCATGGAGCGGGTCCACGAGATCGCCGGCGACCTGATCGCGGCCAAGCGGGAGGATCCCGAGGACGACCTGGTCAGCGCGCTGATCCGGGCGCGCGACGAGGACGGTTCACGGCTCAGCGGAACCGAGTTGATGGGCACGGTCCTGTTGCTGGTCTCCACCGGCACGGAACCCGTCAAGAACCTGCTCACCAACGCGACCGCGGAGCTCCTGACCCATGCCGAGCACCGCGCGGCCGTGATGGAGGGCCGCCTGACCTGGGAGAGCGTCATCGAGGAGACCCTGCGCGTCCAGGCCCCGGTCGCCCATCTGCCGTTCCGCTTCGCGGTCGAGGACGTCGAGGTGGCCGGTGTGACCGTTCCCCGCGGCGAGCCCGTCCTCGTCCACTACGCGGCCGTGGGCCGGGACCCGTCGGTACACGGACAAAGCGCCGACGTGTTCGACCCCGGCCGGGCGGACAAGCGCCACCTGTCCTTCGGGCACGGCGTCTACCGCTGTGTGGGCATGCCCCTGGCCCGGTTGGAGGCGGAGATCGCCCTCACCATGCTGTTCCAGCGCTTTCCCGAGATGCGGCTGGCCGTGCCTCCGGCCGACCTGAAGCGGCAGAGCACGTTCATCATGAACGGTTTGGCCGCGCTGCCGATTCGGACACGGTAGAACACACCCGACCGCAAAACGGACAATAAGGGACAAGTGAGACATAAGTAAATACCAAAGATTCGGATGACACGACAGAATACCTTTGATAACATGCGCTCGCATCTTTTCATGACGAAATTTTGAATCGTCCTTCGCGCAAAATAAGAGCGAACTCCCAACATCCCCCCTGAGAAGGGCCCATGAAAGATTCAGCGCAACCCGAATCCGCCCCGCGAGCAGGACTCCGAGAATGGTTCGGCCTCGTGGTCCTGGTACTGCCGACACTCCTCGTTTCCCTGGACATCGGTGTCCTGTTCCTGGCGTTGCCCCACCTGAGCGCCGACCTGGGGGCCAGTAGCACCCAGCAGCTGTGGATCACGGACATGTACGGCTTCATGCTGTCCGGTTTCCTGATCACCATGGGCTCGCTGGGCGACCGGATCGGGCGTCGGCGCCTCCTGCTGATCGGCGCGGCGTGCTTCGGCGCCGCCTCGGTCGCCGCCGCCTACTCGCCCACCCCCGAGACGATGATCGTCGCCCGCGGCCTGCTCGGCGTCGCCGGAGCGGCGATGATGCCGTCCACCCTGTCCCTGATCACGACCCTCTTCCAGAACGACCGCCAGCGGGGCCTGGCCATCGGCATCTGGGTGAGCAGCATGATGTCCGGCGCGGCCCTGGGACCGGTCGTCGGCGGTGTCCTCCTCCAGCTGTTCTGGTGGGGGTCGGCCTTCCTCCTCGGCGTTCCCGTCATGGTCCTGCTGCTCGTCTCCGGCCCCCTGGTCCTCCCCGAGTTCCGCAACCCCGGCGCCAGTCGGATCGACCTGCCGAGCGCGGTGCTCTCCCTCGCCGCGGTCCTGCCCGTGGTCTTCGCCGTCAAGGAGGTCGCGGTCCACGGCCTCGACACGGCGACCCTCTCCGGGGCGGCGCTGTTGGTCGGCCTGGTCTTCGCGGTCGTGTTCGTACGGCGGCAGCTGCGCCTGGACGATCCGCTCCTGGACCTGCGCCTGTTCGCCGAACGCCGCTTCAGCGGCGCACTGCTGGCCATGCTCTTCACCGCTGTCTCCCTGGCCGGAACGTTCCTGCTGGTCAGCCAGTACGTACAGTCCGTGGAAGGGTTCTCCCCCGGCCAGGCCGGGTTGTGGCTGGCCCCGGCCGGACTCTCGATCGCCGTGGGCTCCCTGACGGCGCCGATGCTCACCAGGAGGATGAGCCCCGGTGCCGTGATCGCCGGAGGGCTGGTGCTCGGGACGGCCGGCTTCCTCATGATCAGCCAGGCCCCCGTCACGGGCGGAGCGCTCCTGGTCGTCGCGGGCATCTCGGTGGCGCACCTGGGCGCCGGGCCCGTGGTGGCCCTGGGCGCGAACCTGGTGGTGAGTTCGGCGCCCCAGGAGAAGGCGGGGTCCGCGGCGTCCATGTCGGAGACCGCCAACCACTTCGGTTCCACCCTCGGGCTCGCCCTGATCGGCACCCTGAGCGCCGTCGTCTACCGGCGGGCGATGGCCGACGCCTTCCCCGAGGGCGCACCGGGCAACGCGGGCGAGACGCTGCCGGGGGCCGCGGAGGCCTCCGCGGAGCTCGGCGGAGGCGCCGGGGAGGCGCTGCTCTCCTCCGCGCAGTCCGCCTTCACCTCGGGGCTGAACGCCGCCGGGGTGGTCGGAGCCGTGATCTTCGTGTGCCTGGCCGCCCTCGCCATGCTCGTCCTGCGCACGCCCCGTGGCGACGCGGCCGCGGAGGCGGCCCCCGGCGACGACGTGCGGGACCCTGCCGGGGACAGCTCCGGCTGATCCGGCCGACAAGCCGCCGAAAAGGCCCCGTGGTCGTTTCATATCTGATTCGGCCACGGGGTTTCCTGTTGCAAAAAAATAAGAGCAACGACGAACAAGCCGACCAGAAGAATGGACTTAGGATCGGCGCAGCAAAACTCCTGGGGAGGAATTTTCATGAAGGCTGCGGTCGTACCAAGCCCGGGGAAGGAATGGGAGATCACCGAGGTCCCCCGCCCGTCCCCCGGACCGTGCGAGGTCCTCGTACGAGTCCACGCATGCGGTCTGTGCCACAACGACGTCCTGATCGGCCGGGGAGCGTTTCCCTTTCTCGGGGACGGGCCGATCATCACCGGGCACGAGGCCGTGGGCGAGATCGTGGAGGTGGGAGCGGGCGTGACGACCCGCGGTGTCGGCGACAGGGTCGGGGTTCCGTGGGTCCAGGCGTCCTGCGGACGCTGCGAGCACTGCTCCCGCGACACCTCCCTCACCGGGTTGACCGCCATGGCCTGTGCGGCGCCCCGGGCCACCGGGGTCACCGTCCAGGGGGGACACGCCGAGTACATCGTCGCCGCGGCCGACGGGACCGCGCTCCTTCCCGAGAGCCTCTCCTACACCGCCGCGGCACCGATCCTGTGCGCGGGCTACACGGCCTGGAGCGCGCTCGTCGATGCCCGACCCCAACCGCTCGACCGGGTGGCCGTCGTCGGCATCGGCGGGATCGGGCACCTGGCGCTCCAGTACGCGCGGACCTGCGGCTTCGAGACGATCGCGGTCACCCGGTCCCCGGACAAGGCCGAGCTCGCGTCCGTGCTGGGGGCTGACGAGGTCGTCTCCGACGGAGCCGGGCTGCGCGCCGTCGGCGGCGCGGACGTCATCGTGGCCGCCACCCCGGACCACCGGCAGTCGTCGGACGCGCTCCAGGGCCTCAACGCCAGGGGGCGGTTCGTCCTGGTGGGCATCGACCCCGAGGGCACCTTCACCCTCGGAGCCCGCAGCCCCCTCTGGGCACGGGGGCAGCAGATCATCGGCAGCACCCAGGCGGGCCCCGAGCGGCTGGCCGAGGCCCTGGACATGGCCGCGTCGGGCCGGGTGAGCGCCATGGTCGAGACCTTCTCCAAGGAGAGGGTCGCCGAGGCCGTCAACCGCATGGTCGAGGGCCGGACACGCTTCCGCGCCGTCATCACCTACTGACCGGAGGAAACCCCATGACGTCGGAGGTCCCATCGGGCACGGACACCTCACGCACGCGTGTGGAGGTCTGGCTCAACGAGTACCCGCTCCCCGACCACAGTGACGGGATACGGGAGGCGGCCCGCAGGTTCGAGCACGAGCACCCCGACATCCGGGTGGACATCTCCACCCACGATTTCCGCTCCCACCCCTCGGCCGTACGCGAGTCGGTCGCCCGCGGAGCGCGGCCGGCCGTCGTCCAGTACTTCTACTCCGCCGCGCAGGAGGCGAGGGACGCCGTCCTCGACGACGGAACACCCCTGTTCACTCCGATCGACAAGGCCGTCGGAGGTCGGAGCGAGATCCTGGGCGTGCCCGTCGTCCACGACGACCTCATCCCGGCCGTGCGCGACTACTACAGCTACGACGGCTCGTTCACGGCGATGCCGCTGCTCACCTCCACCACGCTGCTGTACGCCAACACCTCCCTCCTGCGCGCCGCGGGCGTGTCCGACCTGCCCAGGACCTGGGCGGAGCTGGAGGAGGCGTGCCGCAGGGTCACCGCCGCCCCGGGCGGCCCCCCGCACGGGGTGACCTGGCCCAACCACGGGTGGATCATCCAGCAGTTCGTCGCCCTGCAGGGCGCCCTCCTGGCGGACGGGGCCAACGGCAGGCACGGCCGGGCCAGGACGGTGGACCTGACCTCGGAGGCGATGCTGGCCTACGTCGACTGGTGCCGGCGCCTGCACTCGGACGGCCTGTACCTGTACACCGGGAACTGGGGGGACGGGCCGGGGTTCGCCAGCTGGCGGGACAACTTCGCGGTGTTCGCCGAACAGCGGACGGCCTTCGTGCTGAGCTCCTCCGTGGACGCCGAGCAGATGGTCGGGACCGGTCGGGAACAGGGTTTCTCCGTGGCCCTGGCCCCCCTGCCGTACAACGGCGACCGGCCGCGCGCGGGGACCATGGTCGGCGGCGACTCGCTCTGGCTGTGTTCGGGGCTCGACCCTCGGGTCGAGGACGCCGCCCTGGCGTTCCTCCAGTACCTCCTGTCCCCCGAGAACATCGCCGCGCGGCACCGCCGGGTGCGCTCCGTCCCGGTGACGCGCTCCTCGGTCGAACTGCTCGAACGCGAGGGCTGGTTCGCCCAACACCCGCACGAGCGCGTGGCCGCCGACGCGCTCTCCGCCTCCTCCGGGGCGCCCGAGACGCTCGGCGCGGTCCTCAGCGGCTTCGACGAGATCCAGGACGAGATGACCCGGGCGGTGCACGACATCCTCACCGACGGCACGGAGCCGAGGGAACGGCTCCTGCTCGCCTCGCAACGGGCCGGGGACGTGCTCAGCCGGGGCGAGGCACACCCGCACGACCCGCGATCCTCGGAGGGCCGAGATGACACCTGACACCGCACACGACCTCTTCTCCCTCAGGGCCCGTGAGGCCCCCGACTCCGTCGCGGTGGTCTCGGGCGGTCGGCGTACGAGCTACCGGGAGCTGGCGCAGGACTCCGACCGGCTGGCGCTGCGCCTGCGGGCCGCGGGGGTGCGACCGGGGGATCCGGTGGCACTCCTCATGGAGAGGTCCACCGCGCTGTTCACCGCCGTGCTGGCCGTCCTCAAGGCGGGCGCCTGCTACCTCCCGCTGCACGACGCCCACCCCGACCCACGGCTGGAGCGGATCCTCGAACGGGCGGGCCGTCCCCTGGTCCTGGCCGACCGCGCCTCGGTGTCGGCCCGCCCGGAGCTGACCCGCGGGGCCCTCGTCGTGGACGACGGCGGGACCGCCCGGGCGCCAGGCACCGCCGACACGGCCGCCGCGCCAACCGCGGAGGTCTCCCCCGACTCCCCCGCCTACGTCATGTTCACCTCCGGATCGTCGGGGGAGCCGAAGGGCGTGTGCGTCAGCCACTCCAACGTGCTCGACTTCGTGCGCGACCCCTGCTGGGACACCGGACACCACCTGCGCGTCCTCATGGTGGCGCCGCACGCCTTCAGCGTCTCCACCTACGAGGTACTGGTACCGCTGCTGCGGGGCGGCACCGTCGTGGTGGCACCGCCGGGGCCCGTCGGGGTCACCGACCTGCGCCGGTTGCTCCGCGAGCACGAGATCACCGGGCTGCACCTCACGGCCGGACTGTTCCGGGTCGTGGCCGAGGAGGACCCCGACTGCCTGGCACCGGTCCGCGAGGTCCTGACCGGCGGTGACGTGGTCTCCGCTGACGCGGTCAGGCGTGTCATGACCGCCTGTCCCGACGTGGTGGTCCGCACGACCTACGGTGCCACGGAGACGACGCTGTTCACCGTCAGCGCGCCCGTCCCCGAACCGCCAGACCCCGGAACCCGGCTGCCCGTGGGGCGCCCGATGGCCGGCGTCGACGCGCGCATCCTCGACGAGGAGGGCCGACCGGTCCCGAAGGGGGTGACGGGTGAACTCCACCTGAGCGGCCCGCGCCTGTCGCTCGGCTACCTCGGCCGCCCGGACCTGACCGACGAGCGGTTCACGCGGGCGCCCGACGGCTCCGGCCGGCGCACGTTCAGGACCGGGGACCTGGCCCGGTGGACCGACGACGGCATGATCCAGTACGTGGGCCGGATGGACCAGCAGGTGAAGATCCGCGGCTTCCGCGTCGAGCCGGGCGAGGTCGAGGCGATCCTGTCCGGGATGCCCGAGGTCGCGCACGCCACCGTCGTGCCGAGGGAGTTCCGCCCCGGGGACACGCGGCTGGCCGCCTACGTCGTTCCCGCGGCCGGGCGCGTGGTGGACCTGGACGAGGCGCGTGCCCTGCTCAGGAGTCTGCTGCCCGACTACATGGTCCCCGCGGGGTTCGCGGTGATGTCGGCGCTGCCGCTGACCCCCAACGGGAAGGTGGACCGCGCCGCGCTGCCCCCCGTCACCGCCGACCGGGGCGGCGGCAGGGAGACTCCGCGCACGGCCACGGAGAAGACGGTGTGCGCCCTGTTCGCCGATGTGATCGGCGCGCGGGACGTCGGACCCGACGACGACTTCTTCCAGCTCGGCGGTCAGTCCCTCCTGGCCGTGCGCCTCCTGAACCGGCTGGAGGCGGAGACCGGCGTGGCGTTGGGTGTCAACGTCCTGCTGGACTCCCCCACCGTCAGCGCGTTGGCCGCCGAGGTGGACCGGCGTGTGACGGGGGTCCGGCAGTGAGCGGGGCGGAGGGGCAGCCCCTGCGGCTGCTGGACGCCGAGGGCGTCTACCGGGACCACCCCGACCTGCGGGCCGACTTCGACGAGGCGCAGATCCGGGGCCTGTACCGGGACATGGCGATGGTCCGGCGCCTGGACACCGAGTGCCTGGCCCTGGCCAGGCAGGGGGAGCTCGCGGTGTGGACCCCCCTGAGCGGCCAGGAGGCGGCCCAGGTCGGATCCGCCCGTTCCCTGCTCCCCGGGGACATGGCGTTCCCCACCTACCGCGACCACGGCGTCGCCTGGTGCCGCGGGGTGCCTCCGGCGGCGCTGCTGGCGCACTTCAGGGGCGTCGCTCACTCGGGGTGGGATCCGCGGGAGTACCGGCTGCACCCCTACTCCGTCGTCGTGGGCGGCCACGCCCTGCACGCCGTCGGGTACGCCATGGGTGCGGCGGCCCAGGGAACGGCCGACGCGGCGATCGCGTACCTGGGCGACGGCGCCATGAGCCAGGGCGAGGTCAACGAGGCCTTCGTCTGGGCGGCCGCCCGGCGCGCCCCCGTGGTCTTCGTGTGCCAGAACAACCAGTGGGCCATCTCCGAACCGGTGGAGCGGCAGTCCGCCGTGCCGCTCGCGGAACGGGCGCGGGGGTTCGGTTTCCCCGGAGTCCGGGTGGACGGCAACGACGTGCTGGCGTGCCGGGCGGTGGTCCGCGACGCCTTGGCTCGGGCCCGGTCCGGGCACGGCCCGACGTTGGTGGAGGCCGTCACCTACCGCATGGGGCCGCACACCTCGTCCGACGACCCGCGGCGCTACCGGACGGCCGAGGAGGAGCGGGTCTGGCTCCGGCGCGACCCCCTGGCGCGGCTGAGGACGCACCTGTCGCGGACCGACACGGATCCGGAGAAGTTCCTGGCCTCCGTCGACGAGGACTGCGACGCCCTGGCCCGGGAGCTGCGACACGCCTGCCGGACCCTGCCCGACCCCCGGCCCGGGGAGATCTGGGAGCACGTCTACGCGCAGACGCACCCGCTCGTCGCGGAGGAGCGGGGCTGGTACGCCGACTACCTGGACTCGTTCGAGGAGACCCCATGACGACGACGACCGAGCCCTCGACGGGGACGACGATGTCCCTGTCGCGGGCGCTCAACACCGGCCTGCGCGCGGCCCTGGCGGACGACCCCGCCGTCCTGGTCATGGGCGAGGACGTGGGCACCCTCGGCGGGGTCTTCCGGGTGACCGACGGCCTGGCCGCCGAGTTCGGCTCGGACCGTGTCATGGACACGCCGCTGGGGGAGGCGGGGATCGTCGGCACGGCCGTCGGGATGGCCCTGCGTGGACTGCGGCCGGTCTGCGAGATCCAGTTCGACGGCTTCGTCTTCCCCGCGTTCAACCAGATCACCACCCAGCTCGCCCACCTGTCCTCGCGTACCCGGGGGGCCGCACACCTCCCCCTGGTCATCCGGATCCCCTTCGGGGGCGGCATCGGCGCGGCCGAGCACCACGGCGAGTCCCCCGAGGCCTACTTCACCCACACCCCCGGCCTGCGGGTCGTGGCCTGCTCCACACCGGCGGACGCGCACACGATGATCCGCCAAGCCGTGGCCTGCCCGGATCCGGTCGTGTTCTTCGAGCCCAAACAGCTGTACTGGGAGCGGGGCCCCGTCGACACGGACCTGGGCTCCGCGCCGGCCATGGACCGCGCCGTCGTCGTGCGCGAGGGCTCTGACGCCACCCTCCTGGCCTACGGGCCGACCGTACGCACCTGCCTGGACGCGGCCGAGGCCGACGAGGAGCGTTCCCTGGAGGTGATCGACCTGCGCTCGCTCAACCCCCTGGACACGGCGACGGTGGCCGCGTCGGTGGCCAGGACCGGCGGGTGCGTGGTGGTGCACGAGGCCCCGGTCTTCGGGGGGTACGGTGCGGAGGTCGCCGCGAGGGTCACCGAGCACTGCTTCGACGCGCTGCGCACTCCGGTCCGGCGGGTGGGCGGATTCTGCGCCCCCTACCCGCCCTCCCGTCTGGAACACCACTACCTGCCCGACCTGGACCGCGTCCTGGACGCGGTCGACCGGACCTGGTGAGGCGTATGGGACGACGTTACTTCCGCCTGCCCGACGTGGGTGAGGGGCTCACCGAGGCGGAGATCCTCCGGTGGCTGGTCGCCTCCGGGGACAGGGTGGACGTGAACCAGCCGGTGGTCGAGGTCGAGACCGCCAAGTCCGCCGTGGAACTGCCCTGCCCCTTCACCGGAGTCGTCACCGAACTCCTGGTGGAGGAGGGGACCGTCGCCGCGGTGGGCACCGCGCTGATCTCCGTCGAGGTCGGGGACGGCCCGGACGACGACGGTGGCGCCGAGGCGCCGATGCTGGTGGGGCACGGCGCCCGGCGCCACCGGCCGACGCGCAGGCGCCGCCGCAGGCCCCAGGGCGGGGGCCAGGACGCGGAGCGGGAAGGAGGCTGAGACGTGTGAGACGGGAGGGGCGGGGCGCACCGTCGGTGCGCCCCGCCCCTCCCGTCTCACACGTCGTCGGATCCGTCGCGGAGCAGGTCCCTGCCGGCCTCCCGCAGTCCGTTGAAGGAACGCAGGTCGGGAACGGTCCACCCGGTCAGGTCGTACTCTCCCATGCAGGTGTCGACGAACTCCTTGAAGGCGTCCATCTCCCCCGAGGAGACCTGCGACCGGAGGAGTTCGATCCGGGTGTTCTCGTGGCTGCCCGCGTAGTTGCGTTCGTAGAGTTCGTGGCGCCCGCCGAACTCCGTCCCCGTGGCGTCCCACAGCAGCTTCATGACCTTGGTGCGCTCCTCGGCCCCCGCCCCGCCCGTCCCGCGGACGTACCTGTCGAGGTAGGGCCGCACCTCGGGGGACAGCAGGTCCTCCACCCCGGAGCTGACGTACACGAGGGCGCTGGCGACGTCCTGTCGGACGATCTCCACCACGCGGGGGTAGCCGACCTGCATGAACCACCGGTAGGCCATGACGTAGCGCCGGTTGGGCAGCAGCGCGCCGTCACGCCACTCGACGGGGTTGCGGGCCGCCGCGTCGGACAGGCCCCAGAAGAGGTCCTTCCAGGCGAGCACCTCGCCCAGGCGGCTCTGGACTCCCCGGTACTCGTGCGTGCCGGTCATCTCCAGCGCCCTGGCGAGGAGGCCGGCGATGAACTCCAGCTTCACCGCCAGGCGGGTGCAGCCGTGGAAGGTGAACCTCTCCGTGAACCCCGAGTGCTCGGCGAACATCTGGACCTTGCCGACGTTGCCGTAGACGAACACGTTCTCCCAGGGGACGAGCACCTTGTCGAGCACCAGGATCGTGTCGTTCTCGTCCAGGCGCGAGGACAGGGGGTGGTCGAACGGACTGCCGGTGACGGCCGACGCAGCGGTGTAGGAGGGACGGCACAGCAGTTTCACCCCCGGGGCGTCCATGGGAATGGTCGCCACCAGCGCGAACTCCCGGCGCCTGATCGGCAGTCCGTAGTGGGCGACGAAGTTGTAGTGCGCGAGGGCCGACCCCGTGGCCACCACCTTGGCGCCGCTGACGACCACACCCGCGTCCGTCTCCCGTTCGACGCGGACGAACACGTCCGAGACCTCGTCGGGGGAGCGGTTCCGGTCGACCGGCGGGTGGATGATGGCGTGGTTCCAGTACAGGACCCTCTCCTGGGACTCCCTGTACCACCGGCGCGCGTTCTCCTCGAAGGGCGCGTAGTAGTCGGCGTTGACTCCGAGGGTGCCGAGGAAGGACGCCTTGTAGTCGGGGCTGCGTCCCATCCACCCGTAGCTCAGCCGCGACCACGCCGCGATGGCCCGCTGGTCGGCGACGAGGTCGTCCACGGAGCGGGACGCGGTGAAGAACTTGTGGGTGAACCCGCCCGAACCCGTGTCGGTGGGCGCGACGAGATCACCGTTGGTCTCGGGGTCGTGCAGGGCGTCGTACAACCGGGCGGTCATCCGCACGGGGTTGTGGAAGGCCGGGTGGACGGTGACGTCCTTCACACGCTCGCCGTGGAGGTAGACCTCGCGGTCGTCCCTCAGGCTGTCGACGTACTCCCGGCCTGTCATCGGTCGGTTCATACGGGAACGCTCCACTTCTCACGCGGGGACCGTCCGGGGCGGACGCCGCCCCGGACGGGCCCCTCCGCTCCGGACGGGTCAGGACGAGAACTGGCCGGGCTTCCGGCCGGGCCCGGCCGGGCCCCGGTAGGCCTGGGCGATGTCGAGCCAGTGGTCGGCGTCGGCTCCGACCGCGGAGACGTCGAGGTCGTCGCGGTGGCGGCGGCGGGTGACGAGCAGGCAGAAGTCGGCGGCGTCCCCGGTGATCCGCTGCTCGGCCTCGGCGGGGCCGAACTCCCACTTGTCGCCCGAGGGCGAGGTGAGCTCGAAGCGGAACTCGGTGTCCGGCGGGGTGAGCCCCCGGGACTGGTAGCCGAACTCCCAGACCATCACGGCGAACCCGACCACGTTGCCGATCCGGTCGGTGCGCTCGGGGACGACGCCCAGCGTGTCGGCGATGTCCTGGCCGTGGGCGAGGACCTCCATCATGCCCGCGCAGGCCAGGACGCCCGGGGGGATGGGACGCACGAGCCAGGGCACAGGCTGGTCGGCGGGGGCCGCCGCGAGCGCCTCCACCGCGAAGTCGCGGTCGGCGCGCCAGCGGGCGAGCAGCTTCCCGGGGTCGTCCAGGGGGTAGGTCCGCAGGACCGCGTTCACCGCCCCGTCGAAATCCTTGCCGGCCTCGGCCGTCATGGCGGCGAAGGCGTCGGCGTCGAAGGCCGCGGTCCCGGCCAGCCGGAAGACGAAGGAGAGGTGGGCGACCTGGTGGGCCACGGTCCACCCCGGGGCCGGGGTCTCGCGCGCCCAGTCGGCCGGGTCCAGGTCGGCCACCAGGGCGTCGATCTGGGCCGCCTCCGCGGCCAGGTCGTCGATGACGGCGGGCAGTTCGGTGATGACGTTGGGCAGGTTGTTCACGTCTGGTTCCCTTGCTTGGGTTCGGTGGGGGGTACGGATGCGAGGGTGCGGGCGGTGGTGTGGCGGGCCGCAGCCATCGCGGCCCAGGAGACGGCCCTGACCAGGTCGGCGTCGTCGAGTCCGACGCGGCGGCACTCGGCGACGGTGTCGTCGCCGACCTGGAAGGAGGCGCGCGCGGTGAGCAGGACCAGCCGCCCCAGGGCCCGGTCGGACGCGGGCAGCGCGGCGACGGGCTCCTCCGCCCAGGCGCGGCTGACCCCTGCGGGGGCGGTGCCGTGCTCGCGGAGGTGCTGGTGAACCAGGTCCCGGACGGAGCCCGGGAGGACCCGGGCCCCGGCCTCGTCGACGGCGGCGGCCACCCCGGCCAGGACGCGCTGGATCCGCGGTTCCCCTGCGGCCCAGCGCAGGTCCGGGGGGACGGGCGCGTTCCGGGCGGTCCGGGGCAGCAGTTCCAACGACGTGTCGGGGGCCGGCGGCGGGCCCGTTCGGGCGGCGATCACCGCTCCCGTGGCGCTCCGCAGCCGCCCCCGTACCGGCCCGGGCGCGAAGCCGGGCAGGGGCGAGTCGGGCAGGAAGACGTTGACCAGCCGGTTGATGTGGTGGAAGGTGAATTCGACCGCGCCCAGTTCGGCTCCCTCGGCGGGGGTGACCGGTCTGAGCGACCGCGGGTCGGGGGTGTCGGCGCCGTTCCCGGTCCCGTCGAGGGAGCCGAGGGTCGCGCCGTGCACCTCCACGCAGTAGGGGCAGGTGTTGGCCCGGGACACGGCCGTGGCGACGGCCTCCCGCTCGTCCCGTGTGGTCCGCCCCGGCACGAGGAGCGACTCGCGCAGCGCCGTCCAGGTCGCCGCGGCGCACTCCGGGGCGGGCGAGAGCATGGCCACGGGCGGGGCGAGGACGCCGAAGTCCCGCTCCACCCGGCGGTGGAGGTCGGCGGCCCGGCCGCGCGCCCGCCCCGGTGGGTCGGGACGGATGTGGCGCACCTCGTTCAGCGACCGGCGTACGGCCGCCCGCAGGATGGAACGGAGCACGGGGCCTCCTCCCGTGTCGGAGTGTCCGGTCAGGCCGAGGACCGGTCGGCCAGGTGGAGGACGCCCCCGCGCCCCGACGTGGCGCCGTCGGGAGCGGGAGCGCCGTAGGTGACGTCGACGCCGCGCGCTCGGGCAGCCTCGACGATGCCGGGCACGGAGCGCTCGGCGAGGGCGGCGATGGTCATCGCCGGGTTGACGGTGAGGGCTCCGGGCACCGAGGAGCCGTCGGTGACGAAGATCCCGGGGTGGCCTCTCAGCTCGTGCCGGTCGTCCAGGGCCGAGGTGTGCGGGTCGTCGCCGATCCGGCACGAGGCCAGCGGGTGCACGGTGTAGGCCCCGACCAGGTCGTTGGTCCAGGGGGCGACGCTCGCGATCCCGTCCTTCTCCAGGATCTCCTTGACCTCTGCGTCGGCGCTCGTCCAGCCGTGCCAGGTGTTGGCCGTGGGCCGGTAGGTGAGCGGACCGCGGCCCAGCATCTGCTGGGACAGGCGCACGGCGTTGCCCGTGGGCGGGGGCGCGCCGAAGACGCCCTCGTTGTCGTCCTCGCTCATGGTGAAGATGATCAGCCAGGACTTCCAGCGGCGGAGCATCTCCTTCTTGTCGGCGCCGAACCACGACGGTGTCGGGGCGCCGGGGGTCTGGGCGAGGATGGTGCCCAGGGCCGGGGGGAAGTAGAGCTGTTCGAGCGAGTAGCGGGAGTACTCCGGCAGCGCCGGGTCGAGGCGGTCCCAGTTGGCCACGCAGGGGCCCTTGCCGACCTGGAACGCCTCGTAGGCGCGTTCGTCGTCGCGGGACAGGCCGAGGACGTCGCGGACCCGGTCCTCGTTGATGACGGCGGTGTTGAGCCGCTCTCCGTTTCCGGAGAAGTAGCGGCCCACCGCGTGCGGCATGGTGCCCAGGCGCTCCTCGGAGCGCTTGAGGATGACGGGTGTGGCTCCGGCCCCGGCCGCGAGCACGACGATCCTGGCGTCGATGGCGCCCGAGTCGGTGGTGACCCGGTAGTCGCTGTCGTCGATGACGTTGTAGTGGACCCGGTATCCGCCGTCGTCGAGCCGTTCCAGCCGCTGGACCTCGTGCAACGGCCGGATCCGCGCCCCGTGTGCGACGGCGGCGGGCAGGTAGTTGAACACCAGGGACTTCTTGGCCTCGAACCGGCAGCCCGCCATCATCCAGTTGCAGTTGACGCAGGCGTCCTTGTCGATGGCGACGGGGACCGGGTTGGCCGTGCGCCCGGAGTGGTCGCAGGCCGCGCCCCAGAGCCCGCCCGCGTAGCTGACGTCGGACCAGTCCTGGGTACGCACCCCCAGTGCCTCGGCGACGCGGTCGTACCAGGGGTCGAGGGTGTCGCGGCTGATCGAGGAGGGCCACATGCGCCGCCCGATCGAGCCCCGCCGCTCGAAGACGAACCGGGGCGCCCGGGGCAGCGCGGCGAAGTACACCATGCTCCCGCCGCCCACGCAGTTGCCGCCGAGCACGCTCATCCCGTCGCCCACGGTGAAGTCGAAGGCGCGGGTGTACGAGGAGCCGAGGAGGAAGTCGTGTTCGAGCTCCTCGGTCTCCAGCCAGGGACCGCGTTCGAGGACGGTGACGCGCGCACCGCCCGCCGCGAGGTGGTAGGCGGTGATGGCGCCGCCGAATCCGCTGCCGACGACGAGGACGTCGGTCTTCTCCGTGGCCGTCATGCGGGGCTCCCCGAGGGTGTCGTGTCCGGGTGGAGGCGGGCCAGGGGCCTGCCGTAGGAGTACTCCTTGAAGCGCAGCAGCCCGTCAGGGTCGGGGGCGGCGAAACCCATCGCCGTCAGCCCGGGGTGCCCGGCCGCGATGGCGGCGGGCGTGCTCATGTGGGCCGCGCTGTCGAAGGCCATGTTGCAGAAGAGCGCGAGCATCACCCAGAACTCCTTCTCCGGGTGGCCGGGCGAGGTCAGCGCTCGGACGAGGGCGGTGCGGTCCTCGAAGGAGAGCCGGACGAAGGACGGGAGCCGCCCGCCCGTGGGCAGGCCGTGCTCGCGCGCGTACCGTTCGGCGTGCCCGTTGAGGAGTTCGACGAACTCCGCGAGCCCGGACGTCAGGCCCGTCGCGGGGGTTCGCAGCAGCTCCAGCGCTCCGGCCTCGACCGAACCGGCGTCGTGCGAGTGCCCCGCGACGCTCACGTCGTCCGGTCCGCGCTTCGCGCCCGGGAGGATGGTGTCGGCGAACGCCTCCAGAGTCAGTGTCTCGTCACTTTCCGTGTCGGGGGTTCCCCTCGGCATGGTCGTCTCCTGTCGTGGTGGGGCGCGTCGTGTGTCCGGTGTCCTAGACCTCGTGGACGTGCATCGGGAGGCCGCCGCGTACGCGCAGCGAGAGCATGGCCTCAGGGAACGCCCGGTGGCCCGGTGGGAGGGTGAGGCGCAGGTCGCGCGCGATGACCGCGAGCACGAAGACGGCCTCCATCATCCCCAGGTTGCTGCCCACGCAGACCCGCGGTCCGGCACCGAAGGGGATATAGGCGTAGCGGTGCCGGTCGTCGCGGCGGTCCGGGGCGAAGCGTTCGGGGTCGAACCGCTCGGGGTCGCTCCAGGAGTCGGCGCGACGGTGCAGGGTGTAGGGGCAGATCAGGACGTCCGATCCGGCGGGCACGTGGTAGCCGCCCACCTCGTCGTCGGCCAGCGCCACGCGCGGCAGGATCCACACCGCCGGGTACAGGCGCATGGTCTCCTGGACGACCATCGTGGTGAAGGTCAACCTGTGGAGGTCCTCGTGGGTCGGCGCGCGGTCCCCGAGGACGCGCACCGCCTCCTCCCTGAGCCGCTCCGCGGTACCGGGATTGCGGTCCACGAGGTAAAACGCCCAGCTCAGGGTGCTGGCCGTGGTCTCATGACCGGCCAGCAGCAGCGTGACCAGTTCGTCGCGCACACGGCGGGAACGGAGCCGCGGGTCGGTCTCCGAGGCGGCGTCGGCCAGTACGCGCGAGAGCGCGTCGTCCGCGTCCCCGTCGGCGGTGTGCTCCCGGACCAGCCGTCGCACGATCCGTTCGAGTTCCGCGCGGGCGCGCCGGAACCGCGTCTGGGTGCGGAAGGGCAGCCACACCGGGAGGGAGTTCAGCGTGACCATGTCGAACATGGCCTGGTCCTGGACGGCCTCGAAGGCGGCGCCGATGGTGTCGAAGGCGTGCAGGTCGGTGTCCAGGAGGGTCCGGCCCAGGACGCCCAGGGTCAGGGAGGTGGCCTCCTCCACCAGGTCCACGGTGCCCCGTCCGGCCCGTGCCCTCAGCCGGTCGGCGAGGGCGACGGCCTCCTTGGCCACCGCGTCCGCCTGGGCGGCGATCCTGCGCTGCTGGAACACCGGGCGGATGGTCCGGCGCTGGGCGCGCCACAACCCGTCCTCGCTGGTCAGCAGACCGTCACCGAGGGCCCGCTTGGCGTGGACCTGGCCGATTCCCTTGTGGTAGTTGCCGTGGTTCTCGGCCAGCACGTGTTTGGCGTGGTCGGGATGGTTGAAGAGGTAGAGGGTCTTGGGCCCGGCGGCCATGCGCACGGCGTCACCGTGGCGTTCGACCGCTGTGGACATCATGGCGAGCCGGTCGGTGAGGAGGTCGCGCAGCATTCCGGGGATCGCCGAGGGCGGGGTCCGCGGCGGGTGGCGCCGGTCCGTCCGGGTCACGAGCTCGCACCTCCTCCGTCCCGGAGTGCGAACTCGTCGACCAGGCGGGCCCGCCACTCCTCGTAGTGGGGACGCGCGGGATCCTCGGGGCCGGACGCCTCGGGACGCAGGTCCCGGGAGAGTCGGGCGGCCTTCTCCGCGTCCATGCCGCACAGGACCCGGGCCGCCGTCTCCGTGTGGGGGACGACCAGGTCCGCGCGCACCCTGGCCTCGGCGGCGAAGGAGCCGCCCTGCGCGAGGTGGTGGACGTGTTCTCCCGCGTGTTCGCGAAGCCGGTGCAGCTCGTCCGTGTCGGCGCCGCCCGCGTAGGTGGCGGCCAGCCCCACCCCGGCATAGAGGTCGGCCCGACGCCGCCAGGGGAACGATCCGACCAGGTCGGCGACCCGGTCGACATCCGTCCCGCCCACGAACCACAGGGCCCGGCCGATCCCCTGGTCCGCGGCCCGGAGCCCGTAGGCCCCGTCACCGGTGTACTTGGCCGCGCGACCGTCCACCGCCCGCCGATGCACGTGTTCGTCGGTGTGGAAGTAGGCCTGGTGGAAGCCGTAGCCGTCGTGGACGAGCCAGCGGAGCAGGGGGTCGAGGTGGCCCGTGTCCGGCCACAGCGGCCTGGGAAGACGGGCCATGGCCCACCCGATGCCGACGTAGGCCATGTAGATGTGGGGCGCGCCGGGTCCCTCCAGGAAGCGCCGGATCCGCCCGCCCCGCAACGACATCGCGTCGACCAGGGCGAGCCCCATCGCCGCGCCCTCGTAGGCGAAACCCTTGTAGCGGGCCGGGAGCGGGGCGAGGCGTTCGTCGGTCCGTTCCGCCGACCCCGTCTCCAAAGCGTCGCCGAGGCCGGTCAGAAAAGATTTTCCCACCGTTTCCAGAACATCACGGCCAGCGGGACCCTTGTCGTGGAAACCACGTTTCTCCAACGTGGTCTCAGTCGTTTTCGGCGTGATGATCCGGCGCCTGAGCACACCGATCACACTGGCCATTTCGTCCTCCCGCCACATGCGACGGACACGGTCGATTTCTTTTTTCCATGCTGCCGACACCGGTCGGCGCGGGGCTACTCCGCGATTGCGGCGCCCCGGATGTACGTCAGCTGAAATGTTCGCGAATTCCGGATCGCCACACCTCGTAGGCGGGCACACCGCCGTACTCCCCGGGTTCCACCGCGTGGTCGTCGGCCAGCGCGGCCGCCGCGGCCGCACTCAGTCCGGTGAGCGCGCGGACCACGGACTCGGTGTGGTCGGGAACGCACCCCGAGTACACCCGTGCCTTGGCCGCGAACACCGCGCCCTGCGCGACGTGGGGCGCCTCCGGACCGGCCGCGCGGAGCAGCTCTGCCAGCGGGGCGGGCTCGGCGCCGCCCGCGAAGGCGGCGGCGAGTCCCACCCCGCTCCACAGGTCGGGGCGGCGCCGTCGTGGGAAGGCGCGCACGGCGTCGGCGACCGCCGCGCACCGCGCGCCGTGGACGAACCACAGCGCGCGGCCGACCCCCTGGTCGAAGGCTCGGGGGAAGTAGTCGGGTGCGCCGAGCCACGGATACGTGTGGGGCGCGTCCTGGCGGTCCACCCAGCGCCGTGTGTCGAAGTAGGCGAGGTCGAACCCGTAACCGTCCACGGCCAACCAGCTCATGGTGGGGTGGTAGGGGTTGTCCGTGAGTTCGGGGAGGACCCCGCGCCACAGGCGCCGGGGCAACCGGGCCATGGCGAACCCGATCCCGATGTAGGCGAGGAAGGTGTGCGGTCTGGCCGGACCGTCCATGAGGTCGCGGGTGCGGTCGGAGCGGCCGGCGGGGAGGGCGTCGCGCACGGTGAAGGCCATGACCGTGCCCTCGTAGGCGAACCCGCGCAGCGCGGCGTCCACCGTCTCCAGGCGGTGTTCGGCCTCCCCCAGGTGTCGTGCCTCCATTCCCCACTCGAAACCGCAGACCACGGCTTCGGGGATCCGCTCCAGGTTCCGTGCCGCGGGCGCGTCGCGACCGGGAAAGCCCCGACGCGCGAATCCGACCTCGGCCAGGGGAGGTGCGAGCAGTGCGCGCGCCACCGCGCGCGGGATCCGCCCCACCACGGTTCAGGCCACCGTCGGCTGGAGGCTCAGGTCCGCGGTCCGCTGGGAGTCCGCGCCGGCAGCCGAGACGTCGGCGAGTGTCACGGCCATCGGTGTGACCGTCTCCTCGGTCGGCCGCGCCGACAGGGACACGTACGTGTTGAGCCCGGCGGCGATCGTGACCTGTCTACGGGTGTTGGCCGTCAGGACCCGACCGGCCGCCGCGCCGGCGCCGTGCGGCATGGCCACGGCGATGACGTGGTAGGAGCCGCTCGGCACACCGGTCACCTCGAACTCGGTCCGCCCGTGGGCGGTGAAGGCTTCGAAGGCCACCGGAGCCCTCTGGGGTGCCGCGTCGTGGAACAGCCCCACCACGGCGTCCGCGCCGCACACCTGGGAGGGGATCTCCAGGGTGCCGCGCAGGGTGTTGGTCGCCCCTGAGGCGCGGGACCGACCGCGGTTGGCCTCGATCATGTCCCCGAGGTCCGGCATGCGGGCGAAGTCGTCGGAGGCGGCGACCGTCAGTCTGGCGACGGCGGGGGACCGGTACTGGGTCGGGGACATGCCGACCGCCCGGGTGAACCTGCTGGTGAAGGTGCCCACGCTGTTGTATCCGACGCTGCACACGATGTCGGAGACGGTCAGGTCCGTGGTCAGGAGCATGCGTTTGGCCGCGAACAGGCGGACCGCCGTCAGGTAGCGGCCGGGGGTGAGGCCGATGGTGCGCGAGAAGATCCTTGAGAAGTGGTAGGGGCTGACGAAGACCTCAGCAGCAACCTCGCTGAGGGTGATGGGCTCGTAATAGCGGCTACGGATGAACGCGACAGCTTGACGGACGGAACTCTCCACTGCTCTCTCCCAACTCGGGATCAGCCTTCGGACATCGGCGAACGGAAGCCCTCACAGCACGGTGGGAACGGCCGGGCCGAACACGGGTATCGGCGATCAATACTCAGGCCCGCTGAAGCCGGAATCCGGATGTCGGCGAAAGCGAACTCGGACTGGACGGTGAACCCACGAAAACCTCACTCACGCCAGGAGACGGTGGGACCACGGTTCGTGGCATCCCAATAATCGGGCGGACACAACATCCTTTCCGTATCGCCACCATGCCCTCACCCTTCGGAACAGGCACCGCCCCATCGTCACACCACCGCCGCCGCACCTCATCTCCAAAATTGCGACGCACACACTGAAACCACACAAAAGTACCCCTGAACAGGGCTCCAACGAACGAAAGAATCAGGCACACAAAGTCACGCAGCATCCACGATCCGTGAAACTCCCAGGGTGGGGACAGATCTCTATCAGAAAGCACCTAAGCCACACCAGCGGACTTGACCCAACTCCAGTCGAGGAAGATTAAACCGCCAGAGAAACGGGAAAGATCATTTCTCCCCCGACCATCGATAGTTTGATTATTGGTTTCTTGGTCAGATATCGACCAGAGCGGGAAAGGGACCGCCAAGCGGCGCCGGGGGCCCCGCCGACCGGCGGGGGTCGTCCCACTCCGGGATGCCCCGGTCTCCGGCTCCCGGCGGACCCGGTGCCCGGATGCGGCGGCGTCGCCCGGGGCCGCCGCGAGGAAGGCTGAGCACGAGTAGAGGGGCCGGGGCCGGGGATCCGATAGTGATTCCATGAGTCCACGTAAAGCAGACCCGCGGCTACGTACCTCACTGATCGACACGGCCGCCCGGCTCCTCTCCTCGGAGGGTCCCCAGGCCCTGTCCACCCGCAGGATCGCCCGCGAGTCCGGCAGCTCCACCATGACCGTCTACACCCACTTCTCGGGCATCGGCGGACTGGTGCACGCGATGGTCCGCGAGGGCTTCGCCCGCCTGGAGGAGAGCCTGGCCCGGGTCCGTCCCACCGACGACCCCGTCCGCGACCTCGCCCTCCTGGGCCGGTCCTTCGTCGACAACGCGTCCAGGAACCGGCACCTGTACCCGGTCATGTTCGGCGGCTGCTCGATCGCGGGCTTCAGCCTGTCGGAGGAGGACCGGCAGCACGGCCGGTACACGCTCCGCCACGTGACCACGTGCGTGGAGCGCTGTGTCGGGTCCGGGCGGTTCGACCCCGCTGACCCGGAGCTGGTCGCGCACCGGCTCTGGATCGCCATGCACGGGCTCACCGCCCTGCACCTCGGCTCCTACCTCATCCCGCCCTACGACGCCGAACGCTGTTTCGAGGACCAACTCGTCTCCCTGATGGTGGGGTGCGGCGACGACCCGACGTCCGCTCGGACGTCGGTCGCCGCGTCCGCCGGCCTCCTCCCGCCTCCGTGCGACGCCTAGAGCGGCACGTTGCCGTGCTTGCGCCTGGGCTGCTCCCTCCTCTTGTCCCGCAGCACGGCCAGCCCCCGCAGGACCGCCAGCCGGGTGTCGGCGGGATCGATCACGTCGTCGACGAACCCCTCCTCCGGGGCCCGGTAGGGGTGCATCAGCCGCCGCCGGTAGTCGGCCACCAGCCGCGCCCGGAGCGCCTCCGGGTCGGCCGACGACCGCAGCTCCCTGCGGTGGACGACGTTCACCGCGCCCTCCGCCCCCATCACCGCGATCTCGTTGCCGGGCCAGGCCAGCGACAGGTCCGTACCGATGGAGCGCGAGTCCATCACGATGTAGGCGCCCCCGTAGGCCTTGCGCACGATCACCTGGACGCGCGGCACCGTCGCCTCGCAGTAGGCGTAGAGCAGCTTCGCCCCGTGCCTGATCACCCCCGAGTGCTCCTGGTCGGTCCCCGGCAGGAAGCCCGGGACGTCCACCAGCGTCACGAGGGGGATGTTGAAGGCGTCGCAGAAGCGGACGAAGCGCGCGGCCTTCTGCGCGGCGTCGCTGTCGAGGACCCCGGCCAGGACCATCGGCTGGTTGCCCACGACCCCGACCACGGCGCCGTCCATCCGCGCCAGGGCGCACAGCACGTTGGGCGCCCACCCCTCGTGGACCTCGAAGAGGTCGCCCTCGTCCACGAGTTCGGCGATGACCTCGCGCATGTCGTAGGGCCGGTTCGGCTCCGCCGGGACGATCTCGGCCAGCCGGGGCCGCCGCTCCCCCTCCGGGTCCCCCGGTCGGGGTTCCTCGGGCGGGGAGGAGAGGTTGTTGTCCGGCAACAGGGAGACGAGGTGGCGCACGTCCGCCAGGCACTCCTCCTCGTCGTCGTGGACGACGGTCGCCACCCCGGTGCGCAGCCCGTGGACGTCCGCGCCGCCCAGCTCCTCGGGCCCCACCCGCTCACCGCTCACCGCGGCGATCACGTCCGGGCCGGTCAGGAACATCCGGGCCGTGCCGCGGACCATGAAGGTGAAGTCGGCCAGGGCGGGCGAGTAGGCTGCGCCGCCCGCGCAGGGGCCCAGGATCACACTGATCTGGGGGATGATCCCCGAGGCGGCCACGTGCCGCCGGAAGATCCCCCCGTACCCGTCCAGCGAGGCCACGCCCTCCTGGATACGGGCCCCGCCGCTGTCGTTGAGGCCGATGAGCGGCGCGCCGTTGTCCAGGGCCAGGTCCATCACCCGGTGGATCTTCCTGGCGTGCTCGGCGCCGAGTGATCCGCCCAGGATCGTGAAGTCCTGGGCGTAGACGAACACACGCCGCCCGTCGATGGTCCCCGCCCCCGTGACGACGCCGTCGGTGTACGGCCGTCTGCCCTCCGTGGCGGGCCCCTCGTCGCGGCGGCGGCGGAACACCCCCAGTTCAACGAAGGACCCCTCGTCCAGGAGCAGGTCCAGCCGCTCCCGCGCCGTGCGTTTGCCCAGGGCGTGCTGGCGTTCGACGCCGGTCGGGTCGCCCGCCTCCGTCAGCCCGCGCAGGGTGTCGCGTTCGGAGCGCAACTCCGCCATGGTGCGCGCCGGGGCCGCGCCCGGCCGCGCGGGCCGGGACACGTCCACGGGTCTGAGGTCGGCCTCGGAGGTGCTCATCGCGACCCCACCCGGCCGTTCACCTCACCGGTCCGCGGCCCGGACCCCAGCCCCTGGAAGGCGCCGCCGTGGAAGAGCAGAGCCGACCGGTCCGCCCCGACCTCCGTGTGCAGGACACGGCCGACGAACACCGAGTGGTCGCCCGCCTCGACCTCCTCCGTCACCCGGCACTCCATCCATCCCAGGGCGTCGGCGATCAGGGGCGCCCTCGTGCTCGGCCCGGGGAACCACTCCACCGAGGCGAACTGCTCCAGACCCTCCGGCCGGCCGCGGCTCGCGAAGTACCGGGCCGTGTCCTCCTGCTCGGCGCACAGCACCGACACCGCGAAGTGCCCCTGCGCGACGACCGCCTTGTGCAGCCGGGCGGTCCCGGAGACACAGCACAGGACCAGGGGAGGGTCGAGGGAGACCGAACAGAAGGCGTTGGCCGTCATGCCGTGGGGGGTGTCTCCGCCGACCGTGATCACCGTGACCCCGGTCGCGAACGTGGACATCACCCGGCGCAGGTCCACCACGTCAGGCCACCACCCCTCGCTCGGGCACCCGGCCGACCGCCGCTCCGCCCCCGTCCGAGGCATAGGGGGCCAGGGCCGCGCGCAGCTCCTCCGGGACGCGGGTGGGCACGGTGGCCGTGTTCGGCCCCCGCATACAGGCGATCCGCTGGGACCCGCGGGCCACCAGTGTCTCCCCCTCCGGGTCCAACCGGACGTAGTCGAAGGAGAACCCCACCTGCGTCTGGGTCAGCTCCCCCAGCCGCATCCGGACGGACAGTTCGTCGAAGGCGGTGATCTCCGCGAAGAACTCGCAGTCCACCCGGAGCGTGAACAGCTTCAGATCGTCGCGCAGGTCGGCCAGGACGCCGGGGGCCCGCTCCTTGAGGAACATCTCCCGGCAGCGCCCCTGCCAGCGCAGGTAGTTGACGTAGTAGACGTTGCCCACCAGGTTGGTTTCCTCGAAACCGACGGTGTGGCGGATCTCGTAGTAGTCGGACATCAGCTCTCCTCTCCGGCCAGGAAGGCGAACACCACCGGATCGGGGTCGCCGTTGAGGGTGGTCACCCAGGTGGCGACGCGCAGGCCGCCGGACGCCAGGACCACCCATCCGTGCTCCAGGACCGACTCCAACGTCAGCGCCCGGCTGGTGTCGCCCGCCTTGCGCAGACACTCCAGGGCGCCCCACAGCCGCGCCGCCGCGACGTGGACCGACTCGTCCGCCTCGGCCGCGACCAGGTGCCGCACCGACGCGGCGTCCCGGCCCAGCAGCCCGTCCCACTCCCGGTCGGAGCGTTCGACGACGGTCTCCACGTCGCAGGCGAGGCGCTCCTGGCCCACGACCGCCAGGGTCAGCCCGGCGCCGTGGGAGGCGGAGACCCGCACCCCCGGGACCTCCGGTCGGCCGTCCGGCCTGCGGCGCACCCGCACGGGTCGGTTCAGCGCCCGGCCGACCGCCAGTTCGGTCCGGCCCGCGCGGTCCTCGCTCCCCCCGCCTGGGCGGGGTTCGGGGTCGGGGTCGACGACCACGGCCCTGGCGCCGCCGAGCACCGTCTCCAGCTCCCTCTCCAGGTGGGGGCCGAGCAGGGCGGGCACCCACGGACCGGCCCCGCCGCTCCTGCGCACCGCCCGCAACCGCAGGCCCTCCCAGCGTTCGACCACCCGACCGGAGGTGTCCCGCAGGTCCACGTCGTAGACGTAGGAGTCCCCGTCCTGGAACCGTTCGCGGGCGGCCAGGAGGACGCGGTCGGACCCCTGGTCCTCCGGTCGTGCCAGGACGATCCGGTCCACGCCCTCGGGCAGGAGGGTGCCGTCGGGGACGCACGCCTGGAGGACGTGCATGGCGGCGTCCCGCACACCCGGGTCGGCCAGGACCCGCTCCTGGGGCAGGAACGAGCCGAACCAGTCGCCCGGTGCGGTCGTGGACAGCTCCGCGACCACGTGCCGGGCGCTCACCCTGCGGTAGGAGAGCAGTCGTTGGAACCTCTTGCCCTGGAAGAGCACGTCCCCGTACATCTCGGCGGGGTCGATCGGGACGCCGGGCAGCAGGGTCTCCGCCGCCTCCGCCCCGGTCCGACCGTCCTCCGGTTCCGGGCGCGGCCAGCGCAGGAGCGCGCGGAAGTGGTCGGCGTCGTAGCCGGTCTCCTCACTGCGGATGACGACCTCCACCGTGTGGGCGTCGCGCACCAGGGCGGCCACCCTCAGCGTGGTCCGGCCCCCGGGGCGGACGGCCACGGGCCGCAGGAACCGCGCCTCCTCCATCACGGGCGGGCCCTCGTGTCCGCTGACGGCGGCGGCCACCTGGGTCATCGCCTCCATGCCGATCACGGCGGGGAAGAGCATGTCGCCGTCGAGCAGGTGGTCGTCCAGGTAGGGGTCGTCGGTCGAGGACAGCTCGGCCTCGGTGACCAGCTCGACCCCCGGGTAGTGCACCAGGACCCGGTCCGTGAAGCGGCCGAGGGGGAGTTCGCGCTCCTCGGTCGCCAGCGTCGGCAGGCCGCCGGTGCGCCCGCTGACCACCAGGACGGGACCCGCGGAGGGGTCGGCCAGCACCCGGTGGAGGACGGCGATCCCCTCCTCCGCGGAGACCGGAGTGATGCCGTCCCGCAGCAGCGCCTCGACCACCCCGAGGCGCTCCCCCATCCCCGCGCCGGACCAGACCGACCACTCCAGGGCCAGGACCCGCGTGTGCGGGTGCTCCCGCCCGTACTCGACCGTCATCTCGGTGAGCCAGTCGTTGGCGGTGGAGTAGTGCGCCTCACCGCGCAGTCCGGCCCGGCCGATGATGCTGCCGAACGTGACGAGCAGCCGCAGGCGCTCCGGATCCAGGGCGGCGAGGACGGCCTCGAGCCCGTCGGTCTTGGGTGCGAGCGTGCTCCGGAAGGCCGGTTCGGTGAGGCCGCCCACGGCGGTGGGCTCGTTGCGCCCGGCCCCGTGCAGCACCGCGGTCACGGTCCCCAGTTCCTCCTGGAGGGACCGCACCGCGCTTCGGACCTCCTCCTCCCGGGTGACGTCGGCTCGGGCGTAGCGGTGGTGGACCCCGGCCGCCGCCATGCGCTCCAGGTTGGCGGCCAGTTCGGTGTCCTCGTCCCGGTCCGCGCGGCCCAGGAGGGCCAGCCGGACCCCGTACTCGGCGGCCAGGGACAGGGCGCACTCGGCGGTGATCCCCTTACCCCCACCGGTCACCAGCAGGACGTCGTCCGGGCCGAGCGGGGCGGGGGCCTCCTGCGGGGCGTCCGCGGGGAGCACGGCGCGCAGGACCGGCACGGTGCGGCGGCCCTCGGCGTCGTAGCGGGACTCCGCGTACGCCGAGGCGGGGGTGGCGGCGGTCTCGGCGACCACCCGGCGCACCGCCTCGGCGCGCGCCTCCGGGGACGCGGGGGCGGGGTCGTGGAGGGTGACCACGGTGGTGGTCACCCCCGGCAGTTCCTGGTGCAGCGTCCTGGCCACCCCCGACGCGCCGCGGCGGCCCTGGACCACGACGAACCGCGTCCGCGCGCCGGCAGCCAGCACCGAGCGGGCGGCGTCGAGGAACGTCCCCACCAGGTGGGCGCCGCCGTCGGCGGGCAGGCACAGCAGGACGCCGTCGCCGACCCCGGAGAGCGCTTCGCGCAGCGGTTCGGCCAGGGGGTGGTCCGGGGAGGCGTACACGCTCCACCCCGAGCCGTCCGGGTCGGGCGCGTCGGCCGCCGCGGTCTCGGGCGCGTCCGCGCCGACGTGGGCGACCTCGAAGGCGCGGACCCAGGGGGCCGCCCCCGGCACCTGCCCCGACGCGGCCCTGCCGTCGTCGGTCCGGGCCAACGCGTCGACGGTCTCGGCCAGCTCGCGCAGGCTCGACGTGGCGTACCCCGAGGTCGCCCCCATCGGGGGCAGGCCCAGCCGCTGGGTGACCTCGTTGACGATCTGGCCGACCGTGATGGAGCTCAGGTGGAGGTCGTCCAACGGGCGCGTGTCGTCGCCCACCATGGACTCGGGGAGTTCGACCCGTTCGGCCACGAGCGCACGCAGGAGCCCCAGCGTGTCCGCGCTCTCGGGTGCCGCCTCCGGTGCCGCGCCGTCCGACCGTCGCACCTCGTCGCCCTCCACGGACGCGGCCGCCTCACCGTCGGTGCGGCCGATCCCGGTGCTGGGGGCGGTCTCGCACGGGCTGGCCAGGAACTCGAACTCCTCCGGGAAGGCGCGGACCAGCCGCCCGGAGAAGAGCGCGCGGACGTCGACCGGTGCGCCGAGGACGTAGGCCGCGGCCACCGCCCCGAGGAAAGGCTTCAGCGACGCGGAGTCGGTGTCCACGGAGACGGCGGGCACGTCCGGAACGGCCGCGCCCGCCAGGCCGGTGAGGACGCGTCCGGGCCCCGCCTCGATGAGCAGGTCCGCCCCGCGCGCCAGCCGGGTGACCGCCTCGTGGAAGCGCACCGGGCGCACGACCTGGTCCCGCAGGAGCGCACGCGGATCGGTGTCCTCGCCCAGATCGGTGCCGGTCACCGTGGAGACCACGCCCGGGGACAAGGGGCCGAAGGCGGTCTCGGCGAGCCTGCGGTCCAGCACCTCGGCGGCGGGCGCCACGAACGGGGAGTGGAAGGCGTGCGAGACGTTGACGCGGGTGGCGGTGACCCCCTCGGCGCGCGCCCGTTCGCGGACCCTCTCCACGGCCTCGGACGTGCCGGAGACCACCGTCTGCTCCGGGCCGTTGTAGCCCGCGACGACCACGTCGGTCTCGCCGTCGATCAGGGCCGCCACCCGCTCCGGCGGGGCCGACAGTCCGGCCATGGCGCCGTCGTCGCGCCCCGTCTCGGCCATGGCGCGGCCGCGGACGGTCGCGAGGTCGATGAGGTCGGGCGCGGCCAGGGCGCCCGCCCAGTGCAGCGCGGTCAACTCGCCGAGGCTGTGCCCGACCGCCCCGTCGGCCCGGACGCCGATGTCGCCGAGGACGGCGAGGGCGGCCAGGGAACCGGCCACGATGCGCGGCTGGGCGACCTCGGTGGCCACCTGGTCCCCGCCCTCGGGGAGTCCGGCCGAGGCCAGGACCTCCTCGGCCCGGGCGAAGCGGCGCCGGAACGCCCCGGGACGGCCGCTGCCCGACCCCTGACCGGGGAAGAGGTACCGGATGCTGGGCGGGCTGTCGCGGTGGGCGAGGAACATCCCCTGGGCCGGGGCGACGACCTCCCGCTCCCCCGCGTCGATCCGTTCGATGAGGACGCCCACCGCGCGCGCCGCGGCCTCGGGCGAGGAGGCGACCACGGCGGCGCGGGCCAGGCCCCCGGAGGACTCGGCGGCGAGCGCCGCCGCCAGGTCGGTGAGTTCGGCGTAGGAGAGCTTGGGCAGCACGTCGGCGAGCTCCGCCAGGCGTCGGCGCACCCCGGGCAGGTCGGCGGCGTCCACCACCAGCAGCTCGGCGTCCTGCCGTCCCGAGACCAGTTCGCGGACGCGGGCCGTCACGCCCGCGCTCCGGGCCCCGGGGGCCGACTCGACGGTGATGTGCGTGTTGACCCCGCCGAAGCCCATCGCCGAGACGCCGGCGCGCACGGGTCGGCCCTCCGGCCAGGGCAGCGCCCGGTCGGGCACGCGCAGGGGCGCCGAGTCCTCCTCCAGGATCGGGTGGGGGTCGTGGTGGCCGGTGGCGGGTGGGATGACCCGGTGATGGACGGCCAGGACCGCCTTGATCAGGCCGGCGACGCCCGCCGCGGCCTTGGTGTGGCCGATGTTGGCCTTGATCGTGCCGAGCGCCGCCGGAGGCGCCGAGGGGTCGGACGCCGCCCTGCTCCCGCCGAGCGCGGCCAGCTCGGTGGCGTCGCCCAGGGCGGTCCCGGTGCCGTGCCCCTCGAAGTAGCCGACCGTCTCGATCCCGTACCCGGCGCGATCGTAGGCGCGCTCCAGGGCCCGGCGGTGTCCGCTCTCCTCCGGACGGGTGATGCCCCCGCTGCCGTCGGAGGAGACCGCCCAGCCCGTGATGACGGCGTAGACGCGCTTGCCCTGGGCGAGCGCGTCCTCCTCGCGCATGAGCACGAGCGCGCCGGAGCCCTCCCCCGGCCAGAAACCGTTGGAGTCCTTGTCGTAGACCTTCATCTCACCGGTGGCGAGGGCGCCGGTCTTGGCGAACCCGATCACCTCGAAGGGGTCGATGGACAGGTCCACCCCTCCCGCGAGGGCGGCGTCCAGGTCCCCCGAGGCCAGGGCGTTCGCCGCCGTGGCGACCGACAGCAGGGACGACGAGCAGGCGCCGTCGACCGTGTACCCCCCGCCGCCGAGGTCGAAGTGGTTGCAGACCCGGCCCGCGATGGTGTTGGACAGCCCCCCGGCGAGCGTGTCCTCGTCGATCCGGGGGAACGGGGACTTGTAGGACGTCTCCAGGTCGGCCAGGAAGGCGTCCGCCTCCTCCTCCGCCCATCCGCGGTCGAGCAGGGCGGAGGCCACCGTCCGGCGCACGTAGGGCCAGCGCAGCCGCATCGTGTTCGCCCGCGAGAACTCACCGGTCAGGCTGTTCCCGATGACCACGCCCGTGGATCTGCGGGGAAGCCCGTCACCCTCGGGGAATCCGGCGTCCGACAGGGCGCGGGACATCGTCTCGAGGGCGAGCCAGTGCGTCATGTCCGTGGACCGGAAGGAACTCCCGGAAACCCGGTAGCGCGCCCTGTCGAAGGTGAATCCGCGAAGCACCGCGGCCTTCTCGGAGTAGAACCGGTCCTCCGCGGACGGGTCCTCCGACCAGTAGTCATCCAGGTTCATCCGCTCACTGGGCAGACGCCGAAAAGCCCTTCTCCCAGCCAGTACGTTGTCCCACAGATCCGCCGGAGAATTCGCGTCAGGATAACAGAGACCGATTCCCACAACGGCAATTCTGGTGTTTTTCATACCCCACCCGCAGACGATTTCAGAAAATTACCCATAGACTGGGGAACACCGTTCAATCATGCGTTGTACGGGGTGGCGTGTCTTCTTCCTTTATGCGCCCCGAAGGAACAGCTATTCCATAACAGCGTGATTATTGCTATGCGCCTGGCGGTTCCGCCCACCGGCCGCCCCGACACGGCCGCCGCCCCGCGGCACCTCGGGGACGTGTCGGGACGGCAGCGGTCCCGGTGGCCGAAGCCCCCTAGTCTTGGGAGCATGATCAAGGTGATCGCGGTCGTCGGACCGACCGCTGTGGGCAAGTCGGACCTCGCCGTCGAGCTGGCGCTCCGGTTGGAGGAACGCACGGGACTGCGCGGGGAGGTGGTCAACGCCGACTCCATGCAGCTGTACCGCGGCATGGACATCGGCACGGCGAAGATCACCCGCGAGGAGATGCGCGGCGTCCCCCACCACCTGCTGGACGTGTGGGAGGTCAGCGAGCCCGCGGACGTGGCCAGCTACCAGGAGATGGCCCGCGACCGGATCGACGAGTGCGCCGAACGCGGAGTCCTGCCCGTCCTGGTCGGCGGATCGGGGCTGTACGTGCGCGCGGTACTGGACCGCCTGGAGTTCCCCGGCACCGACCCCGAGGTACGCGCGCGTCTGGAGGCGGAGCTGGCCGACCACGGTCCCGGCGTCCTGCACGCCCGCCTGGCCGAGCTCGACCCGGAGGCCGCCCGCACCATCCTGCCCGGCAACGGACGGCGCATCGTGCGCGCCCTGGAGGTCATCGAGCTGACCGGCGCGCCCTTCACCGCCAACCTGCCCGACCACGACACCCCCTACTACCCCTGCGCGCAGATCGGGCTGACCGCTCCGCGCCCCGAACTGGACGCCCGGATCGACACCCGGGTGGACCGCATGTGGGAGCGCGGGCTGGTGGAGGAGGTCCGCCGACTGGACGGGTGGGGGCTGCGCGAGGGTCGGACCGCCTCGCGCGCGCTCGGCTACGCGCAGGCGCTCGGCCAGCTCGACGGAGACCTGACCGAGGAGGAGGCCAAGGAGAGCACCGCCCGCGCCACCCGGCGGTTCGCCCGCCGCCAGGAGTCGTGGTTCCGCCGCGACCCCCGTGTGCGCTGGCTGCCCTACGACGCCCCCGACCTCGTCGAGCGCGCGCTCTCCCACGTCGAGGCGGCGATGACCGGCCCCCAGGAGTACCCCGGGGAGACGCTGGTGGACGTGGCGACACTGGTCCCCCACTCCCAGCACCCCGCGTCCTGACCTCCACCCCGCCCGAACCGCCCCCGGCCCCGACGATCCGGGCGGGGCGCGCCTCCGCCCGAACCCTTGCCCCGCGCCCCGCCCTGACCTAGCGTTGACCCTGTGACCGGATTCGGCATCTGGTCACGGGGTCACACCCCACGGAGGGAGATCCGGCTATGGTCCTGGCGACAACACCGGTGCACCCGGACCACGACCGGATCCCCCACACCCAGGAGTGCGCAGTGGCCCCGTCCACCCAGCCGACGTCCAGAACCGACAAGCGCGTCCGACGAGCCGAACGCATCCTGGACGCCGCGGGCGAACTCCTCGTCTCCTGGGGCTATCCCAGGATCACCATCGAGGACGTCGCCCGCCGCGCCGGGATCGGCAAGGGCACCGTCTACCTGCACTTCCCCACCAAGGAGGTGCTGTTCCTGGCGGTCCTGCTGCGCGCCCAGACCGCCATGACCGAGCGCCTGGTGGAGGCGGTGCGCCGGTCGCCCGACCAGATCTGGCCCAGCGCGTTCGCCCGCGCCACCGCCCTGGCCCTGCACGATTCCCCGATCATCGCCGCGGTGGTGACGGGACGAACCGAGACGCTGGGCACCCTGGCGCGAACCGCCGCCGAGTACAGCACGGAGCTCGTCGACCGTCGGCGCGCCACCCTGAACGCCTACTTCGACCTCCTGCGCGACCACGCGCTCATCCGCACCGACCGCTCGCGCGACGACCAGGTCCACGCCTACTCCGCGATCCTGACCGGCTTCCTCGTGGCCGAGCCCCTCCTGTCCGAGCAACCCGCCCCCGCCCCGGCGAGCACCGACGACCACCTCGACATCCTGGCCGACACCGTCCGCGCCGCCCTCGGCGAGTCCGACACCGACGGCGACCCCCGCGCCGTCTGGCCCGGGGTGATCGCCCTGTTCGAGGAACTCGCCCGGGGCGCACGCGCGGAGGTCGACCGCTACACCCACACCACGCGCGACAACCGACGACCGATGGAGTGCCGATGACGGCCACCACACCATCCGCGCCCGACGACACCATCAACCTGCTGGACCCGACCTGGAGCTCCGACCCGAGGGCCCTGGTCGACCGCGTCACCGCCGCGGGAGGATCGGCCCCGGCCCTGTTCGCGGACGGCTTCGAGGTCACCCTCTTCACCGACGACGAGGACGTGCGCACGATCCTGAGTGACCGGCGGTTCGTGGTCAACCCCGACAACGTGGGCTCGGGCTCGGCAACCCGCACCAAGGCCGAGGTCTTCGAGGCCCTGGGGATCGCCCCGGACCTGGCCGCGTACATGACCGAGAACATCCTCGCGATGGACGCCTCCGACCACACCCGGCTGCGCAAGCTCGTGTCGCGGTCCTTCACCGTGCGCCGCGTCAACGAACTGCGCCCCCGCGTCCAGCGGATCACCGACGACCTCCTGGCCCGTCTTCCCGACCACACCGAGGACGGCGCCGTCGACCTCCTCCGGCACTTCGCCTACCCGCTGCCGATCACCGTGATCTGCGACCTGGTGGGCGTTCCCGAGGAGGACCGGCCCCTGTGGCGGAGGTGGAGCAGCACCCTCCAGGGGTTCGACCCGACCAGGCCCGAACTGATGAACACCGTGCTGGGCGAGATGATCGACCACATCGGGGAGATGATCGGGCGACGCCGCCGGGCCCCGCACGACGACCTGCTCGACGCGCTGATCAGGGAACGGGACGAGGACGGCGGGAAGCTCAGCGAGGCCGAACTGATCGCCATGGTCTTCACCCTCGTCATCGCCGGGCACGAGACCACGGCCCACCTGCTCACCAACGGCACACACGCCCTGCTCACCCACCGCGACCAGTGGGACATGCTGCGGTCCGACCCCGGCCTGCTGCCCTCCGCGGTCCACGAGATGCTGCGCTGGTGCGGTGTCGCCCTGGTGGCCCAGGTCCGCTACGCGGCCGAGGAGGTACGGCTCAGGGGCGGTCAACTGGCCCCGGGCGACCGGGCGGTGGCCGTCCTCATGGGCGCCAACCGGGACCCGAACGTGTACCCGGACCCGCACCGGTTCGACATCACCCGCCACCACGGCAGGCCCGGTGAGGCGCACGTGGGCTTCGGCCACGGGATCCACTACTGCCTGGGCGCCGCCCTGGCCCGGCAGGAGGGCCAGGTGGCCTTCGGGTCGCTGCTCCGCGCCTACCCGGATCTGGACCTCGCGCCCGGGCGCGAGCCCGAGCGGGTGCCCTCTCCGGGAGCGCTGCGGTTCAGGGACCTGTACGTGCGGCTCACCCGCGGCTGACGCGCCCGCGGCCCCCGGCAGCGTGCCGGGGGCCGCGGAGGAACGGGAGACGCCTCAGGCGTCGCAGCACCCGCCGACGGGGGCGGCGGGCTCGTCCGGGACACCGATCTTCGGCATGCCCAGCAGCACGTCGGAGCCGCGCTCCTCGGTCGGCTGGCCGTTGCGCGCCGCCCAGGCGTCACCGGCGCGGGTGCGGCGCAGGCCGCGGACACCGGAGTCCGCCACCAGGTGGTGCGGTGCGGCGTAGGTGACCTCCACGGTCACCATGTCGCCGGGGCGCGGCTCCTCGCCCTCGCCCACGGCGAAGTGCACCAGGCGGTTGTCGGGGGCCCGGCCGGACAGCCGGCGGTGCTCGCCGTCCTTGCGCCCCTCGCCCTCGGAGACCAGCAGCTCGACCTCGCGGCCCACCAGCTTCCGGTTCTCCTCCCAGGAGATCGCGTCCTGGAGCTCCACCAGCCGCTGGTAGCGGTCCTTGACCACCTCGGGCGGCACCTGGCCGTCCATCGTCGCCGCCGGGGTCCCCGGCCGCTTGGAGTACTGGAAGGTGAACGCCATCGCGAACCGGGCCTCACGCACCACGTGCAGCGTCTCGGCGAAGTCCTCCTCGGTCTCACCGGGGAAGCCCACGATGATGTCGGTGGTGATCGCGGCGTGCGGCATGGCGGCGCGCACCTTCTCCACGATGCCCAGGAAGCGCTCCTGGCGGTAGGAGCGGCGCATGTCCCTGAGGACCTTGCTGGACCCGGACTGCAACGGCATGTGCAGTTGCGGCATGACGTTCGGGGTCTCGGCCATCGCCTCGATGACGTCGTCGGTGAAGTCGCGCGGATGCGGGGAGGTGAAGCGGACCCGCTCCAGCCCCTCGACCTCACCGCAGGCGCGCAACAGCTTCGAGAAGGCCCGACGGTCGCCGAACCCGCTGCCGTAGGCGTTGACGTTCTGCCCGAGCAGGGTGATCTCGCTGACGCCCTCGTCCACCAGGGCGCGCACCTCGGCCAGGATGTCCCCGGGGCGGCGGTCCTGCTCCTTGCCGCGCAGCGCGGGCACGATGCAGAAGGTGCACGTGTTGTTGCAGCCGACGGAGATCGACACCCACGCCGCGTACGCGGACTCGCGGCGGCTGGGCAGGGTGGAGGGGAAGTGCTCCAGGGACTCGGCGATCTCCACCTGCGCCTCACGCTGGACGCGGGCGCGCTCCAACAGGGTGGGCAGGGACCCGATGTTGTGGGTACCGAACACCACGTCCACCCAGGGGGCGCGGCGCACGATCTCACCGCGGTCCTTCTGCGCCAGGCAGCCGCCGACGGCGATCTGCATCCCCGGGTTGGCGTCCTTGACCGGGCGCAGGTGCCCGAGGTTGCCGTACAGGCGGTTGTCGGCGTTCTCACGGACCGCACAGGTGTTGAAGACGACGATGTCTGCGGTGGTGTCCTCGGCTGCGCGCGCGTACCCAGCGTCCTCCAGCAGACCGGAGAGGCGCTCGGAGTCGTGGACGTTCATCTGGCAGCCGTAGGTCCGCACTTGGTAGGTACGACTCTGGCTCACCGTCCCAGGCTAACCGCTGCGGGGGACACGTGAACCACGCGCGGGGAAAGGATTCCGGTCACGGAACGGCCCGTGCCACCGACCGCGACGGGTCGGCGGCACGGGCCGCACCTGGGTCGGTCCGGGCTCAGTCCCTGTCGCCCGACGGCTCCCGGGAACCGTCGTCCCCGTCGGCCGCCGCGTTCGCCGGGGCCGCGCCCGCGGTCGGGGCAGGCTTCGGGCCGTCCGCACGGCGGGTGCGCAGCCTCTCGTGCCCCAGGACCGCCGCGATCAGGGCCAGACCCACGACGTTGGTGCCGAGGCTCCCGGAGACCAGGAGCAGACCGCCCACGACCAGCCCGACCCGCTTGTACCAGACGAGCGGCCGGTCCACGTAACCGACCAGGCCGAGCGCCACCATGACCGCGCCGGCCACACCCGTGACCGCCGCGATCGTGCCGGTGAGCCAGTTCACCTCCTGCAACAGCAGCTCGGGCGAGAACACGAACATGTACGGCATCACGAAGGCGGCGACGGCGATGCGCACCGAGTAGAACCCGGTTCTGATCGGATCTCCCCCGGAGATGCCGGACGCCGCGTAGGCCGCCAGGCAGACCGGCGGGGTGATGTCGGCGAGCACACCGAAGTAGTAGACGAACAGGTGCGCCATCAGCAGCATCGCGAGCCGCTCGTCGATCTCGCCCTGGAGGACGGCCACGATCGCCGGGGCCGCCAGGGTCGCGGTGATGACGTAGTTGGCGGTCGTGGGCAGGCCGATGCCCAGGATCAGACAGGCGATCATCGACATGAACAGGATGAGGAACAGGTCCACCCGCAGCGTGCCGACCGCGCTGGCCCCGAAGTCGGCGCCCGCGCCCGTCCAGGCCAGTACCGGGGAGGTGGCCACCGCCGTCAGCAGCGAGGCCAGACCCGAGCTGATCGACTCGGCGATCCCCAGCAGGCCGTCGCTGAGCTTGAGGCCGAGGTCGGTCGTGGTGATGACGCCCGCGATGATGCCCGCCGAGGCGCACGCCACGATGATCGGGATCGCCAACCGGGCCGCGCCCACCAGACCGTCCAGGAACGAGTGCAGGTCCAGCTGGTCCTCGCCCGAGGTCCGCCAGCGGGTGAAGGCCACCGACACCGCGATCCCGGCGACGGTGAGCAGGAGGGTGGAGGCCAGGGCCACCATGCCCCGGTCCATTCCGGCCATGACCCACTGCCCCACCGTGACCAGGACCGTCGCCGCGACGGCGGCGACGATGATCGGCAGGGACAGCCGCGTCGCCGAGAGCACGATGTCCCGGCCCGACCGTCTGACCAGTCGCCCCGTTCCCTCCTCCCTGCGCCACGGCATGAGGATGTACTGGGTGAGGACGTTGATCGCCACGGTCGTCACGACGGCGCCCATCGCCGAGTACATCGGGGAGAACCCCATCGACAGCAGGGCGAAGATCGCCACCACGGGGGCGATGAGGTAGCCGCGGGTGAGCATGAGCCGACGCAGGTTCGGCAGCATGTGTCTGGGCAGCCCCCCGATCCCCAGACGCTTGGCGTCGAAGTGGACGACCACGTACTGGGAGACGAAGAACATCACCGCCGGGATCGCGGCCGCCGTCAGGATCTGCTGGTAGGAGGCGCCCGTGAACTCGATCATGATGAACGCGCCCGCGCCCATGATCGGCGGCATGATCTGCCCGCCCGTGGACGAGGCGGCCTCGACGGCGCCCGCGTACTCGGGTTTGTACCCGGACTTCTTCATCATGGGGATGGTGAACGCGCCGTTGGAGACGGTGTTGGCCACCGAACTGCCCGTGATCGTCCCGGAGAAGGCGCTGGTGACGATACCGACCTTGGCGGTACCGCCGACCGACGACCCCGTGGCGCCCAGCGCCAGGTCGGTGAAGAACCGCTCCATGCCCGTGCGCTGGAGCATCGCCGCGAAGATCATGAACAGGAAGATGAACGTCGCCGAGATGCCGAGCGGCGTGCCGAACACACCCTCCGTGCCCACGTACAGGTTGTTGACGATCTGGTCGACGCTGGACCCGCGGTGGCGCAGGAAACCCGGCATCGACTGGCCGAAGTAGGCGAAGGCGATCATCGCGCTCGCCAGCACCACCAGCGCCGGGCCCAGCACCCGGGAGGCCGCCACGAGGATCAGCAGCAGACCGATCGTCCCCACCGTCACGTAGGTCGGGTTGTAGATGCCGACCGTCCGGGTGATCTCCTCGTAGTTGACGAACATGTACAGGCCGGCGAACAGACCGAGCCCGGCCAGCGCGACGTCGAACAGCGGCATCCCCCACAGGTTCAGGGGGACGTGGCGCGCACACTGGACCACGACCAGGACGACGAGCGCCGGACCCAGCACGTTCCACTCCGCGATCCCGGCCAGCCACATGTGGACCAGGGTCACCGCACCGGTCGTGGTCAGCCCCCAGCGGGTGACCACCGGCCACAGCCAGGTCGGGAACACCGAGGGGAACCGCAGGAGCGCCGTGGCCGCGGCCACGGCGACCACGACGAGGACCAGGCCGAGGATCGGCAGGAAGAAGAAGCCGCCGCCGGACTCACTGGTGACCAGGTCCAGGGCGATCAGTGCGGTGCCGGCCAACAGCGTCCGCCCCGCCCAGTGCTGGGCCCGGGAGGCGGTGCCCGTCGCGCGCGTGCGCCACAGGAACACGCCGACCCCGCCGAGCAGCGCTATGGCGATCAGGGCGAACACCCACTGCGGCAGGTACAGGTACATGCTCGTGTCGGAGCCGGAGAACACCCCGACGCCGATGTAGCCCACCAGCAGCGCGCTGAAGGCCATCGCCGCGCCGTAGAAGGGACCGTGCGGGCCCTCGTGGCGCGGCTTGACCGGGTAGAGGAGGAACACCAGGCCGAGGCCGAGCGCGAGGTGGAAGGAGCGCTGCTGGAGGGGCGGCAGCGTCTGGGTGAACGCGGTCCACAGGTGGAAGACGGCCAGGGCCAGGGCGACGGAGAACACCCCCCAGCGCCAGACCGCCCGCAGGTCCGAACGGGTGCCCTCGACACCGGCGTCCTCGGTGAAGTCGTGTCCTTCCAGCGCCTCGAGATCCCGCTCGATGCTCTCCAGGTCACGGGGGTCGGGCGCACCGTCGGCGGCGGTGCCGCCCGTGGTCGCCGCGGTGCCGGGATCGCCGGCACGCTTGGGATCGGTCGTCATCACCCTCATTCCTCGTCGTCGTTGGGGGGAACGCCCCACGGCCTTCACTCGGTGTGCCCACCCGGATGGGTCTGCACGAACAGCTCAACCCTCGCACGGGGGGCCACCAGGTCCAGGAGCCGGATCTGGTGGCCCCGCAGGGTCAGCCGGTGGTCGACGTCGGGTGTACCCACGACCATCCGCACCGTGCCGAGCGGACGCCCGTGGTGGTCGACGCGGTAGCCCGACCCGTCGCTCTCGAAGGTGGAGGTCACCCCGTCGACCGTCTCCGCCCCCGAGGGCAGGTTGGCCCCGTGGGCGTCGGCGCGCAGCTCCTCCATCGCCAGCCCGGCGGACGGGGAGACGGAGTAGACCTCGTGCACCGGACGGCGGTGGACGGAGTGCGTGTGGCTGAGCTCGATCCGGTCCCCGATCTCGACCGGGACCCTGAGGACGGGCTCCTCCCGGCCGTACACGCGGATGTTGAACCAGGCGGCGCCGGTGTCCGTGGAGCCGGTCAGGAGCAGCGCGCACCCCAGCAGGACCGTCACAAGCGCAGGGCCGCCCGGAATCCACCGAGCGGCCCTGGGCGACGCGGTCATCAGTCGAGGATCCCCTGCTCCTGGTAGTACCGCTCGGCGCCGGGGTGCAGCTCCATGGAGCCCAGGCCGTCGATCGCGGTGTCCAGGAGGACCTGGCTGCCGACGTCGTGGCCGATGCTGTCCGCCTCCTCGTACATGACGCGGACCAGGTCGTAGGCGAGCTGCTCGTCCAGGGCCGAGGTGGTGTACAGGGTCGCCCACTGGGTCAGGGTGACCACGTCCTCGTCCTGACCGTTGTAGGTGCCGCCCTCGATGGTCAGCGGGCTGTAGCTCGGGTCGGCCTCCATCAGGCCCTCCGCCTCGCTGCCGTCGATCGGCAGGAGCCGGACGTCGTTGCTGGCCGAGACCTCGAGGATGCCGCCGGCGGGCACCGACAGGATGCCGAAGGCCGCGTCGACCTGACCGTCGCCGAGCGCGGTGGCCGCGTCGCCGAAGGTGCTGTCGTAGGCGTTGATGTCCTCGTCCGGGTCCAGACCGTAGGCCTCCAGAATCTGGCGGGCCGCGACCTCGGTACCGCTGCCGGGCGGACCGATCTCGACGTTGCGGCCCTCCAGGTCGGCGATCGACTCGATGTCGGAGTCGGCGCTGACCACGACCTGCATGACCTCGGGGTAGATGTTGCCCAGCGCCCGGATGTCGCCGGGGCTGCCGAGCGGCTGGTCGGCGAACGGCCCCTCACTGGCCTGGGCCTGCATGGCCACACCGTTGACCGCCATGATCAGCTGACTCTGGTCGACCTGGGCTCCCTCGTCGTCCTCGGTCTCGCCCTCCAGCGAACGGAGGTTCTGCACCGAGGCGCCGGTGGCGAAGGTGCTCACGTCGACACCCTCGATGTTGTCGGTCCACAGCTGCGCGATCTCACCACCGAGCGGGTAGTAGGTACCACCGGTGGATCCCGTCGCGAGCTGGAGGAACTCGGTCGCCGAATCTTCACCGCCGGGGCCTTCGACGTCCTCGGGGGCCGCGCAGGCCGACAGGGCGACCACCCCGGCCGCGGCGATCGCCACGGAGGCCCGGATGGTCCTGCGTCCCTTGCTCATCGCTGGCTTCCTCTCTAGCAGTGTGGGTGACGACGGGGCCTCGGCCGTGCACGGTGTTCCACCGCCGTTCCCTCGACCATTCATCACCAGGTGATATCCGCGAAAGCATAGAACGGCACGCCGATCCCCGCCGTGTCACGGCAGTCACGAATAGAGAACGATACTCAGGGGTCGAACTCGCCTTCATCGCGTCACACGCCACGACCAGGAACGACCCACACGAACATGATCTGACCTCCCGAATGGGACCCGTGGCGACTAAGGTCGACATGTCATCTGTTTTCCATTCACGACCCTTCCTGAGCGGGACATGTCTGAACTGTCGAGCCCCCACGGCTCCTGGCCCTCGCCCATCAGCGCCGGTGACGTCGCCCGAGACGTCCACCGGATGTCCTTTCCCTCCGTCGTCGGCGACGAGATCTGGTGGGAGGAGGAGCGCCCGGCGGAGGGCGGTCGCTCCACCGTCATGCGCCGCGACGCCGACGGCACCGTCACCGAACTCCTGCGCGCGCCCTGGAGCGCCGGCACACGGGTGCACGAGTACGGAGGGCGCTCCTTCCTGCCGGTGCCCCGGCGCGACGACAAGGCCCTCACCCGCATGGGCATCGTCTTCGCCAACGCCGAGGACCAGCGGCTCTACCTCCTCGAACGCGACGCCGCCGCGCCCACGCCCCTGACCCCCGAACCCGACCGGCCCGCCGCCCTGCGCTACGCCGACCCGGCTCTGAGCGCCGACGGCAGACAGGTCCTGTGCGTGCGCGAGGAGCACACGGACGGGGGCGTACGCCGCTCCGTGGTGACCGTACCGCTGTCCGGCCGGGGCGCCCACGACCCGTCGGCGGTGCGCGAACTGGCCGCCGGCGCCGACTTCTACGCCTCACCGGTGGTCTCCCCCGACGGAGAGCGCCTGGCCTACGTCCGCTGGAACCACCCGCGGATGCCCTGGGACGGCACCGAACTGCGGATCGGACGACTCGACGGGGCCGGCCTGTCCAGGGAGGTCACCCTCAAGGGCGGGGTCGACGAGTCGGTCCTCTCCCCCACGTGGGTGGACGCCGACACCCTCTACCTGGCCTCGGACTGGCCCGGATTCTGGAACCTCTACCAGGCGGGCGTGACCGGACAGGCGATGGCGCTCTACCCGGCCGAGGAGGAGTTCCACGCCCCGCCCGGACGACTGGGCCACCGGTCCTTCGCCGTGCTCGACTCGGGCAGGGTGGTGGTCCTGCACGGGAACGCCGACCTGACACCCAGCGTGTACGACCCCGACACCCTGGAACTGACCCCGGTCACCACCGAGTTCACGTCGTGGTCGCAGGTGGACTCCGACGGGCACGGCGTGGTCGCGATCGCCGCCTCCGCCACCCGACCCCAGTGCCTGGTACGCCTGCACCCGGACTCCGGCCGGGTCGAGGTGCTCCGCGAGTCGACCGACGCCCTGCCCGACCCCGCGTACCTGCCCGTCCCCGAACACGTGACGCTGCCCGGACGCTACGGGTCGCCGGTCCACGCCAACGTGTACCGGCCGAGCAACCCCGGTGTCGACGCCGACGCCCCGGCGCCGTTCGTGGTGTGGGTGCACGGCGGTCCGGTCTCGCACGCCTCGCACGAGCTGGACCTGGCCAAGGCCTACTTCACGAGCCGCGGCATCGGCGTGGTGGACGTCAACTACGGGGGATCGACCGGGTACGGCCGCTCCTACCGTAAGCGCGTCCACAAGGAGTGGGGCGTGGTCGACGTCGAGGACGCCGCGGCGGCCGCCCGTGCCCTCGTGGACCGGGGGCTGGCCGACCCGGAACGGCTGGCGATCCGGGGGCCCAGCGCGGGCGGGTTCACCGCGCTGCTGTCGCTGACCGGGGACACGTTCGCGTGCGGGGTGTCCTACTTCGGGGTCGCCGACCTGCTGGGACTGGTCGAGACCACGCACGACTTCGAGTCGCACTTCCTGGACTCGCTCGTGGGCACCCTGCCCGGGTTCGTGGAGACCTACCGGGAGAGGTCACCGGTCAACCGGATCGGGGAGATCGATGTTCCGGTGCTCCTCCTCCAGGGCACCGACGACCGGGTGGTCACCCCGGACCAGGCGTTCGGCATGGCCACGGCCCTGGGGAAACGGGGCGTGCCGTACGCGCTGTTGGAGTTCGAGGGCGAGGGGCACGGGTTCCACGCGGCGGCCTCCCGGGAGCGCGCCCTGGAGGCGGAGCTGGCCTTCTACGCGCGGGTGTTCGGGTTCGAGGCGGACGTGGCGCCGCTGACCCTGGAGACCGAACCGCCCGCGCCGCGTTCGGGACCGGAGGAACCCGAGGCGGCGAAGGACTCCGGCGACCTGACGGCCGCCGACGGGACCGAAGCGGCCGAGGGCACCGGGACGGCCGAGGGGGACGAGCCCCCCGCGGCGACCGGTGGGGTGCCGTCTCCGGACGGCGAGCGCGGTCGGGGCGAGGAGGAAGGCACACCCTAGAGGTCCGGCTCGTCCAGGTCGACCTCGACGCCCTCGCGTTCGAGTTCCTCCCGCACCACCCGGTAGGCCAGCCCGGAGGAGTACCCCTTCCGGGCGAGCGCCCCCAGGGCGCGGCGGATCCGGGTGTCCCGCTCCTTGCCCCGGGACATGGCCAGACGGCGACGGGCGAGGTCGCGGGCGGCCGCCACCTCGTCCTCGTCGGACAGGTGGTCGACGGCGTCGCGCACGGTGTCCTCCGCCACGCCGCGGGTGCGCAGTTCGCGGGCGAGCGCCCGGCGGGACAGGCCCCGGCTGTGGTGGCGGGAGGACACCCACGCGTTCGCGAAGGCGGCGTCGTCGATGAGGCCGGCGTCGCCGAACGCGCCGAGGACGGACTCGACGACCTCCTCGGGGAACTCCCGGCGCAGCAGGGCCCGCTCCAGCTGGGCCCGGGTGCGCGGGGAGTGGGTGAGCATGCGCAGGCACAGGGCTCGGGCCCTGGCTTCGGGATCCTCCCCGGGCGGGCGGGACCCGCCCGGGGAGACCTCGTCCTCGGGTGACACAGGCCGGTCCTCGGTCCCGCGCCGGTCACGCATCAGGGGCGGGCGCCTTGGTGGTCTTGGCCGGGGCGCGCTTGGTCGGAGCCTTGGCGGGGGCCTCCTTGGCCGTGCCGTCCTTGTCCGCGGGCTCCTTGGCGGAGTCGGCGGCCTCGGAGCCGGAGGCGCTGTCGTCGCCCGCACCGGGCACGCCCAGCTTCTCCTTGATCTTCTTCTCGATCTCGTTGGCCACGTCGACGTTCTCGCGCATGAACCGGCGGGCGTTCTCCTTGCCCTGCCCGAGCTGGGTGCCCTCGTAGGTGTACCAGGCGCCGGACTTGCGCACGATGCCGTGCTCCACGCCCAGGTCGATGAGGCTGCCCTCGCGGGAGACGCCGACACCGTACAGGATGTCGAACTCCGCCTGTTTGAACGGGGGCGCGCAGTTGTGCACCACCGTGTCCCCGGCAACCAGATTGTGCAGTTCCTCCACCTCGACGTCGAAGGTCCGCACCTGCTTGGCGGGCAGGATCTCCACGATGTTCTCGTACCAGACCTGTTCGGCCAGCACTTCGTGGAGGAACACGTCCTCAAGACCGTTCGCGAGGGCGGCCAACCGGTCCCGACGCAGCCGAGACGAGCCCAGGACCTGCTTCATCCCGCCGGCCGGGTCGCCAGCACGCTCACCGATGATCGCCGCCGCCTGCGCCGGAGTCACACCACGCTGCTCTAGGTGGGCCAGCACGGGAGCGACCACCGTGTCGGGCAGGTAGTTGCGCTGCGAGCCGCGGTGACGCCCGTCAAGACGATCCAACTCCTCGAGAAGCGCCCTTCCCCGGGGCCCCCACATGGGAATCGCTGCGGCGAAGGCGGACACGTTCTCGACTCCGGACACACGGACCTCATAGGCGGGACGCTTTCCGACGACCCGCCGCCCACGCACGACCCCGCCGCGCTGAGCGTGCGGGTCCCGTCGACGCACCGAACTACCGATCCCCCAGCGGAGCAGCAACCAGTGCAGCTGTTCGGCGAGTTGGTGTGAGGTCGTCGCGTATCCGACGCGGATTCCACCGGTCTGCTCCCGGCTCACGTAACCGTCGCTCTCGAAAAGACCGAAGATCAGATTCGCGACGAGGACGGAGTCGACATCGGGGTCGAAGAAATATGAGGGAACGCTCTTCTCCGGAGCGAGCTTCCCCCAGATTCCGGCTTCCCTGCACAGCCGCAGGAGTCCGTTCTTCTCACCGATCCGGTGCGAATAGGAAACTCGAATATTTTCCTCGTTCGGAGTGGCTTCACATCCCAGACTCTCCGCGATCCTCGCAGCGTCTTCGTGGAGTTCCGAAGAAACGTTGATAAACTGGATCGGGGTTTTCCCGCCGACGTACCCGTCTCCGATGAGGTAACCCAACATGCGAGCCTCGTCAGGAGTCACGGGCCGCTTCTCACCGAATCCGAGGAACTCGCGCGGCCGCGCGACCCGATCACCGACGACCAGTTCACCGGCTTCACGCCAGCCGTGTTCGGTGAAGATCCTGTGGTCCGGCGTCACCCAGAGCTCCTGGTTCCCCCGCAGCCTGAGCCCGATCACCGACTGTTCACCCTGGTCGAACCAGGAGACGACGGGCCTGGAATGCAGCACTCCGGCCTTGTCCATGGCCGCGACATGAATGGGCAGGCGATTGTCGACGACATCCTCGATCCGGTGTGTCACACCAGAAACCGGATCGAATACCCGGGTTCCCTCAGCAAGGCACTTGTTCTTCACGACCTTGACACGCGTCCGGTTCCCGACCGCGTCAGTGCCGTCCTTGAGGGTTTCGATCCGCCGAACGTCCAGACGGACCGAGGAATAGAACTTCAGCGCCTTTCCACCGGTCGTCGTCTCAGGACTGCCAAACATCACCCCCACTTTTTCACGAAGCTGGTTGATAAAAATTGCCATGGTCCCGGTCTGGTGCAGCGCACCGGCGATCTTGCGCAGCGCCTGGGACATCAGCCGGGCCTGGAGACCCACGTGGCTGTCGCCCATCTCCCCCTCGATCTCCGCCCGGGGCACCAGGGCGGCCACGGAGTCGATGACGATGATGGAGACCGCGCCGGAGCGGACCAACATGTCGACGATCTCCAGCGCCTGCTCACCGGTGTCCGGCTGGGACAGCAGGAGGTTGTCGGTGTCCACGCCGATCTTCTTGGCGTAGCTGGGGTCGAGCGCGTGCTCGGCGTCGACGAAGGCGGCGATCCCGCCCGCCTTCTGCGCGTTGGCCACCGCGTGCAGGGCCACGGTCGTCTTACCGCTCGACTCGGGTCCGTACACCTCCACGATCCGACCCTTGGGGAGCCCCCCGATGCCGAGTGCGACGTCGAGCGCGATGGCCCCGGTGGGGATCGACTCGATCGGCGGACGGTCGTCGTCACCCAGGCGCATGACGGAGCCCTTGCCGAACTGCCGCTCGATCTGCGCGAGCGCTGTTTCGAGAGCCTTGTCTCGGTCTCCAGATGCCACGGGGTACCCCTGTTGGGTCGATGCCTTCTTCTTCATGATGCGCACGACGCTACGCGGTCGGTCCGACAATCGCGACGTCCGACCTTCGTCTGTGGACAACCCACACTACCCGAACCTCTGTTCGATTGTTCGAACGGCTCGGGAGGACGTCGAGGGCCTCCCCCTGAGGGTGTCAGCGGACGGAGAGGGGAAGGTCGAACGCGTCGCAGACGGCACGCCACACGTCCTTGGCGCCCACCCCGTCGGCCAGCGCCTGCTGGACCGTCCGCGAGCCGAGCCCCTCGATGACGTAGTCCTTGGCCAGGCTCTCCGCGTAGGCCTCGCCGAACTGCTCGTGCATGTTCTGCCAGAAAACCGTGAGTCTCATCGGTCCCAGTATCGGCGATCGGCGCATCCCCCGCGCCCTTCCCGGGACATGTCGTCGTGGGCGTGCAGACTGGCCCCATGAACCACCCACCGCACCCCCTGGACCGCTTCGCGCCCGCGACACGGGAGTGGTTCGAACAGACCTTCCCCGCCGGTCCCACCCCCGCCCAGACCCAGGCATGGTCCGCGGTCGCCGCGGGTCGCGACGTGCTCGTGGTCGCCCCCACCGGGTCCGGCAAGACGCTGTCGGCGTTCCTGTGGTCCCTCGACCGGTTGACCTCAGCACCGCCGCCCGGGGACCGCTCCCGGCGCTGCCGCGTGCTGTACGTCTCCCCCCTCAAGGCCCTGGCCGTGGACGTCGAACGCAACCTGCGCGTCCCGCTCGCGGGGATCTCGGAGCGGGCCGAGGCGGCGGGTACCCCGGTCACACCGGTCACCGTCGGCGTGCGCACCGGGGACACCCCCGCCGACGAACGCCGCCGCATGGCCACCCACCCGCCGGACGTGCTCATCACCACGCCGGAGTCGCTGTTCCTCCTGCTCACCTCGCGCGCCCGCGAGGGGTTGGCCGGGGTGGAGACCGTCATCGTGGACGAGGTGCACGCCCTGGCGGGCACCAAGCGCGGCGCCCATCTCGCGCTGAGCCTGGAGCGGTTGGCGCACCTGCTCGACCGGCCCGCCCGGCGCATCGGCCTGTCCGCCACGGTCCGGCCGCCCGAACTGGTCGCGGAGTTCCTCGGCGGGGCGGCGGTCGTCGCTCCGCCGGACACCCCGCACTTGGACTTGGGCGTGGTCGTGCCGGTCCGTGACATGGACGAACCCGGCCCCGCCCCGACCTCCGGGGCGCCCGGCCCCGCGCGCGGGTCGATGTGGCCGCACCTGGAACGCCGGGTGCTGGACCTGGTCGAGCGGCACACGTCCACGATCGTGTTCACCAACGGCCGTCGCACGGCGGAACGGCTGTGCGCCCGGCTCAACGACCTGTACGCGGAGCGCTCCGGCGCGCACCCGCCGCCGGAGGAGGCCCCCGCCCTGGTCATCGCCCAGTCCGGGAGCTCCGGGGGCGCGGAGGCGGTGGTCGCGCGGACCCACCACGGTTCGATGTCCAAGGCCGAACGCGCCCTGGTCGAGGACGAGCTGAAGTCGGGCCGCCTGCCCTGTGTGGTGGCCACCTCCAGCCTGGAGCTCGGGGTGGACATGGGCGCCGTCGACCTGGTGGTGCAGGTGGCCGCTCCCCCGTCGGTGGCCAGCGGCCTGCAACGGGTGGGCCGGGCGGGACACCGGGTCGGCGAGGTCTCGCGCGGCGTGTTCCTGCCCCAGCACCGGGGCGACCTGCTGGCGTCGGCGGTGGTGGCCGAGCGGATGCGCGCGGGCGGGATCGAGCCGTTGGAGATGCCGCGCGATCCGCTCGACGTGCTGGCCCAGCAGATCGTGGGCATGGTCGCGATGGACGACTGGCCGGTGGCCGACCTCGCGGCCCTGGTCCGCCGCGCGGCCCCGTTCGCGGACCTGACCGACCCGGTGCTGGAGTCGGTCCTGGACATGCTGTCCGGCCGCTACCCCTCGGACGAGTTCGCGGAGCTGCGGCCGCGCGTGGTCTGGGATCGGGAGGCGGACGTGCTGCGGGCCCGCCCGGGCGCCCAGCGGCTGGCCGTCGTCAGCGGCGGGACCATCCCCGACCGGGGGCTGTACACCGTGCACCTGTCTCAGGCGCCGCCGGGCTCGCGCGCCCCGACGCGGGTGGGCGAGCTGGACGAGGAGATGGTGTACGAGTCGCGGGTGGGCGACGTGTTCGTGCTGGGGTCCTCGTCCTGGCGGATCGACGCGATCACGGCCGACCGTGTCCTGGTGAGTCCGGCGCCGGGGCGTCCGGGGCGGATGCCGTTCTGGAAGGCGGACGCGGCGGGCCGGCCGGCGGAGCTGGGCCGGGCGGTCGGCGCGTTGGCCCGGGAGCTGGCCGCGGCCGACCGCGCGGGGGCGCTGGAGCGCGCCGCGGCGGCGGGGCTCGACGGCTGGGCGGCGGAGAACCTGGTGGCGTACGTGGCCGAGCAGCGACAGGCCACGGGTCAGGTGCCGGACGACCGGACGGTGGTGTTGGAGCACTTCCGCGACCAGGTGGGTGACTGGCGGGTGGTGCTGCACTCGCCGCTGGGCGCTCGGGTGCACGCGCCGTGGGCGCTGGCGATCGGGCTGCGGCTGCGGCAGGAGTGGGGGCTCGACGCCCAGGTGGTGCACGGGGACGACGGGATCGTGGTGCGCCTGCCGGACGTGGAGCGCGACTGGCCGGTGCTGGCGCGGGAGCTCGCCGGGTTGGTGGCGCTCGACCCCGACGGTGTGGAGGCGCTGATCACCGAGGCGCTGACCGGTTCGGCCCTGTTCGCGGCGCGGTTCCGGGAGTGCGCGGCGCGCGCCCTGCTGCTGCCGCGGCAGCGCCCGGACCGGCGGATGCCATTGTGGCAGCAGCGGCTGCGGTCGGCGGACCTGCTGTCGGTGGCGGGGCGGTACGCGTCGTTCCCGATCGTCCTGGAGGCGGCGCGCGAGTGCCTGCGCGACGTGTTCGACGTGCCCGCGCTGGTCGGGCTGTTGGCCGACATCCGCGCGCGGCGGGTGCGGGTGGTGGAGGTGCGCACGGAGTCGCCGTCGCCGTTCGCGCGGTCGCTGCTGATGGAGTACACGGCGGCGTTCCTGTACGAGGGGGACGCCCCCGCGGCGGAGTCGCGGGCGCGGGCGCTGACCCTGGACCCGTCCCTGCTGGCCGACCTGCTCGGCCGGGCGGACCTGCGGGAGTTGTTGGACCCGCGCGTGGTGGAGGAGGTCGACGCGCGGTTGCAGCGGTTGTCCTCCCCGGTCGGGGACGCGGAGGGGGCGGCGGACCTGCTGCGCGAGATCGGACCCCTGACCACCGCGGAGGCGGCCGAGCGCGGTGTGCGGCGGGACTGGCTGCGCGGACTCCAGGCCGCCGGGCGCGTGGTGCGGGCCCGTGCGGCGGGCGCGGAGCGCTGGTGCGCGGTGGAGGACGTGGCGCGGTTGCGGGACGGCGCGGGGGTGGTGCCGCCGCCCGGTGTGCCGGAGGCGTTCCTGGAGCCGGTGGCCGCGCCGAGGCGCGATCTGGTGTCGCGGTACGCGCGCACGCACGGCCCGTTCGTCGCGGCCGAGGCCGCCGCGCGGTTGGGGATGTCCGAGGACGCCGTCGTGGCGGAGTTGCGCGCGCTGTCCTCGGCGGGGCGGGTGGTACGCGGGGGTTTCCGGCCGGGCGGGTCGGGGGTCGAGTGGTGCGACGCCGACGTGCTGCGCCGGCTGCGGCGCGGGTCGGTGGCCCGGTTGCGGCGGGAGGTCGAGCCGGTGGACCCGTCGGCGCTGGCGCGGTTCCTTCCGCTGTGGCAGAACGCGGTACCGGGTGAGCGGCTGCGGGGGCCGGACGCGGTGTTCGCGGCGGTGGAGGGGTTGCGCGGCGTGCCCGTTGCGGCCTCGGCTCTGGAGTCGTTGGTGCTGCCCGCCCGGGTGGAGGGATACGCGCCGTCGGGGTTGGACGAGTTGACCCAGGCCGGGGAGGTGGTGTGGGCGGGGGCGGGCGCCCTCCCGGGTGGGGAGGGGTGGATCACCCTCGTGCCCGCGGACGAGGCGGCGCTGCTGCTGCCCGATCCGGTGGCGCCCGAACCGGACACGCTCGCGGACACCGTGCTGGGCGTGCTGCGTGAGGGCGGGGCGCTGTTCTTCCGGGACCTCGGCGACCGCGTCGCGCACGCTCTGGGCGGGGCGGTGGTCGCGGACGCGGACGTGGTGGCGGCGCTGTGGGAGCTGGTGTGGTCGGGTCTGGTGACCAACGACGGTCTGGCGCCGCTGCGGGCCCTGCTGGGCTCGGGGTCGGCTCCCCGGTCGCGCACCGGGCGGCGGCCGGGACGACCCGTCATGCCCAGCCGGTCGGGTCCGCCCACCGCGGCCGGGCGCTGGTCGGTGCTGCCGGAGCGGGAGACGGACCCGACCCGGGTGGCGTTGGCTCGGGCGGAGGCGCGTCTGCAGCGTTCGGGGGTGTGGGTGCGGGGTCGGCGCCGGGGGTTCTCCCCGGACGAGTACCGGGTGCTGCGGTCGATGGAGGAGGCCGGGCGGGTGCGGCGGGGGTACTTCGTCGAGGGACTCGGCGGGGCCCAGTTCGCGCTGCCCGGTGCGGTGGACCGGTTGCGGGCGCTGGCCGGTGAGGGGGCCGGCGGCTCCCTGCCGCCGGTGGTGCTGGCGGCCACGGATCCGGCCAGTCCGTTCGGGTCGGAGCTGCCGTGGCCCCGGGGGGCGGAGGACGTGCACGTGGCCCAGCGGCCGGGTCGGAGCGCCGGTGCCCTGGTGGTGATCGACGGCGGTCGGCTCACGCTGTTCGTGGGCCGGGGTGGGCGGTCCGTGCTCACGTTCGGGGCCTCCCGGGAGGATCTGGACCGGGCCGCACGCGCGTTGGCCGAGGTCGTGCGGGCGGGCGCGCTCGGTACGGTCACGGTGGAGCGGGCGGACGGTGTGGAGGTGTTCGGTACCGCCGTGGACGCGGCGCTGGCGGCGGCCGGGTTCCACGTGACGCCCAGGGGGTTGCGGCTGCGGAGCGGGTAGCATCCGAGCGACCTCCCGTCGGGGGGTGGACGGGAGGAGCGGAAGGTGGACGTGGAGGCGGGGATCCGTCCGATGCGGCCGGAGGACGTGGCGGACGTGGTGGCGACGTCGCTGGCGGCCGACACGGTGTTCGCCGACTCCGGTGTGGTGCTGCCGCCGGACGACCCGCGCGAACTGGTCGGGCACGCCGACCGGATCCTGGTGGCGGGCGAGCCTGTGCGCGGGCTGGCGGCCACGGTGACCGTGGACGGGCACACGCATCTGGAGCAGCTGGCCGTGCACCCCGACCACGGGCGGCGCGGACTCGGCTCGGCGCTGCTGGAGGCCGTGTGCGCCGAGGCCGCCGGGCGCGGGGACCGGGTGGTGACTCTGACGACCTTCCGCGACCTGCCCTGGAACGGCCCCTGGTACGCGCGGCGCGGTTTCGCGCCCCTGGCTCGGGAGGACTGGGGTCCGGGGCTGGAACGGGTCTGGGCGGCCGAGGGGCGGGCGGGGATCCGGGTCCTGCCGCGCGTGGTGATGGTGCGCCCGCTGGACTGACGGGGGCGCCCGGGTTCCGGCAAGGAGGTCGGACACCACCCCCGACCCCTCAGGCCCCATGGAGGGCCGTCCGGTTCCGGCCGTCGTTCGGGGGCACCAGGACGTCCTGGAGGAGGTCGCGGCCCCACCGGTGTCCTGAGTCGGCCGGGCCGCCGCGGGGTCGCGTTGGTATCTTCGGGCTCGCACTCACCCCCTGTGCGAAAGGCCCGCCATGTCCCCCACTGGTCGCGCCCGTGTCGGCCGCTACGTCATCCGTGAGCGGCTCGGCGGCGGCGGGATGGGAACCGTCTGGAGCGCGCACGATCCCCTGCTGGAACGGGAGGTGGCCATCAAGGAGCTGCGCCTGCCGCCCGACATCCCCGAGGAGGAGCGGGACGAGGCCAGGGCGCGCATGGTCCGCGAGGCCCGGGGCTTAACCCCGGATCTTGGACACGGGGGTGATTGACTACGCCGCGATCGCCAGCGTAGA
>NZ_QPNC01000040.1 GCF_003386285.1 Nocardiopsis sp. FIRDI 009
CGCTGGCATCGCCTGCATACGGATCTGTTACCGCAGACTCACCAAATGAGATGAGCTCTTAGGACCACCGAATCGGGGCGTGATCAACCACCTGAACACAGCAGGAGGATAACCGTGCCACACACTACCGGCCGCCACCGCAGGCGGCACCGAACCCTCGCGGGCCAGCTCTGGGCCCTCGCTACCGCGACCCTGGCCGCAGCTCTGGCCTTCGTGTTCGTCCCCAGCACACCGACCCGAACCGTGATCGGCCCCGCCCCGGACCGACGCGAACTCCCGACCGGTTCCCCCAGCGAGCCCGAGCCGCTCCCCGCGAACCCGGACCCCGACGAGACCGGCGGCGCGCTCATCCGCCCGTACATGTACCCGCGCCCCCAACGACGAGCGACGGCGACCATCCCCCAGCCGCGCATCCCCGTGGGCGACCTCCTGGCAGCAGAGCCGCCACCACAGCAGGGTGAGTTCGACGAACTCGCCAGCCTGGTCCGCGTCTACCTCGCCACCAACGGCTCCTCGAACAGCTAGACGCCGTGAGCGCTCGGGCGACACCCTCGACGGCTGCCGCCCGAGCGGAACATCAGGTCAGTCCCGAACGGCCAGGGCGTCGACCTCGAACAGCATCCCCGGCAGCGCCAGCGTCGCCACCCCCAGGAGGGTGTGCGTGGGCGGCTTCTCACCCCAGATCGCGTGCACACGCTCCCCGAGGACCTCCAGCTTGCCCAGGTCGTGGTCGACGATGTAGGTCCCCAACCGGACGACGTGCCGGTACTCCAACCCCGCGGCCTCCAGCGCCGTGCTCAGGTGGGCGAAGGCCAGGTCCACCTGCGCGGCGAAGTCCTCCACCGCCACCCCTCCCTTCGGGTCGGAGGCGTACTGCCCCGCGATGGCCACCAGGTCACCGGAGGTCTCGGCCAGGTGCGAGTACCCGAGCGGCACGGGGTCGTGCAGTCCCTCGGGGTTGCTCAGCGTGTGTGCCATGTCGGCTCCTTCTCGGATCTCGGTGTACGGAACCCGGCGAGCACCGCGCCCGCCAGGACGATGAGGACTACCCCGGCCCACGGGGTCACGGCGACGGAGAGCCCGTCGGCCACCCGCCCGCCCAGCAGCGCGCCCAGCGCGATGGCCGGGTTGAACGCGCAGGCCGGCAGCGCCGTGGCGGCCTCGGGGACCTCCGACGCGTGCCGCAGTATCCACGTCTGTGAACCCACCGACCCCCCGCCGTATGCCAGCCCCTGGACGACGAGCGCCGCGACGGCGGCGACGGGAATAAAACCGAGGAGCGCGAACGTTTCCGGCGCCACGGCCGACACCGCGAACCACGCGCGACGCCCACGCGGGCGTCCGTCCGGACGGCGTGTCCGCCTGAGCCGTCCGCGCTCCGACCTCGCGCCGCCAGGCGAGTTCGGCCCGGCGCGTCACCAGGTCGATCCGGCGGGAGCCGACGGGCGACTCGTCCAGCGCACCCGGCCCCTGGATTCGGGTCTCCGCGCACTGGAACCGCCCCGCGCCCACGCCTGGAGCCGCTCGTTCATGGAGGCCGCGGGCAACCCGTAGAACTCCGTCAGCGCGCCTCCTACACCTTGCGGGCGACCCCGCCGAAGTCGTCCAGGGGCCGGACCTGGCCCACCTCGGCCGGGTCCGGGCGCCACTCGGTCACCGAGACCACGCCCGGCTCCAGCAGCTCCAACCCGTCGAAGAACCCGGCGATCCGCTCGGGTGTGCGGTTGACCCGGGGGTTCTCCCCGGCCTCGTTCCACTGCCGGATCATCTCGTCCATCTCGGCGGGGGCGATGACGTTGGTGTCGTCGCACAGCACCAGGTAGCTGCCGGTGGGCAGCGCGTCCACGAGGCGGCGGACGACGGCGTAGGCGTCCTCGTCCTCGACCACGTGCGCGGTGATGCCCAGCAGCAACAGCGCGACCGGGCGGGAGAAGTCCAGCGTCCTGGCGGCCGCCTGGAGGATCCGTTCGGGCTCGTGCAGGTCGGCGTCGATGTAGTCGGTCGCGCCCTCGGGGCTGCCGGTGAGTAGGGCGCGGGCGTGGGTGAGCACGAGCGGGTCGTGGTCGACGTAGACGATCCGCGCGGCCGCGTTGTGGGCCTGGGCGACCTCGTGGGTGTTGTTGGCGGTGGGCAGCCCGGTGCCCACGTCGAGGAACTGGTCGACACCGGCCTCGGTGACCAGGTGGCGGACCACGCGCACGAGGAACGCCCGCTGGGCGACGGCGATCTCGGCGATCATCGGGTTGGCGGCGCGGATCTGGTCGCCCACGGCCCGATCGGCCGGGTAGTTGTCCTTACCGCCCAGCCAGTAGTTCCACACGCGCGCGGAGTGCGGCACCGACGTGTCCAGGGGGTGGTGGGAGGAGGGGGTGGTCATGGGGTCCTTCGCTCGTCGACCGTTGTTCGCGGTCAACCTAGACCACCTCGCCCTCCTGCGCACCCGCGCTGGTCAGGCCGGTCGGGCGAGGAGCCCGGCGGCGTGGTCCAGGACGCCGCGCGGCAGGTAGTCGCTCTCCACGGGAACGTCCCAGCCTCGGGCCCGCGCCAGGCAGGCCAGGGCGAGGAGACGCGTGTTGACCAGTCCGCGGCTGTCCCCCCGCTTGTCGCCCGCGCTGAAGGCGTCCCGGTGCGCCTCCAGCGCGTCGGCCAGTGCCAGGGCGAAGCCCTCCCGGTCACCCGCGACCAACTGCGACAGCGGCACGACGGGCGGTGGCGGGAAACCCGGAATCACCTGGTACCGGGGGAGGGCCGCCAGCGCGTCGTCCGTCGCCCCGCGAGCCTGGGCCTCCAGGGGTTCGACGTCCCGCGCCCCGGATTCGGCGGTGCGGGGCCCGGCCACCTCGGCGCGCAGGTAGGCCAGCAACGCCACCGGGTACAGCCTGAAGACGCTGATGCCTCCTCCGTCCCTCTCGGAGTCGAAGGCGCCCGCGGGGTGGGCCAACAGCGCGTCCAGACGTTCCCTGGCTCCGGAGAGCACCGCGTACTCGACCGCTGTCACACGCGCACCCTCGTTGATGACCCGGGTGGGCTCCACGGCGCGCAGGGGCGCGGTGGTCGGGCCGAGGGTGACCTCGACGGTGTCCTCCTTCGAGGTCACACTGGCGAAGGCGGCGGCCGTGTACTGCGAGGCGTGGGTGAGGGCCTCCAACTGACGCGGGTCGCGGGCCTGGGGATCGACGAGCGAGCGGTACCGGAACCGGCGGATCTCCTCCTCGGCCGACCGCTGGAGCGCCCCCGGAAGCTCCCGCGGCACGATCTGGGGCCGCCAGATCCTCTCCAGGCCCTCCCCAGAGCGGCGGTCCCATCGCTCCAGGATCCGGTCGACGTGCTCGGGCACGTCGGCCTCCCGCCCCACGACCAGCCGCCCCCGGGCCAGTTCCCGCAGCGCCCCGGCATCCTTGTCCGCGCCGTAGGCGCCCACGCGCGGAGCGCCCCGCCTCTCCTCTCCGAGGACGAGACGACGGGGCAGGTAGTCGGTGTCGAGGGGCTGCTCCCACCCCTCCTTCCGCACGGCCATCGCGGCGAAGGCGAGCGCCCCGACCGGCAGCAGGGACGCGGGGCGCTCCGCGGACGCCCCGTCGCGGTGGGCCTGGAGCCGGGCCGTCATCAGCTTCCAGAAGAGCTCCTCCTCACCGGACAGCAGCGTGTGCAGCTGCATCAGGTCGGGGTGGGGCACCCGTCCGTCCTGGGCCATCCCGGTGACGGCGGAGCCGACGTAGCCCAGGATCTGGTCCCGCTCAGCCCCCACCTCGGGGAACAGGTAGCAGGCCAGACCGCGTGCGAGGACCTCCCCCTCGTCGAAAGTCGAGGCCAGGGAGATGAGGGCGCCCGCGTTCTGTTCGTGGATCCCGGCGACCAGGCACAGGTACAGGGCCTCGATCCACTTCCGGGTCGGGGGCGTGCTGGGACCGGTGTCCCCGCCCTCTCCCCTCCCCTCGTAGACCACCCCGGTGCCCGTGTAGGTGGTGTGCACGGAGAACGATGCCGAGGCGGGCGCGTGGTCCAGCGTGAGCGCCCCGATCCGGGCCTCGGCCGCCGAGTACAGGGCGGTGAAGGCGTCGGTGTCGATCCCGGGCCGCTCCGCCGACCGCGCTCCGGCGTAGTCGAGCAGGTCACCGGCGATGATGTCCCAACCGTGGAGGTCCCGTCCGGCCTCCTGCTCCCGGTGGACGGCGCCGCCGATCTCGTCGGTGAAGCCCCTCGTGGCCTTGGCCAGGGCCTCGGCCCGCACCTCATGCCGCTCGATACGCACTGGTCTCCCGTGTCCCTTCCGTCGTGTGGTGCACCGGACGCCCGTGGGCCCGAACACGTGGGGGAGTCTGGCACGGCGCGGTGACAGGGCGGCGCTGAGCGACGACGGGACGGGACGGCCGGGCCGACGGTCGCGGAACGTGGGAAACCTCCGGCGCACCGTGTTTACCCGTAGGTAACAATTGGATCGACCGCCCCAGAGACCTGGATCACGTGACACCGCGCACCTTAGTGTTCCGCCATGAGTGTCTTGCGCAGCCGTGTCCTCGTTCGCGTACTTCTGGGTCTCCTCGCCGCCGTCATGGCACTGGCCCTGATAGCCACGCTCCTGGGGATATGGGCCGTCCGCCGCTCCTTCCCGGAGACCTCCGGCGAGCTCACCCTCCCCGGCCTCGACTCCCCCGTCACCGTCCTGCGTGACGGGTACGGAGTCGCGCACGTCTACGCCGACACCTCGCACGACCTCTTCATGGCCCAGGGGTTCACCCACGCCCAGGAACGCTTCTGGGAGATGGACTTCCGCCGCCACGTCACCGCGGGCCGGACCGCCGAGCTGTTCGGCCCCGACCAGGTCGAGACCGACGCCTACCTGCGCACCATGGGTTGGCGCCGCGTCGCCGAGCAGGAGTACGACCTGCTCGACGAGCGGACCCAAAGCCACCTGGACGCCTACGCCGAGGGCGTCAACGCCTGGATCGAGGAGCACTCGGGCACCGCCGCCAGCCTGGAGCACGGTCTGCTCGCCGTCACCGCCGACGACTACACCATCGAGCCCTGGACCCCCGCCGACAGCCTCGCCTGGCTCAAGGCCATGGCCTGGGACCTGGGCGGCAACCTCCGGGAGGAGACCGAGCGCGCCGTCCTCCTCGCCTCCGGCCTCACCCGCGACCAGATCGACGAGCTCTACCCCGCCTACCCCGTCGGCCGGCACACGCCGATCACCGCGACCGACGAGCACAACGGCGCCGAGGCCGACACGGAGTCCGATTCCGAGGCCGAGGCCGACGCCGACGCCGACGAACGGCGCGCCCCCGGCGCGGCGCCGACCGGCGCCTCCGGCCCGCCCGCGCCGCCAGGCTCCCCCGCCGCCGCGACGACGCGGACGCCCGACCTCCCCGAGGACGCCCTCTCCGCCGTCGAGGGCCTGGACCGGATCTCCGAGGCGATCCCCGGCCTGCTCGGCCCCGCCTCCAGCTCCGACCTGGGCTCCAACTCCTGGGTGGTCTCCGGCGACCACACCGAGTCCGGCCTGCCGCTCCTGGCCAACGACCCCCACCTGGGCGCGTCGATGCCCTCCGTCTGGTACCAGAACGGCCTGCACTGCAACGAGCTCACCGACGCCTGCCCCTACGACGTCACCGGGTTCAGCTTCTCCGGCCTGCCCGGCGTGGTCATCGGCCAGAACGAGTCCATCGCCTGGGGCCTGACCAACCTCAACCCCGACGTCATGGACCTGTACGTGGAGCGGATCGACGGCGACCACCACATCGTGGACGGTGAGCGCGTTCCCCTGGAGATCATCGAGGAGACGATCACCGTCGCGGGCGGCGAGGACGTCGACATCACCGTCCGCCTGACCGGGCACGGTCCGCTGATCTCCGACGCCGAGGCGGGGTCGCACCTCGCCCCCGTCACCGAGAATCCGCAGATCACCGAAGCCGCGGAGTCCGGCGACGAGGAGACGGGCGACGGGGGTTCGGACTCCCCCGGCGACGCGGACGGCTTCGAGTACGGCGTCGCCCTCCGGTGGACCGCCCTGGAGCCCGGCACCACCGCCGAGTCCATCTTCGCGCTCAACCGCGCCCGTGACTGGGGCGACTTCCGCGACGCCGCCAGCCGCTTCGACGTCCCCGCGCAGAACCTGATCTACGCCGACTCCGAGGGCAACATCGGCTACCAGGCGCCCGGCCGCGTCCCCGTGCGCGGTGCGGGTGACGGCCGCTGGCCCGCCCCCGGCTGGGACTCCGCCTACGACTGGGACGACTACCTGCCCTTCGACGAACTGCCCAGCGTGTACAACCCGGACTCCGGGGTGATCGTGACCGCCAACCAGTCCCTCGTGGACGACGAGTACCCCCACCACCTGACCGACGACTGGGACTACGGCTACCGGAGCCAGCGGATCAACGACCTCCTCGACCAGGCGATCACCGAGGGTCCGGTGACCTCGCGGGACATGTCCGAGATCCACATGGACTCCTACCACCTGGCCGCCGCCGAGGCCCTCCCCCACCTGCTGGAGGTCGAGGTCGACGGGGTCACGGCCCAGGCCCAGGAGCTGCTGCGGGACTGGGACGGCTACACCGACCCCGACTCGGCGGGCGCCGCCTTCTACCAGGCGTTCTGGCGCCACCTGCTGCCGCTGCTCTTCGACGAGCTGGGCGACGTGCCCATGAGCGGCAGCTCGCGCGGCATGTACGTGGTCAATCGGCTCCTGGCCGACCCCGAGTCCGCCTGGTGGGACGGTACGGCCGCCAGCGGTCGCGACGAGGTGCTGGCCGCCGCGATGGACGCCGCCGCGGAGGAGCTGACCGAACGCCTGGGCGGGGATCCCGCCACCTGGCGCTGGGGCGACCTGCACACCCTCACCGCGACCAACCAGTCCTTCGGCACCTCCGGGATCGGTCCGGTCGAGTGGCTGCTCAACCGCGGCCCGGTGGAGAGTTCGGGCGGGTCCAGCATCGTCAACGCCACCGGCTGGAACACGACCGAGGGATACGAGATCTCCGCCGTGCCGTCCATGCGCATGGTGGTGGACCTCGCCGACCGGGACGCCTCCACCTGGATCCACCTGACCGGCAACTCGGGGCACGCCTTCCACCCCAACTACGACGACCAGATGGCGGCGTGGGCCGCGGGCGAGACCCTGCCGTACACGGTCACCCGTGAGGGGGTCGGGGAGGCCGCGGTGGACGAGCTGACCCTCGTCCCGTAACCGCCCGGCGTCCCGCGACCGCTCGGCGCGGCCCCACCGCCTCGCCCCCGTCCGGCGCTCCTCCACCGGACGGGGGCGAGGCGGTTCAGCGGACCAGCTCAGCGGAGGGGTCCAGCGGAGCGGTTCAGTCGCCCGGCGACAGGTCCGGGAACTCCACTCCGGTGAGCTCCTCGGACACCGTCCACAGCCGCCGCGCGGCGATCGAGTCCCACGCCGCCTCGCTCCGGCTGCACAGCCCGGGGGCGCCGCGTGTTCCCCCCATCTTCGTGGGTCCGGCGAAGGCCGCACCGGGCACGTCCTGGGTGGCGGCGTAGATCGTGGGCAGCGCGCCGGCGGCTCCGCTCTGGGCGATCAGCCTGTTCCCCACGGCCATCAGCCCCCGGTAGAGGGGGTTGGCGGCGTGGCTCTGGAGGTTGGTGGCCGCGTACCCGGGATGGGCGGCGGTCGCGAGCACCGGCGATCCCGCCGCCTCCAGCCGCCGCTGCAACTCCAGCGTGAACAGCAGGTTGGCGAGCTTGGACTGGGCGTAGGCACGGCCCGGCGTGTAGCCGGAGTCCAGGTTCAGGTCGTCGAAGTCGATGGCGCGCACCATCCGGTGCAGGCCGGACGAGACCGTCACCACCCGGCCGGTGACGTGCGTCAACAGCAGGTTGGTGAGGGCGAAGTGGCCGAGGTGGTTGACGCCGAACTGCGTCTCGAAACCGTCCGCCGTGCAGGACCGGGGGACGGCCATCACGCCCGCGTTGTTGACCAGCAGGTGGATGGGCCCGTCCCATCCTTCCGCGAACGCCCGCACCGACGCCAGGTCGGCGAGGTCGAGGGGGCGTACCTCCGTGGTGCCGTCGACCGCCTTCGCGGCGGTCCGGCCCTTGTCCTCGTCGCGCACCGCCATCACCACCCGCATGCCCTTGCGTGCGAGGACGCGCGTGGTCTCCAGGCCCAGTCCGCTGTTGGCTCCGGTGACGACCGCCGTGCGGCCGCTCAGGTCAGGGATCGTGACCGCTTTCGTCTCCATCGCGCCACCGTAGACGATCCCCCCAAAGTTGTCAATGACAACAATGCTGGCGGCGGAAACATCCGGCCTATCCTGGAGCCATGCCTGACCGCCCGTACCACCACGGCGACCTGCGCGCCGCCCTGCTCGCCAGCGCCGAACGCGCCCTCGCCGAACGCGGCCCGGCCGCGCTGTCCCTGCGCGAACTCGCCCGGGAGGCGGGCGTGAGCCACGCCGCCCCCAGCCGCCACTTCAAGGACAAGCAGGCCCTGCTCGACGCCCTGGCGCTCACCGGGTTCGAGCGGCTCACCGAGCGTCTGGAGCGCGCGGCCGAGGGCGCGGACGGCACCCTCGCCAACCTCGTCGGCCTGGCCCGGACCTACGTCGGGTTCGCCGTCGAGCACCCCGCCCTGCTCGACCTCATGTACACGCGCAAGCACGACCCCGACGTCTCCGAACAGCTCGTCGCGGCGGTCGAGCGCATGCTCGACTCGGTGGTGAACCCGATCAGGCGGGGCCAGGCAGCCGGGGAGATCGCCGAGGGGGACCCGTTCGCCATCGCGATGACCGTGGCCGCCACCCTGCACGGCTTCGTCACCTTCAAGGCGGGCGCCGATCCCGCCGACGTCGAGACCCGCCTCAGTGACGTGATGGGGGTTCTCCACGACGGGATCGCCCCGCGCTGAGGTGACCCGCGCCGTGGCTACCGGACGCGGACCGCGGGTCGCGCGCCGGGTCCGGGCGGCGGCCCCAGCCTACGAGGCGGCGCCGTCGTCGGGGGCGGCGCGTGTGTCGGTCCGGGGCCACCGGTGGACGGTGGTGCCGTCGATCCTCAGGAACGCCGAGCGCACCAGCCCCCGGGCCCTCCTCTCCCGGAAGACCTCGTGGTAGCGGCGGGTGAGTTCGTCGACGTCGTCGAACTCCTCCCAACCCCCTCCTTCGGGATCGGCGTCCTGCCACCACAGCTCGCCCTTCGGCCTTCCCCGCACCCACGGTTTCCAGAGCCCCGCCACGGGCCCCGGCCAGGCGTCGCCGCGAACCGAGGTCAGCAGGTCGCGCGGGGTGTTCTCTGGATCGACCGGGGCGAAGGCGAACCTCCCCCGCCGTCGTCGGACACGTGCGGAACGCCGCACCGGGGGCACTGCCACACGTCGCGGCACAGGTCGGAGATCTCGTCCCGCCGGGCTTCGCTCCCGTGGTGGAGGTCCTCCCAGTCCTGGTCGGCGACCAGGTGGCCGCGCGTGGACATGAAGTCCGTGTCGAGTTCGCGCATCGTCTCGCCGCATCTGGAGCTTCCTGCGTCCCCGCGGTGACCGGATCTTGCGGACCTCGAACTCGAAGTCGTCCATCGCACCCCTTCAGAGATGGGGTGTCGCAGCGACCACCAGAACTCAAGGAGGGTGGGAAGGGTGGGGGCGCTTCGTCGTGTCCGGGGTCCGTCCACCGCCGCGAGCACCCCGTACCGTCCCTGTTCAGCCGCCCGCCGGACCGGGTAGATCCCGGTTACGGCAGGTGACCCGGGTCGGCGGCGACACCGGTCACGGCCGACGTCGAACGGGGGCGACATGCAGGGCATGGTCGGCGACTACGTGCACACGCACGGGGTCACCAGCACGGACGGACAGCACAGCGGCAGGATCGTGGAGGTACGCGGCGCCAACAACGGGCCGCCGTACGTCGTGCGGTTCCCCGACGGTGAGGAGCGCCTGATCTACCCGGGCCCGAACACCATCGTGGAGCCCCGCTTCCCCAGGGACTGACCCCGGGGCGCCGAAACCCCGGGAGGGAGATCCTCCGCGCCCCGAGGGCCGGTGGACGCGACACCACCGGCCCTCGGCGCGCGACCGTCCGACCGCCGGGGCCGTGCCCTCAGGACCTGAGCCGCTCCAGGAACCCCGCGAGGTTCTCCCGGGCCCGCGCGGCCTGCTCCTCCACCGTGAGCGACTCCACGATCCGCCCTCCCCCGGGGCCGGGCTCCCTCAGCCCCCGGATGTAGAGCGAACAGGCGAAGTCCGAGCACATGCGCAACCCGATCGTGTTCCCCTCGCGCCCGGCCTTCCCCGCCTTGGGGGCCGACATGAGGGTCACGCCCTCGCCCCGGTGGGTGGTCAGGCACAGGGAACACAGGGTCGGGCGGAACCCGTCGCGCGCGGGGACGATGCGCAGCGCCACCCCCACCGGCCCCTCCTCGCCCTCGGCGACCAGGTAGGCGCGCTCGTGCGCCGTGTGGTCGCGCCAACCGAGGAAGTCCAGGTTCTCCCAGGGACGCTCCGCGAGATCCCGGGGCAGGGCCAGGCGTTTGGCCTCCCCCTTCGAACAGTTGATGAATGATCCGCGGATGTCCCGCTCGTTCAGGGCCTTCATGTTCGTCGACGCTAACAACCTGCCAAAACGCGGGGCAACGGGTTTTCCGCGCGCCGACGGCGTGGCGCGGGGACCGCCCCGGAACGGCGCAAAACCAATGGAACCCGCCGCGCCCGCCGCCTACGCTCTCGCCAGGCGGTGGACCGTACGGACGGTCCCCTGGCTCGCGCGCGCTCGCCGCCACACCCCCCGAACCCAGGAAGGACGGAACAGCATGGCCATCCAGCACACGGAAATGGCCGCGGTCCGCAACATCGGGATCATGGCGCACATCGACGCGGGCAAGACGACCACCACCGAGCGCGTCCTGTACCTCACCGGCGTCTCCCACCGGGTCGGTGAGGTCCACGACGGGAACACCGCCATGGACTTCATGCCCGAGGAGCGGGAGCACGGCATCACCATCACCTCCGCGGCCACGACCTGCCACTGGTCGGTCGAGGGAGTCGACCACACCGTGAACATCATCGACACCCCCGGCCACATCGACTTCACCGTCGAGGTGGAGCGGTGTCTGCGGGTGCTCGACGGGGCGGTCGCGGTGTTCGACGGCGTGGCCGGGGTCGAGCCGCAGTCGGAGATGGTGTGGCGCCAGGCCGACCGCTACGGCGTACCGCGCGTGTGCTTCGTCAACAAGCTCGACCGCGTCGGCGCCGACTTCGCGCGCTGCGTCGACACGATCTCCGCGCTGCTCGGCGCCGCGCCGCTGGTCCTGCACCTGCCGATCGGCGCGGAGCGGGACCTGCGCGGCGTGGTGGACCTCGTCCGGATGCGGGCGCTCGTATGGTCGGCCGAGGCCGAGCACGGCGAACGGTTCGACGTCGTCGACATCCCGGGCGAGATGGCCGCCGAGGCACAGGAGTGGCGGGCCCGTCTGGTGGAGGCGGTCGCCGAGCACGACGAGGAGGTGTTGGAGCTGTACGTCCAGGGTGTGGAACCCACGCAGGAGCGGCTGCGCGCGGCGATCCGCCGTGCCACCCTCGGCTCCGTCGACGGCGGCGCCACGGTCACCCCGGTGCTGTGCGGCAGCGCCTACCGGAACATCGGTGTTCAGCCCCTGCTCGACGCCGTGGTCCACTACCTGCCCTCTCCCGTCGACGCCGGTGCCGCACACGGCCGCTCGCCGGGCGATCCCGGCACGGTGGTGGCCCGGGAACCGTCCGAGGACGCGCCGCTGGCCGCCCTGGCGTTCAAGATCAGCGGCGACCCGCACCTGGGCAGACTCACGTTCGTCCGCGTGTACTCGGGACGGCTCGACACGGGCGCCCGCGTGCACAACCCTGTGCGGGGGGCGCGGGAACGCGTCGGCAAGATCTACCGCGTGCACGCCGACAAGCGTGAGGAGATCGCGTCGGCGGGCGCCGGGGACATCGTCGCCGTCATGGGGTTGAAGCAGACCGCCACCGGTCAGACCCTGTGCGACCCGCGGCACCCGGTCGTGCTGGAGTCGATGGACTTCCCGGACCCGGTCATCGAGGTCTCGGTCGAACCCGAGTCCCGGGCCGACCGGGACCGGCTCTCCGGCGCCATCGCGCGCCTGGCGGAGGAGGACCCCTCCTTCCGGGTGCGCGCCGACGCCGAGAGCGGCCAGACCGTCATCGGCGGCATGGGCGAACTGCACCTGGAGATCCAGGTCGACCGGATGCTCCGCGAGTACCGGGTGGCGGCCCGGATCGGCAGGCCCCGGGTCGCCTACCGCGAGACGATCCGCCGGGCCGTGACCGGGGTGGAGCACACCCACCGCAAGCAGCACGGCGGCAAGGGGCAGTACGCGCGTGTACGGATCGCCCTGGAGCCGCTGGAGTCCGGGTACGAGTTCGTGGACGCGGTGACGGGCGGCCGGGTGCCCAGGGAGTTCGTCCCGTCGGTGGACGAGGGGTGCCGCCAGGCGATGCTGGCCGGCGTGTTCTCGGAGTACGAGATGACCGGTGTCCGGGTGACGCTGCTCGACGGGGCCTTCCACACGGAGGACTCCTCCGAGCTGGCGTTCCGGATCGCCGGGGCGGCGGCCTTCCGGGAAGCGGTCGCCCTCGCGGAGCCGGTCCTCCTCGAACCGGTGATGGCCGTGGAGGTCACCACCCCGGAGGAGTACATGGGCGACGTGATCGGCGACCTCAACTCCCGCCGGGGGCGGGTGCGGGCGCTGTCGGACCGGTACGGCGCGAAGGTGGTGTCGGCGCTGGTGCCGATGGCGGAGACGTTCGGCTACGTGGGCGACCTGCGCGGCCGGACCTCCGGTAGGGCGAGCTTCACGATGGAGTTCGACTCCTACGCCGTGGCCGCGGCCCCCTCCGGCCTGGGATAACCACGGAATCCCGCGCCGGGGGCCACGACTTCGGGGCGGGTGCGGGCGGCCGGGGCGAGGCCCCGGCCCGAAGAACACCGCCCGGAGCTCTGCGCTCCGGGCGGTCCGGCCCGTCGTGGGCCCCGGTCCGGCGGACCGGGGCCCACCCCGCCGCCGGCGGGCGGGTCCGCTACTGGACGTCGGCGACGACCGGGTCGCCCAGGCCGAGAAGGTCGCCCATCTCGACGCTGGCGACCTCCACCTCGCCGACGACGGCGATCTGACCGCTCGTCCGCTGGCCGGGTTGGAGGGTGACCACGTCGAGCTGCTCGATGTCGGCGAAGATGGTGTCGGCCCAGTCACTGACGACCGTGCCGTCGGCCAGGACCACGGAGAAGTTGATCGGGTTGACATCGATCGCCTCGTCGGAATTGTTGACGATCTCGATGTCGATGGCCGTGTAGACGGTGTCGTCGATCGTGTCCCCGACGGTGCCCGCGTTGGTGGCGGTCATGGTGACCTCGGAGTCCGCGGCGGGCTCCTCGGCGGTGTCGTCCGCGGGCTCCTCGGCGGCCTGGTCGGAGCTGTCCGCCGAGTCGGACGGGGACGAGGCCGCGGTGCCGTCCTCGGAGGAGGCGACGAGACCGAGGGCGAACAACAGGACAAAGCCGATGACCACCAGGACGAGGCACCCTCCGCAACCGAAGATGCCGATCTTCGCGCCGGTGGACATGCCTTGTTTCGGCGGCGGCTGCGGGGGACCGTAGGGGGGCTGCTGGGGGGGATAGGACACGTGTACTCCTTCGTGCGGCGCTGGGGGGAGGCGGCGGAGCGGGAGCCGCGATGGTCGACCAGGCGCCGAGCGGGAGCGCGTGGCTGCGGCCGACGCTAGCGAACAAGACGGGACTTCGCTACCGAAAACGGTACGACCCCACCCGTGCCCCTCCTCCCCTCCACCCCGGTCACCTGCGGAACGGGGGCACGCGTCCTACACGCGCGTGGCCGTGTCCGGCCCGGGACTCCCGGGCGTGTCTCCGTGGGTGCCCACGGCAGGAACAGGACGCTGGCCCCCGCGGGACCGGGGACCCGTCGCGCACCGGCTCGTGGAGGGCGAACCGTTCGTCCACGGCCAGCGTGAGGAAGCCCGCGCCGGGCAGCGGCCAGATCCGCCTCGGCCGCTCACCGGGCCACGGCGAGCGCCACCGGGAGCGTCGGGGATCGCGGTGACGGTCAGCCCGGCTGCGGTGGGGGCGCCCCACACGGCGGACGGTCACCGTTCGTGGTCGCGGAGGGGTCCTCGACGACGAGTGCGGCCAGGCCCAACACGTGTCGGCGGGTGAGGGGCCGCCCAGGTCGCGGTTGAGGGGGCGGACCTCACCCCTCGGTGGGACGGCGGATCCCCGTGTGGTGGTCGACGAGGCGGGTGAGCAGGTCGACGAGCTGTTCCCGCTCCGGTCCGGACAGCGGCCGCAGGAGGTCGTCCTGGAGGGAGCGCAGGAGGTCGTCGAGGTGGCTCAACCACCGCGCGCCCGCCGGGGTCAGGGAGACGACGTTGCGGCGCCGGTCCTCGGGGTCCGGTCGGCGTTCGACCAGGTCGCGGTCGGCGAGCTCGTTGATGACCGCGACGAGGTCGCTGCGGTGGATGCCGGTGCGGCGGCTGAGGGTCGCCTGGCTGGCGGGGCCGAGGTCGTGCAGGGCGACGAGGGCGGCGTAGTGCCACTTCCGGGCGTCGGCGGCGGACAGTCCCGCGGCCACCACCCGGTCGGCGTGCATCGCCGCCATCCCGAGCAGCCTGCTGGGGAGGGTGCGCAGGCGGGCGGGGGCGTCCGGGTCGTCGGGCATGTCGGGTGCGGTCATGCGTCAAGTCTAGACACTTGCGTTGGTTCCCCTAACGATCTATATTCATTAGCGAAACTAACGTTAGTGTCACTAACGAATGGAGTTCGCATGCCCGTCGTCGACGTCCTCGACTCGACCATGTACCACGAGGAGACCGGGGAGGGGGCGCCCGTCGTCTTCCTCCACGGCAACCCCGCCTCCTCCCACCTGTGGCGCGAGGTCCTGCCCGTCTTCGGCTCCCCCGGGCGCCTGCTCGCCCCCGACCTGGTCGGCATGGGGCGATCCGGGAAACCCGACGGCGCCTACCGATTCGCCGACCACGCGCGCTACCTCGACGCCTGGTTCGACGCTCTGGGGCTGGACCGGGTGGTGCTGGTCGGACACGACTGGGGAGGGACACTCGCCTTCGACTTGGCCGCGCGCCACCCCGGCCGGGTGCGCGGCATCGCCTTCATGGAGACCATCGTCCGTCCGATGTCCCGGGCGGAGTTGAGCGCACCGGCCCGCGAGCGCTTCGAGACCCTGCGCACCCCGGAGGGAGGGCAGGGGGCGCTCAGCCGCAACGACCTCGTGGACGCCGCCTTCACCCGCGGTGTCCTCAGCCCGCTGGACGAGGAGGAGATCGCACCCTACCGGGCCCCCTACCCGGACCCGGACAGCCGGCGTCCGCTGCTCGCCTGGGCCCGCTCCCTCCCCCTGGACGGCGAGCCGGCCGACGTGGCGGAGCGGCTCGACGGCTACCGCGACTGGCTCGCCACCAGCGACGACGTGCCGAAACTGCTGCTGACCTTCGACTCCTCGCCGACACTGCTCATCACCGAGGACATGGCCGCCTGGTGCGCGACCCACATGGCGGCCCTGGAGAGGGAGCACTGCGGCCCGGCGGGGCACCATGCGCCGGAGGACCGGCCCGAGGCCATCGGCGCGGCGGTCGCCTCGTGGGCGGACCGCCACGGCCTCCGGTAGCGGCTACAGGGACTCGACCAACGGGAAAGCGCCCGCGAGCACCCGACGGTCCGACAGACGAGAGGGTCCGTTCCGGACAGGGACTCACCGCCCTTGGCGGGCCCCGACCACGCGCCCGGTCACCGCCGCCGGAACAGCAGACCGTACGCGCCGAGCGCCCCGGAGGCGACCGTCGGCACGGCTACGACCAGCGCCGCCGTGGCCCGCCCCTGGCGGACGAGGGCGCACTGCTCCCTCGTCCAGGAGGTGAGTCGTTCGTTGCCGAAGAGCGGATCGTCCGGGTGGTACACCCACGGAACCACGGAGTGGCAGGGACTGGGTTCGTGTGAACCCAGGTGGTGGCTGGACGGGGTCGCGAGCAGCAGGAGCACTCCGATCAGCCCGAGGGCAGCGATGACCAGAGCCGCCACCGCCGCGGGTCGGAACCGTGCACCCGCACGGGAGGGCGTTTCTCTTCGGGATGCTCGCATGCGTGGCCTCGGCATTCGTAGGGGAGGCGATCCGCCCGTATCGTCACGGATCCTTCGTCGACCACACTGTCCGATGGCCGGCGGGCCGTTCGGGTTCGGGCCACGGCACCACAGCCGCGGTCACCTCGGCGACGGGCCGTCCGGCGCGGGTTTCGGTGGCGTGGTCGGTGCGCTCGCTGCGACCGGCGGCGCGCAGGGTGAGAGTGAAGGAGTCGACGTGGGGCTTCAGGGGTCCGGCGGCCGTGTTGCGCGGTCCCCGGCGTAGGCGCTTGGTGCCCATAGGCGATTGCTCTCCAGGCGGTGAGGCTGTCAGCGGAGTGACTCCGCTTGAAGACGTCCCGGGTCAGACATAGTGAGAGCCGTCGAGGGGGTAGGGCCCCTCACCTTGTTCATCGAAGTGGGTCCGGCGATGGCGTGGGTGCGTGGACGACGTCATGACGGATATCAGCAGCTACACCGGTCGGTGCCCGGAAAAGGGGGCGGTCTCGCAGATGGACAAACCGGTGGAGTGCCTCCTGTGGGGCTGTGTGAGCAGGACCGAAGCTCCTACCGGGACGCTGGTGCCTCAGCCAGGGCCGCAGCGCGGTCGCGATGACGAGTAGGGCACCCAGGTCACCAGTGATCTCTTCACGCTTATCCACCCCACAGCACACGAATCACAATACGCGATCACGCCAGGCCCAGGACTACTTCGCGTGCTTCCCAGAGATCTTCCCCAAAACCAAGAAAACAGAACACGAATGAAGATTATCCGACTGACGATATTCTAATCTTCCCGGGCCTTCCTGACTCCCATTCGACCTTAACCCGGCCCCCAGGCCAACCTCGTTCTCGCCTGCTCGAACCCACGTATAGTAAGGCATCCCATCTGCTTCATAGGATAGCAGCAGATACTCCGTGCAGCCAGAGCGCGGATTCTCGCGACACTCCAAGTCGACAACCCACCCAGGAGAGCTTCGCGGATTCTCGAATTCCACATCGCCGCGGAAGGTTTCAAACAGGCCAAGACCAAGAATGCAAGCAATGGGAATTCCCACCACAAAAACATCCACCCAAGCCGGTATCACAAACAGCCGCAATCTCCTGCCACGCCTCACCCTTGGCAAGTCAGAATACTTTTCAGCAGCCGGAAAGAGGAGTGCACTTCCTGTGAAAACAGCCCCACAGGACAAAGTGATACTCCACCGCGACGACTCTTCCGCGATAAAGTTTTCGACTCCACCTATCAATATGGGGAGAACCAACAGCAGCATGCCAGAAACAAGAGCCATTAGCGCCAAGCCCCCTCGCCATAGGGCCGGACCAGCGTCCCTCCACCCCACCCGGGTCGAAGACACTTCCCCATTCGCATGCACACTCCTGGCGGCAAGTTTCGAATAGGGCCCTGCCTCTCGGAACCAAAGGTAGCCGAAGACAAGCAGTGGAAGCACTAAGGCGACCCATAAATTTGAGGCCAAGGTAGGAGGATCCACGAAGTAGTATCCCTCACCATAGGGAAGATACCTGACCGAGACCATCAAATCGTCGCCGACTTGATAATTTCCATATGCCTTGACGCTGTCAATTCCAGAAAAATCACCCTGGGGAGGGACACGAACAAGAGGGGCACCGTCCTTAACCCCAATTATCTCCCCACTGAGTACGAAAGAGTCGAATTTTGCAGAAATATGGGTCACAAGATCGTGCACCATCGGTGATATGAACAACCCGAACGATAGTCCTATCGACGGAACAGTCACCGCGTGCAGCAGAAAATTCTGAAATTTCTTTGGAATCTTGATCAAGACTGATCACCAAATCCAGGTCATCGGGGGTCACCTATGGGGTTCTCCAAAGTCCTCCCGACACTTCCGACGTTGTGATCATAGGAAATCACTTCACTCGTCTGATACTGATCTTTGATTAGGTGATTGACGGGAATGAGTCGGGATCGAGGCCGACGGATCGGATGAATCCCCGCAACAGACCCGGACGTTTCTGGACCGATCGCAGATGTGACCGCAGGACCTTCTCCAGTTCGTCCACGCCGCGGAAGGCCCGGTTGGCCAGAACCCTCTTCAGGTGCGACCACAGCGCCTCCACCGGGTTCAGTTCGGGGGCGTACGTGGGCAGGTGGACCACGCTCAACCACGGCCGCGCGGCCAACTCCTCGCGCATCCGCGCTCCCCGATGGGAGGAGTGGTTGTCCCAGATCAGCACCACCGGCACCCCGACCTGGGCGTGCACCCGGTCGATCAGGGCGGGCAGGTCGTGTTGGGTGATCGGCCGGTGCTGGGCGGTGTAGACCAGCCGGACCGTGCCCTGGAGCGGGTCCACGCACAGCCAGCCGACGGCGTTGACGCGTCGGCGGTGCCGGCGCGAGCGGGCGATCAGCGGCGTGCGGCCCTTCCTGCCCCAGGTGCGCCGTACCGGCGGGTCGGTACCGGCCCCCGTCTCATCAGCGAAGACGAGGCAGGCCCCGTCGCGTCCGACCTGCTCTTTTGACCCGCGGCCATACCTGGGTGCGCCAGGCCGCGATGTCCTCCTCATCCCTCTCGGCGGCCCGCACAGCGGGGACCTGCCAGGACAGGCCCAGACGGTCCAGCATCCGCCAGACCCCGGAGGGGTCGGCGAAGCCGACGCCGTAGCGCTCGCCGATGAGCCGGTTGACGCGGGCCAGGGTCCAGCACTGGTCGTCCCATCCGTGGGCTCCGGGGCCCTGGTCGAGCAGGCCGGGCAGCTCGCGCTCCTGCTCTGGCGAGAGCAGGGTGGCGGCGCCTTGCGGTCCGGGTGCCAGGGCCCCGACACCTCCCTGGGTTCACGTGGTGTGCCAGGTGTGGACGGCCTGTCGGCTCACGCCGAGCATGCGAGCGATCTCGGCCTGGGAGTGCTGTCCTTCCTCGAACAGGGCAGCGGCGAGCTTGCGTCGGTGGTGGAGTTCTTCGAGGGTTTTCGGGCTCGGGAGTACCTCCATGCCTTATGACACGACAGGTCCCAGCGACCGTCAAGACCCAAATCAAAGATCAGTACGAGGGGCTTCACGTATGTGGGCGATGATTCCGCAATGTTCGTTTTTGGCGCTCCCGAGAATTTCGCCCGGATTCCATGTCCGCACTTCGTTGAGAAAACCTCAATGTGGGCCACGGGCACCCGAACATCCTCCATAAGAGCAACAAGAAAACCGTTAGATAAAATACGGAGAAGCCCAAAGAAGAACAATCGAGGAAATTCCAAAAAGGAAAGAGAAAAAGGTGATCTGCATTGAACTCGAGAGAGATTTGAACTGCGCCCCCTCGCCGCGATTTCGAATCATCTTATTGACCCTAAGGAATTCAATAGTCGAGATCACTCCAACAGATCCAAAATAGGAAAACCCCAGGAGAATCGCCACTTCAAATCCCCGAGAAAATCCTGGGGGGAGTTGACCACCAGCAGCGTAGGAAAGAAATGCTTCAAGCCCCAAGAGAGCCAGGATCCAACTGATCATCCTTACCGGGGCCAAGGCGGAATCCACCTGAAACACCGCCTTCGCCAACCCAGCCTCCACCCGTCCAGCGCAACCCTGACTCCTTACTTCTACAAAGAAGTCTACATAGAAGCTACGAACCCTGGGGATAAATATCCCAAAGAGCCAGTCAAAAGCCCATATATACCCTACGCGCGACAATCTCCATGCTTCCTTATGTCCACTGGGGTTCACGAGGCTTCCTTCAATTCAAGTGATTTGAAGCACAACTTCCACATGCATGATCCACTGCACCGAACACTCCGAGCCCAGTTTCAGCCCGCGCACTGACTCTCCGGACAGTAGACGCAACACCGATCCTCGAATTCCAGGTGCGCGCGATATCACTCCGAATTCTTCGATTTATATTTCCCATGTTCGGAATGCCCTTTGGAGCCCTGCTGGCGATCTGTGAGTTCTTCATGAATCTCATGCCCGCTTGCGCCCCACGGGCCGCCCAGCCAACTGGGATGGGTGCAGCTCCAATGATACCCATGATTCCACTGCGTTGACCGTGATACCTGATATCACGATAACCAAGATAAGCTCCCAGAGCAGCAGCACCAATTCCCACGGCCCCGCACACCGGGCAGCTGAACATCCCCACAATTCCGCCAACAAATGCGGCATCCTTGCCGATCTGAGTCAAATTAAGTCCGCTCAACCCTCCCTGAAGCGAGTCCCAGAAACCGTCACCGTTACTCCACGCTTCAGAATTCCAGCTTCCCCATCGTTCTTCGGCCCAACTGGCGTCGTTGAGGGCTTCGGTCTCCGGGGCGACGGTGTGGCTCTGCGGAGGCCACTGCACATGGCTCGGCTTGTAGGCACCACCCATCGCCGGATGCCAGGGCGGGTTGTTGGACACCGACACGGGCCAGTCGACGTGGTCCGGCTTGTAACCACCGCCCATCGCCGGATGCCACCAGTCATCGTTCGTCGTCGCGGGAGGAGCGGGCGGCCAGCTAACGTGGTCCGGCTTGTAACCGCCACCCATCGCCGGATGCCACCAGTCATCATTCGACGAGCTCGAAGAACTCCCGTGCCCGCCCGTCAACAGCAGCCCGCTGGCGTCGTTGAAGCTCACCGGGTTGTTGTTGGCGTAAGCGTATCCGTGCATCTGCTGACTGTCGGTCAGGTCCATCACCGGGTCCACCGAGATGAACCGGCCCAGATCAGCGTCGTAGGCACGCGCGCCCAACTGCGTCAGACCCGTGGAGGCGTCGATGGTGCCGTCCACGAACCCCCGCTCACCCGGCCACGCCCCCGACGCGCCGGCACGGGTCTGCCCGAAGGCGGTCAACCTCCGCTGGGCCACATCCCCCCACACCGCGTCCACCGCGATCTCACCGGTGCCGTGCCGGTCGGACAGCACCCAGTGCAGACTCCCGTCGTCCTGACGGACCGCGACGGTCTCACCGGCGTGGGTGTAGTAGCGGGTGGCCTCCTCGGTCCCCGCGGCCGGGTCCCAGGTCACCTCCATTCCCGGAAGGTACAGGGTGGTGGCGCCGTTCGCCCGGCGCAGCAGCCGCTCGCCGTCGGCGTCGTAGACGTACTCGGTCTGTTCCAGCCCGTCCGAGACACCGGCGAGGTTGCCTTCGGCGTCCCACTCCAGGACCTGGTCGCGGTCCCCGGTGGTGCGGCGGACCATGTTGCCGGACGCGTCGTAGTCGTAGGAGTGCTCGGTCAGGCCGCCGACACCCTGTTCCTCCACACCGGTGACCGCGTGCGCGGGCCCCTGGCCCTGGGCGGGCCTGGAGTAGGAGCGCACGGTCTGTCCGCCGCCGGGAGCGTATCGGACCTCCTCGGTCCGGTTGCCGACCGCGTCGTAGGTGTAGGCGTGCCAGTACGGTGCCGCGCCACCCAGGTTCTCCGCGTCCGGCGCGGCGGCGCAGGCCTGGTCGCCCGTGGCGTCGGGGGTCCAGACCTGGGTCAGGCGGCGCAGGTGGTCGTAGTCGAAGCACTGCACGTCATTGGACTGCTCAGCGCTGGTGGGCTCGTCGCTCAGGCGGAGCAGGTTGCCGATGTCGTCGTAGGCGTAGGTCTTGGTGGACAGCGATCCCTCACCGGCCTGGTGGACGACGCTGGTCATGGACAGCCGGTTGGTCTTCTCGTCGAAGTCGAAGGTCTGCCAGGTGCGGTCCGAGCCGATCTTGCCTCGGTAGAACTCGCGCTGGACGAGGTTGCCGACCTTGGAGTAGAGCGTGTCGGTGACGATGTCCTCGCCCGCCGACAGGGTGGTGGGGTTGCCCAACTCGTCGTAGTCGTACACCACGGCCTCACCGGGCAGGCTCCCGGTCGGGGGCAGAGCGACCGACCGGACGCTGCCGTCGGGGTAGTACATGGTGCGGAACAGGTACGAGCCCGCCAACTCCCCTTCGGAGCTGGGGATGTCCACGTACCGGGCGCGTTCACGGCCCACTGCGTCGTAGCCCGCGATCCGGGTGGTGTAGGACGCGCCGTCATGGTGTCGGGTGGCCGTGGCCAGTTTGCCCTTCATCACGGTGTCGTAGGTCCACGAGGCGCGCAGGGGGCCAGTGGCCGAGTCCTCGCGCAGGTGGGTGACCCGCCCCAGTGCGTCGTAGGTGGTGTGCAGGCTCTGGCCTCGGGCGTCGGTGGTCTGCACCACGCGGTCGAGGCCGTCGTAGACCGTGGTGGTCGTGCCGGTGTCCGGGTCGGACTCGGAGATCTTGCGGCCCAGCAGGTCGTAGGTGTAGGTCCAGGTGTTGCCGCCCGGATCGGTGACCGTCTGGAGTTCACCGCGCGCGGTGTAGGTGTAGGACGTGGCGTCGTACTCGCCGATGGGCTGTTCACCGTGGTGCTTTTGCGGATCTCGACGGTGTTGCCGCGGGCGTTGACGATGGTGGTGGTGCCGGTGCCGCCGTCGGGGGCTGTGGTCAGGGTGCGGTCGCCGTGGTGTTCGACGCTGGTGCGCCACTGCTCCACCCCCCGGGACATGTGCACGGTGTCGGTGGGCCGGTCGGCGCCGTCGTAGACGGTGCGGGTCCAGCGGGGGATCTCGTCGGCGTTGGCCACGACGAACAGGGTCCCGGCCGGTTCGTTGGTGTTGTAGTACGGCTCGCGTTGGGTGACGGTGTTGCCGCGCGAGTCGTAGAAGGTGTCGGTGACCACGCGTCCGCCGCCGGGGGCCGGGGCCTGGGTCTGGCGCTGGCGCAGGAACCCGTCCAGGATCGTGTAGCTGGTGGTGTAGTCACCGTCGGCGTTGAGGGTGTGGGTGACCACCGTGGTCGGGGCGTCCTTGGCGACGTTGTACTCGTACTTCTGTGAGGGCGGGAAACCGCGGTCCCGGTCGCGGTCGGCGAGCCAGACGTCGGTCAGCCGCCCGAGCGGGTCGTAGGCCAGCTCGGTGGTGTTGCCGTTGGCGTCGGTTTCGGCGATCACCTGCGAGCGGGCGTTGTACTCCTCGACCGTGACATGGCCCAGGGGGTTGGTGGTCTCCACCGTGGTGTTGTGCCCGCCGGGGTGGGCGGCGGTGTAGGCGGTCGTGGTGGTGTTGTTCTCGGCGTCGGTGACCGAGACGGCCCGACCGTACTCGTCGTACTCGGTGGCCGTCACCGTCTGGAAGAGGGGGGTGGTGCCGTCGTGGTCGGCCACCCGCTGAGTCTGGGTGGGGCGCCCCTGGGTGGGGGTGTCGCCGAAGGCGCCGTCGTCGTAGAGGGTAGGGGTGTGGGTGATGAAGTCGTCCACCGAGGCGGTCGTCTCGCAGTCGGCGGCGACGGTGCGGGTCTGGGCCACCAGCGACAGCAGGTGGAGGCCGGTGTTGCGGGCGTAGGTGGTGTTGGTGCACCGGTCATCGTCGGGATCGTTGACGTCCCCCTGGTCGTGTACCTGGGTGATCATCCCGTGGGAGTCGAAGGTGTTGACCGTGCTGGTCTGGCGGAACGACCCGTCGGCCAGGGCGGTGTAGGTGTCGACCCGTTCGGTGTTGACCATGTGGGCGCCGCGCTCGTCCCAGCTGTGGGAGCTGGTCGCGGTCTGGTCCTTCCACGGGGTGGTGATGGTCTTGGACACCACCTGGCCGCCGACGCCGTTGCGCACGATGGTCTCGCGGGTGCGGCCGTTGAGGACGGGGTCATCGGCCACGGTGGTGCCGGTGGAGTCGGTGACCTGGACAGTGCGGGTGCCGTCGGGGAGGTGGTCGCCGTCCATGCCCTGGTAGAACAGGTGCTCGGTCTCGGTCTGGACCTCGTCCGGGTGCCCGGTGCGCACGATCACCCGGTCATAGCCGCGCCACTGCGACCAGGTGCGCTTGTCCTGTTCGACGAACCCGTCGTCGTCCATGTACCGCCAGGCCGGGGTGCCGACGTAGTCGTAGGTGGTGACCTGGTCCGGTTGACCGCCGACCAGGTCCACCTCGACCAGTTGCTCCACGGTGTACTTGGCGAACCAGTCGGTGATCTCCTCGGCGCCCGCCTGGTGGGTGCGGATCACCGGGAAGCAGCGCTGAGTGTTCTCATGCGGTTCGGGGGTCTGGCCCTCCACGCAGTCGGGGGTGGCGTAGTTGACGTTCACCTGTCCACCGGTCTCGGTGTAGACGCTGGTGATCCGCCACTTGTTCATCGGCGCCAGACCGTCGGTGGTGGAGTCGATGCGGTTGGGCATCGGTGTACCGCCGAAGGTGATCGCCGGGTAGGACTCAGTGCCGCCGACATGGCCGGTGTGGGTGATCGAGTCCAACCACAGGGCCGGGTCGGTGCCATCGCCGGGGTCCGGGAAGCGGTGTTCGAAGTCCCAGGTGTCGACGGTGGTGTAGTCACTTCCGTCGTGGACCTGGGTGGTGATCTGGTCGAGCTTCTTGGTGGTCCAGAACGTCGGGGAGTGCTGGCCCGCGCAGTCGATGTCGCATTCCAGGTCGAGCGGGGTGTCGGGCCAGTGCTCGGCGTTGTCCTCGCTGCGGTCGGCGACCGCGCAGTCGAAGGTCTCGTCGGGCAGGCACCGCTCGGACACGGTGTAGGTCACCCGGGCGGGTGCGGTGGCGTGCGGGTCGGCGTCGCGCAGACCGTAGTCGGTGCGGACCAGGTAGCCGCCGCGGTCGTAGTCGACCGGATCCGACTCGAAGTTCAGGCCGTAGTTGTTGGTCTCGGCCTCGTAGTAGTGGGCCAGCGCGTTGCCCTGGGCATCGACGACGTAGTCCAGGTTCCACCGCCATGCCTGGTCACACCAGGCCTCATCCAGGGTGGCGTCGTAGCACGGTTCGCCGGAGTCGTTACCGAAGACCGGGACGGTCCAGGCGGAGTTGGTCTCCTCATCCCCCGAGGTGTGGCCGGGCAGGCGGTTGAGGCCGAAGAAGTACTGGGTGCCGTCGGTCGTGGTGACCTTCCAGTACTCGCCGTCGTCGTCGCCGTTGGTGGTACCGGTCAGCCGTTCCACGCGCGAGCCGTCGTCGTTGCGCGGGGTCCACTGGCCGTCGTCGTAGACGAGTTCGGTGGCCCTGCCGCCCAGGTTGAGGGTGGCGTTGTGGTGCGACCAGCACTGGTCGGGGAGCTCGGTGCCGTCGTTCTGGCAGGTGGTGTAGCGGCGTTCGATGTAGCCGGGGTGGTAGGTGAAGCCCTCACCGATCCAGGAGGTCTGGTTGTTGGTGGTGGAGATCCGGCCGTCCACGGACTGGGAGGAGTAGGACAGGCCGATCTCGGGTTTGAGTCCACCGGCCACGTTCGGGGCGGCCATCGGGTAGTTCCAGGAGAACCCGCCGGACTGGGTTCCCACGTTCCAGGTGGAGGAGGGGCTGAGCGAGGTGGCGGTGTAGTCGCCGGTGGCCTCACCGCTCGTGCTGGCGGCGGTGGGGGCGGCCGCGGTCAGCAGGGTGCCCGAGGAGGTGGCGGGGGCGGTGGCGATCAGGGTCTGGGTCTGGGTGTCGTTGACCGAGTCCAGGTCGTGGGAGGACAGGCAGTCCGTCTCCTGGTCGCCCTCCTCACACGGGGTCAACGCGACCAGGGACAGACGGGAGCCGTAGTCGGCCCCGTAGGCGGTGGCGAAGTCGGCGTAGTCGACCTCCACCTCGACCGGACCGACCGTCTCGACGCCGTCGGTGCGCGTCAGACGCAGGGTCAGCCCCGACAGGCCGAGTTCGGCGGTCTCGTCCCGGTCCAGGACCTCCACCTCGACGCCGGTGACAGGCTGAGGAGCCGCTTCCTCGACGGGGTTCGGTGCCGCGTCCTCCGCGGGTTCACCCCGATCGGTGGCGTCGGGGGTTTCCGGTTCCTCCGGCTCCGGAGGGGTGTCGACCTCCGGCTGGTCGGGACTCGGTTCCGGACTCGGGAGGGGACCACGCTCAGGGCCCTGGCTCGCGTCGCCGGACGGGTCGTCGTCCCGTGCCGAGTCCTCAACGGGACCGGGTTCGGTGGGAAAACGACGTTCGCTGGTTTCCCCGTCACCAGCCGACTCACTCTGAGGTGTGTCTCCTGGGTCCGCGTCGTCCGCGCCCGTGTTCTCCGGGTCTGTCTCGGGCAGCGGGGATTCCCACTCCTCGAACTCCTGTTCCTCGACCGCAGCGGCCCGCACCACGGTGTCCCCCTCGACTGGGGCCGTGAGGGAGCGTGCTTCGGGCTCGTCGAGGTCGAAGGAGACCGTGGCGGGCTCGGGCCACCGCGCCTCGTCGAGCGCGGTGACGGCGGCGTCGGCTACCGCGCTGTCGGCGTCCAGGGCGGCTTGGACGGCGTCGTAACCGTCCACGGACGCGGTTCCGGCCACCTCGGGGCGGTGGTTGACCGCCATCGCGGAAGCGGGCAACGACGCGGCCAGGCCCGCGGCCGTGACCAGGGCGACGAAGGAGACGAACGGCTTACGGACACGCCGGGGCGCAGATGCGCCGGACGCGGAGTTGGTCGACTGCATGGTGTCGGACACGTGGGGGAACCTCCCGCCCGCCGGAGCGCTGTCCAGCGGGCAGATCGGGTGTCAGGGGTGGGGGAAACGCGGATCTGGGCTACGGCAGGTACCCCCACATGACGCTGCTGAGGTCGGCCTCGTTCAGCACGCCCTGGTACAGGTGCACATCGCTGAGCTGGCCCGCGTACAGGTCGTCCTCGCCCAACCGCCACGCGCGGCCGATCACCACACCGTGGGCCGAGTGCCAGGCGCCGTCCCACGTTCCGGTGGTGGTCTGGCGTTGGCCGTCCACGAACAGGGTCAACTCCCCCTTGGTGTGGTCGTAGGTGGCGGCCAGGTGGGTCCAGCGGCCGAACTCGGCGGGCTGGTTGGAGATCGCCCGTGACCACGGTCCCGCCTCGGCTCCGGCCACGTCCTGGGCGGTGGTCTCCAGCACCCAGTGGTCGTTGAAGCCGGACTGGTGGCCCAGCAGGAACCCGGACTGGTACTCGCCTGCCTGGGAGACCATCGTGCCGTTGCCGGAGGCCTCGTCCAGGCGGACCCAGGCGGCCACGCTCCAGGACCGGTCGGTGCGGATGGCCGAGGAGGCGCGGATGTGCTCACCGGCGCCGTCGAAGGTCACTCCGGGGGCGAAGGTGACGTCGTTGAAGGCCTGGTTCCAGGCGGTGTTCGGGTCGGCATTGAGGGTGCCGTCCAGGCCGTGGTCGGAGGAGTCATGGACGACGGTGCCCTCGGTCTCGTCCAAGCGCCAGCGGGCCTGCAGGGCGACGGGGCGGTTGGCCAGCTCCCAGATCTCGGAGCGGGCGTCGGGGTCCTCGGTCAGGGGTTGGTCGGCGACGACGCGGTCGTAGAGGCGTACGTCGTCGATCGCGCCGGGCCACTGGTAGGCGACATCGCCTCGGTGTTGGGCGCCGCCGATCCTCAGGTGGTCGGTGGCGTTCCACGCCGTGGGGTGGTGGGCGGTGTCCTGGTGGACGCCGTTGACGTACAGGGCGAGTTCGCCGTTGTCGGGGGTGTAGGTGCCCAGCAGGTGGGTCCACACGCCGAGCTGGGCCGGTGCGGTGGCGGTGGTGTAGGTCCATCCGGTGGAGCCGGAGGTGGGTGCGTCGTCGTGGGGGGCCATCTTGAAGGTCCAGGCTTGGGTGCTGTGGGCCTGGTATCCCAGGTGGAAGGCGGACTGGTAGGTGCCGGTTTGGGAGACGGCGGTGACGTTGCCGTCGGGCAGTTCGTCCAACCTCACCCAGGCGGACACGGTGAAGGAGTCGGTGGTGTCGATGACCGCCTCGGTTGTGGCCAGGTGGGAGTCCCCGGCCAGTTCGACGGCCGCCCCCTCCAGGCGGTGGGAGCCGCCGGAGGTCTGTCCCACCCGGCCGCGGGTCCAGGCGTTGGTGCCGGTGGTGGTGGCGGTGCGGCCCTGCTCGATGACGTCGGCGGCGGTGTCGCCTTGGCCCTCGTCCAGCGGGAAGTAGGAGACCGGCTGTGCGGGCGGGGCGACGGTGAAGGTGTAGACCAGGGCGCATTCGGAGGAGTTGCCGAAGGCGTCTACGGTGCGGGCGTGGATCAGGTTGGTGCCGCTCCGGTGCGGGGTGATGGGTACCGTGGCGCTCGCCCCGGGGGAGTCGAGTGCGATCTCGGTGGAGCAGGAGGCGTCGTTGACGCTGTAGAAGTAGGACTCGGCCGACTCCACCCCGTTGTTGGTGAAGGTGAACTCACCCGCGTGTCCCACCGACCCGTGCTGGGTGTCCCCGGCCGGGTAGTCGGTGGAGGTCACCTGCGGGCCCACCTCGGGCTTGGAGGTGTCGACCTGGATCCAGCACCAGTCCGACCAGGGGTAGCCCCACTCGGTCTGGTCGTGGGCGATCGCCCGATACCCCAGGAGCTCGCCCTCGGGCAGGCCGGTGGCGGTGACGGTGCGTTCGGATCCGTCGGGCCAGTAGCCCACGTCGGCGTAGGTGGAGTCGGCGTACTCGCGCGGTTCGGTGCCGTTGATCCGCCACTCCACCCGCAGCTTGAGCTTCTGTCCGCCCCAGGAGGCGCGGGCGTCGTAGTCGCGGATAGTGGCGCGGAAGGTGGTGGTGGTGTCGTTGATCAACCGGGGGTTGTCGGGATCGGTGGAGCACACCCCGCCCAGGGCATCGGACATCGAGTCGGTGGACACCTGCGAGGGTTTGTTGTTGTAGTCCACCACCAGCACCGGCGGGGTGTCGGTGACGTCGAAGCGCCGCCAGGCGGTGGTGCCCGCCTCGTCGCGTTCCTTCAGGCGCAGGTAGATGTAGGACTCGTCGTTGTCCACGCCCCACTGGTAGGCGTCGGTGGCGTCGAACTCCACACCGCTGGAGGCCGGGCAGGTGGCCCATCCTCCGGTGACGTTCTGGGTGTCCAGGTGGTCGCGGGCGGTGGGCTGGTTGTTCCAGGTGGTGGAGCCGTCGAAGCGGTCGATGCGGTGCAGCTGGATGTGGGAGTCGCTGTTGCAGTCATAGGCCCAGTCCACCTCAGCTCGGAATGTGGCCGAGTGGATGGTGGTGGTGTCCTGCTTGGTACGCCCCCAGACCCCGAACTGGAACATCGCCCGACGGGTGTAGACGCGGTCCCACTCGATGCGGCCCACGCCCACGCTCGGCTCGTCGGGTTCGTTGAGGTAGTTCGTGTTCGGGAAGGCACGGTCGACCCACCCCCAGTTGGGACGCGAGACACTGACCGAGGGGTCGATGTAGACCGGGAACTCGGTCGCCTCGTCGGTGAGCATCGCCTCGTCGGGAACCAGGCGCAGGGCGTCGACCTCGACGGTGGTGTGGACGGGTTCGACCTGGGAGGTGGTCAGCGGGGCCATAGCCGGGTCCTGGCCGTCGGTGGTCTGGTCGGCTCCGGTGGAGTCCCACATGGTGGGGGCGGAGGCGGAGAAGACGCTGCGTCCGCCGTCGTTTCCGGTGGCGGTGAGGTTGCCGTGTTCGTCACTGGTCATGGTGACGCCGACGGTGTCCAGGGCCAGTTCCAGCTCGGCCAGCTCCGGGGAAGCAGCGGCCTCGGGGGTGTGGACGACCAGCACCTGGCCGAAGCCCTCCACCCCGGCGGTCAGGACCAGGTCGACGTCGGGCAGCACGTCGGGGTAGGTGGCCTGGTTGCCGTCCAGCGTCGGGGTGGGCAGGTCGCCGTCCCAGTCGAGGCTGACGGAGTTGGAGCCCAATCCCAGGGTGACCATGGGGACGTTGCCGCCGCCGGAGAAGGTCAGGTCGGCGCTGGTGGCGCGGGGGCGAACGAGCCCGTCGTCGGTGGCCACCAGGGTGGTGTCCACGTCGGTCCACCCGTCAGAGGTGCGCACCCTGGCAGGGAGAGCAGAGATCTCCGCAGTCAGCGTCCCGTCGGGGTTGGCGAAGTGCGGGGTCTTCTCATCCGTCAGAGCCTCGATCTCCACCCGCTGACCGGTCTCGGCGGCCAGAGCCAGAGCATCCCGCTCCGCCGCGGCGGAGGAACCAGTGCCGGTCTCTCCAGGGGAGGACTCATCGGGCTCGGCATGGGCCGGCACCGCCGTCAGCAGTGTCAAAGCCAGCGTGGCAGCGGTGGTGGCCGCCATCACTCGGGTCAAGGGGCGACGCATGGGGGATGCCTCTCACGGGGTCGTACAGCAACGCCGATTCGGACATATCGGACGGTGAGATCGAAGCAGACGCTAACGCACATAAGAGAGGCAATTGCCCACGTCCGCCAGCCGCCCCACCCTCCGCAGGTTTAGCTGACCCCCCGCTCTCAACTGGACCTTTGTTCCTTTTGGGTCGGAGTATCCACAACCCGTCATGATCAAAAATGGTGACCCATATCACTTTGAGCGCATATGCGCAGGTCACGACTTCGGAACAGAACAGCAAAGGCACCGCCCGATACGCCGCGGGCATCTGCGGAAAGCTGCCTCAACCCACCGGAGGCCCCATCACACCGACACAGGGCGCCCGCCGTCACTGCCACCGAGCCGCACCAGCCACGACCGGATGTGCACCCGCGCGACCAGCTCCCAGTCGCGCACGGGCTCGAACGTGACCATGTCAGCGCTGCTGTCAGCGGCGGTGTCGTAGCGAACGTCGATGCCAGACGGCCGACCACCGGCCAGCGGGTACTCGGCGGCGAACCACCGGACCGCTTCGCTGTACACGGTGGCGGTGCGCTCGCTGCGACCGGCGGCGCGCAGGGTCAGGACGAAGGAGTCGACGCGGGGCTTCAGGGGTCCGGCGGCCATGTTCCGCGGTCCCCGGCGTACGCGCTTGGCGCCCGCAGGCGATTGCTCTCCAGGCGGCGAGGCTGTCAGCGGAGCGGTTCCGCCTGAAGACGTCCCAGGTCAGACATAGAAAGAGCCAGCGAGGGGACTTGAACCCCTAACCTATCGCTTACAAGGCGATAAGTGTTCTGGGAAGTGTCCAAGTGCGAAAACGACGCTCTCACCGAGGAGGGAAATCCAGAGGCGAAATCTGTTCTCCAGAGTAGATAGATAGCCCCGCCTCCGCAACCGGCTCCCCAAAACTCTGTGGATAACTCAGCTATCGCCTATCCGAAGGTCAGCGGCACGCAGAAAAGCCCTGGGCGACGCCCGGGGCCCGAACCCGAAGGAAGCTCACCGGCTCCAGCGAAGGGGCTTCTCCCTCACCCTCGTGCTCTCCGGGATGGACACCACCCGGTACCCCGCCTGCCCGATCCGCTTCTCGCTCACGTAGTGGTCATCCTCCCAGCGCGGCGCCACCTCCATCACTCCCGCCAGACGCGCGACCTCGTCCTGCTGGTGCCCGTCACACCCCTCGGGGAAGTAGACGATCTCCACCCGCGTCATCTCCCCCACCGGCAGGTCCGGGTTCGCCTCCAGGTACGACGCGAGCCTGCGCAGATCATCGAGCAGCGCCAGCCGCTCCGAGGGTCCGGCGACCCGTAGCGCGGCTCCTTCAGCCTGCGAACACACGCTCCGCAGCCCGAACGCCCGACGGCGGCCTCGTCCTCCCACCGCGTACAGCCGTGGCTCGTGCTGGCACCGCCCGCTCTCGTCCAAGCGCCGCATCAGCTCACACCTTCCGGGTCGACAACGTCCTTCACCCCAGAAAGAAGCCACCCACGCCCCCCGGATTGGACACCAACTCCCCGACAACCTCGCCCCCTCACCCACCCCGCCCCGCCGCGAAGAGAAGAGAAGAGACCAACGGAAGGCATATATATCGGGGTCGCACAGACGTCCCTCGACACCCTGTCTGACCTGCACTGTCAGCACCGAGGCGAGAGACTCCCCGCGCGACCCCTCACCGGCCCCCTGGCAATCGACGAAAACATGACGAAGGCAGTTCGGCGCAGCCACTGTCGCCATCCTCATCCCTTCTGACAGGGTTGAAGCACGAGTGAGCGTTTTTCATCCTGAAGGTGCGAGTCACGGCCCCGCACCGGCCTACCCAAACTACCCCTGATAGCAAGAAATCCCTGGTAGAGAAGTTTTCGACCAAGGATCCTCGCCCGACCAGGGGTTCCGATGCTGTTCTACCGTGCCGCCCTGCCGTTGTCACGCCGCACCCTGAACCTGTGACCGCCCGCATCATCCGCGCCCACCTCAAGAACACCCGATTTCGACGGCGACGCCTGGACCCGGAGCAACAGGCCCCGCTCGCGGGAATCCACCTGTACAAAGGCGAAGCCTTCGCCCAGGTCACGGCCGGCTTCGAGATGAGCACCACGACCGCCTGGCGATACGTGCGCGAGACCACCGGCCCGCTTGCTGAACAGGCACCCACCCCGGAGCAGGGCCCACGCCGCGCACGACGCAAAGGGTGGGGGTACGTGATCGTGGACGGCACGCTTATCGCCTGCGACCGAGTAGGGGCCGACCGCCCGTTCTACTCGGGCAAGCAGGCAGCAGGGCATGAACATCCAGGCCGTCGCGGACCCGGACGGGGAGCCCCTGTGGACCTCATGGTCGCTGCTGGGATCGGTACACGACACCAAAGTCGCACGGGCATGGCGGATCGCCGAGCACATCGCCGCCGCAGGTCTGCTCGGACTGGGAGACAAGGGTTACGTGGGCCTGTTGGAGGTGGTGTTCTGTCCGTTCAAGGGCCGAGGCAATCCGCAGTGGAAGAAGGACGCCAACTCCAACCACGCCAGGCTCCGCTCACCTGGTGAGCGGGCCATCGTCCAGCTCAAGAACTGGGACGTCCTGCGCCGGTTGCGGTGCTGTCCGCACCGAACCGGAGAGATCCCCAAAGCCGTGCTCGTGCTTCAACTCCGCGAAGCAGGTTGAAAAGCGCTCACTGAAGAATCGAGGTCAAGGAGCTCAAAGACCCCGCGACCGGCACGGCCGCCCGGCGAGCACTCCTATCTGGAACCGGAAAATGCCCCAGAAAATGATCAATCGACCCGCTCAGAAATCACGCGGTTTCCCCAGGCGTAGGCCAGGGCCACTCAACGAAGATTCTGTCCTCATTGAACAATTTTGGAGCCACATCACATTCTAGAGACCTAGTCACAATTCCATACAAGTATTCACTCATGGGCATTCTATGCTCATCCCACCATCCCTCATTCGCCTGCGCTACAATCGCCCACCCCTCCGGCGGCCCATCTACGTACCAATAGTAACTCCCCCCCAAATAATCCATACCCCACTTCAATAGACCTGGGAGCTTTGGATAGAAATCAAAGACTTCAGAATAGGACTCGAGAGGCGATCCGTCCTGCCTCATAGGATCGGCAATCTCATCAGGATCGTCAATAAAGAAATCCCTGAATATGACCTCGCTATCTCTTGTAGCCGCAAAGAGGTCCGGCTCCCCAGGTGTCCCTGCGCGTGGCGTCACAACGGAAATTGGCCCCAGGTTAACGGTGAAATACTTGGATACCAGCGCCTTGTAGTCCTGAGGCAGATGCAAGCCAAGTGACCGCTCCTGTTCCTCCCATGAGATCGGTTCCTTCTCAAGAACGACACTTTCACCGATCATGTCGACGATTCTGCGCACGAATTCCATGCCATCCCCCGCTATCCGCATGTCAGAACAATTCTGTGGGCTTGGGGCCTCCACATACGCTCCCATCAACCCTACCACCGGTTTTAAAGTACTCACCATTGTTCAGGATGCAATGATCCCAAGATTGCCCGTTGCTTGCAATGCCAGTCATATGAACCGCCCATGGCCGATCCTGTGCGCCTTCATACACGGGAGTGGCCACGTAGATAACTTCATTATTTTTTGCCAAAATGGCTGCGACTCTACGCTCAACCGTACCCATGCCAGATTTGTTGGTTCGCTCATAGGTGGCCACAATGTTCTCATCCTGGCCGGGACCAAAAAAGTTACTCCCAATCAAATGAGCCCTATTATCCTGGCCATAGACATATCCCGGCGGGTCGCTCTCCGGCTCATACCTAGGACCACGATTGAGGTCCTGCTGACCACAGAACCGACCAACGGCCGTACCCCGCTGCCCATGGTTATTTATCTCGCTAAGTTCAATGAACGGCCGACATTCTCCGTCATTATTCTCAATATCGAACCCAGAAATATCGTCCAGGCCTTCCAACGCTTCATCATATTCATCGTATTCGCTCGCATCAAAGGGGATTTCCTCTTCAATTGCAAAATCCTCCTCCCGCTGCTTCCGGTGAGAATTAACCCCCTCCCCAGAAACCACAGGAGCCATGGGCGGCCGATCCTGGGGGGTGTTCAGAATATCCTCAAGGATTTCCTTGCGATTGTCGACGATGATCGGAATGTAGGGTCGGCCTGAATCCCCACCGCCACGGAATCGGAAAGAGCTCACAACCCCAGAAATTCTGTAAACAATGTCACTCCCCGTAGCCGTGGCCGTGGCTGTACCTCCCCTTTCCCCACCTCTTGGCCGCGGACGGGGTTTGGGTTTGGGATTGTGTCTGGTTACACGGAAACCCTTAGACGAGGTGTTAGTAGAAGCGTAGGATCCGCTGAAAGCGTTGTAGGCTTCCCATCCCGCCCAAGCCGAAGCACCAATTGCGAGACCCGCAACAACTGCATTCCCAATAGCTGCACCGCTCACAGCTGCCCCACCGGCAACCGCTCCGCCACCCGCAAGGGCAGGAATCGCTGCAAGAAAGACCAAGTGACCACTCGGATCCGCGTACAGCACTGGATTGGCATTACCGTAGGTGTAGCGATTCGCTTGCACCGAAGGATTCGGTTCCAGGGTCATCGTGTCGCGGGAGGCGAACCGTCCGCTCCCCGGCTGGTACCAGCGGGCGTGCATGTTCACGTCACCGGTTTCCGGATCAGTCCACTCGCCCTGGTAGCCCACTGACGCGACGGGGGATGCTCCCAGCTGCTCACCAAAGGGACCGAAGTCCGCCGTACTCGTGACCGTCCCGGTGCCGGTGTAGGTCGCCACCAAGTCGCCGTGCGAGTTGTTGTACGCCAACGCCGGTGTCTGGCCTCGGTCAAAGACACTCACGACCTGGCCATAGGGATCCCGGCCGTACTGAGCAACCGTCGACTCCGTACCGTCCAGAACCGCGATGGGGTCGTTCTCGAGGTCGGCGTAGACGAACCACTCCGTACCCGAGGAGGTGGTGCGTTCAGCAAGGCGGCCCAGAGCGTCGTACGCATACTCACCGGAGCCGTCACCAGAGCTGACCATTCGGTTGAATCCGTCGAACTCCGGGGTACGCAGTCCACCGTCGACGAACTGGGAGCTGACCGTTCCACGTGGTGTGTAGCTCCAGGTGTCTCCACCGCTGGAGGAGACGAGACGGTTGCGCTCATCGAACGCGAAGGTCTCGTCACCCTCTCGGACCCTGTTTCCGGAGGCGTCCCATTCGTACTCGGTGATCTCACCGCCGGGAGCGGTCCACGAGGTCAGCCGTGAGGCGTAGTCATAGTCGAACTTGTGCGTTCCTGCCGGAGCCACACCCTCCGTCGTCCGCGCCGTGATGCGTCCGGCCGCGTCGTAGGTGTAGGTGGTTCCGAGAAGCCTCTCCCCCGAGGGTGAGGTGAGCACGTCCTCGGTCAGTTGGCCCAATGGATCATGGGTGAAGTTCCGGACCGTGCCGTCCTGTGTGGTGATGGACTCAGTCCGTCCCGCCTGGTCGTAGGCGATGGACAGATCCTCACCGGTGACCGAATCGTGGTGCTCGATGACCCGACCGGCCGCGTCATAACCAAACGTGGTGGTCCCCGTCAGGTCCAGACGGGTGGTCGCGCGTCCCGCGCCATCGAAGCTGATGGTGGTTCCCGGTGTCATGCCGTCGTAGGAGACCGTGTTCGGCCCCAGGAACTGGACCTGGTTTCCCCGGTCGTCGTAGACGATCTCGATGGCTCCACCGTTGGCGGTGCCGATCGACGTGGGTCGCCCCATCTGGTCGTAGCCGATGTGGCGGTCCTGTGTCGTGGCTTCGGCTCCGGTCGCACTCTCGCTGGACAGTCCGCCCAGGGCGGTGAACTCGCGTTGGCGTACGACACCACCGGGAACGTGCTGTTGGACCGGGTTGCCCGCCGCGTCGTAGAACGTGGTCCAGGTGCGGTCGCTCTCGGCTGGCGTGGCATCGGTCGCGGGCTCGATCAGCTGTGCGACCTGACCGCTGGGCGTGTAGGTCGTGTGGGTGCTGTTGCCCCTGCCGTCGGTGAGACGCGTCTGCTGCCCAAGGGAGTCATAGCCGAAGGTGGTGGTGATGGTCTCGGTGTCGCTGACCGGTTCCACCCGGCTGGTCGGCTGCCCGAGGGCGTTGAACTCTGTTGTCACCGTGTTCCCGAGAGGATCGGTCTCGGAGACAGGGAGTCCTGCTGCGTCGTAGGTCACGCTCTGCGCACGAAGTTCCGTGCCGTCTTGGGCAAGGACCGCAGTGCGGGTCTGGCGTCCCGCCAGATCGAATTCCGAGATGACCTGGGTACCGACGGGGTCGGTGACCGTGCTCGTCCGCCCGGCGAGATCGTGGTCGAAGCTGGTGGTCTCCCCCGCCGGATTGGTGGTCGAGACCAGCTCTCCCGCGGCGTTGTAAGTGCTAGCAGTGATGTTGCCGAGGGGATCCGTAACAGACGTCGTGTTCCCCATGGCGTCGTAGGCGTACCTGGTCGTGTACGCCGCGGCGGCGGGGATGCGCTCGATCTGGGTGTCGGTGACCTGGCGGCCCAGGTCGTCGTACGTGGCCTCGATGCGCGCGCCCACGGGATTCGTGGTGGCGAGCAGCTCCCCAACGGGGTTGTAGACGAACGTCCACTGGCCAGGCTCGGCGCCCTCGTTCAGCGGAGGATCGGTGATACCGGCAAGGTTGCCGAGCTGGTCCCAGGTGTAGGTGCGGGTGTTGCCCAGCGCGTCGATCTGCGTAGCGATACGGCCGAGCTCGTCGTAGGTGGTCTGCGCCTGAGGAGTGATCTGGGTGCCGTCCGCACCGGTGAAGCTCGGTGCCTGGCTGTCGGTCTGCTGTCCGACGAGGTCGTAGCCGAAGACGGAGGTGTTGCCCTCGGCGTCCTGCTGGTGGGTGAGGTTGCCAACCAGGTCGTAACCGAACCTGCTGGTGGGACGATCGGTGACCGTCGGCTCACCGTAGTGCTCGATGTCGATCTGCGGAAGCTGTTCCTCGACCAGTCGACCCAGTTCGTCGTAGCGCATCAGCGACGTGAACGCGGAAGCGTCGGCCCCCTCCTCGTTCCCGCGCGGGTCCGTGACGGCCGTGACCAGTCCGAGTTCGTTGACCTCGTAGCTGGTGACGAGCTCGCCACCGCTGATCTGCACCGCTTCCTCAATCACGCGACCGCCGGCGTCGTAGGCGTACCGGGTCTGCTCAGTGCGGCCGGTGGGATCGGTCAGCGCGATCGAGAGTGTGTTGCCACGTCCGTCATAGGTGTGGGAGGTGACGCGCGCGAGCCCCTCGGGATCGAGGGTTTCGCTGACGAGGCGGGAGTCGGCGTTCCACACCATGTCGACGCGGGTTGCCCCGTCGTTGGTTACTGTGCGTACGGGGTTGCCCGCCGCGTCGTAGGTGTACTCCTCCAGGACCACGTCGCGCGATTCGTTGGCGTCGTTGAGCATCGCCCCGACCGCGATGGTCTGCGCGGGAAGCCCGTCGGCGTAGTAGGTGTAGGCGGTGGTGCGTCCGACAGCGTCGGTGGTGGAGGCCAGGCGGCCGTCCGGGTCGTAGGCGTTGGACTCGAGCACCAGCTGTGCTGGAGCGTTGTCCTCGTCGGGGTGTCCGACCCATCCTTCGATCGTGCGTTCGGCCACGTGTCCGCGCGCGGTGTAGGTGGTCCGGAACTCCGTTCCGGACGCGTCCTGGTGGTAGGTCTGCGCACCGGTGAAGTCGTAGCCGAAGTGCTCGGTGCGGCCCTCGGGATCGGTTTGGGCGACCAGGTGTCCGTACTGGTTGTAGGCGAACAGCGTGGTTCGGTCGGGCTCACCGCCGGTCAGATCACTGACGGCCTGGCGGACGACGTTGCCGTCCTTGTCGTAGACGAAGCTGGTCCGCGCCTGATGGGCGGTGTCCGTGAGCTCGTTGGTGACCGCCGGCCCCGTCTCGGTGAGCACACGCCCGGCGTCGTCATAAGTCCGAGTGGTCGTGATGCCGTTCGGGTGGTCACTGGTGGTGACCGTGGTGGTCAGTACGCGCCCGAGGCCGTCGTAGGTGTACTCGGTCACCAGGCCGGAGGGCTCTGTCACCGACGTGATGTCACCATGGCCGTTGTACGAGTAGCGGGTCGTGCCTCCGTCTGCGTCCCAGGACTCGGCCAGGAGTCCCGCCGGAACGGTTCCGCCGCCGGTGGCCTCCTCGGTGCCGTCGGTGTAGAAGTAGCGGACCGTGCGGCCGTCCGGGAAGTCCGCGGTGGCCGGGCTGGTCTCGGAGACCTGGTTGCCGTGCGTGTCGTAGGCCCACCAGGTGCGGTAGGTGGGATCGAGCAGGTCCGCGGAACGGGCGTCGTGGTGTGCGGTGAGCTGGTTGTTGCGGGGATCGAAGGGGTCATCCGGGTTGTGGTGGTAGCCGAACCACTCCCAGGAGCAGTTGGTGGCGGCCACGTCCCGGCAGCTCATCTGCCCGATCCGGTTGCCTCGTTCATCGTTGTAGAAGCGCAGTTGGGCGCCACTGGGCATGGTGGTCGCCACCAGGAAGCCGCCTGTGTCGTAGGCGTAGGTGGTTTCGTGGCCCAGTTGGTCGACGTCCCCGACTCTGCGGTATCCGGCCAACGCGTCATAGCGGGTCGCGGAAAGCTCGACTCTGGGGTCCGTGATCGCCACCTCGGCGGTGACCTCGGGTTCCTCGTTGTTGACATCACCCGTGTAGCGGAGGTCTGAATAGAGCCACTTACCGCCGTTGTGGTCGGTGTGGATGCTGACCCGGGACGTGCTCTCGTCGAAGGACAGGTTGGCGATCTGGTTCAGCTCGGGTGAGGTGACCGTGTCCAGTCGGTCCGCAGGGTCCACGCCCGAAATGTGGTGTAGCGCGATGGTGTCAGGGTGCAGAGGGCGCTGGTAGACGGCGACCTCGTCGATCTGCCCCTCGAAGGGGAAGTCTCCCAGCGAGGGGAGGGTCTCGGGCCACCCGCTGTTGCCCATGCCGTATCCGACGTAGACGAACCGGGTGTCGCGGTGTTCGACCTGTCCCGTCTTCGACCCGATCTCCTCACCGTCGAGGTACAGGGTCTGGGAGGTGCCGTCCGAGGTCAGGGCGACGTGGTGCCACTGTCCGTCGTTGACCGCCTGTGCGGTGGTGATGGGGTCCACACCGTCAGCGGTCCAGAACTGGGCGCGGAGCTTGCCGTCGTTACCCACGTAGACGAGCTGCGTACGCTGGGTGGGGTCGGTGGGCTTGTCCAGGGCTCCGATGACCGTGCCCTGGGCGGTGGTGGAGAACCACGCCTCCACGGTGATACGCGCGCCTACGCGGTGCAGGATGGAGTTGGGGAGTTCGGCGTAGGCCCCCTGCCCTGAGGCCAGAGCATTGGAGGTAATACCCGCGAGCGCGCCCTGGGCCCCGAGGGCCGAACCGGTGATCTCGGCGTCCTCACCCCCGAGCTGAGTCGGGACCTCGTTGGCCGAGGTTTCGCCCGTGCCCTCCTCGAAGCGCCAGTAGCCGTAGGGGTTGGCGTCCATGGCCGCGGCCCGGTAGTGCGACCCCGTCGCGTAGGTGTAGGTGGTGCACTCGAGTTCGGGGTTGCAGGCCTCGGTCAGTCGCTGCCCGTCGTAGGTATAGGTCCACTGGGCGCTGGTCTCGTCGCCTTGGGCGGTCACGCTGGTGACACGGCCGTTCTGCCATCCGAAGTCGAGTGACCGGCCTCCATCCGAGGTGACGGTGGAGATGTTGCCGGAGGCGTCGTAGGCGATGCTCTGGGACCGGCCTTGGTGATCGGTGACTTCGAGGAGACGCCCGGTGTCATCGAAGACGTAGGAGGTGGAGGCCTTGTCCATGAGTCGCCAACCGATGGCCGTCTCGGCGAGTACCGCGTGCATACCGGACGGGGGCGTGAAGCTTCCGTCAGCGTTGCGCGCGAACCGGTGCTGGCTGCCGTTGGGGTAGGTGATGACGACGTTTCCGGTGCCGTCCACGTCGCGCACCAGGTCCATGTCGAACCGGGTGGACCAGCCAGCACCAAAGATGCCGTCCTGTCGGGGATCCGAGGAGTTGTAGGTACGCGTGATGCTCAGCGGCGGACCAACGGTCGGTACGACAGCATCGGTGACGGTCTGGGTGTAGTTGCCGATGAGCGCGTTGACGGTGCCATACCCATCCGGGTCACTACCGGACAGGTTGGAGGTGACGGCGGGCTGATCGGGGTCGGCGATCAGCCGGAGCCAGCCGCTTTCGACCTCTTGACTTCCGTCACGGACGAAGACGTTCCACCAGTACTGGTTGCCCCACGCCATGAGTCCGTCGGGCAACTGCCAGGAGGTCTCTGTCTGCCACCCGGAGTCCACGCACTCCCAGTCGGGCCACTCGCCGTCACAGAAGTTGAACCAGAACTCCATGCCCTCGGTCGGCCAGGCGTCATTGTTCTGTCCCAGGGCGGTGAACTCCGGGGTCAGCGTCGCGACCCGGGCACCGTCGCGGGGACTGTAGTCCAGGAGCTGCGGGGGCAGGTCTGGAATCTCCAGACTCACCTGTGCCGTCCTGGGGACACCCCAGTCCGCGAACGACTGGGCCTCGTGGGTCATGTCGAACTTGATGGTCCACGTGCCAGGGGGCAGGGGATCGATCTTAGCGTTGACCGTCACCGTCTCCCCCGTCGCCACGTTCGTGGGCATGGGGGTGGTGGGCGCGATGTGGTAGACCCGGTTCCCGTCCTGATCGAAAACCTGGTAACTGAGCTCGTAGCCGTTGTCCGGAGTCCAGGTCTCGTGGCCGCGGTTGGTCACCTGAACGTCAACCGAAGTACCGCGGTTCGCGTGGGGCGCCGGGTCGAACTCCGGCGGCGAGGTGACGAACTCGTAGTCAGCGCGGTAGGGGCTGTAGGTGACCGTCATGTACGGCGCGCCCCACGACTCCCGGCTGCCGAACTTCTTCCAGCCGTTGCTGTCGGTGGCGGAAGCCCGAACGCTGAGGCCGTGGTTGGACTTGTCCCCGTCCACCCATGCCTGGACAAGGTCCCGGCCGCCCGTTCCCAGGTCGATGCCTTCGTACCGAGCGGGGCAGGAACTGGAACTCGCGCCGATCGGCATCCAGCCACGCGCGAAGCTCTCGCTTCCCAGAGGGGTGGAGTTGTAGGACGGTCCTGGATAGTTAGAGATGGACTTCTGGGACCAGGACTGGGTCACCTCGTGCACATAGACCGGGCTCGGCGTGCACGAGTAGGACCAGTGGTTGAACAGGTAGAGCTTGGCTCCGAAGATCTTGTGGTCGCTCAGCTCGTCGACCATCGCGTTGAACCGCAGATACGAGGCGGCTCGATGGGAGCCGCCGTCATAGGTTCCGGCCTTCAGCTGCTGCTCGGTGTAGCGCGAGGTGTTGTAGCCGCTCTGGACATAGGTGTCCTGCGAGGCGTTGTAGTTCCAGGTCGACGTGGGGTCCACCGCGACCGGGTAGACGCGGTTCTCGTCGGTGAGCCACTCGAAGTCGGCGACCACCTCCAGAACCCATCCATCGGACTCCTCGATGAGGGTGAACTCCACGGCCTCGGAGAAGGCACCGTCCCCTGAGTGGGGGTCCCGGTCCGAGTCCTCCATGTACCCGGCGGGGATGTGACCGACCGTGTCTCCGTCGGCGTTGACGAGGTCGATGCTGCCGTCCTCGAGCTGGACCGGGTCCAGGGCACCCAGATCCAGGGGGAAGCGCCAACGTGCACCGTCCTGCGTCGCGGGGGCTTCCTGAAGCCAGATGGTTTCCTTGACCGCTCCACCGATCAGCGACGTCAGCTCGATGTCCACTCCCGGCAGCGCCTCGGGGTAGACGATCGTGTCAGGTTCGTCCTCCGACACCTCACCCTGAGCTCTTTGAGCGCCTTCGAGGGAGAAGGACAGGCTGTGTTCTTCGTCCAGCTCCATGTGTGCGAGCGCGTCCGCGTCAGCGCTCGCGGCGAAGTCCACCTCCCTGGAGTCGGCGGAGTTGGTCCAGGTCAGAGAGTTCTCGGGGACGAGGCTGGGGTCGATCTCCTCCCAGGAACCGTCTTCCTCCTCGAAGTGGAGGGGCTCCAGGGAGAAGTCGGTGGAGAGGGTGCCGTCCTCGTTCTCGAACGTGCGCGAGTGCTCGTCGCGCTCCTCGACGAGTTCCACACTCGTGTCCGGATCGAAGCCCGTGACCTCAGGCTCCGCTTCCTCCTCCACGGTGCGACCCGCAGGCTCCGGATCCGGAGGAGCGAGCGTGTCCGCGTCCTCGGGCAGGTCCGGCCATTCCTGGGGCAGAGCCCCATCAGGCGGATCCACGTCCGGCCCTTGGCCAGTCGAGGTGCCCTCGATGAGAGCGCTGTCGGCCTCGTGCGAGAGACCGTCAGCAGAACCGTCGCCCTGGTCTGGGGTCACCACGTCCGCAGCGGACACCGGGGTGAGGCGCGGCATGCCGGTATACATCGGTACGGAGGAGACGGAGTCTGACAGTAGGAGAACAAGCCCAGTACCAACTGCGGTGAATTTCAGCAGCGTGCTTTTCGCACGTGAGCGCAGTGGCTTGTTGGAGTCACGGCGAGAGACGATGCGTTGAAGCACCGCACGCGAAGACGGCTGCTGGCCGGTCGGCACGACCGGTCACCTCCGGATCACTCAAAGCGAACCAGGAGCGGCAAGCGCACCATCCCCAAATGGTGCGCACGCTTCCCCCAAAGCCCGCAGATCCGGAACGCCATCTGAAACTGACAGAACCAGGACAAAGCAAACATGAGGTGGGACTCAGTACACAAGACCTCACAAGACACATAGACATCACTGTTCCCGCAGCGAGACTTCTGTGTAACCCGGAAGCAGAGCCCTCAAGGGGCCAACCAGGCCTTATTCGCTGAGAGCAACGTCCGTCGTCAGGGTGTTCAGGAGCTTGTTCGTGGCAGCACTAGGGCGAGCGCGCATGGCCTTAAGGCGTTCGGAGAGATCTTGGAAGGTGCGTTGCACCGCGTCCGGGCGGCCCAGTGCGGCGTGGACCTTCATGATCTCCTGGTAGACGGCTTCGTTCAGGTCATCGGACTCTCGGGCGCGTTCCAACCAGGACAGCGCCTGTTCACCGGTCTCGGCCACCTTCGCCAGGCTCACGAAGCAGTCGGCGGCGGCTCGCCGATACGCCTGACGCTTCTCCTCGATCCACGGGAGGTCAACCTCGGAGAGCAGTACCTGTGCGTACTCGCCCGATGCCGAGCGCAGGTGTTCCTCGCGCGCCCCAGCGTCCGTAGCCCCACCTACCTCCTTCATCGCGGCGTCGAACCGCCACGCGTCCACGTCGACGACCTCTTGCCGGATCCGGTAGCGTCCCGAGTCCACCTGGAGGATCTCCGCTTCAGGATCCCCAAGAGCATCGCGGACGACGCGGCGGATGTCGCTGGAGGCGGTGTTGCGCAGTGCCCGGGCCTTGCTCTCGGTGCTGTCGGGGAAGAGGGCTTCCGTCAGGGTCTCGGTGCCGACTCCACGTGGATGAAGTGCCAGGTAGGCGAGCATCCTTCGTGAGGACGAACGCATCCGCTGGCCGATATCGGTTCCCGCCACGCTGATGTGCGGGTGTGGTGCGAAGAGCCGGATCTCCACCTTCGTCCGCGGAACCGAACCCGGGGTGGCTTGCCCTTCGTCCAGGTCGGGCTCTGGCGTCGTTTCCTGCTCTTCCGACACCTCCAATCCGACCTGCTCTGGCCACGGTGGTTCCGGCGCCTGACCCTCCCCGATGAAATGCGCTGCGAAGGTCGCCTGGTCGATGTGCAGGAGCCGCAGGTCCGTGTAGGTGGCCGTGCCCCCGTCCGACGCGGTGACGCTGACCTCGTCGAAAGAGTCACAGACCGCCTCCGTACACCCTGTCCCCTCCCCGAGGGTCACCACCAGGACCTCGTCGTCATCCGCTTGCGCCAGGGTGAGCAGGCGGTCCCGGACCAAGGCGTGCTCGGGAGCTCCCAGCAGCAGCAGGATCCGTTCCTCCCCCTGCTCACGCGGTGCCACGGAGATGCTGGCCAGCTCCGCTTCCGTGATGGCAGCTGCGGTGTCAGCGCTCACGGTCACACCGGGCACGCGCGCGTTCGGTGGTGCTCCCGCCTCGGCCATCACCTGGCGGCTGGTGATGACCCGGGTTCCAGGCGAAGCCACGGCTCGGGCAATGAGGGAGGCGCCTACGCCCACCGCATGAGCACCCGCGATGCCGAGACCCGCTCGCGCGCTGACGCTGAGGCTGTCAGCGATCCGCACGTGCCCTTCCGCGCTGATCACGCCGCCATCAGCATCTCGGGTGACAGGCACCGAACTGCCCAGAGCCTCGTCACCGTCGAGCTCCTCCCCCTCGGGAAGGTCCACGTTCTCAGCCTCGTCCCGCTCCTTCTTCTTCGGCTTCCGCTCGCGTCGTCCGGGCGCTGTCAGCCGTCCCGCGATCACTCCCGCTGCTCCCCCGGCGACGGCTTCCGCGATCAGCTCGCCGCCACGGAAACCTCCGTCGGCCTGCGGGTCGGTCTTCGGTTCCTCGTCAGCGGCTGGCTCGACACTCTGCGGGTCCTCCACCGTCTCCGCTTCCCCTTCCTCTGGCACAGCGGATTCGTGGGTCCGGGTGGTCAGGGTGTAGGTGATCTCGCCCCGGCGCTCGGCGGCGTGCCCGAGGTCGGGTTGCTCGCGTGGCTGGTCGGAGCCCAGTCCTTCGCTGGTGATCGTCCACCCGTCACCGAGCTGCTCGGTCAGGAACGCGGCGACGGCGTCAGCGCGCCGTTGTGACAGGTCACGGTTGTACGCGTCCAGCCCGATGGAGTCGGTGTGGCCGGTGATCGCGATGGGGTTCCCTGGATCGCCGAAGAGCTGGAGGAGTTCGACGGTGGGCAGCAGTTCGTCCCTCATCCGGGGAGTGAGTTCCGCCGAATCGAAGCCGAAACCGGCCAGCACTCGGGTGCGCTCCAGCGTGTGTGCGGGTTCCTGGGTGTCAGTGGTGTGTTCGTCGGTCGTTGGCGCCGTGTCAGCCGACACCACGGCGACGGGTGTCACGGACATGGCCGCCGAAGTCCCGGCGGCTCCGGTCGCGACGAGCCGCAGCAGCCCGATCCGGGGGATCTGGCCTCGAAGAACGGCGACGACGTCCGTGCCGACCAGCACCACGAACGCGCCCCACAGACCCCACAGGATGACGAGCACCAGGGCGTGAACGACCGACGTCGGAAGCGTGCCGCTGATCAGGGACAACCACACGTAGTCCCAGGTCATGTCCGCCCCGACCGGCCATTTCCAGCGGCTGAGCACCACCGGCGGCGCGACCAGCAGGGCGAGCGTGGCGCCCGTGGCCAAGACCGTCCTCGTCGGATTCATGACGTCCTCCCCCTCGTTCCTCACGGTGTGTGCGCCGTCGCCGTGGCCTGGGAGGCGATCTCGACCGGCCCGATCGCCGCCAGCACCGTCGGCTCATGATGGGTGGTGACGGTGACCGTGACGGCATCGCCGTGAACGTCCACCTCCGCACTCGCCCCGCCGTGTTCCGCGTGGGCCTGGACGGCTCGGCGTGCGGAGGCCTCATCGAGAACGACCGACCCTGCTCGCAGCCCCTCCTCGTCGAGTTGCTGTGCCCCAGCCCGGGCGGCTTCGTGCGCGAGGGTGGTCGTCGCGGTCTTGGCGCGCAGCATCCGCGCGCCGTCGTGGACCAGGCCGAGGCAGGCGATCAGCGTCACGGCGACGATGACGACGAACGCGCTGGGGTGGCCGCCGTGCAGCATCAGCGTTCCTGTTCGCGGTGGATGTCGAGGACGGACGTGGCCTGGCCGGAGATGGTGCGGCGTTCGCCGAGCCCGAGCACCGGAAGGTCGTCGCGCTGGCTGACGCAGGTGACGTCTGCGCGCACGGCTCGTACCCCGTTAACAGTGGTGTGCTGGATGGTCACTGCGGGGTTCTGGCAGGCACGGCCCCACGTACCGATGCTCTCCGCCACGGCACGCTCGGCCGCAGTGCGCGCTTCCCTCTGGTCGAGATACAGGGAGGCGGAGCGAGCGGCGCCGTGTGCCAGTGCGTCGGCGGCAAGCCCTGCGGTGTAGGAGCGGCCGGTCAGGGTGAGCAGGGCCAGGAACGCCAGGAGTACGGGGACGATGAGGATCATCTCGACCGACGCACTCCCCCGGTCCCCATCTCTCCGCAGACTCATGGGGCTACCCCCACGGGCCGTTCGATGGGTCCCGTCAGGGTCGTGGACACCAGAGGACTCCATCCGGGCAGGAGACTGAGCACCACACCGTCGACGGCGACACGTGTCGTCCCGTCGCGCCGCCGGACCTCGATGCGCAGGTCTCGGAGCACCGTTCCGCCCAGCTCCTCGGCCAGGGCGTATCCCCGTGCCCGCCCCTCCCGTTCGCTCCCCTGGTAGGTCCGGCCGGCCGCCAGGGTTTCGGTGGCGATGGCCTGTGTCCGGTGCTGGGCGTGGGCCCACAGCCCGTACTGGATGATGCCCAGGAGCATGACGAACATCAGAGGGATCGCGAACATCAGCTCGACCCCTCCCCTGTCGTCACGAGAGGCCCAGGAGCCCCGCCGGTTCACGGAATGACCCCCAGGTCGATGCCCTGGGCGGTCTCGATGATGAGTGGGGTGATGATGGCGCCGACGCCGGTCGCGATGCCGATAGTGACGGCGAGCATCAGTACCCAGTCGGTGGTGGCCGAGCCCCGGTCGCCGTCGGGGCTGCGTGTTCCGAGGATCAGTTCCACGAGGGCGCTCGGTCGCATGGAGCCCATGTGCTGGTTCCCCTTCCTGTCCTTCTCGGTGGTGGTTCAGAATCCGTTGCTGACCTGGACGATCGCGGGGTAGCCCATGAGCAGGAGGAAGCCGAGGACGAGCAGCATGACGGGCAGGCTCATCCGTTCGGTGGCTTCGAGGGCCTCGGTCTCCAGCGCGGCCAGCTGGTGGGCGCGGAGCGATCTGGCCTTGGCGCGGACCGAGGTGCGTACCCTGGCGCCGTCGGCCCCGGCCAGGCGGATGGACGAGGCGAGTTCCTCCAGCTCCCGCACTCCGGTCTGGCGGGAGAGGTCCGTCAGGGCGTCCCATGGTGGTCGGGTGCGTAGGTGGGCTTCGTGCAGGCACCGTCGGATGCGTCCGAAGGCGGGTCCGGTGCCGCGCCCGGTGGCCGCCGTGAGCGCTCCGGTGACTCCGGCTCCGCCCGCGAGCGCGACGCCAACCAGGTCGGCGATGACCGAGGTGGCCAGACGTAGTTCGATCCGTTGACGGTGTGCCCGCGCGCGAAGCAGGATTCCCGGGGCGAGAGCGCACGCGGCCAGGCTGGTTCCTCCGATGGCGAGCGCGGCCGACATGGGGAGCACGGAGGCCGCTGGCACGGCGATCGTCAGCGTGCACGCGAACAGTGCTGCTCCGGCGAGCGTCAGGGCGACGACCTTCGTGCGATGGGTGTCGACGTCCGTGTCGCATGCCGCGAGGTCGCTCCTGGTCCTACGTCCGGGCCAGCCGAGCCGGGCGAGGACCGCGCAGCCGATCCCCTTCACCTGCTCGAGGACGCCCGTGGATCGCGCAGCACCGTCGATCTCCTCCGTCGGTGGCGGGAGGAGTTCGTCCAGGCGTGGACGGCGCAGCCCCTGAACGATCAGCCAGACACCAGCACCAACCGCGGCTCCCCCAACCGCCGCAACGACCACGGTCATATGCCCACCCCCTCGGTGGGGGCGGTCAGAACGCGCCGCGTTCGCGGTGGGGCAGACATCCGCACCAGCCACCACAGGGCGACCGCCCACAGCGCGCCGACCATCGCGAGAACCATCTGCCCGCTGGCGGAACCCAGGGGTGCGAAGTAGGCGCCGTTGAACACGGCCATGCCGACCACCATGGCGAGCGTGGTCATGATGATGATCCGCACCGACGTGCGGGTCCGTGCCCGGGAGGCGTTGGTGCGCACGAGCATCGACGCGCGGTCGTGGGCCGCCTCGGCGAGAGTTCCCAACAAAGCGCCGAGGTCGGCGGCGTGTCGGCTGGCCGCCATGGACAGCGCCGTGGCCACGAGGTCCGCGGTGTCGTTGTCCACGTTGTCGGCGAACGCGGTCAGCGCGTCGTCCAGGTCCGCGCCGTCAAGGAGGTCCTGGGCCAGGTTCTCCACATGTGGGCGAATCGGTGCCGGGGCGATCGGGGCGGAGGTCCAGATGGCCTGGCGCAGACCGGAGGATCCGGCGATCAGGTCGCGCAGCTGCTCGGTCCAGCCTGCCACGGCCTCGATCCGTTCCACCTCGGCCGTCGTCTCCCGGTCCGGAGTCATGATCCCCGGCAGCCACCATGTGGCCGCTGCCGCCAGGACGGCGGCGACCGGCCATCCGGTGAGCGCCCAGGTGGCCACGCCCGCCGCGCCCGCGACCGTCAGCCTGGCCACCATGTCCCGGCGCACGGGCGGAGCCGAGCGTGCTCGGGACGCCACGGCCGTGAGAGCCGGGGCGAGGAGCACCAGACCCAGGCCGACGGCGCCCCCGCCCAGGCTCGCGACCAGCACGCCCGTCATCGCTGGGCCTCGAACAGGCAGGCCGGGTCGAAGCCCACCCGGGCGAGGGAGCGGGCGTAGTGCGGGCTGGGCGGGGTGACGAACCCGCCGAGCTCGGCGGAGTAGATCTCGTTCGTGATCACCTGGGGGCCGTCCATGCCGACAATCTCCCGGATGCTCGACACCTGTCGCTTCCCGTCCGCGTCGGTGCCGATGTGCACGGCCAGGTGGACGGCGGAGGCGATGAGGATGGCGCTCTCCTCCAGCGTCAGCCGTTCGCTGGACTGGTTGGCGTAGGTGGCCAGCTTGGTGAGGATCTGCGCGGAGGAGGAGGCGTGAACCGTGGCCATGGACCCGTCGTTGCCCATGGTCATCGCGTGGAGGAGCGGGACGGTCTCCTGTCCTCGTGTCTCGCCCACGATGACGCGGTCCGGGGACATGCGCAGCGCGTGCCGCACCAGGTCGGCCAGGGTCACCTCGCCCGCGCCTTCGGTGTTGGGCGGTCGTCCCTGGAGTGCGAGGCAGTCGAGGTCGTCGGCGCCTTCCAGCCCGAGTTCGTAGGCGTCCTCGATGGTGATGACACGTTCACCGTGCGGGATGTGCCGGGCGAGGGCCCGGAGCAGGGTGGTCTTGCCCGATCCGGTGGCGCCTCCGATGACGAGGTTCAGCCGGGCGCGGACGGCGGAGGTCAGCAGGGACCGGACGGGTGCGGTGAGCATCCCGGAGCTGACCAGGTCGGACAGGGTGAGTTCGTGTTCGGGGTGGCGGCGGATGGTCACGGCTGGCCTGCGGGACACCCCCATCACGGCGGACAGGCGTGCTCCGTCGGTCAGCTCCATGGACAGCAGCGGGGCGGACAGATCGAAGCGGCGTTCCCCGCCGGGTGCCTGACCGGCCAGACGCTGGACGAGTGCCACCAGTTCCTCGTCAGTGGCGGTGACGGGCGGCCGTTCCTCGCGTCGGCCGTCGCCGAGATCGACCCACACGCGGGTGCCGTTGATGTGGATGTCCCGCACGCCCGGTTCGGAGAGCAGGATGTCCAGCGGCCCCAGTCCGCACACCTGAGCCATCGCCCGTGCGCGCACCCACGCCTCGTCCTGTTCGGTCAGCGGGGCCGCGGCTCCGGTCAGGGCACGGCAGGCGTACTCGTCCAACAGCGCCGAGAGCATCCTGTCAGCGAGTTCGCGGTGCCCGGGAGCATGGTGGGTGGTGTCCTGGGGCGGAGTGTCGGTCTGCGCGGTGCGGCGGACGAGTTCGTCCGTCACCGTGGTCGCGAGGTGGTCGGCGAGGTCGGCGAGTGTGGTGGGGAAGTTGACCAAGGTCACGCGGCCGCACCCTCCAGTCGACGCGCACCCGCTGGTGAGGGCTCGCGTACCCAGATCTGGTCGTCGATGTGCTCGGCCAGCCGACGTGCCGTGGCCAGCAGCGGCATCCACTCGACGCCGTCAGGGTTGTGGCGGGTGTGCGACCACGCGGCGACCCGCTCCCGCAGGCCACGCGGCCCGGTGACCTCTCCCCTCAGGAACGCCGCGCCCGTGGTGTCAGTGGGTACGCTCGCCCACACCGGGTACCCGGTCTCGGCGGTGATCTCGTCGGCCGAGAACCGGCTGTCGCGCACGGCCAGCCCCACTCGGGTACCGCCTTCGGTGAGGGCGTCCAGGACGTCGCGGCAACGGGCCACCCGGTGGATCTGGGAGGGGTCGTTGCCCGTGACGGCGACGACCGCCGCGTCCGCCTGCGCGAGCAGGTGTGCGCCCGTGGTGCCCGGCATCACCCGGCCCAGGTCCAGTACGGTCACCCCGCTGAAGAGAACCTGGATCCTGCGGGTGAGCGTCGCCACCACGGCGGCGGCCTCGTGCGCGGTCGGCGGCGCGGCGACGACCCGCAGCCCGCCGGGGAGTTCGGCGGCGTGCCGGAGCAGGGCCCTCCGGGTTCCTTCCTCCTGGACCACGACCGGGTCCGAGCTGGCGCGCACGGACGCCGCCAGCGAGACCAGCCCCGGTCGACCGGTGATCCGGTGCCAGGTGGTCAGGTCGCCCCCGCTGACGTCAGCTTCCACCAGCACCGGAACGGTGAGCGGACCAGCGGGCCACAAGGCCGCCAACCCCGTCGCCAGGGTGGTGACCCCTGGAGCACCCGGGAACGAGCACACCGCGATGATCATGCGTTTCCCCTCGTCGATCCGTTGTCCTACTGCCCGGGCGTCAGCGCCATGCGTGTCCCCGGTTCGTTCACGGCCCGGGCTGCCTCCGCGACGTCGCCTACGTCCACGAGCAGCTCGATGACCCGTGAACCGCTCAGCTCCCCCTCGTCCCCCACCGAGTGCAGGCGCGCGGGTATCGGCTCGCCGTCCTCGGACTCGTCACCGTCCTCGCCCCCGACGATCAGCAGCGGTGCGCCCTCGCGTGCGGAGGCCGGGAACATCCCGGGTGGAGCGTCGACCGACAGCACGGCCTGCCCAGAGCCGGGCCAGGCGGTGATGTCGGCGAGCATCGGTTCGGTCAGGACCGTCCCGGCGGGGACCGGTACCGCCGCCGTCGCGCCGACAACGCCGTCAGCGGGGACCAGGTCCAGGTCCTCCACGCCCAGGGCGTGCACCACCCGGACGTCGGTGTCGGTCAGTACGTCACCGGCCGCGATGTCGGTGGCCGTGACCAGCATGGGGAGGCGCTCCTCCTCATGCCCTGCGGCCCAGGCGGCGACGATCCCGCCCAGGGCCACGACCGCGATCCCGGCGAAGGGCCGCTTCCACCCCCGGCGGCGCACCGGGGTCAGGCGTGATTTCCCTCTGACCCGACCGGTTGTGTGGGGTTCGTTCACCGTCGTCGTCACGTTTTCTCCGTCCGTGGGGTTCTCAGCCGCCGGTCACCAGAGCGTGGACCTCGCGCACCCGGACGCCTCTGGACGCGCTGGTCGTCAACGGGTCCAGGAATCCTCCGCCGCCGGTGGTGGTCGTCCACTCCACGGTCCACGTGAGGGTGGCGGTGACGGGGAACCGTCCGTGCGGTTGGCCGGTGGAGGCGCGGGTGTAGGTGTGGCCGCAGTCGGGCGAGGGGGCTCCGGCGTCATCGAAGCTGGCGGAGAAGACGGTGCCGGGGCCGTCGCATTCGACGACCGTGCCGTCTCCCATGTCCCACCGGACGGTGTCCGGCGTGGCGGTCACCGTCACCGAACCGGAGGAGACCGACGCCGTGGCGCTGACCGGTTCCCACTGGGCACCGTCCACCCAGAGCCAGAGGGGAAGTGAACGATCGACGTCGCGTCGAAACCGGGCGAGGCATCGACCGAGAGCCGAGGAAGCGACATGGAGGCCCGCGCCTGTTCGGCGACGGCGCGCGGGCTGATGGTCGGCTCCTCGCTGTCCGATGCGGGTTGCACCCACGCCGTACAGGTCCACACCGCCTTGTCCTCGCCCTCCTCGCACGCTGGTTCGAAGGAGGTCTCGGCTGGCGCGCCACCGTTCCCGGATCGCGAACCACTACCGGAGGAACCGCCCTGCTCCTGGGACTCCGCGAAGGCTGTGCAGCCGGTCGCCTCGCAGGAGACATTGCCCTTGAAGTCCGCGTCCGTGGGAAACGGGGCTGCTGGAAGTGGGGCGACCAGCAGGTGGGCCAGAGATCCGACGGCCAGGGGGCGCACCAGGCTCAGCACGAGTCATCCCCCCACACCTGCATCTCGGTGACCCACCAGGAGAAGACGTCGCGAGTGACCTTGGCATCGATGCGGACATTGTCTGATCGGGGTTCGGACTCCCCGACGACCCTCCAGTCACCCGCGCCCTGGCAGTCCCTGATCACCACCGTGGTCGGATCGTCGGTTGGCTCGGCTGAGATCACCTCGGGTGCGGGAACAGGCTCGCCCTCCATGCCGTAGCCCGCATCGGCCACCCCTTGGACACCCTGTTGCGCCAACTCCAGCGCCTGGCCGGTGGCGTGTTCCGCCAACTCCGGGTGGTCCGGGTCCATCTCCTCCGAAGCCAGCACGATCGCGCCCAAAACCGCAGGTAAACGGCCATGGCTTCGTCCTCTGGAGTCACCTTCGAAGGTTCCGTTTCCACTGGGGTTATTGAGGATTGAACGACTGGTTCGGCGTCCGTCGAACTCTCGACGGAGCACCCCGACATGAGGACAAGACCGAGAGCGGGCAGCACAAATCCGCGCAACACCAAGAAGCACTCCTTTGAGTGATTAACTCAGCACTCTTAGCGATCATGGTGAACGTAGCTCTTCGAATGCCCTATCCACAAGCGGTTTCGGACAGCTCGCCAGCGAAAGGTTGTGGACAAGATCACAGAACCGGGATGTCCAACTCGGCATCCTGCGAAAACACGGTTGGATGCGGAGGAGGGTCAACAGTCTGGCACCTCCCTGAGTACACGGGATCGGGCGGCACCCACCGTGGGCACCGCCCGGTCTCTACCAGGGTCAAGCGACCGATCAGCGTGTGAGGACGAACCTCCCCAGCCCGTCCGGGGCCTGGTCGGAGGCGACGTTGAAGGTCGTCCACACCCCGATACCGAGTTCAGGGCCGCCCGGTCCCACCGAGTAGCAGCCCCATTCCTCGGTGAGGATGTCGACCAGCGCCAGGCCGCGCTGCCCCTCGGCCATGTCCCAGTCCTCGACGGTGCGATCGGTCGGGATGCGCGGCAGGCTGATCCCACCGCCTTCGTCGACGATCGCCAGCCACAGCGTGGCCGGGGTCGGCATCGCCAGGGCGCGGAGGAACTCCGATCCATCCGGCGCGTACTTGACGGCATTGGCCGCCAGCTCGGCCGCGCACAGCTGCATGGTGTCCACCAGGTCGGAGTCGAACCCCGTCAGGTCAGCCGCCAGGTCACGGCGCACCAGGCCCACCTGAGCGAGGTTCGCGGTGTAGACGCGGTGGTCCCACCAGGTCACGGCGCGGACAGGTGGTGCGAGAACGGTTGTGTTCATAGTCTGCCCCCTCAGCCGACGGTGTTGAGGTAGGTGCGGATGACGGCTGCCAGGTCACCCAGGTCGTCGGGTGCCCGTTCCGTCGGCGCTGCCAGGAGGTCGCCCTCAGGGAGTCGGGGCCGGGGGACCTGTGGCCTGGGGAACATATAGGGACGGACGAGCGCACCGCCGGTCTCGTCAGGGGCATCGTTCTCCGACGCTGCCAGCTCCTGCGCGCTGCTCGTGCTCGTGTCCGGTGTCTGGGGACGGGGCGGTTCGGGCGGCGGGGTGATCGCGACCGGTTCGCGCCTCGGCGGGTCGGGGACGAACACGAAGGCCAGGGCAGCCGCCAGGGCCGCCGCGGCGAGGGCCCAGAGCTGTCCCGCGAGGGTTCGATGCCGCCTGCGGTGGCGGCCGGTAGTGTGGTGATCCACGGTCATCCTCCTGCTGCATTCAGGTGGTTGATCACGCCCCGGCTCGGTGCTCCAACACCGATCGGGGCATCTTCGTGTCTGCCGCTGAGGCGGGTGTCATTGGCCCTGATCGGGCTGCGCTTCCCGCCGTGGCGGCACGTACTTGGCGGCGTTCAGGCGTCCAGGTCGCGGTGGGGGTCGATCAGCGCCCACACGGTCAGCTGACCGCCCCGGAAACCGGTCCACCACCACTTCTCCGCCAGCGCCGCCACCAGGCGCAGCCCGCGTCCGCATTCCTCCGCGTCGTCCACATGGTCAGCCAGGGTGGGCACGGTGATCGGGCGCAGAGCCCGGGGACCGTCGTCGGTCACGGAGACCAGGACGATCTGGCCGGGCATGACCTCCACGGTGACCTTGACCCGCCCGCACCGGCCACCCGAGGCCGAATGCAGGACGGAGTTGGTGACGAGCTCGCTGATCACCAACTCGACCGGGGCGGTCTCCGTCTCGTCCAACCCGGTGGCCCCGCGCACCAGGTTCGGATCCGGCCGACCTGCTCCGGGGTCCCGTCGAAGTACGCGGCGGCCACACCCGGACGTCCGCTTCTTACGCGCATCGGCAGTCCCGCCACAGCTCGACGATCCTCGTTCTGACCGCACCGCGGCCGAGGGATGAGGCACCCATCGGGCGGCTGATCTGGGGCTGGTGCGTTGGAGTGGCTCATGGCTGGATCTCCTCAGTCGCAAGAACGCGGGAACGCGCGTGACCACATCGCGCTCCCCCGGACCGGCGCGCACGCCCCGGAAGCACCGAACGTGACACCGGAGGCACTGAGCGCTGACATCAATGATGCGTCAGAGGAAGTTTCCTCGCAATAGCCTTTTGGAAATTTCCAAGAGATCTTCTGAACATGTCCGCGACGAGACGGGACAGAGGGATACTGGGGAGAACGGAGTGTCACACGACCCGCAGGAGGGACCGCCCCATGCCCCAAGAGCAGCACGGCCCCATCGCCAGCCGCCTACTGCTCGGCAAGGCGCTCCAGCAGCTCAGGGACGAGGCCGGACTGAGTGGGGCCGAGGTCGCCAAGCAGATGGGGTTCGGAGCGGCCAAACTGTCGAAGATCGAGCGAGGACAGGCCGCGGTCTCCAAGGCCGACCTCCACCTGTTCTTCCAGGTCCTCAACGTCAGCGACGACGTCCGCCCCACCCTGATCGAACTCGGAGCCCAATCCCGACGGCCACGCCGCAACCGCACCACCACGTTCGAGCAGGAGCTGCCCGGCAAGAACTTCGAGAGGTACCTGGGACTCGAGGAGATCGCGGTCGGCATCAAGGACTGGCATCCCTACCTGATCCCGGGGCTCCTCCAGACCCCCGAGTACGCCCGCGCCCTGATCGCGGCCAACCCGTTGCTGCTTCCCGACCAGGTGGATCACCTCGTCCAGCTCCGCTTGGAACGCCAACAGGCGTTGCACCGAGAAACCGACCCTCTGCAGCTGTGGTCGATCGTGGAGGAGTACGCGCTCCGACGCGTCCTCGGCAGCAAGGAGATCCGCGACGACCAGCTCCGCCACCTGCTCACGATGGGGCACAAGCCCAACGTCAACATCCAGGTCGTCCCGGAATCCGCCGGCGCGCACGCCGGGCTGGACGGCGCCTTCGCGATCCTCGACGCCGGGAACCACCTGCCTCCCGTGGTCTACATCGACAGCCGAGGTATGAACACCTACGTCGAAGGCGTGACCGAACTGGCCGTCTACAAGGCGACCTACGACCACATCCAGTCCGCCGCGCTCTCCCCGGTACAGTCAGCCGAAGTCATCACGGCGATTCTGGAGGGCACCCGATGAGATGGACCAAGTCCAGCTTCAGTAGTACAGGGGCGACATGCGTCCAGGTCCGGGCCCCGCGCGCGGGCGTGATCGAGATCGGTGACACGAAGAACCCCAACGGCCCCACGCTCACCGTCCCCAACGACGACTGGGAGTACTTCCTCGACCGGGTCGCGCGCGGCACCACCGACTTCGGACGCCTGCGCGCCGAGTTCCTCCTTGACGGCGGTTTCACCCTCACCGACACCGCCGAACCAGGCTCCCCCGTGCTCGTCTACACGAAGGCCGAGTGGGACGCCTTCAAGCTCGGGGTCGAGGCCGGAGAGCTGCGCAGCGGGGACCCTCGCGGCGTGCTCGTCAGTTGACACCATTCGGAAGACATCCGACCGGTTCTCAGAGAAGAATCCGCGCACAGTGGCCAGCCCGTCCACCGACACGTCGCGCGGATCCGTCGTCTCTGAGGACCGGCCCACTCCTCACAGTCACGGCTCTTTGCCTCTCTCACCCGTCCTGTCCTCCTAGTCCACGAGTTCCACCAAGCCGTGGATGTTCACTCGAGCGAACTCGGCCAACTGCGATGGAAGCAGGCGGAGAGTGGAGAGCGCCTCCTGCGTAGCCGGGATGGCGACCACCTCGTAGGTACCGTGCCCGGGCTCGACGACCTCGGGCCCGTTGCGCGCGGCCAGGTCCATAGAGGTCAACCGAGCCGCGAAGACGTGCTGGAGGCCGATACCGTGCTCAAGGTCGTCGATGACGAGGAAGACCTGGTGAACCCGGTCGATCCGCCCGCCGAGTTCCTCCAGGACCTCACGGTGAAGGGCGGCCTCTACGCTGCTGTCCTCAGGCTCCACCCCACCACCGACGGCGACCCAGTAGGGATCCTGACCGGGCTTGGTGCGCTTGATGAGGACCAAGCGCCGCTGGCCGTCGAACAGGAGGGCTCGGGCACTCTGCTTGACGATCTTGTTCACGTTCACTCCTTGTCAGGTTCGCTGTCGATCCAGGCCAGGAGTTCGGCGACAACCTGCTCCGGCGCCATCCGAAGACTCTCCAACGTCACCGACCGGTATCGCTCCCGGGGAACATTGGCGAGAATCGCTGAGCTGAACAGGTCATATGCTTCCTCACCGGTCAGCTCTCGACCATCGCGTCGGAACGCGAAACGGTTGCGGGCCAGTGACTCCGCGACCTGTGCCCGGGGGCGTTCGATGTGGATGTAGCGGATGATCGGCCCGAAGAGCTGTTCAAACTGGCGGACCCTGAACGCGTTGAAGGGCGACTTGGTGAGGAATCTCGGCCTGCCGAACACACGGGTGTGGGCGCTGATCGCGTCCCTGAGCAGCCGCTCATCACCGATCTCAGCGGGGAGGATCTCGTAGATGTGGCCCGCGAGGTGCCGATAGGTCGGTAGGGCCCTGGCGTAGACGTCCTCGGCTTCGTAGGGCATGACCAGCCCCGGGATGATCCGTGTGGACTTGTTGTCGACGAGCAGGACGTCGCCGGGCATCGACTCGAACAGGCGCCTCTGCGGAATCCCGAGATTTCGTACCGGCCAGGCCCAGCACGTCACGGTGGTGAAGTACGCGAACCGGCCTCGTCGGGCCAGCAGGTTGTACAGGTGGCTGGTACCCGAGCGCGGTGCTCCGAGGACACAGACGACCTGCTGTGGCCTGACCGGAGCCTCCGTTCCCGAGCGAACGAAGGGACGTCTGGCTCGGAGCTCGGCGTCGACGTCGATCCCCTCCGTGATGGGGATGTCGGGTTCGAAGGCAAGAGGGGCCCCGGTGCTCCGAATGCTGTTCAGGCAGGCGGTGACGTACCGCTGGGTGGCTCTCCGTGGAACCCGCCCCTCGATGAAGCGTTCCTCCAGTACCTCCGCCAGCACGTACTGGCGCCGGTCCTCGCTGAACCGGTACATCCTCGTGCGGAACAAGGCCAGGTCGACCCCGATGGGGTCCGGGCGGTGGAGTTGCTCCAGCAGATCGGCCTTCATTTCCGATGCCTTCCTGGGTGGTCGAACGTGCTGGGTGTCAAGGTCGAACCTCCGGCCACGGGTACCGATAGCCGTTGCGACCGACATAGCGAGCGGTGAACAGTCCGTGGATCTCCATCCAGTCGCCGAGGTCGCTCCAGGAGCAGGTGCTCTCTGGGCCTCCCGCGCTCTCGCCGGAGCGGCGGTAGGAGTCGAGCACCCGCGTGTAGAGGGAGTGCGTGAGCGGGCCGTAGGTCATGGCCGCACTCACCAGGAGCTTGGCGAGGTCGTAGCCGAACGGGGCCAGGGTCAGGTCGTCGAAGTCGACCAGGGTGATGTCGGTCCCGTCGACGAGCACGTTTCGAACGTTGCAGTCCTTGTAGACCGCGGCCGGGCGGTCGGATGCCTCAGCGATAGCGGCTACGGCGGTGTCATGTTGGCCGGTGCTGATGCTTCCCTCACGCCGACGTCGATCCAGCCATTCCAGGCGCGGGCGGACAAAGGAATCCAGCCACGGAGCACCCGGGGGTCGGAAGGAACCGTCCAGCCGAGCCTCGTGCAGTTGGCGTTCGAACGCCACCGCGTGGAGGCGCCCGAGCAGCTCCGCGACAACGGGCAGGTCCGCGACTCGGCAGTGTTCCCCGCCAACGTGCCCGAACACGAGCTCGTCGGGGGAGGCGGCGAGTAGAGCGGGGACCGGAGCCCCCATATCTCGGAGCCAGCGGTGATGGGACACCGCGGCTCTCGACCTGGTCGGATCCCGGTACTCCTTGGTGAAGGTTTCACGCATCCGGGACTCCCACGAGGTAGGAGACGGTGGACGACGCGGCAAGAGGAGTGGGGCACCCGCGGCGCCGCAGTTCCTCGACCAGGGAATGGTGGTCAGAACCGATGGCGTCGGCGAACTCGTACTTCGGAGTGGTCACCAGGTATCTGGCCAGGTGTTCCAGCGTCTCGAACCGGAACCGGTGCTCTTCGTGCAGAACCTGTTGGACCTTGAGAACGGGAGCCGCCAACGTGCGGATGTTCCCGCTGTGCGCCGCTGCGTACAGGCTGGGGCGATCAGCGATATCGGAGGCCATTCCGATACCGGCGATCACCTCGTCGAGTTCGCTGTAGCTGTCCTCCGACTTCGTGACCGCGATGAACACACCCCTGGCGTTCAGGCAACGGCTGATCTCCCTGATAGCGACGGTCGGGTCGGACGAGTGGTAGAGGCAGAACGCCGCGATCGCCGCGTCGAAGACGTTCGACCTGAACGGCAACCGGTGGAAATCAGTGGGGATCACGGCCCGCTGGCCGCCGTGCGGAAGTCTCGATCGTGCCGTGGCAGCAAGACCGGGTGACAGGTCCAGTGCCACGAGGGACGCCGGACCCAGACCAGCCAGTGCGCGGCTGGTCGTCCCTCGTCCGCACCCCGCGTCCAGGAGCCGTGCGTCGTGGACCGGAACGGTGAGCCAGGTGTCGAGGAGACGGGACAGGACATCGACAACCGGCGTGCCGCTGACACGGGCCCTCAGCAGAGCGTGGGTTCGTGAGGCCAACCGCTCTGGTCGGGCGTAAAGCCCGCCCCGAACCTGATCCGGGTCGAGGAAGGGATTAGTGAGAGGCACGAGTGGCCTCCCACCCGGTCAGCCTCCGGTGCCCGCTGTCCGGATGATCTCGTCGACGAGCCGGTTGGCGGCGCGGCGTGTACGAACAACGTGCACGTCCGCGTGGGTCCCGTGTTCCAGGATGAGCTTGCGGACCCGCGGCCCCATGGTCCTGCGGAAGTTCCAGACGTACTTGATGAAGCCCCAGTGGATGCGGTCGTAGACCCCGGTGGAGTCGTTCTGTCCGCCGCCGTACCTGAGCCGTCGCTGCGCGATCCCGGTGAGGCAGGTGATCGGGCTCAGGTCGAGGAAGATCACCGTTGTGGCGCGGCGGAGCCGGATCGGCAGGGTGGAGGCGAAGTTCCCGTCGATCACCCAGCGGTTCTGGGCCACCAGGTCCTCCTGGATCGCGGCGAACTTCTCCTTGGGCAGGGTGTTCCATTCGTCGTCGTAGTACAGGACGTCCAGGTGGGTCAGCGGAGCATCCAGGCCTTCCGCCAACCGACGGCCGATGGTGGTCTTGCCACTTCCTCCACAGCCGATGATCGCGATCCTCATGGGTTCCGACGCTACTCCAGTGAAAGCTGTGTTGTGACTCGATCAGGACACGCACCATCTCACTCCCCGGCCTCGGTGGGCGCCTCGACGAGGACACCCCGGTCGAAGTCGAAGCGCACGTCTCGGCCGTGTCCGGCGACCTCGGCGCAGGACAGGTAGACCCTGCCGTCCGGGGCGATCTCCAGTTTCTCCACGACGCCCTGGGGAGCGGGACAGCGTTCGGGCAGGAGGATGTGACTGTTCACGTACATGCCGGTGAGGTTCAGATCCGCGAGGTTCTCGTGCAGTCGCCGTGTCTGGTCCCAGGAGACCGGCTGCAGAGCGGTTGTGAGGACGTTGCCCACCTCTCGCAGCCGGTGCAGGATGAGTTCGCGGGCACCCAGTTCGTGGAGTCGGTGGGCGAGCCCAGGAACGGTCGCGATGTTCTGCGCCGTCAGGGTGCACGTCGCCCCGAAGGGGAGCTGGTTCTCCTTCGCCCAGGTGAGGGTGTCGAAGACCGCCGTGAACGATCCCGAGCGCCGCATCCGATCGTGCGTCTCCGCGGTGCCGCCGTCCAGGGAGACTCTCAGCAGGTCCAGGAAGGGGAGGCAGTCGGCGAGGACCTGGCGGCGCTTGTAGGCGTTGGTGCAGATCTCCGTGGTGAATCCGAGGTCCTTGGCGGCGGCCAGCAGCTGGGGGAGATCGGGGTACAGCAGGGGTTCGCCGCCGAGGAAGCACACCTGTCGGCAGGCGAACCGGCTGGAGAAGTACTCCAACGCCCGAACCGCCTGGGAAAGCTGGACCACGTCGGGTCGGTCCAGGTCGCTGCCGTGGTAGCAGTGTCCGCACCGGAAGTTACAGCGGAACAGCAGTTCCAGATACAGCTTGTCGACACGGCTGACCCCGGGCAGGGGATTCGCCGCCACGTTCGGGGGCATCAGCGTGCTCCTTCGCTGTCGGTGTCCACCGAGTCGAAGACGGACTCGATGACCGGCACCTGGCGGGAGAGCCGGAAGGGTTCCAGACGGTCCAGGCAGTCGGCGATCAATCGGGCGTGGCGCGCCGTTCCGGCGATCCGTTCAAGGTGTTCGATCAGCCGGGCGGCTTCGACGCCGTCGGACACGACGAGTTCCTCGGGGAGGACCTGGTCGACGCCGCGCATGTTCGAGGCTCCGATCGGGAGGCATCCGACCAGCACCGCCTCGAAGAGCCGCTGGGTGAACTGTCCGTGCTCCGCGTACCGCTCGGGTGCGAGCAGCATGGTGGTGAGGGCCCTTCGGTGAAGCGGTTCGATCTCGGAGAACGGCCGCCGTCCCAGGAAGGTGACGTGCGGCCAGGAGTCGGTGCGGGGCCACTTCCCCACGACCACGTGACGATGGCGCTTCGCCGCTGGAGCGAAGAAGCGGTCGAAGGCGTCGTCCCGGTCGTACTGGTTGCCCGCGTAGACCAGTGGAAGGTCTCGGTGGGCCTTGGCGAGGAGTTCGGGGTCAGCGGCGTCCATGTGCGCGTCGCGAACGGGGAAGAGAAGGGATCGCGCCCCGTCGTTCGGGAACAGCGCCGCTTCGCACACCGTGATGTTGGGGAGCGACCGGATCGGGTCGTCCTTCGCCAACCGCAGGTCCTTGTCCCACAGCAGAGTCGGCAGGCCCAGGCCACGCACGTAGGCGCGGATGAGGTCCTCCTGACGGTGCAGGTCGCAGGTGTGGCCGGGGCTGGCGCACGAGGTGACGTTCCGTCCGGCTATGGGCCAGCGCCATTCGAGCAGGAGCGCGTCGATCGTGGGTAGACGCTCGTCCCAGGTGTACAGGCCGGTGAAGTCCTCGCCAGCTTCGACAAGGTCACGGTTGGGTTGGAGGAAGACGATGTGGTGGCCGCGATCGTTCAGACCGTCGACGAGTACACGCCGGTGGCTGCGCCCACCATCGGGCGTATCCGTGACGCCGTTCCCGAGGAAGCCCCAGAAGCTGTAGCCGATCCTCATGCCTTCTCCACCCACCACTGTTCGAGCAGCAGCGCGTCCAGGCCCGAGGTCTCCAGGCAGTCCAGGGCCATCTCAGGGGTTCCGCAGATCGGTTTGCCCTTGACATTCAGGCTGGTGTTGATCAGAACGGGCACGCTGGTCAGCTCCGCGAAGTTGCTCAGGACCTCGGCGAGCAGCGGATTGTGTCGACGGCTCAGCGTCTGGACCCGCGCGGTGCCGTTCCTGTGCACGACGGTCGGGATCGTCTCCCGTGCCAGCGGAGTGACGCCGCTGGCGATGGACATGAAGGGAGACGGTTGTCCGAGGGTGAAGTAGTCCGCCGCCTTGTCCTCGAGTACCACGGGGGCGAACGGGCGGAACGACTCTCGGAACTTCACGGTCGAGTTGAGACGGTCGACGACGTCAGGACGAAGCGGGGAGGCCAGAATCGACCGGTTTCCCAGCGCTCGAGGCCCCGCCTCCAGCCTCCCCTGGAACACGCCCACGATCCGACCATCGGCCAGTCGTCGTGCGAGGTGACGAGCAGGTTCGGTGACCAGGTGGGCGGACAGCCCCTCGCGCGGTCGGCTTCCCAGTTCGACTCCCGGATAGGCCGGTCCGAGATAGCAGCGACGTGCGGCCCCGCTGGCCAGGGTTCCCGTCGTGTCGAGGTGGTGGGCGAGCGCGGCCCCGGCCGCCGTACCCGCGTCTCCCGGCGCGGGCGGGACGGAGACCTCCTCGAATCCGCTTTCGCGGACGATCGCGCCGATCGACAGGCAGTTCATCGCCACACCACCACCCACGCACAGGAGCGTTTCCCCGGTCAGAGCCCGGGCCCTGCGTGCGAGGTGAGCCATCACCTGCTCGGTCCGCTCCTGGAGGGCGGCGGCGAGGTCAGCGTGAACCCTTCGCAGCGCGCTACCTGGGACACGGGAAGGACAGGTGGCCGCGACGAACGCGGGAGACAACCTGGGGTATCGGCTGGAGACGACCCGGAGTGGGAAGACACTCGGGTCGAGGGCGAACCCGTCCCCCGTCGTACGGATGCCCTTCTGGAAGAGGCCGCGGAAACGGGCGGGATCGCCCAACGCGGCCAGGGCCATCACCGTTCCCTCCTCGTCTCCCCGGCGCCATCCCAGGTGCTGGGTAACCGCTCCGTAGACGTATCCGAGGGAGGCGGGATCGCTGATCAGGGCCACAGGCTCGTAACGGACACCGTCACCCTCCAGACGCGCGCGGGCGATCGAGGTGGTCGTGGTCTCGCCGAGGGAGTCGACAACGAGCACCACGGCGCTCTCGTACCCGGACGCGGCGAACGCGTAGATCCCGTGGGCGCGGTGGTGCTCCACGCCCACGACGTCAGCCCGAGGAAACCTGTCCGCCAGGTTCGCGAGCCGTTCGGTGGCCCGACGGTGCACCCTCCTGAAGCTGTTGGCCCGGGGTAGGGCCCTGCTCCGTGTTGAGCTCCGGAGGAGGTGGGGGAGGCTGGAGAGCACTCCTTCGCGGTAGAGGTCCGGCTGGAAGTTGTACGCGACCGAGGTGACCTCGTCGGCCGCTACGTCCGCGTGCTCCAGGAGCCAGGCGATGGCGTTTCGTGGGAAGGCTCGGGTGTGCTTCTCCCCGTTGAGCCGTTCCTCCTCGACCAGGCCGACGAGCTTGCCGCCGCTGATCAGCGCGGCGGCGGAGTCATGAGTGCCCGAGCACAGGCCGAGCACCAGGGGTGGGCGTGTCGACACCGTTCCTCCTCTCGTTCCTGCGGCGGGTGAGGTGGTCGTACCAGGTGGTGAGGTCCGCTCCGAGGGCTCCCGGGATCGCGAGGGCCAAGTTCCGTGCCTCGCCGTGGTTTCCGGCCTTCCAGAGCCGGTAGCTGTGCATCGTCCGGGCGAACTGGTCCCAGGCCGCCGGCAGCGACGGACCGCCTGTTCTCGTCCACGCCAAGGTCGTGTCGAGGTCCCCCCAGGCCACTGCGAGCGGTGCGCTCCTGGGTGAGGGGGCAGGGGCCGTAGGCAGTCGGAGGGCGGCGTCCCAGTGCTCGGCGTACAGGTGAAGGGAGTCGACATGGTGGTGGTACTCGCCCAGCTCGGCACCGACCCAGTGGGCCATCAGCTCGTGCAGGACCGAGAACGTGAAGACGTCGTAGCAGAAGCCCAGCCACAGGTCCTGGCTGCGCATGGTGGTGTGCATCCGCAGTCGCCCGTCGCGAAGGAAGAAACGGAATCCCAGGGTGCAGGGGACGTCCTTGTTCGGGGCGGAGTCGAGGCCAGGGTCGTAGAGCTGGATGATGGCGCGTCGGGTGTCGGGGTCCTCCAGGAGAAGGTGCCGGACTCGGTCCAGTTGGTCGATGACACCGCGCCACCGACGTAGCCGGGGGCCGTAGGCGCCTCGGAGCACACCGTCGTCCGCGAACTCGGCCAGGCGGCGGTTGTAGTCGAAGATCCAGGCGTCGTCGCTTCCGGAGAGGATCCAGACCGCTTCCGCCACCGCGAAGGCGGGGTTCAGGATCCTGATCGGTGGGGCCGAGATGAGTCGGCGTCGGGGATCGCGCAGGAGGAGATGCGCTCCGAGGACTTCCCTGGTTGCTCCTCCCCGAGGAGCAACGGGGCTTCCCTCCGACATGACCGTGTGCGCCGCGGCGGAGAACAGTTCGTTGGCTGATGCGGCTTCGATCGAGATCACCGGACACCTCCTGCCGCGACCTCGCCCACAGTGGAGAGCGCCCCTCGCGTGCCCTGCGTTCGGTACCACCCCCAGTGAGCGGTGATCCCCCTGATCAGGTCGACGCTGGGCCGGTACCCCAACAGGGTGGAGACCGCGCTCAGGTCCGCTTGGGAGGCGGAGACGTCCCCCGGTCGGTCGGCCATGTACCGAACGGGGATCGGACCCTCGACCACGGACTCGGCCACTGCCAGCACATCGGAGACGCTGGCGCTCTGCGGCCCGGCCACATTGACCACCTGGGAGCCCGGCAACGCACGCGTACCGGCCAGAACCGTCGCCTCGACGGCGTCGTCCACGTACGTGAAGTGCCGTCGCTGCCGCCCGTCGCCGAACACCGTCAGCGGACACCCCGTGTACGCGGCTTCGAGTACGCGGGACATCAGCATCGTCGGGCGCTGACGCGGACCGTACACGGTGAAGTAGCGGAGAACGCAGGCGTCGAAGCTGGAATCCGAGCGCTCGGCGTAGGCCAGAGCCAGACGTTCGACGGCCAGTTTGGAGACCCCGTACGGTGACACCGGGTGGGGAGGGTCCTCAGGAAGCGAGGGTCGACCCGTCACCGAACCGTAGACGCTGGACGAGGACGCGACGACCACCCGGCGGACACCCGCCGTCCGGCACGCTTCGAGGAGCCGCTGCGTTCCGAGGACGTTGGCCTTGACGTAGTCGCTGAATCGGCTCCCCCACGATTCCCGGACCCCGCTCACACCGGCGAGGTGGAAGACCGTGTCGACGCCTTGCAGCGCTGGGACGAGATCGTCTGTGGCCAGGTCGCATCGCTCGAACACAAGGCCGGTGCCCAAGGCAGAATCCACCTGTTCGCGTATCGCATCGGGTACGTGTGTCACGGGGATCCGGTCAAGCCCCACGACCCGCGTTCCCTCACGCACGAGACGTTCCGCGAGGTGGGATCCCAGGAAACCGCTGACCCCTGTGACGGCAACGCTTTTCGGTCGCTCGGCACACATCATCGTCACCACCGCATTGATGTCGGCACCTGAATCACTGGGGCGTTTCCTCCTTCGCTGAGGTCCATCCATGCCTTCACGGCTGTCCACGGAGCCCGGACCTGGAATCGCGCGGATACCACTGCTTCACGGAACCCGCGCCTCCGTGGCTCACTTCTTCAATCTGGTGGCGCTCGCTGGCCCGAGTCGAGATGCTGAAGCGGACACCACTCGTTGTCCGCTTGGGTGCTCCTGGGAGGTGCCGCGATGCCACAACCCCTGAAGACACTGCGACCAGGCCGCTCAGCAAGAGACTGGTTCGGCGCGGAACTGCGCCACTGGCGTCTGAAGCGCGGCCTGACGCAGGCGGAGCTCGGCCGACAGGCGTGGACCAGCGGAAGTCTGATCGGCAAGATCGAGACCGCCGAGCGTGACTGCCCGGAGGAACTGGCGCGGAAGCTCGATGAGGTCCTCGACACGGGAGGAGTCCTCGGCCGCGCCCAGGAGCTCGTCAGAAGTCGGCGGCCAGCGATGCTGATTCCTGCCCCGCGTCACGAGTCCGCGCTGGCGGAAACCGGCACCACGCAGAGCCTGTGGACCTGGAATGGGGAGGCCTCGCCCGGTGAGAGCGCCTCGCTCGAAGCACTTCCGGGTTCCTTCTTCGGAGGAGCCACGGTTGAGGTGGGCGTCCACCACGCCTCACGCGGTTCAGGTCATGTCCTCGTCGAGACGCCGGAGGATCAGTCGGGCGCGGAGCACCGGCCTCGACTGCTGATCGGCCTCAGCGATGGAGACGACCGGCGGATGATCGCACTGAACGAGCGACGGGCTCGGAGAGCGCGACGGGAGGGACGGCACAGCGGGGACCGCGTCCGGTTACGCATCCCTGACGCCTACGTGCTCGACGATCTCACCCTGGGCGTGCTGTGGGCGGTCAGTTCTCTGGACAGTGCGCTCGGGGCTTAACCCCGGATCTTGGACACGGGGGTGATTGACTACGCCGCGATCGCCAGCGTAGA
>NZ_QPNC01000041.1 GCF_003386285.1 Nocardiopsis sp. FIRDI 009
CTAGCTTGGCGTTTAAGCTGCTTGCTTGTCTCTGGAGCGGCTCGTAGCACCCGCTTTGTTCTTCTTCGGGACCCCGTAACGGGGAGCGGGACGCCTGTTCGAGCTCCCCGGTACACGCCCCGGGCCTGGCCGTGAGGGCCGTGGAACACCCGCGCATCCGGGCAGGTGCGCGTGCAGGTACCGAAACCCCCGCCGCACCCTGCCCGGACTCATCCGATACGGCGGAGCCGGGCGCTGCCACGGCAGGCGCACCTGGCGCACGAGTCCCCGAGCCAGGCGCAGCTGGGTATAGGCGACGATCACCAGCCAGGTCCACCGGTCCGCCGCTGCCGGGTCCCGCACCCTCGGGGCGTTCCACCCCAACTGCTGCTTGCAGAACCGGAAGGCGTGCTCGATATCGAACCGGCGTAGATAAGCCCACCACAGCTCATCCACCTGCCCCGGGGCCAACCCCACCGCTGAGGACCACAACCACACCGGCTTGGGGGCACGACGGGACGGCAGCGCCTCCACTTGCAGCAGGATCACAGTGCCCTCGATCACCGGTAGCCGCCCGGGGTGGTCGGCCCAGGCCGACCGGTGGGTCAGTCTCGGGTGCATCCGGTCCCAGGCCCGGGCGGTGGCGGCCCCGTAGCGGCGGGTCGGGGTGGTGGTCACCGTCTTGGGTGCGGGCCAGGTGTCAGGGGCGCCCATGCGCAGCGGGGTTCCGTGCTTGGCCGGGCGTCCCGTGGCGTTGGGCGGCAGGTGCTCGGCGGGGCCGTACAGGACCCGGTCCGAGCGCAACCGGCCCAGCACCCGCACCGGCAGGTCGTCCAGGAGGAAGGCCAGGCGGGGGCTGTCGTAGCCCGCGTCGACCACCACCCACACGTCCGGGTCGCCGTCGGTGTGGTGGCCCGCCTCGCGAAGCCTTTTCACCACCTCGCGTAGTTGGGCGGCGGTGGCCACGGTCGGGTCCTGGTCAGGGGCCAAGCGCAGGATGTCCAGCGGGGCGCACCAGGAGGTGGAGCCCTCTTCCAGAGCGACGATGACCGAGTAGGGCCAGCCCGGGACCATCTCGGCCTGGCCGGTGCCGCGCCCGTAGGTGTGGCACCAGGACCGTTCGGGGCTGGTCCAGGCGTCCGGTCGTAGCCAGGGGGAGACGTCGGCGGCCAGCACCAGGCGGTGGTGGAGGCGGGGCAGGGGCAGGGCGGCCAGGCTCCATCGCAGCCGGGCGGTGTCGATACGGCCCCGGTTGAGAGCGGCGTAGGCCGAGCCGTGACCGCGGCGGTGCTCGGGCTCCAGTGAGAGGTGGGCCAGGTGGTGCACGGGACCCGGGGCGCAGACCAGGGCCTCGCACACCTCGAACAGGGCGTCACGTCGGTGGGTGAGGCAGGCGTGGAACTCGGTGCGGAAGCGGGACAACTCCGACAGTGACTCGACGTGGGCGTGATCGTGTAGCAGACTCACGGTGACGGCCTTTGCTGTGTTCACGTGTGTGCTTGGTCGCTGCACATGATCACGTGAAGGCCGTCGTGTTGTCCGGGGAACGGTCAAGCCCGTGACCGGAACGGTGTCCGGGTCACGAGCTGAGGTTAAACGCCAAGCTAG
>NZ_QPNC01000042.1 GCF_003386285.1 Nocardiopsis sp. FIRDI 009
CCCTCAGTGTCAGGCTCAAGCGGGACACACGGGGATAACCTTCACTAACCGACACAAGCAGGGCGAGGACAGGCAACAACCACGGTGACCATGACCAACCACGACCTCCAAGACGACGGGCCCCGAGCCGACCGGCCCAAACGCCGGACCTTCACCCCCGCCTACAAGCTGCAGATCGTGCAGGAGTACGACACGGTCCCCGCCGGCGAGAAGGGTGCACTGCTGCGCAGGGAGGGACTCTACGACTCCAGCATCCAGCTCTGGCGCAAACAGCGCGACAGCGGCGAACTGAGTACCTCGCAGGCAGCCGGGACGACTGCGGGGAAGAAGAAAACACCCGAACAGTCCGAACTGGAACAATTGCGCAGGGAGAAAGCAAGGCTGGAGAGGGACAACGCCCGGATGTCCAAGAAGCTGCAGCAGACCGAAGCAGCCATGGAAATCCTGGGAAAAGCACACGCGCTCTTGGAGATCGTATCCGAGAGCGCGGACTCGGAGAACTCGTAACCGAGATCCGCGGGGACACACGGACCCAACTCGAACCGATCACCGGAATCAAGGAGTCCTGCCGCCTGTCGGGCATCAACCGCTCGACCCACTACCGCAACCGGAACCAGAAACAACCCACCCCGGAAGAACCCGTCAGGACACCTCCCCCCAACCAGTTGAAGACCGAAGAACGCGAACACATCATCGAGGTACTCAACAGCGCGAGGTTCCGGGACAAAGCACCCCGACAGGTGTGGGTGGCCCTCCTGGACGAGGGCACCTACCTGTGCTCGGTCTCCACGATGTACCGCCTGCTGCGCGAACGTGGCCAGAGCCGGGAGCGGCGCGCCCAGGCCACCCACCCGCCCAAGACCAAGCCCCACCTGGTGGCCCGCGCCCCGAACCAGGTCTGGAGCTGGGACATCACGAAACTGCGCGGACCCGGCCCGGGAAGGTTCTTCGACCTGTACGTCATGATCGATATCTACTCCCGGTACGTGGTGCACTGGGAGGTCCACACCAGCGAATCCGGTCGGATAGCCCGCCAGTTCGTGGAGAACTGCATCCGCGCCAACGGGGGGATCGCAGCCGAAACGATCCATTCCGACAGGGGGACCGCGATGACCTCCCTGTCATTGGCCGAACTGCTGTCCATGCTCGGTATCACCAAGTCGCACTCGAGGCCGAAGACCAGCAACGACAACCCCTACAGCGAGGCGGCCTTCAAAACCCTGAAGTACTGCCCGGTGTTCCCTGGGCGGTTCGGATCATTCCAGGACGCCCGACGGTTCTGCCGCTCCTTCTTCGAATACTACAACCACGAGCACTACCATTCCGGGATCGGGCTGCACACGCCCTTCACCGTCCACACCGGGACTGCG
>NZ_QPNC01000043.1 GCF_003386285.1 Nocardiopsis sp. FIRDI 009
CACGAGCACTACCATTCCGGGATCGGGCTGCACACGCCCTTCACCGTCCACACCGGGACTGCGCACGCGATCCAGCACAAGCGGGCCGAAGCGATCGAGGCGTTCCGCGCGGCCAACCCGCAGCGGTTCACCCGCCGGCCCACCCTGCCAGGCCTTCCCGAGGCCGCGTGGATCAACGAGCCAGACGAACTGGAGACCGCACCCGCCGCGCGTCAGGGCTCTGACCTGCGCGAAGCGGCCTGACGATCGCTCGCCCCTGTCCGATTCGACTTGACACACTCCGAAGCGGTCCGGTGGTTCGCCGCCGAGCACCTGCTGGTGGGCGGTCGGCCGTTTGACATCGACGTTCGCTACGACACCGACGCTGACAAGAGCGCTGACATGGTCACGTTCGAGCCCGTGCGCGACTGGGAGCTGGTCGCCCGCGTGCACATCCGGTCCTGGCTGGTGCGGCTGCGCCGCCGCGGCCACAAGGACTCCTACCTCAACAACCAGTTCCGCTGCCTGCAGCAGTTCTTCAAGTGGCTGGCCGATGAGGAGGACGTCCCGAACCCCATGCGCAAGCTCAAGCCGCCGACGGTCGTTCCCGAACCGGTGCCGGTGTTCGAGAAGGATGCCACCAAGCGGATCCTGGAGATGCCGGGAAGCCGTGGTGCGCGGGGGAAGACGTGCAAGGTCCGCGACACCGCGATCATCATGCTGCTGCGCGACACCGGGATGCGCCGCCAGGAGCTGGCCGGACTGACGGTGGACGACGTGTCGGTGGTGGACCGCCGAGCGCTGGTCACCGGCAAGGGCGGCAAGCGGCGGTTCGTGAAGTTCACCTTCGAGACAGCCAAGGCCCTGGACCGCTACCTGCGCCAGCGCGCCAAGCGCTCCCACGCTCACCTGCCGCACCTGTGGCTGTCGCAGAAGGGCGGGGCGCTCTCGGCGTCGGGGATCTACCAGATGGTGCGCCGCCGCACGGAGCGCGCTGGCGTGGAGGGCGCGTACCTGCACCGGTACCGCCACGACTTCTCCCACCGCTACCTGGACAACGGCGGCTCCGAGGGTGACCTGATGGAGCTCAACGGGTGGGACTCGCGCCAGATGCTGCGCCGCTACGGCCGGATCATGTGCGGAGCCGCGTGACCGCGAGAAAACTGGCAACGGTTGGGTCAACGCGGCCGGTGGGTGGCTGACAGCGAAGGTCTGTCAGCCACCAGGGAGGCTGTCATCCCTGGTCAGAGCGCCTCCTGATGGGGCTGTGTGCTGATTAGAGGGATATAAGGCCCGTGGCTGGAGTGATGACCTGTCCACGGGCCAGGGCTGAACGAAGAGCTAGTTGGGGAGTGGAGTCGGGAGCGTGAACGTTGACTCTTCTTCGCCCTTAGCAGTTGCGATACGACTGCGCAACTGCTCAACGTCGTTGGCTGGCATCTTGTTGCTGACGACGAGGTAGGTCAACAGGTCGGCAGCGAGGTTGTAATTCTCCTTCTTAGTCAAGATGTTGTGAGCAGAGTTAATCAGTACGTCACGCCATAGCGGGCTCGTGATCTTCCAATCGACCTGGTAAAGGCGATCGACAGCGTCCTGGAGAGCGAGACGGGGGTCCCTGTTCAGGGTCTGGGACAGCGCCTGGAACAGCACGATGTGGGTAGCGGGCTTGAACAGCAGTCCGTAGTCAGCGTCCTTGGCTCGTAGCTCGGGGAGCACCTTGGTGTTATCCCGTCCGTACTTGAGCTTGGGCATGCTATCCAGGATGGTCGTCCACCAACCTTGGACCCGCTCATATCCCTCGTCCAGCTTGTCTTGATCAGGGCGTACGTGCGTCTTCTTCTCGCTCAGTTCGTCTGCGAGTTTGTAGTGCTCACATGTGATACGGACGGTCTCGTAGAGAGCGCTGAGGGTGGTGAGCTGAACACTACGATCAGCGATCGTTGTGTTCTTGTAGTTGACGAGCGACTCCCCTTTGTGGTTTTTGCCTGCCAGTGGCCCGTTGCCATCGGTCAGGAGGCGGGTGAGGATGGAGAATCCATCGTCTTCGCTGGTGAGGATGTCGTCCCCACGGCTGGTCTTCTTCGCATACCGGTTGACCTTGTTGAAGATCTTCCTGGTGTGCTGCGTGCTGATGCGCGGGACGATGATGACTGTCACCTCGTCGTTGGCAACCTTCTTGGCTTCCTTCCCCTCGACCTTCCGAGAGATGACTACCTCCCGCAGGGCAGCGAACCGATGCTGGCCGTCGAGGATGATCCGGTCGCCGCTGTCAATGGTCAGGAAGCCGAAGGAGTCTCTCGCCATTGCGGTCTTGTATGCCTTGGGCAGGCTTTGGGCCACGTCAGCGAAAGACTCAAATTCCGGTTCCTCGTCGGCGTCCAACAGCAGGATGAGAGCACCGAAGAAGCGGTCAGGAGAGCTGGCGAGATAGGGGGCAATCTCGGTTAGCACGCGTGTGTCGTTGAGCTCGCGCTGGAGCCTTTCGGTCAGACCGCTGGTGGCCCATTCTTCCTGTTCACTCGCTGGACGGGCAACCTGAACGAGGTCGCTCACCTTCATGGTGGTCACGTAGTACGGCGTGGATCCCATCCTGGCTCGGATCGCTGTGTGCACGGTTGCCATGACGCCTCCCTCTTGTCTGAGCCAACAACGTACATGTTTGCGCAAACTGTATGCAAGCGATTGGTCCTTGTTTTTGCAAACATGCAGCTCACTGTCCGGGTGAAGGGTGCTCTGGAACCTTGACGCGATCACGACCATGGCTTCGTGCGCCCGGCGGAGCCACCACCGGATGCATGTGCGGATCCGCGTGACCGCGAAGAAACCGGCAACGTTTGGGTCAACGCGGCCGGTGGGTGGCTGACAGCGAAGGTCTGTCAGCCACCGGAGAGGCTGTCATTCCTGGTCAGGGTGCTGTTCAGGGTTGGTGATCGAGACGCCCATCCCCTCCGCGGTCGTGGCTGACGGCCATGTGTGAGTGGTGGGTCAGGGGCCAGTGAGACCCTCGTTCGCTCCCTGCGCGCTGACGGTCAGACCGCTGCCAGCCCAGTGTCAGCCGCGCCTTCTTGGGTCGGTCGGGTCATCACCGATCGACGACGGGGAGACCCACCATGTGTCACGACCCACTGCGCGCGGCCGAGCGCGAGTTCCTGCGCCTGGAGTTGGACACCGACGACCTGCTGCGCGAGCTGGCACCGTTCACCGACGCCCGCCCAGACACCCTGCTTGAGTTGCGCGAACTCCTACTGTCGGGCTCGCTGGCCCGCCAGGTACGCGACGGTGTCTGGCGATTGGTGATCGAGTCGGCACGCGTGCGCGAGGAGTGGATGGTGGCCGCCATCGGCCTGGCGATGCCCGCGCTCCGGGCGTGCGCGGCGCGGATGTGCGCGGGCCTCGACGTGCGAGCCGCCGAGGACGTCCAGGAGGAGGTCTTGGCCGGGTTCATCGCCACCGTTCACGAGGTGGACACCTCCTGGCACCGACTCCCGTGGGTGCTGCGCTGCCGCGCCAGCCGCTGGGGGCTTCGGGCGCGTAAGGAGGCGCTGGCTGTGCCGACCGCAGTGGCCGAGCCGCTCGTCAACAGGCCTGTTCCGACCGGGAACCCGGACCTGGTGCTGCAGGACGCGGTCCGCCAAGGCGTGATCACCGCGACGGATGCCGATCTCATCGGCCGCACCCGGCTGGACCGGGTGTCGCTGACGGACGTGGCCCGAGAACGCGGAACCGCCTACTGGAAGATCGCCAAACGCCGGTCGCGCGCGGAACGGCGGCTCGCGGACGCGGTGCGATCGGGCCTGGTCACCGCACGCCTGTCCGCCCTGTCAGCGGCCTGACCGCTTGAGGACCGGGTCAAGGATCGCTGACACCGAGTCCAATCCCGCCTCTCGTGGTGGCTCTGTTCCGAGGTAGGAGAGCCGACCACGGGGGGCGACATGGCGACTCCACACGAACGCCGACCACGGCGCGGGCGCTGCTCACCGAGGCCCTGGATCTGTGTGCCGGGGACCGCGCTGACCCTTGTCCTCGGGCTCGCCGAACCCGCACTCGCGGACGATGCGTGGCTGTTCGCCTACCAGCTCAACGACGTCATCCTGCGCCTCACACGGCTGTGTCAGACTGTCGCGGGGTCGGTGGCGACGCTGTTCATCATCGTCGCGGGCCTGCGCTGGATGCTGGCCGGCGGCGACCCCAACGAGATCGACAAGGCCAAGCGGGGGTTCGCCGGAGCGGCCGTGGGCTACGTCGTGGTGTTCGCGGGCGAGGTCCTGCTCTTCGCCCTCGACTACCTGAGCAAGTACGAGTCGCCATGAGGACGGCACCGACCGATCCCGACACGGGTGACGCTGAGCCCGAACCCGGAGGCTTGGAGCTGGCGAGCCCGAGCCTGGAGGAGGAGTACGCCGACGTCTTCGACTGCGGCGCTCTCGAGGTCTCCTGCCACATCACCCAGTGGTTCCACGGCCTGGTCCTCGGCATCCTCGAACCGCTCTTCGGCTGGATCGCCGGAACGCTGTTCACCACCCCCGGCCCCACCGACGGCATCACCGGCGTGTGGGAAGGCGTTTCCGCCACGGTCAACACCGCCTACGCCCTGCTGATCATCGCGGCGGGGTTCATGATCATGGCCCACCACGGACTCTAGGCGCAGTACTCGGCGCGGGAGGTCCTGCCGCGCCTCGTGGTCGGGTTCGTCGCCTCGAACGTCTCGCTGAACGTTGTCGGACTCGCGGCACACGTCTCGACCTCCGTCGCCCAGGCCATCACGGCGGACGGCATCACCAACGAGGTGGCGGCGCAGCACCTCAGCGAGCGAACGGTGCTGTTCCTGGGTGAGGACGCGGCGATCGTCGTGCTCTTCCTCCTGGTGTTCGTCGTCCTGATGATCCTGTGGGTGATCGTGGAGATCGTCCGCATCGTCATCGTGATCCTGCTGATGGTCGGCGGACCGGCGATGCTCATGTTCCACGGGCTCCCACAGACCAACCGCGCCGCACAGATGTGGTGGCGCGCCCTGGGCGCGGTCTGCCTCGTCCCGGTCGCCCAGGCCCTCGCCTTCGTGGCGCTCATGCGCGTGTTCTTCGAAGGCGACGCCCGCGCGATGTTCGGCGCCGCGCAGGTCGTCCGTGGAGACGTCAACCTCTTCGACCTGTTCCTCCTCCTGGTGCTCGTCTACGTGCAGATCCGCATCCCCGTGTGGGCGTACCGGGCGGTGTGGTCGGGACCTTCCGGCCGATCCCCCGCGGCTGGCGTGGCCAAGGCCCTGACCTGGGCTGTGGTTCTGGCAGCCGCCTCGGCCGCGACCGGCGGGGGAGCGGCGACCGCAGGCGCCGTGGGCGGGAGAAAGGGCGCTCTGCTGAGGGTCGGACACCAGGGAATCCGCAGGATTCGCGAGAACCGCACCACCGCACCCACAGCCACGACGCCCCTGCCCCGACGCGCGCGCAACTGGCGCTTCGGTACGCCAGGCACCCGCCCCACGAACACGTCGCAGGTGCGTCGGCACCCAGCCCGGAGCGGAGGTAGCGGCACGCTGTCGTCCACCCATCCGAACGTTCCGGGAACGCGCGCCCCCAGATACGCCTCCTCCGCGCCCGAATCTCGACGTTCCTCGACGCCGCCCACCGGACGTCCATCCGGTTCACAGCGACACCCCAGGGAACGGAAGCCGAACCCCACCCACACGCCACCGGACCGCGCTACCAGGCCCAGCGATCCCCGCCCCCGCATGGATCCCCAGCCGCGCCCGATCCCGCGTCAGGACAGGGCTCCCGCTCGCCCTCCGGCTCCACGGTCTCCCGACCCGGGGGTGTGGGCGAAGCGGGCCGTCCAGCCCCGCCCATGGCATCGCAAGCCCCGCCCGCCCTGGCGCTGGAACCTGCGACGGGACTGAGAACCACCACGGAAAGGCGGATCCATGGACCAGGACGTCTCCACCTGGCACGCACGCATCCCGGCCGACATCGACCGACCCGAACCCGTCCTGTGGAACCTCACCGCCCGGCAACTGCTGGTCGTCACACCCGCCGGACTGACGGCGTGGGCCCTGTTCTCGTTGCTCCTGGGCCACCTGCCCGTGTGGCTGCTGATCATCATCGCGGCCGTGCTCCTCGCGCTCGGATGGGTGCTCGCGTGCGGTCGTAAGGACGGGATCGGACTCGACCACATGGCCTGGCTGGCAGCGCGGTGGAAGATCCAACCCAAACACCGCCACCCCGCCCCTCCAGCAGTGGACGACTCCGGAGTCATCGACCTCGACGGCCGCTGCGCCGTACTCCTGGAGTGCGACAGCGCCCCCTTCCACCTGCCCTCAGGCGAGGAACAGGACCAGATGCTCGCGACCTTCGCGGCCTTCCTGGACTCGCTCACCTCACCCGCGCAGATCATCGTCCAGCGCCGACGCATGGACCTGACACCGCACCTGGACCGCCTTCGCACGGGGATCCCCGAACTGCCCGTGGCACTGCGCCGCGCCGCCCGCGCCCACGCCACCTTCCTCGACGGCCTCCAGCACCACCACGAGCTGATCAGCCACCGCGTCCTGCTGGCCCTGACCGAGGACGGACCCCCGGACACTGCGGGCGAGGCACTCCTGCGTCGGGCCGAGGACGCCGTCTCCCAGCTCGGCGCTTTGGACGTGCGCGCCCGCGTCTGCGACGGCGACAGCGCCGACCAGATCATCCACACCTCCCTCCTCCCACACACCACCACCGCCACCACCGACGAGGAGGACCACGCATGACACGCCCACCGCACATCCGCCTGCACCCGCGCCACCTGGACGCGAACGGATGGCTTGCCCAGACCATGGTCGTAACCGGCTACCCGCACGACGTGCGAGCCGGATGGGCCGACCCGCTCCTGACCTTCCCCGGCCGAATCGACGTCTCCTGTCACGTCGTCCCCGTCCCCGGGCAGCTCGCTGCCGGGCGCCTCCGCCGTCGCCGCGCCCGCCTGGAATCGGCATGGCGCACCGACGCCACCCACGGACGTCTCTCGGACCCCCAACGCGCCGCGGCCACCGAGGACGCCGCCGACCTCGCCGACCGGGTGGCTGTCGGCGACACCCGACTGTTCAAGCTGGCCGTGTACATCACCGTGCACGCCCACACGGCCGAGGACCTGAACGCCGAACTGGACCGCCTGCGCGCCCTGGCCGGATCGATCCTCGTCGACCTGTCACCGGCCACCTACCGCTCATGGGAGGGATCGCGCTCGACCCTCCCACTCGGCACTGACACGTTGCGCATGGGTCGGACCGTGGACACCGAGGCCATCGCCGCCCTCATGCCCTTCGCCGGGGCGGACCTGTCCGCCGAAGCCGGGCGCACCGCCGTCGTCTACGGAGAGAACGCGCACACGGGTGGGCTGGTGCTCTGGGACCGGTTCCACGGCGGGCTCGACAACAGCAACGCCATCATCCTGGCCCGCAGTGGAGCCGGGAAGTCCTACCTCGCCAAGGCCGAACTCCTCCGCTCCCTGTACGCGGGCGTCCAGGTCAGCGTCATCGACCCCACCGACGAATACGCACACCTGGCCGAGGTCCTGGGCGGCAACCGCATCCAGCTCGGACTCGAACACGGGCGGCTCAACCCCTTCGACCTCCCAGACGGTGGGGAGCAGGCGCTGACCATCCGGGTGCTGTTCCTGCACACCCTGGTCGCCGCCATGGTCGGTGGCCTGAACGCCGCCGAGATCGCCGCCCTGGACGAAGCGATCCTCACCACCTACGCCGAGCGCGGCATCACCCGCGACCCCACAACCTGGGAAAGTACGCCACCGGTTCTAGCCGACCTGGTCACCGCACTGCGCACCGCAGACTCCGCGACCGACCATGCCGCCACCGCGCGCTCCCTGGCCGACCGGCTCGCACCGTTCACCCACGGCTCCCGCCGGTCGCTGTTCGACGGACCCACCACCGTCCGGCTCACCGGTCATCTCACCGTCGTGTCCCTGCGCCACCTGCCCGAGGAACTCAAGACCGTCGGCCTCCTGCTGATCCTGGATGCCCTGTGGCGCCAGATCAGCACTCCCGGCCAACGACGCCCCCGGCTGATCACCATCGACGAGGGATGGACCCTCCTGCGCGACCCCGTCGGCGCCCGCTACCTGTTCAACCTCGCCAAGAACGCCCGCCGCCACTGGGCCGGACTCACCCTCGTCACCCAGGACGTGGCCGACCTGCTCGCCACCGACCTCGGCCGATCCGTCGCCGCCAACGCCGCCACGCAGATCCTGCTCCGCCAGGCACCGCAGAACCTCGACGCCGTGTGCGAGTCCTTCCACCTCTCCCACGGAGAACGCCGCATCGTCGCCACCGCCGAACGCGGCAGCGCGCTCCTGGCCGCCGGGCGACACCGCGCGGTGTTCCGCACGATCGCCTCACCCGTCGAGCACCGGCTTCTCACCACCGACCCAGCCGAGCTCGCCCACCTGGAGGGCTGATGATCACCGCCAACCTGGCCCTGTGGACCACCGCCGCCGGAGCCGGGGTCCTGCTGTGGATCAGCTCGGTGTTCGTCCTGCGTTGGGTCCGGCACGTCTACCTGTCCCGAGACGCGCACGTTCTGGAGATCCACGCACCGCCGCAGAGCACCGTCGACCACGCCACGGCCTTCTGGACCCACACCCTGGGATTGCTGCGGCCACGATGGACTCGCCGATTCCTCGCACCCCACCTGGCGTGGGAGTACATCGCCACCGTCTCCGGCGTGCGCATCCAGGTTTGGATCCCCGGCCCCGTCAACCCCCGTACCGTCCAACGCGCCGTCACCTCCGCCTGGCCCGGTGCCACCACCCGACTCGCACCAGCCACACCCGCGATCCCGCACGGACAGCACACCCGCGGCCACTGGCTCCGTACTGCCCGAGCCGACCACTACCCGCTGCGCACCACGTTCGCCAACGATCCCCTCCGCGGACTGTTCGGCGAACTCGCCAACCTCGGACCCGGTCAACAGGCGCTCGTCCGCGTCTGCGCCCGCCCGGCCAGCCCACACCGAGCCTCGCTCGCCCGCGCCGCCGCCGCACGCCTCCGCGGTCAGCACACACCGTTCCGCCCATGGCAACCATCACCGAGGCACAGCCAGCGCATCGACACACTGCCCGGAATCAGCGACGATGTTCGCGCCATCCTCACCAAGGCGTCCTCGCCCCGCTTCACCTGCCAGATCAGCGTCGCGGTCACCACCGAACACCCCAGCCGCCAAGCCGAACAGCGCGCGCGAGCCCGATCCCGGAACATCTCCGCGACCCTGGCCGCCTACACCTCCGGCCTCAACGCGCTCCGCCGCACCCCCATGCCCTTCCCTGGCCTGTGGCTCCGGTACCGCTACCTGGCCCGCGGCTACCTGCTCAGCACCACCGAACTCGCCGCCATCGCCCACCTGCCCACCGACCCGGCCGTCCCCGGCCTTGTCCGTGCCAGCGCCCGCCGCGTCGCACCCAGCCCCGACGTGCCCCACACCGGCCGCGTCCTCGGCCACACCGACGCCGGACCCCGCCGCCCCATCGCCACCACCTTCGCCGACGCCCGCCAGCACATCCACATCCTCGGCAAGACCGGCTCCGGCAAGTCCACCCTGCTCACCCACATGATCCGCCAGGACGCCGAAGCCGGACGCAGTGCCCTGGTCATCGAACCCCGCGGCGACCTCATCCTCGACGTCCTGGACCGGCTCCCTGCACGCGCGATCGGCAACACGGTGCTCTTTGACCCCGCCGATCCGGCACCACCGCCCCGGATCAACCTGCTTCAGATCGGCACCCCTGCTCACGCCGCCGACACCGTCACCGGCATCTTCCGCACCATCTATGCCGACTCCTGGGGGCCGCGCACCGACGACATCCTCCGCGCCAGCACCCTCACCCTCGCCGCCACCCGCGACGTCAACCTGACACTGGGCGACATCCCCCGCCTGCTCGCCGACGACCCGTGGCGCACCGGGCTGCTCGCCCAACTCCACCCGACCGGAGCCCTGCGCGACTTCTGGCGCTGGTACTCCACCCAGTCCCCGCAGATGCGCGCCGCTGCTACCGACCCGCTGCTCAATAAGCTCCGCACCATCCTGCTGCGCCCCTGGGCTGCCGCCGTCCTGGCTTCCGGGGCTTCCACGATCGACCTGCCCCACCTGCTCGACCACGGCGGGCTGGTCCTCATGCGCTTGCCCAAGGGACACCTCGGCGAGGACACCGCCAGCCTCCTCGGCACGATCACCCTGGCCGCCACCTGGCACGCCATCACCGCGCGCGCCGCGGTCCCCGAACACCTGTGTGTACCTGGACGAAGCCGCCAACTTCCTCCGGCTCCCCGGATCCTTGGCCGACATGCTCGCCGAGGCCCGCGGCTACTGCGCCGCGATGGTCCTGGCTCACCAGGAACTCCACCAGCTTCCACCCGCCACACGCTCGGCGGTGGATGCCCACACCCGCACGAAGGTCTTCTTCAACCTCGCACCGGACGACGCCACCCGGCTCGAGCGGCACACCCTGCCGCACCTGAACGCCTACGACCTGGCCCACCTCGGTTCCTACCAGGCCGCCGTCCGCACCATCCACGACGCCGCCGAACTCCCCGCGGCGACCCTGCGCACCCAGCCACCCACCGAACCCATCCCGTACCGAGCCGAGCACATCCGCAGAGGTGCCCGACGATTCGCACCCACCAGGACCCCAGACCCACGCGACCAGGAGGACCACCGTTGAGCACGCTCGAATTCACCGAACGCGACATGCGCATCCTCAGCACCGTCCGAACCCACCGCGTGCTGACTACACCGCAGGTCGGCGAACTGTTCTTCTCCGGTCGCCATTCACGGCTCGCCCAACGCCGCCTCCGCACGCTCGAGGCGGCGGGCGTGATCGACCACTTCCTCCCGCCCCACGCAGACGGGCGAGACGGGCGGGCCCCCTACCACTGGGTTCTCGCAGATAAGGGCGCCCAGGTCCTTGCCGCGCTTCAGGGCCTCACCCCGCAGGAGCTCGGCCACAGACCGGCCGCGCAACGAGCACTCCAACTGAACAGCCACCTCGGACACATCACCGGACTGGCCGAGACCTACGTGCGCTTCTTCGCCAGCGCCCGCGCCACCCCAAGTGCTCAGCTCCAGCGCTGGTGGCCCGAAGCCCGCTGCCGAGCAACCTGGGGCCACCATGTCCGCCCGGACGCCTACCTGCGCTGGCGCCAGGACGGCGTCACGGTGGACGCCTTCATCGAGTACGACACCGGCAGCGAACCGCTCACCCGCGCCATCGCGAAGACCGATCGCTACCGCGCCTTGGCCGAGGAAACCGAACATCGCACACCCGTGCTGTTCATCGTCACCGGACCCAAGCGTCTCACCAACATCTGCCGGTCCCTGGCCGCACCGGATCCATGGGTGCCCGTCCACGTGACCACGATCGACCAACTCACCCGCCCCGACCCCGCACGCCCCATCTGGCGCCAGGTCGGGGACACGACCTGTTCCGTGCGTGCACTCGTCGACCTGGCCTGAACCCCAGCCGCCGTGCTCAAGATTGCGTCCGGCATCGCGGGCGGCCTCTTCCTGCTCGTGGCCGTCATCGGAGCCGTGGGGATGGGGGACGAGGAACGCGAACGCATCGAGAACGCATGGCTCTGATCGGGGCAGGTTCCCGGCATCCACCCGGTCCTGCTCGACGCGTACGTGCGCGCTGCCGAGCGCCTCGAAGAGCTCCACCCGAACTGCACCGGCATGACCTGGGCCATTCTCGCGGGCATCGGCCGCGAGGAGTCCGACCACGCGTCAGGCAGCCAGATCGCATCGAACGGCGACACCGCCCCACCCGTCGTCGGCCCGATCCTGAACGGCTCCGGTGTCGGTAACAACCAGACTCCGCACCACGACACCGACGACGGCCGGTGGGACGGCGACGCCACCTACGACGCCGCCGTCGGAGTCACCCAGCTCCTCCCCGCCTGGTGGGCGGGCCGCGGAGTTGACGCCAACGCCGACGGGGAAGCCGACCCGCACAACGTCTTCGACGCCACCGCCTCGACCGCCGTCGAGCTGTGCACCAGCCACCCGAACGACTCGGTGGACTTCACCGACCACGAACAACTCCGCGCAGCCCTGTTCCGCTACAACCCCTGGGACGTCTACGTCGACAACGTCCTGTCCCACATCGACGAGTACTCCGCGATGAACCTCAGCGACGCCGGATCGCATGCGGTGCTCGCCGGGGGAAGCGAACAGGGGCGCATAGCAGTCGAGTGGGCTCTGAACCAGGTCGGCAAGCCCTACCTGTGGGGTGGCGAAGGCCCACACGCCTTCGACTGTTCTGGGCTGACCATGATGGCCTGGCGTGCTGCCGGAGTGTCGATTCCGCGCGTGACCACCGATCAGGTCCACGTCGGGACCCCGGTCACCCTCGACGCCCTCGCCCCCGGTGACCTGCTCTTCTACGACACCGGTTCTGGCGCGCCGCCGTCCCACGTGACCATGTACGTCGGCGATGGCCAGATGGTCAACGCCCCGCGTACCGGCACGACCATCCGCGTCGAACCCGTCACTGGCCCGCGTACTACTCTGCCCGCTTCATGTCTGCTACCCGTCCACTCTGAACCCATCAACGAATTCTCCTCAACTACCGAACCGCTGATACCTACTGTGCGAGGATGACTCCGAAGCAGAGACACAGAGGCGATGTGCTCTGCGGAGGTAACTTGCGATCCTGATAGTGCATGGGATCATCGCAGGGCGTTTGCTTGAAAAAGAGAGGTGGGCAAGCGAGTCGTGGTCGGCACCGCTACTGACTGGGATAGCGAGCGGCGCCTGACTGCTATTGCGCGTCGGGCGCTTTCTGTTCCCGTCCGGACGGCACTGGCGGAAAGCCAAATCGAAGCAGATACGACCGTCCTGGACTACGGGTGTGGTCGAGGTGATGACGTCAGGGCGCTCTCTGAACTGGGGGTGCGGGTCCGCGGTTGGGATCCGGTGTACTTTCCCCATGGTGAGCGTGACCCCTCAGACATCGTCTTGCTCACGTACGTGCTCAACGTGATCGAAGACTCCGAGGAACGGGACAGGACGCTACGTCAAGCATGGGATTTGACCAAACGTGTGCTCATCGTCTCCACGCGCTTGGATTGGGAGCGTCGACGTGTCGTTGGGGAAGAATTCAGTGATGGTGTGCTTACCTCGCGCAAGACATTCCAGCACCTGTTCGCCGTGCATGAGTTGCGCAGATATGTTCAGGAAATTACGAAGGTGCGGTGTGTTTCTGCTGCTCCGGGCATCATATATGCGTTCAGAAGTGACAGTGATCGTCTGGCTTATCTGGCACGACGCATCATCCCCGATGAGAACTGGCAGGAATCGCATGATCCCACGTCTGCCGTTGCTGCTATAGTCACTTTTGCTGAACAACGTGGCCGATCGCCTAAACCGGAAGAGATGCCCGCGCATATCCTCGATTCATTGGGGAATCTCAAAAACAAAGAGCTTCAGCGGCTGATCCGAGCGGCCGTAGATAACCAGCAGGTGCGAGAGGGTGCGAAGCGATCAACGCTGAATACCTTGCTGTTTCTTGCATTGGAACTCTTTAATGGACGTGGGCGATTCAGTAGTCTTCCTGTCGCTGTCCAGTTCGACATCCGCGCATTCTTCACCTCATACACGGAGGCCTGTACTCCAGTTGGACTTCTGGTTTGAACCGTGTTGATCACGTTCGCGGGAGTTCGGTGCCGTT
>NZ_QPNC01000044.1 GCF_003386285.1 Nocardiopsis sp. FIRDI 009
CCTTCGCTGGCATCGCCTGCATACGGATCTGTTACCGCAGACTCACCAAATGAGATGAGCTCTAATGTTCAGCCTGCGAACAGCGGGAGACGACGCGCCCCTGGGCGCACAGCTCGTCCCGGACCGTGTCCCCCGTACGCGTACAGGGGAAGGTCCGCCGCCACCCTCCCGGGTGACGGCGGACCGGACGCGTGGGGTCCCTCGCGGGGCCGCTACCTCCCCCGGGGCCAGCTCACCTCGCCCGCGGGGTGGACCGACTCCAGGTACTCCGGAGCGAACAACGGCTCCAGGTCGGGGATCTCCTCCAACTGGCCGTTCTCCAGCAGCACGGTCGCCTCGGCCTCCGTGCGGATGAGGTCGATGCTCCCGAGCGGTTCGCCGTCCGTGGTGTAGGTGCTGACCAGCTCGTACTCGGCCTCCCAGATGCGCTGGTTGTGCTCGACGTCGTAGTCCTGCTCCTCCTCCAGCTCCGCCGCGAACTCGACGCAGCCCCGGACGTCGTCCCGGCAGTACTCGAAGGCGTAGGACAGCGCCCGCAGGAAGTCCTCGACGACGGTCGGGTTGGCCTCGGCGTACTCCGGGTCGGTCGCCATGACGCCGAAGGAGCCGACCACGCCGTACTGGCCCGGCAGCCACTCGACGAACCGCGCCTCCATGGCGTCCAGCAGGAAGGGCTCGTTGGAGCGGTAGGCGGTCAGCGCGTCCACCTCGCCGTCGGGCAGGACGGAGGGGTCGTAGCCGACCTGCACCAGGTCGAGCGACTCCAGGTCCACGCCCTCCGAGACCAGCATGGCCGCGATCGGCGGCGGCAGGGCGCCCTTGTGCCCGACCGTGACGCCCTCCAGGTCGCTGAGCTCCTCGATCTCCGGGCCGGTGAGCAGCGTCGCGATCGGCACGTGCCCGTAGGTGGCGACCCCGATGACGTCGGTGCCCTGCTCGTGGGCCTGGAGGATCTCCCCCTCGTTGCCCATCGAGGTGAACTCCGCGTCTCCGGCGGCGACCGTCGCGGCGTTGCCGAACGTGTCGCCGGTGCCGGGCACGATCTTGACGTCGAGGCAGACCGCGTCGAAGTAGCCGAGCGCGTCGGCGGCGATGGCCTCCAGGATGCTCACCGAGGACTGGTAGCGGTATCCGGTGATGTAGGTGACCGTCCCGGCGTCCCGGTTGGTCGCGCACCGCTCGTCGTCGATGACGGCGGCCGACCCGGGATCCTCGGCGGCGGTCTCCTCGGTGGCGCCGCACGCCGTGGTCAGGAACAGGACGGAGACCACGGCCGCGGACGTCAGGTGCGACCGTCGCCGTGGGGGGCGGGGGGTGGGGGTGGGCATGGCCGAAAGACTCCTTCGTGTCGGGGGAGGGCGCCCCCGGGTGCGGAGGCGTTCGCGGTGCACGGCGAGCTCGGTGATGCGGGAAGGTCGTGGCTGGAGGGTGCCCGGTCGATCGCTCGGAGTAGTCGGTGGGGGCTCGCGTCGGCCGGGGTGGTGGGGGTCGGGGGAGGGGAGGTGGCCGGGATGTGTACGGAAAGTGACGGTCAGGGGGTGTCGAGGGTCGGTTCGGTCGGGATCGCGGGGCCACGCGGGGCCGGTATGTACCGCATAAACTGGACCCTAGTGGACCGAAACCCCAATGGCATCGGCCTTGTGGGCCTCTGCTCACTGTGGGCGAGGGTGACCTGGGGGTTCTCGCCTGATCGTCACCCAGGGTTGTGTGGTGCTCGTCACTCGACGCGCTTCGCCGTCGAGGGCTGGTCGGGGCCGCCGCTGGGTGGCGGCGGCCCCGACCCCTCACCGCTGGACGGAGGCGGTGAAGACCGTGGTCATCGGCCCGTCGCCGTGGCCGACGTCGCGACGGTGTCCGGGCGCAGGCGCGGCATGACCGCCTCTCCGAAGGCCGCCAGGTCCGCGTGGTAGTCCGGGAAGATCAGCATCAGGCCGTCCAGTTCGGCGAACCCGACGATCTCCTGGATCCGCTCCGTCACCGTGTCCGGTGAGCCGACGACGAACGGCGTCTGGAACGCCTCGTCCTCCGGCTTCTCCGCGGTCAGGGAGAGCGCCTTGTCCGCGGGCAGACCCCACGAACGCTTCATGTTGACGATCGCGTCGATGTCCGCGCCGCGCCCGTACTCCAGGCGGCGGGCCTCGGCGGCCGCGTCGGTCTCGTCCATCACGACGGTCAGCATCGAGTACGTCCGGATCCGCCGCCCCAGCTTCTCCGCCCGTTCCCGGACGTCGCGGCTGGCGTCGCGCAGACCCTCCAGGTTCGACGCGGTCAGGAAGGAACCGTCGCAGTGCCGGGCCTGGAAGTTCAGCCCGGTCTCGGAGCGGCCCGCGCTGATCAGCGTCGGCATCGGGTCGGGGTGCGGACGCGACCGGCAGTCCTCCAGACGGTGGAACTCGCCGTCGAAGGTCACCGAGTCCTCGGTCCACAGCCGCTTGACCAGCGTGGTCCACTCCTCGGTGAACCGGTACCGGTCGGCGTGCGACAGCTCCTCACGCCAGAGCCCCATCTGCGCGAACTCGTCCACGTAGGACCCGACCACGATGTTCAGCCCGGCCCTGCCGCCGCTGATCTCCTGGAGGGTGGTGAACATCTTCGCGGTCAGGGCGGGGTGGAACAGGTTCGTGTGGACCGTGGACCACACCTTCACCCGCTCCGTGGCCTCCGCGAGCCCCGACATCATGGTCATGGACTCCAGGGTGCGCCCCCAGTGGTCCGTGGCGCCGTCGTAGCCGCGCCACTTGCCCATCGACATGATGAAGTCGAAGCCGTGCTCCTCGGCCAGGACGGCGGCGCGCCGGTTGTACTCGTAGCTCGCCTCGGGGTGCGGGGCGGTCTCGGAGATGATCCATCCGCCGTTGCCGATCGGCAGGAAGAGACCGTACTCCGTGGGCGCCGACACGCCTGCTTCAGACATTCGTTCAGACTCCTTGGTCACTTCCGTGCTTCTCACTGACCCTCGGCGGGCCAGGTCACCTCTCCGTTGGTGTGGACGCCCTCCAGGTAGCTCGGGTCGAACAGCGGCTCCAGGTCCGGCAGCTCGTCGAGCTGGCCGGCGTCCACGAGCGTCTGGCCCTCGGCCTCGGTGGAGTCCAGGTCGATGAAGCCGACCGGGGCGCCCTCCCGGGTGGTACCGGTCGCCAGGCTGCTCTCGGCCTGCCAGACGTTCAGGTTGTGGTCGACGTCGTACTCGGTCTCGTCCAGTTCGGCGGCGAACTCGACGCACTCCCTGGCGTTCTCCTCCTGCACGCAGTAGTCGAAGGCCCGCGACAACGCCCGCAGGAAGTCCTCGACGACGGTGGGGTTGGCCTCGGCGTACTCGGGGCTGGTCGCCATGACGCCGAAGGAGCCGACCACGCCGTAGTCCTCGGGCAGCCACTGCCGGTACTCCTCGCCCATGCCATCCAGGAGGAAGGGCTCGTTGGAGCGGAAGCCGGTGAGCGCCTGGACCTGGTCGCGCGGCAGGACGCTGGGGTCGTAGCCGACCTCCACCTGCTCGATCTTGTCCAGGTCCACCCCGTCGGCGACCAGCATGGCCTCCAGCGGGGCGGGCAGCATGCCCTTGTGGCCGAGCGTGCTGCCCTCCAGGTCGCTGAGCTCCTCGACGTCCGGGCCGGTGAGCAGCGTCGCGATCGGCACGTGGCCGTAGGTGGCGATGCCCATGACGCCGATCTCGTTCGTGTTGGCCTGGAGGATCTCGGCCTCGTTGCCCATCGAGGTGAACTGGGCGGTGCCCGCGGCGACGAGCTGGGCGTTGCCGATCGTGTCGCCGCTGCCGGGCTGGATCTCGACGTCGAGGCAGACCGCGTCGAAGTAACCGAGCGCGTCGGCGGCGATGGCCTCCAGGATGCTCACCGATGCCTGGTACTGGTAGCCGGTGACGTAGGTGATCGTCCCGGCGTCCCGGTTGGTCGAGCACCGCTCGTCGTCGACGATGGCCGCGGCCCGGGGCGTCGTGTCGTCCTCCTGCCCCCCGCACGCCGAGACCAGCAGAACGGCCGATGCCGTCAACGCCGAGGCCGCTGCGCGTAGGTACCGGGGCCGGGGTGGGGCGAAGGGGGTGGACATGCGGACAGCTCCGATCATGAGGGATTTCTCTGCTGCGACTCGTGCCAGAACAGGAGTCGCCGTTCCAGGAGGGTGGTCAGGGCGAGCATGAGCACGCCCATCGTCGCCAGGCACGCGACGGCCGCGTACACGTGCGGCAACTGGGCGTTGGCGGCCGAGTTGCGGATCATCGTGCCGAGCCCGCTGGAGGACCCGGCGGCGACGAACTCCGCGACCACGGCGCCGACGATCGACAGGGGCAGGACCACGCGCAGCGCCGCCAGGGCGTAGGGGAGGCTGGTGGGCAGGCGCAGTTTCAGCAGGACCTCCAGGCGGGAGGCGTGCAGGGTCCGGAACACGTGCAGGACCGGGCCCGAGACCGACCGCAGCCCCGTGGTGACGTTGATCAGCACGGGGAAGAAGGTGACGATCGCGGTGACGACGACCTTGGGGGTCATCCCGAACCCGAAGGCCACCACCAGCGCCGGGGCGAGGGCGACCACGGGGGTGACGTTCAGGACCACGGCGAGCGGCATGATCGCCCGCCGCAGAACGGGGATCTCCGACATCAGCAGGGCCAGGACGAAGGCCGTCCCCGCGCCCCAGGCCACGCCCAGCAGCGCGATCTGGAGGGTGGACCAGGCGTTCTCCACGAACAGCGTCGGGTCCGAGGCCAGGGTCCGGCCGACCTCGCCCAGCTCGGGCAGGATGTAGGGGTTCCCGGCGGCGACCCACGACCACGCGGCGCCCACCAGCGCGACCGCGACGACGGTGGGCAGCCACACGCGCGGGGACAGCGGGGAACGGCGGCGTCGGCCGCTCCCGCGCCGTGCCCGGGACGGCGGGCTCTGGGGGCGGGTCCTCCGGCTCCTCCGGGGGTCCGTCCCCGCCGCTTTGCTGACGGTGGCCACGTTCTCTCCTCCCGTCACAGCGGGATCAGGTCGTCGGGGGCGGCGCCGCTCTCCCACGCGCCGCGCAGGGAGGCGCGGACGCGGTCCTCCAGGGCGCGGCCACGGGGGCCGGTCACCTCGTCGCCGCGCGGTCGGGGCAGGTCGACGGGGATCACCTCGTGCACGCGTCCGGGGCGGGCGGACATCACCACGATCTCGTCGGAGAGCGTGACCGCCTCCCGGACCGAGTGGGTGACGAACAGGACGGTCGTCGACATCCGCTCCCACAGCCCCAGCAGGTGCCACTGGAGCGCCTCACGGGTGAACTCGTCCAGGGCGGAGAAGGGCTCGTCCATGAGCAGCAGGTCGGGGCGCGTGCCGAAGGCGCGCGCGATGGCGACCCGCTGCCGCATGCCGCCGGACAGCTCGTGCGGGTACTTGCGGGCGGCGTCGTCGAGCCCGACCATCCGCAGCAGGGCGTCGGGGTTCTCGCTCCCCTTGCCCGCCCGGCGGTTGACACGGGCGGGGAGGGTGATGTTGCGCCGCACGTTCAGCCAGGGCAGCAGGGCGGGCGACTGCGGGACGAACCCGACCGCCTTGGCCGCGCACATCTGGCGGGGCGTGGAGTCGAAGATCCGCACCGAACCCTCGTCGTAGTCCTCCAACCCGGCGACCACCCGGACGAGGGTGGACTTGCCGCAACCGCTGGGGCCGATGAGGCTGACGAAGTGTCCGCGCGGGACGTCGAGGTCGATGCGGTCCAGGGTGGGTCGGCGCGGGTCACCGCCCTCGTAGGTCTTGGTGAGCCCACGGACCTCGATGCGTTCACGGCTCACGCGGCGACCAGCCTTCGGAAGCGGCGGCCCTGGTAGACGAGGGGAGCGGAGTCGCCGTTGCGGACGCGGGCCACGTCGACGAGGATCATCGTGTGGTCCCCGGCGACGTGCCGGGAGTGGACGCTGCCCTCCAGCACGACGGCGGCGCCCGGCAGGACCGGGGCGCCCAGGTCGCCGCGGACGAACTCGGCCGAGCCGAACTTGTCCGCCCCCCGCGTGGCGAAGAGCGTGGACAGGTGCTCCTGGCCGTCGGCGAGGACGTTCACGGCGAGCGTCCGCGCGTGGGTGAAGGCGGCGTGGCACTCGGCGGTGGTGGCCAGGAAGACACCGATCAGCGGCGGGTCGGCCGACACGGACACGACGCTGTTGGCGGTGAAGCCGTGGCGGCCGGTCGCGACCTGCGTGGTGATCACGCTGACCGACGTGGCCATGCGGGCGAGGCCGTCGCGCAGGGCGGACGGTTCGCGGTGGACGTCGGCGGTGTGTGGGCTGGGATCGTGGGGCGTCATTCCTGCTCCTCGGGGGACGGACACGTGCGCTCGGCCGCCGCGATGGCGACGGCCGAGTCGTGGGACGGTGGTGTCTCGCGGATCACGTGCGTACCGGGAGTGAGTCGATGACCGAGGAGAGCGTCCGCGCGTGGCGGTCGTACCAGCGCAGAGCGGGGTCCGTGTCGCTGCCCAGCTCCGGGAGCACCGCCTCCTGGAGGTAGAGGGCGGGCGTGGGGCAGATGGCGGCGAGCTCGACCATGACCGGGCGCAGGGCCGCCTCGGGGGCGGAGGAGTGCGCGTCGGAGGCGCCGACCATGAGGGGGACGCAGACGGTGCCGCGCAGCGCCTCGGGCGGCATCCGGTCGAGGAAGGACTTGAGCAGGCCCGTGAACGTGCCCTTGTAGACGGGGCTGGCCACGACCAGCAGGTCGGCCGACCGCACGGTCTCGACGGCGGAGTCGACGTCGGCGGCGCGGGGGTCGAGTACCGCGGGGCCGTAGTCCGACAGGTCGACGGTGGTGACCGGCGCGTCGGAGCGGATCGCGGCCGACAGCAGCCGGGCCAGGTGCTCCGCGGCGCGGGCGGTGCGCGAGCCCGAGCGGGGGTTACCTACCAGCACGACCACATGGGAAGAGCCCACGGGACACCCTCCAGACAAGACTCCTCCGGTACGGAACCGGAGACTTCGACGGAGAGCGGGCGGAAGCAGGATCGTCGACGGCCCGCGGAGATCGTTGACCCGTCAAAGGTAGGGACAAAAAATGGACGTTGTGTGAAGAACCGGTCACGGGATCGTCTCCGTTCGCTGGACGTTGTGGTCCTGGTCCAGCAGCAGGACGTCGATCCGGTGCGCGGCGAGGGCCTCGGGCAGCCAGGCGCCGCGGCCGAGCAGCCTGGTGAACGGCGTGCTCAGGACCAGGACGGCCCGCGCGTCGGGGAAGGCGGCGCCCCGGAGCCAGGCGAGCTTGAAGGCGTCGGCGATGACCTTGTTGCGCTGGTTCGACTTGATCTGTCCCCAGTGGAGGCAGCACTGTCCGAGGATGGTCGTAGGATCGGCGTCCGCGCAGTCCACCCCTACCCGGACGCCGTTCGCCAGGGTGAACTCCCGGGGTGTCAGCGCGGCCCCGAAGTAGGCGGACAGTGTCGCGTGTGGTTCGGGGGAACCGGTACGGTCCCTGGTGTCCATCAGCGCGTGTCTCGGTGTGTGCCCCATGCGACGAGACGATAATGCACGGGAAGTGGCCCAGGACAGGGCTTGTGCCCTTGTGCTCACTCTCGGCGAGATTTTTCCGGTGCGTCGTCTCGTGTCGTCGCGCAGAGTCGCGAGGCACTCGTCACACGGCCTTCTTCCACCTTGATCTCAACAAAGGTTGAGGTTTTACGGTCGGGGTTGTCCGAGACCGCCCGAGCCTGGGAGAACGACGTGGCCAGCAGCACCCCCCGAAGAGCGACCTGGAAAGAGTGGGTGGGCCTCGCGGTTCTGACACTGCCGCTGCTGATGTCCGCCACGGACATGACCGTCCTGTTCCTGGCGCTGCCCTCCATCGCCGCCGACCTCGCCCCCGGCAGCACGCAGCTGCTGTGGATCCTGCACGTGGCGTCGTTCCTCCAGGTCGGTGTGGTGCTCACCATGGGCTGGCTGGGGCCGCGGCTCGGCCACCGGCGCCTGCTCACGGCCGGTGTCGCCGTGTACGGGGTGTCGTCCCTGGTCGCGGCGTTCTCCGTCGACCCGCTCATGCTCATCGCCACCCGGGCAGTGATGGGCATGGCCGCGGCGTCACTGCTGCCGAGCATCACCTCCCTGCTGCGCGTGATGTTCCCCGACACCCGCCAGTTCTCCGCGGCCATCGCCGTGGTGATGAGCTCGTTCTCCGCGGGCATGGCGATCGGCCCGCCCCTGGGCGGCGCGCTCCTGGAGTACTTCTCCTGGGGCTCGGTCTTCCTCATCAACGTCCCCGTGGCGGTACTCCTGCTGCTGTTCGCACCGCTGCTGCCGCGGGTGGACGGGGTAAGGGCCCAGCGCCTGGACCTGCTGGGGGTGGCGTTCTCCGTGCTGGCGGTCATCGCGGTGATCTTCGGACTCCAGGAGATCGCCGACGACATGGCCAGCGGGTCCGGGGCCCCGATGTGGCCGTACCTGGTGTGCGTCGCGGCGGGCCTGGCGCTGGGCGCGCTGTTCGTCCGACGACAGCTCCGCGCGCCGGAGCCGCTCCTGGACCTGCGGCTCTTCTCCACGCCCGCCTTCTCCGTGTCACTGGTGGCCATGCTGTTGATGCTGCTCGGCGTGGGCGGATCGGACATGCTCCTGGCCCAGTACCTCCAGGCGGTGGAGGGGATGTCCCCCGGGCGGGCGGGCCTGGTGCTGATCGCCCCCGCGCTGGGCTCGATCGTGGGCGGCCTGCTGCCGACCGTCCTGAACCGGTGGGCGCGGCCGGGGTTCGTCATGGGGATCGCGCTGCTGGTCGCGGGGGCCGGGGCCGTCGCGATGGTGTGGTTCGTCGGCGGCGGAACGCTGCCGGGGATCGTCGTGGCGGCGGTGGTGATCCAGCTGGCGATCGGGCCGCTGTTCACGTTGAGCTACAACCTCATCATCGCGTCGGCGCCCCTGCGCAAGGCCGGTTCGGCCGCCGCGATGGGCGACGTCGCCGGCGGTTTCGGCAACGCGCTCAGCCTGGCCTTCCTGGGCAGCCTCGCGGCGGTGGTCTACCGGCGGCTGCTGGACGGCGCGGGACTGGCGGAGGTTCCCGCCGACGCGGTGGAGGCGGCCGGGGAGAGCGTCGGCGGCGCGACCTCGGTCGCGCAGACGCTGCCCGGCGCGCTCGGCGCCGAACTGCTGGCGGCGGCGCGGTCGGCGTTCACGGTCGCGGTGCAGACGGGCTACGGATTCACGGCGGCGGTGCTGATACCGGTCGGCCTGGTCGTCCTGTGGGCGCTGCGGAGGGTGCGCCTGGAGAACCTCGGCGGGGACGGGGAACCCGGGTCGGGGGACGGGACCCCCGGGCCCGGCGCCCCCGACTCGGCGGACGGGGCCTCCGGATCCCTCGCGAAGGACACCGCCGGGACGGTTTCCGGATGTGACGACGAGGGCGCCGGGGAACGGGAACCGCAGGGGGCGTAGGCGCGGTGACCGGAGCGGTCGGACACGCCTACGACCCCGACCCCTCCTCCCTGGCCCTGGGCAGCCGCACCGACTGCTGGTGCCGGAACACGTCGAGCGGGTCCCAGCACCTCTTGACCTGCTGCAACCGCGGGTAGGCGTCCTTGTAGTAGAGCGTGTGCCACTTGTCGTCGGAGGCGTTCCACTCGCCGCTGTCGAGGTCGCCGTCGGGGTAGTTGATGTAGCAGCCGTCGGTGAGGTCGTTGATGGCGGGGACCCCGCCGCTCGTGGCGAACGTCTTGCGGTAGATGTCGCGGATCCACCTGATGTGCCGGTCGATCGCGGAGGCGGTCTCGGTCCGCTTCCAGTACACCTGGAACTGCATCTTCATGATGGAGTCGCGCTGGGGGACCGCGGTGTCGCGGGGCGGATGGTTGATCGCGGAGCCGTAGGAGTCGATCTGGATGAGCGCCTCCCTGTTGACGTAGTCCTTGTAGTGGACGTTGCCCAGGTAGGCCCACATCTCGTCGATCTGGGCGGGGGTGAAGGGCTTGCGCATGTAGGCCGACTTGTACTTGCCGCACCGGTTCTCACCCGAGGAGTTGAGCGCCTGCGTGGCGGTGAGCCAGGGCAGGACGCGCGGGGTGTGCATGTCCCGGACCGGCGGATGCTCGCCCATGGGGGCGCTCATCTGGCCCGACGTGGGTTTGATCGCTCCGTCGACGGTGGCGAGGAAGTCGGCCAGCGCCTCCTTGCCGCGGGGATCGTCGTCGTCGACCTGGGCGACCAGGCCGATCTCCCCGTTGCTCACGTGGTTGAGCTTGAGCATCGCGAACAGCTTCCCGGACGCCTCGTCGGGGTCCTGGTGGTCGCGGAAGTACTCGCCGTAGGCCGTGACGAGCTTGCCGAACTCGGCCTTGTCGAACTTCGACCACTTCCAGGCCAGGGCGGCGAGGCGGACGTTCCTCGGGGGTTCGGGCAGGTCCCGGAACCAGAACCGGGTGACCAGGCCGAAGTTCCCGCCGCCGCCCCCGGTGTGCGCCCACAGCAGGTCGCGGAGGTTGGTGCCGGGGTCGTCACGGGTGGCGACGACGAGGTCGACCGTGCGGTTGGGGCGGACGACGGCCACCTCCACGGCGTAGAGGTAGTCGACGGTGAGGCCGTGCTGGCGGGACAGGAGACCGAAGCCGCCGCCGGTGACGTGCCCGCCGGTGCCCACGGAGTAGCAGGAGCCGCCCGGCAGGACCCGGCCGCTGAGCGGATAGAGATGGCTGTAGACGTGCCAGTTGCTGGCGCCGGCCTCGACGCAGTACGCCTCCAGGCCGGGGTCGTAGTGGACACCGCACATGGGGCTGACGTCGAGGATGACGCGGACGTCGTCACCGCAGACGAAGTCCTCGTAGCAGTGACCGCCGGAGCGCACGGTGATGCGGGTGCGCTCGGGGTCGACGGGGTGCTGGTTGACCGCCTCGGAGAGCGCGCGGGCGGCCCCGGCGGGGGAGCCCACCAGGCGGACGTACTCGGGGCTCGCGATCCAGCGTTGGTTGAAGCCGCGGGAGAGCGCGGGATACCGCTTGTCCTCGGGGCCGATGGTCGTCATGGGAGGGAAGGCGTGTCCGTGGGTCATTGAGCCGCCCGAGTGGAGGAGTGCCGAGACGCGGCGGGTATACCCCTCACTCGTCAACACGAAAAGTAGTCGACTCGGGGCTGTGAGTTACGGACGGTGGGGATGTCCGCAACGGGCGGGAACCGGTCGCGCCGAAACCGGTCCGTGGTCCGGTGGAGGAACCGCAACCGGGTGCCGGGAGGCGCCGTCAGAGCGGGGGACACCGATCGGACGAAGGGACGCGGGGATGGAACCGGGAGAGATCCAGCCGAGGAACCTGGGCGGATGGCGGGTGCGGACGCTGTCGGGGGGTGAGGGGGTCGAGGCCTACGCGTTCCCTGACCCGCCGGGCGCGGAGGGGCGGGTCGTCGGTCCGGCCCACGTGTTCCCCGTCGCGGAGCGGCCCGTCCGGTGGGGTGAGGCGGTGGCGCCCGACCTCGGGCGGGCCGTGTACACGACCCGTGACGGGGCCCTGGTGTGCGTCGACCGGGCGGGCGCGGAACTGTGGCGGTTCGACCTCGGCGCCACCGGTCCGGCCGCGTGCGACTTCTCCCTCGACGGAGCCCTGGTCTGGCTGTGCCGACTGGCCGAGACGGCGTCCGATCTCGACACCGACCACTGGGTGGTACTCGACGCGGCCACCGGCGCGGTCCTGGCCAGCGCCGACCTGGGGACCAGGGGAGTCTGCGCCACCCACTTCGCGCACCCGGCGGGTGCGGACATGGTCCTGGACGTGGGGTATCCGGAGATGAGCGGTCGCCTGTTCCGGGGCCGCCCGGACGGCGGGCGGATCGTCGTGGACGAGGTCCCGCTGGGCGCGGGACCGGGGATGACCGGGGACGCGGTGGTGGACCTCTCCCCGGACGGCACCCGGTTCCTGACCATGGACCAGGAACTCACCGTCCGCTCCTACCCTGACGGCGAGGTGGTCGCCACCGTGACCGGGGAGGACCTCGGCGGCCCGGAGGCGGGCCCGGGAGGGGACCGGTCGGTGTCCCTCACCCCGACGCCGTGCGGCTACCTCGACGCCGGGACCGCGATCGTCGCGGCACACGTCGACTACGACGAGGAACCCGAGGACGAGGACACGGACCCCGACGAGGACCCGCCGTACGAGTGGTACGAGACGCACCTCGTCGACACCCGCACCGGCGCGGCCCTCGGCCGGTTCGGCGAACCCGCCGCCGACGCGCCCGCGCTGATCCCCCTGGGCGACGGCTCCTGGATCGTCCTGGACGACGAGCGGGGGCGCTGGGTACGCCACGGCCGGTGAGCGGGGCCGGGCCGCCCCAGGGGCCGGCCGGTCAGACCTCGTGCGACTCGCAGGCGCGGACCCCGCCCGCGTCGCGGGTGCGCGCCCCGGGCAGCCAGCCCGTCACCCCCTCCGCCGTGGTGACCTTGTACCAGCGGGTGGTGCTGTACCCGCTCTCGTCGCTGATCGTCTGGCCGTCCCCGACCATGCACGCGGCGTCCAGCCGGTCGTTGTGCCAGACGGCCCCGGCGCGGTTGCCCGGGTCGGCGTAGGCGGCGTACGGGTTGTTCGCCAGCCGCAGCGAACACTCCGAGGTCCGCGGGGTCTGGCACGGGCCCTCGGCGTTGTAGACGGTGATCGGCACGGTGGCGGGCGCCTCGGGTTCGGGTTCGGGCTCGGCGACCTCCTCCGGCTCGGCCTCCTCGGAGGGCTCCGGGGACGGCTCGACCGACTCCTCCGGTTCGGAGGGCTCGGGGGACGGCGACGCCTCCTCGGAGGGCTCCGCGCTCGGCTCCCGTCCCACCGGGCCCGGGCGGCGCGCCTCGCCCTCGGTCGGTTCCGCCTCCGGAGCGGGTTCGGCCTCCTCGTCGGAGGCCAGCCAGGCGGCCATCGGCAACGAGTCCCAGTTCCGGGCGAGCGCCACCCCGCCGAAGGCGAGCCCGGCCAGGAGCGCCAGTGCTCCGACCCCGGCTCCGACGAGCGTGAGGGCGCGCCTGGCGCCGCCGCCGGGGGCCGCCGGGGGCGCCACGGTCCGCTCCGCGCCCGTGCGCACCCCCCGCCAGTCGCGGTCGAGCAGCGCGGCCACGGCGTCGGCCGCGGTTCCGGTGTCCCGGATCGGCGCGATCGCGCGGTCGGGCACGCCCGCCTGGACCACCCCCGAGACCAGTTCCAGCGCGGTCGGCCGGTCGGCGGCGCGCTTGGCCAGCGCCCGGCGGGCCAGGTCGGCCAGCGGCCCCTCGAAGCCCGCCAGGTCCGGTTCGCCGCTCATCACGCGGTGCGCGACCACCGCCGGGTTGCCGGTGCCGAACGGCGGTCGCCCGGTGGCCGCGTACGCGACCAGGGCGCCCCACGCGAACACGTCGTCACCGGTGGAGACCGGCTCGCCCCGGTACTGGTCGGGGCTGATCCACCCCGGTGAACCGGCGACCGTGCCCGTCCGCGTCAGCGCGGTCTGGTCGACCGCCCGCGCCACCCCGAAGTCGAGCACCCTCGGCCCGTCCGGCGCGAGGATGATGTTGGTCGGCTTGAGGTCACGGTGGGCGATGCCGCAGGCGTGGATCTGCGCCAGGGCCTCGGCGACGCCCGCGGCCAGGCCGCGCAGCAGGGGTTCGTCGAGCGGGCCGCTCTTGCGGATGTGGACGCCCAGCGTCACACCGCGTACCAGGGGTGTGGCCAGCCACGGCCGGTCGGCTCCGGTGTCGGCGGCCAGAAGCGGGACCGCGCAGGCCCCGCCGACCCGGCCCAGCAGGTCGACCTCACGGGCGAAGCGGGCACGGAACTCCTCGTCGGCGGAGTACTCGGTGTGGATCAGCTTGACCGCCACGGGTCGCGTCCCCGGTTCGGTCGGCATCGCCGCGTACACGATGCCCATCCCGCCCGCGCCGAGCCGGGCGAGCGTCCGGTACGGGCCGATCCTGGTCGGGTCGGCCGGGGTCAGGTCCAGGGCGGACGCCGGTAGGGTGACGGAGGAGGGTGCGCTCACGGTGAGGGAGACCTTGATCGTCGGGGCGGTGCGTGCTCACATGCGGACGTCCCGGGCGGGTCCAGGCATACCGGGGATGCCCGGATGGTAACGCGCTCCGGGGTCGTGTGGGGCACTCGCACCCGGATGTCCCAGGTCAGAGCGGTGTGACCGACGAGGCTGGGAAGGGGCGTCAGCGCTCGGCCGCGTGCCCGGAGGCGGGCTCGCGGGTCTCCTCGGCCTCCCCCTCCTCACGCGGGGCGGGTGGTTCACGGCGCTGCCAGCCCGGCTGGGCTCGAAGGGTCCACATCAGGTCTCACTCGGCTTTCCCTGGAAGTTACGGATGATCTGCTCCAGCAAGGAGTGGCGCTCGCCCTCGGCGGGCATCAGCAGCCAGGCGAGGATGTACACGAACACCCCGCCGCCCAGGAGCGCGAAGGCCACGAAGGCGATCCGGACGATGGTGGCGTCGATGCCGAGGAAGGCGGCCATACCGCCGCACACGCCGGTCAGGAGGCGGTCGGAGTCACTGCGGACGAGTCGTCCTTGGAGTTTCCCGTTCATGTCTCCAGCCTGCCCGTCACCGACGACGATTCCCATCGGGGAGAGCCCTGGGCCTCCCCTGACATCCCCCGGAGCCCCCCGAGAGGGGGAGGGGCGGGGGACGCCGACGCGTCCCCGCACCGGCTTTGACGGGCGCGGGACGCGTGGCGTTCCTGAGACGTGGAACACGGTCGTGCCCCGCGCCTGGGCGGTCGTCCCCCTCCCGTTCCGACACGCCGCTTCGGGGGCACGGCGGAGTTGCGCGGCGGCGCCCCGCACCGGTTCTCGGGTCCCGGTGCTGGGGCGCTCGTCGTCCCTCAGGCGTGGAACCCCGGAGGGCCGGTCGAGGGCGGTCGGGACGGGCGGCCCGGCCTCAGGCGGCCGGGGCGGTCTCCTTCTCCGGGTCCGCCTGGTCCCGGCCTCCCACGCTGGTGGCCAGCGGCGTCTCCCTGACGAACCAGGTGAGCGCGAAGCCGACCAGCACGACGGGCACGGCGTAGAGGAAGATCGGCGGGAGCGCCCCGGCGAACGCCTCCACGATGAACTCGCGCACCGGGCCGGGCAGGTTCTGGAGCATCTCCGGGGTCATCGAACTGATCCCGGCCTCGCCGCCCTCGAACTCCAGACCGCCGCCCGGGAGTCCGGCCATGCGCTCGTTGAGACGGGAGACGAAGATCGAGCCGAACACGGCGATGCCGAAGGACGCGCCGATCTGGCGGAAGTAGTTGTTCGCCGAGGTCGCCGAGCCCAGGTCGCGCCGGGGAGCCGTGTTCTGCACGATCAGCACGAGGTTCTGCATGACCATGCCGACGCCCAGGCCCAGCACGAGCATGCCGAGGCCGTTGTAGAGGTAGGGCGTGTCCGCGTCCATCCGGGAGAGCAGCGCCAGCCCCACCGCGATGACGGCGGTGCCGATGATCGGCCAGTGCTTGTAGCGGCCGGTCGCGCTGATCAGCCGCCCGGTCGTGATGGTGCTGATGAGCATGCCGAACACCATGGGCAGCATGAGCAGCCCCGACTCCGTGGCGGAGGCGCCGCTGACCATCTGGAGGAACGTGGGCAGGTAGGAGACCGTGGAGAACATCGCGATGCCCACGGTGATGCCGATGAGGGACGTGAGGACGAAGTTGCGGTCGGTGAAGAGCCGCAGCGGGACGATCGGCTCAACCGCACGCCGCTCCACCGCCACGAACAGGACCGCGGCGACCAGCGCGCCCACGCCGAGACCGATGATCTGCGGGCTGGCCCAGTCGTAGGTGTGCCCCGCCCAGCTGGTGAGCAGCACCAGGCAGACGCTGGTCGTGGCCAGCAGGACGGTCCCCAGGTAGTCGAGCCGGGGCCGGGGGCCGGTCGGCTGCGGCAGGCGGATCATCGTGGCCGCCGTGACCAGGGCGATCGCGCCCAGCGGCAGGTTGATGTAGAAGATCCAGCGCCAGTCCAGGTGGTCGGTGAAGAAGCCGCCCAGCAGCGGACCCGCGATCGAGGACACGCCGAACACGGCGCCGATGATCCCCATGTACTTGCCGCGCTCGCGCGGGGGGACGACGTCGGCGATGATCGCCTGCGCGCTGATCATGAGCCCGCCGCCGCCGATGCCCTGGAGGGCGCGGAAGGCGATGAGCTGGGGCATGTTCTGGGCGAGGCCGGACAGGACGGAGCCCAGCAGGAACACGGCGATGGCGAAGATGTACACGCGGCGGCGGCCGAAGAGGTCACCCGCCTTGCCGTAGATCGGCATGCCCACCGTGGCCGCGAGCATGTACGCGGTCACCACCCAGGACAGGTGCTCCAGGCCGTTGAGCTCGCCGACGATCGTGGGCAGGGCCGTGGCCACGATCGTCTGGTCCAGGGAGGCCAGGAGGATGGTCAGGATGATCGCGAGGAAGATCCAGCGCAGACGGCTGCGGCTGACGCCCTCCTCGGAGCGTTCGTGTGTGGATGGCATGGAACTCCGTTCGCCTGGAGAACGACCCCCGGGAATCCCCCAGGGCGGTACTGCTCCCCGTCAGTCGTCGGATGGTGCGTAGGCCGCGCCGACGTGGCGGAACGCGTCGCGCAGCACGGCGCGCACGTCCGCGACGCCCTCCCCCTCCCTGAGGTGGAGGCACTTCACGGTGTGCCGGGTCACCGCCATGGCGGTGGCGGCGACCAGTTGCGGGCGTTCGTCCTCCGGGGAGGTGCCCGTCCGCTCGGCGATGGCCCGGGACAGCTCCTGCTCCACGTTGTGGAAGCGGGCGAGCATGCCGGGCACCAGTTGGGGTTCGCGTTCCACGAGCCGTTTGCGCAGGAGCATGGCGTCGCGGTGGGCGGCGAGCCCCTCCGAACTGATGACGGAGGCGGTCAGCACGGTGATGAGGTCGTCGACGAACACGCCGGTGGGGCCGCCCTCGACGAACACCCTCCGGACCTCCTCGTCGGGGGCCGTCGGAACGTCACTGAGGAGGGCTTCCTCCTTGGTGGCGAAGTAGTTGAAGAACGTGCGCGTGGAGACGTCGGCCTCGGCCGCGATCTCCTCCACGGTGACGTGCTCCAGGCCGCGCTCCAGCGTCAGCCTGACGGCCGCCTCCTGGAGGGCGCGGCGCGTGGCCTGCTTCTTGCGTTCGCGCAGCCCCATGATGTCCTCCCCGTGCACGCTCAATAGTTGCATGCCGTGCAAGATTTCTCAATGTGTATTATTTCACCCTGTGCAACAGAGAACGGCCCCGCCCGAGGGCGGAGCCGTCGATCCGTGCCCGGCTGGTCTACATCTTCGTCGCGTGCAGGGGGCGGACGTACACGATGACCCTCTCGTCCTCGGACCGGTGCCAGGGGTAGACGTCCTTGTCGAGGTACTTCTTGGCCAGCGCGTTGATGAAGGCCAGGTCGGAGTCGTCCTCGACCCGGTCCACGACCCCGCGCACCTCGACGTAGCGGTAGGGGTTGTCGGGGTCGGTGGCGGAGATCGCGACGCGGTTGTCGCGGTTCAGGTTGTGGAGCTTCTGGCGGGTCCTGGTCTGGCTGAACCTCAGGAACTCCCCGTCCCAGTCGATCCAGACCGGGCTCGACTGGGGCTCCCCCTGCGGGCCGATGGTGGCCACGTGCCCGAACGCGCGCTTGGTGAGGATGTCCTGGCGGTCCTCGGGAACAACTGTCATGGTCGTGCTCCTCGTCGTCGGCTGAGCTGACGGTTCCGAGTAGACCAAGGGGCGGGGGAGGCGCCAAGAAGGCGGACGTCCCGGCGTGCCCCGGGGCCGCTACGCGGCGTGAATCCGCTGCACCGTACCGGCTGTGGTATCCGGTAGGATATTGGCTTGGTGGCCTACCCCCGGATCGGCTGGGGTGAGTCATGGGGCCTTAGCTCAATTGGCAGAGCAGCGGACTTTTAATCCGCGGGTTCAGGGTTCGATCCCCTGGGGCCCTACCACACGCACCTGCGTGTCTTCGCTGGTGTGCCCTGTGTTTCTCGGAGTCGGATTCTTGCGCTCTGGGACCACGTGACCCCAGGGGAGTAGCATGCCGTCCGAAATGGCGGCGTGCGCGCTCGGGCCTGGTCTCGGATCACCGACATCACTGAGCGCCTCCCCAGGATGGCTAGGGCCAGGATGGCTAGGGTGTACCGCGCTGTTGTCTTGGACGTGTGCTCACGGCGCGTGGTCGGGTGGGCGATCGGCTCCTCGCCCACGGCGGCCTCCTTCAAGGGTCACGTGGTCCCAGGATCCAGAAATCCGACTCCGAGCAACGCAGGACACACCAGCCTCCACCACGGTCAGAACGAAGCACACTGTGCGGGACAGCTGGGTTCCCGAGGGTTGCAGTTCGGGTTGCGATTCCCCAGTCTCATGTCTTCGAACGCCGCCACAGGGCTTCGCCCATTCGTTCCGCCGCGTCCTGGCTCATCTGTTCGGTCACGTGGGCGTATCGTTGGGTCTGCGACAGTGACGAGTGGCCAAGGGTGTGTTGGACCGTGCGCACGTCCACGCCTTGGGCCAGGAGCAGGGTCGCCGCCGTGTGCCGTGCGTCGTGCACCCGCGCTTTCGGGACTCCGGCCGCCTGGCAGACCGCATGCCAATCGTCGTAATCGCTACGCGGGTTGACGGGGCGTCCATCGGTGTTGGCGAACACGAGGCCGTAGTCCTTCCATTCGCCGCCAGCTCGCAGACGCTCCGCGGCCTGCGCCGCGTGATGAGTACGGAGTTGGTGGACCAGCTGGCGGGGGAGCGCTAGGACCACATCGGCCCTTCCCCGGCCAGGTCGGACGCCCTTTCGGCGGAGGAAACGCCAGTCGCCGCCCTTCCGTTTCGGGCACTCCCGGCCATGCCCTTGACAGTCGGCCGGGCATGGCCGTTTCACGTCCGGACACTGGTGTGACTTGATCGTGCAGTCATTCGCACATGTGGCCTTGTGGTGCCCGGGGCAGTGGCGTGGACACGGTCTCCTGTGCCGATCCATGACGCACGTCGTGATGTCCTCGCACCCGTGTCGGTAGGGCTCCTGCCGAATCTGCCAAGCGGCCTCCAATTGGTACCGCCACGCCCGCTGATGGCATACGTCGCACGCGCTGTCGGGGGCGACCTTCATCAGTTCCGCGGCGTAACCGCACTCGTCGCAGACGGCGTGGAGCTTCTCCCAGCGCATGCCCAGAGCTTCGGACTGGCGGACGCCGAGCGCGAGGGCCACGGACCAGCGGGCACCGTTGCGACGTCGTTCGCATACCTTGAGGATGCGCAGGGCCGCTTTGTAGTCGAGGGGCTCGATCTCGATGATCTCCCCGGTCGGCGCGTCGACCAGCTCCGCTGGGTTCTCCCGGATCTTCTGACGTTGTTTTGCCACCTTGAGCGCTCGGGACAGGATCCGATGGTGCTGGAGGATGGTATTGGGTCTGAGGCCGTCTTGGCGTTCGAGTTCGAGGTAGTAGGCGTCGAGATGCTTCGGTTCGAGATCCTTGAGCCTGTGGGCACCCAGTCCCCGGACCATCCGGCGGACCTTGGGCCCGTAAGTGCTGTCGATTGTGTGTTGGGAGACTCTGCGGGGGGCGATCGCGGTGAGCCATTCGGTCAGCCACTCACCGACCGTCAACCCACGGCCGACCGTGGATCTGAGCCCTTCGGCGCGGTCGGACTCCAAACGTCGAACCTTCTCCGTGACCTCGGCTTCGGTCTTGGCCTTCCGGTGGCGTCGGTCGGGGCGGCCATCGGGCCTGACACCCATGGTGACCCAACCATGCCACAAGCCGTCACTGTCCGAACGGTAGATCGACGAGCGCAAGTTGGGAGCTCGACCGTTTCTACGTTTCGCCATGCGCCAATTCCAATTATGACTTAGATCACGTTTTATACTGTCGTCTGGTGCGGTGCTCCCGCTCGCCTTTACGGTCGGCGAGGTCGCCCGCGCCTTCGGCTGGATGGCTTCGCCGCGTGTCAATCCAGCCATTCGTGCTTCCAGGGGGTGAGTAGGCCCGGAACGACCGTCTCCGCGATCCGCACAGATGTCGGAGAAACAGTCCATTCTTTATCCCACCAGGTCAGGCGTTGGTACAGATCCCAGTCAAGGTATGGGTCCACGACGCCGACGGCGGCGAACATCCTCTGGCGCGCCCAAGTCGGCAATGACTTGATGTAGGCGTCGGCCAAGGCGCCGTAGGTGATGCCGTCACGGGCGACGATCAGCTCGTGACCAGGAGCGACTTCTGTGAGGAGGAAAGGGATGTTCGTCGGTAGGGTATCGAGGGTTACGGACAATCGGCGGCAGGGGGAGGCGTCTCGGGGTGCTTGATCATCGGGGCGCGGCTGCATGTCTATCCCCTCCATATGCTGCGCAGGCCCACTGGGGGCGGGAAACATCATGCTAATGCGTAACTATGTACGAATCCAGGGGTAACGGACAGTCCGTTACCCCTGGAGATGCATATTCCCCTGCCGCCTGTTCGGTTTGCCGAAGTTGTGTCCGAAACTGGCCAGTCAATCGTGGTTAGTGAGCCCTTTTCATCCTGAAGACGCTGGTCACAGCCGCGCACCGACCGCGCGGAACCACCC
>NZ_QPNC01000045.1 GCF_003386285.1 Nocardiopsis sp. FIRDI 009
GTACTCCAGTTGTAGATCCGTTTTGTCATGATTCTTGGGCTGCCTGTCTGCGGTAGTGGCAGTGCAGAGCCCGTGCCTGGTGGGAGCGTCTGAACACCGACCAGGCCAACACGTGCTCTGGATGGAGCTCGGGCGGAAACAGCGCCTCCAGCAGACGGGCGATCTCGTTGCAGGTCAACGCGACCAGCCCCTCCGGGGCCGGGTGGTGGCGGGCTTCCCGGAGGCGACAGGCAGCGAGGAACCCGTAGGCGACCATGACCAGCAGGCTCCATCTGTGCCAGGACGTCCACGTCCTGACCTGGTGCTCGTCCAACCCGGCCAGGCCCTTGCCCTGAGCGAAGGACTCCTCCACCCGCCACCGGCGCCCGGCCACCGCCACCAGGCGCCCCAGGGACACCACCTCCGGGGCATAGCAGTGGAAGAACGCCAGCTCGGCGGTGGTTCGGTTACGGCGGATCAGCACCCACCGCACTCCGTCGGAGTCAGCAACATCGTCGATGAGCGCCCAGTCGTAGAACCGCTGCCCCTTGGCCCCGGCCCCGGCGGAGCGCTTCTGCCACGCCTGGGTCGGGACCAGGACGGCCAGCTCCTTGACGGTGAGGGGTTCGCGCGGCGTCGTGATCGTGTCGGTGGCGGCCATCTCCATCACGTACCCCACCCGGTGTTTCTCCAGGTAGGCGCGCAGGTCGGGGTTGCGTCCGTAGACCTCGTCGCCGGCGACCCACGCGTGGGGGACGTGCTCCAGGGCGGCGGCGATCATCTGGCGGGCCAGTTCCGGCTTGGTGACGAAGCCAACGTCGGTGGGTACCCCCGCCGTGGCCAGTCGGGCGGCGTCCTCGCTCCAGGAGGAGGGCAGGTAGAGGCGGTGGTCGATCAACGCGTGGGCGTCAGGAGTGGTGTAGGCGAGGTAGACCGCGACCTGGCAGTTCTCGATCTGCCCTGTCACACCGGTGTACTGGCGGGACACGCCGACGGTGTCACGGCCCTTCTTGATATCGCCGGTCTCGTCCACGACCAGGACCACGTCGTCGGTGCCCAGGCACCTGATGACGTAGCTGCGCAGGGCGGCGGCCAGGGCGTTCTCGTTCAGGTGGGCCCGGGCCAGTAGGTGCTGCATTCGGTAGGGGGCGCCGTGTCCGGCGTGCTCGGCCAGGGTCCAGCAGTTCTTGCGGGTGAGAGGGGCCAGCAGAGCTCGGATCAGGTCGCGGGCGGTGGAACGGGTCTCGGGCCGGGCCAGGTGCGGGTTCACGGCCGTGTCGATGACTTCGTTCAGCAGGTGCGGCCACCGCTGGGCCGCTACGCTGGTGGCCGTGGCCACCGCCTGTTTGTTCGTTGTCTTCACAACCATCGATGATCGGGTGGTGGCCGTTGCTGTGTCCGGTGAATGGCCAGATCAGCGCGGTCGAACGGCACCGAACTCCCGCGAACGTGATCAACACGGTTCAAACCAGAAGTCCAACTGGAGTAC
>NZ_QPNC01000046.1 GCF_003386285.1 Nocardiopsis sp. FIRDI 009
CGGCGAGCCGGATCTCGTCACGGCCGAACTCGGCCAGGGACAGATCGGCGACCTTGAAGTCGATGGACTCAGCTGGCATGGAGGCTCCTCAAGCTGTTCAGTACATTGCGATGAATGTCCAGGGGCGCTCTGGACTTGTTGAGGGTGATGTAGTGCAGGCCGGGTGCCCCCTCAGCGAGCAGTCGGTCCGCCATGGCGGTGGCATGTTCGACCCCGATCCGGTGAGCATCGTCAGGCCGCCCGCTGGCGGCCTGGAGCTTGCGGGCCAGGTCCTCCGGGAACGCCGCGTCGGAGAGTTCGGCGAAGCGCCGGATCTGACGGGCGTTGGTGGCCGGCATGATCTCCGGGATGATCGGCGTCGTACACCCCGCGGCCACGACCCGGTCGCGCAGACGCAGGTAGTCCTCCACGTCGAAGAACATCTGGGTGATGGCGTAGTCGGCGCCCGCCCGGCACTTGGCCACGAAGTTGCGGATGTCGCTGTCCCAGTCGACCGAGCGCGGGTGCTTCTCCGGAAACGCCGCCACACCGATGGTGAAGTCCCCCAGAGAGCGCACCAGTTCGACCAGTTCGTAGGCGTAGGTGAAACCGTTCGGGTGTGGTTCCCACGGTCCCCTGGGATCACCGGGCGGGTCGCCGCGCAGCACGAGGACGTCGCGCACCCCGACGTCCGCGAACTGGCCGATGATGCGGCGCAGCTCGTCCACTGAGTGGCCGACTGCGGTCAGGTGCGCCACAGGGCGCAGCGTCGTCTCGGACACGAGGCGTTTGACGATCTCGACGGTCCGGTCCCGCGAAGAACCGCCGGCGCCGTAGGTGACGGAAACGAAATCAGGGTCCAAAGACTCGATATGGCGGACCGTCTTCCACAGAGCTTTCTCCCCTTCGACTGTCTTGGGCGGGAAGAACTCAAAGGAGAATGTCGTCACTTCCGGCCTCCGGCGTTGAAGTACTTGGCCTCGGGATGGTGCGTGACGATGGCGTCGGTGGACTGTTCCGGGTGAAGTCGGAACTCCTCCGACAGACGCACGCCGATTCGTTCCGACCGCAGCAGGTCCGTGATCTTGGCGCGGTCCTCCAGGTCCGGGCAGGCCCCGTAACCCAGGGAGAAGCGGGCTCCGCGGTACCTCAGGGCGAACATGCCGCGCATGTCACCGGGATCCTGTCCGGCGAACCCGAACTCGGAGCGGACCCGGCCCTCGTCCATGGGGCGCTCTTCGGCGACGGTGGAGGCGAGTCGCCGCACCCGACGCTGCTTCAACTCGGGCAGCACCGCGTGGGGAACGTCGCGCTTGATGCCCATCATCGCGTCCATCAGCCGCAACCCCTCGAAAGCGTCACGGGCATGGCGGACCTCGCCGTCGTAGATCTCGTGTAGATCCTGTTCGACATAGGCACGGGTGAGGGCGGCGCCGCCGAGGATCACGGGATCAACGCACGACAGAGCGCGGGCGTTGAGCTCTTCGAGATTCTCCTTCATGATCACCGTGGACTCGACCGACAGGCCGGACATGCCGATGTCGTCATGACACGTACGCGAGCCGCGGTTCGAGGGCGCGGGCCGCATCGGCTCCGTAGGCCTGTTCGATGCGGGCGACCAGGTCCGAGGAGTTCAACTTGTACTCCTGGGTGCCGATCGACTCGAGCACGGTCGTCGCCATGGCACAGCCGAGCCGGGCGGCCTGCTCCTGCGACCATGACCAGGTGGTCCCGGCAAGGAATCCGGCCCTGAAGGCATCACCGGCCCCTGTCGGGTCGGCGATCCGATGTGTGGAAACCGCCGGTATCCGCAGTGGGGCGGCACCTTCAGCGGCAAGTGAGACCCCGTCCTCACCCAAGGTGGTGATCCATGTGCCGACCCTGCTGAGCAGGTCCTGTTCGGTCCAACCGGTGCGTTCGAGCAGGAGGGCGGATTCGTACTCGTTGGTGAACAACCACTGCGCCCGGTCGACGAGTTGACGGGCCTGCTCCCGGTCGAGACGGGCGAGCTGCTGCGAGGGGTCAGCGGCTACCGGGATGCCGAGGCGGTGTGCGGCAGCCGTGTGGCACAGCATCGCGGTGGGGTCGTCGGCTCCGACCAGGACGAGTCCCGGCCGACCCGTTCGCTCGACCACGGAGGCCAGATCGATCCGGGAAGCGTCGGCCATGGCCCCGGCGTAGAAGGTGGCGATCTGGTTCTGGTCCGTGTCCGTAGTGCACACGAAGCGTGCGGTGTGCAGCGTCTCGCTGACCCGAACCGCTGTCGTGTCGACTCCGTTCGCCCGAAGCCAGGCGTCGTACTCGGGGAAGTCAATGCCCGCGGCACCGATCAGGAGCGGGTTGAGGCCGAGAGCCGCCAGGCCGAAGGCGATGTTGGCGCCCACACCCCCTCTGCGTACTTCCAACCGGTCGGCGAGGAACGACAGGGAGACCTGCTCCAGCTGCTCCTTGATCAGCTGCTCGGCGAAGTGTCCGGGGAACACCATCAGGTGGTCGGTGGCAATCGAGCCGGTCACGGCGATACGCATGGACAGCTTTCCTCGATTCTGGGCCGGGTGGTCTGACTACCTGGAGCAGGATCGCGGGCGTCGGTGCCCGGACAGAGCGTGCACCGACGCCCGCGATACCGAGCCTCCATCCGGAACTGAACGGTCAGCCCGCCGCCGCCCGCAGCGCGTCGGCGCGGTCGGTGCGCTCCCAGGTGAAGTCCGGGAGCTCACGTCCGAAGTGGCCGTATGCGGCGGTCTGTGCGTAGATCGGGCGCAACAGGTCGAGATCACGGATGATCGAGAGCGGGCGGAGGTCGAAGACATCGGTGATGGCGCGCTCGATCTTGTCGACGTCGACCGTGTGGGTGCCGAACGTCTCCACGAACAGGCCGACCGGTTCCGCCTTGCCGATGGCGTAGGCGACCTGGACCTCGCAGCGCTGGGCGAGGCCGGCGGCGACGACGTTCTTGGCGATCCAGCGCATGGCGTAGGCGGCGGAGCGGTCGACCTTGGACGGGTCCTTTCCGGAGAAGGCGCCGCCGCCGTGGCGTGCGTAGCCGCCATAGGTGTCGATGATGATCTTGCGGCCGGTCAGCCCCGCATCGCCCATAGGGCCGCCGATCTCGAAGCGGCCGGTGGGGTTGACCAGGAGACGGTAGTCGGTGGTGTCCAACTTGATGCCGTCATCGGCGATCTCCTTGAGGACGTGCTCGACGACATTCTCCCGGATGTCCGGGGTGAGCAGTCCGTCCAGGTCGATCCCCGCGGCGTGTTGCGAGGAGACCACGACCGTGTCGAGTCGGACAGGACGCATACCCAGGTATTCGATGGTGACCTGGGTCTTGCCGTCGGGCCGCAGGTAGGAGAGGGTGCCGTCCTTGCGGACCTCCGTCAGGCGGCGTGAGAGGCGGTGGGCGAGCTCGATGGGCAGCGGCATGAGGGAGGGCGTCTCGTCCGTCGCGTAGCCGAACATCAGGCCCTGGTCGCCCGCGCCCTGTCGGTCGAGTTCATCGTGGTCACCCTCGACACGCTGCTCGTACGCGGTGTCGACGCCCTTCGCGATGTCCGGGGACTGCGCTCCGAGCGACACCGAGACTCCGCAGGAGGCTCCGTCGAACCCTTTGGCCGAGGAGTCGTAACCGATGCCGAGGATCTTGTCCCTGACCAGTTCGGCGATGTCGGCGTAGGCAGAGGTCGTCACCTCACCCGCGACATGCACCTGCCCGGTGGTGATCAGGGTTTCGACCGCGACACGTGAAGCGTGGTCCTGACTCAGCAGGGCGTCAAGGATGCTGTCACTGATCTGGTCGGCGATCTTGTCTGGATGTCCTTCGGTCACGGATTCCGAGGTGAACAATCTACGGGACATGGAACTCCAGGGTCAGTTGTGTCTCTGCGCTCGGCAGTGGTCAACCCACAGGCCTCGTCAGGAGCGGTTCTTTTCCGTTCTCGCCAATGTCGCTGCTGGTCACTGCATGATCAGGACGTGCGGAAGACCCAGTAGTCGGCGCTCTCCTCCGCGATGTAGTGGGAGTCCTTCAGCGTGAACTCCAGAGTCGCCCGATCAGTGACCTCCTGCGACTTCGCGAAGGTCTCGAACTCGGTCTCGATGTTGTAGCTGCCGCGGGTGGAGACCACGACGAAACCCTTGGGGCGGGTGTACTCGAACAGTGTGAGAAGCGCTGTCGGCCGCACGTGTCCCAGCGTGAACACCCCGCTGCTGACCACGATGTCGTAATGGTCGAGACGCTCGTCCCTCTGGGGCACGGAGAGGTCAACCGCGCCGTAGACCTTTCGGTAGGCGTTCGTCTTGACCGCTTCGGCGGCCATGCTCTCCGAGAGGTCGACGCCGTCGATGACGTAGTTCCCCAGGGTGCTGAGGAATCTGCCGACGAGCCCCGTTCCACAGCCGGCGTCGAACACGTGCGTCTCCGGCGTCCCGTAGGCCGAGGCGAGGAGGTGTACGAGGTTGGCCGCGATCCTGGGCGCCACCCACTTCTGGTCGGCCAGGTCCCCGTCGTACTTCGAGGCCCAGTTCTCGTAGTACTGCTTCAGCCCGGGGGCGTCGTCGAAGAAGACGTGGGACTGCTTGATGTTGCTGAAGGAGTTGCTCATGGAATTTCCTCCTGTGTGCTGCCTCGACTCTTACTTCGCGTCGGTCTGCAACTGGATGGGCTCTTCGGGAGCATCCGGTGCGTCTGGAGTCTCCGTTTTTTCTCGCCTGCTGTTGAACCGTTCATTCCTTGCGTCGAACACCATGTAGATGGTGATCCCGGCGAGAATTGAAAGGGCGCCTGACACCTCCCACAAGTTGGGGATCCTGCTCTCCACGGGGATGCTGAGGATCGCGCCGAAAATCGTCTCTGCGGCGAGCAGCGGACCGACGAAGGGGACCGGTAGGCCCTTCGCCGCCTTCACCCAGATATAGGTTCCCCACCAAGAGGAGATGATGCCCAGGAATATGCACCATGCCGTGATCTTGAGCAGGGGGTACAACTCGAAGGTCTCCGGCGGGGTGGAGGCGATGGCGAACGGCAGTAGCACCATGGACGCGCCACCGGCCCCCATCGCTACCAGTGCGGCCCAGATCATGGCATCGGGCTTGGTTTCCCACGTCCGCTGGGACTCGGCGTTCCGGACCACGAAGTAGGACCATGAGAGCATCGCGCCCAGAGCCAGAAGGATTCCGAAGAACGAGTCGTTCGATTCTCCGGCCTGACCCATGTGAATGAAATCCGTGGCGCTGAGCAGGGAGATGCCGATGAGGATGAAGGCGATCGGGGCGACGAGCTGGCGCCACAGGATTCTCTTTTCCGAGAAGTTCCCGGCCACAGCGATCATGATGGGTGACGACCCCACGATCACCGCGGTGATGAACCCGCTCCCCGTTGTGGCGGAGTATGAGACGCAGATGTAGAAGATGAAGTAGCCGACGAAGCCGATGTAAAGACCGAACAGGATCCTTCGCACCGGAATGAGCCTGAGCTTCTGCCATCCCCGGATCAGCACGTAGAGTCCGCACAGTCCGAACAGCGTGTACCGGCCGGTGACCAGGAGCAGCTCGCTGGCGGGCTGCACGGCAGCCGGGGCGACGAAAGCAAAGGACCAGAGAAGGGCTGCCGTAAGCGCAGCGACAATATCTTTCTTCTGGCTTCCCATTACAGGGCCAGTTCCAGTGAGCGAAGTTCACCGGCATTGAATCCGTTTTGCATCAGCCATTCCGGATTGTAGATCTTCGAGATGTACTTGTTCCCGCTGTCGGGCAGGACCGTGACAATCGTCGCCGGCCCGGTCATCGACCGGGCGACCTGGACAGCGCCCCACACGTTGGCCCCCGATGTGCCGCCGCAGACGAGCCCTTCCCTCTTCGCCAGGTGCTGGCAGGTGGCGAACGCATCGGAGTCGGTGAAGCGAATGACGTCATCGACCACCGAGAAGTCCATGCACTTCGCCAGGTGGTCCTCGCCAGCCCCTTCGACAAAGTACGGCGCGATCTGCGAGGGGTCGACGACTCCGTCGTGGAAATAGCGGTGATAGATGGAGCCGACCGGATCGGCCAAGACGGAGTGCACGGAGGGCTTCTGCATCTTCAGGTACCTGGATGTTCCAGAAATGGTGCCGCCCGTGCTTCCCGACGCGACGAACGCCGAGATCGACTCTCCGAGATCATTCCAGATCTCGGGGCCCGTGGAGTTAAAGTGGGCCTCCGCGTTGAGCTGGTTGTCATACTGGTTGATCATGAACGAGCCGGGCATCTCGGCGTGGATTCGTCTCGCTCGGGTCACATAGTGATCGGCCGAATCCGGGAGGGCGGAGGTCGGACAGACGACGACCTCTGCCCCCATCGCGCGCAGCGCGTCCTGCTTTTCCTTGCTCACCTTGTCCGGCATGGTGAGGATCGCGTGGTAGCCGCGTATCGCCGCAGTCATCGCGATCGCTGCCCCGGTGTTTCCGGAGGTGTTCTCCACGATGGTGGATCCCGGCTTGAGAAGACCCTGGTCCTCCGCATCGTCGATGATGTACGTGACGATGCGGTCCTTGATGCTGCCACCGGGGTTCATGAATTCGACCTTGGCGAATAGCCGAACGCCGGACGGAACGTTAAAGGTCTTCAGTTCGACGAGAGGCGTATTTCCTATGAAGGACTTGATGTCCATGCCGAATCCTTACTGAGTTCGACAGAAGCCAGATTTCGCCGTGTCTCTGCAGCCCCGGAGAAGACGGAAGATTCACAGGTCGGTTTCGGGGAACTTGACGGAGTCGAGGATCGCCACCGTGTGGCCGACCTTCTCGCCCTTTTCGACCATGGCCAAGGCATCGGTGGCCAAGATCTGGTGCGGAGCAAGCTCCTTCTCGATCTGCAGGGCCTGTGCGCCGGCGGCCGCGGGGGACATCCTCGCGAAGGTGTCCTCCAACACGCTGACCGGGTAGAAGTGGAACGGCCCCAGGCCGGCCCGTTCCCATCGGGCGAAGCCGCCGACCACCTCATGGGGCTCGGACTGCACCTTCCACGTGTAGGTCAGGATGCTGCCGTTGTACCGAGCCGCGGAGGAGAGTGCGAGGATCTCGGACAGCGGAATGCGTGCACCGATCGACGACAGAACACGACCGCCGACCCTCAGGAGCGGGTGCGCCTGCTGCAGCGCCAGATAGTGAAGGGCGACCAGGTTCTTCTCCGCGAACCCGGGGATCTCCTCGCTGCGTTCCTCGATGAAGGTCGAACTGGTCTGACCCTCGTCGAGGTCCTCGCTCTCCACCATCGGGATGTTGGGAAGGTTCTCGTAGATCAGGTCGAGCTGGGAGAGCGATCCCGACAGCGGGGAGAGCAGGTCGCCGACGCCGCCGACGAGTTCGACATCCTGGCTGATGATGTTGCGCTCGATGTTTCCCCGGGCATACGCGAGGACGTCTTCGTGGAGGTCGGTGAAGCCGACGGTGCGCGCCTGCAGGATCTCCACCGCCGCCAAGGCATCCAGGCCGGCGCCCGTCCCGACTGTGCAGAACCGCGGAGCCAGGAACCCCATCCGGGAAAGCGCCTTGAATGCCGGGACGGCGACACTGGCGACCCAGTCGGCGCGCGGTTCATCGACTTTCGGGAGATAGGAGTGGTCCGAAAGCCTGAGGGTGACGGAGGAGCTGATGCGCTCCGCTTCCTTGATCTGCAGGAAACGCTCCGGAGAGACCACCAGCTCAGAGTGTTCGGTGTTCGTGTCCATATCACCCTCCGTGGACGTGGCAACAGTGTTACTTCTCAATGAACAGGGGAGCGGTATATAGGAAGAACTACATGTGAGCGGTTGATGCGATTTCACTATCGCGAACCACGGAAAAGTTGTACAGAGTTGCCCTGTTGCCTCTGGTGATGCAACAGGGTGACCACTGAGAATGCGCGGGTTCTGCCTGAAGACCCGTACGGTGCCCGAAGTGGTGGCGCGGTGCGCCGTGGGGCATGGGCGCCGTATGAGCGGGATACCGTGGCCCACGGCCAACCGGAGTGGAAGCTGGTACAGGTCGAGATCCACTGCTGGCGCTTCGGCCACGGCATCGTGCATTACCCCAGCGGTTCGCCGACGCCTGCGTATTCGACACGACCATACGGTCGGGCTACGAGGTGTTGCGCGACATCGCTTCGAACGGGAACTTCCTGTGATTCGTCGGAACACCCGCCCCCACGGACCGTCGACGGCGCTCCTCGTCGCCGCGCTGCTCGCCGCTTCCTGCACCTGGAACGAGCCCGCAGAGCGGGACCTGGACCTGGCCTCGATTCTTCAGGGGCGGTCGCTGTCTGAGCGCGCCGTGGGTTCGCCCCGGTTTGTCCCCCGATTGCGGGGGCGGGACCGTCGCATGTCGCTGCGGACTGCGCCGGGCTCCACCCTCCCGGGAATCGAACGCTCCTCCTCCCCACCACTCGTCGGAGCAGGACGCGCCACTCAGGTCGGTGCGGAAATGGCCTGTAGCCGGTCCCAACAGGAGGCGAACGCGTCCTTGTCACAGCAGCCCAGCAGCCGGGTCCACGCGTCCAGATCAACGGCGATCGAGGCCGCCAGCACCCACCCGGTGCGCTTCTCCGGTTCGGTGAGCTTCTTGGCGTCCCGTCCGCTGGGGCGGACCCGGCGCACGACCAGCCGCGGCCCTTCGGGGCAGCCGGGGCGGGTGTTCAGCCCTCCCAGCTCAGCGACGCGGACCTGTTCGCGCACGGTGCCGTCGGGGTTCAGGGCCTGCTCCCACGCATGCCCGGGTAGGCGGGCGATCGCGGCCTCGTGGGCTCCTGTGCTGGTCCACCCGAGGGAGACGGAGCCGTGGATGGCTTCCCATGACGGATCGGTGTCCAAGTGGATGCCCGTCAGGCCCGCCGGGTGGGGCTGGACCGACTCCAGGACCGCCATGTGGGGGCGATGTTCACCGCCATCGAGGAGACCAACGCCCGCATCCTGGAGTCCCGCGAGGCCGACGACCCGAAGGTGAAGGCCCCGGTGCGGGGCCGCGGGTGATCTCGCTGTCGACCAGGCACCGCGTCCGGGCGACGTTGCGCAGCGCAGTGTCGGAGGCGGTGCGCAGCCCGGACCTGCCCGTGATGGTCAACATCGCCTCGCATGTGCGGTTGCCGTCGTGTCCGCGCACCCGGAACGAAACAAAGATGGATGAACCCTTCCCACGAAAAAGTCCAGGGACACTCCCACCCAACCATTGGTGGCTGCCCTCCCCGCTCACGCCGGGCTCCGGCACCGAAGCCAATCATCAACCCTCAATGAGATGAGCCCATAAAATCCTCTTCTATCTCATCCAACTCTTCCTCACCGGGGATCATGGGCACCCAGCCTGTGGCTTCGGCATGCCGAACGAAGCGACCAGGAAGTCGAACATTGCACTCACGAACGTAGTAGGACAGGTCAGAAGGCCACAGCCAGACCCCATCAGTAAGAACTGACAGAGAGCAAATCGCAGGGCATTCCTCATCCAACACGTCAAACAGCACCCGGGTCGCTGCCGCGACAACCGAACCCCGATCCAGATATTCCGCGATTTGCTCTTTCCGCGATTCGTCGCCTTTCGACGCATGAGACTTCAGATTTTCTCCGCCGCCATCACCGCGCGAAAGTTCCCGAAAGAAACCAACTTTCTCTGCCCTCATCAAGGCGTTCCCCCGGACCGAAAAATCTCCACATATCAGGTGGCAGACTCTTTCTGGCGCTGGTCGGCCCAACGAAGAGAGTGAGCTCTTTTCACCCTGAAGCTGCTGGCCACAGGCCCGTACCACCCGCGCGGAACCACCCCTGACAGCAAGAAGCCCCTGGCAGACCGGTTAACGACCAAGAAAACCTGCCCCACCAGAGGCTCCACATGCTCTTCTACCGTGCCGCTCTGCCCCTGTCACGCCGGACCCCGAACCTGGCCGCCCGCACCATCCACACCCACCGCGAGAACACCCGCTCCCGGTGGCGGCGCCTGGCCCCGGCGCAGCAAGCCCTGCTCGTCCTGGTCCACCTGTACAAGGGCGAGCCCCTCACCCACCTCGCGGCAGGCTTCGCGGTGGGTACCACCACCGCCTGGCGCATGCGTGCGCGAAACCACGGCCCTGCTCGCC
>NZ_QPNC01000047.1 GCF_003386285.1 Nocardiopsis sp. FIRDI 009
TCTACGCTGGCGATCGCGGCGTAGTCAATCACCCCCGTGTCCAAGATCCGGGGTTAAGCCCCATACGCACACGCTCACTCGGTGATCAGCGCTGACACCTCGAGGGGAAGACTGTGCTCCCTCGCTGAGTATCTCGACGTGAACTGGGCGTGGTTGGTATCCCGGTGCGCCCAGATCGGCGCCTACGGGTTCGCCGGATTGGCTCCTCCATCCAGCCGGTTGCTGTCCACGGCCGGTGTCGATCGTGCTTGCCGGTTCATCGGGCGGACGGGTTCCTCCGGGCGTTAAGCTGCCCCTCACAGACCCTGCAGCGAAGGGAGAATCGTGCTCGCGAAGGAGTCCCGCCCTCGGGTGGCGGTGTACGGACTGGGCGGGACGATCGCCATGACCTCCGACGGGTCAGGAGGGGTGGTTCCGGCCCTGTCGGCGGCCCAGCTCGTGGCGGCCGTACCAGGGCTGGCCGAGACCGGTGTCGACATCGAGGTCGAGGACTTCCGACGGCTTCCCGGTGCCTCCCTGGGTCTGTCCGACCTCACTGATCTGGCCGCGGAGATCGACAAGCGCCTGGCCTCGGGAACGGTGGACGGCGTCGTCGTCACCCAGGGCACCGACACCATCGAGGAGACCAGCTACCTGCTCGATCTGTTCCACACCGCCCCGCAACCGGTCGTGGTGACCGGCGCGATGCGTAACCCCACCCTGGCCGGGGCCGATGGGTCCGCGAACCTCCTCGCGGCCGTGCAGACCGCTGCCCATCCGAGTGCTCGGGACCTGGGCGTCCTGGTGGTGCTCGCTGACGAGATCCATGCCGCCAGTCGGGTCCGCAAGACCCACGCCACGAGCGTGGCCACCTTCCAGTCCCCCAACGGCGGCCCGCTCGGCTACGTGGTGGAGGGAACCCCGCGCCTGCTCAACCACCCCACGGGGCGCACCACGCTCGACCCGTCGAATCTGGGCCCGGGGCCGCGTGTGGCCCTGGTGACGGTGACGTTGGGTGATGACGGCCTGCTGTTGGAGGGCTTGGCCGAGCGGGTCGACGGCGCGGTCATCGCCGCGTTCGGTGTCGGCCACGTCCCGCAACACCTGGTGCCCGCGCTCGAGGACCTCGCCAACCGCGTACCGGTGGTGCTCGCTTCCCGGACCGGCGCCGGAGCCGGGCTCGCGACCACCTACGGGTTCCCGGGCTCCGAGCAGGATCTGTTGGAGCGGGGGCTGATCCGGACTGGCTTCTTGGACCCGTACAAGGCACGCATCCTGCTGTGGGCGCTGCTGGCCACCGGCCATGACCGTGTCGCCATCACGGAGACTTTCGCCGCCACCGGTGGCTACTCCGACGCCTAACTCCTCCCACCCCAAAACGAAGCGGAAACCGACGTGCGCAGTCACGAACTGACCCAGGGGCGGACCTTCGGCCTCGTCTTCGACCACGGTGAGGACTTCTTCTCTTCCCTCACAGAGTTCTGCCGGACCAACGACGTCCGCCAGGGCTATATCCCGGTCTTCGTTGCTGGGTTCGCTCACGTGGACATCGTGGGCACCTGTGAGAAGCTCACCGACCCGGCCGCGCCGGTCTGGTCGAAGGTCCAACTGAGCAACGTCGAAGCGCTGGGCGGCGGCACCATCGCCTACGACGAGGCCACCGACACCATCTCCCCGCACATCCACGTCTCCGTCGGGCTGAAGGAGCACAGCGCGGCCGGGCACACCAGCCATCTGCTCGGCGCCCAGGTCCAGTTCCTCACCGAGATGGTGCTCGTCGAGGTGACATCACCGCAGATGCGCCGAGTCCCTGACCCGAACCTCTATAACGTCCCCCTCCTCCATTTCGGAAGCGGCAACTGAAGCCTGCGATGTGCCGAACCCACACGCCTTCGAAAGCGAGCCCTCCCGTGTCCGATACCCCCTACATCCCGCGCGCGTTTCCCGTCTCGGTCAAGGGCGTCGTCATCCGTGACGACCAGGTGCTGCTGTTGCGAAACGAGCGCGACGAGTGGGAGCTGCCCGGCGGCAAGATCGAGATCGGGGAGACCCCCGAAGAGTGCCTGGCCCGGGAGATCGAGGAGGAGACCAGTTGGCCCGTTCAGGTGGCCGAGATCCTCGACTCGTGGATGTACCACATCACCCAGGTGGACCGGCACGTCTTCATCGTCACCTACGGGTGCCACGTGGAATCTCATGCCCCGGTCGTGGTCTCCAGCGAACACAAAGAGGCCGGACTGTTCACCGAAGCCCAGGTGCCCGACCTGCCGATGCCGGGGGGCTACAAGCGGCCGGTCCTGGACTGGTTCGCCCGCTCCCGCGCGTGACCGCCGTGCCCGCTGGCTCTGGCTGCTTCCCGAACACTCCAGTCCCCGGAGAGCCACAAGCTGAGGGCAGTGCAACATCAACACGACTGCCAGCAGCTCTGACCTCAACATGGTCATTTGTGAGAAGCATCACACACTAGAGCGGGCTACGAATGGTGGAGCAAGACGATGTCTCATTTGGGACGAATCCCTATCCTGGTACCGTGACAACGATGGTGGAGCGCCTGGTCCCGGATGAGCTGTGGGAGCTGTTCCAACGAGTGGTACCACCCGCACCGACTCGCCCCCAAGGAGGTGGCCGACGGCGCCACGGTGACCGGGAAGTGTTGGCCGCGATCATCTTCGTGGCCAACACCGACTGCACCTGGCGGCAACTCCCACCCGCATTTGGCCCCTCTGGCCCCACCGCCCACCGGAGGTTCACCGAATGGAACCGAGCCCGGGTGTGGGCGAGACTCCATCGCCTAGTACTGGACGAACTTGGTTCCCAAGACGAGCTGGACTGGTCACGGTGCGCGATCGACTCGGTTGACGCCCTCGCCCTCAAAAGAAGGATCTGAACAGCCCCGACGTGGCCCGCAGGTGCCGCTCCAGCAAGCTGCACGCTGACAAAGCCTGAGGCTATGCCCACCTGCGCGGTCGCTAGGCAATCGCGGAATCTCTCGATGAGGTATGCACTCGTCGCGCCTCTTGGACCGAGATCGACAGCAGTTGAAACGGAAGACCGAGCGCCTTCCAGTCTTCCCTGATCTCGCCACGATACTGATCTGCTGTCGGAGGATCACCAAATGAGACACCTCTGCCCACCCAGCAGCCAGCGTGAAACCCTCGGCTCCTCGGAGGGACCTTGTCTCGGAAACCTCCTAGCCAAGGACTTCGACTCTGTGTGCAGCGGTCTCATGATGTCAGACCCAAGCTTTCTTCAGGTTCGCTTGCCCCAGGCAACTTTTTCCGAGAAAGATTCACTTCTGGCTGTGACCAGGGACCATGCTGCAATCACAGCAAACCAGGAGTGGCTTGCGTAAATCTGACAAATATGATATCGCGCGCGTGCGCGCGAAACGTTTAGGGTCGGACAGATCTCCAAGCAATCAAGCGCGCCAGAGGCACACCTACACGACCACAGCAGACCCAAAGACGGCAGGAGGCACAAAAAGCGCGGCATTGTACCACCTACATGCCCCAAATAACCCAAGATCGACACTTCAAGGACCCATGCCCGAGAAGTATGAGTTGCACCGCTTTGGAACGCCTACGCCGGCTCGAGTAGCTTGATGTAGGGTTCGAGACAGCTTTACAGAGACGGCGACAAGGCGACCGTCTTGTTCGCGTAGCTGTAAGACGCTGCGTCCTCATCCGTGGCAGCGGACGAGGCGCGTATCAGTCGAATGTTTCGCATCGTCCCAAGAGATGACGCCCCGCCCGTGGCAGCGGACGAGGCGTCTATCAAGGGACCTTTCATACAAAGGATGAAACTATGGTATCAGAGCAGCTCATCGGGGTTCACAACTCCCTGGTCAGCGAGCTCGCAACCCTCGGGTGGCCGAGCTCCACGGTCGTGGGCGGCACGTTGATCGCCTTCCTTGTAGTGGGGGTGGTGTACCCGGCCGTGTGGTCAGGCCCGGAACGACGAGAGGCCGCCCTGACGGTCCTGAACAGCCTCCTCGTCTGTTTCAAGAGGACGTAAGACACCCGGCCATCTCAGATCGCACCCGAGTGTGCACTCAAAGTGATCTTGAGGTAGTTGTTGATCCCGTGGCCTAACACCACGGGATCAACAGAGCTATCGTTGTACTTGCTGAGCACGTGAGCAACGCTTCCCAGAGAGGAGCAGAGCTGGCAGGCCAGCCCCGGCCCACTCCTCCACCTACGTCTACCCACGACAAGCTCCTGGAAGCTGATGCCAATCTAAAGTGCAACCTTCGATAGCAACCTGAGCAAGCGTGTTCCCACGACTCCTCTGCCCCTCAAGCCTCAGGAGAGAAACTAGCATGGACGCTGTTCGGAGTTCCCTCCGCAAACCCTCTGCAGCGTCCCTTGTCAGAGGAACGCACTTTCAGCACAGCCCAGAAAACCCTGATAAGCAGTTAGCCCTACCCCTTGCTATCGAAGCCGAGGGGGGTTCCATTGGTGCTCCCATGCCTAAAGGACAAGCAAAGCCAAACGAGACTAACCATCTTTTGTGGGACTTACTCCAGCGCCTCGCCGAGCTTATTAATGAGAATTCGGAAAGCCTAGGGAAATCCACGCTAGGTGAAATTCTCGCCGGCGCCGATCAGTACGACGGACAACTTGAAGTAGTTGCCTGCCTGATCCGCGATGCTGTGATCAACAAAAACGGGGGCTGGCAGCTCAGCACCCCCCTGGGAACACCGCAACTCTCCACTGCAGTACACGCAAGCACCCCGCCCCCTAAGACCGACCCAGAAAGCAAGATTCAGGCGGCTCGTAGCACTACCTTCAAGCTTCCAGGGTCAGACCCTGCGAGCAATCAAGAACATGTCACGGAGAACGATGCTGCACGCGCTAGATGGGTGCGCAATCTACTCCATGATGTTCATGAGGCACTAATCACTGCCTACACACCCCTCTCCACTCAAGAAATCACCGAACGCATGGGGCGCAAGATCCACCTGCGCACGCTGCGTAGAGAATTGGATAACGACCCGAGGTTTATCGCCATCGAACATGATCGGTGGAGCCTTGCCGAAGTTCCACTAATTTCTTCGGAAAGCGTTGACAGACGACTTGATTCCCTAGTCAACACCCTCAAGCAGGCCGACAGGCCAATGTCCACTCAAGAACTACGCCAAGAGGGTCAATTTAGCATCAACATCACCTACTTTAAGCAGAAACTCGATGGCGATCCACGATTTCATCGATGCGAGAAAAATAAGTGGGCGCTCACCGAATGGGGAATGCCGGTCTACAAACCAATGAAGCAACTGGTCGCCGAGCTGGTTGATGATCACGATGGGAGCATCCCGGCCAACAAAATCATCGCCAGCCTTTGCCGGGACTTCGGTTTCAAAGAAACCAGTTTGCGCCAGGTCATGAGCTCGGCACCGTTCACCACCCGCAACGGTGTGGTGTATCGTAGAGCTGACATTGAGGTCATCGAACACACAAGTCACAGCACAGCGGACCAGAACGACGCGCCAAGCGCAGATGACTTGCTGAAAAGCATGGGGTTGTCCTGATGGTTGACTCTACCGCACTACGCTACATCGGTATCGAAACCGAGTATCGCAGCGACCGTGGCAACATCGTTGAGGACTTTTACCTCCCCGCCCTGCAAGGCGCCACTCACTATGACCGGGCCGTCGGCTACTTCACAGCCTCCAGTTTGGCCCTGCTCGGTCAAGGGCTAGACGACTTCATCCTGCATGGCGGCACCATGCGCATCATCGCTTCCCCCTACCTGAGGCAACAGGACATCGACGACATTGAAGCCGGTTACGCGCTACGGGCTGTTCTAGAGCGAGCTGCTGTACGCGACCTAGAGCAGGCGGTGGAGAACGCTCATGCCGCACGCGGTCTCGGTAAGCTGAGCCGTCTAGTTGCAGAAAGCCGTGTGGACTTCAAACTCGCCTACGTATCTCAGGGCAAGTGCATTGGCATGTACCACGAGAAGATCGGCATCTTCCGTGATGGCCAGGATGTGATTGCTTTCAAAGGCAGCGCAAACGAAACCCATTCCGGGCTGGTGGGAAATTTCGAGTCCATCGAGGTGTTTCGTAGCTGGGATGAACGTGACGCCAAGCGTGCTTCGCGGATCAGAAATGACTTCGAAGATCTATGGCAGGACCGGACCCCGTACTTGCGCATACTACCCTTCACCGAAGCCGCGAAGAAGATCGTCGAGCAAGCTGCACAAGCCACAGCGAATCGTCCTGAATTGGATGATCTGCCCTCCAATGGTGCCTCTGTGACCGCACCAGAGACACATAACGCGGGTATAATGACCATCCCCCAGAGCCTGGAGGTGCGCGACTACCAGAAGGAAGCTGTGCAAAACTGGTTCCGCAACCGTGGCCATGGCCTACTCCGCATGGCTACCGGCACAGGTAAGACGGTCACTGCGTTGTCAGCGGCCGCGCAGCTCAGCAGCGTGCTCGCTAAGAAAAACAGGGCGCTGATGACAGTTGTCATCGTGCCTTACCAACATCTAGTCGACCAGTGGAGCGAAGACATCTCCTGGTTCGGAATGATACCGATCCGAGCATACGATTCCACCAGCAGCTGGTACCAACGTGCTTTCGACCTCACTCACGCCATGTCGCTGGGGGTTGCTCGCGGCGGCGTCATCGTAACCACTAACAAGACCTTCAGTGGTGCTTCCTTCCAAAACCTGCTCGACAAATACTCCGGTCAGCTCCTTCTCATCGCTGACGAAGTGCACAACCTCGGTGCCAGGAATTTGCGTACCAAGCTCCCGCCCAGAGCCCAGTTCCGTCTCGGTCTCTCCGCCACACCAGAACGCTGGTTCGACGACGATGGGACTGAGGCCCTCATCAACTACTTTGGCGACGTCGTCTTCGAAATGGGTATTGGCCTAGCGATCCGCCGGGGTGCCCTATGTCGGTACACTTACACACCAATTTTAGTCCAGCTGAACAGTGAAGAAGTTGAGCTATACGCTGAGGTCACCGCCGAGATCGCGAAGTCGATGGCAGCTGGACAGTTTACTGACAACGCCGAGGAGAAGAGTCCACTCGGCAAATTACTACGTAAGCGTGCCAACATCCTCGGTCACGCACGTGCCAAACTTCCCACCCTAGGCCGCGAGTTGGAGAAGCGCCGCAATGACTGTCACCAACTGCTGTACTGTGCTGAAGGCCGCCATCCCTTGTCCCACGAGCACAAGACGGGCGAGCCAAGCCAGTTGGACCAGGTAATGCACCTGGTCGGCAATAAACTACGCATGTCAGCTGCCCGCTATATCTCCGAGACCAAGCGTGAGGAGCGCCAAGAGATCCTGCGCCGCTTCAGGGCTGCGCAGGACTTGCAAGCCATCGTCTCCATGCGCTGCCTGGACGAAGGCGTCGATGTTCCAGTGGCCCGCACAGCCTACCTGCTGGCCAGCTCCTCCAACCCACGCCAGTTCATTCAACGTCGTGGCCGTGTACTGCGCAAAGCCCCCGGCAAGGAACGCGCGGACATCGTCGACTTCATCGTCGTCCCACCTCACGAAGCTGACGCCTTGCGGCACGAGACTGAACGGAGCATGCTACGCAGCGAGCTAAGACGCGTTGAGGAGTTTGCACGTCTCGCTGACAATGAAGCCGAGACGCTCGACATTTTACGCCCATTACGGGAGCGCTACGGTCTTTTCGACACATGACCCAATCGTGTCACTTTCACGTCGTTTACTCATTGAAGGGAGACGAGAACATTGAGCAGGGAACCCATGCCCCCTACCTCACAGTACACTGCCCGCGACGTACTCAACGAGCTCTCGCCTGAAGCCCGCAAACTGGCCCAGAAAGTCATTCAGATAGAGAACAAACACCTCGACGTCCAAAATCCGACCCAGGTCGTCCCAGGGATCGTGGATGCAGTGAAAGGACTGACCAAGTGAAACTCCTGAAACTTAAGCTGAACAATTTTCGCACTTTCTATGGGGAACAGGTTCTGGACTTGTCCACCGATGATGGGAAACCTTCCATTCTCATATTCGGCAATAATGGTGCTGGCAAAACCACCCTACTCAATGCCTTCACATGGGCCTTGTACGGCACCTTCACTGACGACGTTGAGCAACAACACCGCATCATCCATGACAAGGTGTGGACAGACACCCCTTTCGGTAAGTCAGTAAGTGCCTCGGTCGAGCTTCAGTTCGAGCATGAAGGCAGCAGGTTCATGGTTGCTCGCGACGTCACCGTCATCAAGAAGAAGGAGGAGCAAGCGTCTGTCGAGCCAAATCTAATCGTAACTGAGACTAAACCTGACGGCGAAACCAAGAGTGGTGACAATCACCAAGACCGCATCCAGAAAATTCTTCCGCAAGGATTGCGGCGCTTCTTCTTCTTCAACGGTGAGCGCATGGAGAAGATGCTCACTGGAAATGAGAACAGTGAGGAGGTCCAGCAAGCCATAAAAACCCTTCTCGGCCTGGAGGCAATTGAGCGCGCAGTCGACATACATCTTCCCAAAGTAGCCTCAAAGCTCTCCCGAGGAATCAACAAAGGCACCAGCCAACTCAATGAACTAGGTGAACAGAAGGAGCAGCTTGAGAGAATCAAGAGCGAAAAACAAAAGGAAATACAGCAGCTCGACTCAGATATTCGCAGCTACCAAAAAGAGGTTCAGTCTGTCGAAGGCGAGCTTCGGAAAAACGACCAGGCGGCTCCTCTCCAGGACGCGCGAGATAACCTCAGCGACCAGATCAAAGACGCGCATTCAAAACTGAATACTCTGAAGGAACGCAAGCGCGACTTTATTGCCAAGAGCGGATTTCTTGCCTTTACTGGTGGCATTGACCAGACTGTCATTAAAATGGCCGAAGCTATGCGCCGCCGCCGCGAGCTTCCAGCCGGGATCCAGCGTAGCTTTATTGATGAGCTCCTCGAAGATTGCGAATGTATTTGCGGACGCGCCCTCGTTCCGAAAAGTCCGGAGTACGAGGAACTAATTCGACGACGTTACAATGCTGGGCTTGCAGACGTTGAGTCCCGCTGGCTTTACCTCAATGGTCAGATGCGCAACCTGAACGACGAGCGGACCAAGCTCCTGGAAGATCTCACACAAAACGCACAGGAAGAACAGAATACCAGACAGGTTATCGACCGGCTGAACGAAAAACGCAGTGATCTCGACCGGCGCTTGGACGGCATTAATGTTCAAGACGTCCAGATTCTGGAACAGCGCCGCAAAGATTATATGGAAAAAGAGAAAGATGCGCGCGTCGAGAAGCTGCACTGCAAGCACAAATTGAACGAACTGGAAGAGCAAATACAGAACACCAGGAGAAAATACCGTTCTGCGGAAGTGGCGGATGAAGCCGAGCGCAAGGTACAGCACCAAGTCAGCCTTATCGATGAAGTACTAGATGCCTTCAAGAAGATTCGCGTGCTTAAGACGGAAGAAGTCCGCCAGCAGCTCGACGCGAAGATGAAAGAGGTGTTCTCTCGTATCTTCATTAAGTCATACACCCCTGAGCTTAATGATGCCTTCGAACTCCAACTAAAGTCTCCGGCCGGGGTTGCTATCCGCTCCACTGGAGAGAATCAGATCCTCAGCCTTTCCTTTGTCGGTGCTGTTTCCGAGGTAGCCAAGGAGATCCACGAGCTCAAGAAGCATGACCAAGATGAAGTGCTTGGTGGTGGTATTTACCCGATTGTCATGGATGCTCCCTTCGGAAATCTGGATGTCACTTATCAGGAGGAGATCTCTCAAGCGCTACCCGCTCTTACTTCACAGATCATCACCCTTCTCTCTCAGGCTCAGGCACGTGGCAAGGTCATGAAGAAACTCCAGGGCTCCGCCACCCGCATGTACGTCTTGCACTCCTACACCCCCAACAGAGAAGCAAAAGAGGAGACCATCGAGATCAACAACCGTGCTGTACCATACGTCTCCTACGGCGACTTCGAGCACACCATCGTGGAGAAGGTGACGGTTTAATGCCTACTACAGATCGCTTTCGCCGTCCCAAAGATCACGAGCAATTGCTCAACGATCTCAAAAGCGAAGATGGCCCCTTTGATTCCAGAGTGGACGCCCTGATTTTTGCAGCAGCGCTTGGACGCCGGAAAAATCTACGCGACGAGTTCAAAGAAAGCGGAGAGCGGATTCGTCTAGAGCTTATAGGGGACCGCCAGTACGGTGACGTTCTAATCTATATGCTCGCCGCAATCGAGAAACCAGACGACCCCGAGATCCTAGCTGACGATCGCCTCGACGAACGCATCCTCATCTTCGAAGAGTACGCCAATGGCGGGCTCAACTATCTCCAGGGCGAGCTCAACAGGTCCGCCACTTATGACCTTGATGTTTTGGTAAGTGGTCTTGTCATGGACGCTTTGAGGACTTATCCAAGCGAAGAAGACGAAGTGGGTGAACTGATGTCCGATGCCGGATTGGACTGGTAGAACGACTTGGGTGGCTCAAGCAATGTCAAAAAGTGTGGCTTCATCCCGTGTTCACCGGATGAAGCCACACAATCCTGGGCAGCCATCTAAACGAGAGAGACGAGATCAACAACGCTCTTCATATCTCTTCGTCCTGCGATAAAACCGATTCCTCGATGAAGGTGCACAGTCAGGGTGTACCCCAGGTTCTGTTCACTTACCTCAAGACCGTCTCGTTCACACCGTAGCTTCAAGAGAGCCATGTATATCTCGGCGTAGGAGCCAGCAAAGGTTCTCCAAGTCATTTCCACATTGGAGTCGGTGATAATTTCACGGACCAGAGGCGGGGAGGGGTCTCGGAGTGACACCAGGAGTCCCCAACGGCACAACACGTTCCAGTTCTGAATCCCGGTAACTCGCTTCAGGCGAATGAGCTGGTCGCGAGCTGTCTGGGACAGACGGACGGTCTCAAGCGACATGTTCAGCTCCCGTGGTCCACCAGTATCCGCGCTCCACGGATGTGGTCAGCGTGGAGTCGTCGTGCGTGAGTGTGTAAGCGTGGGCGATGTAGGGCCTGAGCAGACTCAGCAAGTGCTCGTCGATCTCTTCGTCTGTCGACAGCAGCAGCACCTGGTGGCTGGCCTGCGGGAAGTACCGCTTCGCAAGATGTTCACGGTGCTGGCTATCGAGGCGCCCCAAAGGTGTATCAATGACGCTGGGGAGCCGGTTACCAGCGACTCGAGCGATGCCCCAGAGAAGGGAGACAGCTAGCAACTGGCGTTCGCCAGCGCTGAGACGGTTCGGTTCCAGCGGTTCTCCGTCATCACCGATGAGCACGATTGTGTACTTGTCGGTATCGATACGCAGGTCTCGCACCAGCCCACTCTTACGCATGAGCTTACTGAAACTGTCGAGGACCGCGACTTCGAGTCCGTTGATACGCCGTTCTAGCAGCGCCTGGCCGAACTTGTCGAGGGTGTCACGCACCTTACTGGAGTATTCAACAATACGAGCCGCGTCTTCAGTCTTCTCCAACTGTTGGATATTTGCGCGATACGCCCGTTCCAAAGCTACGCTGGCTTGTTCACGCTGTCGAAGGCTCCGCTCGTAGTCTGTGCTCGCGGTGGACAGTGCTTCTTCGAGTTGGGCGACGCGACGAATCGCGGAGTCACGCTCTTCCAACCTCTGCGAGATGACATCCCCAGCAGGGACTCCTGCCAACTGCCGGTCGATGTTCTCCGTCTGCTCAGTTAGCCGTTTAGCTTCCTCTATCAGCTCGCTCGCTCGCTGCTGCTCCATCTCCAGGATCTGAGGAAGCGCACGGAGCTGATCGTAGGCATCGTTGGAAAGACCGTAGACTGTTTCCACTGCGGCCTGGTTTTCACGCTGCTGGCGGTCTTCTGCCAGCCGCTGCTCAAGAACGCCCAGTTCGACTTCGGGATATTCCTGGATAAGATTCTTTAGAATCCACTGGTCCCGTTCGCCGAGAAGCCCGAGAACCTGTGCGTTTTTTGTCGCCTGCCGCTCGTGCTCAACTTGCTCCGTAATCTCCCTGGTTTGCTTTGTGAGCAGGCCTAGGGGAAGGGCCCCACCAGCCGCGTTTACCAAGGCATGGCGTACCGTATCCAGTTGCTCAGCGATCGCCGTGCGCTCAGCTTCCAGGGACAGACGTCGTTCGTAGTAGGCACCACCTTCCTTTTCAAAGGCGTGCTCGGCCTCGGCGAGTTGCGTCTGGGCCTGGTCGAGCTTGCTCTGGATGCTCGCGCGTTGCTGCAGTGAACGCTCGACCGCTTCTTCGCTAGCGACAAGGCCGGTACGCAAATCTTCGATTTTCGCCGCAGCTTCCTTGTCCTCCTTAGCGGCGGCTTTGCGACGTTCAAGAGCAACAAGGTCGGTACGCAGCTGACGGATCGTATTGATCCCCAACAATGACTGAACAGCGGACTCGATAACAGTCGCTGCCTGGCGAGTGTCGGCGAGAGACTCGATCTTCTCCCCATCGAAAAAGAAGAGCGAGGCGATTTCAAGAGGAAGAAGATCTTCGATATGGTCAGCCCAACCTCCGCTGATCACGGGATCGTATGTGCCATCTATCTCGATCCCGACAGCTTCCCGGACCTTTTTACCTTCGACGAACCAGCGGCGAGCCACCTTGTAGTGCCGTTCGTCGCCCTCGACTGTGAGCGTGAACTCGAGAGTGATGCGAGTACCTTCACGTGGATCGACCTGGCGGTTGATGCTCTCACGAAGGTAGGTCTCGTATGGCTGGTTTCCGCGTCCACTGCAACGGGCACGCGGCCCATACAAGGCCAGCTGGATCGCGTCCAGAAGAGTTGTTTTACCGCATCCGTTAAGCCCCCCGATCAGGACGATGGGGTGCCGTTTGTTGGTCGCTAGATCCAGGGATTGTTCACCCAGGTAAGCGCCGAAGTTCTTCAGGGTGATCTTATGCAGGAGCATCCGGGGTCTTTTCGAGTTCGATAAGGGGGAGCTGTCGACGTGTGTAGCGGTCTTGGGTGTAAGCTAGAGCTTCGTCCTTGCCGCTCCATGCGCCCTTTTTGACGGCCTTCTCCAATTGCTCGAAGAGGCCTGAGCGTCGATTCATGGTACGGAAGCGGCGTTCCACCGCCAGGAGCTCCCGGATCGTGCCAAAGTGCAGTTCATCGCCTTCGCAGATCTCGCGTAGCAGCTGCATCTCATCCGCACCGAGCGTGAGCTGGTCGTCCAGTGGCCCACCAGGGAATTCCTCACCGGTGGCTTCCTTGTAAATCCGCGGGAGGGTGTCCTCAACCTCGTGCTTGTCAAAGACCCAGAGGCGGCGAATCTCATGGAGTTCATCCATGGTGATCAGTTCAATCCCACGGACATGCTCGGGGGCGTTCGCTCGAACCCAGGTTTGAGCAGTGAGAAGCTTGCGCAACCATTCCTCACGGGCGCTCTGGGTATAGGGTCCGTGAACGATCCGGTCCCCGAAGAGCTGGATACGCCCGTCCATCTTGCGGAAGTCGCGCAGATGAGTGTCATCAGCGACGTCCAGCTTGTTTCGAAGGTCCAGAAGCGGCTGCATCCACTCCTTTTCCTCGTCGTTTTGGATCATGGCAGTCATGGACTTGTCCTGCTCCACGAGCGTGCACGTCCAGCAACCGAAACGACTGTCGCCGCAGGAGGGTGTGGTGCTGTCCACCACCAGGGGACATTCACTATCGGCGGACGCCCCTTGGTACATGGTGAGGAGATCCTTGTTGGGATGCCCCCAGGGATTGGTCTGCTGCATCAGGAACATCCAGACCTCGTCGGTGTCCCAGGCCTCGATCGGGCTGTAGACGAGGGAGTTGGGTAGGTTCCCGTTGGGGGAGAGACGGTCGCGTACACGCCGCTTCTCGTGCTTCTCCATGGTGCGAGCTCGAATCTGGCTTTCCGCCTTACGAGTGCCCAGCACCAGGATGGCCTCACCGTAGTCGTCGACGACGCTGCGGATGAAGTTGTTGGAAGGCTTGATCTTAAGCCGCTCGGTGCACCACCGGAACTTCGGACGAGGAGCGGGGTAGCCCTTGCCGATCAGACTAACCCAGAAAGTGTCCTTGACCGCAGGGGTGAGCCGATGGGGTCGAATAGGAAGCTGCTGTTCCTCAGCGGCCTGACCCATGGTGTCGAGCGATTGAGCGACCCAACTCGCGACGATGGGGTTCTCGACCAAGGTATCGGTACTGATGACGTGCACAGGCTTGGTTCGCTCATCCACAGGCAGCTCCTGGAGTGCAAGCCACACCAGTTGAAGGACCGCTGTGGAGTCCTTGCCGCCGCTGTAGCCGACAACCCAAGGCACCTCATCCGCAGTGTAGAGCTCTCGGATCTCGGCCGTCAGCTCTGCCACTACAGCGTTGAGCGTGCTGCCCTCGAAGGGCGCCTTCGGCTTCGTGGGGGTGCTCATACCTCTCCTCGCAGATAGGCGTCTTCCAGCTGCTGCTCCTCGGTACTCAGAGGCAGCCCGAGGTGCCGACGGAGATAGTTGGTCGTCAAGACGGTGTTCTGGTGGCTCTTGGACACACGTCCACCAACAATCGCGCGCCCCTCCCAGTCCGTGTTCGTACGAGACCAGTCCACATCTCCCACCGGCTTGAGGCGACTGGCCCATACGGCTTCGTCAGTGGACCCTCGTAGCAAGGTGTTCCCCACACGGCCCAACGCGTGCAGAGCCAACCCATGGCTGTGGATAAAGTCCTTGCGCACCTCACGTGCCAGCAGGTCTCGGCGACGGACCATCCCCCACTCCGGGATGAGAGTGTCGACCGCCTCCCAGTAGCGCTGTGCCAGGCCACAGGCCTCTTCGCCAGGAAGATTGAGGTCACGCAACAAAGCATGGTTAGCGTTGTAGATCGAACTCAAGGTAAAAAGCTTGCCGGAATTAGCGGAGAGTGTACTCCGCTCCATATCGACGTACCCTTTGAAGACTGTGCATCGTAGAGACAAGAGCCTTGCCAGTCCAGCTTGCGGATCGCGATGATCATAGAGAACACCAATGGACCTGGCAGGACGGACAGCGTGTCGATTAAGGTCCGCAAACATTTGCTGACAGCGCTCAAGTCCTGCGTCGTGAAAGAAAACGACAGCAATTGTCTCATCCCCCAGCTCTGGCCTCTCACTCAACGCGAGTTCGATAGCAGCGCGCCGGTGTTGCCCATCATTGATGACAAACCGTGCATCCATGGGGATTCTGATCTGCCCTACCCGCATACCCATACCCTGGTCGGTCATGGCGTCGAACTGAATGTCGCCATCGACTGACGCGGTCAGTGCACTGAAGACGTAGTCATCAGGGTTGTCGAGAAGGTAGCGCGCCAGACTGGGCAGACGCCCCTTGTTGAGGACGCGTTGGGCACGAACTTCAGGGGCAAGCTCCTCGTCGTCGAAGAGGAAGATCCGTGGGATGAGACGCAGAGGACACATGGAGGTGTAGAACTCACGCCCTGCCTGGACCCCGCGGATGGCGGGGAAGGTGTACTCGAAGCCAGCAGAGGTGGTTCCGTGTGTGCTGCGCGCTGCAGTACGTGAACTCACTGGACCACAGTACATAGATACCGTACGCACGTCATACTTTTCACGTAACGAGCGTGGTCTGATAACGAACCTGCAGGATGGAGCGGACACATGGTGACGTACCTGGACGCAGCGGCAACGACACGTGTCGACCAACGTGTAGCGGAGGTGGTCCTGCACTGGATGACCGAGGAGTTCGGCAACGCAGGCAGCCGCACTCACGAGTACGGAGCTCACGCGAAGCGCGCGGTACAGCAAGCACGCACCTATCTAGCAAGCACGGTTGGCGCCAAGCCAGATGAGATCATCTTCACTAGCGGCGCTACGGAGAGCAACAACATCGCTCTTCTCGGACTTGCCCCCCATGGCGAGCAGAGTGACAGACGTCACATCATCACGTCCGCGATTGAGCACAAAGCTGTGATCGAGCCGTTGGAGCACCTAGAGTCCCGCGGCTTCGAAGTCGACTTCCTCACCCCCGGACCGTCGGGACGTGTCGAGGTCAAAGCCGTACAGGAGCGTCTGCGACCTGACACGCTTGCCGTGTCCTTGATGCACGTCAATAACGAGACCGGGGTTGTCCAGCCAGTAGCTGAACTCGCACACCTCCTCAGCAAGTCACCAACGTACCTGCATGTTGACGCCGCCCAAGGGTTCGCCAAACGGCAGGACGATCTGACAGCACCCATCGACATGATCAGCATCAGTGGCCACAAGGTTGGTGCCCCGAAGGGTATCGGCGCCCTGGTGGTTCGTCGGCGGGGATGGGACAAGATCCCCCTGCAGCCGCTGATGTACGGCGGCGGCCAGGAGCGTAAGCTCCGCCCAGGCACCCTCCCTGTTCCCCTGATCATGGGTCTAGCTAAAGCCACCGAGATCTTCTTGAACGAGCACGAGCAGTGGGCCAAGCAAGCTCTGCTCTTCCGTGAGCGCCTACTCACAGCACTGTCCAGCACTCGACACCACATCAACGGAGACTCCGAGCACACTGTTCCACACATCCTCAACGTGTCTTTCGAGGATGTGGATGCCGAAGCTCTCATCGTCCGCCTCAAAAACCTGGCCGCCGTTGCAACTGGTTCCGCCTGCACCAGCGCGTCCTACACACCAAGCCATGTGCTCACCGCCATGGGGCTGGAAGCGGACACCGCTTCCAACGGATTGCGCTTCTCCTGGTTCCCAGGGGACATCGACGACTTCGATCCGGAGCAAATCGCCCAGGTCGTGAGAGAGCTGCAGCCAGCCACGACCTGACTTCTACTCTTCCGGTCGACGAATCAGCCGGTGTCCGCGGAGCTGGCGCCCACACCGGCGCAGCTCTGCTTCCCAGCCTTGTTCAGTCCTGATCAGGCCCGGGTTCGCGTACAGCCCGGCCCGGGTCTCTGCTCTGGTGAGGCGCCAGTACTTGGCAGCGTCTGGGTCTTCAGGGGTGAGAAACTCCTGCTTCCGATGAAGCAACGGCCGATCCTCACACTCTAGGTAAGAAGTGAAGCTGGTTCTCAAAGTGGCCAGGTCAACGGTGTAGGAGCTGGTGAGCCGTGGGTGAGGGTCAGTGTCGAAGTCCAGATAGTCGAGCCAACTGACACCGCGGCCTTCATGCTGAAGCTTAACGATATTCCAGGTGGCAGGACGGCCCGCGGCGATCGCTGCGCAGTGCTCGTAGAGCCTCAGAACGGTTGGTATCTGGTCGATGGCTCGTTGGTGGACGTAGAGGGAGGTCGGAGTCAGCTTGCCAGCTCTGGAGCCGCGCATGGCCGCTCGGACGTAGGAGTCGTCGCGCAGCTTCAGCAGGAGTCGGTCCGCTCTGCGACAGGTACTCCAGTTGTAGATCCGTTTTGTCATGATTCTTGGGCTGCCTGTCTGCGGTAGTGGCAG
>NZ_QPNC01000048.1 GCF_003386285.1 Nocardiopsis sp. FIRDI 009
TCTACGCTGGCGATCGCGGCGTAGTCAATCACCCCCGTGTCCAAGATCCGGGGTTAAGCCCCCATCGTCCATCCTTTGTGTTCGGGGGCGAGGGCGGTAAGTCGGGCGGGCCCACGACCGGGCTGGCGGTGTCGGAGCCGCACAAGGCCAAGGGCAGTCGCGAAGTCATCTTCGCGGCCGCCGGCCGGGAACCCATCAGACTCCCTGGCGGAGTCGACCGCTCACGTCCGCAGACACCGGGCGGTGGCGGCGACCCGCGTGCCCTTGGTGTAGGCGTCGTCGACGACGATGACGACACTGGCTGCGGCGTTGTCGACCGCAGTGGAGTATGGGCGCGCGAGGGAGGGGCAGCCAGTTCTGGCTTCGGAGCGCCCCGTGTTGACGCGGGCGCGAGCGGCATCGAGTCCGGCGAGCTGGGTGCTGACCTGATCTGCGGGGTCGGCCATGGTGCTGCCTTCCTTGTTGGGGGGCACCCGCTCGGCGCGGGTGCCCGTGGTGGTCTATGCGGCGGTGGGCTGATGGTCGTAGCAGTAGCCGTTGGGGTAGAGGTCGAGGGCGACCCGGGCGCGACATTCGGGGGTCTGGCAGGTGCCCGTCACAGTGCTCTCCCCTGCAAGTGTCATTTCATCCGTCCCAATGTCGTTTCTGCTGGTGAGGCTGGGAGGGCTTGTTTCCTGTGACGGTGTGAACCGTCCTGCTCGGCCATCCCGTCCCGGGGTTGGACTGGGATGATGGCCTCGCGGCGGCTGGGACGGTGCCGCTTCCGGTGTGGGAGGGCAGTAGCGCAACCAGGCATCGGAGAATTTCAACCGGAGATAACCCTTGGCCTGCGAACCGTCTTCGAAGCGGACGTTGCCGGGTTTGATGCCGTATTCGGCGAGGAGGTCGCCGAGCTTGCGCCCGGTCAAGCCGCTGCGTCCCCAATCCGCCCATGGTGCGTCCTCGATCGCTTTGAGCCCTTCGAGGATCACGGAGGTCTTAAGGGCGCCAGGGCCGCCGTGGGAGTCGAACACTGTGCGGCAGTCCGTGAGCAGGCGGACCCCGGTCGAGGTGTCGCCGTCGGCGTCGAGAGCGCTCGTAAGTGCCTTCGCGGCTTGCCGGGCACGGTCAGGCCAAGTTCCTCCAGCGGCGTCGGCAAGCGCGATGAGCGGTTCCCACGTATCAGCCGCACGATCCTCCACCGGCATGTCAGGCTCGGCGTCGGCGAGGGTGTCGAGATGCGTCGCGATCACGTCGCTCAGGCGCTCACGCAAGGCGTGTAGCGGGAGCTGGTCGCGGCGGTAGCGGAACTTCGCGATCCGCTCACCGGGGGCACGGCGGCGCATGGTGATGATCACCGCCCGGTCCTCGATCGTGTCGGGCATGGACCCGATCCCCGCCAACGCCGCCATAGCGAACGTGGCGAACTCCGCGACCACCTGTTCCGTCCCCTTGCCGATGACGCGTCGCGCGGGGCGGCCTCGTTGGTGTCCGGCGTTGAGCAGGCCACGCAGTTCCTCGTTGTTCTCGGCGACCTTGGTGTTCCTGGTCGGGAAGATGGTGTCGGCCTCGTCGAAGATGAGTGTCGGGGGTTCGTCGGCCTCGATGCTGCGGAAGATCGCGGCCGGGGTGGCATTGACGGCCACGATGGGCTTGGAGCTTAACGCCTCCACGATGTCCAGGCACCGTGACTTACCGCACCGCTTCTCTGGGGCCTTGATCACCAGACGCGGCGCATGGTCGGCGACGGCCTGAGCATGGGTGGCCGCGCACCACAACACCAGAGCGTCAACGGCCTCAGCGGTGGGTAGCACCACGTAGCGGGTGAAAGCCGCGTGCGCCTCGTCGAGAAGGTCGGCCAGGGTGTCGCCCCGGTCGAGGTGGCCCAACGTGTACTCAATCTGTTCGGTCACGTGTTCACCGCCTGACGTCGTGCGGCGGAGCGGGCGGTGGCGCGCGCGGATTGCTCGTCGAGGCCGATGCCGACAGCGGCGTCGACGAGCAGATCGAGCTCTCTCGAGCCCGCGCCGGATTCCACCGCCCGGCACGCCGCCCAGAAGAGGGCGTTGTTGCGGTTGCCCTCCCGCTGTTTGGCTAGCCAGTCGACGAGGGCGCCGATACCACGCGGCGACCGTCCGGTACTCATGGGCGTCGGGAGGGGCGGTCTGGGCGGGTCAAGGACGCGCTTGACACGCTCCCAGTTCACTGGGGTGCCGACGGGGCGTTCCTCAGTGAGTACGTAGGGGCGTCCCCGCACGGTCGAGGGTGGGGCGACGACGTAGCCGCCCCGGGCCTTGAAGTCGATGAAGTGGGACCTCAGGCGTCCGCACCCTTGTTCGGTTCCGGGGAATCCGGCATGGAGGCCACCGGACGGGGTTCGCACGAGATAGACGGAACCGTGTAGCGACCCGGCGCGCACGAGGCGGTTGAACGCGGCGAACCCATCACCGTCGGGCTTGTTGTCGACGTCGACCACGTCGACAGCTGGGGCTCCGGTCGCGATGGCCACGTTGGCCTCTGGGTGGTATCGCCACCAGGCGGCGATCTGATGGGGGTCGGTCGTGGCGTTCTTGACGCCATGCGGGACGAGGGCCCCTAGGGGCGCTTTGCCGTCCGGTTCGCAGGGGAACACCGGCCACCCCCGCGCGGCGTAGCCGAGCGCGGCCTGTAGCCGAGCGGATTGGGCGAGTACGAGGGGTTCAGCTCGGTTCACAAGAGCTTCCGAATGTCCCTCGGCTCCGCCCCCCTGGGGAGTGTCGTTGATATGTGTCATGCGGCCTCGCCACCCTGTCCCTGGGCGCTCAGCCAACGCTCGACCTCGTTCGGTCGGTAGCGCACGTGTCTCCCGAGCTTGATCCACTTCGGCCCTTCTTCCCGCCAACGCCAATTGGCCAGCGTCTGCACAGGAACACCCAGGTAGTCCGACAACTGCCGAGGGGTCATCAGCGCTACCCGCCGCGTGTGTGATCCGTCTCCCATGTCCATCCCTTCGAGGTGTGATCGCTGGTGAAGCTAACGACGTCGACAGTAGTGCGCGAGTGCCGTCAAGATCAACCACAATATGGCATGGCTTTGACATATCCATCTCATTGCATCACGATGGGTCCCATGAGAGTTCGCGGCAAGGCACTCATGGACGGCGAAGACCCGGTCATTGATATCGGAGACGGTCTTCGTCTCCCCCGGCGCGTCGAGGTCAAGGGGCAGGACGTCCAGGGCTACGACGTCGCTATGAGCGCCGAATTCAACCGTGACAGCGGTCGATACGAGTGCCGCTCGCTCATGGTCTCGGCGCAGGAGGGAACCGAGGTCACCGGAGAGGCACTCCGCTCGGTGCCCGTCCAGACCGTTCTGCGCATGGGGATCGAGCCAGCCGTCAAGGGCTTCACGGCGCTCAATATGGGACCCATGCCCGAAGACATCACCGAAGGGGGCCCGACGACGCGGGCGCTGAAGTGGGTGGCCTACCTCTACCGGGTCGCGCTCATCTTTGGAGAGTCTCCTGTGCGGACGGTCGCGCTCGGACTGGGCCTGCCCAAGTCCACCGCCGCGCGCTGGGTCACACGCGCTCGTGACCGTGGATTTCTCACCGTTCAGGACAGGCGAGGCCGAAAGAAGGACACCGCCTAGCTTGGCGTTTAAGCTGCTTGCTTGTCTCCGGAGCGGCTCGTAGCACCCGCTTGTTCTTCTTCGGGACCCCGTAACGGGGAGCGGGACGCCTGTTCGGGCTCCCCGGCGCACGCCCCGGCCCCGGGCGCGAGGGCCGTGGAACACCCGCGCATCCGGGCAGGTGCGCGTGCAGGTACCGAAACCCCCCGCCGCACCCTGCCCGGACTCATCCGGTGCGGTTCGAGGGGACGCTGCCAGGGCAAACGCACCTGGCGCACGAGACCCCGAGCCAGGCGCAGCTGGGTATAGGCGCCCACCACCAGCCAGGTCCACCGGTCCGCCACTGCCGGGTCCCGCACCCTCGGGGCGCTCCGGAGTGTGTCAAGTCGAATCGGACAGGGACAGGTGATCGTCAGACCGCTTCGCGCAGGTCAGCGCGGTGCTGTGCGGCAGGTGCGGCATCCAGACTGTCCAGTCCGTCTGGTTCGTTGATCCACGCGGCCTCGGGAAGCCCGGGCAGCACAGGTCGGCGGGTGAACCGCCAAGGGTTGGCCGCCCGGAAGGCCTCGATGGCCTGTGCTCGTTTGTCCTGAATCACGTGCGCGGTACCGATGTGCACCGTGAAAGGGGTGTGCAGCCCGATCCCGGAGTGGTAGTGCTCGTGGTTGTAGAGGGTGTCTGAAAAGGGTCAGGCCGGTGTCCGTGCCAGCCGGTGCAGCAGGATGAGGATCATCGCGAGGTAGATGACGTTCTCCGAGGTCGCTCCCCGGTACTCGTAGTCCTTGGCGGTGCGACGGTACTTGCCCAGCCAGGCGAAGGTCCGCTCCACCACCCACCGGCGGGGCACCACCGCGAACCGCGGCACCGCAGGCGGCGGCTGGCTCTTGGGCGCCCACGTGTGGCGGAACCCGCCGTCAGCCCGGCGCACGATCTGGACCCGCACCCCGGCGATCCGGCGCGCCCAGGACGCCAGTTTCTCACCGGTGTAGCCCTGGTCAGCCCAGACCAGGAGCAGTCGGGGAAGAAGCAGCGCCGCCCGGGCGAGCAGGATCTTGGCGCCGTCGCGGTCGCCCACGCTCGCGGGGCTCACGCACGCGGCCAGGACGGTACCGCAGACATCGACGAGCAGGTGGCGCTTGATGCCGCGGACCTTCTTGGCGCCGTCGTAGCCGTGCAGCCCGCCCCGGTCGGTGGCTCTCAGACTCTGGGAGTCAATGATGCCCGCGCTGGGCTGGGGGTGGCGCCCGACCCTTTTGCGTTCGCGTTGGCGCAGGCGGAGGAGGATCTGTTCCCAGCGGCCCTCGATACGCCACTGCCTCCAGTAGTGGTAGACCGCCCGCCAGGGCGGGAGGTCGTAGGGCAGCAGCCGCCAGGCACACCCGGCCCGCACCCAGTAGGCCAGCGCGTTGACGATCTCCCGACGCTCGTGCAACGGAGGTCGTCCGCCAGGCTTGGGTGAGGGGATGAGCGGGGCGATGAGCTCCCATTCAGCATCCGACAGGTCCGTGGGGTAAGCGGGTCGATCGGCCATGACAGCCTCCACAGACAGGGAGGGTTCTCCCTCCAGTCTGCACCGGCCTGACCCTTTTCAGACACCCTCTAGTACTGGAAGAACCGCCGGGCGTCCTGGATAGACCCGAACCGGTCAGGGAAGGCCGGACAGTACTTGAGCATCTTGAAATGCGCTTCGCTGTAGGGGTTGTCGTTGCTGGTCTTCGGCCGCGAGTGCGATTTGGTGATCCCGAGCGCGGACAGCAGTTCGGCCACCGACTGCGAGGTCATCGCGGTGCCGCGGTCAGAATGGATCACCTCGGTGGCGATCTGGCCGTTGGCCGCGATGGAGTTTTCGATGAATTGTTCGGCGATCTGGCCTGATTCGCGGGTGTGGACTTCCCAGTGCACCACGTACCGGGAGTAGATATCGATCATGACGTACAGGTCGAAGAACGTGCCCGGGCCCGGGTCGCGCAGTTTCGTGATGTCCCAGCTCCAGACCTGGTTCGGGGCGTAGGCCACCAGCTCGGGCTTGGTCTTGGGCGGGTGGGTGGCCTGGGCGCGTCGCTCCCGGCTCTGGCCGCGTTCGCGCAGCAGCCGGTACATCGTGGAGACCGAGCACAGGTAGGTGCCCTCGTCCAACAGAGCCGCCCACACCTGCCGGGGCGCTTTGTCCCGGAACCTGGCGCTGTTGAGGACCTCGACGACCTTCTCGCGTTCTTCGGCCTGGAGTCGGTTGGGGGGAGGTGTCCTGACCGGTTCTTCCGGGGCGTGTTCTTTCGGGTTGCGGTGGCGGTAGTGGGTCGAGCGGTTGATGCCCGCCAGGCGGCAGGACTCCTTGATGACGGTATGCGGCTCGAGTTGGCCTCGTGTGTTCTCGCGGATCTCGGTTACGAGTTCTCCGAGTCCGCGCTCTCGGACACGATCTCCAAGAGCGCGTGTGCTTTTCCCAGGATTTCCATGGCGACCTCGGTCTGTTGCAGCTTCTTGGACATCCGGGCGTTGCCCCGCTCGAGCTTCGCTTTCTCCCGGCGTAGCTGTTCCAACTCGTACTGTTCGGGTGTCTTCTTCTTCCCCGCGGACGTTCCGGCCTCCTGCGAGGCATTCAGTTCACCGCTGTCGCGTTGTTTGCGCCAGAGTTGGATGCTGGAGTCGTAGAGTCCCTCCCAGCGCAGCAGTGAGCCCTTTTCATCCTGAAGACGCTGGTCACAGCCGCGCACCGACCGCGCGGAACCACCC
>NZ_QPNC01000049.1 GCF_003386285.1 Nocardiopsis sp. FIRDI 009
TCTACGCTGGCGATCGCGGCGTAGTCAATCACCCCCGTGTCCAAGATCCGGGGTTAAGCCCCACCTGACCTACGAGCCGCGCTGGGCGGGTCTGACGGTTCCCGTCGGTCTGGCGATCGGCCCGGAACGGGTGGGGAGGATCGGGTTGCGCCGCGCCCAGGCGGGTCCCATCAGGGGCACGGTCCTCGGGGAGGACGGCGGGGAGGCGCTGTGGTTCCCGGTGCTGGGCACGGCCGAGTCCCCCGCACGTGCGGTGAACCTGGTGCAGGCGCAACTGCGACACCTGGCAGCGGCCAGTCGGGCGTGACCCATCGTCGTTGGGCGTGGTGAGACTGTCCCACGTCCAACGACGCTCCGCTCACCTGTAGTGCTGTGGCCGATCAATGCCCACCGGGGCACCCGAACCGGCCTGCCGACCCCTCAGCGGTAGACCTTCGTCCTCCGTCAGGTTGCCGTCCTCGTCCCACCGAAGCTTCCCGTATTTAACTAATTGCACCACCTAACCCGTGCGGACGTTGCCGCATTCTTCACATACATCAGACAGGCGAACAGCCTGCCCGCTCATTCCCACCCTGACATTGCTCGGTACCTACGCACAGTCTCATAGAAGTGTGACGGCAACCCGGATCCGCCTCGCGGATGATGTGGTTGATCCTCCGAATCAATCCCACGCGACCACCAACGGTGATGCAACTCCTCGTGTGTAATCATTCCTGAATGCTTACTGATCGGGAGCGTCGATGATTCAGGCCCCACCGGTGATTTTCACGTCTGGCGCCCCGTTGTCCTGGAACCACTCGGACAACTCCGGCCCGCTGATGATACGGGGTTCTTTTTCCGAGCCGATATCGATGGTTCCTTTGACCCAACCACCGGCTCCAGCCACTCTACATCCAAGGACTTTGGCCTCCTTGAAGACGGTCGTTCCGGAAGGTTCACCCGGGCCGAACCAGGCGCCTGATAGATCTGATCCACGTAGATCCGTACCGTGCATCCATGCTGCGTTGAGGTGGGCCTCCTTGAAGGATGAACCGACAAGTTCGGCGCGATAGAACTTGGCGCCGACAAACGAGGCCCTGGTGAAATCGGCTTCCCGCGCTTCGCACTCCGACAGGTCGGCCTTGTGGAAATTCGCCTCGACGAACTTCGAGCCGTTGAGAACGGCTGCGGTGAGTTCCGACTTCGAGAAGTCGCACCCGCTGAATACACAGTCCCTGAGATCCGTTTGAATGAAATGCAGGTATCTCATGGGGATTCCCGAAAGGTCGGCTCCCCGCAAGTCCATCGTGGACGCGCCGAGTTCCTCACCTCGACCCCCTTGGCTATTCAGCCAGTCGATGTATGACTGGATGGCCGACGCGGCCTCACGGTCGATCGGCAGAGTGACGGCCTCATACATCATTTCGGACTCACTCCCCTTCTTCAACGATAACCACTTTCCCGTCCCATTCGGGGTTGTTCTCTATGAGCTCGCGCAGAGCGCTCAGATTCTCCGGTGTCGATATACCCGAAATGTCGAGGAGTACGCTCTCGCCATTATTGAGTTCATTCCGGATCTCACTCTCGATCCGATTGATGTCAAATCCGCCCCTCATGCCTGGAGGCATCGGCTGGCCCGCTCTCGGCCCGGATGGGAAGGTGTCCCGGAAGCCCTTGATGTCCCAGGCTTGCCCACTGGCGTCAACGATATCACCCTGGTCTTGCTGGAATGCAGGATCAGAATTATCGATTTCTGCACGCTGAATGGGACCAGGCACCAGCCCTTGTCGCTCCGCCGCCAATCCGACCTCGGCTTCCCTCCTGGCCTTGTCCAGTTGGTGTTGGGTCGGATTGTCGTTCTTCTTGGCCGGATCGTCCATGAGTTCTTCGATGCGGGACTCGTAAGCCTCCGACCCCGGTTCCGGGCTCTGATAATCAGAGGAATCCGAATCCGAGTTCCCAGAACCGGTCTCTTCGGACGAGTTGTTGTCACGGTCGTCGCCGTCGTTGTCGCCGTCCGCGTCACCGTCATCGCCGTTGTTACCGTCGTCGCCTCCGGTGCCTGTGCGGTCCCGGGGAGGCTGAGCGCCACCGTCGTCGCCACCGCTGTCGGGAGAGGGATCCTGATCCGACGGCTCCTCACGCGGACGGACGGGTTCGGGTTCCCCCTGGTTCTCGCCGCGGCGCTCGGGACCATCATCGACCTGATCGTCATAGGTGTCGTCATCATTACGAGCCCGGGGCCGCTGCTCCGTGGTCTCCTCGGTGCGAGGCTGGTCCGTGTCGCCACCCTGTGGCCCCTTCTCCGAGGTCACAGGTGTGTCAGGGCTTCCGGATTCGCGCCCCGGCACGTTCGGCGCCTCGCCATCACGTCGTTGCTCCGACTCCGGGTCTGTCCGGGGGCCGTCCTGGCGGGGTTCGCCCACGGACGGACGGGGCTCCGGACTCGGGGTGGGGCTCGGGTTCGGTGTCGGGCTCGGGGAGGGGTTCGGCGTCGGAACCGCGCCACCGTCCGGACCCGTGTCCAGATCGGGCATGAGGTCCTCGACCCGGCCGTCCGGGGTCGGATCCTCGTCCAGGTTCTCCAGCAACTCGTCCACGGACTCGAACCGGCCGTCGGAACCGCCGTCCGGGTCCAGCGACGCGAACCCGTCGGCGTCGGTGTCGACGTCCTGCCGATCCCCATCGGGCCCGTCGGCTCCGCCGCGCCGCCCTCCGCTGAGTACCAGGCGCACCACTCGGAGTGTCCCGGACACCGGCAGCGTGGCGAGGTTGGTGACCGTGACACCCGCCGCGTACTCGTCGTTCTCGCCCCACTCCGACCAGGCGAAGAACGCCTCGCGCTCCTCCGCCCACGCCGCCCCCAGGTTGGTCCACTGGGTGCTCCGGTCATAACCCCAGTAGGGCTCGTCGCCGAACGGGTTGATCAGCCACCCGTCCTCACCGTGCAGCCCCACCAGCCCGGCGATGCCCTGCACCGAGCCGGCGAGGGTGTCCGTGGTGTTCTGGTTGACCTCGCGGTCGTTGAGCGTCCACCCGGTGTTGGGACCCCAGAACCCGAGCAGGGAGACGACGGAGACGCCCGTCTCCCATCCGATGTCGACGACGATGGTCTCCAACGACCCCAGGCTGAACCCCATCGCCCAGTCCAGTGGCCAGGGAGCGTCGTCACCCTCGCGCATCCACGCGTAGGAGTCCCCGAAGTACCTGCCCGCGAAATCGGTGAAGCCCCTGTTCTGCTGCCCGGCGTCGGTGGCCAGCCCGTAGGGGATCTCGTCCAGTCCACCGGTGTACGCGTCGGGAGCCACGTAGGTCGGGCCGCCGCACAGGCCGGAGATCGTGTTGGCGCACTCGATCTCGGCGTCGTTGTAGGTCCGCCAGGCGCGGTTGACCGCGTCCTTGAGGTCCATGTTCCGGGTGATGGCGCTGGGCTTCTTCGCCCACCAGAAGGCGGAGTCGGCGTCGACCTCCGCCCGCAGTTCCTCGGCCTGGGCCCGCAGCGAGTCCAGGGAGTTCTTCGCGGTACGGATGGCCGAGGCGAAGTCGTCGAGCGCGTCGGCGACCGTGGTCAGGTCGGACTCGACGTCCTCGGCTCTCTCCACGGTCGGCTCCATCGCCGCCAGGAGTTCCCCCGACTCCGGAGCCTCGTAGTGCGCGTCGAGCCCCGACCACGTCGACTCCGCTCCCTCGGCGAACTCCAGGATCTCCTCGCCCCCCGACCGGAGGTCCGCCGCGGCCTGTTCGAGGGCCTCAGCGTCACCTCCGGGGGTGGGGATCTCCGCGGGATCGATGAGGCGGAAGATGTTTCCGTCGACGCCCGTCTGGGCCTCGGTCAGCTGGAAGCCGCTCACCGAGGGCCTCCCGGCTCGTCGCCGCCGAGGTCGAGGTTCTCCATGGTCCCCGCGTTGTTCTGCGCCTCCAGGGCCATCTCCTCGTTGCCGTCCATGTACGCGCGGGTCGCCTCTCCGGCGCCCACCATGCACGACAGCCCGCGCAGCAGCATCTCCCCGGTCGCGCCGTTGTAGGCGCCGGTGAAGCGCAACAGCTCCGATTCGACGGGGCCGCTCCCGGCCGCCTCCAACGCGTTCTCGATCTTCTCCGACGTCCGGTCGACACAGTCGGAGAGGCCGCCGCCTGCCTCGTCGACGCCCAGCTCAGCGCTGACGTTGGTCAGAACCGCCGACACACCGGGGACGTCGAGGTTCCAGCGGGTCATCGCGCCCCCTTCCCGGAACCGCCGGGGTCGCCGCTTCTCACGTCCGTTCCCGGTGTTTCCTTTTCGTTTCGGGCGCGGAAGAGTAGAGGCTTGAATTCTTCGACGGGACCGCTCATGTTCGCGTCGTTCGCCTGAAGTTCGGCCATACTCTGCGCGGCGGCGCGCGCTCGCAGGTCCTCGACCACGGCACGCACCTGTTCGACGGCCCGGTTCAGGCGCACCCGGCCGAGATCGTCCTGGATCGGGCCGATGCGGGGGACGGCGTCGCCGCCGACAGGGCTGCGGCGGCCGGTGAGCGGACGCTTGGCCTCCGGCTCAAAGACATCGGGCACCGCGTCCTCGGGGGGATCCACCAGCTCGAACTTCATCCATCGACTCCCGTCGGGCAGCAGGGGGCGGAAACTGTCGTTTCGGGGTTCGCATGGGTTATCCACAGCGGACTGACGATGGGTGGCGCGCGAGAATATGACCAGATTCGCGGTCCGTGCAGTTCAGAGCGCGCACGCGACGGAGGGGAGAGCGAATTCCACCATCATGTGATGTGGACCACAGCAAGATGGGGTCGCGGAGCAGAAAAAGCCAGAAAATCCACCCTGAACAGGCGTTATCGCACACGTCTCCGCGCCGGGAGCGGCCGGAAGCGGCCACCGGCGACCCCGCACCCTCCCGGACGACTGCGCTTCTGCACCCGTCCACCCGACACGCGCGCCGCCCCGCCCCGGTAGGGCAGGATGCTCAGCATGCCCGCCTTTCCCGAAGATCACATCGGCCCCGCGCACCCGACCCGAGTGAACGACTACGACAGCCTCGCCGAGGGCTACGACGCCGAGAACGAGTCCGGCATCGCGAACGCCCACTACGAACGACCCGCGATCCTGGCCCTCGCCGGAGACGTCACCGGCCGCCGGATCCTCGACGCCGGCTGCGGGTCCGGCCCCCTGTTCGCCGAACTGCGCGACCGGGGCGCCGCCCTGACCGGTATCGACCTCAGCCCCGGGATGCTGGAGGTGGCCCGGCGGCGACTGGGCGAGGAAGCGGATCTGCGGGTGGCGGACCTGCGTGCCCCGCTCCCGTTCCCCGACGACGCGTTCGACGACGTCATCGCGTCCCTGGTACTGCACTATCTGGAGGACTGGGCGCCGACGCTGAGCGAGTTCCGGCGCGTACTGGCGACCGGCGGCCGACTGATCGTGTCCGTCGACCACCCGTTCGCCATCCACACCATGCAGCGCACGGCCGGACAGAAGACCGACTACTTCGCGACCTACAACTGGACCGAGGAGTGGACCATGGGCGGACGGGCCGTCACCATGAGCTTCTGGAACCGGCCGCTGCACGCGATGACGAGCGCCTTCGCCGCGGCCGGCTTCCGGATCTCCGCCATCAGCGAGCCGCAGCCCGACCCGGCCGCCCGCGAACTGTTCCCCGACGAATTCCGCGCCCTGTCCACCAGCCCGAGCTTCCTGTTCTTCGTTCTGGAAGCCGCCTGACGGCACCCTACGACCGACGGCGGTGACGGCGGTGGCGCCTGACGGGCGTCCCGCCACGGCATCGACCGTTCGACGGACCGGGCCTCCCGGCGCGCCCATCCCCGGGTATGGGCGCGGTCAAGGATCCGACCGGGCCGTGTCAGCGGCCACCCACCGGATAGGTGAACCCGCAGATGGTGAAGACGTCGGATCAGGGTCGGTGATCATGCCCCGCACCTGGCGCCCCAGGACACCAGCGGTCCTCACGCGGATACGGGAGACCGCGCGCTCGACGCCGGAGCGCCGCGACCGCTACGTGGACCTGCTGCGCGCGCTGGCCATCGTGTTCGTGGTCCTCGGCCACTGGCTGGCCGTGGTGGTGACCACCGACGACGGCATCGCCGGACGCAACGCCCTCGGCATCCTCTCCTGGACCCGCCCGATGACGTGGCTGTTCCAGGTCATGCCGGTGTTCTTCCTGGTCGGCGGGTACGCCAACGCGGCCTCCCTGGCATCGCACCGTGAGAAGGGCGGCGACTCGCTCGGCTGGGTGCTGGGGCGCACGGACCGCCTGCTCCGTCCGACCACGGCCTTCCTCGCCGCCGTGTGGGCGGTCGCGCTCGGAGCACTGCTGCTGGGGACCCCGCCCGAGCTGGTCGGTCTGGCGACGTGGGCCGCCGCCATCCCGCTGTGGTTCCTGGCCGCCTACCTGGGCGTCGTCGTCCTCGCCCCGCTGATGCACGGACTGCACCGCCGGTGGGGGGCGGCGGTGCCGTCGGTCCTCATCGGGGTCGTCCTGGCCCTGGACGTCGCACGGCTGGGCCTGGACGTCCCCTTCGTCGGCAACACCAACTACCTGCTGGTCTGGCTGGCCCTGCACCAACTCGGCTTCCTGTGGCGGGACCGCCGGGCACAGCCGCGCCCCCTCGCCGCCGCCGCGGCCGCCCTGGGCGGGTTCGCGCTGCTGCTGGCGCTGACCGTGCCGGGCCCCTACCCGACCAGCATGGTGACCGTCCCGGGCCAGGCGCTGGGCAACACCTCGCCGCCGACGTTCGCGCTGCTGGTCCTCGGCCTGACCCAGACCGCCGTCGTGCTGTGGCTCGCCTCCCCCGCACGGCGGATGCTGCGCCGCCCCGGCCCCTGGACGGCGGTCGTGGCGGTGAACGCGGTGGTGCTGACCGTGTTCCTGTGGCACATGAGCGCCGCGGTCATCGCCGGCGCCGCCCTGTACGGCACCGGCCTGCTGACGCAGTGGCCGGTGGGTTCGGCCGCGTGGCTGCTGCAACGGGTGCCCTGGCTGGTCGCGGTCGCCCTGGTGCTGGCGGTGCTCGTGGTCGCCTTCGGCGGCGTCGAGGCGCGCACCGCCCCCTCCAGCGCCGGGTGGCGGATCAGCGCGCGGGTCTCGTCACCGATCACCAACGCGGCCTGGCGTGCCCTGATCGTGTCCGCCATGGCCGCGATGCTGGCCGGGCTCACCGGGATCGCCCTCACCGGCGTGGGGCAGGCCGGGGTGAGCGCCTTCTCCATGACCGCTCTGGGCGCCTACGCGGTGGGCGCGTCGGCCCTCCGGCTGGCCCGCCGGCACTGGTCCGGGAGCTGAGCGGCCCGACCGACGGCCGACCGCCCCGGCCCTGCCGGTTCAGAGGCGAAACTCCAGGCGCGGGTAGCGCAGGCTGCCGCCCGGGTCGGCGATCTCCAGGTCCTCGAACTCGAAGGCGGGCGAGGTGAAGCAGGTGGCCAGGGTCTCCTCCGCGGTGAGCGTCCGCGCGGTCTGCCACGTCCCGGCGGGCACCAGCACCTGGAGCGACTGCCCCGCCTCCGCGTGCGGCCCCAGCGTGTACCGTTCCCTCGTCTCGGGTTCCGGCCCGGTCCCGCCCAGCTCGATCAGCGTCGGCCCGCCCCGGCAGAACGACCACATCTGCGCCGACCGCAGCCGGTGCCACCGGCACCGCTCCCCCGGGCACAGCAGGTACTGCAACGCCGAGGCCGTCTCCCTCTCGGACTCGTACCCCCGCGGCCGCACGTACACCCCGCTGCGCCACGTGGCCCGGAACCACCCGCCCTCGGGGTGCGGGAACAGGTCCAGCGCCTCGGCCGTCGATCCGCGCTGGTCGACGGCGGTGAACACCCCGGGGGGTTCACGCCTGAGGTAGCGCACGCCCACGACCGCCTCGCGCGGGATCGCCCCGTAGATGTGGGGGAAGAGGACGCCGTCGTCGAGCGCGGCGCTGAACTCCTCGTCCAGCGGCAGGTGGGCGGACGGGTCCTCCCACCGCACCTCACAGGCCAGGCGCGCGGTGTCGACCACCAGGACGCAGAACGGCTCGCTGGAGGACCGGTACAGGCTGTTGGCCACCGCGAGCATCGCGTGCTCGTTCGGAGAGGCGTGGACGAACCCGTCGGTGTGCAGACTGTCCGGTGCCAGGTCCCCGGTCTCGCCGCGCCAACGGGACAGTTCGGTCATGTGCAACACGTAGTTCATCGTGATCGACCTCGCCACGCACGCCCCCCGGAGATCAGGGCTCCCGCCGGTCCCGTGAGGGTCTTCTTCCCCCATCGCCCCCGACGCAACCCTGGAACGCGTGCCGGGCGGCGGGGGCTCACACGAGCGGGTCGACCGCCTCGTCCACGGCCGCCTGCAACCGGCGGCGCAGGGTGGCGCTGTGGGATCGGTCGGTGCGCACCTCGACCACCCGCAGCCCCTCACCCATCAGCGCCTTGGGCAGGTCGGCCGCCCACTCCAGGCGGGTGTAGGGCAGGTCGGCCACGGCCGCGACCCGTTCCATCGACACCCCGTGCGGGGTGCCGAAGACCCGCTCGAAGTCCGGGTGCCCGGCCTGCTCCAGCCCGGAGAAGATCCCGCCGCCGTCGTTGTTGACGACGACGACCGCCAGGTCCGGCCGGGGTTCGCCGGGGCCGATGATCAGCCCGTTCTGGTCGTGCAGCACCGCCAGGTCACCGAGCAGGGCGTAGGCGCGCCCCCCGCCCAGCCGTTCGTGGGCCAGCGCCGCCCCAACGGCGGTGGACACCGTCCCGTCGATCCCGCTCACCCCGCGGTTGCCCACCAGCCGCACCCCGCACCGCGCCCGCATCGTGGCGTCCAGGTCGCGGATGGGCATGCTGGACCCGGCGAACAGCAGGGATCCCGCGGTCAGCTGCGAGGCCAGGTCGCGTGCCAGCCGCGGCTCGCTGATCAGCTCCTCGGAGTCCAGCAGCCGGTCCAGGGCGGCGCGGGCGGCCTCCTCGGCCCGCCACCAGGACCGCGACCAGTCGGTGCGCCGCGGCTCCTCCCACGACGTTTCCGCGGGCGGCGCGACGGCGGCCACGACGTCGGTGGCGGTGCGCGCGGGGTCGGAGAAGGCGTTGGCCAGACCGGCGGCGGGGTCGCCGACGGCGGAGGCGGTCACCACCACGTGCCGCTCGGCCCGCCGCAGGTAGGACTGGATCTGCCGGGAGAGGTTGGGCCGCCCCACGCTGACCACCAGCTCCGGGGGGTGCGCGGCGGCGAAGCGCGGCGCGGCCAGGAGTTGGCGGTAGGTGGACAGCGCCCCGGTCCGGCGCGCGTTGGAGGTGGGTTCGGCCAGCAGCGGCCACCCGGTCAGCTCGGACAGCGCCAGGAACGGCACCGGGTCGTAGTCGCCGTCGCCGCACACGATCACACCCCGCTCGACGTCGGGCAGCACGTACGGCGCGGGCTCGGACGGGGGTCCGGGACGGCTGATCCAGGGCCGGGCCTCCTCCCTGCCGTCCAGCGGTTCGGTCCACGGGACCGCGGACGGGCCGTCGGGGGTCAGCGGGTCGCGGAAGGCCACGTTGAGGTGGACGGGTCCGGGACGGCGGTCGACGGAGGCGCCCCAGGCCCGGCAGACCAGCGACCGCCAGTACGGAACCATGCCGGGAGCCGGGTCCGCCGTGCCGACCTCGGTGAACATGCGCACGGCGCCGCCGTACAGACCGATCTGGTCGACCGTCTGGTTGGCGCCGGTCCCGCGCAGCTCGGGCGGCCGGTCGGCGGTCAGCACGAGCAGCGGCACCCCGCTCTCGTCGGCCTCCATGACCGCCGGGTGGAAGTTGGCGGCCGCGGTACCCGAGGTGCACACCACCGCCGCCGGACGCCGCGACGCGCGCGCCAGACCGAGCGCCAGGAAGGACGCCGAGCGTTCGTCGACGCGCACGTGGACGCGGATGTCGGGGTGGGCGACCAGGGCGAGCGCGAGTGGCGTCGAGCGCGACCCCGGCGCGACCACGGCCTCCTCCAGGCCGCAACGGGCCAGTTCGTCGACGAGGACCCGGGCCAGGGCGGTAGACGGATTCATCGGGTTCTCGGGGCCAGGTCCCGGGCCTTCGCGGACCGGGAGGAACGCCCCTGCCTCCTTGCGGGTGGTGTCACGGTTGACCTCGTCCCGCTCGCGGGTGCGGGGGTACCGGTCGTGGATGCCCTGGTCGCTGCCGTGGGCCGCGGCGTCGTCGGAACGACCGGGGGTCGGGGGCCGGGGAGCGCGACCGGACGTCATCACCTCGGTCACCTCCCGCCCCGCGTCCTGGCGTGCACTCGGTCGCTCTCGCTCGTTCTGGTCACGGGTTCGCCGCGCCACGGACCGGCGCCCTTCCACGGCGGGCACCGGTGCCCCGGCGGCACCGGTGCGCGCTGGTCACCGCCGTCTCCATCTTCGCGCGTTCCCGAAACCGGGTGTGTCCGGCCCCCCGGGACCCGGATGGGACCCGGTCTTTCCAGTGAACCGCGTTCACCGGGGTGCGGCGGCTGCTCGCGGCTGTGATCTGCGCCCCGACCCCTGGCGTGCCCGTGCCCCGGCGGTCGCGCACGGGTGCTGCGCCCCGGACCGAGGGCGCGCGGCGGTTCAGGGAACCGGTCAGCCTGCGGCCTCCCGGGCCGCCGCGGCGCGGGCGCGCCAGGCCGACGGGTCGGTCTCCACCGCACGCAGCCGGTCCTCGTCCACCGACACCCCGCGCACCGGCAGGTACCCGTCCTCGGGCAGCAGGGGGTCGGCGGTGACGTCGGCGGTCAGCATCTGCATGGTCGCCAGCCCGCACGCGTGGGGCAGTTCCGGCAGCGCGGCCGCCAGCGCCACCCCCGCGGCCAGGCCCACCGACGTCTCCACCGCGCTGGAGACCACCACCGGCAGCCCGCACGCCTCGGCGACGCGCAGGGACGCGCGCACCCCGCCCAGCGGCTGCACCTTGAGCACCACGATGTCGGCGGCCTCGGCGGCCCGGACGCGCAACGGGTCCTCGGCGCGGCGGATCGACTCGTCGGCGGCGACGGGCACGTCCACGCGCCGCCGTACCCGGGCGAGCTCGTCCAGGGTCGCGCAGGGCTGTTCCGCGTACTCCAGACCGAACCGGTCCAGTTCACGGACCATCCGCACGGCGGTGTCGACGTCCCAGGCGCCGTTGGCGTCCACGCGCACCCGTCCCGAGGGGCCGATCGCCTCACGCACGGCCTCGACGCGGGCCAGGTCCTCACCCGGGTCCTGGCCCCGCTCGGCCACCTTCACCTTGGCGGTGGCGCAGCCTCCGGCCCGGACGATCGCGGCGGCCCGCTCGGGGTCCACGGCGGGCACGGTCACGTTGACCGGCACCCGGTCGCGGACCGGGGCGGGCCAGCCCCGGTGGGCGGCCTCGTGGCAGGCCGCCCACCAGCGCGACGACTCACGCGGCCCGTACTCGGCGAAGGGGGAGAACTCACCCCATCCGGCCGGTCCGCGCACGAGCATGCCCTCGCGCACGGTGATGCCGCGGAACCGGTTGCGCAGTCCGATCGCGAACGCGCGCCCCCCGGCGGGCCCGTCCTCGGGGCCGGGGTCGGGGGCGGCGGTCACGGGCGGCGCGGGAACTTGTCGAAGTTCGGACGGCGCTTCTCCTTGAACGCGTCCCGGCCCTCCTGGGCCTCCTCGCTCATGTAGTAGAGCATCGTGGCGTCCCCGGCGAACTGCTGCATGCCCGCGGCGCCGTCGCTGACGGCGTTGATCGCGCCCTTGACCATGCGCAGGGCCAGCGGCGACTTGGTGAGCATCTCACGCGCCCACCGGACGGTCTCCTTCTCCAGGTCCGCCAGCGGCACGACGGTGTTGACCATGCCCATGTCCAGCGCCTCCTGCGCGCTGTACTGGCGGCACAGGTACCAGATCTCGCGGGCCTTCTTCAGACCGACGGTCTGGGCCAGCAGCCAGGAGCCGTACCCGCCGTCGAAGGAGCCGACCTTGGGTCCGGTCTGCCCGAACTTGGCGTTGTCGGCGGCGATGGTGAGGTCGCAGCAGACCTGGAGGACGTTGCCGCCGCCGATCGACCACCCGGCGACCATGCAGATCACCGGCTTGGGCAGGCGGCGGATCTGCACCTGCAGGTCGAGCACGTTGAGGCGGCCGATGCCCTGCTTGGCCACGGCGTCGTCGCCCATGTAGCCGTCCTCGCCCCGGATCTTCTGGTCACCGCCGGAGCAGAACGCCTGGTCACCGGCGCCGGTGAAGATGATCACACCGACCTCGGAGTCGTCCCGGGCGACGTTGAACGCGTCCTGGAGCTCGAACAGGGTCTGGGGGCGGAAGGCGTTGTGGACCTCTGGTCGGTTGATCGTGATCTTGGCGATACCCTCCGCGGTCTCGTAGATGATGTCGGAATACTCGCCCGACCGCTGCCAGTCGATCACGCTGCTCACGGCTTCTGCTTCTCCTCACGGGGACACGGGGACGGCGCGGACACGGGACGGCCGCGTCCACGCGTCGACCCTACGCATTGTGCCAGGCGAGCCGGGCGAGGCGAGCACGCCCCCGGCACGCCGCCCTGGTGGACCCCCGACAGGTTACCCAGGCGTAGTCTGTCCCGCGTGGTACAGGAGACAGCAGAGACATTCCCCGGACCGACGACGGCCTCCGAGGACGGCCGCCCGCTGCGCGCCGTCCGGGGCCTGGACCCGGGCCGCCTGGGCGACCTGGTGGCCCGCTCCCTGGACGGGGACGGGCCCGCGCTGCTGCCCATCCCCGACGGGACCCCCGACGCCCGCGCGGCCGAGCTCGTCGCCGCGATGCGGCCCTCGTCGTTGCTGACCCCGGACGGCGTCACCGGCCTCGACGGCGGGGCGCCGGTCGCCCCCGACACGGCCCTGGTCATCACCACCTCCGGGTCGACCGGCCCGCCCAAGGGCGTGGAGCTGTCCGGCTCCGCGCTGCGCGCCTCGTCCCGGGCGTCGGTCGAGCGCATCGGCGCCTCGCCCGGCGACACGTGGCTGTGCGTGCTGCCCGCCGGACACGTCTCCGGCCTCCAGGTGATCCTGCGGGCCCTGGCCACCGGGACCGAGGCGGTGCACGCGCCGTTCGAGGTCGCCACCGTCGCCGATCTGGCCGCGCGTCTGAACCCGCACGTGTCCCTGGTCCCGACCCAGCTGCGCCGTCTGCTGTCGGCCGGGGCGGACCTGTCGGTGTTCGGCACGATCCTGCTGGGCGGCGCGGCCGCCGAGCCCGCCCTCCTGGCGGCGGCCCGCGACGCCGGTGGCCGGGTGGTCACCACCTACGGCATGACCGAGACCTGCGGTGGCTGCGTCTACGACGGGCGCGCGCTGGACGGCGCCCGGGTGCGGGTGGAGGGCGACGGGCCGGGCGCGCCGGGCCGGATCCTGCTGTCGGGTCCGATGCTGCTGACGGGTTACCGGCTCGCCCCGGGGGCGGCACCCGATCCGGGGGTGCTGGTCACCGACGCGGACGGCCGCCGGTGGCTGCGCACCAACGACCTGGGGCGGGTCGACGAGGGCGGCCGTCTGCGGGTGCTGGGCCGGGCGGACGAGGTGGTCAACACCGGCGGGCACAAGGTGGTACCCGCCCAGGTCAACGACCTGCTCCTGGCCCACCCGGCGGTGGCCGAGTCGGTGGTCGTGGGCAGGCCGGACCCGGAGTGGGGTCAGCGCGTGTGCGCGGTCGTGGTCCCCGCCGACCCGGCCGACCCGCCGACGCTGGCGGAGCTGCGGTCGTGGGTGCGCGAACGCCTGCCCGCCTACGCCGCGCCGCGCGAGTTGGAGGTCCGCGACGCGCTGCCGCTGCTGGCCTCGGGCAAGCCCGACCTGGTCGCCCTGCGCACGCCCGCGTCGGGCGCCTGAGGGGTACGGCCGAGGGCGTCGGCCGGGTCAGCCCCCCGTCCCCCCGTCGGGGGCGTCACGGGTGCGGTCGAGGACCAGGTCTCCGGCGCGGGACAGGACCTGGAGCCGGGTCCGGTCGCCGTGGTCGGCGGCGAGGAAGTGCGCGCCGATCGCCAGGCAGAAGGCGAGCAGACCGCGGGCCTCGACCTCGTCGGGGTCGGGGCAGAAGGTGCCGATCGTCTCGCGCAGCAGCGCCATCCGCTGGTTGTCCACCCGACGCAGCCGTTCGGCGACCGCCTCGTCGCGCCGGGACCAGTCACGGATCGCCAGATCGATGGGGAGCAGGCGGTCGTCGGAGAAGGTGAGCATGCCCGCGAGCCGGGCCTTGTCCCTGGGGTCGCCGCCCTCGCGCTCGACCCGGTCGAGCACCTCGTCGACGCTCTCGTGCTCCCAGGCGTCGAGCATCGCCTCCAGGAGCGCGTCGCGGTCGGCGAAGTGCCCGTAGAAACCGCCCTTGGTGACTCCGATCCGCTTCGCCAGCGCCTCGACGCGGACGGCGTCCGGACCGCCGTCGGCCAGTGCCCGCAGCCCCTCCTCGATCCACCTCTCACGCGGCGTGCGGACAGTACCCACGATGTGTCCCACCTCACTTTTCCAGCTTATATACGCAACCGTATACAAGGTCTAGTCTCATTTTATACGCAAGCGTATACGCGGTGGGGGCGACCGACACGGATCCGGATCGCACCAGGCCCCCTCCCTCCCCGCAAGGCAGGAAAGGCGGCAGCAGCCATGAGACTCCCCGACACCGCCCACACCGCCCGACCGTGGCGGATCCACGAACTCACCCCCGACTTCCGGCTGGAGGACGTGTGGGCGTTCCGCGCCCCCGGAGCCGGACCGGACGACTTCCCCGCCATGCTCGCCGCGCTGCGGAAGGCGGGCGGACCCCGGCGTCAGTCCGCGCCGGTCCGGTTCCTGTTCGCCCTGCGCTGGAAGCTCGGAGCCCTGTTCGGGTGGGACCGGCCGACGAGCGGGGTCGGGGTCCGCGTCGGTTCGCTGCGCGACCGGCTTCCGGGCGACCTTCGCCGGGCCCCGCGCGGCCCGGAGTCCGACGTCGCCCCGCTCACACCGGTCTACGAGCTCGACGACGAGTGCGCCCGCGAACTGGCCAACACGACCTCCCACATGGTCATGCACCTGGGGTGGGTACCGACCGACCGGGGCGAGTACGAGCTGCGCATGGCGGTCCTCGTCAAGCCCAACGGCCTGTTCGGACGGCTCTACATGGCCGCCATCGCCCCGTTCCGCCACCTCGTCGTCTACCCGGCGCTGGCCCGGCAGTGGGAGGCCGCCTGGCGCGACCGCGACCGCCCGTGACCGGAGGGCGGCGGTGCGGACGCCGTCGACGCCGCGGCCGGGAAAGGGCGAGGTCACCGAGGGCGGGGACGACTGGTCCGGTTGGAGACCGCGTCCCGGCCCCTGTCCGGCAACTCGTCGTACGGACGGCCGACGGGCGGGTGGCGCTTGGTGACCTGTCCGCGCCACGACCGGCTCCCCGGCCGCCTCGTGCGGACCCCGCGTCCGCCCTCCACCGCAGGCTGGCCCCGGCGTGGTCCGCGACGCCGTGAAGGCGGTCCGAGCACCCCGCGGGCGGGCTCCCGCCTCCTCCGGTGACGGGGAAAGCGCGGCAGGTCCTCCACCGGGTTTCTCCACCCGGTGCGACGACCTGCCGCCCGTCCGGACCCCGGACCCGACGGCCGCGTCCGGGACGGACCGCGGCTCCGGGGAGCGCCCCCGCTCCACCCCCGACGCCGAACCGGCGTTACCGGTGCACTCCGAACACATGGGACGCTGACCTCAGCGGGTACGACGGTCGACGCCGCCGACACCCGCACCAGGTGACCTGGGTACACGGACGATCCGCCGCCGACGGACCCGCCCGCACCCCGTGCGCGGTGTCCGGAAAGGTCGGGGAACTTCCGGAAGTCCCCTGACGTCTACCTGTGTATCCGGTCCCACGGCCCCTCTTTCCCAAGGAGGTCCGCAGTTGGCGAGAGCCATCGGTCCACTCGTTCCCGGCCCTGCGCCCTCCCCCGGGCCCGACTCGTGGGGTCCCTGTCGCACTGCACCGGAAGCGAGCCCTCTTACCCGCTCTCGGCCGTACATGGCCACTGATCGCACAGTGATCCATACCACTCCGTCCGATATCCAATCGAGACAGGGAACATTTGACTCGTCGACACGTTGGACATATTGGCGCGTCCAGTCGGCGGGAACCCTCCGCCACGTGCCACCCGTCACGGAAGGGAGGGAGGTGCCCAGATGACGAGCACTGCCTCTGCCCCTTCGGTCGCCTTCACCGAAGCCCCGGCAGGCACCGCTCCGAACCAGGAGGCCACCGCCCACGCGGCGCTGTCCGACCTGCTCACCCGCGGACGCTCGCAGGGATACCTGTCCCTCTCCGAACTGCGTACCGCTTTCTCCGCGGCCGGAGTCACCGCTCCCGACGGCCGCTCCATCCTGCGTGAACTCACCGAGAACGGAGTCCGTCTCGCCAACGGGGGCGACGACTCCGCGCCGGTGGCCGATCCTGACGCCGAGGACGACGTGCTGGAAGACACTCTCATCGCGACGGTGCCCGACACCGACGAGGCACCCAAGGCCGCATCCGGCAAGGTCGCGTCCCGCAAGGGCCCCTCCACCCGGAGGAAGTCCCGGTCCACGCGACGCGCCAAGAAGACCGAGACCACCCAGGCCACCACCGATCCGGAGACCGGTGAGGCCGATCTCGACGACCAGTCACCCGCCATGGGCGACTCGGTCCACACCTACCTCAAGGCCATCGGCCGACGCCAGCTGCTCACGGCCGAACAGGAGGTCGACCTGGCCAAGCGGGTGGAGGCGGGGCTCTACGCCGAGTACCGCCTCGGCCTGCACGGCGAGGTGGACGACTCGGTGGAGATGACCGAGGCCGAGCAGGAGGAACTGGAGTGGGTGGCCGAGGACGGCCGCCAGGCCAAGTCCCACATGCTGGAGGCCAACCTGCGCCTGGTGGTCTCGGTCGCCAAGAAGTACAGCGACCGGGGGATGTCACTGCTGGACGTGGTCCAGGAGGGCAACCTCGGCCTGATCCGGGCCGTGGAGAAGTTCGACTACACCAAGGGCTTCAAGTTCTCCACCTACGCCATGTGGTGGATCCGCCAGGCGATCCAGCGCGGTTTCGCCGACTCCGCCCGCACGATCCGCCTGCCCGTGCACGTCCTGGAGCTGCTGAGCAAGGTCAGCCGTCTGGAGCGTGACATGCACCAGGCGCTGGGCCGCGAGCCCACCCCGGAGGAGCTGGCGCTGGAGCTGGACAAGACCCCGGCCCAGATCGAGGAGCTGCTCCGGGTCACCCGCCAGCCGATCAGCCTGGACTCGACCATCGGCGAGGACGGCGAGACCCGGATCGGCGACCTGATCGAGGACGTGGACGCCTCGGAGGCCTCCGAGGTGGTCGACCGCCAGCTCATGGCCGACCAGCTGCGCAACGCGCTGTCGGACCTGGAACCGCGTGAGGCGACGATCATGTCCCTGCGGTTCGGCCTCATGGACGGCCGTCCCCGCACGCTGGACGAGATCGGCAAGCACCTGGGACTGACCCGCGAGCGCATCCGCCAGCTGGAGAAGCAGTCGCTGTCCAAGCTGCGCCACCCCAGCCGCGCCCAGCAGCTGCTGGACTTCGCCAGCTAGCGACCACGGCGCCACCGGGTGGCGCCCTCGGGGCCGCTCCCGCACCGGGAGCGGCCCCGACGCGTGCCGGGGGCCGCGGCGGCTCAGGGAGAACCCGGAGATCTCCCTGACTTCACCGGTCGACCGTACTGGCCGGGCCCCGGGAGTGCGACGATGGACGCCATGACGGACACCCCCTCCCGACGGCAGGACGAGATCTCCGCCGCCCTGCGCGCCAGCCGCGAACTCGGCCCCGAATACGACGAGGCGCTCGCCGCGTCCCTGGTGGAACGGATCGACGACACCATCGACGAACGGGTGCGCCACCACGTCGCCGAACGGCTGGACGGGGCGCACCACCCCCGGCGCGGGATGTCCGGCAACACCGCCCGCCTCGTGCTGGCGCTGGTGACCCTGGGGCTGAGCGTCCCGCTGACAGCCATGACCGCCACCCTGGTCGCGGGCGAGGCGGTGGCGTTCCTGTGGGCGGGGCTGATCATCTTCTACATCGTCGTCGTGCGGGGCATGCGGGGCTGACCCGGACCGGCGCCCGCCGTCCCGGCCGAGGCGGGGACGCCCCGGGTCAGCGCGCCGGGTGGGGCGGTCAGCCCTCCAGGGCGGCGCGCAGGATCTCGATCGCCTCCTCGTGGTCGAGCCCCACCCGCGAGATCACCTCGGCGTAGGCGCGGGCGGCCGCCAGGGCCTCCGCGCGCTGGTCGTCGCCCGAGGCGGCCACGAAGGTCCCCGACCGGCCCCGTGTCTCGACCACACCGGCCTGTTCGAGCTCCCGGTAGGCGCGCGCCACCGTGTTCACCGCCACGGACAGCTGCCCGGCCAACGCCCTGACCGTGGGCAACCGGTACCCCACGGGCAGTTCGCCGTTGGCCGCCGCGATCGCGACGATCGTCCGTATCTGTTCGTAGGGCGGTACCTTGGATGTCGGATCAATGCGGATGAACTCCGCCATCTCCTTCTGCGCTCCCCACCAGGCTCCCATCCCCGCGTGCGCGAGGGACCGTGTTCGACCAGCCACATCAAACGTACCGTTCCCACGGTGATCGACCAGCGTCGGCCAAACCATATGAATCCGGACTTCTGGTCTGGTGATCTCCCGAACGGTCCTGGAGATCACCAGACAGCACGGGCCGACCACGTAGGCGTACCCCGGTCTCGCCGTCCCGAAAAGACGTGCCCGGTATCCGGTGTGGGAGGCCATGCCTCGCGGGCGTTCGCGGAGCCGGGCGGTGGGCGTCCCCGCGACGGGGCGGTGCACGGACGTACTCCGACGGCCCCGGCCCAGGGTCCCCCGGCCGACCCGGCGGGCGTCGGTGAAGTCGAGGTTCCCGATCGCGGTCCCCGCGCACCCGCGGGCCCCGGCCGGACCGATCGGGTGATGGCCGCGCGGCACAGCCGACCGCCGCCTCCGCGCCTCCGTGGGCGGGGCGAGGAGTGGACGGCGCGGACAGCACGCGCGAAGGGCTCGGGGGCGGCGAGACGGTCAGCCCGGATACGGTCGGCGGCGATCGGCGGGACGCAGAGCGGTTCGCCGCCCCTCTGTGGAGACGGCGGTCAGGCGACCGGGCGGGGGATCCGCTGGATGCCGTGCAGCCGGTGCTCCTCCCGGGCGGTGAGCAGGCGCTCGGCGACGCGTGTGGCCTCCCGGACCTCGGGGCGGGCCAGGCGCTTGCGGCGGTAGATCCGGTCGCGGTAGCCGCGGGCGCCGACCAGCACCCGCTCGCGGGCGTAGGCGGCGCGCATGGCCTCGGTCAGCGCCCCGTCCAGGACCAGCCCGAGGTGGCGCAGCTCCGTCGCCGAGGCGTTCCGCTCCCGTGCCTCCGCCAGGGCCGCCTCGGCCTCGGCGACCGCCTTCAGGAGTTCGGGCAGCCGCGCGGCCTCCTCCCGGTCGCGTGCGAGGCTCTCGCGTGCCTGCGTCCTGGTCTGCTCGGTCAGTGTCATCACTTACGCTCCGTACCCGCGTCCGGTCGGTCAGGGCCACTCTAGTGTGACGTGGATCATCTGGCGACCGGTTCCGCGCGTCGAAGACGACCACCGGCGCGCCGTACCGCCACGCTGTCGGTACACATCCCCGAAAGGACCACCGTGAGCAGGAACTACGCCGGGCTGAGCCGGGAGCGCATCATCCTGGAGGCGCTGCACATCATCAGCGGACGCGGCTTGGGCGGCCTGTCCATGCGCCGTCTGGGCGACGCCCTGGAGGTCGAGGCGATGGCCGTCTACCACCACTTCCCCCTCGGTAAGGAACAGCTGTTCAACGCCATCGCCGCCTACGTGACCTCCCCCTCCCCCACCGGTACGGCGCTCGGCGCGGGGACGGACGAGGAGGGGGAACCGGCTCCGGAGGGCGACGGCCCGGACGGCGCCGAGAGCGCGGACCCGGGCCCCTGGGACGCCCGGCTGACCGACTGGGCCCACGTCTACCGCGCCCGGCTGCTGGAGTACTCGGGCGCGCTGTCGCTGTTGGTGCACCGCGCCCCGCGCACCGAGGCCGACGCCGCCACGCGCGCCCTGGTGCACGGCGCCTTCGCCGAGGCGGGCCTGTCCGGGGACGACGTGGAACGCGCGGCCGACGCCCTGTACTCGTACTGCGTCGGCGCGGTCATCCACGAGGTGCGCCACCGCGACGACGAGGACGCCCCCGACGGGGCGGAGTGCGAGGCCAGGTTCGGCTTCGGTCTGCGGGCGCTGCTGCGGGGGCTCACCGCCGCGGACGGGTGAGAGCCGAAAGACCGTGGAACCACGCGGCGCACCGGATCGTCTCTCTACCCAGGGGTGCAACGCCGTCGAACCACGCTCCTGGGACCGTCGCCCCACGGTTGAGGGAGTTGGAGAGCACATCAATGGTTTTCAAGCGCATTCTCGCTGGCATCGGTGTCGGTGGAGCCTCGGTGGAGACGACGCTGGACACGCCGACCGTCCAGCCCGGCGGCGTCATCCGGGGAACCGTGCACATCCAGGCGGGCGACGTCGAGCAGCGGATCGACGAACTCACCGTCGGCCTGGAGTCCCGGGTGGAGGTCGAGTCCGGTGACCACGAGTACTCGCGCAACGTGGAGTTCCAGCGCGTGCGGGTGGGTGGTCAGGCGGTGATCGCCCCCGGGCAGAACTTCCGGGTGCCGTTCGAGCTCCCCGTCCCCTTCGAAGCCCCGATCACCAGCGTCCGCGGCCAGCGCCTGTACCCGATGAACGTGGGCGTCAACACGCGTCTGAGCCTGGCCGGGGCCGTGGACCCGGGTGACCTGGACCCGGTGGCGATCGAACCGCTGCCGTCGCAGGCGGCCTTCCTGGACGCGCTGGCCACCCTGGGCTTCCAGTTCAAGAAGGCCGACCTCGAGCAGGGCCGGATCCTGCGGACGCGGCAGACGCTGCCCTTCTACCAGGAGATCGAGTACTACGCGGCCAGGCAGTACGAGGGGCTCAACGAGCTCGAACTGTCGTTCGTCGCCGACCAGCACGGAATGGACGTCGTTCTGGAGCTGGACAAGAAGGGCGGCCTGCTCTTCTCCGAGGGCAGCGACACCTACCACCACGTGGCCGTGACCCACCAGGAGGGCACCAGCCGCGACTGGGCGGGCTACCTGCACCAGTGGATCGACTCGCTGGCCGGGCGCAGGCGGGTGTTCTGACGCCGACGGACCCGGGGCCGGTCGCCGTCCCCGGGTCCGGTCCCGGCGCGACCGCCCGGTCAGCCGCCGTTCCCTCGGAGGCGGACGCGTTCGGCGCGTAGGCGTCGTGCTTCGTCGGCGTCCAACACCGGCGCCGCGGTCAACAACTGACGCGTGTACTCACTCTGCGGATCCTCGTACACACTGTCGCTGTCCCCCATCTCCACGATCTCACCCTTGCGCATCACCGCGACCCGGTCCGAGACCTGCCGCACCACCGCCAGATCATGCGCCACG
>NZ_QPNC01000005.1 GCF_003386285.1 Nocardiopsis sp. FIRDI 009
GGGTGTCACGCTGGCGCTCCAGCTCGGCGTCGACCGCCGCCGACACCTCCGGGTCCAGCTCGCTGAGGCTCTGGTTGAGCACGGTGTTGTCGGTCGCCATCGGTGGCCTACTCCTCATCCTTGGTCAGAGCCTGGTACTCCTCAGCGGAGAGCAGGTCGGAGGGTTCCTCGGAGACCCGTGCCCGGAACAGCCACCCGTCGCCGTAGGGGGCGGAGTTGACCGTCTCCGGTGCGCCCTCGAGGGCCTCGTTGACCTCGACGACCTCACCGTCAACCGGTGAGTAGATGTCGCTGACGGACTTGGTGGACTCCACCTCGCCGCACGTCTCCCCGGCGGTCACCTCGGTGCCCGCGTCGGGGAGTTCGACGTAGACGATGTCGCCCAGCGACTCGGCGGCGAACTCCGTGATCCCGACGGTGGCGACACCGTCCTCGATCCGGACCCACTCGTGTTTGGCGGTGTAACCCAGCTCCGTGGGAACGCTCACTTCGACTCTCCTTGGAGATATACCTTCATCCTGCCGTGCGCGCGTACGGCGCCCCGGCCCGGCCTACGCCTGGTCACACCCCGTACGTGCCGGTCCCCGGGTCGGGGATCCCGCCGTGGGGGTGGGTGGGCCCCAGGGGTGCGGGGCCCGGGTTGTCACGACTGCCGCTTGTAGAACGGCAGTTCGACCACGTCGACGTCCTCACCGCGTCCGCGCACGTCCACGGTGAACGTGCCGGCCGTGGTGTCGAGGTCGCCGTCCACGTAGGCCATGGCGATGGGGCGGCCCAGGGTGGGCGAGGGCGCGCCACTGGTGATGGTGCCGACGACGGCGCCGTCGCGCAGCACGTCCTGCCCCCTGCGCAGCGGCCGGCGGCCGCGGGAGACGAGGCCGATGAGGCGGCGTTCGCGGGCGGTGCGCGCGGCCTCCTCCAGGGCGGCGCGGCCGACGAAGTCACCCGGCTTGTCGAACTTGACGACGCGGCCGAGTCCGGCGTCGAAGGGGGTGAGGTCGGCGGTGAGCTCCTGCCCGTACAGCGGCATCCCGGCTTCCATCCGCAGGGTGTCGCGCGCGGAGAGTCCGGCGGGGACCAGGCCGTGCTCGGCGCCCGCCGTCATGAGGGCCTTCCACACCTGCGGGGCGCGGTCGGAGGGTCGGACGAAGATCTCGAACCCGTCCTCGCCGGTGTAACCGGTGCGGGCGAGCAGCACGGGCACCCCGGCCACGGTGTGCTCGTAGCCCGCGTAGTAGCGGATCCCGTCGAGGTCGGCGTCGGTGAGCGGGGCCAGGATGTCCACCGCGCGCGGGCCCTGGACGGCGATCAGCGCGTACTCGGCGGACTCGTCGGTGACCTCGACGTCGAAGCCCTTGGCCCGTTCGGTGAGGGCGTCGGCGACCACGGTCACGTTGGCCGCGTTGGCCACGACGAGGTACTCCTCCTCGCCGAGGCGGTAGACGATGAGGTCGTCCAGGACTCCGCCGTCGGCGGCGGTGATCATGGTGTAGCGGGCACGACCGACCTTCACCTTGGACAGGTGACCGACCAGGGCGTGGTCGAGGGCCTCGGCGGCCTGCGGCCCGGTCAGGCGGATCTCGCCCATGTGGGAGAGGTCGAAGAGCCCGGCGGCCTCGCGGACCGCCTTGTGCTCGGCGGTCTCACTGCTGTAGCGCAGGGGCATGAGCCAGCCGGCGAAGTCGACCAGGGTCGCGCCGGACTGTTCGTGGATCTCACGCAGCGCTGTCGCGCGTGGCGCGGACGCGGGCTCTGACATGGGCACTCCCGAGAGGATGGGCGTCTGTCGTGTGTGGCGTTGCCATCCTCCCCCTCTGTCATCTGTGCCTGAGAGCTTCACCGCGCCCTCGGCGTGGCTTGCACCTTCGGCGAGGGACGCGTGTCCCTGCTTTCCAGAGTGGTCTCGCCCGTACGGTCCACTGTGCCTGAGAGGTTGTCATCGGGGAGGGATTGCTCCTTCGGCGGCCCACATTGGCTACGCGGGCGCTCTCCCGTACGGGGTCAGCAACACGATCAGCCTAGCAGTGGCCGCTCCCGGCGCCCAAGGGTGGCCGAGGTCCCACGGCGGCACGCGGGCGAAACCGCCCTACGGCGGGGGCGCAGCCGTTAGCTTGGGTGCGGTGGAACGGGAACCGACGCGTGAGGAGGCGCGCATGGGGGCCGACATCAGGTGGGGGAGACGGACCGCGGTTCCGAGGCGCCGGGCGGTGCTGGCGGTCGCGGCGGGCGCGGTGACCGTTCTGCTGGGGGCCGCGTGCGCCACCCCGGTCCCGGAGACCGCCGGCCACGTCAGCGGCGACGCGCGGCCGGTCGACCGGGCGGGTGGCGACGTCCCGTCGGTGGAGCGTGCGGACCTGGAACGGGTCTTCGAGGAGGCGGGGGTGGCGGGCACCTTCGTCCTCTACGACACGCAGGAGCGGTCGGCGACCGTCGTCGACCCGCGGGAGGCCCACCGCCGCAGTGTGCCCGCGTCCACCTTCAAGCTGGTCAACTCGGTGATCGCGTTGCAGACGGGCGCGGTCGCCGACGTCGACGAGGTCGTCCCCCACGGCGGTGAGCCGCAGCCGGTCCCCGAGTGGGAGCGGGACATGAGCATGCGCGAGGCCCTGCCCGCGTCCAACGTCCCCGTCTACCAGGAGATCGCGCGCCGGGTCGGCCACGACCGGATGGCGACCTGGGTGGACCGGTTCGACTACGGCAACCGCGATATCGGCGGGGCGGAGGCGGTGGACCGGTTCTGGCTGGAGGGGCCGCTGGAGGTCACCCCCATGGAGCAGACCGTGTTCCTGGCGAGCCTGGCTCGGGCGGAGCTGCCGGTGGAGGAGCGGCACCAGCGCGCGGTGCGCGAGATCGCGATGGTCGACGAGATCGGTGACCACTCCCTGTTCGCCAAGACCGGATGGGGCGGGACCGTGGACCCGTCACCGGGCTGGTGGGTCGGCTGGGTCGAGCACGGGGACGATGTGCGCACCTTCGCCCTGCGGATGGACATCGAGGACGAATCCCAGCTGGAGCTGCGTGAGCGGCTCGGCCGGGAGCTTCTGGTCGAACTCGGCGCGCTGCCGCCGGAGGCCGCCGCCTGACGTGTCCGACGGCGGCCCCGTGCCGGAGAGCGGACTCACACGGCGGTCTTGCGGCGCTGGCGCACGGCCTCGGCCAGCTCGGACAGCACGTGCTCGGTGGTCTCCCAGCCCATGCACTTGTCGGTGATCGACTGACCGTAGGTCAGCGCGGCCGGGTCACCCAGCTTCTGGGCGCCCTCCACGATGAAGCTCTCCAACATGACGCCGATGATGCCGGTCTGCCCCCCGGCGACCTGCTCGGCGATGGCGGAGGCGACACCGGGCTGGCGGGTGTGGTCCTTGCCGCTGTTGGCGTGGCTGGCGTCGATCATCAGTCGGCGCGGCAGGCCCGCCCGGCCGATGACGTCGAGCGCGGCCTCGACCGGCTCGGCGGCGAAGTTGGGGCCGCTCCGCCCGCCGCGCAGGATGACGTGGCAGTCGGGGTTGCCGTTGGTGACCACGACCGAGCCGGCGCCGGTCGGGTCGACGCCGAAGAACGTGTGTGAGGCGGCGGCCGCGCCGACGGCGTCCACCGCGACCTGGACGTCGCCGTCGGTGCCGTTCTTGAAGCCGACCGGGGTGCTCAGTCCGCTGCTCAGCTGGCGGTGCACCTGGCTCTCGGTCGTGCGGGCGCCGATCGCGCCCCAGGTCACGGCGTCGGCGATGTACTGCGGTGTGATCGGGTCGAGGAACTCGGTGCCCGCGGGCAGCCCCAGCGAGTTGATGTCCAGCAGGAGCTGACGGGCGGTGCGCAGGCCGTGGTGGACGTCGTAGGTGTCGTTCAGGTGGGGGTCGTTGATCAGGCCCTTCCACCCCACGGTGGTGCGCGGCTTCTCGAAGTACACCCGCATGACCACGCACAGGTCGTCGCGCAGCGAGGGCACGAGTCCGACCAGGCGCCGGGCGTAGTCCATCGCCGACTCGGGGTCGTGGACCGAGCAGGGTCCCACGACCACCAGCAGACGGTCGTCCTCCCCGTCGAGCACGCGCTTGACCTCGGCGCGCGCCTCCTCGACCAGGGAGTTGCGCTCGTGGCCCAGCGGCAGTTCCCTGAGCAGGTCCCCGGGGGCGATGAGTGGCTGGTAACTCGCCACCCGTGTGTCGTTGGTGCTCGGCATCGTGTTCCCCTCGGTCCCTCGGTCGGTGCTGGCTTCGCCGCGACTGACAGTAGCGCGGCCCGGGCCCGGTCGGACGCGCTCGCACGGGGTTCCGGCGTCGATCACGGGATGGGAAACACCACACGGGTGAGACACGAAAAGGTGGTGTCTCATGATGTGGGACGGTAATTCCTGGTCCATTCCGTTCCGGGGGTCGGAGATCAGTCCTTCAGCCCCGGAAGGTCCTCTTCCCAGAACTCGCGCGGGTTGCGCTGGCCGTCGGTGACCGTGCCGCGCTCGGCTTCGGCCTGCCGCAGTTGTACACGTCGGATCTTACCCGAGACGGTCTTCGGCAGATCGGTGAACTCCAGGCGACGCACCCTCTTGTAGGGGGAGAGGCGCTCGCGGGCGTAGGTCAGGATGGCGCGGGCGGTGTCCGCGTCCGGTGGTACGCCCTCGGCCAGGGTGACGTAGGCCTTGGCCACCGACAGACGCAGCGGGTCGGGGGAGGGGACGACCGCCGCCTCGGCGACGAATTCGTGTTCGACGAGCACGCTTTCGAGTTCAAATGGTGAGATGCGGTAATCCGACGCCTTGAACACATCGTCGATCCGGCCGATATAGGTAATGTAGCCGCGGGTGTCCCGGGTGGCGAGGTCACCGGTGTGGTAGAGGCCGAGCCGGGTCACGTCGCGGGTCAGGTCGGTGCCGTCGGCGTACCCCGTCATCACCCCCACCGGATCCCCGGACAGGTCGACGCAGATCTCTCCGGTCTCGGCCCTCTCGTCGGTGGTGGGGTCGGCGAGCACGATGTCGTATCCGGGCAGCGGGCGGCCCATCGACCCCGGTACGACGGACTGCCCCGGAGCGTTGCCGACGAGCATGGTCGTCTCCGTCTGCCCGAACCCGTCGCGGACGGTGATCCCCCAGGCGTCACGCACCCTGTCGACCACCTCCGGGTTGAGCGGCTCGCCCGCGGCGACCGCCTCGCGCAGCCGTACGCGCCAGGAGGCCAGGTCGGTCTGGATGAGCATGCGCCACACCGTGGGCGGCGCGCACATGGTGGTCACGCCGCAGCGGACGACCTGGTCCAGCAGCCGCTCGGCGTCGAACCGGTCCTGGTTCACCACCAGGACGGTCGCCTCGGCGTTCCACGGGGCGAACACGCTGCTGTAGGCGTGCTTGCCCCAGCCGGGCGAGGAGATGTTCAGGTGGATGTCGGCGGGCTGGACGCCGAGCCAGTACATCGTCGACAGGTGACCGACCGGGTAGGAGCGCTGCGAGTGGGAGACCAGTTTGGGCCGGGAGGTCGTGCCGGAGGTGAAGTACAGCAGCAGGGGGTCGTCGGCTCCGGTGGGGTGCGGCGGCGTGAAGTCCAGGGCGGCGTGCTCGGAGTCGGGGTAGCTCAGCCAGCCGTCCATGTACCCGACGCAGATACGCGTCCAGTGGCCGCGCAGGTGCGCGAACTTCTCGGTGTCGGTGGGGGAGCACACCACGTGCGCGACGTCGCCCCGGTCCAGCCGGTCCACGAGGTCGCTCTCGGTGAGCATGGGGGCGGTCGGGCAGACGACGGCGCCGAGTTTGATCGCCGCGAGCGTGGTCTCCCACAGCTCGACCTGGTTGCCGAGCATGAGCATGATCCGGTCACCCGGGTGCACCCCCTGGCCGATCAGCCAGTTGGCCACCTGGTTGGAGCGTTCGGACAGGTGCCGGTAGGTGTACCTGGCCTCGCTCCCGTCCTCCTCGACGATCCACAGCGCGGTGCGGTCGGGGACGGCCTCGGCCAGCGCGTCGAAGTAGTCCAGGGCCCAGTTGAACCGCTCGGACCGGGGCCAGCTGAACTCCCGGTGCGCTCTGGGCTGGTCCTCGCGGTACCGGAGCAGCAGGTCACGGGCGGCCCGGAACTCCGCCGCCCCCGCGGCGGCCCTCTCTTTCGACATCGTCGGCGACCTCCGGTTCGGGAACCACGGACCGGGGCGGGCCCGTCCGCGTGCTCGGCCCGCGTGGGGCGCTGGGAACGCTGTGCCCAGCAGGTCCTACCCGGTAAGCCCGCGGGCGACGCCTGCGGGCAGCGCGCCGTACCATGGGCCGCATGGAGGAACTGCGCGGACACTACGGAACCTGGCGATTCGACGGGGAGACGGTTCGGCTCAGGTTCGACTCGGGGCGCAGGGTCCCCACCCTGCTCAAGCACCTGGGTGAGTGCGCGGTTCCGCTGGCCGCGGTGCGCGAGGTCGAGTTCGACCGGGGCGACCGCAGACGCGGGTGGCGGTTGCGGCTGTGGCTGGTCGACGGCGCCGACCCGTACGCGAACCTGGGCGTGTCCGGCCGGGACGGGACGACCCCGCTGCTGCTCACCGGTCCGCACGACAAGGAGCTGGTCGCCGAGTACGTCGCCGACCAGATCACCTCCGCGGCCGGTCTGGCCCGTGGGACCGCGGACGGTTCCCCCGACCCGCGCGAGGTGGCCCGGGGACTGGTCGCCCGCCTGCCGTTCCAGGCCCGCACGGCCGAGGGCACGGCCACCTTCGACGGCGCCCGCGTCCGGCTCCAGTGGGACGGACTGATGGCCGGTTCGGCCAAGGAGAAGGAGAAGGCGCGGGAGTTCCGGCTCACCGAGATCGCCGAGGCCCGGTGGCTCCCGCCGGTCGACCTGACCGAGGGGCTGCTGCGGATCGACCTGCGCGGCGCGACCGCCCCGGAGGCCACCGACATCGAGCACGACTTGTGCACCCTCGTCTCCCACGGCACCAAGGGCAGTGACGAGACCCTGCTCATGGCGGCGACCATCAACGCCCACCTCGCCCCCTCCCCGGCCCCGGAGGCGGCGGCCCTGCCCGGGGCCGGTCCGGCCCCCTCGGCCGAGCAGGACGTGGAGACGATCCTCGCCACCATCCGCGAACTGGGACGACTCCACGCCGAGGGGCTGCTCACCGACGAGGAGTTCAGCGCCAAGAAGGCCGAACTCCTCGGACGCCTGTGACGGTGCTTCCACAGCCTCCACCACCCGCGACGGAGGGCTCCTTCCGCGGAACCCGGTACGCCCCTCGCCTCTTCGTTCCCGCCGCCGGACGACCGTCCGGCGGCCCGCGACTGGAAAGGTCACCAGCCTTGCGCACCCTGTACCCGCCCATCGAGCCGTACGACTCCGGGATGCTCGACGTCGGCGACGGCAACCGCGTCTACTGGGAGCTGTGCGGCAACCCCGCGGGCAAACCCGCGGTGTTCCTGCACGGCGGCCCCGGCGGCGGCTGCAACCCCGCCCACCGGCGGCTGTTCGATCCGGAGCGGTACCGCGTCCTGCTGTTCGACCAGCGCAACTGCGGCCGGTCCACCCCGCACGCCAGCCGGATGGACTCCGACCTGTCCGCGAACACCACGTGGACGCTGGTCGAGGACATGGAGCGGCTGCGCGAGATGGCCGGCGTGTCGGAGTGGCAGGTGTTCGGCGGGTCCTGGGGCAGCTGCCTGGCGCTGGCCTACGCGCAGACCCACCCCGAACGGGTCAGCGAGCTCGTCCTGCGGGGGATCTTCACCCTGCGCGACGAGGAGCTGCGCTGGTTCTACCAGCAGGGCGCGTCCATGCTGTTCCCGGACCTGTGGGAGTCCTACCTCGCGCCGATCCCCGAGGAGGAGCGCGACGACCTCATCGCGGCCTACGCGCGGCGCCTCAACGACCCCGACCGCGACGTGCGCCTGACGGCCGCCCGCGCCTGGAGTGTGTGGGAGGGCTCCACGGTCACCCTGCTGCCCAACGAGGAGCTCCGGAGCCAGCACGCCGACGAGGACTACGCGCTGGCGTTCGCGCGGATCGAGAACCACTTCTTCTCCAACCGCGGTTTCCTGACCCCGAACCAGCTCATCGACGGGGCGGAGAAGATCCGGCACATCCCCGGGGTGATCGTGCAGGGGCGCTATGACGTCTGCACACCGGTCCACACCGCCTACGACCTGCACAGGGCCTGGCCGGAGGCGGAGTTCCACATCGTCGACGACGCCGGGCACGCCTACAACGAGCCCGGCATCCTCGACCGGCTCATCGAGGCCACGGACCGCTTCGCCGGGTAGCGGACCGGCCGGAGACCGGGGGTTCACCTCCCGGCCCCGGCCGCGGCCGTCAGTACCGGGCGTCGGCGGTGCAGTCCGCCTCCAGGAGGTCGACGGAGTTGAACATGCCCAGCTCCGCCAACTGCTGGCGCCCCTGACGGCGGGACAGGTTCCATGAGGCGAAGCCCCTGCCCTCGGGGGCCTCCAGCCGGTCCCGGAGCCCCAGCAGGGCGCAGTCCCGGTCGTCGCCCGCCAACTCCATGAGCCCGGGGACCGCGTCGGCGGACAGGTCCCCCAGGTACTCGGTGTCCACGGTGGCCAGGTCGAGGTCCTGGTGGCTCTCGGCGATGCGCAGGTCCGGGTTCCCGTAGGCGAACACGGTCAGCGCGACCGCGGAGAGGGCGACGGTGGCGCGCGGGAGCCAGGCGGTGGAGCGGCCGAGCGTGTTGGCCAGACCCGCCACCATGACCAGGACGAACACGGCGCCGCTCCACAGGATCCATGCCTCGGCGCTGGCCCGCATGCGCGTCAGTCCGAAGGTGTCGATGTAGAGCTGGAGCCGCATCATCGCCGAGACGAGGATGACGAGAGTGAGCAGGCACAGCAGACCGAGCAGGGCGTTGCGCACGGTGCGGGCGGTCGCCTCGCGGGCCGGGACCACCGCCGTGACCAGGGCGATGACGCCCAGGACCAGGAAGCTGACCACGACGAGCTGGAAGAACCCCTGCCGTGCGTACTCGGCGTAGACGAGTCCGGTGACCGACTGGACGTAGTCGTCGCCGCCGAACATCACCGCTCCCTGGACCACGACGAACGCCGTGAACAGCGCGATGAGGGAGCCGAGCGGGATGCTCCACACCCAGGTCGGCCAAGTGGGGCCGGAGGAGGCGGTGGTCGCCTCCGGAGGCGCGACCGGTACGTAACGCGGCGTGGGGCGCCGCCGGGCGGCCAGGACGGCCGACCCCGTGAACAGGACGGCCAGGGCGGCGCCGAACAGGTCGGAGACGACCGTTCCGAGGTTCACGTTCTCGAACGGGCGGGCCAGGTAGCTGGCGAACACGGGGTCGGCGAAGGAGAAGAGCACGCCGAAGACGGTCAGCAGCACGGCGGTGACGGCCGTGGTGAGCACGGCGGGACCCACGAGCCCCCGGCCGCGGCCGGAGCGCAGGGGGCCGAGCAGGAAGCGCGGGCTCGCCGGGAGGTGCCGGAGCAGTGCCAGGCTCCCGGCGACCACGCCGACGGGGCCGCGCCGTGCGGCCGGGCTGTGGAGGGCGAAGGCCAGCGAGGCCAGGAGGAAGGCGCCGGTCAGGGTCCAGGCGAGGACCCAGCCCGCGTCGCGGAGGGCGGCGGTGGCCAGCAGGACGGCGGCGAGCACGCCGAAGACCGCCGACCAGGCGCGGCCGTGGCGTTCGGGTTCCGGATCGGGGACCGGCACCAGCACGGGTTGGGGGGCCGGGGCGGCCGCCCGGTGGGGAGGTCGCCCCGGGTGCGGCGGCCAGGGGGTGTGTTCCCGCCCGGAGCCGTGCGTCTGGGGGTGGTGCGGCGGGTTCGTTCGGCCGTCCTCGTCGGCCGTGTCGGGCGCACCGGCCGTCCGGGGACCCTCGGTCTCCTCGGTCCCCGTGCCCGTGTGCTCCGGGGATCCGATGGGCGCCCGCGCTTCGGGGTCGTCGTGGCGGGCGGGCTCCGGCCCCCTCCGTGGCCCGTCGGTCCGGCCCCCCTCGGGGGCGGCGGTCGCGTCCGGCTCCGCGGCCTGTCGGGAGCTGTCCTGTTCACGCTCCTCCCGGGGCTCGGCGGCCCCGTTCGGGTCCCCGGACGCCTCCGTCTCCTCCGGTCCGCTCTCCGTGACGGCGGGCCGCGCCGTGAGGGCGGCCAGCGCCGTCAGCCCCGCCACCACACCGGTGATGACCAGCCCGATCCCCGGGCGGTTCAGCGTGGCCAACAGCGCGGCGACGACACCGACCGCCAGTACCGCGAAGGGCAGCCAGCCCGGTGCCCGGGGCAGCGGGGGCCTCGGTCTGAGGTAGGGCGGATGGACGCTCGGACCGTAGGGCGGGTACTCCGACGGCGGTGTCCCCGGGGGGTGGGGTCCCGGCCGTTGTTCTTCTGCCGTGTCCTTGTGCGCGGTCACCGTGCTCCTCTCCTCGGAACGGGGCTCGGCGGCCTCGTTGGGATCGTCGGAGGTAGGACCACGGAGGCGGCGGGAAGGTTCACACGACACACCGCAGGAGCCCTCCGCGAGGGGCCGCGGGACCCGTGGGCCGGGGCACGGAGCGGCACTAGAGTCGAGGCACCCGCAATCCGCGTGAGGAAGGGACAGCCATGCGAGTCGAGGTCGACTTCGACCAGTGCGAGAGCAACGCCCTGTGCGTGGGGGCGGCCCCCGAGGTCTTCGAGGTACGCGACGACGACTACCTCTACCTGCTGGCCGAGGAGCCGTCCGCCGACCTGCACGAGAAGGTGCGTGAGGCCGCGCGCCTGTGCCCCAAGCAGGCCATCACCGTGAAGGAGTAGCCCCCGCGGCGGTCAGCGCCTCGTCCCACGTCGTGGGCTTCTCCAGCAGGCCCCGGTAGCGCATGGTGCGGGGCGTTGACCGCAGCCCCAGCACCCCGGTGAGCATCCCGCCCCGGCCCAGGAAGGCGACGAACTTCCGGTCCTCCGGGGAGCCGTGCACGAAGGCGACCTCATCGGCGGGCGCTCCCTGGCCCAGGAGCTGGATCTTCATCTTGTATTGGTCCGACCAGAAGTAGGGGACCGGGGTGAAGGGGGTTCGGCCGCCACCCGCGAGGAGGTTGCGCGCCGCCGCCGCGCCCTGCTGGCTGGCGTTCGTCCAGTGCTCCAGCCGGATCCGGCCTCCGTAGCGCGGGTGCGGCCAGTTCGCCAGGTCGCCGACGGCGTACACGCCGGGCACCGACGCGGCGGAGAACTCGTCGCAGACCACCGCGCCGTCGGGGAGCAGCTCCACGCCCGAACCGCGCAGCCACTCGGTGTTCAGCCGGACGCCCAGCCCGGCCACCACGAGGGACGCCTCGATCGACGACCCGTCCGCCAACCGGACGCGTTCGACGCGGTCGGCGCCCTCGAACCCGGTCACGCCGACCCCGAGCCGCACGTCGACCCCGTTCTCCCGGTGCAGTTCGGTCAGGACCCGACCGATCCTCGGGTCGATCACCCGGGTCAGCGGCGTCGGCGCCGCCTCCACCAGGGTCACCTCCATGCCCACGGCGCGGGCGCTGGCCGCCACCTCCGCGCCGACGAACCCCGCCCCGACGACCACGAGGCGGCCACCCGAGTCGAAGGCCGCGCGTACGGCCTCGGCGTCGTCGAGGGTGCGCAGGACGTGCACACCGTCCAGGGCCGTGTCGGGGCGCCGGGCCCGCGCACCGCTGGCGATGACGAGGCCGTCGTAGCGCACGGTCCCGGCGCCCTCCGGCCCGGCCACCTCGACCTCGCGCGTTCGGGTGTCGAGCCCGACCGCGCGGGTGCCCAGGCGAAGGTCCAGGCCCAGGGCGTCCACGTCGGCGTCGTCGCGCAACCGGAGGGCCCGGTGGCCCACGAGCCAGCCGGGTCCGCCGTTGGACGGGTCCATCCCGACCCCGGTCAGGACCTCCTTGGACAGCGGGGGCCGCGAGTAGGGGCGGTACGGTTCCTCGCCGACCAGCGTGAGCCGTCCGTCGAAGCCCTGCTCCCGCAGTGCCTCCGCGGCGTGCAGCCCCGCCATACCGGCGCCGACGATGACGATGTCCTTGAGGGTGTCCGGCACTGTGGTGCCCTTCCGAGGTCGAGTCCCACCGGGGGGTCGGATGTCCGGTCTACAGCGCGCGGACCTCCCCGACGGGCGCGCCGCCGCCGTGGATCTCGACGCGCAGCCGATCCTGGACGGGGGAGACGTCCACGCCGACGGTGCGCAGCGCGTCGAGTGCGACCAGGGTACGCGCCCGCTCCTCGGCGTCGCCGTCGCTGATCTTGACCGCGACGGTCTCTCCGGTGGGCGCGCCGATGAGGTGCACCCCGTCCGCGCCGATCTTTGCCACCATCCCCGGGACCCGGGTCATCAGCTCGGTGTCGATCCGGTCGGCGCCCGACACGTACTCCGGGTGGGCGCTCATGGCGTCGGTGACGGCGCGTTCGAGGCTGCCCTCGGGGGCGGTGCGCATGCGCCACAGGCCACGGGCGAGCCCGACCAGGGAGACGGCGAGCTGGGGCGCTCCGCAGCCGTCGACGGCGGTGTGCGCCACACGCTCCTCGGTCAGCTCCTCGATCGTCTCGCGGACGAGGACCTGGAGGGGGTGCTCCGGGTCGAGGTAGTCGTCGGTGCTCCAGCCCTGTCGGACGCAGGCGGAGAGCATGCCCGCGTGCTTGCCGGAGCAGTTCATCAGGAGGCGTTCGGGTTCGCGGCCCGCCCGCAGGAACGCGTGGCGGGCGGCCCGTCCGCCGGGGATGTCCGCGGGGCACCGCAGCGCGTCGGGGGTGAGCCCGGCCTTGGCGAGGATGCGCTCGGCCTCGGCGGCGTGCAGGTCCTCCCCGCCGTGGCTGCCCGCGGCGATGGCCAGGGAGGGGCCCTCCAGCGGGGCGCCCGCGCGCAGCATGGCCAGGGCCTGGAAGGGCTTGGCGGCGGAGCGGGGGAACATCGGCTGGTGGACGGGGCCGCGCGCGAGCGCGATCCGTCCGGCGGCGGACAGCGCGACCACCGCGCCGTAGTGCACGCTCTCGCGCATGCCGGAACGGATGACCTCGGCGAGGGGCACGTACTCCGGGTGCGGGCTCAGCGTCGGCCGTGGGCTCTGCGCCGAAGGCGTCGGTCGGGGGCCGTGGAGGTCGACGGGCGGTCGGGGCATACGGGCTCTCCTCGCCGTTGAGGTTCGGGTACGCGGGGAGTGTCCATCGGTGGACACGACTAAGAACGTTACATAACGCACCTTTCTTCCGGTTGTGGGGTGGGATCGACCACCCTCATCGGCCCCCTGTCCCCGCTCACCCGGGCGCCCCGGCCGTGTCGGGACCGGGCGGCTCCGCGGACGACCGTGGTACCGGTGCGCACGGGGAGTAAGGTCGGTTCGAGCACGGGCCGGCCCGAACGCCGGTGGGTCGGCGGTGACGAGGAAGTGGAGCACGCGATGGGAACGCTGCGGATGGGCGCGCTGACCCGGAGGCGGGTCGGCCTGCGGGCGGCGGACCTGGAGTACGCGGTGCTCGACACCGAGACGACGGGACTGGACCCGAGCGCGGGCGCCCGCGTCGTCGAGATCGCCGTGGTGCGTATGCGCGGCGACGGAGCGGTGGTCGAGGAGTTCAACACGCTGGTGGACCCGTGCGCGCCGGTGAGCGGGCGTGAGTTCCACGGCATCGGCGACAGCGACACCGTCGGCGCCCCCACCTCGGCCCAACTGGTCCCCAAGCTGACCGGACTCCTCTCCGGCGCGGTCGTGGTCAGCCACAACCTGGACTTCGAACAGCGCTTCCTGGCCTCCGAGCTGGTCCCGGCGGGGCTCCCCGCCGGCCAGTCCGGCCTGTGCACGCTGCGCGCCCTGCGCTCCCAGCTCGACCTGCGCCGGTACTCGCTCGCCCGGGCCTCCCACGCGCTCAGCGGGGACTGGCCGACCGGTCAGCACACCGCCTTGGGGGACGCTCGGGCCTGCGCCAAGCTGCTCGCGGAACTGCTGGCCAACGCCCCCGGTGAACTCCGCTACAGCGGCCCCGAACCGCGGGCCCTCCCGGTCCCCGGGGCGGGGTCCGCCGCCCCGGTGCGGTGGAAACCGCGCACGAACGGGGCGCCCGGCGGGCTCGCGCCGCTGCGCCCCTGGCCGTCGTGCTGGCGGGCGGTGGAGCTGGACGCGAAGCTGTGCGGCGGCGCGTTCGACGTCCGGGCCCGGACGGAGGCGGAGTCGGCCGCCCGTCGTGACAGTCGCCTGCGTGCGCGGCTGGCCACGGTCGCGGCGGTGACGGGCGGGGCGGCCGCCACGGCGGTCGGCGGTCTGCTCGTGCGCATGGCGGGGGAGGCCGGCGGCCTCAGAGGCCGGAGAGGGTGAGGAAGAACGCCACGATCAGCGCGCTGCCTCCGACCGCCGTGCACAGGGCGCGTCCCTGCTCGGTGAGCCGTGCCGAGACCAGCCGGATCCGGGACGCCGCGTAACGGGGCACCTTGTTGAACAGGGCGAGCGACACCAGGACGGCGCCGAACAGGATCAGCACGAGGGACACGTCGGGGAGGGCCTCACGACTCGACGGGGTGGTCGGGCGCCCGGGAGGGGCGGGCAGCCCGATTCTCGCCGAAGACACCGACACGTCGCGACTCGGTCCCTCTGGGCGTGGTTGCCCGATCGGGTTACGGACCCGCCCTTATCGCGCTGTGATCACGAACTCATACCGTGAGTCACGGTGCGTGTGGATTTCGGCAAGATCGTGTCGACGGTTTCGGACGCCACCCCCAGTGCCCGGAGGACGAACCGGGTGACGAGCGCGTGGGTCTCGTCCAGGTCGATCTCACCGCTGACGAGCGGGATCCGTTGGGATCCCACCATGGACAGGGTGAGCCGGGCGGTCGCCTCGGCGGGCAGCGGGTCGAACTCGCCCGCAGCGGCGCCCTCCTCCAGGATTCCGGTGAGCAGGCGCTGCATGGGCGCCACGTGCGCGGCGAGCGCCTGGTAGGCGTCCGGGCCGAGGCTGGCCCCGAGTTCGGCCGCCGGCGGATGCGGATGGGCGACGATGCCTTCGAGCTGGAGGCGGACGAACGCGGAGACCCGGCGCGCCGCCGACACCCCCGAGGGCAGTTCGCGCTCGTACTGCTCGACGAACGCGTTGCTGACCTCCTCGGTGAAGGCCAACAGCAGCGTCGCCTTGTCCGGGAAGTAGTTGTACAGGGCCGTGCGGGTGATGCCTGCGGCGTTGGCCACGTGGGTCATGGAGACGCGGTCGATCCCCTGTGACCGGATCAGCTCGTCGACGGCCGCCATGATGCGCTCCCGCGTGCGGGCACGGTGCGCGGCGATGGTCGGTGCCGTGATCTTGGGCATCCTCCTATGGTGTCACGCGTGGAGGTCACCGCGGTGCGTGCCGCGGGGGCGGTCGGGTGCTCCGGCACGGTCGTCGCAGGGGCGGAGAGGGCGTTCTCCTACCGCGCTCCCCACGTGCGTCCCAGGTCGGCCAGGACCTCGGTGTTGAGCTGGTAGGCCAGGCGGGTCTCGCGGACGAGCCGGTCGGCGGCGGCCGGGTCCAGGCCCAGGGCGTCGAGGCGTTGGCGGTAGTCGGAGCGGAACCGGGGCAGGCTGCCGAGTTCGTCGAAGACGTAGAAGGACAGGCCCTCGTGCGTGAGTCCGTAGGCCCTGGCGGCCACCTGGCGGATGAACTGGCCGCCGGACACGTCGCCCATGTACCGCGTGTAGTGGTGGGCGACGAACCCCTCGGGGTGGTCGGCCATCTGCTCGATGCGGGCCACGTAGGTGCGGGTGGGCGGGCTGGGGGAGATCCGGTCGCGCCACCCGGGGCCGAGGAGGTGTTCCAGGTCGCGCACGAGCGCGGGGACGCGCGGCAGACCGGGCCACTGGAAGCGGCCCGCCACCGGGTCGTCCGCCAGCGCGCGGCCGAGGTCCTCCAGGGCCGCGTAGGCGAAGTAGTGCTGGGCGACCATCGCGGTGTAGCCGTCGATCGGGAGCGTGCCGCCCAGGAGGGCCCGGGTGAACCCGTGGTACTCCGCCGCCTCGTGGTCCTGCCAGGTCGCGGCCTTGAGCCGTTCGGAGAACGGGACCCCGGCGTCCTGGGACGTAGTGGCCTGGACCGTCGTGCTCATCCGGGTCGTCCGCCTTCCGTGTGGAGAATTTCATGACATGATGTCACCAAGATGGGAGGGCGTGTCAAGAGGTATATGACGAGGTGTCAGATAAATTGCCCATACACGCCCGTACCGAGCGGAACATCACATCCGGCACGTTCCCCTGCACGCGCCGATGCGCGTGCCGAAACCCCTTGCAGGCGGGCCTGCACGTGCACCGCCGAGCGGTTTCGGCGGCCGCCGCGTGCGACGCGGGGACGGCCTCCGAACGCGCCTCCGTTGGATGTGTCTCGTCACGCTCGCTGGTCAACAGGTCGCTGTGGCGTTTATCGTTTGGTTGTCGTGCGGGTCCGAACCGCCGGGAAGACCCGAGGTGTCCAACCCCGGGACACGCGGCGCGACAGCGCCCCACGGGCCAGCAGACCAAAGGCGATGAGTGGATACCAGGAGAACAGGGCACGATCCCGTGACGGTGATCGGCGACGAGGCGGCCAGCACCGCCACCACACACGGCGCCGCCGCGCATGACGGCGCCGCCCTCGGTGATGGCACCGCCCCGCCCCACCGTCTGGAGGCGCCGGTCGAATCGGTGGACGTCCTGCTCGTCGAGGACGACCCGGGTGACGCCCTCCTCGCCGAGGAACTGCTCGCCGACACCCCCCTGACCACGCGCATCACGTGGGTCCCCACCCTCGCGGACGCCCGCGCGCCCCTCAAGGACTTCCGCGGCTGCGTCCTGCTCGACCTCAACCTCCCCGACGCCCAGGGCCTGGACCTGCTGCGCGAGGTGCTCCAGAGCGCGCCCTCGGCCGCCGTCGTCGTCCTCACCGGTCTCGACGACGAACACGAGGGCGTGGCCGCAGTCGCCGCCGGTGCCCAGGACTACCTGGTCAAGGGCCAGGTCGACGGTTCCCTCCTCGGTCGCAGCCTGCGCTACTCCCTGGAGCGCCGCCGCGCCGACGAGAACGCCCGGCAACTGCACGAGGCCCGCATGCGCGCCCGTGAGAACACACGCCTCGAACGCGGCCTGCTGCCCCAGGTCCTGCTCCAGAGTTCACCCCTGAGCCACCGCGCCTACTACCGGCCGGGCCGCAAGCGCGCCGTGGTCGGCGGTGACTTCTACGACGCGGTCGAGAAGAACGGCACCACGCACGTCATCATCGGCGACGTCAGCGGCCACGGCCCCGACGAGGCGGCCCTCGGAGTGAGCCTGCGCATCGCCTGGCGCACCCTCGTCATGGCCGGCGTCGCCGAGGAGCGCGTCCTGCCGAACCTGGAGGAGATCCTGGTCAGCGAGCGGGCCCAGGAGGAGATGTACGCGACGCTGTGCATGGCCAGCCTCGACACCGGCACCGACCGCGTCCGGGTCCGCGTTCTCGGCCACCCGCCGCCCCTGGTCGTCCAGGACGGCTCGGTCGTGGAGACCCAGGCCTCCCCGCAGCCGCCGCTGGGCGTCTTCCCCGTCGAACAGGCCGACGTCGACGAGGTCGTCCTGCCGGTGGGCGCGAGCATGCTCTTCTACACCGACGGCCTCGTCGACGCCTACGACGGAGGCCCGCCCGCGCGCCTGGAGGTCGCGGGCCTGCGCCGGATGATCAGCGGCGTCCTCGACCAGGGGGTGCCCCTGAACCTCCTGCCCGAACACGTGGTGGACGAGGCCGAGCGCAGCAACGGCGGACCGCTCCAGGACGACGTGGCGATGCTGCTCATCACGCACGGCGCTGACGGGGCCGCGGAGTGAGCCGTACCGAGGAGGCGGCCGTGGAATCCGAGGGGAACGAGCCCCGCCGCTCCCCGGGAACACCGGTCGGCGGAGTCCTGTTCGTGGACGGCGTACCGCGCGGCCTGGCCGGGCCGCGGGCCTCCTGGAGCCTGCGCCGCCGTGTCACCAGCCTGCTGACCGTGGTCGCGGTCGTGCTGGTCACGGCCGTGTCGGTGATCACGCTGGCCGCGCTCAACGCCCGTGACTCGCTCACGTTGCAGGTGGACTCGCTGACACCGACCGTGAACGCCGTCGAACAGACCCGCTCGGCCTACCTCAGCCAGGACCACGCCCTGCGCGGCTACATCCTCACCCAGGACCGCGAGTTCCTGGAGCCCTACATGGCGGCCAACGTCACCCTGCTGGACAACCGCGCCGACCTCGCCCGCCTGGCCGAGGACAACCCCGCCGTGGCCTCCAACATCGAGGACCTGCTCGCCGCCGGGGAGCAGTGGACCACGGAGTTCGCCGAGCCCGTCCTGGAGCAGGTGAGCAACGGGGAGACACCCTCCCAGGAGGACCTCCAGAACGGCCGGGTGCTCTTCCTGGAGCTCAACCGCGTCAGCGACGCCACCGACCAACAGCTCCGCAGCGAGATCGACGAGGCCCGCACCGGGTTGACGACGGCCACGCAGCAGGTCGTCGCGCTGCTGGTCCTGGTCGGTCTGGTCGTGGTGTTCCTGTCGGTGTTCCTGTGGGTCATGCTCCAGCAATGGGTGCTGCGCCCCCTGGAGGAACTCGCCGGGCACATGCGGCAGGTGTCGGAGGGATACTACGCCCACCGCATCAGCCTGCACGGGCCGCCGGAGATCGTCCGGCTCGGCCAGGACGTGGACGCCATGCGCGAACGCATCGTGCACGACCTCGACGCGGTGGCCAGCGCGCGCCGCGCCCTCCAGGAGCAGTCCACGCTGCTGGAACACCAGGCCGAGGAACTGCGCCGCTCCAACCTGGAACTCGAACAGTTCGCCTACGTCGCCTCCCACGACCTCCAGGAGCCGCTGCGCAAGGTGGCGAGCTTCTGCCAGCTGCTGCAACGCCGCTACCACGGGCAGCTGGACGAGCGCGCCGACTCCTACATCGACTTCGCGGTCGAGGGAGCCAAGCGCATGCAGACCCTGATCAACGACCTGCTGGCCTTCTCCAGGGTCGGCCGGACCAAGGACTTCGCCTCCGTGGACCTGGACGTGGCGCTGGGCGACGCGCTCAGCAGCCTGTCGACCAGGTTGGAGGAGGCGGGAGCCGAGGTCACGAGCGACCCCCTGCCCACGGTCCAGGGCGACCGCACCCTGCTCACCCAGGTGTTCTTCAACCTGGTGGGCAACGCCGTGAAGTTCCGCGCCGAGGAGGACCCGCGGGTCCACATCAGCGTCGAGCGCAGCGGCGACGAGTGGGTGTTCTGCTGCGCCGACAACGGGATCGGGATCGAACCGCAGTACGCCGAGCGCATCTTCGTGATCTTCCAGCGGTTGCATACCCGTGACAAGTACACGGGAACGGGCATCGGCCTGGCGATGTGCAAGAAGATCGTGGAGTTCCACGGCGGTCGGATCTGGTTGGACGTCGACGACGGGTCGCAGGACACCGGTCGGACCGGAACGCGCATATGCTGGTCCCTGCCCGCGGACCCCGACGAGGACGTGACGGCCGACACGGCGGGAACCGTCGAGGACGTCGACGACGATATCGGGGACGAGGGTGCGGAGGACGCCGGAGCCACGACCGCGGACACGGACGTGGACCCGGCGCCGGCGGCCGCGCGGCGGCCCGTGGGTACCGACGCCTCCGGAGCGGGCGGAGCCGGGTCGGGCGCAGAGCCCGGCCGAACGCCGTCCGTCCGGTCCGTCACCGATGGCGGTACGGTTCCCCCCGGTGACGGGGCGGGGCCCTGAGCAGGGGTCTGGAAGCTTGAGCGAGGTCATGTTGGTGCATCCGATAGAGGTGCTGCTGGTCGAGGACGATCCCGGGGACGTCCTCATGACCAAGGAGGCGTTCGAGGAACACAAGCTGGGCAACCGGCTGCACGTGGTCTCGGACGGCGTGGAGGCCCTGCGGTTCCTGCGCCGGGAGGGCGAGTACGCCGACGCACCCCGCCCGCACCTGATCCTGCTCGACCTCAACCTCCCCCGCAAGGACGGCCGCGAGGTCCTGGAGGAGGTCAAGGCCGACGACGCGCTGGCGCACATCCCCATCGTGGTGCTGACGACCTCCGAGGCCGAGGAGGACGTGCTGCGCAGCTACCGCCTGCACGCCAACGCCTACGTGCCCAAGCCGGTGGACTTCGAGCAGTTCATCAAGGTGGTCCGCCAGATCGACGACTTCTTCGTCACCGTGGTGCGCCTGCCCAAGGGGTAGGCGGTGTGCGTCCTGGCCTCCGCTTCGGACCGTGGCCGGGCACCCGAAAGGCCGGGGGTCCTTCATCCTTGGCGGCGCCTGACGCTCGTTCCTCGCCAGCGGCTCGCCTCGTCTCGCGGAACCCGGGCGGCGCCCGGACGACAATCCCCGGGAGCGGCGGAGGCCCACAAGGGCACGGCTTCGGGTCTCCTGGGACGCCAGGCGGGTGAGCTGCGCGGTTTTTCGTTACGGTAAGGGGTATGAGCTTGCCGGAACCGCGTGACCCCGCCGGGCCGTACCGCGTCAGCCTCGTGTGCCTGGGGAACATCTGCCGATCGCCCATGGCCGAGAAGGTCCTGGCCGCCGACCTCGAACGGGCGGGTCTGGGCGACCTCGTCGCCGTGGACAGCTTCGGGACGGGCGACTGGCACGTGGGCGGGGGCATGGACCCGCGCGCCGCCTCCACCCTGCGCGTCCACGGGTACCTGACCGACCACACGGCCAGGCAGTTCACCCCGTCCCTGCTCGCCGAACGGGACCTGGTCCTGGCCCTGGACCTGGACAACCTGGAGGACCTGCGCGCGGTGGTGAGCGAACGGGGTGAGGAGTTCGGCTTCTCCGCCGACCGCCTGCGCCTGTTCCGGTCGTTCACGCCGGGGGCCGGACCCAACCCCGAGGTGCCCGACCCGTACTACGGCGGCGACGACGGCTTCACGGCCGTCCTCAGCATGGTCGAAGCCGCCGCCAAGGGCCTGACCGGTGAACTCGTCGTCCGGCTGCGCGGGTAGCCCGGGTGGACGGAGAGCCGATCGTGTGCCCCGTCGGCGGCGGTGACGGTGACGGGGACCGGGAGGAGCGCCGCCGGGACCCGGTCACCGGAACGATGGCCGAACGCCTGACCGCGCTGCTGGGCCGGGGCGTCCGCCGTGCCGCGCGGGCCGGCAGCAGCCATGACTGGGAGATCTCCTACGCCGAACTCACCGACGGCACCCGGCTGTTCGTCAAGTCCCTGCCGCGGGGGGCGCCGGCCAGCGGGGTGCTCACGGCCGAGGCGCGCGGTCTGGAGTGGTTGGGGCACGGGCCCGGGTCACCCGTGATCGACGTCGTGGCCTGGGACGAGCGCATCCTCGTCCTGCCGTGGGTGGCGGAGCGCGAACCCTCGGCCCCCGCCGCCGAGCGGTTGGGCCGCCAACTCGCCGGGATGCACCTGACCGGCGCCGACCACTTCGGGGCGGCCTGGCCCGGCTACATCGGCCCGCTGCCCATGGACCACACCCCCTCCTCCGACTGGCCGCGCTTCTACGCCGAGCAGCGGCTCCGCCCCTACCTGCGCCGGGCCGTCGACCAGGGAACGCTGACCCCCTCCGACGGCCGGCTCGTCGAGCGGGTGGTCGAGGCCGTCCCCGACCTGGCCGGGACCCCCGAACCCCCCGCCCGCGTGCACGGCGACCTGTGGAACGGCAACGTCATCTGGCGGGACGGGGGAGCGGTGCTGGTCGACCCCGCCGCGCACGGCGGCCACCGGGAGGGCGACCTGGCCATGCTCGCGCTGTTCGGACTGCCCTTCCTGGACCGGGTGCGGGACGCCTACAACGAGGTGGCGCCGCTGGCCGACGGTTGGCGCTCCCGGGTGGCGCTGCACCAGCTCCACCCCCTCCTGGTGCACGTGTGCCTGTTCGGCGCCGCGTACCGGACCACCGTCCTGGAGGCCGCGCGGGCGGCGCTGCGCGGCTGCTGACCGCGCTTGTTCCGGTCCTCCGTGTTTCGCTTCGGACCGTGTTCGGGCGCTCGAAGGGCGGCTCCCCGGGGCTCTCAGCCCTTGACGCTGCCCGCGAGCAGGCCGCGGACGAAGTAGCGCTGGAGGAGGAAGAAGACGGTCAGCGGTACGACCATCGCCACGAAGGCGCCCGCCGTGAGCCGGTGCCAGTCCTCGCCCCGGGTTCCAGCCAGTTCGGCGAGCTGCACGGTGAGCGGGGCGGTGGCGCTGTCGCCCCCGGTGAAGATGAGGGCGACCAGCAGGTCGTTCCACACCCACAGGAACTGGAAGATCCCCAGGGACACCAGGGCCGGGGTGAGCAGGGGCAGCACGATCCGCAGGAAGATCCTGCCGTGCCCGGCTCCGTCCACGCGCGCCGCGTCGAACAGGGAGCGCGGCAGTTGCGCGACGAAGTTGTGCAGCAGGAAGATCCCCAGCGGCAGACCGAAGATCGTGTGCGCCACCCAGACGTTGGTGAACGCCATGGCCCCGGTGAGTTCCCAGGCGGGCAGGACCTGGACCCCGCCCACGCTCACGCCCTGGGAGAAGAACCGCAGGAGCGGCACCAGGGACATCTGGAGCGGGACGATCTGGAGGGCGAAGACGCCCAGGTAGATCCAGTCCCGGCCGCGGAAGTCGATCCAGGCCAGCGCGTAGGCGGCGAGCGCCGCCAGGCCCAGGACGAACAGCGTCGAGGGCAGGGTGATGACGATGGAGTTGACGAGGTGGCTGGCGAGCCGCCCGTCGCCCGCGGACCCGAACAGGACGTCCCGGTAGTTGTCCAGGGTCACCTCAGGGGAGGCCGGGAACGTCCACCAGCCGGTCGTGCGGATCTGTTCGGCGGGCCGGAAGGAGGAGACGAACAGCCCGGCGGTCGGTACGGTCCAGAGCACGGCGATCACCATCGCCGCCGCGCTGGCCGTCGCTCCGCTCAGCCGGGCGCGCACACGGGACGCGGGACCGCCGGTGCGTGAGGCGGCCGTGCGCTTCGGCGCCCGTTCCGCCGTGGGCGAGGCGGTGGGGGTGGTGGCCTGGGTCATGAGAGCTCCCTCGCCTTGCGCGTGCGTCGGATCTGCACGATCACCAGCGGGATGACCAGGAGGAAGAGGAAGACCGCCAGAGCCGAGCCCTGGCCCACCTGCCCCTGCTGGAAGGCCTGGCTGTACATCTCGTTGGCGATCACGCTGGTGCCGTAGTTGCCGCCCGTCATGGTGCGGACGATGTCGAAGATCTTCAGGGTCTGCACCGTGATGGTGACGAGGACGACCAGCAGCGTCGGCCACACGGTCGGCAGGGTGATCCGGGTGAACAGCTGCCAGGGGCCCGCGCCGTCGATCCGGGCCGCCTCGACCATCTCCGCCGGGATCGCCTTGATGGCGGCGGACAGGACCACCATGGCGAACCCCGCCTGGACCCAGATGAGGACCAGGATGAGGAGGAAGGTGTTGACCGGCTGCTCCAGCAGCCACAGCCGCGGCTGCCCGCCGAACCACACGATGATCTGGTTGAACAGCCCGTACTGCTCCTGGTCGGCGGGCCGGTAGGCGAAGACGAACCGCCAGATGATGCCCGCGCCGACGAACGAGATCGCCATCGGCATGAAGACCAGGGACTTGGCGACCGGCTCGAACCGGGAGCGGTCGACCAGGACCGCGTAGACGAGTCCGATGGCGGTGGCCAGGAGGGGGGCGAACAGCACCCAGAGCAGGGTGTTGCGCAGGACCAGCAGGATCTCCGGCCGCTGGAACATCCAGACGTAGTTGGCCAGTCCGACGAACTCCGTTCCGGAGCGGTCGTGGAGGGACAGCACGGTGGTGCGCACCACCGGATAGAGCAGTCCGCCGACGAGCAGGATCAGCGCGGGCGCGAGGAAGACGACGGCCTGCCAGCGGTCGCGTTTGGTGCGGGGGACGTCGAGGAGGACGAGCACCAGGCCGATGACGCCGAGGAAGGCGGCGATCCCGATGAGCATCCACACGATCTTGGGCAGCTCGTCGAGGAGCGAGAACTCCATGAAAGCCTCTTGTCGGTGCCGGGGCCCGGGATCCGGGCGAGGCCGGATCCCGGGCGGGGGAGTGCGGGCGGAGGCGGCCCCGGTGGGCCGTGTCGGGGCGTCCTACCAGGCGGACTCCACGGACTCCAGGACGTCGGAGGTGGGGGTTCCGGTCACCCAGTCGACCATGCCGCCCCAGAACACGTCGGTGCCGACGGCCGAGGGCATGGAGTCGCTGGCGTCGAAGTAGAACACGGTGTCGGGGTCGGTCAGGACCTCCTGGGTGAACCGGTCGGTCGGATCGGTCAGGGTGGCGGGGTCGAGGTCCCGGTGGGCGGACACCCAGGCGCCCTCGGAGGCGCGGCTGTCGGCGTACTCGGCCGTGGACAGGTACTCGTGGACGGCGTTGACCTCGGGGCGGTCGCTGAAGGGGACGGCGAACTCGCCGCCGCCCATGACGGGCACCTCGGCGCCCTCCTCCAGCGGGGGCAGGACGAACCCGTAGACGTCGCCGTCTTCGGCGATCTCGACGTCCTCGTCGAAGTTGGCCGCGTAGAAGGAGCCCATCAGGTAGAGGCCGCACCCTCCGTCGAGCAGCGGGAGCCCGGCCTCCTGGAAGGAGGTGACGGCGATGCTGTCCGGTCCGCCGAAGGTGCCGTTGACGTACTCCTCGTCGAGGAGGATGTCGCCGGTCAGGTCGAAGGCCTCCTCGATCTCGGGGGCGTCGAAGGGGATGTCGTGGGAGATCCAGTCCTCGTACACGTCGCCGCCGGAGGTGCGCAGCAGCACGTTCTCGATCCAGTCGGTGCCGGGCCAGCCGGTGGCGTCCCCGGACTCGAAGCCCACGCACCACGGCTTGGTGCCGGAGGCGGCGATGTCCTCGGTGAGCGCCATCATCTCGTCCCAGGTCCGGGGGACCTCGTAGCCGTTCTCGGCGAAGAACGTGGGGGAGTACCAGACCATCGACTTCATGTTGGCGCCGTAGGGGGAGCCGTACAGCTGCCCGTCGACCGTGGCGTAGCTGCGCCAGTCCTCGCCCCAACCGGCCTCGACGTTGGCGCGAACGCCGTCGGAGACGGGGAGGGCGTGGCCGTCCTCGACCACGCGCTGGAGCAGACCGGGCTGGGGGATGAGCGCGAGGTCGGGGGCGTTGCCGCCGTCCAGGCGGATGGGCAGCTGGGCCTCGAACTCGCCGCTGCCCTCGTAGTCGATGGTGATCCCGGTGCAGGCGGAGAACTCCTCCCAGGAGCGCCGCATCCGCTCGGCCTCCTCGTCCCGGATCGAGGCGTAGATGGTGACCGTGCCGCCGATGTCCGTCCACTGCTCGAAGGGAGAGCAGTCCATACCGGAGGTGTCGACGGTGCCGCCGCCGCCCTCACCGCTGAGGTAGCCGCACCCTGAGGCGAGGAGGACCGCGCAGCCGGCCGCCAGGAGCGCGCGGCCTCTCGGTGTACTGCTCCGTGTGTGTCGCATGGCAACCCTTCCGTCGTCCGCCCGCGGGCGCCCGGTGGCGAACGACCACATCGGTGTGGCGTAGGTCATCTGTTGATGATGAAAGTCCCCTCTTGTCCACATGTCCAGACTTGTCGCAAAAACTTGCGTAACAATACGAAAACTTGCGACCCGATCTTGCTGGATCCCCGCGTGTCACCGGGTCGTAGATTGGGGGCATGTCTGACGCATCCCACCGCCCCGGACCGGGCGCACACGACGGACCCGAGCTGCACGTCGCGCTGGTCGGTTACGGGAAGGGCGGCGAGGTCTTCCACGCGCCGATCATCGATGCGGTCCCGGGGCTGCGCCTGTCCGCCGTGGTCACCAAGGACCCCGGACGCCGCGCGGCCGCCGAGGCCCGCTACCCGGGGGTCACTGTCTACCCGACCGCCGCCGACCTGTGGGCGGACGCGGACCGGTACGAGATCGCGGTCGTGACCACCCCCAACCACACCCACGCCCCGCTGGCGAGGGCCGCTCTGGAGGCGGGGTTGGCGGTGGTGGTCGACAAGCCGTTCGCGCTCACCGCAGGCGAGGCGCGGGAGCTGACCGACCTGGCCGAGCGGCTCGAACAGGTGCTCACCGTGTACCAGAACCGGCGCTGGGACGCCGACTTCCTGACGCTGTGGCGGCTGGTCGAGGAGGGTGCGCTGGGGCGGGTGCACCGGTTCGAGTCGAGGTTCGAGCGCTGGCGTCCCGAGGCCAGGGGAACGTGGCGGGACAGCGGGTCGGTCGCTGACGGCGCCGGGATCCTGTACGACCTGGGGCCGCACCTGATCGACCAGGCGGTCAACCTGTTCGGCCCGGTCGCCTCGGTCTACGCCGAGGTCGACGCCCTGCGCGACGGGGTCGGGGCGGACGACGACGTGTTCCTCGCGCTCACACACGAACGGGGCACCCGCTCCCACCTGTGGATGAGCGCGCTGGCCGCCCAGACCGGGCCGCGTTTCCGGGTGCTCGGGGACGAGGCGGCGTTCACCAGCCACGGGATGGACGGCCAGGAGGACCGTCTGGGAGCGGGTGAGCGCCCGGACGCGCCGGACTGGGGCGTGCAGCCGGAGGAGGCGTGGGGAACCCTCGGGGCGGACGGTCGGGTCCGGCGGGTGCCCGGCGCCAGGGGCGCCTACCCGGAGTTCTACGCGGCGGTGCGGGACGCGGTCGGCGAGGGTGAGCCGCCGCCGGTCGACCCGCACGAGGTGATCCACGGGCTGGAGGTCATCGAGGCGGCCCGGCGCAGCGCCGAGACGGGGGCGGTGGTCGCGCCGAGCTCCGGGTGATCCGGCCGCGGGCGGGGCTCCTCAGCCGCGGCCGTCCGCGCCGAGCGCGGCGTCGACGAACTCGGCGAGGAAGTCCGCCAGGGCCCGCTCGGCCTCCGGATCACCCGGGTCCGTGCCGAGGACCATCCTGGACAGCTGGGGGAGCATGTTCGGCAGGGCGGCGATGCCGATCAGGAGAAGGAGGGTGCGCCGGGTGCGGTCCGAGGGCGGCTCGCCCAGGGCCTCGGCCAGCTGCTCGACCTTGCGGGCGTAGGCGGGCGCGCGCTCGTCCTCCCCGGGCAGTCGGCGGTCACCGTAGTACAGCGACTCCCACAGCAGGAGCCGCAGCAGGTCGGGGTGGTCGCGATGGTACTCGTGGACGTGCCTGACGTACTCGGCGGGGCCGGTGTCGTCCAGGGACACCACCTCGGCGAGCTCTTGGCGGGCCCCCTCGATGACGCGCTCGAAGAGTTTCTCCTTGCTGCCGAAGTACGCGTAGATGCGCTGCTTGTTGACCCCCGCCCGCTCCGCGATCCGATCGACCCGGGCGCCGCTGATGCCATGGGCGGTGAACTCCCGCCGGGCGGCGTTCAGGAGGAGCGCACGGGTGGTTTCGGTGCGTGTCATGCTCCCATGGTAGCCGGGTGCCAACCGGTTGGTTGCCCTCTCGCGGGTCACGGGTCCCCCGTCCGGAGGCGGAGGGCGGGCTTTGGCTCTATGTTGGAGGGAGGTTACCCCAGCGTTTCGTGCGAAGGAGCAGTGCCGTGGCCCAGGTCCTCGTGGTGGCGGACGACCTCACCGGAGCCAACGCCACCGGTGCCCGGTTCGCGCGGACCGGGATGCGCGTGGCCACGGTGACACCCGAGCACGTGAGCCGGGTGGAAGGCGACTACGACGTGGTCGTGGCCAACCTGGACAGCCGCCACGTACCCGCCGAGCAGGCCGCCGACCTGGTGACCGACGTGGTTGAGGCGGTGTGGCCGGTGGGGCTGGTGGTCAAGCGGACCGACAGCACGCTGCGGGGCAACATCGGGGCCGAACTGGAGGCCACCTACGACGCCGTACGCGAGCGGGTGCCCGCCGGGACCCGTGTGCGGGTCCTGTTCACCCCGGCGTTCCCCGGATCCGGGCGGATCACGGAGGACGGGGTGCAGCTGCTCAACGGCCAACCGCTGGAGCGCACCGACCTCGCCCTGGACCCGCTGACCCCGATGACCACCAGCGTGGTGGCCGACATCCTCGCCGCCCAGACCGACCTGCCGGTGCGGCACGTGCCGGTCCGGCAGGTCACGCAGACGATGCTCACCGCCGAGCTCCTCGCGGGCGACGAACCCGTGGTGCTGTGCGACGCGAGCACCGAACAGCACCTGACCGACATCGCCGAGGCCGCCGCCGAGGCGCACCACACAGAGGGCGTCGTGTGGGTGTCGGCCGACCCGGGGCCCACGGGGGCGCTGCTGGCCTACGCCCTGCGGCTGCGCGGGCAGGCGGGGTCGCGCGGGCCGCTGCTCGGGGTGGCGGGCAGCACCACCGACCTGACGCGCCGCCAGCTCGCCACGGTCGCGCGGACCGGCGCGGTGCGGTTCGTCGATCTGGACGCGGTCGCCCTCAGCGACCCCGACGGCGACCACGCCGAGACGGTCGCCGAGGAGCTGGCCGAGCAGCTGTCCTCCTCCGGCTTCCCCGAGCTGTGCGTACTGCGCGTGGTGACGACCGCCGAGCGTGTACGGGAACTGCCGGTCCAGGACCGGGCCGAGTTGCCGGGGCGGATCGCGCGCCTGGTGGCCGGCGTCATCCACGACATCGCCGACACCACGGGAGCCCAGGCACTGCCCAGCGGGCTGTACCTGACCGGGGGCGACTTGACCGCCAGTCTGCTGGACGAGCTGGACGTGCACGCGGTGGACGTGGGCGGTGAGGTGGTGCCGTTGGCGGTGCACGGCCACCTCAGCGGCGGGCCGCTGGACGGGACGCCGCTGGTGGCCAAGGGCGGTCTGGTGGGCGACGACATCACCCTGGTCGAGTGCCTGGCCAAGCTGCGCCGCGCGGTCCAGACGCGCCTGCACCAGGTGCACTCGGAGGTGTCGGAACACGTGGCGCCGATGCTCACGAGGGATCCGGCCTGAGGGGTGGGGCGCGGCGATCCCCCGCGGCCGTTCCCGGGAGGGGGCCTTCGGGACTCCCGGTGCGGATCCGGGAGGCACCCCACGCACCTCCCGGACCCCGCGGCGCCGGAAGGCGGCTCAGGCCCCCTCCGGCGCCGCCTCCAGGTGGTCGGCGACCAGCTTCTCCAAGAGTTCGGCCAGCGCCTCGGGCGCCTCCAGCGGTCCCATGTGGCCGACCCCCGGGATCTCGACCACGGGGCCGTCGGCGCCCGGGATGAGGTCGACCATGTGGTGCGCGTGCCACGGCGGCGTGAACTTGTCCTCGCCCCCGGCCACGACGACGGTCGGGGCGGTGATCCGGCGCGCGGAGTCGTCCAGCTCCAGGGTCGCCAGCACCCTGCCCCAGCGGCCGCGCGCCACGGGCTCGCACGCGTGCACCATCCGGGCGGTCAGCCGCCTGGCGCGGCGGTCCGCGCGCCCTCCCAGGACCAGGTGGGCCAGCGCCGCCGCCGTGACCGGGTTGGCCGGGCCCATGGGCAGCGTCGTGCGCAGGAACGCCTGCGCGCCCAGGTACCCCAGCACACCGGGCAGCGGGAACGCCGTGGAGCGCCTGACCAACTGCGTGCACCCGGTGTTGGTGAGCAGGACGGCCGCCGCCCGGTCCGCGAACGCCGCGCGCGGACCGGCCGCCATGACGGTCATACCGCCGATGCTGTGCCCCGCGACGACCGCTCTGCGCCCCTCCGGGACGGTGGCCTCCAGCACGGCGCACAGGTCGTCGGCGAGCTTGTCCGTGCCGTACCCGGCCTTGGTGAGGGGGGTCTGACTGCGCCCGTGTCCGCGCTGGTCGTACAGCACCACGCGCAGACCGGGGTCCAGCGCGCGCACCACCGGCCCCCAGGACGCCAGCGACGTGGCCCAGCAGTGGGCGAGGACCACGGTCGGGCCGTCCTCGGGACCGCGCACCTCGACGTGCAGTCGGGTGTGGTCGGCGGAGCGCACGGTGAGTTCCCGGGCCTGGCCCGGGTGTCGGGTCGCCATCGGGGGACACCTCTCGATCGGGGGTCGGGGAGGGGGATGTTCCTACGGATGTCAGTCGTCGAGCGTGACGTCCGGAACGGGGAACGGCGGCGTGCCCGCCCCGCTGATCGGATGCCCTCCCCAGAGGTTGGGCTCGTCCAGGTCACCGACGCCCTCGTGGCCGTCCGGGGTCCGGACCCGGACGGTGCGCACCCCGCTCTCGAAGGCCGCGGTCACCCCGGGGTGGGCGGACAGCCGTCCCTTCCAGCGGTAGTCGCCGGTCAGCGGGGAGAAGTGGCCCGCCAGGTGGGCGTCGACCTCGACGGCGGACCCCTCCTCGGAGCCGTCTTCCGTCAGGACGATCGTCACCGGCCCCCGGTACTCCTCTTCCTCGTCGCCGAACCCGCTCATCGTCTCTGCCTCCTCACGCCGGGACGGGGGTCCTGCGGGCCCCGCGTGCGCGGCTCAGCCTCAGGTCGTAGTTGTGGGGGTCGAACCACCGGGTCCGCAGCGCGTAGCTCCAGGTGAAGGACGGCCACAGCGTCGTGTTGCGGCCCTCCTCGTTCAGGTACCAGCTGTCGCAGCCGCCGGACACCCACACGGTGCCCTCCATCGCCTTGGCGACCATGTCGTTGTAGGCGCGCTGGGCCTCGGGGCGCACCTCCATCCGGTCGATCCGGTTGCGGCACGCGTACCTGAGCGCCCGCATCGTGTACCGGATCTGGGCCTCGATCATGAACACCTGGGAGGTGTGACCGAGCCCGGTGTTCGGTCCGGCGAGGATGAAGGCGTTGGGGAACCCGGCGACGGTGGTCCCGCGGAACGCCTGGGCCGTGCTGCCCCAGTGCTCGGCCAGGGAGACCCCGTCGGCGTCGAACATCCGGTGCGCGATCGGGGGGTCGGTGACGTGGAACCCGGTGCCGAGGATGATCGTGTCGACCTCGTGCTCGGTCTCCCGGCCGGAGGTGTCGCGGGTGACGACCGCGTTCGGCCGCACCTCGACGATCCCGTCGGTGACGACGTCCACGTTGGGCTGGGCCAGCGCGGGGTAGTAGTCGTTGGACATGAGGATGCGCTTGCAGCCGGCCCGGAAGTCCGGGGTGAGCTTGGCGCGCAGTTCCGGGTCCTTGACGCTGCGGTTGATGTTGGCCCGGCCGAGCCGTTCCACCAGGCCGAGGAGCCTGGGGTTCTTCGCGAAGCCGAAGACGTAGTTCTCCCGCCCCCAGTAGATGCCCTTGCGTGCGATCTGCTGGGTGAGGGGGATGTTGCGGTACAGCCAGCTCTCCAGTTTGGTGATGTCGCGGTCGTGGCGGAACATCACCCACGGCGCGGTGCGCTGGAAGAGGGAGAGCGCGGCCACCTTCGGCTGGATCCTGGGCACGAACTGGATCGCCGACGCCCCGGTCCCGATCACGGCCACCCGGCGGCCGGTCAGGTCGTGGTCGTGGTCCCAGTCGGCCGAGTGGAACAGGGTCCCCTCGAAGGAGTCCAGGCCCTTGATGTCCGGGAAGGACGGGTCGGCGAGCGGTCCGGCTCCGCTGACCAGGAACTGGGCGGTCACGGTGCCGCCGCTCGTCTCGATCCGCCACCGGTTGCGTCGCGGCTCCCAGTGAGCGGCCTCGACGTCGTGCCCGTAGCGGACGTGGCGGTCGACGCCGTACTCGCCCGCGACCCGCTTCAGGTACTCCCAGATCTCCGGCTGGGGGGAGAACGAGCGGCTCCACCCGGGGTTGGGCGCGAAGGAGAAGGAGTACAGGTGCGAGGGGACGTCGCAGGCGGCACCGGGGTAGGAGTTGTCCCGCCACGTGCCGCCGACGTCGTCGGCGCGTTCCAGGACCACGAAATCGGTCAGGCCCGCCTGCCTGAGGCGGACGGCCATGCCGATCCCGGCGAAGCCGGTCCCGATGACGGCCACCCGGAAGTGCGGTGGTTCTTCGGTCACGTTCTGGTCCCTTCGTGCGAACCGGATCGGTCCTGCTGTCGGGTCGGGGTGGGGGTGCCCCGGGGACGCGGCGCGTTCGTCCCCGGGGCGTCGGTCCCTCGGAGGCGTGGCGCGGTTCGCCTCCGAGGGAGCGCGGCTCCCGGGAGAGGGTCATCGCGCCGCGGGCGTCCGTCGGGGTCCACCCCGCCGCGGAGCGGCTCCTGGGCGGTGGTGGGGTGACGTGCGGGCGCGTGAGTCCCCGGGAGGTGGGAGCCGACGCCGGAGGACGTGGCGCGTTTCGTTCTCCGGCGCCGGCGTTCGCGGGCCCGGTCAGCGACCGAGCAGTCCGGCCTTCCTCCAGAAGTACTTTCCGAGGCCGGAGATGGCGCCGGCGGTGGTCAGGGTTCCGACGACCTTGCGGGCAGCCCAGGTCTTGGTGTCGATCCAGTGCGGGTTGGCCTTGGCGGCCCGGTACGCCTCCTTGGGGTCCAGTCCGACCTGCTCGTAGACCTTCGGGTTGATCAGCCGCGTGGCGGAGTAGTAGGTGACCAGGCCGAGCATGAGACGGCTGTAGGCCCTGTTGAGGGGGCCGCGCCTGGCCCAGTCGCGGGCGAACTCCTCTCGGGCGTAGCGCATGTGCCGCGCCTCCTCCACCACGTGGATCCGGGAGACGGAGCGCACCAGGGGCAGGACCTGCTCGTCCGGGATGGCCTCACGCTGGAGCTGGTCGAGAACCTCCTCGACGAACAGCGCTCCGGCGAAGATCAGCGGCCCGTGCGCGATCGCCTTGAACACCCTCCCGAGGTGGTAGGCGACCGGATCGAGCCGGTAGGTGTGCCAGCCGAGCTTGCCCACCATCTTGGCGAACATGACGGTGTGGCGGCACTCGTCGGCGATCTCGGTGTAGGCGTACTGGACGTGGTTGGTGGTGGGGTCGTTGTGGTAGGCGTGCCGCACCAGCATCTGCATGAGGATGGTCTCGAACCAGATGCCGATGGTGGCGACGGAGGCGATCTCCAGGCGGCTGAGCTCCTTGCGCTTCTCCTCGCTCAGCTGGTCCCACAGGGGCGTGCCGTAGATGGAGATGCGCTCGGGGCGGATGGCCCACATGTCGGGGTCGACGGGGGCGTCCCAGTCGATCTCGACGAGCGGGTCGAACGAAGCCTTGGCCGAACCGCGCAGCAGGCGCTTGGCGATGTCCTCGCGGTCGGTGAGCTTGGGTTTGGCGGGGGTCTGGGTGGTCATCTCGTCCCTCCTCAGGACACGTTCGGCCGGGGGTTGGCACCGTCGTGACGGGCGTGGAGTCCCTGGGCGATCTCCGCGTCGCCGAAGGCCCCGTCCGCGAGGAGCAGGCCCAACTGGAGCGACACGATCCGTTCGGTCGTGCCGGGGAAGTGCCGGGTCAGGTGGAGCGCGACCGCGCCGAGACCGGTGGAGGCCACGTCTCGCGGGGCCCGCCTGGCTCCGGCGGCCCGGACCACCGACATGACGGTGTCCCGTTCCCGTTCGGCGGGGACGAGGCCGTCCAGCGCGACACCGGTGGCCCGGGAGCTGTCGTGGATGGGGGTGTCGACGTAGCCGGGGTAGACGGTGGTGACCCCGACGTGGGTGCCGTACTCCGCGCGGAGGCAGTCGGCGTAGGCGGCGAGGGCCCGCTTGGAGACCGTGTAGGCCCCGGCGAAGGGCAGCTGGAGGTTGGCCAGCAGGGACGAGGTGAGGATGACCCGTCCCCCGCCCTCGACCAGCGCGGGCATCGCGGCGGAGGTGACCCGCCAGGCGCCGAGCAGGTTGACCTCCAGCGCCTGGTGCACGTGGACGTCGGGCTCCCGGCCGATGTCGACCGCCGGGCCGATGCCCGCGTAGTGGATCAGCAGGTCGAGGCGGCCGCCGAGCTGCTCGACGGCCTCGGCGACCGAGGAGCGGACCTGCTCGTCGTCGGTGATGTCGCAGCCGATGACACCGGGGGCGGGCTTGCGGTCGAGGCCGACGACGTTCACCCCGAGGTGACGGAGGACGGCCACGGTGGCGCTGCCGAACGCTCCGGAGGCGCCGGTGACGATGGCGTTCTGGCCGGGGAGCCGTCGCAGGTGGCGCGGCAGGGGGGTCGTCATGTGATCTCCTCCACAGTCATTGCCGGAACGTTACAACGAGCATTGTCACAATGCAATGGGGTGAGACGGGAAATTTACTTGCGAGTAGCTTCGGCGGGTCGCGGGGGAGCCGTGGAGGTGAACGGGACGGCGCGGGGTCGGCGACCCGGGAACGCCCGCCCAGAGGCGCAGTCGTGGCCGGGTGGAGGCGGCAACCGGCCGACAGCGCGTGCGGCGGTCTCTAGGCTTGGACCCATGGCCGAATACCGCATTGACGAACTCGCCCGGCTCGCGGACACGACGGTGCGCAACGTCCGGGTCTACCAGGACCGGGGACTGCTCGCTCCGCCCCGCAAACAGGGACGCGTGGGTATCTACTCGGAGGCGCACCTGGCACGCCTGCGGCTGATCGGCCAGCTACTGCGGCGCGGGTACACGTTCGCCAACATCGGCGAGATGTTCGCGGTCTGGGAGCGCGGCGGCGGCCTCTCCGACATCCTCGGCTTCGAGTCGGCCATCGGGGACGCCTGGAGTGACGAGATCGCCGACTACGTCACCGTGGGCGAGCTGCGCGACCTCTTCGGCAAGGGTGTGACGCCCCGGACGATAAAGCGGGCCATCGACCTGCGGGTGCTCGAACGCGACGGGCTGCGCTTCCGTGTCCCGAGCCCGCGCCTGCTGCACGCCGGGGCCGAGCTGGTCCGGATGGGGATGAGCGTGGACTCGGTCCTCGACATAGCGGAGAACCTGCGCGCCAAGGTCGGCGACGTCGCCGAACACATGGTCCGCCTGGTCGCCGAGCACATCCTGGCCGAGTACGCGCCGCTGACGGTGATACAGACCGGCAGCGAGGAGGTCGCGGAGATCGCCGAACTGATCCGCCGGGTGCGCCCGCTCGCCCAGCAGGCCGTGGACGCGGTCCTGGCCCAGGAGATGGCGGAGAAGATGAACGACGTGATGGGCGAGCACTTCGCCCTGGCGATGGAGCACATGCGCGGAGAGCCGGGCGGCCACCCCAAGGAGGACGGCCCCGCGGGGCCCGCCTGAGCACTCGTGCGCCGGGGCCGCCCGGCCGGTCGGCGCCGGGCGCCTCCTCAGGCGGGTCGGGGCGGAACGGTCCCTCAGGAGCCGCCCCCGCCCTCGGCGGCGGCGCCTTCCCCGGACGCGTCCCGATCGGTCGGGGACCCCTCGCCCCCGTCCGCTCCGCGCACCACCGACAGCGGGAGCGGGGTGGTGTAGCGCAGCTCCGCGAAGGCGCCCGCCGGGACCGCGGGCGCGTGCGGGAACACCGGACGCAGCCGCCGGTACGGCTCCCCCTGCGCGGGTCGGGGGTCCTGCTCACCCTTGTTCGGCCACAGCGACATGGCGCGCTCGGCCTGGGCGGTGATGGTCAGCGACGGGTTCACCCCGAGGTTGGCGGTGACCGCCGCGCCGTCCACGACGTGGATCCCGGGGTGCCCGTACAGCCGGTGGTAGGGGTCGATCACACCGTTGTCCGGACCGTCCCCGATCGGACAGCCGCCCAGGAAGTGCGCGGTCATCGGGATGTTGAACACGTCGCCGACGGTGCCGCCGGGGTAGCCGTCGATCCGCTCGGCGAGCCGGGTGGCGGCCTCCTGGCCCTCCGGGATCCAGGTCGGGTTCGGCTCTCCGTGGCCCTGGCGCGAGGTCAGCTTCTTGCGTCCGCCGAGCAGGCCGCGCCTGACCGAGGTCGTCAGCGAGTTGTCCAGGGACTGCATGACCAGGCCGATGATGATCCGCTCCGACCAGCGCCGGTTGGAGAGGCTGCGGGCGAAGACGTAGGGGTGGCGTGCGGCCCGGCCCAGGAAGCGCAGCCAGCGCGGCGCCCTCCCCCCGCCCGGCACCTGGATCGTGGTGAGCAGGCCCATCGCGTTGGAGCCCTTGCCGTAGCGGACCGGTTCGATGTGGGTGTTCTCGTTGGGGTGGATGGAGGAGGTGATCGCCACCCCCCGGGTCAGGTCCTCGGGCGGCGGCACGTGGCGGCTCATCGCGCCCACGAGCGCCTCGGAGTTGGTCCGGGTCAGCGTTCCGAGCCTGGCGGACAGGCGGGGCAGCAGCCCGGCGTCGCGCATCCGGTGCAGGAGGGTCTGCGTGTTGTACGTCCCGGCGGCCACCACGACCTGCCCGGCGGTGAACGTGCGGGCGTTCTCCCGGCGACGCGGCGCGTCGGTGCGGACGGTGTCGACGGCGAAACCGCCGCCGGGCAGTTCCCGCAGCCGCTCGACGGTGGTCAGCGGGTGGACCTCGGCGCCCGCGCGTTCGGCGAAGTACAGGTAGTTCTCGGTGAGGGTGTTCTTCGCGCCGTGGCGGCAGCCGGTCATGCACTCGCCGCACTCCGTGCACGCCCGCCGCTCGGGGCCCGCGCCGCCGAAGTAGGGGTCGCCGACGGACTCGCCCGGCGCGGCCTCGTTGCCGTCGCCGTCCGCACCGTCGCCGAAGCACACGCCGACGGGGGTCAGGCGGAAGGTGTGACCCACGCCCATCTCCTCGGCGACCGCCTTCAGGTGGACGTCGGAGGGGGTGACGGTCGGGTTGGTGCGGACGCCGAGCATGCGCCGGGCCTGGTCGTAGAAGGGGGCGAGCTCCGACTTCCAGTCGGTGATGTGCCGCCACTGCGGATCCTCGAAGAACGCGTCCATCGGGTGGTAGAGCGTGTTCGCGTAGTTGAGCGAACCGCCGCCGACACCGGCTCCGGCGAGGATCATGACGTCGCGCAGCAGGTGGATGCGTTGGATGCCGTACATACCCAGCCGCGGCGCCCAGAGGAAGTTGCGCACGTCCCAGGAGGACGACGGCAGTGTTTCCGGGGTGAAACGGCGCCCGGCCTCCAGGACGCCGACGCGGTAGCCCTTCTCGGTGAGCCGGAGGGCGCTCACCGAGCCGCCGAAGCCGGAGCCGACCACGATGACGTCGTAGTCATGGGGGTCCGTGGCGTGCTCGGTGGAGCGGGCGGGCGGTGGTGCGTTGCGCTCTGCGGACACTGAGGCCTCTTTCAGTTCGGGTGTCGCGGTCCCGTAGTGCGCCGGATACGAGTCTGCAACATCGAATACGCCATCTAGAAATGTGACATTTTCTATTGTAACGTTCGTCACTACCGCCGAGTAGGTGTGTTCCATGTAACACGCGAGGCGCGCGTCGGCGCAACACACGTTCCCCCTCGCCGCCCCGGGCGGCGAAACCCTGGAGGTTGCAGATGCCCAAGCCTTCCGATGAGGCGCTCCAGGCGTCTCAGGACGCGCCTGAGCAGTACGACGGTGGCGGAGGCACACGGTGGCGGAGGTTCGCCCTCATCGCCGTGCCCGGTCTGACGGCCGCCGCCGTCCTCGGCGGGATGACGACGCAGGGGCTCCTGGCCGCCTCGTTCGCCGTCTCCGGTGACAGCTTCAAGATGTCCGCTGACCAGCTCACCGGACAGGGATTCACCCAGTACGGCGACGTCGCCGAGTCCGTCGACGGCTCCGGCCGCGCCGTCGGACTGTCCACGGTCAACACCGCCGACCTGGAGAACCTGTGCATGTCCTCCCTGTGGGACCTGGGCATCGGCGAGGCCACCCTGGTGATCACCGCCGGTGAGACGGACCCGGTCCACGGCACCGACCTGGTGCTCGACCTCGAACAGCTGCGCGGCAACGCCGAGTTCGACCAGATCGAGATCGGCCGCGACGCCAGCACACTGGACAAGGCCGAGGGCGGCCAGGGCCCGGCGGGCGGGTTCGGCCTCCAGGCGGACGAGATCCGGGTGGCGGACGTGGAGCTGACCACCTGGGCCGTCACCTCCGGCTCCCTGCGGTTGAGCGGCCTCAACCTGGCAGTCCTCCCGGGCAACCACGAGTGCTTCTGATCCCATGGCCCACGCACTCGACGCGCTCGGCACGGTCTGGGGACGGTTCCGTTCCTGGCGGCGCACCCGACCGTTCTGGGGCGGCCTGCTGCTCGTCGCCGCGGGTGCGGAGCTGTTGGTCGCACCCGCCGCGCAGAGCCTGATCCTGCCGATCGACCTGATCATCTACGCCGGCATCGCCGGTGTCTCGGGCACCCTCATCGGTGTCCTGCTGATCGCGATCGGGGTGCTCAGCTGGCTCCAGCCGGTGCAGCACACCTTCTTCGGGCTGGTCGGGCTCCTGCTGGCGCTCGTGTCCTTCGTGACGTCCAACTTCGGTGGGTTCGTCATCGGGATGCTGCTCGGCATCGTCGGCGCCTCGCTCGTCTTCGCGTGGGCACCACGCGTGCGGCGGCGACCACCTGGTCGCCGCCGCACGCGGCCCCGCCGCCGTGCCGACACGCCGACCGGGGAGGAGCCCGGACAGGACATCGCGGACACCGACGCGGAGGACGGGGGTGAGGAGGGCGGTGCCGACGGGGCCGTCTCCCCGGGCGGGACCCGCCCCCTGGCCGCCCTCGCGCTGCCGCTCGTGTTCACCCTGACCGTCACGGCCGCCCAGGCGCCCGCCGACTGGCCCTGGGACTGGTTCCTCCCGTCGGGGGACGAGGAGGAGCAACCCTCCGACCCTCCCGCCGACGGCGCCTCCCCCACGGACACCCCCTCTGGAGACCCCTCCGCGGAGCCGACGGCCGACCCCACCGACGAGGCCCCCGACGGGACACCGGAGGGACCCGGTGACCGCGAGGACCCGGCCGACCCCCCGGCGGAGGACGGGAACGAGGACGAGGCTGAGGAGGAGGAGACCGAGGGCGCTGAGGACGCCGACCCGTCCGACTGCCCGATGGTGACCGGCCGGACCGGTGTGGCCGAGACCGAGGAGCAACTCCTGTCGGCCGTCCGCGCCTGCCAGGCCGCGGCGGAGGAGGGCGACCTCCCGGACGTCGCGGTCGAGGCGGACTACGACTGCTTCTCCGGCGCGACCAGCACCGGCGGCCTGACGGCGGACCGCCTCACGATGAGCGGGGCCAGTTACGAGGGGGTCGTGGAGTGTCCCACCGCGGACGGCCCCCGCCGTTACCTCCGGCTCTCCATGAACCGGGCGAACCTGCGCGGCGCCGAGCTGTGGTTCGAGGACGCCGGGGCCCGGATGAGCCTCGGACTGCCCACCCTGATCATGGAGGGCAGCGTGGAGATGCACGTCACCCGCATGCACGTGCGCATCCTGGGCATCCCGCTCACCTTCACCCCGGACTTCCCGCCCCCGCTGCTGCTCCCGTACATGATCGTCACCGACGTCGACGTGGCCAACCCGATGGCCAGCACCGACCTGATGACCATCCCCGGCTTCGACGGCCGGTACAACGGGGCCTGAGGCCCGGCGTCGACGGGGGCGCCGCGACCGGCGCCCCCGTCGACCACTCACCAGGAGTCGGCGATCAGACGGCTGGGCCGCCCCACGTGCGACACGTACAGCGCGTCCCTGGCGCGCGTCGCGGCGACGAACAGCAGCGTCCGCTCCTGCTGGAAGGTGTGCTCCAGGGCGACCTGGTCGCCGTCGGCCGCCTCGATGGCCGCCTTCGGGGGAAGCAGGTGGTCGCTCACCCCCACCAGGGCCACACAGCGGAACTCCTGTCCCTTGAGCTGGTGCATGGTGCCGACCCGCACCGCCTCGCCGCCGTCAGGACCCTCCAGCGGCGCGGTGCGCACGTCGCGCGCCTCCAGTTCCTTGGTGACGCCGCGCGCCACCCAGTGGTTGCGCCCGGCCACGGCGATCTCGCTCGGGCTGACCCCTGCCTCCAGCCACACCCGGACCCAGTCGCCGAGCGCGGAGAGCTCCTCGGCGCGGTCGGCGCACCCGCGCACCACCGGCGCCGGGCCGCGCAGGAGGGAACGGTAACCGGCCAGGGTGTCGGCGTCGTCGTCCAGCCCGAGGGCGGCGCGGCGGCCCAGGATCGGCATGCTCCAGTCGAGGATCTCCTGGGTCACCCGGTAGCTGACCCGCAGCCGGTGGCCGCGCCCGCGCACGTTGATGCCGAGGGAGGCCAGCGAGACCCGGTTGTCGGACACCCGCTGGTGCGGGTCGCCGACGATGAACAGGTCGTCCGGGCCCTCCGGAACGGCGGCGCGGAGCATCCGCCACTGGGCGGGGTGCAGGTCCTGGGCCTCGTCGACCACGGCGTGCCGGAACAGCGGTCCGCCCCGCTCCAACAGCCGCGCCGCCTCGGCCGCCAGCTGGGGATGGGACCACAGGCCCTCCACGCGCATGGCCCCGGCGTAGCGGCGGACGGTCTCCCACACCTGGCGGCGGTGCTCGGGGGCCAGGTGCTGGATCCGCCCGCTGCGCTCGCAGCGGATGTACTGCGGCAGCAGCTCCAGGTTCTGGGCGAGGATGACCTGCTCCCACTCGTCGACGAGGAAGCGGCCGGAGAAGGGCAGCCCGTCGGCGACCGCCAGGGCGCGCCAGCGCTGGGCCAGCTCGTCCCCGCTGAGAAGGCGGGGCGCCACGCTGGAGTGCGCCTGGACCACGGACCGGGCGAGGCTGTCGATGGTGGCCACCCGCACCCGGGAGCGGGTGCCGGGGTCGGGCAGCAGCTGGTCGAGGCGCTCGGAGAGGGTCTGGGCCAGTGACCGGTTGTAGGTGGTGAGCAGGACCGACTCGCGGGGGTCCTCGGGGCGGGCGGCGGCGTCGCGCAGGGCCAGGTGGGCGGCCCGGTGCAGGGCCAGGACCGTCTTTCCGGTCCCCGGACCGCCGGTGACCTGGGCGGACCCGTTGAAGTGCGCCTCGGCGAGTCGGTGCTGGTCGGGGTGGAGGGTGATCTGCCACTGGTCGAAGGGCGCGCGCAGGGCCCCGGCCAGCTCGGGCGGACCGGTGGGTGTGGGGTCGACACTCCCGGGGCCGGCGACGGTGGGGATGCCGGGGCGCAGCCCGCGGGCGAAGCGGAGCGCCTCGTCGCGGGGGCGCACGGCGATGAGGCGGTACTCGGGGATGTCGCCCTCGGGATGGTCGGCGGAGGAGCGCTCCTCGACCTCGGGGTTGGGCAGGACGACGCCGGACCAGTCGGGGGCGATGCTGACGATCCGGACACGCGGGTCGGCGGCGCCCTCGACGGACTCCAGCGCCGGGTGGTCGCCTGCCTGGTAGGCGCGCATCGCGGTCAGCGCGAGGAGCTGGACGTCGGGCGTGAGGCGGGAGAAGTCGCTGAGAAACGTCGGGGCGATCGCAAGGGCGGACACGTCGTGGTTTCCTCCGGTCTTCGACCAGGTGGTGTCGGGCGGTGCTGGGCGGTCGGAGCGGATGGTGTCGGGCGGGCGGCGGCGTTCGGCGCGCCGTCGCTCTACGTGAATGATGCTCGCGGCGGAATTCCGGCAAACGCCGCGATGAAGGCGATTCTCGGCAGGCTCGGAGAGCGGATGAGGGTTCGTGTCTGTGCAGCTCACAAGGGTATTTGCGGAAACCAGTTCGATGGATTCGGGAAACTTTCCCCGGGCTTGCGGGGGGGTGGCCCCGTGACCTGCGGTTCTTCCTGTGCCTCCTGAGTCCGTAAGTGGCTTATTGTCCTGTCCGAAATCCGACTCCGAAGGGATCGAACCCCTGATCCAAGCCGGAGACGCGGAGAGGCCGAGGCGCCCCCGGACGTGGACGGGGACGACCGAAAACGGGAACGCGCCGTGACGGCCCGGGGGAACCGGGCGGCCGACGCGTCTGGCGGCGCACGACGGGAGAGGACCCCGGGACGGGTCCACCGCCGACGGCGTGGCCGGATCCGGACACGCCCTGTCCGTGCACGCTCCCACACGGGATCGTGTACGGCACGGAGCACGCGGACCACGCGTGGTTCAGGACCCTGCCGGGGTCCGTCCTACCCCGGCAGGGTCCTCAACCACCCTGGAGATCCAGGTACCCGGCACCGGTCGGCGGCAAAGCGCTCCGGGACCGGCGACCTCGCGGCTGGCGGGCTCCGGCGTCGCCCGGCCTCCACCGGACGCACCCATGATGGCTCGGGGGAACGACAAAGCGACGGTCGGTGCTCCGCCCCGTGTCGCGGCGGACCCGGCGTCGGCACTCCACCGGTGCGCCATGATGGGTGTGCGCAGGCGTCGCAGGAGGAGGGTGGCCGGGGTGGCTGTGTGGATCGTGGCGATCGGGGTCGGCGTGCCGGTCCTGGCACTGGCGCCGTTCGCGTGGACGTACCTGGCCAGCGCCGGTCGGCGCAGAAGCCCGCTGACGGTGCCGTACCGGCCCGTCGCCGTCGTCCTGGGCGCCGCGGCCTGGGACGACGGGCCCTGCCCCCTGCTCGCCCGCAGGCTCGACATCGCCGTGCGCCTGTTCGAGGAGGGCCGGGTCGGACGGATCATCGTCTCGGGCGACAACCGCGAGGTCTCCCGTCGGGAGACCGACACCATGACCGAGTACCTGGTCGCCCACGGGGTTCCGGCCGACCGGATCGACGCCGACCGCTACGGGTACCGGACCTGGGACACCTGTGTGCGGGTGCGCGACCTGTTCGGGGTGGCAGAGGCCACGATGGTCACCCAGTCCTTCCACCTGCCCCGCACCGTCGCGCTCGCCCGCGCCGCCGGGATCGACGCCGTCGGGGTCGGGGACCCGAGCCTGGGGGGCCGACGCCGGTCAACGGTCGTCGGCTACGCGCGGGAGGTCGGTGCGGCCGTCAGGGCCCTGCGCGACGCCGTCCGCCGCCCCGCCCCGGCCCACGCGGAGCCCTGACGGCCGACCGTCGGCCGCGAGCCCCCGGTTCGCGCGGCCGACGCTCCGCGTTTCCCACCTTCCAACTGCTTGTTTGTAGGCTCCAGAGCAGGAAGGAGGTGGGTGCCGCCTCCCCGCCGAGGAAGGGCGGTCCACACCCACGAACACCATGAACGCCACCACGGGTAACAGCTCACACGACGGCGCGCGGGAGGTGGACTGGGTCGCTCTGGCCCCCGAGGGGGGCGAGCGCATCCCGGAACTCCTGGAATCCCTCGCCGGAAGCGACGCGGCGCTCTCCGAGCTCCACGACATCATCCACTTCCCCGCACCCGGCCACCGCGCCGCACCCCGGGCGGTCGACTTCCTGGTCGACATCGCCTGCTCACCACAGACGCCGGTCATCGACCGCTGGCGTCCGCTCAGCCTCCTCCTGGAGCTGGTGAGCGGCCACGCCGAGGACCGCTTCCCGCGGCCCCGCGACCTCCAGCAGTGGCGGGACGAGGTCGCCTGGGTGACCTCCAACGACGCGGAGAAAGTACGCGAGCAGTACCGGACCTGGATGGCGGAGGCCCCGGACGAACAGCAGTACCGGCGCATGCGCAACCGGCTGGCCGTCCTGGAGGAACCCGACGGCGCCGCCGTCCTCCAGGCCGAACTGGACACCCACGAGGCGATCCGCGCACGCGTCACCGACCTGGTCACGCTCCTGCGGGGCAGCGGCAACCGGGGCGGCCTGGACCGGGCCGGGGAGTGGGTCAGCTACGTGCTCGCCTTCCTGCACGAGGACGCCGAGTTCATCGCCGCCGAGATCACCGGAGCCTCCCAGTTCCTGCTCGCCAAGGACCTGCGCGGCACGCCACCGGCGCCCACCTCCTACAGCGAACTCAGGAACGGCATCGACAACGGGGAGCCGCTGGCCGCCGAACTCTTCGCCCTCGGCCTGCTCGCCAGCCCCGAGGACACCGACACCACCGTCGCGCTCGCCCACGAGATGGCGGGCGGGAACCTCTACAACGCCTTCGCCGCCTCCGTGGCGATGGTGCTCATCCACGGCGAGAACACCCCACGCGAGGGGCTGCGCCGGATCGGTCGCGGCGGCGGCACCCACGTCGGCTACGAGGGCCTGTTCAACGAGTCCTGGCCGCACTGCGGCACACGCTCCCCGCAGGTCCTCGGGTTCCTGGCGCTCGGCCGGGCCGGCGACCGCGCCCGCCGGCTGCGCCTGGACATGCTGCCGGGGCTGATCAAGGGCGAGCCCGCCTCGCGCGCGCTGGTCACCGGCGTCGGTCTGGAGATGGTGCTGGGTCCCCGCTGCCGGGAGTACTCGGCCGAGGAGCACGCCCGGGCCGACTACGACGAGGAGACGCTCAAGGTCCTGTGGGCGATCGCCGAACTGCCCGCCTCCGCCTGGGAGGACGCGGAGTTCACCGACACCCTGCGCGCCTGGGCGCTGCCGGAGGACCCCCAGGAGTTCTGCGAACTCGTCGGGGTGGAACCCGAGCCCGCCGAGCCGGAGGCCGCCGAGACCCCCGAGGCGGGGCCCGGGAACCGGGCCGCCGAGCGCGGGGGCCTGCTCGGGCGTCTGTTCGGCGGCCGTCAGGGGTGATCCCCCGGAACCGTCAACCCTGGTCGGCCGCCTCGGCGGCGGCCAGGGCCTCGTCCACCCCCGACTCGTACTCGCCGAGGAACACGGGGTCGGGGCGGAACACCATCGTCAGGAACGCGGCCGCGGTCGCGGGGACCTCCCGGACCCAGCCGTAGACGGTGGCCGCGGTGCGCTCGCGCAGACTGGAGTCGGCCACCCCCACCGCGTCGATCCCTGCCGTCCGACACAGGCCCACGGCGCGCGGCAGATGGAAGTCCTGGGTGACGACCGTGGCCTCCTCCACCCCGAACACCTCGCTGGCCCGGGCGCAGGAGTCCCAGGTGGAGAAACCCGCGTAGTCGGTGACGACGCGGTCCCCGGGGATCCCAGCGGCCACCAGGTAGTCGCGCATGGTGTCGGGCTCGTTGTAGTGCTCGACACTGTTGTCCCCGCTGACCAGGATCGCCTGGACACGGCCGTCGAAGTAGAGGTCGGCGGCGGTGTCCAGGCGACGGGCGAGCAGCAGGGTCGGGTGTCCGTCGGGGCGCACCCCCGCGCCGAGCACGAGGGCCACCGGGCGGTCGGGCACGGTCGCGGCGGAGTGGCGGTCGTCGGCGGTGGACACCAGCGACCACACGAACGGCGCGCAGCCCAGCAGGACGGCGGTCACGGCCAGCGCGCCGAGGATCCGCCGCCAGGGACGGCCCCCGGGCGCGCCGGTACCGTCCCCGTCGCGGTCGGCGGACTCCTCGTGGGCGTCGCGGTCGTCGGCGGGCTCGGCGGGCGTGGAGTCAGGGGTCGTCACACCCGGGGAGACGATCCGAGGGGCGGTCGGGTTCCGGGTCGGCTCCGTGTTCGCGTTCCCGCCGCTCCCGGGTCTTGGCCGGACGGGGGGTCGAGGTCCGCCGCGGTGATGGTCTAGGGTCATCGGATGTCTGAGAAACCGCGACACGAACTCTCCCCGCGTCTGCGGGCGCTGGCCGACCTCACCCCCGGCGCCATGCGCGAGGGCGCGGGCATGCACGAGTACGACGGCGTCGTCGCCGACCTGTCCCCCGAGGGCGTCCGCGCGGGCCTGTCCGCCCTCGGCGGAGCCCCCCTCGACGACCCCCACGACGAGGCCCACCTGGCCGCGTTCGAGGACGGACTCCGGGTGGAGCTGGGCGAACTCCAACTGCACCGCGCCAACCCGCTCCACCACCTCGGTGAGCTCGACGTGTCCTGCTACGACCGGGACTACGCCCCCAAGGAGGAGCGCGACCGCGCCAGAACCGCCCACCTGGAACAGTGGCCCGGGGTCGTGGACCACGCGATCGAGGCCCTGGACCGCCTCTCCGCCCCCGTCGCCCGGTCGCTCCTGGGCGCGGTGAAGGGAGTGGCCGAGGGGCTGCCCGACACCGTCCCGGACGAGGTCCGCCGGACCGCCCTGGCCGCCCACTCCCGTCTGGTCGCCCACGTGGAACAGGCCGCCGCCTCCGGCCCCGGCAGCGCCGCGCTGGGCGCGGACGGCCTGAGCAGGCTCATGGGCGTCTCCGAGGCCACCACCGTCGACCTCGCCGACCTGGCGGCCCGGGCCGACGCCGAACGCGACCGTCTGCGCGAGCGGCTGGCCGAGGCCACCGCACGCCTGGCGCCCGGCCGCGACCCGATGGAGGTCAGCCGGGAACTGACGCGCCGGCACCCGGACGCCGAGGGCGTCCTGGACGCCGCGCGCCGCTGGACCCGGATCGCCCTCGACTTCACCGCCGAACGCGGTCTGGCCCCGTACGGCGACGGTGAGTGCAGGGTGGACGTCTCCCCGCCGTCCCAGCGGTGGGCCACCGCGATGATGGCCTGGTCGGGGCCGTGGGAGGCGGACACCCCGTCCTTCTACCACATCACCCCGCCCGACCCCGCCTGGTCGGCGGAGGAGGCCGCGGAGTGGCTGGAGATGTTCAGCCACACCACCCTCCCCGCCGTCAGCGTCCACGAGGTGGCGCCCGGCCACTACTCCCACGGCCGCGCGCTGCGCCGGGCGCCCAGCGCGGTCCGCCGCGCCCTGCACTCGATGACCTTCGCGGAGGGATGGGCGCACTACGCCGAGGAGATGTGCCTGGAGGAGGGCTTCGGGGCCTACGCGGCCGAACGCCTGGGCGACCCGGAGTGGAGCGCCGCCCACTACGAGATCGGGGTGTGGCTGGAGGCCCTGATCCGGGTGACCCGCCTCTCCGTGGCCGTCGGTGTGCACACCGGAGGGATGACCGTGCGGGAGGCGGCCGCCCGCTTCTCGGCGGACACGCCGCTCCAGGGGCCCGCCGCCCTGTCCGAGGCCAACCGGGCCACCTTCGACCCCACCTACGGCCGCTACACCTGGGGCAAGCTGGAGATCCTCGCGCTCCGGGAGCGGGCCCGGGAGCGGTGGGGGGACGGCTTCTCCCTCGCCCGCTTCCACCGGGCCATGCTCGACCTGGGCTCGCCCCCGCTCGGCCTCCTCGACGCGGCCCTGGAGGGCTAAGCTGTGCTTGCTTTGGTCCTCCGCTGCGCTTCGGACCGTGTTCGGGCGCCCTCAAGGCAGGGATTCTTCCTCCTCGGCCGCGCCTGTCGCTCGTTCCTCGCCACGCGGCTCGCCTCGTCGTGCAGAACCCTGCCGGCGCCCGAACGGTAACCCCCTGGGGTGACCGTTCGCAGGACGGGCCCAGAGCAAGCACGCTCACACCGTCTGGTCGGGTACCCCCAGCTCGGCCAGGGCGGCGCGGACACGGCCCCCACCAGTGGACAGTGCCCGCGCCGCCCGCCGCGGGTCCACGTCCGCCAGCAGCGACACCAGCGCCACACGGGTGTCGCCGTCCGCCGCGGCCAACGCCTCCGCGCACGCCCGCTCCTCCAGCCCGGTCGCCTGGGACAGCAGGGTCACCACGCGCCCGCGCAGTTTGCTGTTGCTGGCGTCGACACCGACCATGAGGTTCGAGTAGGTCCGCCCCATCCGCACCATGACGGCGGTCGAGAACGCGTTCAGCGCCAGCTTCTGCGCCGTCCCCGCCTTCATCCGCGTGGATCCGGCGATCACCTCGGCCCCGGTGTCCATCCCCACATGCACGTCCACCCCCGCGGCCAGCGGGGCGTCCGGGTTCGCGCTGATCAGCACCGTCGCCGCCGCCCGCTCCCGGGCCGCGGCCAACGCGCCGCCCACGTAGGGGGTGCGTCCGCTCGCCGCCAGCCCCACCGCGAGCGATCCGGGCGCCACCCCGGCCGCGGCGATCCGTCCGGACTCCCAGTCGTCCTCGGTCCCCTCCACCGCGCGCGCCAGGGCGTCACCGCCCCCCGCGTGGTGGGCGACCACCCAGTCGGCGGGCACCCCGTAGGTGGGTGGCAGTTCGGCGGCGTCCTGGGCCGCGATCCGCCCCGAGGTCCCGGCGCCGAAGTAGTGGATGGCCGCGCCCGACTCCAGCGCCGCCACCCCCAGGTCGACGGCGCGCGCCAGTTCCGGCAGGGCCGCGGCGACGGCGGTCGGCACCGTCATGTCCTCCGCGTTGATCTGCCGCAGGATGTCCAGCGACGGAAGCAGGTCGATGTCGTGGGTCCCCGAGTTGCGGGCCTCGGTGGGCGACCGGACGATCACCGTGTCGCCGCCTTCCCGGGGCCGGGCGGCGCGGTGCTCCCCGGCGCCGCCGTCCGTACCGCTGTGCACAGCGCTCTCCTGTTCGGTCCGCACCGGCAACCGTTCCCTTCCGTCGGTGGTCGCCCCCGCACCGTCACCGCGGCGCCGGGGCGGGGCGGATCACTCGTCGTCCACGCTCGTGGCGTGGGGGGCCGCATCGCTCCTGCGGCGTTTGCGGTCGTCGTTGATGCGCAGGCCCCGGACCGCCTCGTAGGTGGTCTCCAGAGCGGTGCGGCTCTCCGTGTAGCGGCTCTGCGCCAGCCCCACGAAGAGGCAGTCCACGACCGTGAGCTGGGCGAGTCTGCTCGCGGTCGCCCCCGACCGGAACGTGGTCTCGCGGGCCGCCGTGGTGAGCACGTGGTCGGCGAAGCCGACGGGGGAGCGGGGGAAGTTGGTGATGGCCACCGTCCGAGCTCCGCGCCGCCCGGCCTCGGTCAGGGCCTGCACGGTGTCGATCGTGGTGCCGCTGTGGGAGATGCCGATCGCCACGTCGCGCTCGTCGAGCAGGGCCGCGCTGGTCAGCATGACGTGCGCGTCCGACCACGCGAAGGACGTCATCCCGATCCGGTGCAGCTTCTGCTGGAGGTCGGCGCCGACGAAGGCGCTCGCGCCGACCCCGTACACGTCGATCCGGCGGGCCGCGGACATGGCGTCGATGACCGCGCGCAGCACGTCGACGTCGAGCGCCGCTCCGGTCTCCTCGACGGCGCGCGCGTCGGTGTAGGCGATCTTCTGGACCACGGTGACCAGGGTGTCGTCCGGATCGATGTCGCTGGCCATCTCGGGTGCCCCGGAACGAGCCCCGCGCGCCTGACCGGCCTCCGTGGCCAGGGCCAGGCGCAGCTCGCGGTAGCCGCTGAAGTCGATGGTCCGGCAGAAGCGGATCACCGTGGCCTCGGAGGTGGCGCAGTCCTTGGCGAGCTGGGTGATGGACGACGCCGCCGCCCGCTCGGGGTCGTCGACGATGCGTTGGGCGACCCGCCGCTCGGCCGGGGCGAGCGACGGGATCAGCGACCGGATCCGCAGGACCGTGGTGGGAACGGCGGGGGCGGTGGCGTTCCCGGCGGCCTGGTCGCCGGAAGACTTCGGGATTTGCGCCATGGAGGAAAGTTTCTTTCGGTCGTGGTGCAGAGTCAACGCGCGGAAGGGAAAAAGCGGGAGAATCAAGGATGACAAGGCACGCCCTCGGCGGCAAGTACCAGGGTGGCGATTGCGAAATCCCAGTTCAGGGGGCACTCTGGGGGCGGGGCGCCACGGCCCGCCCGCTCACGTCGGCGCTGTTTGGCAGGGGGATGGTGCTGTGTCGCGACGCGACCCGGCAAGACGCCGGTACGCCACGACCACCGACACCCGACCCGTGGAACCGTCCTGGAGGGGACACCCGTCCGCGGGGCTGCGCGTCACGGTCCTGGGTCGCCTCGGCGTCGAGGTCGGCGGGGACGCGCTCCCGTTGCGCGGTGACAGGCGCCGGGCCCTCCTGGCGGCCCTGTTCCTCGGTGCGGGGCGGACCCTGGCCGTGGGCGACCTCGTCACACGCGTGTGGGGGGTGTCGTCGAACCAGGCCAACCGCAGCGCCCTCCAGGTGCACGTGGCGCGCGCCCGCGCCCTGTTCGACGCGCACTGCGGCCGCCCGCTCATCCTGGGCGGCGACGGCGGTTACCGGATCGAGCTCGACGAGACCGAGTCCGACCTGCTCACCTTCCGCTCCCTGGTCCGCCAGGCCGACGCCGCCGACACCCCCGAAGGCCGGACCGACCTGTTGGTCCACGCCCTGGGCCTGTGGCGCGGGCCCGTCCTGGGCGACGTCACCAGCCCCGTTCTGCACGCCCGCGACGTCGCGCCGCTGAACGAGGAGCTGCTGCGCGTCGCCGAGGCGGGGTTCGGGGCCGCACTGGAGCGCGGCGACCACGAGGAGGTCGCGCGCCGGGTCGCCTCCGTCGTCGCCGACCACCCCGAACGCGAACCCCTGGCCCGCATCCACATGGTCGCCCTCTACCGGTCGGGGCGCTCCAGTGAGGCGCTGCGCGTGTACGCGCGCACCCGTGCCGTTCTCGCCGAGCGCCTCGGGGCGGATCCGGGCCGGGAGCTCCGGGAGACCTTCCACGGCATCCTGCGGGGCGACCTCGACCGGGTGCCGCGCGTTCCGCGCCCCCGTGCCCTGGGCGGCCCGGACGCGGCGGGGCGGGAGGGAACCGCCCGCCCGGCTCGGGGGGCCGATCCCCCCGAGCCCGGAGTGGTCCCCGCCGAACTGCCCGCGGCGGTCGTGCCCCTGGTGGGCAGGGACCGGGCGCTGGCCGAACTCGACCGGCTGGTCGATCCCTGCGCTCTGATGCCCGGAAGCGTACTGGTGCGCGGACCGGCGGGGGCGGGGAGCAGCGCCCTCGCCGTGCGCTGGGCGCACGGCGCGGCGGCGCACTTCCCGGACGGCCAGCTCTACGTCAACCTCCGCGGTGAGGACGGGCGGCCGTACGATCCGGCCGAGGCGCTGCGCCGCCTGCTGCGCTCCCTGACCGGGGGCGCCGAGGTCCCGGACGGCCTGGGCACGGACGAGGTGGCGGCTCGGGCACGGACGCTCACCGCCCGCAGGCGCGTGCTGCTCGTCCTGGACAACGCCGTCTCGGCCCGGCAGGTGCGCCCGTTGCTGCCCGGCGGGACGGGGTGCGCGGCGGTGGTCACCAGCCGGCACTGGCTGACCGACCTGCTGGTCCGGGACGGGTTGCGGGTGCTGCCGGTGGGAGCCCTGGCGCGGGAGGAGGCGGTCGCGCTCCTGGAGTCGCTGGTGGCTCCCGAGCGCCGTTCCGGGGAGGGGCTGGAGCGGCTCGCCCAGCTGGCCGGGTGCCTGCCGCTGCCGTTGCGCATGGCGGTCGCGTGGCTGGACACCCGTCCGGACCGGTCGGTGGACGACCTCGTGCGGGCGGTGGAGGGGGTGGACCCGGCACACAGCGGAACGCCCGCGGCCCGGATGGCCGCGGTGTTGCGTGCCGGGCCCGGGGAGGGCCGTCGCGGCCGCGGGGAAGTACCGGCCGGACCCGGCCCACCGGCCACGAGTCTGCGGCCCCCGTCTTACGCTCCGCTTTCGCCCGGGTGAGCGCCGCCGGCCATGGGGGAGAAGAGGGTCTCGGCGGAGCGTGAGAAACCCAGGGGGCGGTTGTGATCTCGGTTCGATCCGTTCTCGGGGGTCCTCACGGTCCACACGAGTCGCTAATGTCGATCACATGACACAGAACAATGATCCCAACAACGACCCGGCGGGTAACACCCAGCACTTCCGCCGCTTCGTCAACGAGAATCCCGTGAGCGACGAGCCCGCGCGCAGACCGATCGTCCCGCTGGTCCTGGCCGGTGTCGGCGTGGTCCTCGTCATCGCGGTGGCCGTCGTCATCTTCCTCGCTCTCACCTAGACCGCCCGTGCTTTCCGTGCCGTCGCCGTGCTTCGGCTCCGAGCACGGGCCGGGGTGCCCCGGGCGGCCGTTCCATCGGTTCGCGGCCGCTCCGAGGTCCTGCTAAGGTTGTCGTTGTCGCCAGGGAGCACGGCCCACCGGCCGCCCTGGAACACGACCAGCGTCGTTAGCTCAGTTGGCAGAGCAGCTGACTCTTAATCAGCGGGTCCGGGGTTCGAGTCCCTGACGACGCACGCCACAACGGTCCCGGTCGGGAGGCATGCCTCCCGACCGGGACCGTTCGTCTTCCCCGCCCTCCATCCGCGTCCACCCTGGTGGTGTGCCCCACACGGGGCGGCTGGCGGTTCGGGGCGGTCCAAGGATCCGGTAGAGTTGAATCCGTTGCCGCGGCGGTCCGACAGGACCTCCGGGACGACGCGCGTCGTTAGCTCAGTTGGCAGAGCAGCTGACTCTTAATCAGCGGGTCCGGGGTTCGAGTCCCTGACGACGCACAGACGAGGCCCCGGTCGCAAGACCGGGGCCTTCGCGTTTGCAGGGGTGTGATCCCGGCCATGCTGCCCCTCGCCCCCTTTCGGCGGGGCGCCGCGCCGCCGGCGAACTCCCCGAAGGCCCACGGTTCAACGGTTTCCCGGTTCCCCGGCCCGCGGAGAATGGCGTTCCGCCGTTCCGGCCGGCCCCCGTCCCGGGCTCTGTCGTGGGTGTGGTCTAGATTGGTCATACCTCTCGCCGAGTGGAAATTCATCCGTCATGACCTGCGGAAACCACGAAGTGTAGTCAACTTTTCGCTATTCGTCGTTTTCTTTATTTCGAATTGACATCCCCCGCCCGGTGGGGAACTCTTACGACTCGCGCCCCCCTTCCGCGCGAGATCACCCCTGAACACACCCGGAGTACCCTCATGTCTTCCCTCTCCCCCGCCGTCCGTGCCGCCCTGGTGTCCGCGACGGCCGTCGGCGCCGCGTTCGGCCTCAGCGGCTGCGGCGCCCTCATCTCCGCGCTCGGCGGGGGCAACACCCTTGAACTCGCCGTCGGCGACTGCTTCATCGAGGACGAGATGTACAGCGTGGGCAGCGACAGCGAGGTGACCGACGTCCCGTTGGTGGACTGCTCCGAGGAGCACGACTCCGAGATCTACTACCTGTACGACCTGGAGGGCGACAGCTTCCCGGGGCTGGAGGCGGCTCGGGCGGACGCTGATGAGACCTGCACGGCCCAGGCCTTCACCGACTTCGTCGGCGTCGAGTACGCGGAGTCGGAGATCTACGCCTCCTACCTCGTCCCGACCGAGCTTTCCTGGAACACGGCAGACGACCGTGAGGTCGTCTGCTACCTGTTCACCGACGAGATGACCACCGGTTCCCTCGAGGGCGCCAACCGCTGACCCCCGCGTCCGCGGACACCCGTGACCGACCCCGGGGTCGGTCACGGGTTCTTCCGTTCCACGGGTGGCGGAAGATCATCGCGGCCCGCGGTTCCGGAGCCCGGGATTCAGCTCGATCGTATCGATTCGGTGACATACCGAACGCCGCGCTCCTTCCGTGCGTCCGCACAGGTGTCGCCGACCCCCGTCGGTGCGAGTACGACGATCCTGTGGGGTGACCGTGGAGTCCGATGCGTGCCGTTCGATACTCGGCCGAACCGCCCTGGGCCTCCTGGCCGTCGGCGTCGCCCTGGCGCTGTCGGCGTGCGGCCCCGTTCCCCTGCTTCCCCCCGCCCTGAGCGCTGGCGAGACCGACGAACCGGAACCCGTCGACCCGCCCGAGCCCACGGGCCCGGAGCCGCGGCCGACCTCGGAGCCCACCCACACGCCCGAACCCCCTGAGCCCTCCGGTCCGGAGAGCGTCAGCGTCTTCGACCTGGAGGAGGGCGACTGCATCACGGACTACACCATCGCGGGCGACGAGAGTATCTCCGAGGTCCCGGTCGTCGACTGCGCCGAACCGCACATCTACGAGATCTACTACGCGGGCGACCTCGACGGCGACGAGTACCCCGGGGAGGAGGAGGTCGTCGAGATGACCTCCGAGCGTTGCGAGGAGGAGTTCGCCGAGTTCGTCGGCGTCCCGTCGGAGCGGTCCGAACTGGATCACAGTTGGCTGTTCCCCACCGAGGACGGCTGGAACGGGGACGATGACCGCGAGATCCTCTGCCTGGTCCACGAGAGGGGCGACGGCCAGGTCAGCGGCAGCCTGGAGGGCGCCCATCGCTGACCCCGGCCGGGGGAACGGCCCGCACCGGGGTTTGGTGCGGGCCGCGTCACGGTCGGGCCGGTTCCCTAACGGAGGGGTGTCGGGATCGGGAGACCGCCCCGCGCGGCCTCCCGCGCCTCGGACAGCAGTGCGGTGATCTCGGCCGCCGCCAACGGTTGATCCGCGGCCGCCGCCGGTCGCGGAAGACCCGCGCACGTGACGTCCTCGGGAGCGGCGCCGTCCACCAGGTAGGCGTCCACCGCGTCGGTCACGCAGGACATGCCGGGCATGCCGTAGAAGGCGTGCCCGCCCTCGTCGGTGACGGTGACCAGACGGTGCCCCAGGCGCTCGGACATGGCCACGCCGCTCGCGTGGGGGGTCTGGGTGTCGAACTCCCCGGCGACGACCAGGCCGACGGGGTACCCGTCGCGCTCCAGTTCCACGAGCGGTTCGACCGGATCGTCGGAGGTGAAGGAGCACGGCGTCGGCGCGTGCCAGGCCGCGCCGACGCCGAACGGGTGCGCCTCGCGGACCTCCCGCATGTCGGCGTAGTAACGGGAGAGGCGGCCGGGCCACTCCGCCTCGCAGATCACGGCGATGGTCAGGCTCGGGTTGGACACCTGGTAGTCGGGCTCCTGCGTGGTGGGGGCCGCCGTCGGGGGGAAGGGGATGTCGTGGGCGAAGTGGGCCAGAAGACCCGTGGTCACGTCCCACTGGCCCTGGAACCGGGCGACCTGGCCGACGAGGAAGTCGAAGTCGTCGTTGGTGAACGCGTATCCGTCGGGGTATCCGGGCACGTCGGTGCGCGGCGCGCGTTCGAGGCTTCGGGACGTCTCCTCGAAGGCGGCCAGGACCTCGGCGGAGGTCGATCCCAGACCGTACACGTCGTCGTGCTGGGCGACCCAGGGCGTGTAGCGCTCGACGTTGCGGGTGTAGGCCGGGGCCATCTGGGTGAAGACACCGCGCCAGAAGCCCTCCGGCCGCACCGCGGAGTCCAGGACGCTGCGGTCCAGCCGGTCGGGGAAGAGGCTGCCGTAGACCGCGCCGAGGTAGGTCCCGTAGGAGTAGCCCAGGTAGTTGAGCCCGTCCTCCCCCAGGGCGGCCCGGATGACGTCCATGTCCCGCGCGGTGTTCGCCGTGGTCATGAACGGTCGGACGTCGCCGTCCGCTCGGTCGCAGGCGCGTTCCGCGGTGATCGCCGCCCGGGTGATGCCGCTGAAGTCCCCGTCGTCCGGGCGGGGCGGGCTCGACAGGCCGATGTCGTCGACGCCGCAGTCCAGGCGCGGCGAGGAGGCGCCGCTGCCGCGCGGGTCCATGCCGATGACGTCGTAGACCTCGGCGATCCGCTCGCCGCCGAGCCCGAAGCCGATGCCGCGGTCCGGATCGGGGGTCACCGGCAGGACGCGGCCCGTGCCGCCGGGACCGCCCGGGTTGGTGAGCAGGATCCCGCGGCGCCGTTCGGGGTCGGTGGCGCGTCTGCGGCTGATCGCGATGGTGACGCGCGCGCCGTCGGGGCGGGCGTAGTCCAGGGGCGCCTCGACCTCGGCGCACTCCAGTCCCGCGAGGATCGGCTCCTCGCACGGCGTCCACACGACCTCCTGGCCGTGGAACTCGGCGAGGGGGTCGGTGGGATCGGCGGCGGCGGGGGAGGCCGCCACGAGGGTGAGGGTCAGGGCGCCCACGAGGACGCTCACGGTTGACGTGGTGATCGTGCGTGCTCCGCGCACGTGTCGCCTCCGCTCTTCGCCCGAGCCGTGGGGGTGCTCGGGTGACTGTCGTCGGAGCGTCACCGTACGAATCGGGAGATGCACGACAACACTGACAAAAGTTGTGTAAGGCGGGTGTTGGCCGGATGCGGACAGTCTGAATTGTGGCTGAACGTCACTGTATGAGTTGTTTGTGGAACTGATCGTGTCGCGCTCCAGACGCCGTTTGGTCACGGGGGTGGCGTGCGACACATCCGGCCGGTTACGGTGATTTTCTATTAGGAAACTTTCCTAATAGATAAACGGACGCCCCCGCACACGGCTCGACCCCCCGCTCGAAGGAGCACCGTGACCACCGACATCGCGGCCTCCCCACCACCCTCGCCGCCCGCCGGGAACGCCTCCGTCCGGAGGCGGGCCGGCTCCCTCTGGCTCCGCGTCTGGCGCCACCACGCCGTCGTCAGGGTCCGCAAGGCCGTGACCGTCGTGTTCGTGGTGGCCAACGTGACCTTCTTCCTCGGCCGCGCCATGCCCGGCGACCCCGTCGACGTCATGGCCGGACGGCTCACCCAGGGCGGGATGAGCATGGAGGAGGCCCGGGCGATCGCCACGTACTCCCTGGCCTACGACGTGGACGCGCCCCTGTACGAGCAGTGGTGGGACTTCCTCGTCGGCCTGGTCACCTTCGACCTGGGCGACACCATCAACCGGCCCGGCGTCACCGTGATGGAGGCCATCAGCGCCTACCTGCCCTGGACGCTGTTCAGCATCGGGACCGGAACCCTCATCGCCATCGCCCTCGGCCTCGCCCTGGGCATGGTCATGGCCTACCGGCGCAATCAGTTCCTGGACCACGTGCTCAGCGTCGTCGCCTCCGTGCTCGGCGCCATCCCCAACTACCTCATCGCCATGCTGCTCGTGGCCGGAGGGGGGATGTACCTGGGCTGGTTCAACCCGATCGCCCTGCGCGGGACGCTCAGCCCCGGGGTCGAACCCGGTTTCACGGCGGAGTTCGTCGGCGACGCCTTCCTCCACGCGCTCCTGCCGATCCTCACCTACGTCCTGGCGATCATCGGCGTCTGGATGCTCATCATGAAGGCCTCCACCACGGAGGTCCTGAGCGAGGACTACGTGACCGTCGCCCGGGCCCGCGGCCTGCGGGACACCCGCATCGCCTCCGCCTACGTCGGGCGCAACGCCGTCCTGCCGCTGGTGGCGCAGATCGCGATCTCCTTCGGGACCCTGGTCGGCGGCGCGATCTTCGTCGAGGAGGTCCTGGTCTACAAGGGCGTGGGCGGTCTCCTGCTGGACGCCGTCAACTACCGCGACTACCCGCTGCTCCAGGGCCTGCTGGTCATCATCACCTCGTGCGTGGTCCTCGCCAACCTCGTCGCGGACCTGCTCTACAGCCGCCTCGACCCGCGCATCCGCGACTAGGGCCGCCGCGTCATGCACCGATCCACGCGCGACACGCGCGCCACACGACCCGGAGGGCCGCGACCATGACCACCGCCACCGCACCGCCCCCCGCCGCCGGTGTCTGGGGGAGCATCTGGCGGGGGCTGACCCACAGCACGAGCGGCTTCGTCGGCCTCTGCCTCGTCATCGGCGTCCTGCTGTTCTCCTTCGTCGGGCCACTGGTCGTCGACACGGACAACCCCACGGACGTCAGCCTCATCTGGGGGCCGGTGAACGCGGAGCACTGGCTCGGCACCAACCACGAGGGCAAGGACACCTTCGTCCAACTCGTGCTGGGCGGACGCGAACCCATCTGGGTCGGCGTCCTGGCCGCCGTCATCACCGTCGCCATCGCCGTCGTCCTCGGCGGGATCGCGGGGTACGTGCGCGGCCGGGTCGACCACCTCCTTCTCCAGCTCACCGACATCACGATGACCATCCCGTTCATCGTGCTGATGCTGGTCGTCGCCTCGTTCTACCGCACCGCCTCGCCGATGGTGGTCGCGCTCATCATCGGCCTGGTCACCTGGCCCCACCTGATGCGCTCCATCCGGGCCCAGGTGCTCAGCCTGCGCGAACGCGAGTTCGTCGAGGCCGCCCGCCTCCAGGACCTCGGAACCGCGCGCATCCTCTTCGTCGAGGTCATGCCCAACATGGCGGGCTACGTCTTCGTCAACTTCATCATCGCGATCACCAACGCGATCTACGCCGTGGTCGGCATGTACCTGCTCGGCCTGCTGCCCAGCACCGCCGACAACTGGGGCCTGATGATCCAGCAGGCATGGAACAACAACGCGTTCCTGCTGCCCACCGCCATGCCCTTCCTGATCGCCCCCATGGTGATGATCATGCTCTTCCAGATCGGCCTGGTCACCATGACCCGGTCCCTGGAACAGGCCCTCAACCCGCGACTCCGGGACAGGTGAGCCACGTGACCGACCACTCCACCACCCCGGAGGACACCGGGGCCCTGCTGTCCGTCAGCGGCGTGGACATCGGCTACCGCACCGGCAGGCGGACCGAGACCACCATCGTCCGCGACGTCTCCCTCGACCTGTACCCCGGGCAGTCCCTGGCCCTGGTGGGGGAGTCGGGCTGCGGCAAGACCACCCTCGGCCTGGGCCTGCTCCGCCTGCTCCCGCGCACCGGCCGGATCAGCGCCGGACGGATCCTCTTCCGCCGCAAGGACGGCCGCCGCGTGGACGTGCGCACCCTCGGCAAGGAGGAGCTGCGCCGGTTCCGCTGGAACGAGGCGGCGATGGTCTTCCAGGGCGCGATGAACGCCTTCAACCCGGTCCTGCGGATCGAGGACCACTTCACCGACACCTTCCGGGCCCACGAGAGCGGGCGCGGACGCCGACCGCGCGCACGGATCCTGGAGCGCTCCGCCGAACTGCTGGAGATGCTCCACCTCGATCCCGCCCGAGTCCTGCGCGCCCACCCGCACGAACTCTCCGGCGGCATGCGCCAGCGCGCCCTCATCGCGCTCGCCCTGGCCCTGGAACCGCAGCTGCTCATCCTCGACGAGCCCACCACCGCGCTGGACGTGCTCACCCAGCGCGCCATCGTCGAGCGCCTGGCCGAACTGCGCGAGCGGCTCGGTTTCTCGATGGTCTTCATCACCCATGACCTCGGTCTGGCCGCGGAGCTGTCCGACCGCGTCGCCACCATGTACGCGGGCCGGCTGATCGAGACCGGGACCACGCGCGACATCTTCCACCGGCCGCGCCACCCCTACACCTCGGCGCTGATCAACTCGGTGCCCTCCGTCTCCGGCGGCCGCACCCTCCCGGAGTCCCTGCCCGGCGGCCCGCCCAGCCTGGCCGCCCTGCCGCCCGGGTGCTCGTTCGCGCCGCGCTGCGCCCACGCGCTCGACCGGTGCTCCCGGACGCGGCCCGAACCGGAGCTGCTCCAGGAACGCGACCGGGGGATGAGCCACGCCGCGGCCTGCCTGCGCTCGACCGACACCGCACTCTTCGCCGAGGGGGCCACCCGTGACTGACCGGACCTTGCGGACCACCCCGCCGCCCGCGCCCGAGACGACCGCCGCCGACGGCGGCCCGGCCGCCGCGCAGCCCGTACTGACCCTGCGCGGCGTCCGACGGGAGTTCGACACCCCGCGCGGTCGGATCAGCGCCGTGGCCGGGGTCGACCTGGACGTGCGCCCCGGCTCCGTGGTGTGCCTGGTCGGCGAGTCCGGCTGTGGGAAGACCACCACCGCCAGGATCGCGGCCGGGCTGACCGCCCCCTCCGGCGGGTCCGTGCTCTTCCGGGGGCGCGACGTCGCCGCGATGGACAAGCGGGAGCGCGCCGGATTCCGCCGCTCCGTCCAGTACATCCACCAGGACCCCTACGCCTCGCTCAACCCGGTGCGCACGGTGTGGTCGACGGTCACGGCCGGGCTCCGCCGCCACCGGATGGTCGGCGGCCGGGCCGAGGCGCGCGGGGCCGCCGCCGAACTCCTGGAACGGGTCGACCTCACCCCGGCCGAGGACTACCTGGACAAGTACCCGCACCAGATGTCCGGCGGGCAGCGCCAGCGGGTCGCCGTGGCGCGCGCCCTGGCGATGAACCCGCAGGTGGTCATCGCCGACGAGTCCACGTCGATGCTGGACGTGTCGATCCGGGTCAGCATGCTCAACACCCTCGGCCGGCTCCGGGACGAGCTCGGCGTCGGGTTCCTCTTCATCACCCACGACCTGGCGGTGGCCAGGTACTTCGCCTGGGAGGGCGAGGTCGCGGTCATGTACCTGGGGCGGGTCGTCGAGCACGGACCCACCCCGCGCGTGGTCGGCGACCCGCGCCATCCCTACACCCGGGCGCTGGTCTCGGCGGTGTGCGAACCCGACCCCGACCTCGCCCGCGGCGGGGAGCGGTTCCGGCTGCGCTCGGCCGACGTCCCCGATCTGACCGACCCGCCCCCCGGATGCGACTTCCACCCGCGGTGCCCGCTCCACGAGGCGGGCGACTGCGACACCGTGCGGCCGCCGCTGGTCCGTCACCGGGACCGGTCGCTGTCCTGTCACGTGGTCACGAGGGGGTGAGCGGATGCTCCTCATCGGCCGCTTCGGCCTGCTCGTCGGCGCCTTCCTCACCCTGGCCAGCACCTTCACGGCCTGCCTCAACCCCCCTGGCACGGCCGAGTTCGTCATCAGCGTCGTCACCGTCGGTGTCGGGCTGCTCGTCGTCGCCCTCGGTCTGCTCGCCGTCCTACTGGAAAGGAAGCGACAAGAATGACCCCCACCCCCTCACCGGAGACGCTCATGCGGGACCTCAGCCGCCGACGGCTGCTCAGAGCGGTCGGCTTCGGCACGGCCGGGGCGGCGGGCGCCGGCGTCCTGGCCGCCTGCTCCGGGGGCGGAGAGGAGTCGGACGTCGCGCGGTTCACCGGGGTCTACGACTACGACCTGGACTCCAACACCCGCAACATGGCGGTCGAGGACGGCGCGCTCCTGCTCAACTCCGTCTACGAGGACCTGTTCCTGACCACCGGCGCCATGTACGACTGGCGCGAGCACACGTGGGAGTACCTCCTGTTGGAGGGCTCGGAGTGGGACGGGGACAACCTCGTCGTGACGCTCCGCCCCGGTCTGAGGTGGAGCGACGGCAGCGATCTGACCGCCGAGGACGTGATCCAGACCTACGCGATGGCGATCCTGGAGACGCCGCCGTGGTCCGTGGGCTTCCCCCAGGTCACCGAGCTCGAGCAGCTCGACGGTCTCAGTGTCCGGCTGGCCTTCGACGACCCCTTCGTCAACATCGAGCGCAGTATCCTCAAACGCCGGTTCGTCAGCAAGACGACCTACGCCGACTTCGGACCGCGCGCGGTCGAACTGGTCAACGCCGGGGTCCGCCAGGGCGACGACGAGCACGGCGAGTTCAACGCCGAGTTCATCGAGTTCAACCCGGACGAGATCATCTGCAGCGGGCCGTACATGTTCGACCGGTCCCGGATGTCGGACGCGAGCATCACGCTGGTGCGCAACGAGAACGGTTTCCGGGGGACCGAGGTGGGCTTCGACGAGGTCCTCATCCACCGGGGTGACAACCGCCAGGCCGCGCTGCTGTTCCAACAGGGCGAGGTGGACTACTCGTCGCTGGCCCCCACCGCCGCCGACCAGCGGGCCTTCCAGAGCGTGGAGGGGTTCCGCTGGGTGGAGCACACCGGTTACGACGGTTGCGGCGTCATGTTCAACTACGCCGCCAGACCCGAGCTCAAGGACGTCCGTGTCCGCCGGGCGCTCGCCCACCTCCTCGACGGCGACACCATCGGCCGGGTGGCGCGCGGTGAGGCCTACGAGGGGGTCCGGTACTACGCGGGGCTCGTGGACGTCCAGGCGGAGGAGATCTTCACCGAGGAGGAGCTGGGCCGGTTCACCCACTACGGGTACGACCCCGAACGCGCCGCCGAACTGCTGGAGGAGGCCGGGTGGACCCTGGAGGACGGGACCTGGCACCTGCCCAACGGCGACGAGGCCAGCTTCGAGGTGATCGGGGTGTCCGGCTGGAGCGACTTCGAACTGACCGCCGTGCAGGTGGAGGAGGCATGGAACGGCTTCGGGATCCCGACCACGGCGACCAACGTGCCCTCGGACAACCCCTGGGGCATCTGGGGCGCGGGTGACTTCGAGGTGGCGGTCCGCCACTGGGGCAACCCCGAGATCCCGGACTACTGGGGCGCCTTCCAGATGAACTTCCTGCTGGAGAACGCCGGTACCGAGGACGCGCCGGGCCAGTCCTTCGACCTGGAGGTCGAGAGTCCGTCGCTGGGCGAGGTCGACCTGGCGGCGCTGGTCGAGGAGGCCAAGCGGGCCGGGTCGCTGGAGGAGCAGCGCGAGACCCTGCTGACGATGGCCACGATCTTCAACGAGCTGCTGCCGCGGATCCCGATCTGGACCTACCGGTACCTGGCCCCCGCGTTGGAGGGGGTGCGGGTCGAGGGCTTCGACGCCGAGCTTCCGTCGGACGCCAACCAGATGTACCAGGACAACCACGTCATGCTGGCGCTGATCCAGGGGAACCTGCGACCGGCGGGGGAGTGATCCGGTCGCCGGTGCGGGCCGGTCTCCGGTGAGGGGTGGGGCCGCGCGGCCCCACCCCTCAGCCGTGCGTAGGGCGGATGCGAGTCGTGTGACCACGGTTGGTCGTGTGACTCGGGACACATGTCCTGGGTTGGGTGGCCAATGTCATGAAGTCGGCAAAACAGACAATCAGGATCTAAGGGATAAAGCGACTTTGTCTGTGTTTTCGCACGTCACCAGTGGTGTGTTGAGGTCCTTTCGGATGCTTCTCGGATTCTCCTGCCAAGCGGGAGGGCCTTTGTTAGTCTGACGATCCGAACGGCGGTTCTCGGCGGATGTACAGGAATTGTGCCGGACGTGGATACTTGTCTCCGGATAGGGCGTTACTCTCCTTGTCCTGGTATCCAATCGTGCGTGCCACCTCCACCGTGGATCCCGTTCCGGCGTTCCCCCGGCGTACGGGACGCCCGTCGCCACGGGGTCCCTGCGCGGTCCTCGCGGCGGCGCCTCCCTGGTCAGGGCGGTGATGCGGGGCCACCGCCGATCCGCCCACCTGATGCGAGGAGACGAGACTGTGGCACAGGCCCCGTCACCGCACGAACGCGATGGCAACCCCCTGGCCGAGATGAAGTCGACGGAGGATGGGCGAGGAGGAAGGTTCCGCCGGGCCATCTCACGGATGGTCAAGTCCCAGAACCCCCCGTCACCGGAGACCGAGCGAGGACATCCCGTGCATCAGCCCGTGCATCCGCACTCGCGGTCCGACGAGCCCCCCAAGGCCCCCAAGGACGGGGGCGGCGACCGGCGCTCCGCCGGTCCCACGCGCTCGGAGGACGACCCGTCCGACCGGCCCGTCGGACCGTTCTCCGCCTCGGCGGAGAAGGGCTACCGCCCCGCGACCCGCACGAGCGTCCCGAATCCCTACACCACCCGGCGCCTGGAGATCGACGACGTCGACACCGGCGCGCGCTCGGTCGGACAGTGGCGGGGCATGGGCCTCGACGAGCCCGACCCGCGCGGCCGACCCAGGACCACCGACTCCCCGGCACACATGAGCGACACCACCCCGAACACGGGCGCCGCGGCGCGGCCCACCACCGGACCACAGCCCCGGACGGCCGAGGGCTCCGCTGAGCAGGACCAGCGGGAACCGGCCGCCCCGGCGCCTCCCGCGGACGACGCGGCGCACAGCACCGACACACCCCGGCACACCTCGGAACCCGCCGCCCACCGGGCCCCCTCCCGGCAGGGGGCCGACGGCACGCGTGCCACCCACACCCCGCGCACCGGCGAGAACGGCCCCGTCCGATCCGCCTCCCCCGAACCCTCGGGCGAGGGGGACCGGCGCACGTCGGCGACCGGCAAGCACGGGGCCGACCCCCTGGAGGGAGGTTCGCGCATGGACGACCAGCCGAACCCGTACGGGACAGCCGAACCCCGGACCACGGATCCGACGACCGGCCAGTACGCCGAACGGAGTGAGACCGCCGATCCCGGTCCGCACGCGCGGGCACGGGAATCCGCGGTGCCGCCCGCCGGAGCGCCCGGACCCGGCCCGGTGCCCCCGGGGCAGGCTCCCGATCCGACCACCGGGACGTGGCCGCAGGCCGTCCACCCCCTGCACCCCCTGCACGCCCCGCAGGGCCACCCGCCCCAGGCCGCCCCCGCCCAGCCCGGGTTCCACGGGCCCGTCGGCGGCCAGGGGTACCCGACGTACGCCGGGTACCCGGGACAGCCCCCGTACCCGGGGCAGGCGGCCCACCACGCCCACCCGCCCCACCAGGGGCCCGGCTACCAGCCCGCGCCGGTCCAGCACCACCCGGCCCCCTACGCGCCGCCGCACCCGATGGTGGCCTACCAGAACCCCTATCCGGTCCCGTACCAGCCGCCCGGCTACGTGTTCCCCGGCCAGCCGGTGGTCCTCCCCGGCCAGTTCCCGGTCTACGGCCAGCCCGTCCACCACGTCATCGTGCTGACCTCCGGGCAGGCCCCGCAGGTGATCACCGCCGAACCGGCCGCCGACCGCGCCGAGCCGGAGCGCGAGGGCCGGACCGAGGCAGGGAGGGGCGAGACCGGGCGGGACGGCGACGAGGACACCCCCCACGCACGGGGGGTCGCCGAGGAGGCCGCCGCCGAACCGGCCGCGGACGACGCCTCCGCCGGTGCGGAGGAGGAGGCCCCCACGGCCGAGCGGGACGACGACGGTGACCGGGACGGGGCCGCCCAGGGCGGCACCGAGGGCGAGTCGGACCGGGAGGGCCTGCTCAACGAGGCGCTGGCCGGTCTGGCCATGCGCGACCTGTCCCTGGTCGACACCCTCCTGGAGACGGTCGAGGAACTGGAGACCGATGCCCAGGACCCCGATCTGCTCGACAAGCTCTTCCAGATCGACAACCTCGCGACCCGCATGCGGCGGAACGGGGAGAACTTCCTGGTGCTGACCGGCCACGACGGCGGCGAGTCCGACGCCCACGACGAGATCGTCCCGCTCCTGGACGTCGCCCGCGCCGCGACCTCCGAGATCAAGGACTACCCCCGTGTCCGGCTGGGCAAGCTCCCCCAGACGTCCATCACCGGTATGGCCGCCGACGACATCAGCCACCTGCTCGCCGAGTTGCTGGACAACGCGACCGCCAACTCCCCCGAGCACTCCCAGGTCGTGGTCAGCGCCCGCGAACTCGACGACGGCCGCCTGATGATCGTGGTCGAGGACGAGGGCGTGGGCATCCCCGAGGCCCAGCTGACCGAGCTCAACCGGAGGCTCGCCGGAGCCCCCGTGCTGGACGACGAGGTGCCGCGGCACATGGGCCTGTACGTCGCCAGCCGGATCGCGCGCAGGCACGGCCTGGAGGCCCGCCTGGAGTCGCGCTCCTTCCGGGGGGTCAACGCCTACGCGATCATCCCCAAGGACCTCCTGCGCGTGGCCACGCCACCGATCCCGGGCCAGGCCCGCACCTCGACGGTGCCCGCCACGTCGGCGTCGCGGCCCCCCGTGGTCCCCCCGCCCGTGACCGGGGCCAACGGTGTGAACGGCAGTGCGTCCGCCCAACCCCTCGGCGGCGGAGACTCCGCCGTCACCTCGGCCGGGCTGCCCCGCCGCAGCGCCACCCCGCACGGTTCGCCCCTGCGGATGATGCCCCCGCCGGACCACTCCTCCGAACCGCCCGCCGACGCGCCGCCGAAGCTGACCGGTGATGCGCGGGCGGAGCAGATCCGCGACGAACTCGGAGACTTCCTCGACGGCGAACGGGAAGCCCTCGAGGACCGGCCGGACGGAGAGGACACGTGATCCCCCTCTCTCCCCGGTCCCTCCCCCGGGTGCCGACACGCACCCCCCGAACCCCCGAACCCGACCCTCGGCCCAGGCAGGTAGAGCGATGACCGAACCCGTTAACGACAGCGTTGAGAACTTCTCCTGGCTCATCGACCGGTTCGTCCGGGACGTCCGCGGAGTCGAGCACGCCGTGGTCGTCTCGTCCGACGGGCTGGTGCTGACCCACTCCAGCGACTTTCCGGAGGAACACGCCGAACAGCTCGCGGCGATCGCCAGCGGCCTGCACAGCCTGGCCGTCGGCGGCGCCGGGCTCTTCCAGCGCGGCGAGTGCGAGCAGCTCCTCGTCCGCTTCAACAAGGGTCACCTGTTCATCATGGCCATCAGCGACGGTTCGTGCATGGCCGTCCTCACCTCCCCGGGCAGCGAGCTCAAACTCATCGGCTTCCAGATGACCAAGCTCGTGGAGAACGTCGCGCACGTGCTCACGCCCCAGCTGCGATCGCAACTGCGCGAGGTCATCCAGAACTGAGCCGGCGACCCGTAGCGGTTCGGCAGGGATCACGAGAAGGTTGCCACTGACATGAGCTTCCGCAGGCGAAGGAGTAACCGCGTCCGCCCGTTCACCTTCACGGGCGGGCGGACGCGGTCGCGGCATCCGCTGATGGTGCAGACCCTGGTCTCGACGTCCGAGCCCGGGAAGGAACCTCCGAGCACCCTCATGCCGGAGTCGATCAACATCTACAGACTGTGCCGGGAGACGCGGTCACTCGCCGAGGTGTCGGCGGAGCTGAACATCCCCCTGGGCGTCACCCAGGTCCTGGTCAGCGACCTGGCCGAGCAGGACATGGTGTACATCCACCCGACCATCACCGGCAGCAGTCCATCGGAAAACCAGGTTCTGGAGAGGGCTCTTCGTGGTCTCGAACGACTTTTCCAGTGACAAACAGGTCGAATCGCAAGAAGATGTCGAGCAAGATCGTCATCGCCGGTGGCTTCGGCGCCGGCAAGACGACCTTGGTGAGCTCGGTCTCGGAGATTCCGCCGGTCACGACAGAGGCGATCATGACCGAGGCGAGCATCGGCCATGACGACACCTCGATCACACCCGACAAGACGACGACCACCGTCGCGATGGACTTCGGTCGCATCACCATCGACGACGAGCTGGTCATGTACATGTTCGGCACGCCGGGACAGGCGCGCTTCTGGTTCATGTGGGACGATCTCGTACGCGGCGCGGTGGGGGCCGTCGTCGTGGTCGACTGCCGGAGGCTCGCGGACTCCTTCGACGCGGTCGACTACTTCGAGACGAACCGGCGCATCCCCTACATCGTGGCGCTGAACAGGTTCGAGGGGCGGCTGGACTACACCGCCGAACAGGTCCGCGAGGCGTTGGAGGTCAGCCCGGAGGTACCGATCATCGACTTCGACGCGCGCCAGCGCAACTCGGGCGGCGACGTCCTCAAGACGCTGCTTCGGTACGCGTTGCAGCACAACCGTGCGAGTGAGCCCGTCGGCTGACGGGCGGGGAGCCGCCGCGCCCTCCCCACCGCCCCCGTAGACTCCCCAGGAAAGTTAGCGACAGATGCGCAAGATCCTTATCGTCGGAGCGGGCCACGCCGGTCTGCACCTGGCTCATGGGCTGCTGACCGAAGGCTACGACGTCACGGTGATCACGGGGCAGTCCTCCATGGAGATCCGCACCGGCAAGCCGGCGATCTCGCAGTTCACCTTCCCGACGGCCCTGAACTACGAGCGCCAACACGACCTCGACCTGTGGAGTGCCCTGTCACCGCAGATCAGGGAACAGAGAGTGCATCTGTATCCGGGCCGGGAACGGCCCGTGGTGACCTTCAAGGGCAAGACGGGCGAGGACAACGACTACATCGTCGCGGTCGACCGCCGTGTCAAGATGGCCGACTGGCTGGAGTACTTCGAGGACCGCGGCGGCAAGGTGGTCATCCACGGGGTCACCGTCACCGATCTCGACTACTTCTCCCGCATGTTCGAGCTCATCATCGTCGCCGTGGGCCACGGTGAGCTGGGTCAGCTCTTCGACTACGACGAGTCCCGGTTCAGCGGAGCCCGACCCCGCTCGATCGCCCAGGCGCAGGTCTACGACGTCTGGCCCGACGAGGACGGTGAGGAGAACATCGGCTGGGCGGCCTCCGCCGCGGAGGCGGGGAACATCATGTTCATCCCCGTCCTGGCCCAGGACGGCCCCTGCCACAACCTGCTGCTGGTCGACAAACGGGGCGGCCCGATGGACGCGTGGCCGGACCGGCCCGGTCCCGAGGAGCAGCTGCGCCGGATGAAGGACCTGCTCCGCCAGTACGCCCCGGACTACTTCGAGCGGGTCAAGGACGCCGTCCTGGTGGACGGACGCCGCAGCACGTTGATCGAGGACCTGACCCCTCAGGTACGCAACCCGGTGGGCGTCCTGCCCTCCGGCGGCCGTGTCCTGGGCATGGCCGACGTCGTCGTGACGATGGATCCCTACGTCGGCCAGAGCTGGAACAACTCCACCCGGTGCGCGAAGGCGTATCTGGAGAGCATCCTCGAACACGGCGACCGCCCCTTCGACGAGGAATTCCTGGTCAGGACCTTCGACCGGTTCTGGGAATTCGGACTGCACAACCAGATGTGGGCGGAGCTGAATTCCACATTGTGGGACGAGGGGGACCTGGCGCCGTTCTTCTACGACCTCCTCGACGGGGCCCGGGCGTACCCGGAGGTGGCGGACCGGTGGATCCGTGGCTGGGACTACCCGCCGGACTACGCGAACTGGCTCCTGGACCCGGATCTGGCCGCGGAGTACCTCAAGGAGGTCCGTGCCCGGCACGGGGACTGATGTCCGCCGCACCCGTACGCGAGCCCGATGTCCCGGCGACATCGGGCTCGTTGGTGTCCGAAAGATGAGATGAATGACCGATTACGTCATTGACCGAATTATCTTCAGGAGAGGCCGAAACCGGAGAGAGCGTTGTCATGCATCGTGAGCGGCGGTTACGATCCTTCGTGTTGGTGTCTGTAAGTGACACATAGCCAAGAGTGAGACTTCTGTACCGCTTGAGTGCTAGGTGTCTGTCGTCAGCGGAGCTGGTCCTCCTCCCCGGGGGGACGACCGTGTTGGAAGGGTGTTCCATGTCCCCCTGCGTGTGTCCCTTTCGTTTTCTCCGGAGCGTCGCAGCCACCGGTCGCACGGATTGACACAACGTGGCCACGAATGACGGCACACCCATCTCTCACCCATTCTGAACTGCGGAAAAGGTTGCTGGGCGCGTGCATCTGCACGGGACGGGACATCCGTCGCCGTGTGCCGTAGAAGCCCTCGTCCACGCGTGACGTGAACGTGGAACGCGATCGGAGGGAACGCGATGATCAGTGACCGCTCGAACACCGACCCCCGGGGCCCCGGCACCCCGGTCGCCGTGGTGGGGCTCGCCTGTCGCCTTCCCGGAGCCTCGACCCCCGAGGCGTTCTGGCGGCTGCTCTGCGAGGGTCGTGAGGCCATCACGGCACCCCCCGAACGGCTCGGCGCCCCCGCCGTCGAACGCGACCACCGCTGGGGCGGCTACCTGGACCGCGCCGAGGACTTCGACGCCGCCTTCTTCGGCGTCTCCCCCCGCGAGGCGCTGGCCATGGACCCCCAGCAGCGGCTCATGCTCGAACTGAGCTGGGAGGCGGTGGAGAACTCCCGCACCGCCCCCGACACCCTGCGCGGCTCCGACACCGGCGTGTTCACCGGGGCCATCGCCTCCGACTACGCGCTCGTCCAACAGCGCGGGGACCGGGCGGAGATCGGTCACCACACCCTGACCGGGACCCAGCGCGGCATGATCGCCAACCGGGTCTCCTACACGCTGGGCCTGTCCGGCCCCAGCCTGACCGTGGACAGCGGCCAGTCCTCGTCCCTGGTCAGCGTGTACATGGCCATGGAGAGCCTGCGCCGCGGGGAGTGCACCACCGCGCTCGCGGGCGGCGTGAACCTCATCCTGGCGCCGGAGAGCACCGAGAGCGTCGAGCGGTTCGGCGGGCTCTCCCCGGACGCCCACTGCTACACCCTCGACGCGCGAGCCAACGGTTACGCGCGGGGCGAGGGCGGAGCCGTGGTCGTCCTCAAGACCCTGGACCGGGCCCTGGCCGACGGAGACCGGATCCACGCGGTCCTGCGCGGGGGCGCGGTCAACAACTCGGGGGACACCGCCTACCTGGCCCGGCCCGACGCCCGGGGGCAGGAGGCGGTGCTGCGCGCCGCGCTGCGACGGGCCTCCGCCGAGCCGGGTCAGGTCGCCTACGTCGAGATGCACGGGACCGGAACCCCGGCGGGGGACCCGGTCGAGGCGGCCGCCCTCGGCGCGGTCTTCGGCCCGGGACGGGAGGAGGCGTTGCGGGTCGGCTCGGCCAAGACCAACATCGGTCACCTGGAGGGTGCGGCGGGCATCGTCGGCCTGGTCAAGACCGTGCTGAGCGTGGCGCACGGCCAACTGCCGCCCACCCGCAACTTCGCCGCCCCCCACCCGGCCATCGACCTCGAACGGCTGCGGCTCTCCCCCCAGCTGCACCGCGAACCCTGGCCCGCCGACGCACCCCTGGCCGGGGTCTCCTCCTTCGGCATGGGCGGTACCAACTGCCATCTGGTCGTGGGGCCCCCGCCTCCGCGCCAGCCCGAACCAGTCGGCAAAGGCAGGGGCGAGAGCGCCCTCGACCCGGTTCCGTGGGTACTCTCCGCCCGTTCCGAGGCGGCGCTGCGGGCCCAGGCATCGGCCCTGCACGCACACGTGTCGGCCCGGCCCGGCCTGCGCGCCGAGGACGTGGGGCTGTCCCTGGCGACCACCCGGACGGTGTTCGAGCACCGGGCGGTGATCCTCGCCTCCGGCGGCAGCGGGGCGCGCGAGCTGGAGTCGGTGCGCCCCGAACGGGCACCCGGAGGCGACGACGCCGGACCGGTCCTGGTCTTCCCCGGTCAGGGCGGCCAGTGGGCGGGTATGGCCCGTGACCTGCTCGACGGAGACGGCCCGCTCGCCCAGGTGTTCACCAAGCGCGTCCTGGAGTGCGAGCGTGCCCTGGACCCGCACGTGGACTGGTCGCTGGTCCAGGTCCTGCGCGGAGACCCGCGCGCCCCCTCCTTCGTCGGCCCCGGGGCCCGGGTGGACGTGGTCCAGCCGGTCCTGTGGGCCGTCATGGTCGCGCTGGCCGAGGTGTGGGCGGCGCTGGGGGTGCGTCCGGCCGCGGTGATCGGCCACTCCCAGGGCGAGATCGCCGCGGCCTGCGTGGCGGGCGCCCTCTCCCTGGAGGAGGCCGCGTGGGTCGTGGCGTTGCGCAGCCGGGCGCTGACCACGCTCTCCGGGACCGGCGGCATGGCCTCGCTCGGCCTGACCCCGCAACGCGCGCGGGAGCTGGTCGACGGGACGGACGACCTGTACCTGGCCGCGGTCAACGGCCCCGACTCCGTGCTGGTCTCCGGCGGTCCCGCCGCGGTGCGCCGCGCGGTGGACGACTGCGTCGACAACGGGGTGCACGGTGCCCTGGTCGACGTCGACTACGCGTCGCACTCCGCGCACGTGGAGCGGATCCGTGACGTCCTGGCCCAGCGGCTGGCCGGGATCGCGCCGCGTCCGGCGCGCGTGCCGTTCTTCTCGACCCTGACCGGCGCCGCCCTGGCCGAGGACGAGACCGCCCTGGACGCCGGGTACTGGTACCGCAACCTGAGCCACACGGTCCGCTTCGCCGAGGCGACCGAGGCCGCCGTCCAGGCCGGTCACAGGACGTTCCTCGAAGTCGGACCGCACCCCGTCCTGTCCTACGCGATCGAGCGCACCCTGGAGGCCGCGGGCACCCGGGGCGCCGTGCTGGAGACGTTGCGCCGCGACCGGGGTGACCAGGCCCAGCTGCTCACGGCGGCGGCCCGGGCCTTCACCCACGGGGTGGACGTGGACTGGGGCGCCCTGTTCGCGCGGACCAACGCGCGCCCGGTCGACCTGCCCACCTACCCGTTCCAGCGCACCCGGTTCTGGCCGCGGACCGCCCCGGCCACCGGTGCCCCGGCCACGGCGGACGCCTCCGCCCGGCGTCCGGGAAGGGGCGTCGGCGGCACGGAGGACACCCGCGCCCTGGTCATGTCGCTGTGCGCGAGGGTGCTCGAACAGGAGGCCCCGGCCGCGGGGGACGAGGGCAGGGCCTTCCGCGACCTGGGCTTCGACTCCGTCATGCTGCTCGAACTCGCCGAGCTGCTGGAGGAGGAGACCGGGGTCCACCTGGACGAGACGGCCCTGTTCGACCTGCCGACCCCCGCCGCGCTCGCGGACCACCTGATCGGCGGCGTCGACGGGAGCCCCACCGCCGACGCGACGTCGCCGAAGCCGACGGTCTCCCCCCACCGGAGCGCGCCGACCGACGACGACCCGATCGCCATCACCGCGATGGCGTGCCGCCTGCCGGGCGGGGCCGACTCCCCCGAACGGCTGTGGCGGCTGGTCGAGGACGGGGTGGACGCGATCGGGGACTTCCCGGACAACCGGGGCTGGGACCTCGACTCCCTCTACGACCCCGAACCGGGCGTCCCGGGACGCACCTACACGCGGTCCGGCGGGTTCCTGTACGACGCCGACATGTTCGACGCCGACTTCTTCGGCATCAGCCCCCGCGAGGCCGACGCCATGGACCCGCAGCAGCGCCTGCTGCTGGAGACCTCCTGGGAGGCGATCCACCGCGCGGGCCTGACCACCGACGACCTGCACGACCAGCAGGTCGGGGTGTTCGTCGGCGCGATGCCCACCGAGTACGGTCCGCGCCTGGCCGATCCGGGCGCGGGCGCCGACGGCGGCTACCGCCTCACGGGCAGCACACTGAGCGTGGCCTCGGGACGCATCGCCTACGTGCTGGGCCTGCGCGGGCCCGCGCTGACCATCGACACCGCGTGCTCGGCCTCCCTCGTGGCGCTGCACCAGGCGGTGGGGGCGATCCAGCGCGGTGAGTGCTCGATGGCCCTGGCCGGGGGCGCCACGGTGATGGCCACCCCCGGGATGTTCCTGGAGTTCGCCGCGCAGCGCGGACTCTCCCCCGACGGGCGCTGCCGCGCGTTCGGCGCCGGAGCGGACGGGACCGCGTGGGCGGAGGGGGCGGGGATGCTCCTGCTGGAGCGCGCCTCCCAGGCACGCCGCCACGGACGGCCCGTGCTGGCCCTGGTCAGGGGCAGCGCCGTCAACTCCGACGGGGCCAGCAACGGGTTGACCGCGCCCAACCGCGAGGCCCAGGAGCGGGTGATCCGGCGGGCGCTGGAGTCCGCCGGGCTGTCCCCGGACGAGGTCGACGCCGTGGAGGCGCACGGCACCGGGACCCGGCTGGGCGATCCGATCGAGGCGCGCGCGCTGAGCTCGGTGTACGGACGGGGGCGCGCGGACGGCCGTGACCTGCGGTTGGGGTCGCTCAAGTCCAACATCGGCCACACCCAGGCCGCCGCCGGGGTGGCCGGGGTGATCAAGACCGTGGAGGCGCTGCGGCACGGGCGTCTGCCCCGCACCCTGCACGTGGACGAGCCCACCGACGGGATCGAGTGGAAGGACAGCGGTCTGCGCCTCCTGCGGGAGGCGGAGCCGTGGCCGGACACCGGGCGTCCCCGCCGGGCCGCCGTGTCCTCCTTCGGTATCAGCGGGACCAACGCGCACGTGGTGCTGGAGGGCGTCGCCGACGAGGGCGCCCCCGTCACCGTCCCGGACCCGCCCTTCCGACGCAGGCGCCACTGGGTCGTGCCGGAGCCGCCGCGTGCCGCCGAGCCGGAGAACGTGGCCCGCCCCCTGCTCGACGACGGCCTGGCCCTCGCGGACGGGCGCACGGTGTTCACCGGCCTCCTCGACCCCGCCCGCCACCCCTGGGTCCGCGACCACGGGCTGCTGGGCAGGGTCGTCCTCCCGGGGACGGTCTTCGTCGACCTGGTCGCGCACGCGGCCCACCGGGTCGGAGCGCGGGCACTGGCCGAGCTGGCGCTGGAGGCGCCGCTGGTCCTGCGGCGGGACCACGCCGTCCACCTCCAGGTCATCGTCGAGCCCGGCGACGAGAGGGGGCGTCGGCGGGTCGGTGTCCACGCACGTGACGAGGGCGCCGACGACGCTTCGTGGACCCGGCACGCCTCGGGCTCCCTGGACGAGACGGAGCCGGAACCGGCGCGGACACCGGCCGGCCCCGAGGGCGGCGAGGCGGTCGTGGAGGCCGACTACGACCGGCTGGAACGGCGCGGCCACACCTACGGCCCCGCCTTCCGGGGGCTGCGCTCGGCACGGTGGGAGGACGGTGAGCTCGTCGCCGAGGTGGTCGCGCCCGACGTCCTGGACACGACCGCGCCCCTCCACGGCCCGCACCCGGCCCTGACGGACGCCGCGCTGCACGCGCTGCTCCTGCGCGAAGACGCAGACGGGGACGCACTCATGGTGCCGTTCACCTGGTCCGGCGTGCGTGTGGGCGCCCAGGGGGCCGATTCCGCGCCCCGCTCACTGCGTGCGCGCTGTACCGAGCTGGGCCCCTGGCGGTACCGGGTCGTGCTCGACGACGGGCACGGCGCCCCGGTCCTCACCGTCGACGAACTCGTCCTGCGCCCCTTCGACGAGAGCGACCTGCCCGCACCGGAGCCCGGAGAGCTGCCGGAACTGTACGAGATCGCATGGCGGCGGGTGGAGGTGCCCGACCCCGAGGTGTCGGCTCCCAGCGGACTGCCCGACCTCGTCTCCCTCGGCCCCGACGACCCGGTGCCGCCGGTCGTCTCCACCGAACTGCCCGCGGCGGTCGTCTACGTGGAGGACGCCCCCGTCACCGAGGCGGTGCGTGAGGGACTCGACTCCGTTCTGCAGACCGTCCGCGACTGGCTGACCGACGAGCGGTTCGCCCACGCGCGCCTGGCCGTCGTGACCTGGAGGGCGGTGCCCACCGGTCCCGGGACCCGGCTGAGCGGCCTGGCGGCGGCACCCGTGTGGGGCCTGCTGCGCGCGGCCCAGAGGGAGCATCCGGGACGGCTCGTGCTCGTGGACTCCGACGGTTCGGAGGACTCGCACCGGATGCTGGCCTCGGCCGTCACCCTGGACGAACCGCAGCTGGCCCTGCGGTCGGGGACGGTTCTGGTGCCCCGGCTCGTCCGTTCGGAGAACGGCCGTGATCGCACGCCTCCGGGGACGCTGTGGCGCCTGGACACCCGCGCCCCCGGGTCCCTCTCCGACATCGAGATGCTGGCGGCGGGTGAGGCCGCCCGCGAGCTCGGGCCGCACGAGGTGCGCCTGGCCGTGCGCGCGGCCGGGGTGAACTTCCGCGATGTGGTCGTGGCGCTCGGCATGGTCGGGAACGAGACCGGCATGGGCATCGAGGGGGCGGGGATCGTCCTGGAGACCGGTGCCGAGGTGTCCGACCTGGCACCGGGCGACCGGGTGTTCGGGATGTTCGACGGCGCCTTCGGGCCGATCGCGGTCGCCGACGCCCGCAGGCTGGCCCGGATGTCCCGGGACTGGACGTTCGAGCAGGCCGCGGCGATCCCCGTCGCCTTCCTCACCGCCTACCACGGACTCGTGGACCTGGCCGCGGTGCGTCCCGGCGAGAGCGTCCTGGTGCACGCCGCCGCCGGTGGGGTGGGGACGGCCGCCGTCCAGTTGGCCCGCCACATGGGCGCGCGGGTGTTCGGGACCGCCAGCCCGCACAAGTGGGCGGCCCTGGAGGAGTACGGGCTCACCGCTGACCGGCTCGCCTCCTCCCGCACCCTGGAGTTCGAGAAACGGCTGCGCGCCGCCAACGACGGCCGCGGTATGGACGTGGTCCTCAACGCGCTCGGCGGCGAGTTCGTCGACGCGTCGCTGCGGCTCCTGCGCTCACCGGGGGACGGGGAGGGGCCCGGCGGACGGTTCGTGGAGATGGGCAAGACCGACATCCGCTCCCGGGACGAGGTCGCCGCCACCCACCCCGGCCGCGACTACCAGGCGTTCAACCTCCCCGACGTCGAGCCGGAGCGGATCGGGCAGATGCTCGCCCGGGTGGTCGAGCTGTTTGACGGCGGTGTCCTGAAGCCGCCGCCGACCACCACCTACGACCTCCGGCGGGCGGGGGACGCCCTGCGCGTCCTGCAACGCGGTGAGAACGTCGGCAAGCTGGTCCTCACCGTCCCGGCACCCTTCCCGCAGGACCGCACGGTCCTGGTCACCGGAGGCACCGGCGTTCTGGGGCACCGCCTGGCCCGTCACCTGGTCGCCGGTTACGGGGCACGCGACCTGCTGCTGGTCAGCCGAAGCGGATCCGGAGCCGAGGGACAGCAGGACCGCACCGCCGAACTGGCCGCCCTGGGCGCCCGGGTGCGCGTCGTCGCCTGCGACGTCGCCGACCGCGACGCCCTCGCCGCGGTCCTGGCGGACCTGGACCGCCCCCTCGGTGCGGTGGTGCACGCCACGGGGCTGCTCGACGACGCCCCCGTCACCGACCTCACCCCGGGACGGGTCGACCGCGTGCTGCGCCCCAAGGTGGACGGGGCGTGGAACCTGCACGAGCTCACGGCCGACACGGACCTGGGCGCGTTCGTCCTGTTCTCCTCCGCCGTCGGGGTGCTGGGCAACCCCGGACAGGCCCACTACGCGGCGGGCAACGTCTTCTGCGACGCCCTGGCCCACCACCGGCGCGAGCGCGGGTTGCCCGCGACCTCCCTCGCGTGGGGGCTGTGGGACGGTCCGACCGGTATGACCGGGCACCTGACCGCGGCGCAGACCAGGGCGATGGGCAGGTCCGGCATGGCGCCGATGCCGCCGGAGGCGGCCCTGCGCCTGTTCGACACGGCACTGTGGCGGGACGTGTCGTACGCCGTTCCCACCTGGATCGACTCCACCGCGGACGCCGACCTCGCCCCGCTGCGGGACCTGGTCACCCGCCGTCCGGCGGGCCGGGAGAGCCCAGGCGCCCCCGGCGCCGCCTCCGAGGCGGCGGGCGGGCGGGCGTCCACCGGTGCCGCCGAACGCGTCGCGGCGCTGCCGGAGGCCGAACGGGAGCGCGCCCTCCTGGCCGAGGTGCGCACCCACCTGGCCGTCGTCCTCGGCCATGATCCGGGCGCGCCCCGCGTGGACGCGGACCGGCCCTTCCGCGAGTTCGGTCTGGACTCCCTGACCGGACTGGAACTGCGCAACCGGCTCGCCGCGGCGCTCGGGGTGCGCGTTCCGGGCACCGCCGTCTTCGACCACCCCACCCCGCGCGCGCTCGCGCGGCTGCTGGCGGACCTCGTGGCCCCCGAAGCGCCGGAGGTCCCCCAGCCCAGGCCCACCGACGTGTCGGGTCCCGAACCCGACACCGGGGCGGAGGGGGAGGGGATCGACGCGATGGACGTCGACGACCTCGTGAACCTCGCCATGCAAGGAGAGGCCCACCGATCCCCACATGGACAGGAGACAGCAGATGACGTCCGATGACCACCGTCTGGTGGCGGCGCTCAGGTCCGCACTCAAGGAGAACGCCCGGCTGCGCGAGCAGCTCGACGACGTCGCGTCCCGTGAACCGATCGCCGTCGTGGGCATGGAGTGCCGCCTCCCGGGCGGCGTCGACTCACCGGAGGACCTGTGGGACCTGCTCGTCGACGGCCGCGAGACGGTGGGACCGCTGCCGGATGACCGCGGATGGGATCTGGCGTCGCTCCTCGGCGAGGGCGGCCGCGAGCCCCGCTCCGCGATGAGACGGGGGTCCTTCCTCGACGGCCCCGGCGACTTCGACCCCGGCCTGTTCGGGATCTCCCCGCGTGAGGCGGAGGCGATGGACCCGCAGCAGCGCCTGCTGCTGGAGGTGGCCTGGACGTCCCTGGAGCGCTCCGGGGTCGCGCCCGACTCGCTCGCGGGCTCGGACACCGGTGTCTACGTCGGCGCGCTGGCCCCCGAGTACGGGCCGAGACTGCCCGAGGCGCCGCCGGACGGGCTGGCGATGACCGGGACGTCGCTCAGCGTGGCCTCGGGCCGGTTGTCGTACACGCTGGGACTGACGGGCCCCGCGTTGACGGTGGACACGGCGTGTTCGTCGTCGTTGGTGGCCGTGCACCTGGCCGTGCGCGCGCTGCGGGCGGGGGAGTGCTCGCTCGCCCTGGCGGGCGGGGTCACCGTCATGTCCTCACCGGGGCCGCTCACCGAGTTCACCACCCTGGGCGGACTGGCGTCGGACGGCCGGTGCAAGGCGTTCGGCGCGGGCGCGGACGGCGCCGCCTTCTCGGAGGGGGCGGGGATGGTCGTCCTGGAGCGGCTGTCCGACGCCCGCCGCAACGGACGCCGCGTCCTGGCGGTGATCCGGGGCAGCGCCGTCAACTCCGACGGCGCCTCCAACGGGCTGACCGCGCCCAACGGCCCCTCCCAGGAGCGGGTGATCCGCCACGCGCTGGCCGACGCCCGCCTGGGACCGGGCGACGTCGACGCGGTGGAGGCGCACGGCACCGGCACCACGCTGGGCGACCCGATCGAGGCCCAGGCGCTGCTGGCCACCTACGGGCGGGACCGCCCCGAGGACCGGCCGCTGTGGCTGGGCTCCCTCAAGTCCAACCTGGGGCACACCCAGGCGGCGGCCGGGGTCGCCGGACTCATCAAACTGGTGCTGTCCCTGCGCCACGGGAGACTGCCCCGGACCCTGCACGCCGACACACCCACCCCCCACGTGGACTGGTCCTCGGGAGCGGTGCGCCTGCTGACCGAGGAGCGGCGCTGGGAGCGGTCGGACCGGCCGCGCAGGGCGGCGGTGTCGTCCTTCGGGATGAGCGGGACCAACGCCCACCTCATCGTGGAACAGGCACCCGACGGCGCCCGGGACCGGGCCGACGGGAACACACCGCGCACCGACCGGCTCCCCGTCCCCCTGCCCTGGACGCTCTCGGCCCGTGACGGCGCCGCCCTGCGCGCACAGGCCGAGCGCCTCCGCGACCACCTTCAGGACCACCCCGAGGCCGACCTCGCCGACGTCGGCTGGTCGTTGGCCACCACCCGGTCCGCGCTGGAGCACCGGGCGGTCGCCGTCGCCCGGGACCGGGCGGGGTACCTGGCGGCCCTCGACGCGGTGGCCGGGGGACGGGCGCACCCGGGCGCGGTGGTCGGCACGGCCCGGGGCGGCCACCAGCCCGTGTTCGTCTTCCCCGGCCAGGGCGGCCAGTGGCCCGGTATGGCCGTCGACCTGCTGGACGCCTCGCCGGTGTTCGCGCGGCACATGGCCGAGTGCGAGTCCGCGCTGGCGCCGCACACCGACGTCTCGCTGACGGAGGTGCTGCGCTCGGGCGGCGCGCTCCTGGACCGGGTGGACGTGGTGCAACCCGTCCTGTGGGCGGTCATGGTCTCGCTCGCGGAGCTGTGGCGCTCCCACGGTGTGCGTCCCTCGGCCGTCGTGGGCCACTCCCAGGGGGAGATCGCCGCCGCCTGCGTGGCCGGGGCGCTCTCCCTGGAGGACGCCGCCCGCGTGGTGGCCCTGCGCAGCCGTGCGATCCTGGCGCTGTCGGGCACGGGCGCGATGGCCTCGGTCGGCCTACCCGAGCGGGAGGTGCGCGCGCACCTGGCCGGACTCGCCGCGGACGCGCACGTGGCCGCGGTCAACTCCCCGGAGTCGACCGTGGTCGCGGGCGAGCCCGCGGCGGTGCGCGGCCTGGTCGAGGAGTACGGGGCCCGGGGCGTCCACGCGCGGATGATCGCGGTGGACTACGCCTCGCACACCCCGCACGTGGAACGGCTGCGCGCACGGATCACCGAGGAGCTGGCCGGGATCACGCCCCGGCGGCCCGACGTGCCGATGTACTCCACCGTCACCGGCGGCCGCCTGGACGGGACCGCCCTGGACGCCGACTACTGGTACCGGGGGCTGGCGAGCCCGGTCGAGTTCGAGGCCGCCGCCCGCGAGCTGCTGGAGCACGGCCACGACGCGTTCGTCGAGGTCGGGCCGCACCCCGTCCTGGGCGCGGCCCTGCGGGAGACCGCCGAGGCGGCCGGAGCCCGCGACACGGTCGTCCTGGGCACGCTCCGCCGAGGCGAGGGCGGCCCCTCCCGGTTCGCCACCTCCCTGGCCGAGGCGCACGCGCACGGCGTCGACCCCGACTGGGAACGGGTGTTCGGCGGCGGTCGCCGCGTCGTCGACCTGCCCACCTACCCCTTCCAGCACCAGCGCTTCTGGCGGCCGGGCGGGCCGGACGGCTCCGCCCCGGGCACGGCCGGGTCCGCCTCCGGGGCGACCGACTCCCTGGACGAGTGGGTCTACGAGGAGGACTGGACTCCGGTCCAGGGGCACCCGGCGCGGACCACCCCCTCGGGGACCTGGCTGCTCTTCCGCCGGGGGGAGCTGGACGGGACGGTCGCCGCCTGCGTCTCGGCCCTGGACGCCCGCGGCCACCGGACCCGGGTCGTGGACCTGCCCCCGACCACCGACCGCCGCGGTCTGGCCGACCTCGTCGCCGACGCCCGCCGGGGGGCCGAGCCGATCGTCGGGGTGCTGTCCCTGGCCGCCCTGGGCGACGCCGAGGCGGGCATCACCCGGCCCACCCGTGCGTGGGGGCACCGCCACACCGTCCTGCTCGTCCAGGCGCTCGGCGACGCCGGGATCACCGCGCCGCTGTGGTGCCTCACCCGGGGCGCGGTTCCGGCCGACGGGGGAGTGACCGACCCGACCGCCGCGCTCGTGTGGGGGTTCGGCCGCGTGGCCGCCCAGGAGCACACCGACCGCTGGGGCGGGCTCGTCGACCTCCCCGACCCGCCCACCCGGGGAACCGGGGAACTGCTCGCCCGGGTCCTCACCGGGGAGACCGCCGGGGGCGAGGACCAGGTGGCGATCCGGGGCGGCCGCGTCCTCGCGCGCCGACTGGGCCGCGCACCGCTCGGCCGGGTCAGGGCCACCCGCCGCTGGGCACCCTCCGGAACCGTCCTGGTCACGGGGGGAACCGGGGCGCTGGGTTCGCACACCGCCCGCTGGCTGGCCCGGCGGGGCGCCGAGCACCTCCTCCTGGTCAGCCGCCGGGGAGGGGACTCGCCCGGGGCCGGGGAACTGGTCGAGGAGCTGCGCGCGGCCGGGCCCGAGGTGACCGTCGCCGCGTGCGACGTCGCCGACCGCGCCGCGTTGGCCGGTGTCCTGGCCGACATCCCCGAGGAGTATCCGCTGCGCGCGGTCGTCCACACGGCCGCCGCCCTGGACGACGGCTCCGTCGACTCGCTCACCCCCGACCAGGTGGCCTGCGCCCTGCGGGCCAAGGCGGACGGGGCGGTGCACCTGCACGAGCTGACGCGGGGCCTGGACCTGTCGGCCTTCGTCCTGTACTCCTCGGTCTCCGCCGTGTTCGGCGTGGCCGGGCAGGGCAACTACGCCCCGGGCAACGCGTTCTGCGAGGCGCTGGCCCACCACCGGCGCGCCCTCGGCCTCCCGGCCACCTCGGTGGCCTGGGGCGCGTGGTCGGGGCGGGGCATGGCCGAGGACGGGGCGGTCGCCGACCTGCTGCGCCGCCACGGCCTGCCGACGATGGACCCCGACGCGGCCGTCGGCGCGCTCGGGCACGCCCTCGACCGCGACCTGACCGCGCTGGCGATCGCCGACGTCGACTGGCCGCGGTTCCGCGCCGCGCTGACCGCCAACCGCCCCAGCCCCTTCGTCGGCGACCTGGGCCGAACGGCCGCCGAGAGCACCGGGACGGGCGGGGGCGCGGAGGGCGGCCTGGTGGAACGGCTGTCCGGGGCGGGGCGCGCCGAGCGGCGCCGAACCCTCACCGACCGCGTGTGCGAGACGGTCGCCGCGCTGCTCGGCTACCCGTCGGGTGAGGCGCTGGACGCCGACCGGGGGCTGAAGGACCTGGGCCTGGACTCGGTGACCGCGATCGAGCTGCGCAACCGCCTCTCCGCCCTCACCGGGCTGCGGCTGCCCTCGGGGCTGGCCTACTCCCACCCGACGTGCACGGCGCTCGGCCACCACCTGGAGGAGCGGCTGTTCGGGGACACCGAACGGATCGTCATGGCGCGCATCGACGGCATCGAGGCGGCCCTGGCCGAGCACGACGGCTCCGACCTGGACCGCGAAGCCGTCGCCCGCCGACTGCGCGGGCTGCTGGAGCGCCTGTCCCCGCCGGCCCCGCGCGACACCGGGGACGGCCACGACCTGGAGTCCGCCTCCAGGGAGGAGCTGTTCGCCTTCATCGACGAGGCCCTGCGCGACTGAGGGCCACCTCCACCCATCCGACCCGTTTCTCCCGATCCACCCCGCTCCCCGACCCGCGTCCGCCTCCCCCGGCCGCGGACGACACGAACGGTGAGGCCACGCCCATGTCCGATGACGCCAAGCTCCTCGACTACCTCAAACGGGTGACAGCCGACCTGCGCCGCGCCCGCGCCGAACTGGAGGACCTGCGTTCACGCGACCGCGAACCGGTCGCGATCGTGGGCATGGGCTGTCGGCTGCCGGGCGGCGTGGACTCCCCGGAGGCGCTGTGGCGTCTGCTGGAGGACCAGGTGGACGCGGTCGGTGAGCCGCCCGCCGACCGCGGGTGGGACCTGGACTCACTGACGGACCGGCTGGGAAGGACGCACTGGGGCGGCTTCCTGGACGACGTGGCCGGTTTCGACGCCGACTTCTTCGGGGTCTCGCCGCGTGAGGCCGCCGCGATGGACCCCCAGCAGCGCCTCATGCTGGAGGTGTCGTGGGAGGCGATCGAGCGCGCCGGGATCGACCCCGTCTCCCTCGCGGGCAGCCCCACCGGCGTGTTCACGGGGATCAGCACCAACGACTACGCGGCGGGCTCGGCGGCGGGTTCGCTCCCCGTCCCGGAGGAGGCCGAGGGGTACCTGCTGACGGGCACCGCCACGAGCGTCGCCTCCGGCCGGGTGGCCTACACCCTGGGGCTGGCGGGTCCGGCGCTGACGGTGGACACGGCGTGTTCGTCGTCGTCGGTGGCCGTGCACCTGGCCGTCGGCGCCCTGCGCCGGGGCGAGTGCTCCCTGGCGCTGGCGGGCGGAGCCACGGTCATGACCGGACCGGCGCTGTTCACGGAGCTGGCCAAGCAGGGCGGACTGGCGTCGGACGGCCGGTGCAGGGCGTTCGGCGCGGGCGCGGACGGCGCGGGGTTCTCCGAGGGCGCGGGCGTGGTGCTCCTGGAGCGGCTGTCCGACGCCCGCCGCAACGGACGCCGCGTCCTGGCGGTGATCCGCGGGACGGCGGTCAACTCCGACGGCGCCTCCAACGGGCTGACCGCGCCCAGCGGTCCGGCCCAGGTGCGGGTGGTGCGCGCGGCGCTGGCCGACGCCGGCCTGGCGCCGGGCGACATCGACGCCGTGGAGGCGCACGGAACCGGAACCGAGCTGGGCGACCCGATCGAGGCCCAGGCCCTGATGGACGTGTTCGGGCCGGGGCGGGGGGCCGGGACGGTGGGCGTCGGTTCACTGAAGTCGAACATCGGTCACACCCAGGCGGCCGCGGGCGTGGCGGGTCTGATGAAGATGGTGCTGGCGCTGCGGCACGGGATGCTGCCGCGGACCCTGCACGCCGAGGAGCCCACCCCGCACGTGGACTGGGAGTCGGGGCGGCTGCGGGTGCTGTCCGAGGCGAGGCGGTGGGAGCGGGGCGAGCGTCCCCGCCGGGCCGGGGTGTCCTCGTTCGGTATCAGCGGGACCAATGCGCACCTGATCGTGGAGGAGGCCCCCGCCGAGCCCCCGGCGCCGACGTTCGCGACCTCCGCGGCCCCCGCCCGGAGCGAGGAGCCCCGACCGCTGGTGGACGGGCCGGTGCCGTGGCTGCTGTCCGCGCGCACCGGGCCGGCCCTGGCGGAGCAGGCCGCGCGTCTGCGCGCCCGCCTGGCGGACGACACCGCCCCGGGCGCCGCCGAGGTCGCCCGGGCGCTCGCCACCACGCGGACCGCCTTCACCCGCCGGGCCGCGGTCGTCGGCGCCGACCGCGCGGAGCTCATGGACGGCTTGGCGGCGCTGGCCGACGGGCACCGCACCGAAGGCGTGGTCACGGGCACGGCCGCCGGGTCCGGCCGCCTGGCCGGACCCGTGTTCGTCTTCCCGGGACAGGGCGGACAGTGGCCGGCGATGGCGAGGGGGCTGCTGGCGTCGTCGCGGGTGTTCGCCGACACGGTGGCCGAGTGCGAGGCGGCACTGGCCCCGTTCACCGACTGGTCCCTGGGGGCGGTGCTGCGCGGCGAGCCCGGGGCCCCCGGGTTCGCGGGACCGGACGCCCGCGCGGACGTGGTGCAGCCGGTGCTGTGGGCGGTCACGGTGTCGCTGGCGCGGCTGTGGCGCGCCGCCGGGGTGGAACCCGCCGCCGTGGTGGGCCACTCCCAGGGGGAGATCGCCGCGGCGTGCGTGGCCGGCGCGCTGTCCCTGGAGGAGGGGGCCCGGGTCAGCGCGCTCCGCAGCCGGGTCTTCGAGGACCTGATCGGCCGCTGCCGTATGGCGGCGGTCAGGGTCGGCCCCGAACGCCTGGCGGAGCTCGTCGCGCCGTGGCGGGGCCGGGTCGCCGTGGGCGGGGTCAGCGGCCCCGAGTCGACGATCGTGTCGGGCGACGGGGCGGCGGTCGCGGAGTTCGTCGCCGCCTGCGAACGCGACGGTGTGCGGGTGCGGCCCTTCGACTTCGACTACGGCTCGCACTCGTTCCCCATCGACCGGGTCAGGGACCGGCTGCTGTCGGACCTGGCCGGGATCCGGCCGCGTGCGGGCGACGTCCCCTTCTACTCCACGGTCTCGACCACCCCCGAGTGGTCGCCGGAGTCCGCGCCGCCGCTCACCCCCCTGGACGGTGCCGGGCTCGACGCGCACTACTGGTACCGGAACCTGCGCCACCCCGTGCTGCTCGCCCCGGTGATCGCCGGGCTCGCCCGCCGGCACGGTGCGTTCGTCGAGGTCGGTCCGCACCAGGTGCTGTCACCCGCGATGGCCGAGACCCTGGAGGCCGCCGGCGCGGACCGGCCGGTCATCGGCACGCTGCGGCGGGACGAGGACGGGCCCACACGGTTCGTGACGGCCCTCGCCGAGGCCCACTGCCAGGGGGTCGGCGTCGACTGGGAACGGGTGACCGCGGACCCCGGTCGGGCGCCCGTGGAGCTGCCCACCTACCCGTTCCAGCGCCGTCGTCACTGGCTGTCGGATCCCCGGCCCTCCGGTGACCCCGCGGCCCTGGGCGTGCGGGACGCCGGGCACCCCCTCCTGGGCGCGCGGATCCCCCTCGCCGAGACCGGGCAGACGATGTTCACCGGTCTGCTCGACACCGGTCGGCACCCGTGGCTCGCCGACCACGTGTTCGGCGACCGGCCCCTGCTGCCCGGTACCGCCGTGGTGGAACTCCTGCTCCACGCGGGACGCGAGTGCGCCTGCCCCGAGATCGCCGACCTCACACTGCGGGCGCCGGTGGAGCTGCCCTCCGACGACGCCGAGGGAGGGCTCCGCATCCAGGTCGTGGTCGACCCCCCGGGTGACGGCGGGACCCGCGGCGTGCGCGTGCTGTCACTCCCCCCCGACGGCCACGACTGGATCCTGCACGCCGAGGGAGAGCTCGTCCCGGAGAGCGGAGAGCGACCGCCCGCCGCCGGGGCGCCCCGAGCGGACGCCGTGCCGCTGCCCGTGACGGGCGCCTACGAGCGGTTCGCCGCGCACGGCTACGGCTACGGGCCGGCCTTCCGGAACCTGCGCGCCGCGTGGGAGGACGACACCGGCGTGGGAGGTGAGGCCGTACTCGACACCCCGCCGGGCGACGCCCCCGACATGGTGGGCCCCCACCCCGCGCTGACCGACGCCGGACTGCACGCCCTGTTGCTGCACCACCTCGAAGGAAACGGGGAGCGGCGGTCCCCGATGCCGTTCGCCTGGCACGGGGTCCGCCTCCACGCGGCCGACACCGTCCCACGGCTGCGTACCAGGGCCACCAGGACCGGCCCCGACACGTGGTCGGTCGCCTACACGACCCCCGACGGCACACCGGTCCTGTCGATCGACCGCCTGACCGTGCGCGAGGCCCCGGCCGCCGCCGAGCCGCCCGCCCTCTTCCACCAGGACTGGACGGCACTGGCGGACCCCGGCGACGGTGCTCGCGCGCTCCGCCCCCACACCTGGGTGGCCGTCGGCGCCCAGGGGCCGGAGGGCGTGGCACACCACCCCGACCCGGCCGCTCTGCGGCAGGCGCTCGACGCGGGCGCTCCCGTGCCGGAACTGATCGTGGTGCCCGCCGGAGGAGGCACCGGCCCCGTCCCCGACCGGGTCCGCGCCGAACTGCTCCGCGTCCTGGACCTGGTCCAACCCTGGCTGGACGACGAACGCCTCGGCGCGACCAGGATCGCCGTCGCCACCGACGGCGCGGTGCGGCTCCCGCACGACTCCGCCGGAGCCGAGCCGGCCGACCTGGCCGGGGCCGCCGTGTGGGGACTCCTGGCGTCGGCCGAGACCGAGAACCCCGGCCGCTTCCTCCTCCTGGACACCGACCGGCTCGACACCGCCGTCGTCGCGGCCGCCGCCGCGACCGGGGAACCGCGTGTGGCCGTCCGCGAGGGCCGCCTGTACGCCCCCCGCCTGGCCGAGGCCCGCGCCGACCGCGACGGCATCCACCCGCCGCGGCGCCGCACCGACTGGCGGCTGGACGCGCGCGTCCCGGGACGGGTCGACGGGCTCGCCCCCGTCCCCGACCCCGACCAGCGCCGCTCCCTGGAACCGGACGAGATCCGCGTCGCGGTCCGCGCCGCCGGGATCAACTTCCGCGACGTCCTGATCACCGTGGGCACGTACCCCGAACCCGGGAGCATCGGGAACGAGGGCGCCGGCGTCGTCCTGGAGGTCGGCCCGGGCGTGACCGACCTCGTCCCGGGCGACCGGGTGATGGGCCTCTTCCCCGGCGCGTTCGGCCCGGTCGCCGTCGCCCGCCGCGACCTCGTGGCTCCGGTGCCACCGGGGTGGGACGACGCCTCGGCCGCCGCCGTGCCCGCCGCCTACCTGACCGCCTACCTCGCCCTGGTGGAGGACGCCGGGCTCAGGGCCGGTGAGACGGTGCTCGTCCACTCGGCCGCCGGAGGCGTGGGCCAGGCGGCCGTGCACCTGGCCCGACACCTGGGCGCCAGGGTCCTGGCGACAGCGAGCCCCGAGAAGTGGAAGGTGCTGCGGGAGCAGGGGATCGAGGAGGACCACCTCGCGCACTCGCGCCGACTCGACTTCGAGGACCGCTTCCGCGCGTCGGCCCCGCCCGTGGACGTCGTCCTCAACTCCCTCACCGGTGCGGCGGTCGACGCGTCGCTGCGGCTGACGGCGCCCGGCGGCCGCTTCGTGGAGCTGGGCCGCAGCGAACTCCGCGACCCCGCGCGCGTCGCGGCCGACCACGACGGTGTCCGCTACCTCCCGTTCACCCTGAGGCTGACGGACTCCGCCCGCGTCCGGCGCGCCTTCGCCGCCCTCGCACCCCTGCTGGAGAAGGGGGAGTTGCCCGGCGTACGGGTCACCCGATACCCCGTCGAACGGGCGGTCGACGCCTTCCGCCACATGCAGCGGGGACACAACGTCGGCAAACTCGTCCTGGACATGTCCACACGGCTGCGGCCCGGCGGCACGGTCCTGGTCACCGGCGGGACCGGCACCCTCGGCGCCCACGTCGCCCGCCACCTGGTCGTCCGGCACGGTGTCACCCGCCTGCTGCTGGTCGGGCGCCGCGGCGCCGACGCCCCCGGCACGGCCCGACTCGTGGCCGGACTCGGCGCTCTGGGCGCCCACGTGACCGTCGCCGCCTGCGACGTCGCCGACCCCGCGCAGGTGCGGGCCCTCCTGGACACGGTGCCCGACGACCACCCGCTCGTCGGTGTGGTCCACGCCGCGGGTGTGGTCGACGACGCCACCGCCGCCCGGCTCGACCCCCCGACCCTGGAGCGGGTCCTGCGGCCCAAGGTCGACGGGGCGTGGAACCTGCATCTGGCCACCGCCGATCTCGACCTGGACGCCTTCGTGCTGTTCTCCTCGGCCGCCGGGGTGTTCGGCGCGGCCGGCCAGGCGGGATACGCGGCGGCCAACTCCTTCCTGGACGCCCTCGCCCACCACCGCCGTTCCCTGGGGCTGCCCGCGCAGTCCCTGGCCTGGGGGTGGTGGGCTGACCAGAGCGAGTCCACCGCCCACCTCGGCGACGTCGACACCGCCCGGATGGTCCGGACCTGGGGGGTGGAGGCCATCGGCGCCGACGAGGGCCTGGCGCTCATGGACGCCGCCGCGGACACCGGAGACGCCCACCTGTTGCCCGTACCGATGGACCTGGCCGGGCTGCGCGCGCGTGCGACCTCTGCCGAGGACGTCCCGCCGCTGCTGCGCGACCTCGTCCGGGTCCGGGACTCGGGCCGCTCCGCCCCCGGACCGGACGCGGCCGCCCGGCTGAGGGACAGCGCCCCCGGAACCGAGCGCCGCGCACTGCTGGCGGATCTCATCGGGGAGCGCGCCGCCGAGATCCTCGGCCACCCCGCGGGCCACCGGGTGGCGGCCGACCAGGACTTCCTGGAGGCGGGTTTCGACTCCCTCACCGCCGTCGAACTCCGCAACCACCTGCGCGAGGCCACCGGACTGCGGCTGCCCGCCGCCGTGGTGTTCGCGCACCGGACCCCGGAGTCGCTGGCCGCCCACGTGGACGCGGAGATGGGCGTCGGGACACCGGACACGCCGACCGGGTCGACGCCGCCGGACACCCCGGCCGGGGCGACCGGAACCGCCGACAGCGACGGCGCCGCCGACGGTCTGGTCGGGCGCTTCCGGGCCGCCTGCCGGGACGGGCGGCCGGAGGAGGCGGTCGCGCTGGTCCGCGCCCAGGCGCGCGACCGGTCGGTGCTCACCGGCGACGACCCCTGGCCGGTCGGGCCCGTGCCGCTCGCCACCGGCCCCGCGCACCCGGTCCTGGTCTGCCTGCCGTCCCTCGTCATGACCTCGGGCGCGCAGGAGTTCGCCCGGTTCGCGGCCCGGTCCCGCGGACACCGCCGGGTCCTGGTCCTCCCGGCGCCCGGGTTCGTGGCGGGCGAGCGCCTGCCCGCCGACCGCGCGGTCCTGGCCGCCGGCCAGGCCGACGCCGCGCTCCGGGCAGCGGACGGAGCACCGTTCGTCCTGGTGGGGCGTTCGTCGGGCGGGTGGGCGGCACACGCGGTCGCCGGGGAACTGCACCGTCGCGGCCGTCCGCCCCAGGGGCTCGTGCTGCTCGACACACCCCTGCCGGACGAGCCGGGCGTGCTGCCGATCGTCACCGAGTCGGTGACCGCGCGGGCCGGTGAGTTCGAACTCCTGGACACGACGCGGTTGACCGCGATGGGCGGCTACCTCGACCTGTTCGCCGACTGGCGTCCCGACCCCCTGCCGGTCCCGACCGTCCAGATCCGCCCGCGCCATCCGGTCCGCACCGCGTCGGGCGCGGAACTCGGGGTCGGGTGGCGGTGGCCGGTGGAGCACACCAGCGTCGAGGTCCCCGGCGACCACCTCACCATGTTGGAGGAGCACGCCGGGACCACGGCGGAGGCGGTCGAGGACGCGGTCGGTCAGATCGTGGCGGTGTCGATGACGAACCGGTAGCGCACGTCGCTGTCGACCACGCGCCGCCACGCCTCGTTGACCTCCTCGGCGCGGATCACCTCGATCTCCGCGCCGAGGCCGTGCTCGGCGCAGAAGTCCAGCATCTCCTGGGTCTGTGGGATGCCGCCGATCATCGACCCCACCAGGCTGCGACCGCCCGTCAACAGGGAGAAGAGGTTCAACGAGATCGGGTCGTCCGGGGCGCCGACGTTGGCCAGCACGCCCCCCGGCCGCAGCAGGCCGAGGTACCGGTCGAAGTCGAGCGCCACCGACACCGTCGACAGGATCAGGTCGAAGGTCGCGGCCAGGGAGTCGAAGGTCGCCGGGTCGCTGGTCGCGTGGTAGTGGTCGGCGCCCATGCGCAGGCCGTCGTCGCGCTTGCGCAGGGACTGGCTGAGCACGGTGACCTCGGCGCCCATGGCGTGCGCCAGCTTCACCCCCATGTGGCCCAGGCCGCCCAAGCCCAGGACGGCGACCCTCGAACCGGGGCCGACCCCGAAGCGCCGCAGTGGCGAGTAGGAGGTGATGCCCGCGCACAGCAGGGGGGTGGCCCGGTCCAGGGGCAGGGAGTCGGGGACGCGCAGCACGTACCTCTCGTCCACCACGATGCCGGTGGAGTAGCCGCCGTAGGTGGGCTCCCCCCGCCGGTCGAGGCCGTTGTAGGTCACGGTCATGCCCTCGGCGCAGTACTGCTCCAGCCCCTTCTCGCAGTAGGCGCACTCGCGGCAGGAGTCGACGAAGCAGCCGACCCCCACGCGGTCGCCGACCCGGTACCGGGTCACCGCCGAGCCGACCTCGGCGACCACGCCCGTGATCTCGTGGCCGGGGACCATGGGGAAGATCGACTCTCCCCACCCCTCGTTGGCCTGGTGGATGTCGGAGTGGCAGATGCCGGCGTACCTGATGTCGATCCGGACGTCGGACTCGCCGACGGGACGCCGCTCGATCGTGGTGCGCTCCAACGGTGCCTTGGCGGCGGGTGCGGCGTAGGCGGCGACAGTGGTCATCGAAGGGATTCTCCTCGGGTTCGTCCTCGCGTCCGCCGCTCCCTGACGGGCGGACGCGAGGACGAGTGTGCCGAACGGGCCGGGGCGCACCCAGCCCCCCGCCCGACGTAAGACGGGCGTGCCTACCACCACTGGGAACAGCCTCAGGGACGGGAGGTCGGGAATACTGGCGGGTATGGACGAGCAACCAGACGGGGGGAGCACGGCCCCCCGCGAGGACACCGCCCCCCAATCCGAGACCGACCCCCTCCCGGAGGCCGACCCGCCGCTCGACCGGCGCGCCGAGCTCAGCGAGTTCCTGCGCTCCCGACGCGCACGCCTGAAACCCGAGGACGTCGGCCTGCCCGACGTCGGCCGCTACCGGCGTGTGCCGGGGCTGCGCCGGGAGGAACTGGCCCAGCTCGCCGGGGTCTCCGTCGCCTACTACACCCGTCTGGAGCAGGGCCGGGGGCAGGGCGTGTCCTCGGAGGTGCTCGACGCGATCGCGCGGACCCTCCGGTTGACGGCCGCCGAACACGCCCACCTGACCCACCTGGCCCAGCCGAAGCGGCACAGGAGGAAGCCCGCCGCGCGTACGCAGCAGGTGCGCTCCTCCCTGCGGCAGTTGCTGGACAGCCTGACCGGGGTGCCCGCGTACGTGATCGGTCGCCGCCTGGACATCCTCGCCTGGAACCGGATGGCGACGGCGCTGTTCGGGGACTGGGGCGCGCTGCCGCCACGGGAGCGCAACTGGGCACGCCTGGTGTTCCTGCGCCCGGACTACCGCGAGGTGTTCGCGGAGTGGGAGACCAAGGCCTCCGACACGGTCAGTCAGCTGCGCATGGACGCCGGGTACCACGTGGACGACGCCCAGTTGGCGGCCCTGGTCGGTGAGCTGTCGATGAAGAGCGACGTGTTCCGGCGACTGTGGGCGGCGCACGACGTGAAGGACCGCGGACACGGGGTCAAGCGGATCCGGCACCCGGTGGCGGGGGAGCTGACGCTGTCCTTCGAGACGTTCGCCCTGCCGCACGACCCCCACCAGTTCCTGGTGACCTACCACGCCGAACCCGGATCACCGTCGGAGGAGGCCCTGAGGCTGGTCGGCAGCTGGGGCGCGGACCCGTCCTACCTGGACACGCCGGCGCCTCCGTCGTGAGGGGCGGCGCGCGCCGGGGCCTCAGTCCCCCGGGAGGCTGATGTGGTAGGTCTTGCGGAGCGTCTCGTGGACGGTCCAGGTGGTGCGGTCGCCCTCGCGCAGGACGCAGGCGTCGCCGGGGCCGACCTCCAGGGTGGGGCCGCCGTCCACCTCGATGGTGGCGCGTCCGCTCACCACCACGAAGAGCTCGTCGGCCTCGGTGTCGGTGACCACGCCCGGCGTGATCTGCCACAGTCCGCGGATCTGGGTCCCGTCGGCGGACTCCCACAGCACCCTGCCGGTCACCACGGGGTCTCCGGAGACGATCTGTTCGGGGTCGAGCGGCTCCGGCTCCAGGTCGGCGTCGGCGATGTGGAGGGAGAAGGGGGCACTGGCCTGGTCGTTCGTCGTCATGGCAGGAAACCCTAGCCCGACGGTCGCCGCCCGGAGGAGGACATGGTGTCAACGATCCGCCACGGTGTGGGACACCCCGTCAACGCCCGGCCGGGATCAGCCGGCGGCTGCGCCCAGCAGGTCGAGCAGGTCGTCGACGAGGTCGTCCGGTCCCGCCCGTCCCCCGCCGCCTGGGAGCAGATGTCCGGCCAGGTGCAGGTCGACCGCCCCGTGCACCACGGCCAGCAGGAGCGCGGTGCGCCGTTCCGGGTCGCCGCCGGGGACGACGCCGTCGCGCTGGCACTGGGCGACCACGGCCGTCAGCGCGGCCCGGGCCCGACCGGCCGCGCGGTCGAGGTCCTCCCGGGGACGGGGCCGGGAGCCGAAGACCAGCCGGAACCGCGTCGGGTGCTCCAGGGCCCAGGCGGTGTAGGAGCGCAGCACGGTCCGCAGGGCGTCCTGGGAGCTGAGGGACTGGCGGGCGGCGCCGTCGACGATCTCGCCCAGCCGTTCGAGCTCGCGGACGGCCACGGCGGCGAGCAGCGCCTCCCTGTCGGCGAAGTGCTCGTGGGGTGCCGTGTGGGACACCCCGGCCAGCCGTCCGACCTCCCGCAGCGTGACCGCGTCGATCCCGCCCGAGTCCAGCAGGGCGCTGGCCGAGGCCACCAGGGCGGCGCGCGTGTCCTTGGGCTCCTTGGGCATGCTCCATCCTGGCACAGGGCGGAGGGGGACGGCCGCTGCCAGGGGCCGGGCCGACCGGGTGGGACTCCCCCCCGCGGACAGACGGGGTCCCGGAACAATCGGGGAGGGTCCGGTGTTCGCTCCAACGGTCCTCCCGACCCCGCCCGCCCGCGCCGCGCACCGCCTCGGGGCCGAGCCGGGTGAAAAACCGATTGCCCGCCCTCATAACCTTGATGACTGATGAGCACCACCACGCCCGCGCCCGGCGCGGACACACTGCGATCCCGGCTGCGCGACCTCATGCCGACGGACCGGCACCGGATCCGCCGCCGTATCGACGGCCTGGCCAAGATCCGCGACGAGCGGCGCCGCGCCTCCGTGACCGAGCAGATCGGCCGGGACATCGACGAGGCCGCCCTGCGCGTGGACCTGCGCCGCGAGGCCGTGCCCGAGCTGACCTACCCCGAGTCCCTCCCGGTCAGCGCCCGTCGCGAGGACATCGCCGAGGCCATCCGCGACCACCAGGTCGTCATCGTCGCCGGTGAGACCGGTTCCGGCAAGACCACGCAGCTGCCCAAGATCTGCCTGGAGCTGGGCCGCGGCGTCATGGGCACCATCGGCCACACCCAGCCCCGCCGTCTGGCCGCCCGCACGGTCGCCGAGCGCATCGCCGACGAGGTCGGCACCCCGCTCGGCGAGACCGTCGGCTACAAGGTGCGCTTCACCGACTCCTCCAGCGACAGCACGCTGGTCAAGCTGATGACCGACGGCATCCTGCTCGCCGAGATCCAGCACGACCGCATGCTGCGCGCCTACGACACGCTCATCATCGACGAGGCCCACGAACGCAGCCTCAACATCGACTTCCTCCTCGGCTACCTCAAGCAGCTGCTGCCCAAGCGCCCCGACCTCAAGGTCGTCATCACCTCGGCGACCATCGACCCCGAACGCTTCTCCCGCCACTTCGACGACGCTCCCATCGTCGAGGTCTCCGGCCGCACCTACCCGGTCGAGGTCCGCTACCGGCCCATCTCCGACGAGATCCTCGACCCCGAGGAGCGCAACCCCGGCGGCGGCACCGACCGCGACCAGACCCAGGCGATCCTCGACGCCGTCGACGAGCTGGGCCGCGAGGCCCCCGGCGACGTCCTCGTCTTCCTCAGCGGTGAACGCGAGATCCGCGACACCGCAGAGGCCCTGGAGAGGAAGAAACTCCCGAACACCGAGATCCTCCCGCTCTACGCCCGCCTGTCCGTGGCCGAGCAGAAACGCGTGTGGACCTCCCACCGCGGCCGCCGCATCGTGCTGGCCACCAACGTCGCCGAGACCTCGCTGACCGTCCCCGGCATCAAGTACGTCATCGACCCCGGCACGGCGCGTATCTCCCGCTACAGCCACCGCACCAAGGTGCAGCGCCTGCCGATCGAGGCGATCTCCCAGGCCTCGGCCAACCAGCGCAAGGGCCGCTGCGGCCGCGTGTCCGAGGGCATCTGCATCCGGCTGTACTCGGAGGAGGACTTCCTCTCCCGCCCCGAGTACACCGACCCCGAGATCCTGCGCACCAACCTCGCCTCGGTCATCCTCCAGATGGCCTCCCTCGGGCTGGGCGACGTGGCCGCCTTCCCGTTCGTGGACGGCCCCGACCACCGCCAGATCAAGGACGGCGTCAACCTCCTCACCGAACTCGGCGCGCTCCATCCGGACCCCTCCGGCAAGAAGCGGCGCCTGACCCCGATGGGCCGCCGCCTGGCCCAGCTGCCGATCGACCCCCGGCTGGGCCGCATGGTGCTGGAGGCCCAGGAGCGCGACTGCCTGGCCGAGGTGCTGGTCATCACCTCCGCGCTGTCCATCCAGGACCCGCGTGAGCGCCCCACCGACAGGCAGCAGCAGGCCCAGGCCGCGCACGCCAGGTTCGCCGACAAGGAGTCGGATTTCCTGGCCTTCCTCAACCTCTGGAACCACCTGCGCGACCGCCAGCGCGAGCTGTCGGGCAACCAGTTCCGCAAGCTGTGCCGCGAGGAGTTCCTCAACTACCTGCGTGTCCGCGAGTGGCAGGACATCCACGGCCAGCTCAAGCAGGTGCTGCGGTCCATGGGCGTGGAGGTGCCGCGCCTGCGCGAGGAGGCCGTCGACACCCGTTCCGTGCACATGTCCCTGCTGGCCGGACTGCTGTCGCACGTCGGCCTCAAGGACCCCGACAAACACGAGTACCTGGGCGGGCGCGGCGCGCGGTTCGCGATCTTCCCCGGTTCGTCGCTGTTCAAGAAGCAGCCGCGCTTCGTCATGGCCGCCGAGCTGGTGGAGACCTCCAAGCTCTGGGGCCGCATGGTGGGCAGGATCGAACCGGAGTGGGCCGAGGAGCTCGCCGGGGACATCGTCAAGCGCAACTACAGCGAACCGCACTGGGAGCGCAAGCGCGGCGCGGTCATGGCCTTCGAGCGCGTCACCCTCTACGGCGTGCCGATCGTCGTGCAGCGCAAGGTGCAGTACGGGCGGATCGACCCGGTGCTCTCCCGCGAGCTGTTCATCCGGCGTGCGCTGGTCGAGGGCGACTGGGACACCCGACACCACTTCTTCCACGACAACCGCAGGCTCCTGGAGGAGGTCGAGGACCTCGAACACCGGGCCCGTCGCCGCGACATCGTCGTCGACGACGAGACGCTGTTCGCCTTCTACGACCGCCGTATCCCCGAGCACGTCGTCTCGGCCGCGCACTTCGACTCCTGGTGGAAGAAGGAGCGCCGGACCAACCCCACCCTGCTCGACTTCACCCGCGACGAGCTGATCAACGACGGCGCGGGCGAGGTCAGCGAGGACGACTACCCCGACGTGTGGCGCCAGGGGCCCTTCACCTTCCCGCTCACCTACCAGTTCGAGCCGGGCAGCGCCGCCGACGGCGTCACCGCGCACATCCCGCTCAAGGTGCTCAACCAGGTCGAGGCCGAGGGGTTCGACTGGCAGATCCCCGGCCTGCGCGACGAGCTGGTCACCGCGCTGATCCGTTCGCTGCCCAAGCCGCTGCGCCGCAACTTCGTCCCGGTCCCGGACCACGCCGCCCGGGCCCTCGCCGGGCTCGTCCCCTACCAGGGCTCCCTCGTGGACGCGCTGGCCGACGAGCTGACCCGGATGGCGGGGGAGAAGGTGCCCGCGAGCGCCTTCCAGCTGGACCGGGTGCCCGACCACCTGCGCATCACCTTCCGCGCGGTGGACGGCAGGAACCGTTCCCTGGCCGAGGACAAGGACCTGGAGCGACTCCGCGCCAAGCTCAAGCCCAGACTCCGGGAGGCGATCTCGGCCGAGGCCAAGGGCGTGGAGAGGAAGGGCGTCACCTCCTGGGACTTCGGCCCGCTGGAGCGGACCCTGGAACGCAAGGCGCTCGGCCCCAAGGTCAAGGGGTACCCGGCCCTGGTGGACGAGGGCGACAGCGTGGCGGTGCGGATCTTCGACACCCAGCCCGAGCAGCGCGCCGCCATGTGGGCGGGCACACGCAGACTCCTCCTGCTCACCGTCCCCTCCCCGGCGCTCGTGGTGAGCAAGGGACTGAACAACCCGGACAAGCTCGCCCTCGCCGACAACCCGCACGGGTCGGTCAAGAAGCTCATGGCCGACTGCGAGTCCGCCGCCGTCGACCACCTGCTGGCCCGCGAGGGCGGTCCGGTGTGGAACGCCGAGGACTTCGCCAAGCTCGCCGACCGGGTCCGGGCCGACCTGGCCGACGTCCTGGCCGAGCTGCTCGGCAGGGTGGCCCGCGTCCTCGTGCTGTGGCGCAAGGTGTCCAAGAAGGTCAAGGGCACCACGTCCCTGGCCGTGCTGCCGTCCCTCAACGACGTGCAGGGTCAGGTGGGCGACCTGGTCTGCGAGGGCTTCGTCACCCGGACCGGCCTGTCCCGTATGGACGATCTGCACCGGTACCTGCGCGGTGTGGAGTACCGGCTGAACAAGCTGCCGGAGAACCCGCGCCGCGACCAGGTGAACATGGCCAAGGTCGAGCAGATGCGCCAGGCCGTGCACAGGGCGGTCGGGACGCTCCCGGCCGGGCGCGCCGCCGACGCGGACGTGGTCGAACTGCGGTGGATGCTGGAGGAGTACCGGATCAGCCTGTTCGCGCAGGAGCTGCGGACCGCCTACCCGGTGTCGGACAAGCGCATCATGAAGGCCCTGGAGGCGGTCAAGACGGCGCGGGGCTGACGGGCACCCTCACTGAAAACATCCCTTCCAGTACTCGATAGCATGCGCCCGACGGATCGACGCGCGGGAAACGAGGTTGCTCGGTGGACAAGCGGTGGCGTCTCCTCCTCGTGGGTACCTACACCCCCGACTCCGATCCGCCCGGCAAGGGTGAGGGCGTCCACCGGGTCTGGTTCGACCCGGTCACGGGCGAGCTGATCGACGGCGGGGTGGCCGCGCGCACGCCCGGCCCCTCCTTCCTGGCGCTCAACACCCGTCACGAGGCCGCCGAGGGGTACGCGGTCTACGCGGTCAACGAGCGCGCCCAGGGTACGGTCACCGCCTTCCGGGTGTCGGGCGAGGCCACGCTCGCCGAGACGGGCTCCGTGCCCTCGGGTGGCGGGTCGCCGTGCCACGTGCTCGCGCGGGGCTCGGAACTCGCGGTGAGCAACTACGCCGACGGCGTCGTGGTCCTCCACGACCTGTCGCCGGACGGCTCGCTCGGGAAGCGCACGGCGCGGTTCGCGCACCGTGGCGGCGGCCCGGTCGCCGACCGCCAGGAGGGGCCGCACGCGCACAGCGCGGCACGGGTGGGCGATCACGTGCTGGTGGCCGACCTCGGTACCGACGAGCTGCGCGTGTACTCGCGGGAGGGTGCCGCCGGGGCCGTCGGGATGCCGCCGGGTACCGGCCCCCGGCACATGGCGGCTGACCCTTCGGGCACCCACGTCTACGTGTCCGGCGAGCTGGACTCGCGGGTGCACGTCGTGCGGTGGGACCCGACCACGGGCACGGGTGAGCACGTCGGGTCGGTCCCCGCCACCGCCGAGGAGTCCGCCGGGACCAACTTCCCGGCCGAGATCGCTGTGCACGGCGATCGCGTGTACGTGTCCAACCGGGGCGCGGACGTGCTGTCCACCTTCGCCGTCCGTGGCGGGGGCGCCCGTGTGGAGCACCTGGCCGACACGCCGGTGGGCGCGTGGCCGCGCCACTTCACCGTCGTGCGCGGCCACCACGGCGATCCCGACCACATCGTGGCCGCCGCCCAGAACGGGGACGAGCTCATGTCGCTGCGGGTGGATCCCCGGACCGGGATCCCCGGGGACACGGGTCGCCGCCTGGCGGTTCCCGACCCGGTCTGCGTGCTCCCCGTTCCGATCAAGCGCGTCCGGCGGGCCGAAGGCCAGGACGTGTAGCGGCTTTCGCGGGTGTCCTCCTCCGGTGAACCGGGGCCGCCTCTGGGGCGGTTCCGTGGCTCGGCCTCCGTGGCGTTCCGTGGGGTATGCGGCTTTTTCGCTACTATGTGTACATGCTTAAACACGAAAAGCGATCAAGGCGGTTGTCCACCCGCCGTTCCCTGGTCACCGCCGCGTCGCTGGTGCTGGCTGCGGGCGCCATCTCGGCGGCGCCGGGCTTCCAGGGCTGGTGGCCCGCGTCCCACGCCGTCGGCGCCGTCACGGTCAACCCCGTCGCGCCCGCACGCGGCTTCAACGCCATATCCGAGGGCGACACCTACCTGTCCGGCACCGAGTCCGAGGGGCCGATCGCGGTCGGCGGCGACCTGTCGTTCGGATCGCAGTACAGGGTGCGCATCCACGAGGAGGGGACCGTCCAGGGCGCGGGGGAGACGAACCCGGTGGCGCTGCTGGTGCGCGGCGGACTGGACTTCGCCGCCAGCGGGCCCACCGCCGAACTCAGCGTCCCCACGAGCGGCTACGTCAAGATCGGCTCGCTGGACAACGCCGAGGTGCACACCACCGACCCCAACGGAGCCCAGGTCAACACCCGGATCACCCCGGAGGGGACCGGTTACGACGGCACGCCGCGGGTCCAGCTGAGCACCCAGCAGCCTGCGGCCTCGGTCGGCGCCGACACCGGCCTCATCGACTTCGACCAGGCCTTCGCCGATTTCCGTTCCTATTCCTCGGGACTCTCCGCGTGCGTCACCACGGTCCGCCTGACCGACGCCAACGGTGACGTCGAGTACGCCCCGAACGACATCCCGTCCGGCGCCGACGTGCACGTCCACCTCACGCCGGGAGAGCAGAACGTCCTCAACATCACCGGGGAGACCTTCAACTCCCTGGCCCAGCTCACCTTCGACGACCCGCCGACCGCGGACACACCGCTGATCATCAACGTCGACACCTCGGGTACGGGTGGCGTCTTCACCTGGGAGGGGCCGACCCCGGCCGGAGCGAGCGGGGCGACCGCTCCCTACACGCTGTGGAACTTCAGCGGGGCCACGGCGGTCACGATCCCCCAGGGCGTCGACACCGTCGAGGGCACCGTCTACGCCCCGGACGCCGACGTCGCACACTACTCGGCCGCCAACATCGAGGGCACCGTGGTCGCCGCGACCTTCACCCAGGACCTGGGGGGCTCCCCTGCGGCCATGCGTCTGCTGGAACTGCACTACCACCCGTTCGACACCGAGGTGACCACCTGCGACGCGGTCGGTGGACCCACGCCGACGCCGTCCCCGACGGAGTCGCCGAGCCCGGAGCCGAGTCCCACCCCGTCGCCGAGTCCGGAACCGTCACCGACGCCCTCGCCGACGTATCCCTACTACCGTCGGTGACGATCGCCCTCCTGTGCCCCCGACCGGGCGGCACAGGACGGGCGCCGGTCGCTCCGGCGGGTTCCGCCGAAGCCGGGGGTGTCGCCGTCCGCTCAGCCTCTCACCAAGAGTGACGCGCGTCTCAGTCGGACCCCCACAAGGCCGGGGCACACGCTTCTGTGCGCCCCGGCCTACACCAGCGAACTGGGCATATCGGACAATGGTGGTGATCCATGACCGACGACCTCCCCGAGGGGAACCCCGCATGTCCACCCCCACGACCACACACGTCCGCTACAAGGGTCTGACCGCCCGCGACCTGTCGCTCATCGCCGTCTTCGCCGCCCTCATCGCGGCCCTGAGCGTCTCCGTGGCCATCCCCATCCCCTTCTCCCCCGTGCCGATCACCCTCCAGACCCTCGGCATCATGCTCACCCCCACCCTCCTGGGCTGGAAGCGCGGCACCCTCGCCGTCGCCGCCTTCCTCGCCCTCGGTCTGGCCGGGCTCCCGCTCTTCGCGGGCGGTCGCGGCGGTCTGGCCGTCCTGGCCGGCCCCTCCGCCGGGTTCATCGTCAGCTGGACCCTCGCCGCCCTCGTCATCGGCGTCCTCACCGACCTCATGATCCGCGGAGGGAAGTACTCCTTCTGGAAGGGCCTGGGGATCAACCTGGTCGGCGGCATCCTGGTCATCTACGCGATCGGCGTGCCGTGGATGGCCCTCGCCCTCGGCGACGGCGTCCTGGCCGCCGGGTACTCGATGCTCGCCTACCTGCCCGGCGACGCGGTCAAGGCGGTGGTCACCGCGCTCATCGCCACCGCGGTCTACCGCGCCTACCCGATCCCGCCCGCCGGGCGCCCGGTGCTCGAAGAGGTCGCCTGATGCTCCGACTGGAGGGGGTGTCCCACTCCTACGCCGGCCGCGCGGTGCTGCGCGACGTCACCCTCGATCTCGCCGAGTACCGCATCGGCGTGATCGGGGCCAACGGGTCCGGCAAGTCCACGCTCGCCCGCACCCTCAACGGCCTCGTCGTCCCGGACACGGGCACGGTGTCCCTGGGGGAGTGGAACACCCGCCGGCACGCCCAGCAGATCCGCCGCCAGGTGGGGTTCGTCTTCTCGGACGCGGCCAACCAGATCATCATGCCGACGGTCGCCGAGGACGTGGCGATCGGGCTGAGCTTCGGATGGATGAAGGCCGAGGAGATCGCGCGCCGGGTCGACGCGATCCTGGAGCGGTTCGGCCTGGACGGGCACCGCGACCATCCCGGGCACCTGCTCTCGGGCGGCCAGAAGCAGCTCCTGGCCCTGGCCTCGGTCCTGGTCACCGAACCCGCCGTGCTGGTCTGCGACGAGCCCACCACCCTGCTCGACCTGCGCAACACCCGGATGGTGCGCCGCGTCCTGGACTCCGTCGTCCAGCAGGTCATCCTGTTCACCCACGACCTGGACCTGATCGCCGACTACGAGCGCGTGCTCGTCATCGACGAGGGCCGCGTGGTCTTCGACGGCGTGCCGGGAGAGGCGGTGCCCTTCTACACCGACCTGATGGAGCGGACGGAACGGGAGGGGACCGACCGGTGATCGGCCTGTACGTGCCGGGGTCGGGGCCGCTGCACCGGGTTCCGGCCGGGCCCAAGCTGCTGGCCCTGCTGGTCGTCGGCGCCGCCCTGATCGTGGCGGCCCACCACTGGCTGGCGGTCGGTGTGCTGGTCGGCGCACTGGTGCTCTACCCGGTGGTCGGCCTGTCCCCGCGCCACGCCCTGGCGGCGCTGCGCGTGCTGTGGCCGTTCCTGCTGGCGATCGGGGTGTCCCAGACGCTGTTCGGGGACTGGCAGACGGCTCTGCGGCTCTGCGCCCAGCTGGCCGCCCTCGTCCTGCTCGCCAACGCCGTCACCCTCACCACGCGGGTCCGCGAGATGCTCGATCTCTTCACGCGCCTGGCGCGTCCACTGGCCCGGGTGGGCGTCAACCCCGACCGCGTCGCCCTGGTCCTGGCGCTGACCATCCGCTCCGTGCCGATGGTCCAGGCGGCGTGGCGGTCCGCCCAGGAGAGCTACCGGGCCCGGAACCTGTCCGGCCGTCCCCACCTGCTCGTGGTGCCGATGATCGTCCAGCTGCTCAGGATGGCCGACGCGACCGGCGAGGCGCTCGTGGCACGCGGCATCGACGAGGAGACGCGCCGCCAGGGGTGACCGGGAGCCGCACGTTCCGAAACGTGGCCGTGTCCGGTCATACCGATTCAATATCGGCTAAGTCCGGTGTCCACCTGTGGGTAGATAATGGGCAAAACAGCCTATTCCTCCCAGTCAATGGACCGGTGATAGCGTGCCCCGGTGCCCTCCAGCCGACTCGCGCACCTGGCCGTACGCGCTCGCCGCGGTCACGGTGGCCGTGGCCCTCGCCCTGTCGGGTTCGGGTTCCGCCGCGCGTGGGGACCCCGCTCCGGCCCACCTCGGCGCCGTGGTCACCGAGGACATCGGGCCCCTCTCGGCGCCGGCACCGCGGGACGCCCCGCAACCCGTGGCGGGGAGCGCCGTGCTCACCCCCGAACGACGCGAGGAGCTCTCCGAACGGGTCGCGGCGATCATCGAGGAACACGGTGTGCGGTGCGCCATCGCCGTGCAGGACCTGCGTACGGGAACCACCTTCAGCCACGCCGCGCACGAACGGTTCCCCACGGCCAGCACCGTCAAGCTGACCATCCTCACCATGCTGCTCCTCCGCGCCGACGAGCGGGGGACCGGGTTGACCGCCTCCGAGTACGCCCGGGCGGAGCGGATGATCCGCTACAGCGACAACGGGGTCACCGACGGCCTCTACGCGCGCCTCGGCTTCACCGAGGGCTTCGAGGAAGGGGCCCGAACGCTCGGCTTCACGGAGACCGAACCGCACCCGCGCGGCGTGTGGGGAGCCACCCGCACCACCGCCTCCGACCAGATCCGCCTGCTGCGCGCCCTGTACACGGACACGAGCCCGCTCGCCGAGGAGGACCGCGCGTACGTGCGCGGTCTCATGGAGTCCGTCGCCCCCGAACAGGCGTGGGGGATCAGCGCCGCGGCCGGACCAGGCGACACGGTGGGGCTCAAGAACGGCTGGGTCCCGCGTCAGAGCAACGGCGGGCTGTGGAACATCAACAGCGTCGGCTACGTGGCGGGACCCGACCGCGAGTACCTCATCGCGGTGCTCTCCGATGATCATCCCGGCTACGTCGGCGGGGTCGACCTGGTCGAGGAGCTGGTGTCCGTGGTGATCGGGGAGATCGAGTCCCCCGGGGGCCGGACGGCACCCGGGGGGGTGGGGGCGACCCTCAGGTGAGGCGCCTGCGGGCCGACGTCAGTCGAGCGGCCCGCCGCTGGTGCACTGTTCGCTGACCTGGATGTGTCGCGGCCGAACACGGTTACAGCGCCTATGCTTCAGCCCTCGACGGAACTGCGGGGGCTTACCGCCGCCCTCGGGTACCGCTGACCTGCCCCCGACGGATCCAGGGATTCTGCGAGGAGAGTGTGACCGCGGGTGATCGGACGCTAGTGTTGGCGCAGTTCTGACACGGCGGGAGCCCAGGGTGCGTGAACTGCACGACTTCGAGATAGAGCCAGAGGTACGTGACTGGCTTGACAGTCTGAGCGACAGTGACTTCAAGCGCGTGGACGAGGTGGCCGGAATGCTGGCCGAGCGGGGGCCCGGACTGGGTGGTCCCTGGTCAGACCATCTGGAGGGACCGGTATGGGAGCTGCGCCTTCGATTGCGAGGAGTGGCCGCCCGTGTAACGTACTGGTGCAGGCCGGACGGCAGGATCGTGCTGCTCACAGTCTTTCGCAAAACGAAACAGCATGATCAACGGCAGATCGACAGAGCTGTCCGGGCGCAGAAGACCTGCGCTGACGAGCATGACGGGCCGGTCGTTGAGAGCTACGAGAGGCGGGTGTGATGACTGGTTACCACACGCGTTGGGTGCGTCCGGATCCTTGGCCCGAAGACCCGGAGCGGATCGCGATCCGGGAGGCCCTTGCCTTCGGCAAGGCACTGTATGACCGGCGGACGACTCTGGGACTCTCCGTCGAGGAACTGGCTGACAGGGCGGCCATGACCGTCGACGAAGTCGAGTGCATCGAGGAGGGCGGTACCGCTCCGACCGTTGCCCTGCTGCGCCGACTCGCGGCAGCGCTCAACGCGGATGTCAGGCTGAGGGCCGGACACGACATCGACTCGGTCTGGTTCGAGCCGCACGCGGCCTGACACATTCGGGACAAGCCAGGGAAGTGGGAGGGATACTGAACCCCTCCCACTCGGCTTTCAAGCCGCACGGCCCGCCGCTGACGCACTATGTGCTAACCGAACGGCTGTACTCTCCTCATGAGAGCGGCCCGCCGGTTGTGCACTATGTACTAACCTGGCGGCTCCCTGGTTAGGTCATCCTAGAGGGCCGCCCGCGACATAGATGACCTGGCCGGACACGAAACCGGCCGCCTCACCGGTGAGGAAGGCGATCGTGTTGGCGATGTCGTCCGGCTCGCCCACCCGGCGCACCGGGATCTCGGCGGCCTTGAACTCCTTCATCGCGTCGTAGTCGACGCCGACGCGTTCGGCCGTGGCCCGGGTCATGTCGGTCTCGACGAACCCGGGCGCCACCGCGTTGCAGGTGACGCCGAACTTGCCCAGTTCGATCGCGAGGGTCTTGGTGAAACCCTGGAGACCGGCCTTGGCCGCGGAGTAGTTGGCCTGGCCGCGGTTGCCCTGCGCGGAGGAGCTGGACAGGTTGACGATCCGGCCCCACTTGTGCTCGGTCATGTGCGCCTGGGCGGCCCGGCTCATGAGGAACGCGCCCCGCAGGTGCACGTTCATCACGGTGTCCCAGTCCTCCACCGACATCTTGAACAGCAGGTTGTCACGCAGGACACCGGCGTTGTTCACCAGGATCTGCGGCGGTCCCAGCCGCTCGGCGACGGTGTCGACCGCGGCGGCCACCTGGTCGGCGTCGGACACGTCGCAGCCCACCGCGAGCGCCCGGCCGCCCTCGGCGGCGATGCGGTCCACGACCTGCTGGGCGTCGGACTCCTTCAGGTCCAGCACGGCCACGGACCGGCCCTCACGCGCCAGCCGCTCGGCGGTGGCCGCGCCGATGCCTCGGGCGGCGCCGGTCACGATGGCCACACGGGATGTTGGGGACATGTGTTACCTCCAAGGTTCACGAGGTGGGCGCGAGGGAATCCTATCTCCATCCCTACCGGTCGGTAGGTGGCCGGGGTACGTGAACGGGGTTGCGCGGAAGCCCCTGACATGCGCCGGAATCCTCACCGGGGATTGGTGTCCCCGTTTCCCTGCACATTGTCAGGGCTTGGCCTACGATTGCCTCCAAGGCCAGGGTGCACGTGCATTCGAACCGTGCAGCGGCACGCGCCGAACGGAGTGGGTGCCGTTCCCCGAGCGCGGGGAGAGGGTTTCACGACGATATCCGTAAGCGCCGGGTGAACGGGTTCGGGGCACACGCACCGGGGAGGAGTGGAAGGCATGGAATGCGCGGAGGCGGTGGCGGAACCGGCCGGCGGCTGGTGGTTCAGGGTCCTGAAGCACGGTTCCAGCCGGTGGAACACGCCGGTGTGCGGTGACCGGCACGACGCCGTCACGTGGGGCTTCGAGCCCCGGCCGTACGCCGTGGGCGCCGCGCGCGAGATATCCGAGGCCCTTCTCCGTGAATGGGAGATGGGGTACTTGTCCGACGATGTCTCGGTCGTTGTTTCCGAATTGGTGACCAATGCGGTCCGGCACGGCGGTCCTCTGCCGGTGTCGCGGCCGGGCGAGGGCGGTATTCAGCTCTCTCTCATGCGCAGCGGACGCGAATTCATCTGCGCGGTCCGCGACGGCGGGGAACGGTGGCCGAGGAGAAGGCATCCGGACCTGACCCTCGAAGGAGGGCGGGGGCTTGCACTCGTCAGTGCTTTCGCGCGAGAGTGGGGAGTGATTCCGACACCCCCCAGCGGAAAGTTCGTTTGGGCGCAATTCGTCTGACGCGCCGACCGGTGCCGGTGGGCGGCCACCCCGCCGCCGTCCGTGGCCGCGACCGGTCGAGGGGCGGTCGGACACGGGCCCCGACCGGATGTGGCTCCGTGCGTACGGACACTGTGGCTATATCGTGTACCTGTAGTGTCCTGCCCGCACGGCAAAGGACCACCACCGGTCGGGATACCCTTGTTCGGGGAATGACAGAGAGGCGGCGAACGTGGATATCGCTCGATTGCGCAAGGGGAGTGGCCCCACCGTGCGTCGCATGCTCCTCGGGCACGAGCTACGGCAGTACCGCGAACAGCGCGGTATCAGCCGTGAGGACGCGGGGAACCGGATTCGCGCCTCCGCGTCCAAGATCAGTCGGATGGAACTCGGCCGGGTCGGTTTCAAGCTCCGTGATATCGAGGACCTCCTCAAGATGTACGGGGTCACCGACCGTAAGGTCATCAAGCAATTCCTCGAAGTGGCCCGCGAATCCAACAAGCCGGGCTGGTGGAAGGAGTACGGCGACTCCCTGCACAAGTGGTTCGTCCGCTACGTGGGTTTCGAGGAGGCCGCCGACCACATCCGGATCTACGAGTCCCAGTTCGTGCCGGGTCTGCTCCAGACAGAGGAGTACGCGCGCGAGATCATCTCCGGTGGCGTGGAGACCGACATGGTCACCGAGCAGCGGATCGAGGCCAGGCTGCGCAGACAGCAGCGGCTCGACCGCGACAAGGACATGCGCATGTGGGTCATCCTCGACGAGGCCGCGGTCCGTCGGCCGATCGGGGGCAAGCCGCGCGGACGGGAGATCATGCGCGGCCAGCTCCGCCGGCTGATCGAGTTCTGCAAGGACTACGACAACATCACCCTCCAGATCGTCCCCTTCGAGGTCGGCGCGCACGCCGCCGAGGCGGGATCGTTCACCCTGCTCCGCTACTCCGACTTCGAACTCGCGGACCTGCTCTACCTGGAGCAGCTGACCGACGGGGAGATCGTCGACCGTCGGAACGTGGTGGAGGCCTACACCAAGGCGATGACCAGGCTGAGTGTCGCGGCGGCCACCCCGGACGAGACGCTGGAGATGCTTGAGGAGATGCTGGCCGACCTGGAGAGGGACTGATCGCCAGCCGTGTGTCGACGGGGGCGGTGCCCGCACCCCGGGACCGCCGCGAGACCGTGTGGCCCCACCGGATCCCGGGGGCTCCACCGCCGCGGTGGAGCCCCCGGGTGTCGCGGCCGCCCGACCGGGGTGAGAGAGCCCCGGTGCCGCCGCTCGGGAGGGACGGGCGTCCGGAGTCGGAGCCTTGCGAGGCGCGCCGTCGGATCGCTTCGTCCTCGGGGTCAGCTCAGCAGGTTGTCGAAGTCACCGTCCTTGGCGCCCAGGATCATGCAGTCGATCTCCTCCTGGGTGTAGACCAGTGCGGGACCCGCGGGGAAACGGGAGTTGCGCACGGCGATCGACCCGTCGCCCAGTCGTGCCATCTCCACGCAGGCGCCCTGGGAATTGCTGCGCTTCGCCTTCTGCCACGCCACACCGGTGAGCTCGGTCGCGGAGATGCCATTGTGTGCGGTCATGCTGTGCTCCTTCGTCGCTTGAGGGGAAGTGCTGTGCTGATGCACTGACATATGCACGTGCATCAGCACTGTCACGTTCACAAGACTAGCGTGACGGCGGCCACTTGTCCCCGGCTTTCGCATGATGTAAGCGCCATGTAATCGAAGGGGCGTGTACGGGCGCGAATGCACCCGACAAAGGATCAAAAAGACGGATGAAACACTCAGAGGAAAGGTGTCGGGAGCATGGGAGAGCCCCGCCGGTCGGGTGACCGGCGGGGCTCGGGGAGGGGGAGGATGGCTCAGCGCCCCCAGGTGGGTCGGGGGCGGCGGTCAGGAGCACTCCAGGGCCGTCGTCAGGGCTGCCAGGTTCCCGCGCATGATCGAGGGGTAGTCGTCGCCGGGGGACTGGTCGGTCACCCCCTCCAGGGGGTCGAGTACGGCGACCTCGGCCCCGGACTCGGCGGCGATGGTGTCGGCGGTCGCGGCGGGCATCAGCGGTTCGGTGAAGACCGTGGTGATGCCCCGCTCCTCCACGATGTCCGCGATCGCCGCGATCTGGGAGGGGGAGGGCTCGGTGTCGGGGTCGACCCCGCTGACGCCGATCTGCTCCAGGCCGTACTCCTCGGTGAGGTAGGCGAAGGCCGTGTGCCCGACGACCACCTCGCGGTGCGCGCAGTCTGCCAGGCCCTCGTCGTACTCCTGGCCGATCGCCTCCAGTTCGGCGGTGACGGCCTCGGCGTTGTCCTCGTAGGTCTGGGCGCCGTCCGGGTCCAGCTCGGCCATCCGGTCCGCGAGGGCGTGCGCGGTCTCCGCCATCAGATCGAGGTCGAGCCAGAAGTGGGGGTCGAGGTCACCGTGGTCGTGTCCGTCGCCCTCCTCGTGGCCCTCCTCCTCGGCGTGCTCCTCGTGCCCGTGCTCCTCCTCGGAGTGGCCGTCCTCGTGGGCGTGGTCGTCCTCGCCCTCGTGGTCGTGCCCGCCGTCGTCGCCGATGGGGTGGAGTTCGACCACGTCGGCGACGTCGAGCGCCGCGTCCGACGCCTCCTGCTCGACCGCCTCGTCCACGGCGGGCTGGAGGCCCGAGACGTAGAAGGCGATGTCCGCCTCGCTGACCTCGCCGATCTGGCGGCCGGTCAGTTCGAGGTCGTGGGGTTCGGCGCCCGGCTCGGTGAGCTGTGTGACGGCCACACGGTCGCCGCCGACCTGTCCGGCCAGCCACTCCAGGGGGTAGACGCCGGTGACGAGGGTCAGCGCGGCGTCCTCCGTGCCGTCGGCCCCGCCCTCGCCGCCGCACGCGGTGATCATCATGAGTGTCGCGGCGCCGAGGGCGGCGGCCCGCACGGTGGTCCCAGTTCGCATGGGATCCATCATGAGGGAAAATGAAAACGGTTGTCAATTTGCCCGGATGGTGGTGAAGATCCCAGGCCGACGGCCGCGGGGCGGCCGGACCGCCCGGACTCAGTCCGCCTCGGCGAACCGCTCCACGTCCTCGGTGCGACCGGCGACCACGATCACGTCCCCCTTGCTCAGCACGGTCTCCCGGCTCGCGTACGTGAACGCCGCGCCGCGGTGCTTGACCGACACCACCGTGATCCCGTACTTCTGCCGGACCCTGGTCTCGGCCAGGGGGAGGCCGATCAGCTCCTTGGGAGCCTTGGTCTTGCCGAGCGAGAACCCCTCCTCCATCTCGACATAGTCCAGCATCCGCCCCGACACCAGGTGCGCGACCCGCTCACCCATGTCGTGCTCGGGCAGGACCACGTGGTGGGCGCCCACCTGTTCGAGGATGCGGCCGTGACGTCGGCTGACCGCCTTGGCCCAGATGTCGGGGACGCCCAGGTCGACCAGCTGCGACGTGGCGAGGATGCTCTCCTCCAGGTGCGACCCGATCGCGACGACGGCGTGGGTGAACTGCGCCGCGCCGATCTGCCGGAGCGCCTCGTCGTCCGTGGCGTCCGCGATCACCGTGTGGGTGAGGGCGTCGGCGAACATCTGGACCAGGCGCGGGCTGGAGTCCATGCCCAGCACCTCCCAGCCGTGGTTGATCAGCTCCAGCGCCATGGAGCTGCCGAACCGGCCCAGCCCGATGATCAGGATGCGTTTGTCGGATTCCTTCTTGGCGTATGGCACGGGGTCTTCCTTCGGTGACTGCGGGTGGGTGGTGTTCAACCGATCATCGTCCTGCCCTCGGCCAGGTCGTACCGGCGCTTGCGCTCACGGAAGGCGATGGCGGTGACGAACGTGACCGGACCGATGCGGCCCGCGATCATCAGCACCGCGAGCAGCAGTTGCGCCCACGGCGGAAGGTCCGGGGTGATGCCCGTGGACAGACCCACCACGCCCACCGCGGAGACCACCTCGAAGAGGGTCTCCATGAACGAGAACTGGGTCGTGTGCAGGAAGAACACGGTCGTTCCCGCCACCGTCGTCATGGACAGGAAGGTCAGGCTGAGGGCCTGGCGGATGATGTCGGGAGGAAGGCGGCGGCCGAAGACGTGCACGTGGTCGTGGGCGCGCACCTCCGACCACAGGACGAGGAAGAGCACCGCGAGCGTGGCGACCTTGATGCCGCCCGCCGTTCCGGCGCTGCCGTTGCCCACGAACATCATCATGATGGTGAGCAACAGCGTGGAGTCGTGCATCCGCCCGGTGTCGGTGACGTTGAAGCCGCCGCTGCGCGGCATGACCCCGTGGAAGAACCCGTCGGTGATCCGCGCCCACCAGTGCAGACCGCCCAACGTGTCCGGGTTGCCCCACTCCATCGCGATCACGAGGAGACCGGTGACCACGAACAGCACGGAGCTCGTGACGACGGTCAGCCGCGTGTGCAGGCTCCAGTGCTTCGGCACGCGCCAGTGGCGGCGCAGTTCGAGCAGGACGGGGAAGCCGATGCCGCCGAGGATGACGGCCACGGCCACCGTCCCGAGGATGACGAGGTCCCCGGAGAACCGGGTGAGGCTGTCGTCGTACAGCGACAGTCCCGCGTTGTTGAACGCCGACACCGAGTGGAAGAAGGCCGAGTACGCCGCCTCCCCGAAACCCATCCCGTGGCCCAGCCACATCCGCGGCATGATGACCACGAACGTCGCGGCCTCGACCACCAGGCAGACCAGGGCCACCCGGCTGACGATCCCCCGGACGTCCCCGACCGCCAGCGCCCGGTTCTCCGCCTGCACGTTGAGCTGCATGCGCAGGCTGAAACGCTGCACGAGCGCCGAGCCGAGCAGGGAGGCCAGCGTCATGATGCCGATCCCGCCGACCTGGATCAGCGCGGTGACCACCAGTTGGCCGAAGACCGACAGGTCGTGCCCGATGGAGATGACCGAGAGTCCGCACACGGCCAGGGACGTGGTCGAGGTGAACACCGCCTCGACGAAGTCCAGCCCCTCACCGTCGGTCGAGGCCGCGGGTGTCATCAGCAGCCCGGCGCCCAGGAGGTCGGCCGCGAGGAACATCAGGAGGAAGGCGCGGGCGGGCTTGCCCCACGCGCTGCGCGGCCGGTACGTCGGCCGTTCGGCGGACCAGCGCCGGGCGATCGGGGGAATTCGGTTCAAGAGGCGGGCGACGTGCCGCCGCGTGGCACTGGCCGTCTGAGCGGCGCGAGCGCGCGCCGCGTCGGGAACCCACCCCATGATCCCGTTTCCACCCGAGTTTCCACGTGCGTCTTGTCCGGACCCGAACGATTCTGCCATCAGGGCGGGACCGAACGGGCCACCGAACCCGACTCGTCCGTGGTGGTCAGGCGTGTCGCGCGCCCTCGTGGGCGGCGTGGCCCGGCGGCTCCAGTTGCAGGGTCGAGTGTTCGACGTCGAAGTGTCCGGCCAGGCAGGTGTGGAGCTCGTCCAGCATCCGCCCGCTGTCCCGGAGGTGCTCCTCGCCCACGACCACGTGGGCCGACATCACGGGCACGCCGGAGGTGATGGTCCACGCGTGGAGGTCGTGCACGTCGACGACGGCGGGGTGGCCGAGGAGGTGGTCGCGGACCTCGCCGAGGTCCATGTCCTTGGGGGTGGCCTCCAGCAGGATGTGCACGGCCTCCTTGAGCAGCGCCCACGCGCGGGGGACGATGATGGCGGCGATGGCGAGGGAGATGAGCGTGTCGACCCGGTTCCACCCGGTCAGCCACAGCACGACACCCCCGACGATGACGCCGACTGAGGCGAGGGCGTCGCTCAACACCTCCACGTAGGCGCCGCGGACGTTGAGGCTCTCCCTGGCCCCCGACCGCAGGACGAACAGCGCCACGACGTTGGCGACCAGGCCGACGCCGGCCACGAGCACGACGCCGGGGCCGGACACCTCGGCCGGTGAGCGCAGTCGGTCGACCGCCTCGATGACGATGAATCCGCACAGGCCGAACAGCGCGAGCGCGTTGACGGCCGCGGCGAGGATCTCGGCGCGCTGGAAGCCGAAGGTCCGCCTGCTGGTGGCGGGTCGGGCGGCGATCCACACGGCGGCCAGCGCCAGGCCCACCCCGAAGGAGTCGGTGGCGGTGTGGCCGGCGTCGGCGAGCAGGGCGAGGCTGCCGCTGAGCAGGGCGCCGCTCACCTGGACGACGGCGACGGTGAGCATGAGTCCCAGGGCGAGCGTCAACCGCCCCTTGTTGGCGGCCCCGGCGGTCATCGCGCCGTGCCCGTGCCCGTGTCCGGCACCCATCGAGGACCTCCTCCGTGGACGGCCGTGCCGGAGGTCACGCTCCGGCGCCGACAAACAATTCAGCCATCACTGTTTATACAGTCTAAGCTGTCTATACAGCAACCTATGTACAATGATTTTCATGTTGACCTCCGAGCAGCGCCTGTCCGCCATCCACCGCCTGGGGCGCGCCCTGTCCGACCCCACCCGCAGCCGCCTGCTGCTGGCCCTCCTCGACGGCCCCAACTACCCGGCGGGCCTCGCCGACCAGCTGGGGCTCACCCGTCAGAACGTCTCCAACCACCTGGCCTGCCTGCGGGACTGCGGTCTGGTCCGGACCCAGGCGCGCGGGCGTCAGGTCAGCTACGAGCTCGTCGACGACTCCCTCGCCCACGCGCTGGACGACCTGCTGCGCGTCGTGTGGGGGACGACGCAGCCACACGTGCCGGCGGACGATCGCTCCTCCGTGGCCTGAGCCGACCCGCGGTCCACGGCGCGGCCCCGGTGTCGGCGCCGCGGCCCCGGTGTGCCGACACCGCGCGCTCCGCGCGCGTGCGGCGCGACTTCCGCCTCCCTGCCCCCCGTCCCCCGAGTGGCCGTGAAGCGGCGGTGAACCGCCCGTTGCGCCCGGGCGTCCTCGGGACGTGTGTCGGAGCCCACGTCAGCCCGGACGCCTCGACCTTTCGGATGACGTCCCCGACTTTGGTCAGGTGTCGACCCTGACGTAAGGCTGACGTCTCCCTGAGAGATCCCTGAACCGGGCCGGAGGGGCGGAAGACCCGATATAACGCGACGTATGGTGAGTGGTGTGCCCGACGGAAGCGGCGCCCGACGACCCGGGCCCGCCCTCGGAAGACCACCACGCCCCCGTGACATCCACGACGCCCGCGAGAACCGGCGGACGGTCCGCGAGAACGACGCCGTCCGCGCGCCCCGGCGCGCGCTTCCTCACGGGACGGCACACCACCACACGGCAGCGAACTAGGAGCGACAACCCCTCATGTCCAGATCGGCGACGACGATCCGTGCCGCGGATCGATCCCCCACGGGGATCCCGGCCCACGGAGCGGAAGGGACGCACGCGTGAACCGCCTGTCGAACATCTCCCTCGGCAACCGGGCGCTCATCCTCCTCATCACCCTCGCGGTCATGTTCTTCGGCGGGCTCGCCGCGACGAGTGCCAAGCGTGAGCTCTTCCCCGAGTTCTCACTACCGATGGTGACCGTCACCGCGTCCTACGAGGGGGCCACCCCCCAGGTCGTGGAGGGTCAGGTCGTCGAACCCCTGGAGCAGGCCATCCAGGGGATCGAGGGCGTCACCGCCGTCACCGCCACCAGCAGCACGGGGACCGCGACGATCCAGGCCGAGTTCGACTACGGGCTCGAACAGGGCGACCTGGTCCGCGAGACCCAGGTCGCGGTCGACCAGGTCGCGGGGTTCCTGCCCGACGGCGTGGACACCAACGTCATGTCCATGAACACGAACATGCTGCCCGCCCAGGTCCTCGCGGTCAGCAGCGACACCCTGGAACAGCGGGACATGGCCTCCACCGTGGAGACCGTCCTCCTCCCGGAGATCGAGTCGGTCCCCGGCGTGCGCTCCGCCGTCCTCCTCGGCGTCGACGAGGAGCGGGTCGAGATCACCCCGGACGAGGACGAACTGGAGTCGGCCGGTCTCACCCCGCAGGACATCGCCCAGGCACTGGAGGGCAGCGGCCTGCTCATGGCCGGCGGCACCCTCGACGAGGACGACCGCACGCTCAGCGTCACCACCGGTGAACGGCACACCGACCTCGAACAGATCGAGGACGTGTGGATCCGGCCCGCCCAGAACGGTGCGGCGATCCCCGGTGCCCCGACGGTCACCGCCGAGCCGGTCCAGCTCTCCGAGGTCGCCGACGTGGCGCTGGTACCGCAGGAGTCAGGCGAGATCTCCCGGGTGAACGGCGAACCGGCCGTCATGCTCATGGTCATGTCCACGCCCGACGGCAACACCGTGGACATCTCCGCGGGAGTGGAGTCCGTCCTGGACGAGCAGGCCGACCTGCTCGGGGACGACATCCACATCACCCCGGTCTTCGACCAGGCCCCGTTCATCAACGAGTCGATCTCGGACATGTTCAACGCGGGCTGGATGGGCCTGGCCGCCGCCGTGGTCGTGATCCTGGTCTTCCTGCTGTCGATCCGCTCCACGATCGTGGTCGCCGTGTCGATCCCGGTGTCCATCCTGGTCACCTTCCTGGGGATGCAGGCGTTCGGGTTCACCCTGAACATGCTCACCCTGGCGGCCCTGACCATCGCGATCGGCCGGGTAGTCGACGACTCGATCGTGGTGCTGGAGAACATCCGCCGCCACATGGGCTACGGCAAGGAGCGCATGACGGCGGTCAGGGACGGCGTCCGCGAGGTCGCCACCGCCGTGGCCTCCTCCTCGTTCGCCACCATCGCCGTGTTCCTGCCGATGGCCTTCGTCGGCGGCCAGGTCGGCGAGATCTTCACACCGTTCGCCGTGACCAGCTCGATCGCGCTGGGCGCCTCGCTGCTGGTCGCGCTGACCCTCACCCCGGTCCTGTGCTACTGGTTCATGCGGCCCAGGGAGGTCGGTGACGCCACGCAGGAGGAGATCGAGCGCGAGCAGAACCGGGCGGAGCTGCGCACGCCGCTCCAGCGGGTCTACGTCCCGATCATCTGGTGGATCACCACCAGGCGCAAGAGCGCCACCGCCGTCATCCTGGTGGCCGCCTCGACCATCTTCGGCGGCACGGTGTACATGGCGACCACGATGGAGACCGACTGGCTCGGCGAGGCCGAGCAGAACACCTACATGGCCGTGCAGGACCTGGAGCCCGGCACCTCCCTGGAGACCGCCGACGCCGAGGCCGCCAAGGTCGAGGAGCTGCTCGCGGGGCTGGCCTGGGTGGACGACTACCAGGTCAGCGTCGGCGGCGGCAGCAACCCGATGGTGGCCGCCGGCACCGACCAGATCAGCTACACCATCACCGCCGACCCCGACACCGACCAGCTGCGCAACCGCGAGGTGCTGCGGGAGGAGTTCGCCGCCCTCGACACCGAGTACGAGCCCAGGCTCGACGCCTCGGGCGGCATGGGCGGCTCGGGCATCGAGGTCCGGGTCACGGCCGAGGACCAGGAGACCCTGACCGCGGCCGCCGACATGGTCGAGGAGGCCCTGCTCGACATCGACGGCGCCGATGACGTCGTCAACGGGGTGTCCGCCTCCCAGACCGCGCTGGAGGTGCACGTCGACGGTGAGGAGGCCGCGGAGCTCGGGCTGAACGAGGCCCTGGTCGGCCAGGCGGTCGCCGCCGCCTTCAACGGGCGGGGCGTCGGCTCCGCGACCATCGACGACGTCCGCCGCGACGTGGTCGTGCTCACCGACGAGGCCCCGCAGACCCGTGAGGAGCTGGAGGACCTCACGCTCACCACACCCACCGGGCGGGAGGTGAGCCTGGACCGCGTCGCCGACGTCGAGGAGGTCACGCAGCCTCCGCAGCTGACCCGGATCGACGGTGTCACCAGCACCACGGTGTCGGCCAGCCCGACCGCCTCCGACCTGGGCGCGGTGAGCACCGAGATCGGCCGGGCCCTGGACGAGCTGGACCTGCCCTCGGGCGCCACCGCCACACTGGCCGGGGTCAGCCAGGACCAGGCCGAGGGCCTGCTCCAGCTGCTCACGGCGCTGCTCGCGGCGATCGTCATCTGCTACCTGATCATGGTGGCGACGTTCAAGAGCCTCATCCAGCCGCTCATCCTGCTGGTGTCGGTGCCCTTCGCGGCGACTGGTTCGCTGGGCCTGCTCATGCTGACCGGCACCCCGCTCGGGGCGGCGGCGATGATCGGCATGCTCATGCTGATCGGTGTGGTGATCACCAACGCCATCGTGCTGATGGACCTGATCAACCAGAACCGCGCGGGCGGCATGCCGCTGGGCGAGGCGATCGTCGAGGGCACCCGGCACCGTCTGCGGCCGATCCTCATGACCGCTGCGGGAACCATCGCCGCGCTGGTGCCGCTGGCCACCGGTCTCACCGGCGGCGGGGCGTTCGTCTCCGGTCCGGTCGCGATCGTGGTGATCGGCGGACTGGTCTCGTCCACCCTGCTCACGCTGATCCTGGTTCCCGTGCTCTACCAGTTGGTCGAGGCGGGCAAGGAGCGCCGTGCGCGCAGGCGGGCGGCCCGTCGCGAGCGCCGTCACGGCAAGGGCGCGGCCGAGAGGGGCGGCGAGGGAGCCGACCGCCGGTCCGTACCGGGGATGAACGGCTCCGGCGGACCGCACGGAACCAGCGGATCGGACGAGCCCACGGGCGAGCCCGTCGGACGCTGATTCCTCCGGGCGACCGGAATCCGTTGACCGGGGGGCGTTCCGCACACGGTGCGGGACGCCCCCGCCGTCCTGGGCGGCGTGACGTGTGCCGGTTTCCCGGGATCATCGGGGCGTTGATGTGCGTCGTCTCTTCGCCGGGAGCGGTTCGGGCGGGTCGGGGCCGCCTGAAAGCGGATCGCCTGGGACTCCGTGAAGTATTCACACGCGCCACATGGATACCCTACGGAATTAATTTTTCATCTGCACCGCCTGGCTAACGGGCGAGACCGCAGAGGATGCCTTCGTTTATTTAAGATCACGTTTTTCTGACCATCGGGCTAGCCTGTCCTTGCTTCGTGGTTGCACTTGGAACAAAAGCGTCCAGATCCGTTAATCGGATACCTGCCAGGGCATCTAGCAGAGTGGAAGAGCAAGGATGGCATGGGCGGTCCCACGTGGTTGACGCGCCCCACATGGTGATCCATCCGCTCAGGGGGCGCGGGTGCGCCGGTGACGTGAACCTTGTCGTTCGCAGCGCGGCGGCCGCACCGCGATACCGATTCAACAGGGCGCGACGAGCCGTTCTCGCTTGTTCGCGGCTCCTTCATATGTTTCCTGGGCGCACTCTTCTTCAGTATGACGCGCGTACGGTGCGCGATCCGCGCCGCACCACGTATCTGAGACGAAAGGCGTATCAGTGAAGACGATTGATGCAATGGTGGCGAGAGCCCGGGCGTCCGTGGCCGAGTTCGAGTCCTTCGGGCAGGAGGAGGTCGACCGGATCGTCAGCGCCGCCTCGAGGGCGGCCCTCGCCGAGCACACGGATCTGGCCAGGCACGCCGTCGAGGAGACGAAGCGCGGCTTGGTCGAGGACAAGGCGGTGAAGAACGTCTTCGCCTGTGAGCACGTCACACACCACATGAGGGACCTGAGGACGGTCGGCGTCATCGGTACCGACGATCTCCGGGGCATCACCGAGGTCGCCGCGCCGATCGGAGTCATCTGCGCGATCACGCCGGTCACGAATCCGACGTCGACTGTGCTGTTCAAGGCGCTGATCGCGCTGAAGACGCGCAACAGCATCATCTTCTCGTTCGCCGGGTCGGCCAACGGGAGCAGTAGGAGGGCCGCCATGATCGTCCGGGACGCCGCCGTCGCGGCCGGCGCTCCCGAGCACTGCGTCCAGTGGCTGGAGGAGCCCGAACGCGCGGCCACCGACGAGCTCATGAGACACGAAGGGGTCTCCGTCATCCTCGCCACCGGCGGCCATCGCCTGGTGCGCGCCGCGTATTCGAGCGGAAAGCCGGCTCTGGGGGTCGGAGCCGGTAACGTCCCCGCCGTCGTCGACAGCACCGCGGACGTGCGTCGGGCCGCGCACGACATCGTCCTGTCCAACACGTTCGACCATGGCATGGTCTGTTCCTCGGAACAGGTCCTTGTCGTCGACGACGGTGTGGGGCAGGAGTTCACCGAAGAGCTTCGCGGTCTGCGAGCCCATGTGGCCACCTCGCAGGAGAAGGCACTACTGGAGCGCTTCCTGTTCGGTGTCGGTCCCGGGGACGACCGGTCCGAGGGCGTCTTCAACCGTGACGCCGTCGGACGCTCAGCCTCCTGGATCGCCGAGCAGGCCGGATTCCGGGTACCCGCCGATACCTCGGTCATCCTCGCCGACGTCCACGCCGTGGGCCCCGCGGAACCGTTGACACGGGAGAAGCTCTGCCCGGTTCTGGCCGTCGTCCGCGCCTCCGGACGGGAGGAGGCCGTCGGGCTCGCCCGGCAGGTGCTCGCACTGGACGGACTGGGGCACACCGCCGCCGTGCACGCCCGAGACCAGGAGTACTGCGAGCAGTTCGGCACACGGGTCGAAGCGATTCGCGTCATCTGCAACTCACCCACTTCCCAGGGAGGCATCGGGGGCGTCTACAACTTCCTCACCCCCTCCCTGACCCTGGGCGCGGGATCCTACGGCGGAAACTCCTTCGCCGGGAACGTGCACGCCGTGAACCTGCTCAACATCAAGCGCATCGCCCGCCGAACGACGAACATGCAGTGGTTCAGGGTCCCGCCCGAGATCTACTTCGAGCCGTACTCGCTGAACTACCTCTCCGAGATGCGTAACGTGGGGCGGGTGAGCCTGGTCACCGGAGCGGGCGCCCGCCGCCGCGGCCACGTCCAGCGCGTCACGGACGCGCTCGGCAGGCGTGGAACGCCCGTCGAGATCGACGTCATCGACGACGTCGAAGCCGATCCCGGCATTCCAACCGTGCGACGGGGGGCGACCAGGATGGCCCGCTTCCGTCCGGACACGATCATCGCCCTGGGCGGTGGTTCGGTGATGGACGCGGCCAAGGTCATGTGGCTGACCTACGAGCACCCCTCGGTCGAGTTCTCCGACATGCGCGGGAAGTTCTTCGACATGCGCAAGCGCGCGTTCGACTTTCCCGAGACCGGAACCCTGGCCAGCCTGGTCTGCGTTCCGACGACCTCCGGCTCCGGGTCCGAGACCAGTCCGTTCGCCGTGATCACAGACCCCGACACCGGACTCAAGTACCCGCTGGCGGACTACGCCCTCACCCCGAGCGTCGCCATCTGCGACCCGACCCTGGCGACCCGCCTGCCCCCGACCGTCACCGCGGACAGCGGGTTCGACGCGCTCACGCACGCGATCGAGGCCTATGTCTCCGTCTACGCCAACGACTTCACCGACGGCCTGTGCCTCAAGGCGATCCAGTTGGTCTTCGCCCACCTGGAACGGGCCGTGCACGATGGCAGGAACGACCCGGAAGCCCGCATGGGCATGCACAACGCGGGCACCATCGCCGGTATGGCGTTCGGCAACGCCTTCCTCGGGATCGTGCACGCGATGTCCCACACGCTGGGGGCGACCTTTCACATATCCCACGGACGTACGAACGCCCTGTTGCTCCCACACGTCATCCGCTACAACGGGTCCCCCTCCGGCAAGCTCACGGGCTGGCCCAGGTACGAGTCCCACCGTGCGCCCGAGCGCTTCCAGGACATCGCGCGCAGTGTGGGGCTGCCCGCCCGCTCGCCCGGTCAGGCGGTGACGGAGCTGGCCCGTGCCGTCGAGGACCTGCGTGACGCCGTCGGTATCGAGCCCTCCTTCGCCGAGGTCGGGGTCGACGAGGACGAGTTCCTGGGAGCGCTTCCTGAGCAGGCGATCAACGCCTACAACGACCAGTGCGCCCCGGCCAACCCCAGGATGCCTCTCATGGCGCATATGGAGAAGCTCATGGTGGCCGCGTACTACGGACACCGGTGATGCGCCGACGGAGGTGGGCTGCGTGGGACCGGTCCCCTGAGCTCGGGCGGGTAGGCACCGGTGGTGGGCGGCGCGGGAGTCTCCGGTGACTCGGCGGGCCTGGACCACTCCCAGACGGCGGCACGGGTTCTCGATCCGCCAGTGCGGGTCGGGCGTCCTCGTGGTTCGGTTCGCGCTCTTAGGGAGCGCCCGCGAGAGCACGGCGGCTTTTCCCGTCACTCTCCAGGCGTGGTCGCTCAGCCACCTCCTTCTCCAGTCGCTCGATCCTGGCGTGGAGCCGTTCGGCTTCCGCTTCGGCGGGGTGTCCGCGGCGCGGCGGGGCCCGCGCACGGTGCCGGTGGCGCGGGCTTCGTAGGCGGTGACGATGCGCGACTCGTGGTCGGTGGGGAGGGGACGGCGTCTGGGTTTGGCCGCAGGGTGCGCCATCCGCCCTGGAGCGCATCGCCGCGGGGACGGCCTCGGCGCAGTCAACACACCGCATCGCTTTCGGTAAGCCGTAGACTGCGGTGGTGGTGACTCTCTGTAGTAACTCCCGAGGGTGAGGTTCGCCCCTCAAGCGCGTGGGTTTCGGGGTCAACCCGGTATCACAGGGCTGCGAAACGACCGGGACCGACAGAGGCCACGCGGGAACAGCGGCGGGTCCTGTCCCAGGTACTCTGTGCAGTTCAGGGTGGGTTTACTCCACAAACCCCATACTTGGGGCATTGCAGGCCTTGGCGTTGCGTCATCGGAGCGTTGATTTGTGCTCTCCGGGCACTCCAGGCAGTCTGCGTCACATGGACGAATCGAACAAGAGCCTTGATGACCTGGTCCGCGACGAGCTGGGCGAGGAACCGTCCCAGGAGGCCAAGGACTACGCCCGACAGCTGTACGAACGTTTCCGGCTGCCCGCTCCGACCGACACCGGTGGTGCGGACGACTCGGTGACGGCGGGAGAGTGACGGCGACGGACGGTTCAGGCGCGGCGGCGTACCGCCGAGGCCGTCGGGGCCCCGTGGTCACCGCCGGTCCTCAGAGCGGATCGCCGTCGCGCTCCCACACCAGCTCGAACCAGACCTTGCGCCCCATGCCGTCGCCGCGGGGCTCGGTGCCCCACGCGCTGGAGAGCGCCTCGACCAGGTCCAGGCCCCGACCGTGTTCCTCGGTGTCGTAGGGGTCCCGGTGCTGGGGACGTGGCGACTCCTCCAGATTGCCCAGGTCACGCACCTCCACTCGGGCCCATCCGGGCGCCTGGTGCACGCAGATCTCGAACTTGCCCGTCTCCCGGCCGGACGCGCTGTGGGTGATGGCGTTGGTGGCGAGTTCACTGGTCAGGAGGGTCACCGTGGTCAGGTCCGGGCAGGACGCCAGGTGGCGCGCCACGAACCGGCGCGCATAGGCGATCTGGCTCGGGAGTCCGGGGAACCGGCGTCTGACCGACCTGGCGGCGGTGTCAGTGCTGTGCGGAATGGGTTCTTCCATGGATCTCGTCGAACCTTGGAACGGACGGGACGTGGAACGCGGGGACGAGAACGGATCCGACGGTGAGGGTGCGGTGCCTGGGGCGGGGGCGTGTCGGGTGGCCAGGGGACCCTGGGCTGCGGCGGGGTCACACATGGTGGGTTTCACTTCCCGATGACGTGTGTGCGCGACGGGCGGGGCAAGGTGCGCCGGGCCCTCGTGGCGTCCATGCCCGCGGAGACGGGTCACGGCGCGTTGCGGACACACGGGTCGGTGCCCCCTGGGTCAGGGAGGGAAGTGGTCTGGTGCCACGGGGCGCGCGGTGTGCGGGGGTCGGCGTGTGGGAGGGGAGGAGCCGTGGGGCTCCCCGCCTGGCGGGGGTGGGGCCGAGAGGAGGCCCGTCATGGTCGGTCATGGTGGGTCAGGGATGTGCCCTGCGACACTGGAGGGCGTATTCGCGCTTAGCATACGCTCTGTGCCTCCCCCGAAACCCGGTCGACCTGGCCTGGATAGGATATCCCCCGATGACCTGGAAAAAGGGGGGAACCGGTGAGGTCGTGACGAGGATCCCGGGCGGGCCACGGCGGCGTTTCGTGACTGGTGGGGCTCGCGGGATAAGGTAACGATTCTGTGAAGTTCCGCTGAATTTCGGTGCTTCACACGGTCTTGCGGCTGGTATGTCCGAGGCGACAAGGTATCCCCCATGCCCTCCCGTCACCCTGTCGCCCCCCTGCCTCCCGGGACGGCGGTCGAGATCGACCGTTCCGTCCGCCTCGCCGACGAGGGGCACGTACTGGTGGGCGGACACCCCCCACACGCGCTCCGCCTGACGACCGACCAGGCCAGCGTCCTGGTCCGCTGGTCGAGCGGGGCCGTCCCGAACGGCCGTGCGGAACGGGTCCTCGCCCGCCGCCTGATCGACGCCGGGTTCGCCCACCCCCGTCCCGCGGACACCGCGGTTCCCGTCGGGCCCGGGACCGTGGACGTGGCCGTCGTCGACCCGACCTCCCCCAACGACCTGGCCCGGACGTTGGACGGGCTCGCCACCGCCTACCCCGACCTGCGCCCCGTCGTCGTCGGCGCCACCGGGGCGAGCGCGTGGGCCGCCCGGAGCCGGGGGGCGCGCACCGTCCCCGGACCCGCCGGGGGCGCGTGCGCCCGGAACGCCGCGCTGGGCGCGTGCACCGCACCCCACGTGGCGCTCGTGGCGGCGGGCGCGCGCCTGGGACCTGGCTGGCTCGAAGCGGCCCTGGGGCACTTCGCCGATCCCGGGGTGGCGGCCGTCCTCCCCCGGGGGCTGACCGCTCGGGCCGACGCCCCCACCTATCTGGAGATGCTCGTGGCCGCCGTCGCCGCCGACCGGGTCGGACCCGACCGCGGAGCCGACCCGGCCCCCGTCCTGCCCTGGGGGCACGCGACCGGCGGACGGGGGCTGCCGGGAACCGCGAACGGCCACACCCGTGCCGACCCCCTGAGCCCCGTGGGCGCGCTCGTCCTGCGCCGGGCGGCCGTCGGTCCCGACCCCTTCGACCCCGAGCTGGGGGAGGGCGCCGGACTCGACGCCCTGTGGCGTCTGGCCGAACACGGGTGGTCGGTGCGCTACGAACCCCGGTCACGGGTGCGGGTCCCGCCGGTCGGCGATCTGGGGGGCTACCTGCGCGCGTGCTTCGCGCGCGGTGCGTTGACCGGGCGGCTCGCGCGGCGTCGCGGCCGGCGCGCGGTCGGCCCCGAGCTGTCCTGGTCCAGCGCGGCGGCCCTCGCCCTCCTGACCGCCGGACGTCCGGTGCCGGCGTTGGGCGCGGTGGCCCTCGGCGCGGCGTACGGCGCGCGGCGGCTCTCCGGTGGTGCGCGTGAGCGGTTGCCGGAGGCCGCGCTCGTGGCGGTGCGGGACCTGGTGTCCGCGGCCGGGAGCGGCGGCAGGTGGGTCCGGGGCGCCTGGTGGCCGGTGTTGGCCGGGGCGGCGGTCGGCGCGGGGGCACGCGACCGACGGACCGCGGCGGCCGTGGGCGCGATGCTCGTCCTGCCGCACCTGGGGGCGTGGCACCGGGGCCGGGGCGTGGCACCGGTGGATCCGGTGACCTGGACCGCTCTGGGGGTGGCCGGGGACGCCGCGCGCTCACTGGGCACCTGGTGGGGAGCGGCGGGATCGCGGTCGGTCGCCCCCCTTCTCCCGTGCCCGAGAGCGATGGTGTGCACCGAGCGGCCCGTGGAGGCTCCGAGGGTGCGGCGCCCGTGAAGGAGAGGTCGTGCCCGAGCGTTAGCTATCGTTAACTTTGACTACTCACAGTAGTGATATTCGGTCCTGTTCTGAGGGCGGGTAATGGCACATCCGATGCCCGAGGTCGAGGGCGCCGCAGGGGTGGGGCGTCGACCATGACGTGCACGTTTCTGGAATGTTTCGATCTTTTTTCATGATTGCCCTATTTTGTGAACTTTGGCCGATACACCCCTCTCTCGCTGTTCGGTCGATGGTGTAGGAGCTTGTTTTCCCAGGTCACTGTGGTTGATGGTGGCAGTGTGCCGCGCGTCTCTCACTGTGAGTACAAGTCTTGACAATTCGATCGAAGGATGAGGTCCAAACGGGCACCGTTGTCTTTTCTTGATGGGTCGGTGACCTCCGAGTGTCCAGCCGTCCCGCAGACTCTTGACATTCCGGTCACGGACCGTGAATCGGAAGGAAGCGTGTTTCGTCGGTCACTGGGTGTCACCCCGCCAGTGGTCCCGGGATCGCGAACGCTTAACGGTGGGATCCACCGAGCAACGCGCCCCCGGTGCCACGGGTCTCCCGGTCACGACCGTTCGGAACGGATGACGAGCGCCGGGCTCGGTGTGAGGTTCGGAGATAGTTTTGGGCAAGTTCCTGGCCAGGCGGCTACTGAACTACGTCGTGTTGATCTTTCTCGCGACGAGTTTCGCCTACCTGCTCGCGGCCACCAACCTGTATCCACGCGGGTACTTCGAGCAGATGCAGCCTCCCCCGTCCCCCGAGGCGGTCAACTCCCAACTGGACGCGCTCAACCTCAACGACCAGACGCCGATCGCGCAGCGTTACGTCACGTGGGTGAGCGGCGTCCTCGTCGGCGACTTCGGGAAGACCATCCAGGGCGGTGACGTCACCCAGGAGATGTGGCTCAAGGCCGGGGTCACGCTGCGCCTCATCACCGTCGCCACCGTCCTCGGCAGCGCCATCGGCATCATCGTCGGCGCCTACGCCGCGGTACGCCAGTACCGGGGGTTCGACAAGGCGGCCACGGCGGTGTCGTTCTTCGTGCTGTCGGTGCCCACCGTCGTGATCGCGCTCTCCGTACAGGTCGGCGCGAACGCCATCAACGACATGCTCGGGTTCCAGCTGCTGAGCTACTCCGGCGAGTACTCCGCGGGCTTCCAGGGCAACGGGTGGGAGCTGTTCCTCAACCGCCTCCACCACGCGATCCTGCCGACCCTGGTCCTGGCGGTCTCGCTCTTCGCGGCCTTCGCCCGCTACCAGCGGAACATGATGCTGGACGTCCTCAGCTCCGACTTCGTGCGCACGGCGATGGCCAAGGGGCTCACCCGCAGAGCGGCCCTGTTCAAGCACGCCCTGCGCACGGCGCTGATCCCCACCATCACCTACTTCACGTTCACCTTCGGCATCCTGGTGTCCGGTGCGACCTTCACCGAGAAGATCTACGGCTGGCACGGGATGGGCGCCTGGCTGATCGACTCCATCTTCAGCCACGACGTCCACGTCGTCGCCGCCGTCTCCTGGTTCATGGCGATCACCGTCATGGCGGCGTCCTTCCTGTCGGACATCCTCTACGCCTGGCTCGACCCGAGGGTGCGGGTGTGACCGTGACACCAAACCCCCGCATCCCCACCCGCCACGTTCCGTCCCGCACCACCGCGGCGCCCCTGCTGGAGACCACGCCATGAGCACGACCCAAGAGAGCACGGAGTCCGTGAAGGCGCCGACCGCGCCCCCGGCTCCCAACCGGCTCAAGGACCTGGGCCGCCAACTCCTCGGGACCCGGCGCGTCATCGTCGGCCTCGTCCTGCTTGCCCTCCTCGCGCTGTTCGCCCTCGTGGGCCCGCTCGTCAGCGGGTGGGAGGTCGGCGAGCGCGACTTCACCGACATCCTCGGCGCGCCCTCCGCCGACCACTGGATGGGCACCAACACCACCGGTCAGGACATCTTCACCCAGACCACGGCGGGGCTGCGCAAGTCCCTGATGATCGGTCTGCTCGTCGCCGTGATCACCACCGCGGTCGCGGCCCTGGTGGGCTCCTTCGCCGGCTACTTCGGGGGTCTCGTCGACAAGGGACTGATGTGGATCGCCGACCTGGCCCTGGTCCTGCCCAGTTTCGTCATCCTGGCCATCCTGTCCACCCACTTCTCCGGTGACGGAGGCTGGTTCGTGCTGGTCATCCTGCTGGCCGTGTTCAGCTGGATGGTCACCTCCAAGATGGTCCGCGGACTGACCATCTCCCTGCGCGAACGCGAGTACATCCACGCCGCCCGGTTCATGGGCGTCCCCCCGTACAAGATCATCCTGCGCCACATCCTGCCGAACATGTCCTCCCTGCTCATCGCGGACGCCACCATCATGGTCAGCTCCGCGATCATCGGGGAGACCGCGCTCAGCTACTTCGGTCTGGGCGTCCAGGCGCCCGACGTCAGCCTCGGCGTCGTGATCGCCGCCGGTTCGCGGTTCGCCACCACCGCCTGGTGGATGTTCGCGTTCCCCGCGCTGCTGCTGGTCGTGATGGTGCTGGCCGTGAACATGATCGGGGACGGGCTGCGCGACGCCCTCGACCCGTCGTCCAAGTCGCGCCGGTCCTAGGGGGAGACACACATGAGCACTGACACCGTGACGACCACCGACGCCGCGCCCGGCGAGCGCGCGGACGACGCGCCCGTCCTGGAGGTCTCCGACCTGACCGTCACCTTCCCCGGCCTGAACGGCGGCCCCGACGTACGCGCCGTGCGCGGCGTCAGCTACACGGTCCGCCGGGGCGAGGTCCTCGGTATCGTCGGCGAGTCCGGCTCCGGCAAGTCCGTCTCCTCGATGGCCGCGATGGGGCTGCTGCCGGCCCACGCCAGGATCACCGGGTCGGTCCGCCTGCACGGCCAGGAGATCCTGGGCCTGGACGACCGCGACATGGCGCGCCTGCGCGGCAGGGTCATCTCCATGGTCTTCCAGGACCCGCTCTCCGGCCTCACCCCGGTGTACACGGTCGGCGACCAGCTCGCCGAGGCCGTACTGGTCCACGACCCCAGGACACCCAAGGGCAGGGCCAGGGAGCGCGCCGTCGAGCTTCTCGAACTGGTCGGCATCCCCAACGCCGAGCAGCGGTACCGCTCGTTCCCGCACGAGTTCTCCGGCGGCATGCGCCAGCGCGTCATGATCGCGATGGCGATGGCCAACAACCCCGACGTCATCATCTGCGACGAGCCCACCACCGCCCTGGACGTGACCATCCAGGCGCAGATCCTGGAGCTCCTGCACACCGCGCAGCGTGAGACCGGAGCCGCCATCGTGATGATCACGCACGACCTGGGTGTCGTCGCCGGGTTCGTCGACCGCGTGCTGGTCATGTACGCGGGGCGGCCCGTCGAGATGGGCACGGTCGACGAGATCTACTACGGCAGCCGGATGCCCTACACCATGGGACTCCTCGGCGCGGTCCCCCGGATGGACCTCGACCGGCAGGGCGCCCTCGTCCCCATCAAGGGGACCCCGCCCTCGCTGTCGTCGCTCCCGCCGGGCTGCCCCTTCGCGCCCCGCTGCCCGATCGCCCGACCCGAGTGCGAGCTGGCCGAGCCCGACCTGCTGCCGATCGGCGGGCAACCGCCCGCGGAGACCGTCCGCGCCCCCCACGACGGCGAGGCGGCACCCGCCGAGGACGGCGGCCAGGGCGCCGGAGGACACCGGTCGGCGTGCGTGCGCTCCGGCGAGATCGCGGAGAACGCGTGGACCGCCCGGGACATCTACCCGGTCCCGGAGATCCCCGATGCACCCGCCTCCTCGGTGCGTCGGGAGGATCGGCCCGAGATGCTGCGGGTGCGGGACCTCATCAAACACCACCCGCTCACCAAGGGCGCCGTGTTCAAACGCCGGGTGGGCACGGTCCACGCCGTGGACGGGATCGACTTCGACATCAGGGAGGGCGAGACCCTCGCCCTGGTCGGCGAGTCCGGGTGCGGCAAGTCCTCCACGCTGATGGAGATCATGGGACTGGAGCGGCCCCAGCGCGGCACGATCGAGGTCATGGGCCAGGACGTGTCCGGGCTGAGCCGGGCGAAGCGGTTCGAGCTGCGCCGGGACATGCAGATCGTGTTCCAGGACCCGATGAGCTCGCTCAACCCGCGCATGCCGGTCTTCGACATCATCGCCGAACCGCTGCGCACACACGGTGTGGCCGCGTCCGAGGTCACCCGACGGGTGTACGAACTGATCGACCTGGTCGGCCTCAACACCGAGCACGCCACGCGGTTCCCCGCCGAGTTCTCCGGCGGCCAGCGCCAGCGCGTCGGCATCGCCCGCGCCCTGGCACTGGAACCCAAACTGCTGGTCTTGGACGAACCCGTGTCCGCCCTGGACGTGTCCATCCAGGCCGGTGTGGTCAACCTCCTGGAGGAGCTCCAGGCCCGGCTCGGCCTCGCCTACCTGTTCGTGGCGCACGACCTGTCCGTGGTGCGGCACATCGCCGACCGCGTCGCGGTCATGTACCTCGGCCGGATCGTGGAGATCGGCGACACGCACTCGATCTACACCCGGCCCGCACACCCCTACACCCAGGCGCTGCTGTCCGCCATCCCCATCCCCGACCCGGAGAAGGAGCGGACACGCACGCACATCGTCTTGGACGGTGACCTGCCCAGCCCCGCCAACCCACCAACGGGGTGCAGGTTCCGGACCAGGTGCCAGAAGTTCATCACTCTCTCCGACCGCGAACAGGAGCAGTGCATGACGGTCGAACCGCAGATCCGCGCCACCGACGGTGGCGACCAGGGAGCTGCCTGCCACTTCGCGGAGGGACGGCAGGCCGTCTGACGGCGGTTCGACACGGCACGGCCAGCGCCGCCCCGCGCGCTGGCCATCTCACCCCTGAGAGGAAGATCCCCATGCGAATCGGGAAGGTGCGCTACCTCGCCCCCGTCGCCGCCCTGGTGATGGTCGCCAGCGCGTGCGGCGGTGGCGGTGAGGAGAACGACCCCGAGCAGGCCCAGGAGGAGCTGGCGGCGCTGCCCGCCCAGGACCTCAACGCCGCTCCCCGTGAGGACCTACAGGACGGAGGCGACTTCGTCTGGGCCCTCACCAACTACGACGAGCAGCACAACATGGCGCACACCCAGGGCAACATGGCCAACGTGCGCCGTGTCGCCGGTGCCGTCATGCCGCGCGCGTTCCGCTGGGACGCCGAGGGCCTGCCCGAGCCGATCACCGACTACGTCCTGGACGCCCAGGTCAGCGACGACGGCCTGGAGGTCTCCTACGAGCTGAACCCGGACGCGGTGTGGTCCGACGGCGAGCCGATCACCTCGGCCGACTACGAGGCCCAGTACCTCACCTGGTCGGGCCAGCGCGACGGCGACTTCGAGCTCGGCGGTACCACCGGCTACGATCTGGTCGAGGAGTTCGTCGAGGGCGATGACGAGTACTCCTTCACCCTCGTCTACTCCGAGCCCTACGCCGAGTGGCCCTCCCTGTTCTCCCCGCTCTACCCGGCGGAGTACATGGAGGACGAGGAGCTCTTCGAGGAGGGCTACTTCAAGGCCTACCCGGTCACCGCGGGCCCGTTCGGCGACGTGGAGTTCGACGACACCACCGAGCGCATCATCGTGCACCGGGACGAGGACTGGTGGGGCGAGCCCGCCAAGCTGGACCGGATCATCTTCGACGCCCTGGCCATCGACGGCCAGGCGACCGCGTTCGACAACGGTGAGATCGACGGGTTCTACCTCGGCTACGACGCCGCCGGGTACCAGCTGCTGCAGGAGCGCGAGGGCAACGGCGCCTACTTCACCCGAGCCGTCAACCACGGCCACCGCTTCGTCTCGGTGAACGCCGGCAGCCCGGAGCTGGAGGACGTGCGCGTCCGTCAGGCCCTCGCCCTGGGGCTCAACACCGACACCCTGGCCGAGGCCGCGCTCGGCCCGATCAACTGGCCGATCACCGGTCAGGTCAACCGCCTGCTCCGCTCCTCGCAGTACGGCTTCGAGGACAACAGCGGTGAGCTCGGCGGCTACGACCCCGAGCGCGCCCGAGAGCTGCTCGACGAGGCCGGGTGGACCCTGGAGGAGGGCGCGGAGTTCCGCACCAACGAGGACGGCGACACCCTGACGCTGACCTGGGTGGCCTCCGACGACTTCACCCTGGCCCAGAACGAGGCCGACATCGGCCGCGAGATGCTCGCCGAGATCGGCGTCGAGGTCGACGTCCAGCAGGTGCCGGGCAACGCCCTGTTCTCCGAGTACGTCATCCCCGGCAACTACGAGCTGGCCACCTTCGTCTACGTCGGCTCCAACCCCTACGCCGGTGACTCCGCGGGCAACTACGGCGGCCCGGTGAGCGGTGAGGGCGAGGACGCGGAGTGGGGCAACAACCTCAGCTTCCACTCCACGCAGGAGATCAACGACAAGTTCGCCGAGCTCCAGGCCGAGACCGACCCGGACCGCTACGCCGAGCTCGCCAACGAGATCGACGCCCTCATCTGGGACGAGGTCCTGACCATCCCCATGTTCGAGCGTCCCGGCCTCTGGGTCATGGACGAGAACCTGCGCAACTGGGGTGAGTACGGTGTGGCCTCCGACTACGTCTACGAGGACATCGGCTGGCTCGCCGAGTAACCCCGTGACCGTCCGGACACGGTGAACACCCGGGCGTCGGCCCCCGCGCGGGGGCCGACGCCCGTCGCCGTTCCCGGCGCCGATCCGGGGACGGGGCATGTCAAGGGAGCCTCGGGGTTGGGCCTCCGGGGCGGGCTGTGACAGTCTCGTGGGGTCCGAGAGACCCCCTGGTTCCGTTCGTTGGAAAGCCCTCGATGAGACTTCACCCCTTCGCCGCCGCGTGTGCGGCGGCGCTGCTGTGCGCCGCGCTCGCCTCCTGCGCGGGAGACGACGAACCCGCCCAGGACACGGCCGAGACACCCGTCGGCGCGGTCGCCGAGCCGACCGCGGGCGAGTCCGGGTCCGGTGAACCCGGCTCCGACGAGGCGGACGAGTCCAGCCCCCCGGAGGAGAGCGCGGAGGCGGAACCGGTCCGTGTGCCCGTGGGATGGGCCGCCGAGTCCCTGGAGACGGAGGGGGACGAGCTGCCGGGCGTGACGGGGGGTTCCGGAGGGGAGACCGTCACCGCCTCCGACGGCGAGGAGCTGGCCGATCTGCTCGTGGCGGAGGAACCCCTGACCATCGAGGTGAGCGGGGAGATCGACCTCGGCGGTGCGGTGGCGGTCGGTTCGGACAAGACCCTCGTGGGCGCCGACGGGGGCGCCGAGCTCACCGGTGGACGTCTGGTGGTCGACGGCTCCGCCAACGTCGTCCTGACCAACCTGCGGATGGCGACCGGTGGTACGGCCGTCGTGATCCGTGACGGGGCGCGTCACGTGTGGGTGGACGGCTCCACATTCACCGGCGGCGGCGGTTCGGCCCTGGTGACGGTCAGCGGTGGGGCCGACCACGTGACCCTGTCCTGGAACCACTTCCGTGACGCGGAGGCCGCGGTGGACATCGGTGGTGAGGACGAGAAGCCCGGGGCGCTGCGGGTGACGCTCCACCACAACTTCTTCGACGGGACCTCCGCCCGCAACCCGCGCGTGCGCAACGCCGAACACGTGCACGTGTTCAACAACTACTTCCGGTCCAACAGCGAGTACGGTGTCGACTCCGGCCTCGACGCCAACGTCCTGGTGGAGGGCAACTACTTCCAGGGCACGGCGCTGTCGGCCTCCAGCGGGGGAGAGGAACCCGGCAACCTCGTCACCCGGAACAACCTGCTCGTGGACTCGGCGCAGCCCGAGCTGCGCGGTGAGGTCTCCGACCCCCCCTACGACTACGAACCCGACGACACCGTCACCGTTCCGGACCTGGTCGGCACAGGCGCGGGGGTCAGCTGAACGAGTGGTACTCGTGCGTCTCGCCGATCCCGTCCGCCGACCGTAGGACGAGTCTTCGCGGGTACCCCTCCTCGTCGATCCACAGGTCGAACTGGGTGCCCTCCACGGTGGTGAGGGTGTTGCTTCCCGTGGCGGTGTCATAGCCGCCCCGTAGGGAGGTGAAGATGCCGGTGTACAGGTAGGTGTCGTGGGCGACGGTCCGACCCGACCACTCCAGCTCCACTCTCTCCCTGCCCGCGAACGCGAGGTCGGTGGAGGTGGCCAGGATCCTCTCCAGGTGGACCGAGGCGAACGCGTCGGAGCACAGGTAGCGGTCGGCCTCGTCGGGCGGGTCCAGGACGGTCAGTCCTCGTACCCCGGCGTCGGCCGTCATCAGCAGTTGTCCGGAGCCCATCTGGTAGCGCTCGATCGTCGTCCCGGTGGTGGTCTGGAAGACGTGTTCGAACGCCGGGTTCCGTGTCGCGTCGTAGACCACCCGCCCCTCACCCAGGACGTCCTCCGGCCAGGGTTCGGTACCGGATGTGGAGGGGGCAGGGGCGGCCGGGGGCGCAGTGTCGTCGTCCCGTCCCTCCGCATCCTCCCCGGCGGCGCCGGAGCCCTCTGTGGAGCCGTCGATCTCGTACACGGAGAAGGTGATCCGGAAGGCTGCGACATCGCCCACGATGTCGGTGGCCGCACCGATGAAGGCGCGGGCGTCGTCGGGGGTCACCCCGTCGACGGACGGATCCGGCACGACCGTGCCGGGGCCGCCCGCGAGGTCCTGGGAGGGGGGATCGTCCCCCACGGTGAGCTTGGTGACACCCCAACCGGTCGCGACCACCGTGAAGCAGACCAGGACCACGGCCAGGGACACCCACCAGTCGGGCTGTGCCGCGACGGGGACCTGATCCTGCACGTCCTCAGCGGGTGAGGTGTCCGGTATCGACATCGACACGGGCTCGGCCTCGTTTCTGCGGTTCGGTGAACGGCCGGTGCGGCCGTGGGGGGTTGTTGCGGACCGTCGTCGCCTGACTCCGGGGTCGTGTGTACGTGGGGTGTGACGTGGTGACTCGCTGTCCCGTTCGATGGTGGCACGGATACGGGGACCCACCGCCGCCACGAATCGAAACGCCCGGTGACCGTGTTCTGCCCTCGCCAGGAGCCCCGGGACACCGAAGATACGGGTCCGTGCACGTTCTCGCGGTGTTTCCGTGCACGTACCCGACTCCGATCCGTTCTGCGGCCGGTGGGCGGTCGCTCTCGGTACCCGGGTTCTGGCCGGTTGTGGCCGTGCTCCGGATGGGGCTTTCGGGCATTCCTCGCGAAGGGTTCGTGTCCGACCGTGAGCGGCGGCATGTGCGCGGCGGTCGGGCGGGAGGACCCGGTGCCGGAGGGGGTACGGCTCTCCACCAGGTCAACCTCCCCCGAACGGGTGCGGGCTGCCGCGGCCGTACCGACGGATGGTTCGTTCCACGTGCCGCCGCTGCTCCTCCGTGCAACGCCAGCCACGCGCGGTGAGTTCACCCGCGATCCGGGCGATCAACCGGCCCGGGTGGCGGTGGAGGTCGTGGGGGCTGATCGAGAGCACGCTCCAGCCCCCGTCGCGCATGACCGAGTACCGCCACTCGTCCCTGAGCAGGGCTCGGCGGCCGGAGTGGTGCTCGGCGCTGTCGTACTCCAGCGCCACCCGGAACTCGGGCCAGCCCAGGTCGGCGTGGAGCGTTCCCTCGACCGTGGGCACCGGGCACTGGGGGGTGGCGGTGGGCAGTCGTGCGAGGCACAGCAGGACCCGGAGGTGGGACTCCGCGGGGGACTGGCTGCGTTCCGAGGCCAGCCGCAGGGCCGACGACAGGCGCTGGAACCGCTCCCGATGGCGTGTCGCGCACACGGTTCTGCCCAGCTGCGCCCGGGTGACCAGACCGCGGGACAGGAAGGCGTCCAGCCGTGCCGTGGCGACGAACAGGGAGGGAGCCCGGGCGGCGACGTCACAGGCGGTGCGCGCCGGTGTGGTGACCCGCACCGCCTCCACCACCGTCCGGTCCGCCTCCGGAACCCGTTCCCGGTGCGCGGTCACGGCCTGGTGGCAGACCCCGTGCACCCCCTTCGGGACGGCCACGTGCAGACGCGTCCTGGTGACCCGGGTTCCCCGGGGGTAGGCGTTGATCCCCCAGACGTAGGCGGCGGTGACGTCGCAGGTGACCGCGTCAGCGGAGATCAGGGCGAGGACGGGACGCAGGGTGCGCAGCAGGAGGGGACGGTCGGGGACGGGGTCGTCACTGTCGGTCATACACCCAGATTCGGTGGTGCGGCCACGTGCCACAAGACCCGATCCGAACCTGTGGACAAGGCGGACGTCAGAGCATGGGGCCGGGTCCCGCCGCCAGGTGGATGTGGTCGACGTGGTCCTGGGTGTTGTTTCCCGTGTCCTGGTGGAAGCGCCTGACCTGCTCCCACGGCCCCACGGGGTCCCGGGAGGCGTTCCAGATGTGGTGGTCGTAGATGAGGCCCTTGACCCCCAGCTGCTGGGCGTTCTGGATCACCCAGTTGACCACCGTCAGGGCCGTGGCGTGCATCTCGGCGGTGGGCCGACCGCCGAGCCCGGCCATCATGTAGTCGATCGCCATGCCCTGACCGTGGTCGCTGCCGGGTTCGTAGCGCCATCCACCGGCCGTCAGGTAGAAGCCGCCGAACTCCTCCTGCAGCGTCTGGTGCACCGAGCACATGGTGGGATGAAGCTGACCCAGTGACGAACAGTCCACGACGGAGCCTCCGGAGTACGTGAGAGTGGGGTTGAACCTGTACTGGCCCTCCTGGTCGATGAGGTGCACATCGATCAGGGCCCTGGCCGCGTCGAGGTCGTCGATCGCGTCGCTTCCGCACGAGACGCGGCCGTCGCCCCGGGAACACTCGTAGGGCGGCTCGACGATGGCGATGGCGGAGGCGTTGCCGACGACCGTGTCGACCTCCTCCTCCGATCCGTCGCACACCACGTCGTTCCAGGCCCGCGAGGCGTCTTCCGCCAGCTCCCGTTGGCAGAGGGCACCGCGCACCTCCACCCGGATGATGTTGCCGCTGCGCCCCATGGCGTTGTCGCTGGCCCGAATGTCGGTGAGCACCGCCCCGTTGGCGCGCGCGTACTCCTCCGCCCGCGCCTTGGCGACCTCCTCGTCGAACCACGGCAGCGGGTACTCCCCGGCCAGGAGCTCCTCGGCGGCCCTGTCCTGGAGGGCGCTGGCCGCCGCGAGCGCCGCCGCGTCCGCGGCGGTCTGTGCCTGGGACCGCGTGTCGTTGGCGGCGCCGACCCGTACGAAGAGCAGGGTGAGGGCGAGCAGGGCGAGGGTGAGGCCGAAGACGAGCAGGATGTTGGCCTGGCCGAGGTCGTTCCGGCCCTGGAGGTGGCGCTGGGGGAGGGCGGAGGGCGTCGCGCTGGGGGAGGTCCGTCGCAGTCCCATGACTGACTTCCGTGGGGGGAGGGGCCCGCCCCGCGGGCGCGGGGAGACGGGGGTCGGTCGCGGAGGGGCCTCGGGGGTCGGCCGTCCTCACGCGTAGCTTATCCACCCCTGTCCGTGATCGGTAGGCCCTGTGGAGAACGTGGAGAACGGGGAGGGTCGCGCGAACCGGAGAGCGGAAGTCCCCCGAGGGCGGTCAGCGCAGGCGACGGCTGACCGCCTCCGCCATGTGCACGTCGGCCACGGTCACCATGAGGTCCCCGCCGCCCTGCGGCCCCACGGTCACCGAACGGACGAACGGCCCGCGGCTCCAACGGCGGCTGGTCCGCTGCGGAACCGCTCTCGCCCCCACTCGTCCCAGCGCCCCCGCCGGGCCCACGAGGAGCCGCAGCTGCCACACGGCCCTGAGCGCCAACGCGGCCCCGTGCTCGGCGCGGTCCAGCAGCGGCAGCGTTCCGACCAGGCGTCCCCCGGATGACGTGGTCACCTCGTGCAGCGGGAACCGCTGCCCCGCGGCACTGCCCCGCACCACCTCCACCGCGCACTCCACACCCTCCGGCGGGGCCGTGTCCAGGCGGACGTCGAACCGCAGCCGGTCCCGGTGACGGCCCACCGGGCACACCCGGACCTCGTCCACGCCCAGGGTCGGCGCCGCGGGCGAGGTCCGCAGCCCCAGCCGGTCGTTGACCGTGTAGTAGGGTCGCACCCGCGAGCCGTACCCCCGGCGCGCCGTCACATGGCGCGCGGGATACTCGATGATCCGCCGGTAGCCCGCCACGCCGGAGAGATGGCGGCCCACCGTGTACTCCGACCCGTCGGACGACACCAGGCGCAGCTCCCACTTCTCCGACTCGCCGTGCCGTCCCCGAACCACGGCCTCCGGGTCGATGACCCCCGTGAACCGTCCACTGGCCGCCACCGGCGCGGAGAACTCCCGCACGATCCTGGACGCCGCGCGGTTGCGCACCGCGAGCCGGGCCCGCGCGTCCGCCCCCGTGTGACCCAGGACCCTCCCCTGAACGGTGATCAGGCCGTCGGCCACCTCCACGTGCTCCACCTCGGCGTGCCGCTCCGAACGGCGCACGTGGAGGACGAGCCGTCCCTTCGGGGACCGGGCCGGGAGGACGAGTGAGAGGCGTTCCACGCGGTCGGGGGAGAGGGGGTATCCCTCCTGGCGGATCTCCACGTCCAGGATCGGCGCCTCCGCGCCCCCGTCCACGCGCAGGACGTCCCACGTGTGAGCCGACAGCCGATCGGCCTCCGGGTCCACCACCACCTTCCCGTCCTCGTCGGGCGCCAGCGTCACGCGCTCGCGGTCCCGGACCAGCACGAGTCGCTCCGGCGGGTGCGTGAACGACAGCACCGCCCGGCCGTCCGACGCGCGGGCGCGTACGCGGCACGGAGCGGGGGGTTCGGGGCGGGGCGCGGGCACGAGGGAGGCGCCGGACAGCCGCTCCCCGGTCAGCCGGGCGAACAGGCGCTCGTGCTGGCGCACCACGTTGGCCGGATCGAACCGCGCGGAGTCGGTCAGCGCCGCACGGGACATCCGATGCCGCAGGCCGTCGTCGGCCATGAGCTCCTCCAGCCCGTGCGCGATGCCCTCCACGGACCTGTTCGGCACCAGGATCCCGTCCTCCCCGTGGCGGATGATGGCCGCGGGGCCGTGCGGACAGTCGGTGCTCACGACCGGCAGTCCCGACCGCATCGCCTCCACGATCGTCATCCCGAAGGGTTCCTCGCTGGAGGTCACCGCAGCGAACGCCCCCTGGGCCCACGCCTCCTCGACCCTGGGGTGGGGGCCCATCAGCCAGACCCGGTCCTGCAACCCCAGAGAACCCACCAGACGGGCCAGTGTGTCGCGCAGGCCGCCGCGACCGTAGATGCGCAGCGTCCAGCCCGGGAAGTCGTCGCACACCATCGAGAAGGCCTGCACGAGCAGGTCGTGTCGCTTGCTGGGGGCCAGGCGGCCCGCGGCGACGATCGTGCGCGAGTCCTGGCCGGTGACGGTGAAGGGCGGGGCGGGGACCGAGTTCGGGATGGACAGGACCTCGACGCCGGGGAGCGGCATGCGGTCGGTGTAGGTCCGCGCGTCCGCCTCGGTCACCGTGACGAACGCGTCCAGGTGCGGATACTCCAGCTCCATGACCCTGCGCAGGGGAAGGGAGTGCTGCTCGTAGGTGAGGTGCTCCTGGCCGACCTTGACCACGCGGGAGGGGGCCGCGCGGGCGATCGCGACGTTCAGGCCGGGGCGGGTGCCCACGACGACGTCGGCGTCGGTGGTGGCGAGGTACTCCTCGATCCGGTCGTCGGTCAACCGGCTGTGCGTGGACCCGCGGGCGTCCTCCGGGGGGAACAGCAGCGGGGGCAGCCCGGCCCGCTCCGACCCCTCGTACAGCGGGCGTCCGCCGATCCCGGTGGCCCCGGAGTCCTGCCGGACGTCGACCAGCGGTCGCAGGCGCACCTGCGCGGGGACGGGAAGGACGGGTTCGGCGCGGTGCCGGAAGACCGAGACGATCTCCACCTCGTGCCGGGCGGACAGCGCCGCCGCCTGGTTGGCCACCGTGCGGACCGTGCCACCGATGCCGTACATGTCGTTGATCAGATAGGTGATCTTCACCGCTTCCCCCGTGATCTCCCTGACCAGTGGGCTGTCAGAGGATCAGATTATGGGGGCATTTGTTATGAAATAAGTGATATCGGGGGAAATTTGGGAAGGTTTGCCCGGGTCTGTGCGTCCTTTGCGGGCCATTCACGCCGCTCTCAACAAAGCGGTGGAAAGAAGTGATGTGGGACACGCTGAGTCCGGCGGTCGGCGCGATGGACGGGCCGTGGGGCGGGGGACCGAAGGTCAGTACGAGCGGGTGGCCTGCCACTGGCTCCAGGCGGGGCAGGGGGTTCCGTAGGTGTCGGCGATGTGCTCGATGCCCCACTCGATCTGGGCGGACGCGCTCTCAGTGAAGTCGGGCGGCATGGCGCCGTGTTCGTCGGCTCGGAAACCGGGGATGCCGACCGCGCCGGTCTCGGAGTCGATGAGGGTGTGGTCCCAGCCGGAGATGTTGGACCACAGGCTGTCCAGGCACTCCCACTCCTGGTCGGTCCAACCGCGGTCGCGGGCCCGGCTCATCCCGATCGCCTGGTTGTCGGCGGTGTTGGCGGAGTCGCCCTTCCACTCGTAGGTGCCCGGCTCCTCGGGACGGTCGGCCTCCAACCAGGTCCCGTCCCCGCAGTCGGGCCCCTCGACGAGGCACACCATCTGCCGCACACCTTCGTTGAACGTCCTGCTCAACTCCAGCTGGTAGACGGCGAGCATGATCGCCGCGACGAGCAGGGTGACCGCCGCGACCTCGGTGAACGCGGCTCCCCGGTCACCGTCCGGACCACGTGGGGGGCGTGCTCGGCCGGTGGTGGGCCGAAGGCGGCTCCGCACACGCGGCGGACCGTTGCGGTCGCCGGTCCGCCGGGGCGGGCCGGCGGGGGAGGGCCGTCGGGTGTCCCCGAGGAAGAAGGGGTCGTGGGGGGTGGGCAACGCCGCCTCCAGTCGCGTGATGGGAGCCGGGGGAGATCAGGATATGGGAACGTCCTCGATCGGATCGAAGCCGGGGATTTCGACGTCCACCGAGTCAACGTCACTGGGAACGGAGAAGAGAGACCAGTAGGCGATTTGTTCGTTGGCGGGGATCTGACGCTTGAAGTCATAAGAGATGTCTCCTGAACACACACAGGCTCCAGTACCGTCCATCACCGGATGGAATCTGTTGGTTCCGTCTGCGGCTACCAAGGTCACGCCCGAAAAGTAGGGTCCGGTGTATGTGTAAGAGCGGTCCGCAATCCAGGTGATGGAGATACTCTGGTTTGTGGGGTTCTCGATGCTCCATACAGCGGAGAGTAGGTTTCCGGACTTATTTCTGTTTACCTGGTGCACGTGGGCGTTAAGTCCATTTGATTGGGGCCAGTTGCCGGACGCGCTTCCGAGTGAATCGAGGTCCGTCGCTCGGGGAGGTGTAGACGAGGCGCCTGTGCTCCCTGGTACGGTGACGAGGAGAAGTACTGTGATAGTTGCAAGAAATATTCCACGAGTCGGTTTCTTCATCAACTTCTCCTTTATTTCTCGAAGGTGATGCTTACCCGGCGGTTTCTTTCTCTTCCCTCCTCCGTGGAGTTGTCTGCGATGGGGTCATTGGAACCGTGGCCGTTGACTTCGTAGGAGACTTCGTCGCGCGTTACCATTCCAGAAAGAGTGGATTCTACGGTCTGTGCCCTCTCCAGTGACAGTTTTTCGTTCACCGAGTCACTCCCGGTGTTATCCGCATAACCGTCCACACTCACAGAGGTGGCGGTGGCATCGTTGATCTCCTGTGCGACCTGTTCAAGAATCTCCCAGGCATTGCCGCTGAGGTCAGAACTGTTTGTCTCGAAGAGGACATCTGAGGACAGGAGAATACTGACCTCTTCATTGTTCTCCGTGCGGCCGGTCTGATTCTCAAGATCGTCGGAAATCATGGTGAGATCTAAAATCACTGGGTTGGCTAGTTCCTGACTATCGACAGTCTCTGACGATTCGCTTATCGGCACATCGAAGATCGGCGGTGTCAGAGGTGTGGTGATCGTCATGCTTTCAAGGTCGTCAGGAGGTGTTGGGAACGCGACCCACAGAGCCTCGCTCGCGCCCCCTGAGATTTGTCCACCCAAGGTCTGACAGAGGCAGGAGCCGTCACTCTGGTCATAGCTGAGATAGCGCTGCTTGTTTTCGGAGTCGATGAGAGTTATCGCGCTGGCGGTGTACTGATCCCCAGGCTCTCCTAGACCGTCTCGGAGTTGGACGGTTTCGCCTGATTTATTAATTATTTTTAGGCGAAGTCTCAGGATATCATTCTCAAGTCTTTCCAGGGCTATGACGTCGATTTGAAGATTATTTCCTAGCCACGTTGATGTCGTTATGCTGCTCGCAAGGGCGTCGGCTTCTTCTGTGCCTTCATGGGGTGGGCTATATCCGACCGGAGGGCTCGGTTCCTGTGCATGATCTTCGGATGCTGTGTTCTCGTCGGGGGTGACGACGCAACCTGAGGTAAGGAATGCGAACAACATGGCCGATGCCCCAGCGCCGAGAGAGTTCGTGGTTCTCCTCTGTGGGGCTGGGTATGGATGAGAAGTCAAGACCTTCCCACCTTTTCTGGTGATTGGTGGCTAGGCGGTGGTGGTTTCTCAGTTTTCGACGGGAGTCGTAGGTGCGGGGGCGCCTGGTTGCTGCGGTCCGTTCAGAACGTTGTCGACCGCGCTCCCGATGGCCCCGGTGATGTTCTCGACCAACCCCAACTGGAAGATCGCCGTCGCGATCGCCGCGACGAGGATGATGATGGCGGCGTACTCGACCATTCCGGCACCCCTGTCGCCCCTTCGGGGAGAAGGGGCGTCGTGTGCGCTCAGGAAAACCCAGAGCTTGGTCAGGCTGCTCATGGAGGCGGCTCCTTGGGGGAAGGGGGCTTGGCGCCACGTCAGTGTGGCCTCTTGTGACGGAACGACGACTCACACGGGGCCGTCCGGGGTTCGTGCGCAGGGGACACACTCGATCCCACTATCCGACACGTGACCGCACCCAGGCGCTCCCGGTGGCCGGATGTGGCCACGTGCGTTCATAGTTCCCCCGGTCGTGCACGGGCACACACCGTCCACAGGTCGGGTGCCCGGCTGCCGGTACACCGATGCGCGCGTAGGGCACGATCACGTTCCTGACGCCCGGGGTCACGATAAGTGCTCACCGGGTGACCCATGATCGCACGCGGTCGCTCCGAGCGCCACGGGTGGGGGTGATGTGACCGCCTCGCCAGTGCGTGGGTTCCGTCGATGGTGTTGGATGTCCTGATCGGCCCCGTTTCCCCCGTGGTGGCCGAGACTGGGTGAGGAAGGCCGCGAAGTGGACACCGTTACCGTGCTCTTTCTGGCTGTGGGTGTGCTCGCGGGCTTGCTGATCGGGAGTTTTCCCTATATCACCCTGAGCAGTGGCCGGGCCGCGATCAGCGCCGCGATCGAAGCTGTTCCCGAACCTCCCTCTGCCCCGGACCCGGACGACCTCACACCCGCCCAGCTCGGCTTCCTCATCGGGGGTGAGGTCCGCGCGGCGGAGGTCGCCCTCACCGACGCGTTGCTCAGCGGTCGTGTGTCGGAGAGACCCACGGGCGGGCTCCGTGTCCGTGGCCGTGTCCGTCCCCGCCCTGAGGAGGGTGATCCGCTCCGGCGTGCCATTCTCAGGTCCATGTCGCCCCTCGGCTACGCCGACACACGTACGGTGGTGTCCACACTGATCACCAGCGGCGGTATGCGGGGACTCCGTGTGAGTCTCAGGGGGCGCCGCCTCATCGTGGACTCCCCCGAGGTCCGAGAGCACCTGCGACGTTGTCGACTGGTGCCACGCGTCAGCGGGCGGGTCACGTTGGCCTCGCTCATACCGGCACTCGTCGGCGGCACCGTGTTCCTCCTCGCCGGTCCGGACACGGCGTACTGGGGAGCGGCGGTCGCCGCGGGCGGCGTGGCCGCCGCCGTGGCCTCGGTGTCTGTCCGGTGGGCGTGCACCGCGGCCGGGAGACTCTCCCCGTCGATCACCACACGTACCGGCGACGCGGTGGTGACGGAGGCGAAGCGGCGGTACACGCTCTCGGACGCGATGAGTCTGGAGCAGGCGCTCCGCTACACGGCCGTCACCGGATTCCTGTCCCTGCGTGCCGGAGCCACGTCAGGAGGGCGTGCTCCGGCGCGTCGGAGGCGAAGGCGTTCCTCGGGTCATCAGGGCTCTGCCGCTGGCGCGGCGATCACGGCCGGGAGCCCGCCGCCCCGGACCTTCGACCTCGCAAACCTGTGCTGGTCCGCGGAACTGTGTCAGGGATCGTCGAATTCGGTGATCGGCTCCTCGATCCGCGGCGGCGACGGCTGGGGTGGCGGTCTCGACACCGGGTCCGGCGGTGGCGGAGGCGGTGGGTCCAGCAGTGGCTGGTTCGGCGGGGGCGGTGAGTCCGGCGGCGGTGGATTCAGCGGCGGCGGCAGCGGTGGCGGTGGTGGCGGGGGAGGAGACGCCGGCGGGGGCGCCGTCATCTGACCGCGCCCGCCTCCCCCGGCTCAGGCCAGCTCCACGCCCGGCCCCTCCAGACCGAACATGTCCGCCAACGCCTCGTACGACCGCAGCCGCGCCTTCCGGTCGTAGATCATCGTCGACACCATGAGCTCGTCCACCCCGGTGTCGGCGATGAATCGCTCCAGCCCCGCGCGCACCGTCTCCGGCGACCCCACGAACGAGTACCGCAGCGTCGCGTCCACGCGCTCCTTCTCCCCCGGCCGCCAGAGGGTGTCCAGGCTGTCCAACGGGGGTCGGAGCAGACCGCGGTCGCCCCGCACGATCCCGAGGAACTGCTGCTGCATCGACGTGAACAGGTGTCTGGCCTCGGCGTCGGTGTCGGCGACGACCACGTTCACCCCCGCCATCGCGTACGGTTCGCTCGCCTGCTCGGAGGGGTGGAACTCCGTCCGGTAGGCCTTGAGCGCCTCGTACAGCGCGTCCGGGGCGAAGTGCGAGGCGAACGCGTACGGAAGGCCGAGCCGTGCGGCGAGCTGGGCGCCGAAGAGGCTGGAACCCAGGATCCACAGCGGCACCCGCAGCCCCTCGCCCGGGACCGCGCGGACGGGCTGGCCCGGCTCGGCGGGCTCGAAGTAGGCGCGCAGTTCCTGGACGTCGTCGGGGAAGGTCGACGAGGCGCTCCGGTCGCGCCGCAGGGCACGCATCGTACGGGGGTCGGTGCCGGGCGCCCGCCCCAGGCCGAGGTCGATCCTCCCCGGGTAGAGGGACTCCAGGGTCCCGAACTGTTCGGCGATCACCAAGGGGGAGTGGTTGGGCAGCATCACCCCGCCCGCGCCGACCCGGATCGTCGACGTGCCCTCGGCGACGAACCCGAGTGCGACCGAGGTGGCCGCGCTGGCGATGGCGCGCATGTTGTGGTGCTCGGAGAGCCAGAAGCGCGTGTAACCCCAGTTCTCCAGGTTCTGCGCGAGTTCCCGGGCGGAGCGGAGGGAGTCTCCGGGATCGGAGCCCTCGATGATCGTGGCGTGGTCGAGCACGGACAGCGCGACTCCGGACATGGTGGCCCTCTTCCCCAGCAGACGAACGGTTCCGGCGGTGGGCGCCCCCCGCCGGACGGTCCGGGGCGGGCGTGCACGTTCGATGTTCGACGAATGTCGAATACCGAAGCTACACTCATCCCTGACCACGTTCCAAATCCCGTCCGGCCCCTGCGCCGGGCCCGTACGAGGAGGTGCGCCTTGTCCCCCAGGGAGCACACGCATCCCGCAGTCGAGGACGTGGAGCTGGTCACGGTCCTGTCGGCGCTCGCGGAGCCGACCCGGTTGCGGATCGTCCGGATGCTCGCGGCGATGGAGGGCGAGCGGGCGTGGAAGGACATCGACCTTCCGATCGCCCAGTCGACGCTGAGCCACCACCTGAAGATCCTGCGCAACGCCGGCCTCGTGCGGAACCGAGCCGAGGGCACCCGGTGCTTCGTCTCGCTGCGGGACGAGGAGCTGGAGGGCCGCTTTCCAGGGCTGCTGGAGTGCGTTCTGGCCTGCTGTGACGCCGATGCCGGGAGGGGCGGGGGCGGTTCGTGACCTTCGCGGCCTGGGCGCGCCGGGTCCCGCCCGCTCACGCCTGCACGCCGTCGTCCCACTCCCACCGCTCCGACCGCAGCAGGGCGCCCGCGTCGTCGAACACGTCCACCGCCGCGGGCCGTCCGTCGGCGTGCCACCGCCGCCACGTCCCGACCCGAACCCCTCCGCGCACGCGCTCCTCGGAGCGGATCAGTCCGTTCGGGTACCAGGTGAACCGCGCTCCCTCCAGGATCCCGTCGGTATAGCAGTCGAGCGCGACGACCAGGCCCGACGCGTCGGTCGTGAACGCCTCACCGGTGAAGGGGACACCCGCGGAGAGCATCCCTTCCGGGGCCTCCTCCAACGTCTCCACCCGCACCCGCAGCACCCCGCTGGCGGGTTCGGTGGCGAAGGAGTCCCGGACGAGGGCGCCCCGGTGGTTCCACTCACGACTCGTGGTCAGGTGGCCGACGTGGGTCCAGACCTCCTCCAGGGAGATCCGCCCGCTCGGATGCCACTCCCGCCACAGGCCGATCACCCCCAGATGACGGTCGCACTCGCCCTGGGCGCGCGGGGTGCCGTCCGGGTACCACTCCAACCACGGGCCGTGCTCGACACCGTCGAGGTAGGCCACCGACTCCTCCAGGCGGCCGTCCGCGGCCCTGCTGACCGACTCGCCGGTGAAGGGCGCACCCTGGTAGGTCACGGTGCCGTCCGCGTCCACATCGGTCTCGTCCGAGGTGACTCTCCTCACGGGCGCTCTCCTCACGGTGGGCGGACCCGGGACGACGGCTCCGTCGTCCGCGCGTCGGCGGGCCGCCCGCCTGTCTGTGTCGCAAGGGTGACCCTTCGTATTATCCGGAGGTCGGGGTCGAATGTGGGGCCGTCCCCGGATCAGCCTCGCCGCCCCACGTGAGACCAGCCACAGCGCGTGTCCGACGTGGCGTTTCCGGAGCCCCTCCCCGCCGGGAGTCCCGTGGTGGCACGACTTCGGTACCCGGTTCCTGAACACGACGTTCCGTTCACTCTGTGCTGACCACGGCGTCACGGCGTATAGGCTGCCCCGGGCGTTCGCCGTGACCGTGTCATGCCGCCGTGTGATCGCCGCCTCCCCGCGAGGCTCTGGGCCGAGGCCTGTCCCGCGCAGTCGCATCGGACACCCGCGCCCCCGCGGTACGTGTAACCAAGAGAGGTAGAGATGTCCCCTGACACCATTGGCCTCGCGCTCCTCCTGCTGGGGGTGTTGCTGCTGGTCTCGAAGCTCGTCCGGGTCAAGTGGAAGCTGACGCAGAGGCTCTATCTGCCCGGGGCGATCATCGGTGGCGGGATCGCTCTGCTTCTCGGACCGGACGTCTTCGGGCGGCTCATGGGGCTGCTCGCCGACCGGGGGGTGGCGGTCGGTCTCGCCGAACGCGCCGCCGAGGGCGGGCTGTTCGGCGCCGACGTGATGGCGGTGTGGTCCTCCCTGCCCGGGTTGCTGATCTCCGTGGTGTTCGCCGGGCTCTTCCTGGGCAAACGGATGCCCCGTCTGCGTGAGGCCGCCAGTCTCGCCGGCCCCAACCTCGCCTTCGGTATCACCGTCGCCAGCGGTCAGTACGTCATCGGCCTCGCCCTCGCGCTGCTGGTCCTCGTCCCGCTCCTGGACGTGCCCGCGATCTCCGGCGCGCTCATCGAGATCGGTTTCCTCGGCGGGCACGGGACCGCCGCGGGCCTCGGCGGCACCTTCGCGGAGGTCGGCTGGGCCGAGGGTCAGGACCTCGCCCTGGGCATGGCCACGGTCGGTCTCCTGTCCGGGATCATCGTCGGGATCACCCTCATCAACTGGGGAGCCCGGCGCGGCAAGACCACCGTGATCAGCTCCGAGGCCAAGGGGACCGACAACGAGCAGGCCGGTCTGGTCGAACGGGGCAAACGTTCCGCGGGGGCGACCATGACGATCCACCCCTCCTCCATGGACCCCCTCACCCTGCACTTCGGTCTCGTCGCCCTCGCCGTACTCATCGGTCAACTGCTGCTCATGGGGCTCCGGGCGCTGGAGCAGGCGCTGTGGGCGGACCACATCGAGATCATGGCCTACGTTCCGCTGTTCCCGATGGCGATGATCGGCGGCATCCTGCTCCAGCTGCTCATCGACCGATTCGACCGCAACGAGATCGTCGACCACAAGACGGTCGAGCGCATCCAGGGCCTGTCCCTCGACATGCTCATCATCGCCGCCATGGCCACGCTCTCCCTGAGCGCCATCGCCGAGAACTTCGCCGCGTTCGCCATGCTCACGGTGGCCGGTCTGCTGTGGTGCCTGTTCGCGTTCCTGGTCCTGGCCCCCCGGATGATGCCCAGCCACTGGTTCGAGCGGGGCATCGGCGAGTTCGGACAGTCACTGGGGGTCACCGCGACCGGCCTGGTGCTCATGCGCGTCGTCGACCCGGAGATGCGCACCCCCGCTTACCCGGCCTTCGGCTACAAGCAGCTGATCTTCGAACCGTTCTTCGGCGGCGGGCTGATCACCGCCGCGGCGATCCCGCTCATCGTCAGCCCCCAGGTGGGCCCGGTGGGCATGCTGGTCTTCATGGCCGTGGTCATGCTCGCCAGCCTCTACACCGGCCTCGTCGTCCTCCGGCGGCGGCACCGGAAGGCCGTCCGGGGTCAGGAACGGGCCACCGAGTCGACCCCCTGACCCGTGTTCCTTCGGCACCTCGGGTGCGGCGCCGCAGCGGCACCGCACCCGTCATGGTCACTGGCTGGGAGTGTGGCCCGTCCGGGCATAGGTGAGACGGCGCAGCAGGACCTCGGACGGGCCGCTCCGGCCCGTCTGCCGCCATGCCTCGGTCAGGGCCACGGTGCCGAACCACGTGCCGACGGCCACCGCCGCGGCTCCGGCGTAGCCCAGCGTCGCGCCCAACCCCGGGCAGCAGGGCGTGAACACCAGCGTGAACGCCACCGGCAGGAACAGGGTGGCGTGCGCGCATCCGATCACACCACCCAGTCGCGCCGCCGCAGCACGACCCGTGCGTGGACCCCCTCCTCCCACCCCTGCTGGCCCCACCCCGGCGCTTCGTGTAGGCTGCCCGCCGTGTCGCGTGCCCCCGGCCAAGAGAAGTGGGTCGGCCGGGCGGTATGGAGGCACCTTTGACCTGTGGGGAGCCAGCAGTGAGTAGAACACACCACGCGCATCGCGTCTGACGGTCCGTCCCGGCGGCGTGCGCCCCAGGCCACGTCGGCGACGTCGACCCCGCGACCTCCCCGTCCCCTCCCGGTCACCGGTACACCCGGATCCCTGGTCACGTCCACCCGAACCCGCCCGGCTCCGTCGCCACACGGGTCTGGGCCGTGGACGGCCCTGCCCCGCCACCCGTGCGCCCGCGCGCCCGGGCCGCCGAGGGCGTCTTCGGGGGTGGTCGCCCACACCACCATCGTCGAAGGAGATTCCTGTGTCACAGAACCCCCACGCCCGGCCCGAACCCCACGTCAGCGACTTCAACGTCCCCGTCGTGGAGGAGTTCCGCGCGAGCGGAGGCCGCGTCGGCGGCATGTTCGAGGGCGGCGACCTGCTGCTCCTCACCACGGTCGGCGCGCGCTCCGGCCGTGAGCACACCACCCCGCTGGGGTACGTGCGCGTCGGCGACCGCCTGCTCGTCGTCGCCTCGGCCGGCGGCTCCGACCGCAACCCCGCCTGGTACCACAACCTGATCGCCCACCCGATGGTGCGGGTGGAACTGGGCACGGAGGAGTTCGGCGCCGTCGCCGTCCCCCTGGAGGGCGACGAACGGGACCGGATGTTCACCGAGATCGTCGGGCGGGCCCCGGGATACGGGAACTACCAGGCGGGAACCGACCGGCTGATCCCGGTCGTCTCGCTGGAGCGCCGCTACGTCTGGGGTGAGGCCGCCACCCTCGCCGACAAACTCGTCGAGGTGCACACCTGGTTGCGCTCGCAGCTCAGCCACGTCCGGTCCGAGGCCGAGGCGTACCTGGCGGACCGGGACGCCGGGGCCGGGGGGCCGGCGCCGCTGGGGCTCAGCCTCCAACTGCGCCAGCACTGCCTGGCCTTCTGCGAGTCCCTGAGCTTCCACCACGACGGTGAGGAGTTCATGTTCCCCCACATGGCGGAGCGGAACCCCGACCTCGCGGACGTGGTGGAGCGGTTGACGGCCGAGCACCGCACGGTCAACCGGCTGCGCGGTGAACTGGAGGGCCTGCTCGCCGACCTGGCCACGGCCGACCCGGCGCGGTTCCGCGCCGACCTCGACCGAATGGCGGAGGAGCTGGAGGCCCACCTGGATTACGAGGAGGCCGAGCTGTTCCCGACCCTGACGGCGATCCCGTTCCCGCCGCCCGCTCCGGCCTAGCGGTCACCGCCCGTCGGGTCCCGCAGCCGGGGACCTGCCGGGTCCCGCGGCCCGCGCGAGGTCCGCGCGGGCCGCGGTCACCCGCCCAGGATGGTGGTGAGGTGGACCTCGGTGCCCAGGAACATGGAGCCCACCACCAGGATCAGCAGACCCGGTAGTAGCGTCACCGCGGTCACCATCGTCACCCTCGGGTTCATCCGCTGGGCCTTGCGGCGCATGTACTGGGCGTCGGCCCGGCGCATGTCCTGGCTGATGTCCACCAGGGCGTCGCTCAGCGGCGCACCCAGCTCCTCGGCCTGCTGGATCGCGGTCACGAACTTGCTCAACGACTCGTTGCGGTTGCGACGGCGCAGCGTCTCGAACGCCTCCCGGCGCGAGGTCCCCAGCTCCATCTGCTGGAGGGCCAGGGAGAACTCGTCGGCCAGGACACCCGGCATGGACTCGGCCACCCGGGCCACCGCGGCCCGGAAGGACATGCCCGCGCTCACCGTCACCGCGAGCACGTCCAGGAAGTCCGGCAACTGGGACTGCACCCGATCCGAGCGCTCCTGGCCCCGCACGTAGAGGTTGAGGTCGGTCAGCCCGGCGAAGGCCAGCACGATCAACGCCATCAGGGGGTTGCCCGACAGCAGCATCAGGACACCGACACCCCCGTACAGCGTCACCTCGCCGATCTTGCGCCGCACGTACCGTTCGAGGGTGAGCCCCTCAGGGCGGCCCGCGACCTCGATCCGTTCCGTGATCGACGCGCGCCGCCGCTCGTTCAGCGAGGCCAGCACCGACCGTGAGAACGGGCGTCCGATCGCCTCGGTGATCCGGTGCAGCACGAAGGTCCGGTCCGACCGGGTGCGCGGGGCGAACGCCGCGGGGTCGTCCACCCGGACCCGGGTCTGGGACAGGGTGAGATATCCGCCGTAACAGGCCGTCAACACCACCAGCGCCGCGGCCAGCGCCGCCGCGAACGGCACCAGGGAGTACACGCCACTCATCGGAGAAGCCCCTCTACAGGTCGAACTTGGTGATCCGGGCGACCAACAGGAAGCCGACGGTGTAGAGCGCGGCCACCACCAGCAGCACCGCGAGCCCCGCGGCGGAGGTCGTCATCGTCCGCATGATCCCGGGTTCGATGGCGTTGATCATGAACAGGGCTCCCACCGACATGAACCCCAGGGCCCAGACGGTGCTGGTCGTCTCGCTCAGGACGGTCTGCACCTCGCGCCGGGTCTCCTTGCGGTTCTCCAACGTCGTGGAGATGTTGCGCAGCGCCGTGACCAGTGAACCGCCGGAGCGGGACGCCACGACCAGCGTCGACAGCAACACCCCGAGCTCCCGGGAGGGCATCCGCTCGCGCAGTTCCGCGACCGCCTCCTCGAAGCTCGCGCCCACCTTCATGGACTCGGCCATCCGGCTCAGCTCCTCGCCCGCGGGACCGTCCAGCTCCTCCGCGGCCATCGACACCGCGGTCGGCAGCGCCAGCCCTGCCGAGGTCGCGTTGCCCAGCACCCGTGCCAGGTCCGGCAACTGCGCGGTGAACTCCTCACGCCGCCTGGCCTCGGCCCGGTTCAGGTAGGAGAAGAACAGGAACGCCACCCCGCCCGCCGCGAGCACGCCAAGGGCCGGAGCCAGGACCTGCCAGACGATGATCACGGCGAGCAGCGAACCGCCCACGAGCGCGCCCACGAAGGTCGACAACCTGATCTGTGCGCCCGACCGGGTGATCCGCCGGTGCAGCCGGGCCCCCCACTGCGTGCGGTGCATCGCCGCGTCCAACCGGGCCGACAGGGTCGAGGCCTCGTACTCGGCCTGGGTCAGGGCACTGCGTGCGGCGATCATCCGCCGTGTCTCGGCACTGGCCACGAACTCCCACAGTGCCCACAGGGCCAGTGCGAGCACCACGGCCAGGCCGCCGAGAATGGCCACGAACTGCCAGGTCACCGGGGCTCCCTTCGGGGTTGGTCCAACACGTGCGCCCGGGCGGGCGCGGCCGGGCGGCTCACCGCTCGCCCCCCGGACGCTCGTCGGGCACCACGCCGAACGCGGCCGGGACGCTCTCGCCCACCTGGTAGATGCGCCCGGCGACGTGGCGGGGGAGCGGCCGGTGCCGGAACTCGCCCTCGACGGCCCGGTTGGGGCCCATCGGCAGCGCCTCGAAGGTCATCACCGGTTCCAGCCGGAACTCCTCCCGGCGGCGGGAGGAGACCACGGACACCTCGTTGACGCGGCGCGACCCGTCGGGCCAGCGGCCCAGGTGCACGATGGCGTCCACGGCGTTGTTGATCTGGTCGCGGATCGCGTCGTAGGGGACCAGCCCCTCACCCAGGGTCGCCAGGGTCTGGAGGCGGTGGATCGCGTCGTCGGCGGAGTTGGCGTGCACGGTGACCAGCGACCCGTCGTGGCCGGTGTTCATGGCCTGGAGCATGTCGATGGTCTCGGCGCCGCGCACCTCACCCACGATGATCCGGTCCGGTCGCATCCGCAGCGCGTTGCGGACCAGGTCGCGGATGGCGATCTCGCCCTTGCCCTCGATGTTGGGCGGTCGTGACTCCAGGCGGACGACGTGGTCCTGCATGAGCTGGAGCTCGGCCGAGTCCTCGATGGTGACGATGCGCTCGCTGGTGGGCACGAACGCCGACATCGCGTTGAGGAAGGTCGTCTTGCCGGTGCCGGTACCCCCCGACACCACGATGTTGAACCGGGCCCGGACCATCGCCGACAACAGGATGCCCGTGGCCGCGTCCAGGCTCCCCATCCGCACCAGCTCGTCGATCGGGTACGGCTTGGGGAAGCGCCGGATGGTCAGGACGGGGCCGGACAGGGAGAGCGGGGGGATGATGACGTTGACCCGCTCACCCGTGGGCAGGCGGGCGTCCACCATGGGCGAGGACTCGTCCACCCTGCGGTTGACCAGGGAGACGATCCGGTCGATGGTCTGGTACAGCTGCTCCTCGCCGTTGAAGGCGGCGTCGACCCGCTGCATCCGCCCCGCGCGCTCGATGAACACGTTGTCGGGGCCGTTGACCATGATCTCGGTGACGGTCTCGTCGGCCAGGAGGGGTTCGAGCACGCCCAGCCCGAGCGCCTCGTCGACCACCCGACGGATGAGCATGGAGCGTTCACGTTCGGAGAGCACCGGCCCCTCACGGGACAGGATGTGCCCGACCACCTTCTCCAACCGCACCCGCCGCTGCGCCAGGGTCAGGCGGGTGAGGTCCTCCAGGTTGATCTCCTCGAGCAGACGCCGCCGCCAGTGCGTCACGCTCCCGCGGTCGCCGCGCCCCTCGTTGGCGCGGTCCTCCTCCAGGCGGTCCTTCAGGCCCACGGTAGTACTCTCCTCACGTTCGGGTTGCTCCGCACGCGTCGCGATCACCGGTCGCACACGGGGTGCCGGTCGAGAACCGGGTCAGCACGGCGTCTCCTCACACTCGGGGCGCCGAACCGGGTCGGTTCGGCACCCGACCGGTGATCGGGTGGGACCCGGCCGCTCGCCGAGCGACCGAGCGGCGTGTTCCGGGAGTCCCCCGCCTTCGTCGGGGGAGGGGTCAAACATGGGGCATGTCCACGCGGCGGGTGAGGGTCAGGTCGAGGCCGACGGAGGAGAACACGATCGGGATCGGATGCGAGACCTCCACGTAGTATCCGTCGCTGTCGTTGACGCCGCTGGTGATCGTCGCGTCGTCCAGCCACGGCGGTAGCGCCTCGCGCGCCACCGTCTCCGCCCCCGCCAGTTGTTCGGATCCGGCCACCCGCGCCCCGGCGCGGGCCGCCGACTCCAACCGTTCGACCGCCACGAAGGCCAGGAACGCCTCGATCGCCAGGACGCAGACCATGAGCAGGATCGGGAACATGGCGGCGAACTCCAGGAGCGGTCCGCCCCGGTCGGAATCGCGGCGGGGAACCCGGTCCAGCAGCGGTCGCCGCGGGGGCGTGGGTCTCACGGCGTCACCTCCCTGGGCTCGACCTCGGTCACGATCCGGGACTCGGCGGTGATGTCCCAGGGGCCGCCCACGCCCGGCAGGAAGACCGGCATGGCCATGGTGACCTGGGCGTACCGGACGCCGTCGCGTTCGACGATCGCCACGGTCAGCACGTCCTCCCCGTCCCAGGGCGGCCGGATCCGCTTGCGTGTCTCCTCGTCGACGCGCTCGAGGTCGTCCGGGGTCACCGCGGCCTGGCGGGCGGCCTCGGCCGCGCCGTGTGAGGCGTACATGGAGGTGATCCCGAGCAGCAGCACCTGCCACACCAGCGCGAGGGCCAGCATGAGGAACGGCACAGCCGCGGCGAACTCGACGATGACGCCGCCGCGGTCGTCACGCAACGGGTGCGCGCCCGCGCCGGGGCACGGTCTCGCCGTGCGGTCCCGGCCGTGGGCGGAACGGCCGACCGGGCCCTCAGACACCGAACCCACCCGGCCCTCCCGGGCCGGGCGTCCCGGAGCCCGGACGGCGGCCGTCGACCGAGGCGGACGCGGACTCGGTCATCGTGGCGTTGAGGAACCCGGACACGTCGCGGGTCGACGGGGAACCGTCGTGCGGCGCGACCGGGGGAGGAGGCGGCGTGCCCATTCCGCCGGGCGGGACCGGTGCCCCGGCCTGAGCCCCGCCCGCCCCGTGCTCGGGCGGGTTGAGCAGGTCCAACTCTGCGGCCAGGCGGGCGAACGCCTTGCGCAGCGCCTCGTCGGTGACCTTGGCCGGGTCACCGTTGTTCTCGCCGGGTTCCAGGGCGCGGTAGTTGGCCGGGACGGGGGTGCGCAGGACCCGCGTGCCCAGCAGTTGGCGCAGGAAGTCCGGCTGCACCTCGTTCTTGCGGCTGTGCCTGGTGATCAGGGAGAACACCGAGTCCTGGGGGCGGATCTGCAACCGTTCCCACATCGCCATCAACCGTTGGGCGCCACGCATCGCCGGAACGTCCGGGGTGACGGTGACGGTGGCGGTGTCGGCCAGCTCCACGGCCATGGCGGTGGCCTCGTTCATGGTGGACCCGCAGTCCACGACGACCAGTTCGTACCGGGAGCGCAGCGCGGACAGAATCCGGCGGGCGGCGCGAGCGTCGACGTCCTCGCCGCGTTCCCCGTGCTCGGGGGCGAGCAGGACGTGCGGTCCGCGCGGGTCCACGTACAGGGTCTCCGACAGCATGCCCGGACTGATGTCGTCCCCGGCGTCCACCAGGTCACTGATGGACCGCCGGTGCCGCAGGTTGAGGAAGGCGGGCAGGTCGCCGGTCTGGAGGTCGAGGTCGACCAGGCAGACCACGCGTCCCGCGGCGGCCGCCGTCATCGCCAGGTGCACCGCGCACGTGGTGGTCCCCACCCCGCCCTTGGCGCCGCTGACCGTGACGATGCGGCCGCGTACCCCCGAGGCCGGCAGGTCCAGGGAGGCCGACTCCAGGTGGCGGCGGAGCGTGCGCGACCACTCGGCGGCCTTGGACACCCGGGCCTCGAGTTCGGCGATACCGGAGTCCTCCGAGAGCACACCGCGGGCCCCCGCCTCCATGGCTCCGGTGAACGTGTCGGGGTCCATCGTCGTGGACACCAGCAGGATCGCCAGCTGGGGGTGGCGGTGGGACAGATCCCGTATGGCGTCGAACACCGGCGCCGGTCCCAGGTCCTGGTGGACGAGGACGACGTCGAGGTCGGGGAACTCCCCGGCCGCGTCGATCAGGGCGGAGGTGGTCGGCCGGGTGGCCACCAGATCGGCGGTGTCCAGTTCCTCGAAGCGCGCGGCCAACACCATCTCCGCCTCGGAGTTGGGCATCCCCGCCAGGACTCGGAAGCTCAACGTCTACTCCCCCCGCGGCGCGCGCCGCTGGTCGGTCGTGATGGTGTCGTCCTCCTGGGCGCCGACGATGTCGGCGAAGTCGCCGCTGCAGAACTCGGCGTCACCCGGCGACCCCCCGCCGTCGGGGCTGACCAGGGCCAGGCGCAGTTTGGTGGAGAAGTCCTCGGCGTAGGCGAGCTGGAGGGCGTCCTCGGGTTCGAGTCGGAAGGTCACCGGGACCACCCCAGCGACGCCGCCGGTCGGGTTCTCCTGGGTGCGCAGCTCGCCGATGTCGAGGACCTCGACCTCGGTGATGACCCGTACCGCGCAGGCCTCCCCGTGGTCGCGTGCCTGGAAGGTGCCGTAGATGTCCACGATCGAGCCCCGCCGGACCTTGCCCGCCACACCCGTCTCCGCGTTGACCATGATGGCGATCTCCCGCTCACCGGTGGTCAGGGTGGGCTGCGGCATGACCATGCCGCGCTGGAGGTAGACACCGGCCTCCATGAACGAGGCCGCGACCAGCTGCTGGTCCGAGGGCGTCTCGATCTCGGAGAGGTCGGTGATGAAGACCTCCGGGTCGAAGTACAGACGGGGCACCTGGACCCGTTCGACGGAGTCCTCTCCGATGGGCTGGTAGGCGTCCACGTCCTCCGCCAGGCGCAGCACGGTCGCGGTGTCGCCCAGCCGCTCCTGTTGGGAGCTGAGGTAGGTGAACACGGAGGCGAACACGGCGACGGCACCGATCGCCGCCACGATCATGAGCAGGACGCCTCGTCGCTGACGGGGGTTCATAGGGGGCTTTCCGTTTCCTGTGTCGTCGTGGGCGGTCCGCGCGACCGGGGGAGACCGCTATCGGGAGTAGGTGCGCGGGGTGTCGGGCCGGGGCGCCCGCCTCTCGGACCGGGGCGCCCCGGGGGGAGGCGCCACCGGGGGCGGGGGATGCTGTGGGGCCGGCGCGAGGGTCCGTGCGGTCGTCGGGGGCGCCGGAGGAGCGGCGTTCCCGTGGGCGGCGGTGGCGGCGCAGAAGGGGCAGCGCCCGGCCGTCATGGGTTCGCCGCACCACGAACAGGTGGCGGTGCGCAGGGAGCTGGCCGCGTAGGCGAGCGCCTGGGGGTGGGCGCTCAGCGCGACGAACTCGACGTACTTGCCCGTGCCCCAGTACCGGGGACCGAGCGGTTGGGCGGGCAGGGAACGGGTGGCCACGGGCTGGATGGCCTGAGGCAGGTGATCGTCGAAGACGCCGGTGATGCCGGGGTCGGGGGTGGAGCTCAGTAGTTGGACCGGGGGGACCGGGCGGAAGGGAAGACTGCCGGGGACGTCCGCGGGGCGGAGGCGACCCACCCGGGGGGTGGGCGCGCAGTAGGCGAGGAAGGACACCGACGGGGCGAAGGAGCCCACGTGCTGCCGTAAGGAGGTGGGGATGGTGGACAGGCCGGAGACCGTGCGTAGCCAGGCGCCCGCCAGGATGTGTTTGGGGAGCTCGTCGCAGAGCGCGGCGACCATTCCCGGGGGGAGGTAGGGGGCCAGGTAGGCGAGCTGGTCGGCGACCAGGGACAGGGCCAGGGGCGACAGGTCGACGGCGATTCCGGCGATGTGGTCGGTGCGCAGGGACGCGCGGGCGAAGTTGATCGCCCGCTGTGCGTCCGCGGCCCGCCAGGCGGGATGGAGGGCGATCACCTTGCGGCCGGCCGAGACCTCCTCGTGGGCGAAGGCGACGAACGCCGCGCTGCGCTCACCGATCCCCTCGCCGTGCAGGGGGAACCTGTGCGCCCGTGCGTCGCCCACGTGACCCGTGCTCGGGATGTCCGCCAGCAGGGCGACGGTCGTGGCCGATCGCGGTAGGGCATTGGACACTGGGCAAGCTCCATCGGTTCTGCGCATGTGGATCCTCCGGGACGGGGAGCGGCGTCCCGCGCCGAAGGTGCCACTCGGTCGCATCGTAACGAATGTGTGGGTCGACGGGGGAGACCTCGCGTTTGTCTGCGTTGGCCGCGGTGTACGGGAGGACTCGGGGGACAGAGGGTGGAGGTGGGCCGGGAACCGATCACGCTGGGGCGTTCCGACGCTGGCCGAGGTAGATCGTGCCCCGGCAGCGGGACGCGTGTGTCGACGGGTGTTCCGGACACGGCGTGACCGCATGTGGTCATAGCGTAGACAAAGGGGTGGATGACCGCTAGCGCTTGGTGGGACGCACCCCTACGGGCGGTGTCGGGGCGAGATGGGACACGGTGTCCCGGTGCCTTTCCCTTCGAGGATGCCGCGCGTCCGGGGCCGACTCAACGGCCTCTCTCCCGCCTGTGGACAGAGCTCGGCCCGCGCGCACCGGTGCGGCGCCGCGGAGCGCGCCGCCGATACTCATGCCTGGGGCTGGAGTTCACCGAGGTGTTCGGTGAGGACGGCCGTGTGGGTGGGGGCGGCCTCGGCGTGGAGGCGGCGGCCCTCCTCGGTGGGGGTGACGCTCACCGCCCGGCGGTCGTTGGCGCACATCGCCCGTGTCACCAGGCCGCGCTTCTCCAGGCGGGCGACGGTGCGGGAGAGCGCGCTCTGGCTCAGGTGGAGGCCCGAGTGGAGTTCGTGGACGAACTGCTTGCCCCGGGGGGACTTGACGAGGAGGTCGAGGGTCTCGAACTCGCTGACCCCCAGTCCGTGCCGCTGGCTGAGTGCCCGTTCCAGCGCACACGAGACGTCGTGGTAGCAGGCCATCAACTGCCGCCACCGCTCGCACAGATCGCCGTCCGGTGTCAGGGGCATGATCGGGATCCTAACACGCGGTGATGTTTGATGCAAGGGAATTTAATGCTTGGACATTAGATGCGCACGCATGTAATGTCTTGCCGCATGACCTCTCCACAGACCCACGGCGCCTCCTCGAGCACAGGGGGCACGGATCGGTGGTCCCCACGCCTGTGGGCGCTGCTGATCGTCCTCTCCCTCGCCCTCTTCCTCGACGGCCTCGACGTGTCGATGGTCGCCGTGGCGCTGCCCTCCATCGGCGGTGAACTCGGGCTCTCCACCGCCACCCTCCAGTGGGTGATCAGCGGCTACGTCCTCGGCTTCGGCGGGTTCCTCCTCCTGGGCGGCCGTACGGCCGACCTCCTGGGCCGCCGTAGGGTGTTCCTCGTCGCCCTGGGCGTCTTCGCCCTCGCCTCGGTCGTCGGCGGCCTGGTGGACAGCGGAGCCCTGCTCGTCGCCACCCGCTTCGTCAAGGGCATCGCGGCCGCCTTCACCGCGCCCACCGGCCTGTCGATCCTCACCACGACCTTCGCGGAGGGCCGCCAGCGCAACCGGGCCCTGTCCGTGTACACCGTCTTCGGCGCGAGCGGATTCTCCTCCGGTCTGCTGTTCGGCGGCCTGCTCATGTCCCTCGGCTGGCGCTGGACCTTCTTCTTCGCCGCCCCGTTCGCGCTGCTGGCCCTGGTCGCCGGCGCCCTCCTGATCCCCCGGGACCGCCCCGACGCCCGGGGCGGCTACGACATCGCCGGCGCCGCCACCCTCACCGCCACCATGCTCCTGCTCGTGTACACCGTGGTCACCGCGCCCGAGACCGGATGGGGACACCCGCTCACCCTGGGTTCGTTCGCCGTGGTCGCTGTGCTGCTGGCCCTGTTCGTCCGGGTCGAGCGCCGGGTCAGCTTCCCCCTGGTCCGCCTCGGCATCCTGCGCAGCGGCACCCTCGTGCGGGCCAACGTCGGGGCGGTGGCGCTGATGGGCTCCTTCATCAGCTTCCAGTTCCTGCTCACCCTCTTCCTCCAGCAGGCCCTGGAACAGAGTCCGTTGCAGATGGCGCTGTCGCTGCTGCCCGCCGGGCTGCTCGTCGCCTTCAGCGCGCCGTTCGCCGACCGGCTCATCGAACGCTTCGGCACCCCCGTTCTCATCGCGGGCGGGCTGATCGCCCTGTCCGCCGGGTACCTGCTGTTCCTGCGGGTGGAGGCCGAGTTCTCCTACCTGCCGATGCTGCTGCCGACCGCGCTGCTGCTCGGTGTCGGGTTCGCGCTCGCCTTCCCCGCGATCAACGTGCAGGCCACCTCCGGCGTGGCCGACGACGAACAGGGGCTGGCCGCCGGGCTCGTGCAGACCTCCGCGCAGGTGGGCGGCGCTCTCGTCCTCGCCGTCACCACCGCCCTCATCGCGGTGGACCACGCGACGGGGGAGGGCGCCGAGGGAGGGGCCGCCGGGATGCTCGACCAGTTCCAGCCCGGTCTGATCTTCGTCACCTCCGTGGCCCTGGTCGGGGTGGTGATCGCCCTGGCCCCCCTGGTCGCACGGCGGTCCCGGCCGCGGGCGGTTCCGGAGGCCGAGGGACCGGAGCACGGTGCGGCGCGGGAACGGGAACCGCAGCCCCTGGGCTGAGGATCGGGAACTTATCGGCGTTGCTTCGCGTCATATCGTAAGAAGCCCCGTTGCTCCGAGGAGGCGAGCGATGCGCAAGGAGAACCGCGCAGCGGCCGGTGCGGCCGCCTGGCAGGTCATCCGGAACACCGACGACCGTATCTCCGTGTGGCAGCGGATCGGCGCGGTCCCGAGGATGGTCGGGGCCAGGCTGAGCGGACGGTACCCGGAGCTGAGCGGAGTCAAGCTGGTCGGGATGCTGGCCCTGCTCCTCTACGTCGTCTCGCCGATCGACTTCATCCCCGAACTGCTCGTCCCGTTGCTGGGTGTCGCCGACGACGTCGGCGTCGCGGTGTGGCTGACCACCATGCTGCTCGGCGAGGGCGAGCGCTTCGTCCGGTGGGAGCGCGACGGTCGGGCCCAGCAGGCTTTCCAGCGGGCCAATCCGCAGGCGGCCCCGAGCAACTGAACAGACCGACGCCGAACGCGCCCGGAGGACCCCTCCCCCGGGCGCGTTCGGCGTCCCCCCACGGTCGGCGGGCGACCCCGTCCCGAGGGTGTCGGTGGGCACCCGCCACTTCTCGGCCGCCCTGTGCCACACCGGGCCCCGACCAACCGCTCGGCCCCCTCCTTCTCCCCCCGGCACGTTCAGGCGCCTGCGGTCCCCGACGACCCGACCGACCGAGCCACCTCCGGACCGGCCCACGGTGGAGGAAGGTCCGGAAGACGTCGACGGACGTGCCAGTGCGCTCGACGTCCCACTCCACGGCGCGCCGCACCTCGTCAGCGGAGAGGGGCGCCGGGAGGTCTCCGGCCGGGCCGGTCGCGTTCTCGGTCGAGGTTCCGGGAATCGTTCGGGTCCGCTGCCGGGTTTCTCCTCATACGAATGGCCCTGCCTTCTGAGAGACATCTGAATCAGTCCTCCGGCGCAATGCGGTCCACCGCCTTCGTGCGTCGGTCGCACCGCTCCCGCTGCCGGGGGGTGGGACCGGTGTCTTCGCTGGTCATGGGTGTGTATGGTGTGAAATCGCCAAAATCGACATAAATTGGACGTTCGTGCAGCCATCCCCCAAAACCGCCAGGTCCCATCAGCCCCACCTGTCATCACCGCGTCGGCGACGCGAGGACCCGAAGACGCTCGGCGGTTTTCGGGTACGCCGCCGTACGATCAACACGGCAGCCGGTCTCATGGAGTTCGGGGTCACCGACGACCGCCGCGCCTGGCACGTCGCGCGCTACCTCGGACAGGGCGGGCCCCTGCCCGCGTGGCGGCGCGAGGCGATCGAGGAGCGGGCGCGCCTGCTGGGCGGTGTCGACTCTCCCCGCGTCCAGCCCGTGGTCGCCATGGACCTGGCATCCGACACGCCCTGGCGCGTGTGCCCCTACCCGGACGGCCACGACCTCGGCTACCACGCCTCCGTCTGGGGAGCCCTCGACGAGCAGCATGTCCGGTTGCTCGCCGTGGGCGTGGCCGAGGCGCTCGCGGTGATCCACCGGGCGGGGGTGACCCACGGCGATCTGCATCCGGGCAACGTCCACCTCACCCAGGACGGACCGGTCGTCGGCGGTGTGGTCGAAGGTCCCGAGGGCGAACGGGACGTCTGCGGGGCCGACCCGGCCCTGCCGCTCGAGATCGGCCCGGCCGACCCGGCCCCCCGGCCTCGGACGTGTTCTCCTGGGGCTTGGTGGTGCTCGTCGCGGCCACGGGCACGGAACTCCTCCACGAGGACCAGGAGGTCCTCCCCTTCGGCCTGGACGAGGACGACGACACCGAGGAGACGGTCCGGCGTTTCCGGGAACGCTTCCGCCGGGCCCTGGACGACGGCACGGTCAACCTGGACGGAGTACCGCAGGACCTGCGTGGTCTCGTCGCCGCGGCGCTGAGCCCCCGGGAGTCCGACCGGCCCACCACCGAGCACCTGCTGACCGCTCTCACCGGTACCGACGCCCACCCGGAGCTGGACCCGCACGAGGTGGTCCGGGCCGCGATGGACGAACACTGGCCCGAGACGCCCTCCACGCTGGAGACCAGGCCCGGTTATCTCACCCCCAGGCAGAAGATCATGCGTCTGGTCCTCATCCTCATCGCCGTCGCCGTCGGCATCGCGGCCCGCCACCTGGAGGAGCGAACGGAGGAGGACACCGGGGACGTCGGGGCCGCCGCGGTCCCGACCGCTCAGCCCAGCGCCCACCCCCACACACCGGACAGCCACCGCAGCGCGACCACCACCGTCCGGTAGCGGACCAGGACGGCCGGCCCACCGGTCACCAGGTACCCCGTGACGGCGACGACCGGCCGGGTGGGCCGGTGCGGCAGTCCTCCGCGCGCCTCCCTCCCTTCCGCCGGCTGCCCCTCAGGCACGGCCACGCCCCGGGATCACCCCGCGTTCGCCGGGCATCCACGAAAACGGATCGGTCACCCGGTGGGGCGGGGCCCTGCCCGCGCGGTAGCAGGTCGGTGACGCGTTCGAGCATGTGCACGAGCCGGTGACGGTGCGCGTGACGGCGTCGGGCCTCGGGGACACCGGGCGGACACCCGGGAGTGGGGAGAGGGCCGGGGGTGTGCACGGACGCACCCCCGAAGACGGGCTTTCACGCGGTGAATACGCGGGTGCGGTGCGGGTGGCGGGAGTTCACCCGCCTCGACCCGGCATGATCCCCGGTGTGAGGGCGGGGCCATCGAATCACTGGCCGAAATCGGACAGAAGTGTGACCGGAAACGGGAAAGCGGGAGGTGGCGGAGGGGTTGTGGGGGCGAGGGGTCTCCCTGTATTTCCGGGACACCGGAAAGCGGACCCCCGTCCCCCTTCACGGACGGTTCCGGTCACGGGGGCGGATGCGGAGAAAAGGAGGAGACCCGGTCCGCGGTTCCCGTGCCGGCCACTCCTGGACCCTCCCGGGAGAGCGCGGCCCACCGGTGCGCGGATCGCGGCAGCGCCCAGCGGGACCGAGCACCCTTTTTCTCGCGCACCGGCCCCGATCCCGGAAGGGAGAACCGGAGCGCACGGAGACGGGGTTGTCCACAGGCCGGTTTGATCGCGGCGGTGAAGGCTGCCACCGTAGTAGTGGGCGGGGCGGCGCGCCCCGCCGTTCACCCCTGACGCGTGTCCGACGCCTTCGGGCAGTGAGAGGAAAAAGAGTCCACGTGTCCCCGACCTCATGGCCCAGAAGGCTGATCAGCCCCAGCGGTCTCGCCTTCGTCCTCCTCTGTTTCTTCATGCCGTTCTTCACGGTGTCCTGTAGCGGGGCGATGGGCGACCTCGCCATTACCTACAGCGGTTACGACCTGGCCTTCAACGGCCTGCCGAGCGTCGACGGATCCTTCGCCGGGGAGTTCTCCGACGCCGACCGCGAGGACCTGCGGTCGGGGGTCCAGGTCCTCGCTCTGATCCCCCTGATCCTGGTCGTCGCGGGCGCCGCCACCAGCGCCGTGCTGCCGAGGCCGTTCCCGCGCTCGGTGGCGGCCGCCGCGGCGGCCGGCCTGGCGCTCGTTCTGGTCGTCGTCAACCAGATGGTGACGCACGCGGGCGCCCGCGAGGAGATGTCGTCCGAGGCCGAGGTGGACGCGTCGATGGCCACGATCCAGACCACCGCCGGTGTGGGGTTCTGGTTCACGTTCCTGGTGCTCCTCGGGGTGACGGTGTTCAGCACCGTCGAGATCGTCCTGAACCGGAGAAGGGCCTCGGGGCCGTCGGCGGGCGCGCCCCTGGGAGCCACGGCACCGCAGGGGACGGTGGGGCCGCCGCCCATCGCGCCGACCCAGTGGGGGCCGTCCGGGGACGGCGTCCCGCCGGGACCGGTCCCCGGACGCGTCCCCCCGGGCTTCCCGGAGGCCCCGGGACAGCGGCCGTCTCCCACGGGACCGGGACGATCCCCGGCGGAGCCCGGACAGTCGCCGACGGGACCCGGGCGACCCCAGCCCCCGACCGGACCGGGGCAGTCGCCGGACGTTCGGTGACTGCGCCCCCGTGAGTCACCGGGCCCGGGCAGCCGGCTGACGGTCGGGAGGCGGCCGGGATCCCCCTGTGACACTCCACTCCCGTCCGGAGCACCGTTCCCGTCCCGACCAGCCGGGGACTCGGGCAGACTGTCGGGGCGGCACCGCACCAGACCCCCGGTCGCGGGCCCGCTTCCCGACGCCGCACCGCGAGAGGAGACGCTCCACGTGTCCCCCGTCCTCCGTCCGCGTGTCCTGGCCGTCGCCGTGGTCACCCTCGCCGTCTCCTGCGTCGCCGGCTACCTCCTGCCGTTCCCGTGGGCCCTGCTGGGGATACCGGTCGGCCTCCTGGCGGTGGGCACCGCCCTGGTCCGTTACGGCCACCTCACCACCGTGACGTCCGGCCCCGGTGCTCCGGAACCCCCTGCCTCCGGGAGACGGGTCCCCGCCGCCCGCGGGTCCTTCGACGACGCAACGTCGGGCACCCGGGTACGCACGGTCGCGCTCCCCAGCGCCGCGGAGGACCACCGGTTCGACTTCTCCGCCGTCGTCCACTGGCGTTGGGACGGCCACGTGGACCTGCGCCTGCGCCATCCCGCCGGTTCGGCCGTGCACGCCGTGGTGACCCGGGCGGCCGAACTCGCCCGGGAGGTCGACCCCGTCGACCACGGCCTGGCCGAATGCGAACTGGGGGCGCTCCTGGCCGTCGAACGGGCGGTCACCGGAGCCGGGATCGTCGTGTGGGCCGAGGACGTGCGGCTGCGCCTCCCGGACGAGGACGTCGAACGGCTGTGCCGGATGGCCGCGCTCCGCAAGGACCGCGCACTGCGGGAGGCGATCCGTGCGGCCGAGGAGGACCTGACCGCGCTGTCGACTCCGTCGCGCGCACCGTCGGCGGACCTGAGGGGAACCGACGAAACCGACCACGTCATCGACTACGAGGAACTCACCCCCTTCGACGGCCCCGACCTGCTCCCGGAATCCGGCCCGGGCAGTGACGTCGACGGTGAGGGCTACGAGAGCTACTGGTGGCCCGCCGACGACGCCTCCGCGCCCCACGCGGTGGAGGAGGACGTCCAGGTGGCGATCATCCGCGGCCTCATCGACTCCGCCGGGGGTCCGGACGAGCGCGCGGCCTTCGCCCGGGAGCAGGTACGCATCCTCGAACGTAACGGTTTCACCGAGGTCGCGAGCCGCCTGCGCGGGCTCTTCCCCGAGGCCGCCGACCCCCTCCGGTCCGCCGAGGACGTCGAGGCCGACGGCGTTCCCCGCAACCGCGGCGGACCCTACCGGGAGGTGGACGACGATCCGCCCGCCCGCGGCGACCACGGGTAGGCGTTCCCGTCAGTCCAGCACCGCGTCGAGGCGCTCGCCCAGGTCCTCGCTGAGCATCCGGGAGTAGGTGCCCGTCATGTGGTGGGAGTCCCGGTAGACGACCACGTTCCCCACCACCGCCGGGCATGTGCCCGCCACGCAGAACCGGTCGTTGAGGTCGATGAGGGAGGCGTCGCCGTCGATCATCCGGACCGCCCTCTCCTGGGGATCGTCGCGTTCCAGCGCCTCCTCCTCCGCCCGCTCGCACCGGGACAGGTCATCGGTATTGGCGGTGAGACACTCCAGGACGTCCTCGTGGGCGCGGGGCGTGTCACGGATCATGACCACGTCCATCCCGGTCCCGCCGAACCGGTTCCACAACCGGCTCATACCCTCGGCCATCAGGTTCCGGGCCCTTCCTGGAGACACCTCGTCGGCGGGGTTGGCCATCACCGACGAACTCGTCACCGCCACGTCCGGACGCAGTTCGAGGAGTTCGTCGACCACGGCGCGGTTCCACGTCCGGCACTCCTCGTAGGTCCGTGACTTCCCCAGCCTGGTCAGCGTGTCCGTGAACGCGCACGCGGACTTCGTGAACACCACCAGCCGCCAGCCGCGCTCCAGCGCCAGCTCCTCCAGCGCTGGTATCCACTGCGCGCTGTGCGAGTCGCCCACGACCGCGACCGTCCGGTCGGCGTCCTCGACGCCGTAGACGCACGAGGTGTCCGGTGTCGTGGCGTCCTCGGATGCCTGGCAGCCGTCCTCGTAGACCGCGGGCAGGTCCCCGGCGGCGTCCAGCGGGGCCGGGTACATGAGATCCCCGGAGGAGGGCGTCCACCGGTCGAGCGCCGCCGGCCCCGTGTGCACGGCGGGGTCGAACGCCACCGATCCGACCCGCTCCACCCGGACCAGACCCGCGGCGGCCACGACGCCCACCACGAGCAGGCCGCAGAGGACGACGGTGAGCGCCCGGCGCCCGTCGGGCACCAGGCCGCGGTCGCGCACGGGATCCTCCACCCACACCTTCGTGCCCCAGGCCAGCAGAAGGGACAGCGCGGCGACGACCACGACGTCGAGCGCCCCCAACCGGTCCCGCCCCGTCACCGCGAGGGTGAGGACGATGAGCGGCCAGTGCCACAGGTACAACGAGTAGGACACGTCCCCGACGAAGCGGGCGGGGGCCGTGCTCAGCAACGCCGACGCCGCCGGACGCCCGGGGGAGTCCCCGGCCGCGATCACCGCGACGGTGCCGAGGACGGGCAGGGCCGCCGCCCACCCGGGGAAGGCCGTGCCGGAGTCGTAGAACACGGCGGCCGCGATGATCGCGGCCAGTCCGAGCCAGCCCAGGGGAAGCCTGAGCCGGGAGGGCGGAGTACCCCGTGCCGACCCCACCGCGAGCAACCCACCCGCGGCCAACTCCCAGGCACGTGTCGTGGGGAGGAAGTAGGCCGCGGCCGTACCCTCCACGGCCGACAGGACCGAGGCGGCCAGTGACGCCGCGAACAGCGCGCCGAGGACCGCGACCAGGACCCCCGCGTCGGCGCGCGTGCGCCGCCGGGCCAGGGCCCACACGGCGAACAGCAGCGGCCAGACCACGTAGAACTGCTCCTCGACCGACAGCGACCAGAAGTGCTGCACCGGGCTGGGCGGTGCCTCGGCGGACAGGTAGTCCACCGCCTGGTCGGCCAGGTAGAGGTTCTCGACGTAGGCGGCGGAGGCCGCCAACTGCCACGCGGTGTCGGCGAGCCGGGTCAGCGGCAGCAGGACGAGGGAGGCGGCTCCCGTGGCGACGAGTACGACCGTCGCGGCGGGCAGCAGCCGCCGGACCCGGCGCACGTAGAAGCGGCCGAGCGCGACGCGGCCCCGCCCGGTGGCCTCGCGGTGCAGCAGCGAGGTGATGAGGAAACCGGAGATCACGAAGAACACGTCGACGCCGACGTAGCCGCCCGGAAGCAGCCGGGGGTCCAGGTGGTAGACGAGGACCAGCAGTACGGCCAGGGCGCGCAACCCCTGTACCTCGGGGCGGAACCGGCGACCGCCGTGCACGGCCGCGGGCGGCGTGAGCCCACCCCCCTCGTTCGGCCGGGAGGTGGTTCGTGGCGTCGAACGCCACAGGAGGTTCGGACGCATTTCGTTATGTTGCCGTCGTCCGCACACGGGGCGAAACCGACACGGTGGGTGTTGGCGCAACCTCAGCCCGAAGTTCACCCAATGGACGTCCGGGGTCCGTCTTCCCTTCCCCGGCCGTGGTTCCCGGAGCCGCGGGACCCTACCCGTCGGCCTCCACCCGGGGCGGGACCGTGCCCGGGACGTAGTTCAGATCGTTCTCGGTGACGATCAACTGGTTCCGGATCTCCTGGAGCAGCGAGGCCGGCACCACACCGAGGCGGACGCCCTCCTCCGCCATGTCCACCGCCTCCCTGAGCGTCCGCCACGCCTCCAACAGGTCACGATCGGTCAGGGTCGTGGCGAGCAGCCGCATCGCCCGCAGCTGTCCGGAGCGGTGTCGCAGGCCCTGGTACCCCTCGACTGCGGCCCGTGCCAGTTCCTCGGCCTCGGTCGACCGACCGGCCTGCTGCAGCGCCTCCGCCGCCTGGCGCCGCGCGCGTGCGTGCCACCACTTGTCTCCCAGCTCGTGGAAGCCCTCGGCGGCTCGCAGCATCTCCTCCTTGCCGGAGTCACGGTCCTGGGCCATCAGGACCTGACCCAGCACCAGGCACGTGCGCCACCGTCCCCAGTCGTCGCCGAGCTGGGCGAAGGACCGCTCGGCCTCCAACAGCCGGGCGACCTGTTCCTGGGCCTGCCAGGCGTCCCGCACCCGGGGGCGTCGACGGAACCGACCGGGCGGAGGCAGCGGTTCGGCGAAGCGATCGGCGTAGGTCTGGTCACCCTCGACGAACAGCGCGGTGACCCGGGCCCGCTGCCGCTCCGGCCACCGCGGGTCACGCACGGTCAGCCGTCGCCGTTCGCGCCCGCGGTCGGGACTCAGCAGCAGTTCGCACTCACGGGCCTCCCGGTTGAGTTCGTTGGTGGGCAGACGGCCCAGGGAACGCAGGAAGCGGGCGTGGTACCAGTCGCCGTGGGGCAGGTGGGCGATCCGCTCCCGCTCGTCCTCCAACACGAACCAGGAGTTGAGCGCGAACCCGCGCAGCCGCAGCACCTCGCCCTTCTGCAGCTGGACCCGGGCCCACTGCTCGGGGATGTCCTGGGAGCCCACGAGCAGCTCCTGCGCCAGGGCCAGGAGGTCGTAGGCGCGCTTCAGATGGCCCTGGAACCGGTCGACCTCGGCCAGGTTGCACAGCGCCCGGACCTGCCACCACCGGTCGTTGTGGTCGGTGAAGACCCCTACGGCCTCCTCGATCTCGGCCCGGCCGTCGTCGAGGTCACCGCTCCGGTACAGGTTCACCCCGACCGCGCGTCGCGCGCGTGCCGTCCAGCGGGGGTCGATCCCCGCGAGCTGTTCCAGGACGTACAGCGCGGTCAGGGCGCGTTCGTGCCCGGCGTCGTGTTCACCGTGGCCGCTGGCCACCTCGGCGCGGTCGAGTTGGGAGATGCCGTAGGCGAGCGGATCGCCCATCTCCAGGGCGAGCGTCGCCGCCTCCCGGGTGGCCTCGCGCATCGCCTCCCAACGGGTGTGGCCGGTCCGGCACAGGACGGCGAAGGCACGGCGCAGCCGCCACCCGTAACCCACGGCCCTCGTGTGCCGTCGCCGCCTCTCCTGGGAGGCTCGGGAGTCGGGGGCGCCACCGGGCCGTGTCCACTGGAAGCAGGCCTCCAGGCCCCGGTACTCGGAGTCCAGCCAGGCCACGGGGTCGGTCGACGGGGGCAGGCCCGACTGCCTCGGCTCCCAGAGGTCGTCCCCGGGGCCGCCGTGTCCGGGGAGGGCGTCGCCGAAACTCCACTCGTGCGGGGCGGCACGCCGCGCCGCCTCCTCCGCCACCCGGTCGAAGGCGCACAGCAGCCGCTCCACGGCGCGTTCGAGCTCCTCACGCGACCAGTCCGCGAGCTCCTCGTCGGGGACGCCGAGCATGTGCGGACCGGTCGAGAGCAGGGTGTCCCGGACGTGGTCGTGTAACTGGAACCGGTCGAAGCCACCCGACTCGTACAGGTAGGTGACCAGGTAGCGGTGGCTCATGTCCAGCAGGAGCGGTTTGGCCTCGTCCTCGGAGATGCCGAGCAGGGCGGCGGCCGACCACGCGGTGAAGGTGGTCAGGCCCGCGCCCGCCAGCCGGTTGAGCAGCAGCCGTTCGCGCGGTTCGCAGCGGCGCAGACTGGAGGTGAGCGACGATGTGATGGCCCGCTGCCCGGGCAGGGTCCGCCAGAGGGCGGGGTCCCTCATGTGGCGGAGCAGGTCGGCGGCTCCGGGGCCGCGTTCCTGGGTGATCTGCGCGGCGACCAGGCAGATGGCCAGCGGGAACCCGTGGCAGGCGGCGGCCAGGCCGGGCAGGGCGTCGCGGTCGGCCGCCGAGAGGGGGCGGGGCGAGGCGCGCACCAGTCTGTTCAACAACTCCAGGCCCTCGTCGGAGGAGAGCGGGTCCAGGCGGCGGCGGAGCATGGTGTGCGGGGCGTCGGGAAAGCCGTTGCGGCTGGTGACCAGGACGGCGCAGCCGCGTCCGAGCGGCAGCAGCGGTTCGACCTGGGCGTGGTCCTCGGCGTTGTCGAGGACGATGAGCAGCCGGCGCTCCTCCGTCTCCGTACGCCACAACCCGCTGAGTTCGTCCAGGTCGGCGTCCTCGGGGAAACGGACACCGATCTCGGTGAGCATCTGGGCGAGGACGTCCTCGGGGCTGCGGGGCCCACGGCGGGCGGGGGCACCCGCCTCGGTGTCGTGGGGAACCTCGTCACGGGAGCGCCGATGCGGCCAGCCGGTACGGCCGAAGAGGCCGCGCCTGGTCGGCCGGGGCGTCGCGGGCCCGTCGGGATCGGTGCCGCCGTAGAGTTCGAACTCCAGCTTCCCGTCCGGGAAGCGGTCGGAGACCTCGTCGACGATCTGGGCGACCAGCTGGCTCTTGCCGGTGCCGCCCTCGCCGGTGACCACCACGGTCAACGGGCCTCGATGCGGCCGCGGGCGGCGGAGCAGACGACGGGCGCCCCTGGGACGGAAACGGTCGAAGGCGTCCCGCAGTTCGACCATGAGGTCGGAGTGACCGGTGAAGTCCTCGATGGGAGGGGGCAGCCGCCGGCGCAACGCGGGTTTCTCCGTGGGAGCGGGCGCGTCGGGGGCCCGTTCGAGCATCGCCTGGGCGGTGGCCGCCACGCCTCCGCCGAGGACGGCGAGTGCCGCGGCGATCAGCCCGTCACCGCCCGGTACGAGGTCCGGGAGTTCCTGGAGCACGGTCCCCAGGCCCAGGAGCAGAGCCAACCCCGTGGCCACGCCGACACCGAACGGTCGCCGACCGCGCGGACGCCGGTGGACGAGCTTCGAACGCGAACCGCTGTCCACACCCACTCCACTCTTGTTGGAGACACTCCCGCTGTCCCGGGTTCGCGCCATCCGCCGTTCGGTGGGGACCGGTCCCCGCTCCGTCGGACGGCCGGTGCCCGGGGGCTCCGGGGGCGGGCGGCGCTGTCCGGACACGGCGGCGTGTTCCCTGGGGCCGGGCAAGGGCTCGCGTGTCCGGTCACGAACGGTGACCGGGCAGGCAGGACGCTAACAGTGCCCTGACCGGCGGGGCAATCCCCGCTCACCTGCGCGGACACCGGGACGGGCGGAGGAGTGCGGCCTGATCTGGGAGGTTCTTCCAGGGGTCGGCGCTGGCCGTTTCCGGCCACACGGGTCCTCCTTCGGACCACGGACGGTGGGCGACGCCGGTAGCGGGGCGCCCGGAGGCCGTGTCAGGAGCCAGGGTCCGTCCGCCGTGTCCGGGCCCTCTCGGGACCGTGCCCGTGGTGGTTGTCCTGCGTACCGACGATGCCGCCCCTGGCCTTGGCTCCGCGCAGGTCGACATGGTCGCCCGAGTACTGGGTGTTCTCGAACCGGTCGACCTTCCCCACCTGGAAGAGGGTCCCGTGCACGTCGCCGATGTTGGTGTTGGTGATCGTGCCGCCGCGCCCCCGGTCAGGGGCGCACTCGTCCAGGAGGGCGCGCAGCTGTTCCGCGGCCTCGGGATCCTCGCGCAGCAACCGCTTGAGCCTGCGGCGCCATTCGGCTTCGATGTCCGGCGCCTCGTCGGGGTCCTCGAGCAGATCCTGTCGGGCCTCCTCGAGCTCGGTGAGGGTCCGACCGTCCTCGGCGCCCCGGCCGAAGAGACTGGCGAAGCCGCCCCTGACCAGGCTCCACCCCGTCTTCGTCATCTCCCCCACCAGGACCCTGGCGCCTTCGTCCGACAGTCCCGCCACGTCGATCTCCACGAACGCTCCCTTGACTCAGGCGAACTCTCATGGAGAGGACGCGCCGACAGCCGTCCCGGTTCCCCGGTGCGGGATTCGGACAGAGCCCTGGTGGGAGAAATGTCTTCCTTTTTCCGGTATCAACGCGGATATCCAGTTTGTGGGGAGTGGGGCGATTCCACTTGTTCCGCTGGGCGAGGCGCACCCGGGGGCCCGGAGAACGTCTCCGTGGCGCACCCCGGCGGGCACACCACGAAGAACACGGGAACCGGAGACGTGTCTCAGTCCGAAAGCGGATGCGGTGGCCGCTCGCGCACAGCCACGCCGTTCCGTGCCGGTGCCGAGCCACCCGGCGGTGGAGGTTCGTCGGACACCGGCCGGTCGGGGATGAAGCCGGGCGACTGATCCGCGTCACGTTCGAACCACGGTTTGCCCTCGGCGGCTATGCCTTCGAGGATGCGGAGCGTGTGGGAGAACCCGGCGGCGTCGAGGTTGATATCGGACGTCTCGGTCTGCGACTTCTCGTCCATCGCGTCGTGGGTGGGCGCGTCAGCCACGACGATGCTCTTCGCGGGTCCGTTGGTCAGGGTGATGTCCAGGGTGTAGTGGTGTGTGCTCGCTATCTTCACCTGGACCGAGGAGACCGCGTCGAACCGGTAGTTGATCCGTGCGTTGTTCCGCCAGTGTGCCCGCTCGAAGTCGAGGGTGGCCGTGGCCTCGCGGACCCCCTCCTCGGTGACCAGGAAGACTCTGATCTCGTACTTTGCATAGCGCCACGGGCCGCGCCGTATGTGGGCCGACTTGCAGGGCCGTTTCGGAGTCGGGAGGAAGGCGTGGGCGGCGACCTCGTGCCAGGCCAGGCGGTAGTGCTTCAACGTCTCGTCGAGGATCAGGGTCTTGTCCGCGTCCAGCCAGGTCTCCATATCCTTCTCCGAAGGGCGCAGAGTATCCAGTTTGCCCTTCCACCGTCGGTACTCGGCCTCGCGGGCGTTGAGGATCTCCTGCTCCTCCTGAGCCTCCTCGTCGTAGCGTCGGCGCTCGCTGTGGATCCTCAGCCACAGGGGAATCGCGAACCTGGAGGTGACCACGGTCAACAGGAGGCACCCCACCGTGGCCACCGGTGCCTGCTGGAACGCGGCTGCCAGGGTGATCACGGTCGCCGCCGCCAGGAGCAGGCACAGGACCACGCATCGGACCCTGGTCCCCGTGTCCACCGCGTGGATGTCGTGCGGCTCCAGCGGCATCCCTTGGGTCCAGCGCCGCCGCACGTCGCGCACCATGAACCGGACCAGCCAGCGCACCTGGTCGGCCTCGACACCAGTCTCTCGGTAGACTCGGGTGACCTCGTCGCGCAGGGAACGGCGCACGCCCCTGGTTCGCTCCAACCACGCATCCCGGTGCGCCGGTTCGGGGGCGTACTTGGCGAAGTAGTGGTCGAACATCCGATCGACCCGATCGGTGAAGCCGTCCTTGGGGGGAGAGGAGAGGGAGCGCCGGTAGCCGTACTCCCGTTCCTTGGCGAGCATGCGCTGGTGCCGATGGTTCCAGGACGAGATGTGTCGGCCCGCTGAGGGGCCGAGGACGAGTACCGCCAGGCAGGAGACCAGTGGTAGCAGATCGCCCTGTGACAGGGCGGATCTCATGATGACCGCGACGGCGAACAGGGACACGCCCGCCAGGATCACTCCTCCGAAGACGTCCCGGCCGGTGGTGGAGTTCGGTGCGGGCTGCCTGGCCCTGGGTTTGGCGGGCTTGGGCTCGAAATAGGCCCAGACACGATCGAGCCGTTCCTGGGCGCACTGCTCCGCCTCGGCGTTCTGGCGGATCCGGTGCCATACACCCTGCTTCATGCTTCCGGTGAGCACCAGCCCGAGGTGCCGCAGGATCAGGTCGTGTTGCGGGTTGGGCAGGTCGTGCAGTCGCGTCATCGCGGCTTCTGTGTCGCCACCTGACCCGTCCACACAGGACAACAGCGCGAAGACGACCTCCAAGCCCCGCCGCCACGGGTCACCGTTCGCCGGTTCCGTACGTGCGGACATCTCTTCCAGGACCGCACGGTCCTTCTTCGTGAGATCCCGGTAGGAACGCTTGCTGAGGATGGCCAGGACGTGATGGAAGCGGACCTCGGGGCTGTCATGTCCCCGGGCGCACGCGTGTTCGATGTGTTCTCTCGCCTTGCCCGGGACACCGTCGTCCAGGTAGCGGCAGCCCACCTCGTAGATGTGCTCGGGCGGATCGTCGGGTCCCACCACGTAGATGGTGGAGTCGTGCACCTGGCCCGCCTGGACCCCGACGAAGGAGCCGGACTCGGCGGTATTGACTGTGCCGGGCCCGTTCATGAGAGCCCCTTCACCGTGGTGATCAGTGACGCGACCTTCGCGGCCAGCGACGCCAGGTCGCCGATGAGCCCCCGCAGACGCTTCAGGGCCAGGATCGAGGTCTTCCTGCTCTCGGGGGTTCCTTCCTCCATCCCTTTGTCCGCGATGTCGAGTTCGTTCGAGGCCGCCTCGTGGGTGTCCTCGTCGAGGTGGCCCGCCGCGTGCGCCCTCGCCAACTCCTCCCGCAGTGCGGCGAGCTGGTCCGTCGGCCCGCCTGAGGCCTCTCCGGAGGAGGTGAAGGACACGTGGAACGTGCTGTCGTTCACGTGGCCCGCCTGGACGCCGACGTTCCCGTGGGCGGTGTTGATGACGTTGCCGCCGCCACCGGGCTTGTGGTCCTTGCGCATGCTGGGGGACTCCTCCTGCTTGATGAGTTCTTCCGCCAGGTCGAGGGCGAAGGCCGCGGCGTTCGCGGCGGCGACCGGCTGCCAGGCCCGATCCGCCTCGGTGGCCTTGGTGCCGTCGGCCCGGTCGCTGATGCCGCGCACGATCGCCACCGGAGCCCCGCTCAGGTGCCCGGCCTGGGCGACACCCGCGCCCTCCATCTCGATGGCCAAGGCGTCGTTGTAGGTCCGCCTGATCCACTCCGCCTCGCGTGAGACGCGGGAGTTCTGCACGATCTCTCCCGCGGCGATGGGACCCAGGTGCGCCTGGGGCCGTCGCTGCTCCGGCGGTGTGCACCGGGCCCACGCACCGACCCTGGCCAGGTGGGCGGCTGCCTGGCTGATCTCGTGGGGCGACTCCCAGGCGCGCGGGCGTGCTTTGAGGCCGTCGTCCTCACTGGTCCCACCGTGGTAGGCGTACACGTGCGTCGCCACGACCACGTCGCCCAGCGGCGGTGTGTCCCACAGGGCTCCGGCCACGCCCACGAAGAGGAGAGCGGCCGGGGAGAACTCCTGGACCGCCCTCTCGGCCAGTACCGCGGAGGGCTGGTTGCCCTTGCCGGTGAGTCCGAGGGCTATGCGGCCGTGACCGTTCGGCAGGGCTCCGATCTCGAACCGGGTTCCCCTGGAGTGCCGGTACGTCTCGGGGGAGAGGAGCCGCTCTCGTACGGCCTGGTATTCGAGGTTCAAGGCGGTCAGTACCACTATGAGGTCGTCGCTCATCGCTCCTTCTCGTTTCCGGTTCGGGGGACGGGGCGCATCATCGGCGGGCGCAGCACCTGTTCGGGGCCCGCTCGGAAGAGCCGGGCGGGACGCCCCTTGGTGGGGCGCCGGTCCGGGCCCACCGGGGTGAGGAAGCCCGGCACCGCCTGGACCTTGCGGTAGAAGTTGCGCGGATCGAGTTCGAACCCCCACACGGCCTCGTAGACCCGTTGCAGCTCGGTGAGGGTGAAGGTCTCGCCGCAGAAGGCCGTGGCCAACGAGGTGTGTTCGAGCTTCGAACGGGCGAGTTCCAGGCCGTCGTCGAGGATCTGCCGGTGGTCGAAGGCGAGCCGCACGTGGCCGGAGAAGACCTCCTCGACAGGCCGCCACGAGGCCGCGGAGGCGTCCGTGCCGGCTTCGGGTTCGGGCAGACCGGGAGCGATGGCGAGATAGGCGACGGAGACGATGCGCCCCCGGGGGTCCCGGTCGGGGCGCCCGTAGGCGCCCAGCTGTTCCAGGTGGAGGACGGTCGCGTCGAGGTTGGCCTCCTCCCGCAGTTCTCTGCGGGCCGCGTCGAAGATGTCCTCGTTGGAATCCGCGATGAAACCACCGGGAAGTGCCCATTCTCCCTTGTGGGGATATATGCCCCTTTTGATGAGGAGGGCGTGGAGGGACGAGGAGCGCAGGGTCAGGATGACCAGGTCCACGGTGAGCAGTACGGGGGGTGGTCGCCAGGTTTCGTTCGACATTCGGCGAGTCTATCTTCTTGTCAGTTCAACAAAAAGACGTTCTCGAAAAATGGTAAATAAGTTATTTTTGTTAACTTAGTTCTGTTTGTTGCTCTGTGTTGATGTTTCTCGTGCTTCTTCAGATTATTCTTGAGGCATATGTGATCAGATGGCCGCGACCCGGATGTTTATCCCGTGGTGCTCCCCCGAGTCGGACACCCGGTCCGAGTCCGAGCGGTCACCCTCGATGAGTGTGCCGCCCACCACCGTGGAGCAGCGCCCGTCCTCGCGACCCCGGCCCGGCGTCTGTTCCGGCCGCCGGGTCGAAGACCGGCGATGGTCTCGCAACCCAGGAGAAGGCCGTCCAGGAAAGGTCGGTAGGCCCCGCCGATGTCGGAGCTGTCCGCGAACACCGGTCCATGCACGGGGAACCTCGATGTCTCCGGCGCGCTGGACCGGTTCGGTGTCAAACCCTCCTCGCCGTCCGGGAGGGGAGCGGCCCGGGCGCGCTGCCAGGAGACGGGTGATCAGGAGAGTCACACGAGGAGCCGGGAGGAGCGGGGGAGCCCCCTTCCAACGGGAGCAGGAGGAGGACGTGTCGGTGAGGAGTCCCTCCGCTCCCGTTCCGGGTGTGTCAGCCGTCCTGCAGAGGGCCGTCGCGGCGTCGGTGGCCGGATCGGTCAGAGCCCCGGCCCCGTTGTCGAGCGCGGTGATGGGCTTGCCGGCGGTTCGGGGGGGGCGGCCTTGGGCACCGGCTCGCCCACCTCCGATCCCCGCGGAGTGAGGGGACGGAGCCACTCGGCAGGGGACCTTCGTCCCCGTGCCCGTTCAACCGGGACGTGCGCCGTCGCCGTTCGGGACGGGTGCGGGTCGCAGCCGTATCGGGCCGCTCCCTCACGCCTCGCCGGGCCGCCCGTCGCCGCGCAGTCGGGTGTTCTCGTCCTGCAGGTCGAGGATGCGCTCGATCCCGGTGAGATTGATCCCCTGGTCCAGGAGTTCGCTGATTCGGCGCAGGCGCATGATGTCGTTGTCGCTGTACAGGCGGGTGCCACCCGTGGTGCGCGCGGGGCGGAGCAGTCCGCGCTGCTCGTACAGCCGCAGGGACCGGGCGGAGACACCGGCCAGCGAGGCCGCCACCGAGATCGTGTAGAGCGCCTGGTCGGGGTCGGGGCGGGTGTCGGTCATCGGCGTGGTTCCTTCCGAGGTGCGGGCAGCACACGGTCGAGGCGCTCCAACGCCGCGCGCTGGTCCGGTGAGAGCCTTCCCGTGGGGACGTCGACGGTCACGTCGAGCACCAGATCGCCCCGGGCGCCGCCGGAGGAGGGGACGCCTTCGCCGGGGAGGGTGATCGTGCTTCCCGGGACCGTGCCGGGTGGGACCGGCACGGTGATCTCGCGGCCGTCCAGTGCGGTGATGACGGCGTCCGTGCCCAGAACGGCCTCAGTGTAGGCGAGCACGAGCGTGGCGCGCAGGTCGGAGGCCGTCCGACGGTAGGCGGGGTGTTCGTCGACGCGCACAGTCACCAAGAGGTCCCCCGGAGGGCCGCCGTGCGCTCCGGGCAGTCCCCGGTCGCGCAGGCGCAGCCGTGTGCCGTCGCGGATTCCGGCTGGGACGGTGACGACAACCCGGCGGCCGTCGCCCGGGTCCGCGACCACCGTGCCACCGTGGACCGCGCGGCCCAGGCCGAGACGGACGGTGGCCGAGACATCGGCCCCGCGGCGCGGGCGGGCCTTCCGGACGCGTACCGGGATCCGGACGGCGCGCCCCCGGCCCGTCGGGCTGGAACCGGTGTCCTGGGAAGGGGCGGTGAGGAGGTCGTAGGCCCTGCGGACACGAGCGTAGGCGGCGCGGTCGCCGCCGGGGACGTCGGGGTGCAGGCGGCACGCCAACGCGCGGAAGGCCCGGACCACCTGTGCACGGGTGGCGTCGGGCGGGAGCCCCAGCACGGCGTGCGGATCCTCAGGAGCGGTCATGATACCTCCCTTCCTGGGTGGTGATGATCTCTCCTAGCCACCATGTTTATTCTCACGCATATGTGATAGAAAACCTGCGTCAGGACGCATCAGTTTATGTCAGCGTCGCACAGGAGGTAGTCATGATGCTGATGCGCACGGACCCCTTCCGCGAGTTCGACCGGATCACCCAGCGCATGCTCGGCGACGTGGCCCGTCCGGTGGCTATGCCGATGGACGCGTACCGCGACGGAGACACGTTCATCGTCCACTTCGACCTGCCGGGCGTGCGGGCCGACTCCATCGACCTGGAGATCGAGCGCAACGTCCTCACCGTCAAGGCCGAACGCGCGGACACGGCGGAGAAGGGGCGCGAGATGGTCGTGGCCGAGCGCCCTTCCGGCACGTTCTCCCGTGAGCTCTTCCTGGGCGAGTCCTTGGACGCCGACAACATCTCCGCCGAGTATGTGGACGGCGTCCTCACCCTGCGCGTGCCGGTGGCCGAACAGGCCAAGCCGCGCAAGATCAGCATCAGCGAGGGTGACGGCCAGGCACGGGAGATCAAGGCCTGAGCACCGTCCCGTGGGCGGGTGCGACCGTTCCGTCCCGCCGATGAACGGAGGGCCTGGGAGCGTCCTCCCCGGCCCTTCACCATGTCCGGACCGCACACGCCGCCCGGTCCGGCCCCGCCTTCCTCCCCTTGCACCGGCGGCGCAGAGAGGTGATGCATCGATGAGGACACCCACGCTGCGCAGGACACGCGCGGCCGCCGAGTACCGGCTCCGCCACGCTCCCGACGAGGGCGCCCACCTGCGCTGGGTGGCTTTCTTCCAGGCCCTGCGCTCCTACGAGGAGGCGGTGGGCGACGATCCCTCCGCGGTGGGCGCGCACCTGGACCGGGTCAGGGCCGCCGTCGGCGACCTGGCCGAGGGGGGCGCACACGACCCCCGCGCGTTGGCGGGCCTGACCCGCGACACCCCGACACGCGAGATCGACGAGACCCTGTCCCGCATCCTGTGGGGGAGCGCGCGGACGGTGCCCCAGGCGGCCTGACCCGCCGGTTCCGTCGTGCGCCCTGGCCGTGGTCGAGCCGGGACAGGGCTCAGACCAGGATGACCCGGTCCGGTAACGGACGGAGGGTCGCCCTTGGCCGAGAAGTGAGTGACGGGGTGGGCGGTGCACACCCGCCGGGCGAATCTTGACCCGTGCACCCGCTGGTGCGCCCCCGACAACGCGAAAGCCCCTGACCGGCGGATGTTTCCGCAGGTCAGGGCCTTGTCGGCTCTGGGGTGAGTGACGGGACTTGAACTGGGGTCGGCAAGCGCCCTGACCTGCGCAAATATGAGAATCCGCAGGTAGTGGGGGAGGTGATCCCCTGGCTGTACTGCGTTGTCCCGCGTTCCGCTGCGAGGTGTGCACCCTCCGGGTGCACGCCCTTGGCCGATGTGGTGCACCCCCAGGGGTACATCGGGATCTTGCCGCTGCCATCGGATGAGAAGTCTGTTCGGTACGTGACGTCACATGCTGTTACAGTCGTTTCATGCTCAACCATCCGATAACTGTGACGCTTGGTGCAGTGTCACCAGGGTGCTGCGGAGCACGAAGCGGGTCGGCCTCGCATGCGTGATCAGGAAAATCATCAGTGTGACCGGATGTGGCCGCAGCAGCTCGAGTTTCCTAGCTTGGCGTTTAACCTCAGCTCGTGACCCGGACACCGTTCCGGTCACGGGCTTGACCGT
>NZ_QPNC01000050.1 GCF_003386285.1 Nocardiopsis sp. FIRDI 009
CGTGGCGCATGATCTGGCGGTGGTGCGGCAGGTCTCGGACCGGGTCGCGGTGATGCGCAAGGGCGAGGTCGTGGAGATGGGGGACAGCGACAGTGTGTACGAGGATCCGCAGAGTGAGTACACGCGTCAGTTGTTGACCGCGGCGCCGGTGTTGGACGCCGACGAAGCACGACGCCTGCGAGCTGAGCGCGTCGAGAAGCGCAAGGCCGGGCAGCCCGTCTAGACAGCGGTGTGAGAGCCGGGGCCGGTGGGGACGTGATCACGCCCCCACCGGCCCTTGGCGTGTCCACCGGGTCGGGGAAGCGGGGACTGGTCCACACGTCCCGCTGGCCCCTCGCGCCGGCGGAGCCTAGGGTGTTCTCCTGAGCCGCCCGGAGGCGGAAAGGCCGTAGCTCGCCGTCCGAGCCCGGAGGGCCGATGACGAACAAAACCGACTTCAAACGGACCCTCGACGCCTACCAGGCGCAACGGGGCCGGTTCCGGATCACGCAGGTGCCGGACATGCGGTACCTCATGATCGACGGCCACGGGGACCCGAACACCTCGCCGGCCTTCACCGAGGCGGTCGAGGCGCTCTACCCCGTGGCCTACAAGCTGAAGTTCGCCAGCAAACGGGACCTCGGGCGCGACTACGTCGTCATGCCCCTGGAGGGCCTGTGGTGGGCCGAGGACATGGACGCCTTCACGGCGGAGCGCGACAAGTCGCGGTGGGACTGGACGCTGATGATCATGGTCCCGGACTGGATCGACCGGGACATGTTCGCCGCCGCCGTCGAACGGGCCGGGGAGAGGAACAGGCCCGCGCGCCTGGGCGACGTCCGTCTGGAGTCGCTGTCGGAGGGCCGCTGCGTGCAGACGTTGCACGTCGGCTCGTTCGACGACGAGGCGGACGTGCTCACGCGGATGCACCACGGGTTCATTCCGGACAACGGGCTGCGCATGGTCGGCAGGCACCACGAGATCTATCTCAGCGACTTCCGCAGGGTGGCACCGGAGAAGCTGCGCACCATCCTCAGACAGCCGGTCGCCGCCGCGGGCGGGTAGCACGCCCGCCCGCGGCCCGAGGAGGCGCCGTCGCGCTGACCCCCGAAGCCCTCAGGAGAGGGGCCCACGCGGTGTTTCGTGCCGGGTTCATCGGAGGCTGTGGCATGTACTGAGTTCGGTGGAGAGCGGGTTCATCGGTGACCTCCCCCCAGACCGGACTCAACCGGTGGATGCGGCACCGGCCTGTCGACGTGGGTGCTCGCTGGTCGACGGGAGGCCTGGGGTCCCCGTCCCTCCGCGGGACATCTGTTCGGGGCCCGCCTGGCGCACTACCCGGGGTTCACCCGTTCGGCCAGGTCGAACAGTGTGCCCTCGCCACCTTCGGCCCCGACCAGTTGCAGCCCCACCGGCAGCCCGGCCACCGTTCCCGCGGGCACACTGAGCGCGGGAGCTCCGACCACGTTCCACTCAGAGGTCAAGCTGAGCAGCGCCGATCGGACCGCCGTCTCCGTGCCGTCCACCAAGACCTCCCGTTGGCCGATACGGGGCGCTGGGAGAGGAGTTGTGGGAAGGGCCAGGGCAGCATACCCGCGTAGGAGCGCCGTCACCGCCTCTCGGGCCCGCTCACGCTCGCGCAGCGCGCGAACGTACCGCCAGCCCGACACACGCGCGGCCGACCGCAGCCGATCCAGCACTTCCTCGTCGAAGAGCTGCGGGGCGCTGGCCACCCGTTCGGCGTGTACGTCGTAGACCTGCGCACCCTGCGACACCGTGAAGGTGTCCCACAGCGCCGCTGCCTCGGGCCAGTCCGCCTCCACCACCGCGCCCACGGGTTCGAGCACCGTACGCGCGATCCGAACCACCTCCGGCCGCGTCGGCGCAGAGGGTGGCGGCCGCAGCCACAGCACGCGGGCACGGCGCCGTGCCCCCACCCCCCGAAATCGGGGGCCCCGGTCACAGCGGCGGCCACCACACGGCAGTCCTCGGCCGTTCCGGCCAGGACACCCACGTGCTCCAGTGACGGGGCCAGCGGGATCACCCCGTCGGCCGGGACCGTTCCGTGCGCCGGTTTGAAACCGGCCACCCCGCACAGTGCCGCCGGGATCCGCGCCGATCCCCCCGTGTCGGTACCCAGCGCCGCCGGCACGATCCCCGCGGCCACGGCTGCGGCGCTGCCGCCGCTGGAGCCTCCTGACATCCGTCCTGGAGCGTGCGGATTGCGCACGGGACCGGACAGCGAACGGTCACCGGTCGGACCGTAGGCGAACTCGTGCGTGGCGGTCTTGCCGATCACCACCGCTCCCGCGGCGCACAGCCTGCGCACGCACTCGGCGTCCCCTTCCGCCCTGTTCCCCGCCGGGTGCGCCGACGAGTTCGAGGAGGATCTGTGGAGCAGGTGACCCTCGCTCCGGAACGGATGACCGGAGAGGCCGTACGCAGACTGCTGTTGGGCGGTGTCGTGCCCCCGGCCCATTGCCTGGACCAGTACCGTCGACCCCGAAGGCGTCCCCAACCTCGCCCCGTTCAGCTACTTCACCGTCGCCTCCACCGACCCACCGATGCTGTCGCTGACCATCGAGAAGCGCGATGACGGAGCGCCCAAGGACACGGCCGCCAACATCGCCAGAACCGGTGAGTTCGTGGTCGACATCGTGTCGGAGGCCCTGGGCGAGGCCATGGCGGCCACGTCGGCGCGACTCCCGGCGGAGGACGACGAGTTCGCCGCGGCCAAGACGTCGGCCGCCCCGGCACGTCACGTGGTTCCGGCCCGGGTGGCGGAGTCCCCCGTCTCGATGGAGTGCGTGCTGGAGCGATCCCTGCCGATCGGAAACGCGCTGCTGGTGATCGGTAGGGCCGTCTGTTTCCACGTGTGCCCCGACGTCATGGACGAGCATGGTCGGATCAGGCACGATCGGTTGCGGGCTCTGGGCAGGATCGGCGGCCGCTACCTCGGGACGGCGGACACCTTTTCGCTGTCGTCCGGTCGGGCAGGCCCGGACGGGGCGGATACGCGCTGACGGCACGAAGCAGCCGGGCGCCGAGGCGGGTGGGATCCGCGCGAGTACGTGTTCACCGGCGCGCACTCTCGCTTGAGGGTGAGCCGGAACTCCCATTCTGAACTGGGATTTTGTAGCGCACCCGGCAGGATTCGAACCCGCGACCGTCGGATGGGAAGTCCGGTTGATGCGTGCCGTGGCTTTTCGCTGCGTGCTGTTTCGTACCACCCCATCCGATCCGTCGTGCCGTCTGAGGCCGTGCGATGCCGCCCCGTGCCGTGTCAGTACGGAACTGAAGAGCACGAACGGCGTCAATGTCATGGCTCCTGTGGATACGCTTTGGGCAGGACGTCATGGCACTGAGCGCTTTTCATCGTGCTTCGCGGAGTTGAAGTACGAGCACGGCTCGGGTGATCTCTCCGG
>NZ_QPNC01000051.1 GCF_003386285.1 Nocardiopsis sp. FIRDI 009
GGCCAGGTTGTCGGGAGCGTGCCCGGAGCGGACCTTGCAGGCGCCCTCACCCAAAGTGACGTCCTTGACGTGATGCCAGGCCTCGATGCCCCAATGTCTCCGCACCAGCGCACCGATCCGGGCTACGTCCGCCTGCCCGACCTCCAGCGAGGTCACCGCATACGCGCAGGTCCACGACACTTCCCCGGTGCGTAGATCCCTCACGTAGCGGCGCACGCGTACCGCCTGGACCGCGTGCGGGAAACCGGTCCGTCCGGCGAGGTCGATGGCCTTGACAGTACGGGTCTCGGCTCGCCCGTGGCCGCGGTCCCGGGTGGCGCCCAAGGTGGGGGCCTGAGCCCAAGGCAGCGCTGCTACCTGCTCGAACAGGGCTTTCTGGTTGCGTTTGACGGTCAACACATAGTCGGCGTGCAACTCCTCCACCAAGTACGAGGCGGTGTCGGTCCGGGTGTGCAGGGCATCGGCGGTGACCACGGCGTCGGCCAGGTCCACACCCGCCAAAAGGGTCGTCAGGGCGTCGATCTCGCTGGTGCCCGCCGGTACCCGCACCTGCGCGACCAGGTCCCGGTCGGGGGTCAGGGCGGCGAGCAGGTGCACCGCCGTCTCGGTGGACGTGGCCGATCCGCGCAGGGTCTTGCCGTCCACCGCCACCACCTCGAGGGTCTCGGGCTTGGCCAGGGCGGCCAGGGTCTCGGGGCCAGGGCGAGCAGGACGCGGCGGATGGTCGCCGGGCACGGAGCGGTGCGCGTTCCCAGGGCGGGGCAGGTGATCCGGCAGCCCAACCGGGCCAGGGTGTGTTGCGGTGCGGCGTCGGCCCACTGGCCGATGGCCCGCAGGTGGCGGGCTCCTGCCACCATCGCGGACAGGGCGCACAGCAGGACGCTGGCCAGGCTGTGGCGGCGTCCTCGCGGTGAGCGGGGATCGTCCAGGGCCGCGAGTTTGCCGAGAAGGTCGACAGGGGCGACAGTGGGCGTGGCAGACCGGGGGCGCAACGGAGTCCCTTGGAAATCAGAGATGTGAGAGTCCCTGATCTTCTAGCGGGCTCCGTTGCTCGTTGGTGGGGGCTTCGACCGGATCGCTACAGGGCTGTGATCAGCGCTGATGCACCACGACCCCGACTTTGAAACAGCCCTG
>NZ_QPNC01000052.1 GCF_003386285.1 Nocardiopsis sp. FIRDI 009
GACGTCACCGTCCATCGTCGGGAACGTCACCCGCAGGTCGTCCACCCGGACGACGGGCTCGGTCGAGGCCATGTCACATTCCTTCACTAGAGCTGGTCTGGTCGGCGCTTTCGCGTGTTACTTGGCGATCCGCACCCGCGGGTCGACGACCGGGTAGAGCAGGTCGACGATCAGGTTGCACAGGACGATGAAGAACGCGCCCATGAGGGTGACGCCGAGGATCACGGGGAGGTCCTTGGCGACGATGGCGTCGATCGCGTACTTGCCCACACCGTTGAGCGAGAACGTCGTCTCGGTCAGGATGGCGCCGCCGAGCACCAGGCCCAGGTCGAGGCCGAAGATCGTGACGATCGGGGTCAGCGTGGGCCGCAGCGCGTGCTTGAAGATCACCCGCCGTTCGCTCAGGCCCTTGGCCCGGGCGGTGCGGATGTAGTCCTCGCCGAGGGTCTCCAGCATGCCCGCGCGGGTCTGGCGCGCGTACTGGGCGGCGTGCAGGAACGCCAGGGTCACCCACGGGAGGATCATCACCTGGACCCAGGCGACCGGGTCCTCGGTGAGGGGCACGTACCGGGGCACCGGGAAGAGGTTCCAGGTGTGCACCAGGAACGCCAGTGAGAGCAGACCGGTGAAGTAGATCGGCAGCGAGACGCCGACCAGCGCCAGGGACATGGCGAGCCGGTCGAAGACGCTGCCCTTCTTGACGGCCGAGAGCACGCCGACCGCGACACCTCCGACGACCCAGATGACGGCCGCGCCCGCGGCCAGGGACATCGTGACCGGCAGGCGGCTGAGGATCTGCTCCAGGACAGGGGTGTTGGTCGTGAAGGAGTAGCCCAGGCACGGCGCCGCGCACTCCACCGTCTGTCGGCCGAAGGTGTACTCGGTACCGAGGAGCAGCGTCCTGACGAAGTCGTAGAACTGGACGGCGATCGGCTGGTCCAGCCCGAGCCGGTCCACCGTGGCCGCCAGGGCCTCGGGGGTGGGCGCCTTGCCCACGTACATGGCGGCCATGCCCTCCGGCGTCACCCCGGCCCAGCGGGGCAGGACGTAGAAGATCCAGAAGGTGACCATCGTGACGATGGCGAGCAGCAACAGGCCCGCACCGAGTCGGCGGAGAATGTAGGTCAACATCGCGGTCGGCGGCGGGGGCTACCCGCGGGGCCGCAGGGCCCCCGCCGCCTTCACCTGCCTTGTCGTGATAGTTCGGAACTTGGCCGGTGGTGGCTAGCCGCGGTCCACGCCCAGGGCCATGAAGTCGTACATGGCGTAACCCGGCTGGAAGTAGACGTTGGTCAGCTCAGGGGAGCGGTAGAACATCGCGCGGTCGAAGACCACCGGGAGGATGGCGGCCTGCTCCATCACGAGGGTGTCGATCTTGGCGTAGATGTCGGCGCGCTCCTCGGGGTCCTCGGTCTGCATCGACCGGTCCCACAGCTCGTTGATCTCGGGGTCGTCGAGCTCGGCCATGTTGTAGTTACCGGTCTCCTGGATGGCGCGGCCGTCGGTGATCGCCTGGGCGAACCCGTAGCCGGTGGGCCAGTCGGGGATCCAGCCGGAGACGCTCAGGCCGATGTTGTTCTCGCGGACGAAGTCCTGGGAACCGGCGTACTGGCCGTAGAAGTCACCGGCCGGGTAGGTCTCGACCGCGGCCTCGATGCCGACGCGGCTCAGGGCCTCCTGGAGAGCCTGGGCGGTCTGGACGTCGTTCTCGCGGCCCTCGCGGACGGCGATGACGGTCTCGAAGCCGTCCGGCTCGCCGCACTCCTCCAGCTTCTCGCGGGCGGAGTCGAGGTCGCCCTTGTTGTCCTCGGAGGGGTACAGGTCGCTCTCCGGGTTCGAGCCCGGGATCTGCGGCGGGATCAGGTTGGTGGCGATGTCGCCGCCCAGCTCGCCGCCCCAGGCGCGGTGCATGCTGTCGCGGTCGGCCGCGTACATGATCGCCTGGCGGCAGTTCACGTCCTCGATCACCGGGATGTGGATGTTCACGTAGCGCGTGGCGCCCGAGAACAGGTTGTCGATGTTGGGACGCTCGGACTGGTCACTGGCCAGGCGGCTGTGCATGGCCGGGCCCACGCCCACACCGGACAGGTCGACGTCGAGCTCGCCGTTGACCAGGCGCTCGTCGATCTCGTCCTGGTTGACGCCGATCTCGACCTCGATCCGGTCCGGCAGCGCCGGGCGGATCGGGTCGGTCTCGGGGTCCCACTCCTCGTTGCGCACGAGGTTGAGCTGGACGCCGGGCTCGTAGTCGCCGTCGAACTTGTACGGGCCCGAAGAGACGACGTGCTGCTGGTAGAGCTCGCCGGTGTCCGCGTCCACCGGGACCGGGGCGGTCTGCGGCATGATCAGGATGTTGGGGAACTCCGAGAAGCTCTCCTTGAGGTGGAAGACCAGGGTGTGGTCGTCCGGGGTCTCGATGGCGTCGAACTCGCCGAGCGGGTCGGAGGACTCGTAGACGTTGAAGTCCGGGTCGGCGTCGAGCTTCTGGGCGAAGTAGCTCGGGCCGTTGACCAGGGTGCCGCCGTTGAAGTCACCGCGGATGATGCCGTACTTGATGTCCTGGGCGGTGATCTCCGTGCCGTCCTCGTACTTGAGGCCCTGCTGGATCTCGACCGTCCACTCGGTGAAGTCCTCGTTCGGCGTGGGCATGCCCGCAGCCATGTCGGGGACCAGGTCGGTGGCGTTCTCGCCCGGCTCCGGGTTGTAGGCCAGCAGGGTGCGCGCGAAGTAGCGCGAGAAGTTCCAGCTGAAGCCGTAGTAGGTGTTGCCCGGGTCGACGGAGTCGAAGTCGGACTGGATGGCGTAGCGCAGGGTGCCGCCGGTCTTGTCCGAGGGGTTGACGATCGCGGTCTCGGCGGCGTTGAAGCCGGCGCCCTCACCGCCGCCGTTGCCGTCGGAACCGTTGCCGCCGCCGCACGCGGACAGGAAGATGGACGCCGCCGCGCCGAGCGCGACGAAGCCGAGGGTGCGTTTCCTCAAGGAACTACCTCTCTACCGAACCTGAAAAGGGGATGGTTGGACCCGCGGGTCGATCCGTGTCGGCACGGGAGGGGCGGTGCGCCTCGTCCCGTACCGACGCGGATCAGTCCGAGGTCTTGGGGTCGAAGGCGTCTCGGAGGCCGTCACCGAACAGGTTGAACGCCAGGACGGTGATGAAGATGGCCAGGCCGGGATAGACGACGAAGTAGGGACCGTTCTCGTAGAACTTGATCGCCTCGGAGAGCATCTTTCCCCAGCTCGGGGTGGGCGGGTTGATGCCCACACCCAGGAAGCTCAGCGCCGCCTCGAACAGGATGTTCGTGGGGATCAGCAGCGTCGAGTAGACCAGGATCGGCGTGATCAGGTTGGGCAGGATCTCCTTGACCAGGATGTGCCGGTTGCCGGCGCCCAGGCTGCGGGCCGCCTCGATGAACTCGCGCTCGCGCAGGGAGAGCGTCTGACCGCGGACGATACGGGCGATGTAGGGCCAGTTGAAGAACCCGATGATGAAGACGATGACCCCGATGCGCAGGCCGTTGCCGGTCAGCCCCAGGAGGCCCTCGGGGATGACGCCGACGAGCGCGATCGCGAAGAGCATCAGCGGGAAGGCCAGGAAGATGTCCATGGCGCGGCTGATGACGGTGTCGATCCAGCCGCCCTTGTACCCGGCGATGATGCCGAGGACGGTGCCGATCACGACGCAGACCAGGGTGGACAGGAACGCCACCAGCAGGGAGATCTGCGCACCGTGGAGCAGGCGGCTGAACATGTCGCGGCCCGTGGTGGGTTCGAGGCCGAGCCAGTGGTCGGCGCTGATGCCGCCCCACGGATCGGTGATCGCGAAACCCGTCTGCGGGTCGTAGGGGTTCTCCGGGTCCTTGAAGGGGAGCCGGGTGGAGGCGTCGATGAGGTCCTGGTGGTACTCGGTGGGCGGGTACCCGAACCACTTGGTCAGGAGCGGCGCCAGGATCGCGGCGATGATGAGCAGCAGCACCACCACGCCGGAGACCATCGCGACCTTGTCCCGCTTCAGCCGCTGCCACGCGATCTGCCGGAGGGACCGGTTGTCCGATCCGCCGTGACCGGACGTGGCCTTGGACCCCTCGACGGCATCCGCTGCGGTCGACTGGTCCGCCGACTCGGGGGCTTGCGAGGGCGCGCTCATCGGGACACCACTCTCTCCACTCATACGCTTCGGCCGAGGGAGGACTGAACCCACGCGTGAGGACTGGGGGATGACCCGTTGGGGTCCTCACGATGTGGGGCCGGTCGGATCTCGACACTGGCTGGCGTGGGCGGGACCGGCGGCGAGGAGGGGGTGCCTCCACCGCGCCGGACACGGTCGCTCGGGTGCGCCGAGTCACCGTGAGGTGTTGGACACATCCGACGCGAGACCGCCCGGGCTGTTACACAGCGACCAACTTACTCGCCCGTCAGACGCATATCGTCCAGTTCAGTGTGATGTATCTGAATCGTGACAAATGATGACAAAAAACTCATTTATTGCCACCCTCCGACAAACTTCACATTCATCGGGCGACCCGGATGACCAGGGCATACCGGCCGGTAGCGCGCCCCCACGATACTCCCTGATAACAGGGGAAACCGGCCCGAGGAGGGGACACTATGGCAAGTGCTATGACCCCGAGAGCGTTCGCGCGACTTCCCGAAGCGACGGCGGCCCCGCCGAGGCGGAGCCGCCGTCCGGGTCGTCATCGTTCCGTTGCCGGTTCGTTCCCCGTCACCCGCCGTACCGGCCGCGTTGGGCGGGGAGCCCCGCTCACCGGTCCACGACCGCGGGCGGCCACGGACCCAGCTCGGGGAGTGTGGTAGTGGACGCGGACAGCTCACCGTCGGTCGCCCGACCCGCCATCCACGCCGCGAGGTCGCGCAGCGCCCCGGACACCCGCACCGGCCTCCCCGCCCCCAGGGAGCGCGCGTGCTCGTCGTCGGTGGCGCGCAGATCCAGCCGCACCCCGCTCGGCGCGCGTTCGGCCAGGAAGTCCAGGGTGTGCAGGGCGAAGTCCCTGGACCAGTCGCGGGGCCGGTACCCGGCGGCCAGGTCGACGGCGTGGATCTCGGCCTCCCGCCACCGGGCCAGGGCGGTGTCCAGCACGGTGCCCGAGCGGAACCGCACCGGTCGGCGCCAGTCCTCCTCCGTCAGCGCGGCCCAGATCTCCTCCAGGGCCCGCTGCGCCTCCCGCAGCTCGGCGTGCAGTCGAGCCGGGGGGCGGGCGGCGCCCCGCTCGATGGACAGGTCGCGCCCCCGCTGTCCGCCGTCGTAGACGTCGATGAGTCGGCCGCGCAGGGCGTGGCGGGCCTGCCGCTCGAAGGCGCGGGCGTTGTCCGCCAGGTGCTGGATGACGTGTCCGCGTGACCAGCCGGGCAGGGCCGAGACCCCGATCACCCGATCGTCGCCGAGGGCGTCGCAGAACTCGGTCACACGCGCGTGCGACCGGGCGACGCGTCGGGTCAGCTCGTGAGGAGAGAATGCGTGGGCCGTCATCCGGGCAGGCTAACCGTCCCGGTGCCACCGCGCGCGGGCGGCGCCCGCGCGGGCCCGCCGTGGGAGCGGGAGCGACCCCGCCCCTACTCGATCCCGCGCTTGCGCAGCAGCTCCTCGATGTCACCGAGGTCGGACAGGTCGTCGGCGGGGGCCGCCTTCTTCCCCGGGGACTTCCCGGTGTCCACCTGCGGAGCGCTGCCGCCGGCCCCGGCGGCCGGGGTACCGCCGCCCTTCCCGGCGCCGTCCCCGTCCTTCACGGCCTTGGCCCTGGCACCACGCGGCGTGGTGCCCACCCCCCGGGAGCGCATGACACCGGAGGCGATGTAGAGCACCACGGCCAGCCCCGCCAGGATCACTCCGGCCCACACGAACGGACTGATCAACAGCCCGGTGAGGACGCCCACGACCCCGCGCACGAACTCCCACACCACACTCATCAACCCGAGCAGGGCCACGGTCAGCGGCAGCAGCGACCAGGCCGCGCCGCGCAGGCCCGAGGCGGCGCCCCGACGGCGCCACACCAGGAAGGAGACGATCAGCCCCAGGCCGGTGAGGACGGCGCCCACGGTCAGGTCGGAGACGGGCAGGTTCTCAGGCAGCTCGAACATGTCGCCAGTCTCCCATCCGGCGCCGTCGCGCACATCAGGCCGATCCCTTAGGGAGTCCCCCGGCCCGGCGGCCGCCCGGGACCCCTGTCTCCACGGTACCCACGCCCCCGGCGCCGCCACGGGACCGAAGCCGGGGCTCCGTCTTCGGTCCCGGGTCACGCCGGGGTGCGCCGGGCGCCGCCAGGGTCGCGCGGGACGGGGCGGGCGAAGGAGCCGCGGTCGACGCCGCGACCCCGTCGAGCACGCGGATCAGCGGTCGGCGACCAGAGACTCCAGCCACTCCAGGTCCACGCCCACCAGCGACTCGCGGAAGACCACGCCCTCGCGCGGGGCGATCTCCACGTGGTTGGGCACCGCGACCGTCGCGCACCCCGCGGAGGCGGCCGAGGCCACCCCGACGACCGAGTCCTCCACGGCCACGCAGCGCCGGGGGTCCACCCCCAGCCGCTCGGCCGCGATCAGGTAGGGGGCGGGGTCGGGCTTGTTCGCGCTGACCTCGTCCCCGGCCACCGAGTCGTCGAAGCTCTCCAGACCGATCCCCCCGATCGCGGCGCTGACCAGCGCGCGCTCGGTGGAGGTCACCAGCGACACCGGGATCCCCGCCCCGGACACCAGCGCGACCAGCTCCTTGGCGCCGGGCCGCAGCTCGGCGCCGTCCTCCAGCTTGGCCCGGAACTTCTCGTAGAGCCGGTCGGCGACCTGGCGGGGGGTCAGGTCCGCACCGGTCAGCCCGATGATGTACCGCCCCACGGGCTCGGCGGCGTTGCCGACGTTGCGGGCGTGGTCCTCCTCGGTCCACACCCCGCCCAGCTCCGCGACGAGTTCGGCCTCGGACTCCCCCCAAAGCCCCTCGCTGTCGATGAGGGTCCCGTCCATGTCCAGGAGGACCGCCTGGAGGCGGCGCTCCCCGGCGGGCCCGGCCGCGGTCGTGCGGCGGCCCGGAGTGCTCGGTTCAGCCATGCTCTCGGTGGCGCGGCCCCGCCCTGGGCGGACCGGCACCACACTCTCCCCTCTCGTGTCGTTCGAAGCGCCCCCGTGCCCCCGCGCGCCCGCCGGGCGACCCGGGGTCCACCATCGTGGACGGCCGCGGGCGCCCTGGGCGTGACGTGTGTCTGTCGGCGCTCTGTCCGCACCGAGAACACTTCGCTCCCGGGGCCGCAGGCCGCGGCCCCGCCCCTGGCGGCAGGGACGGGGCCGGGTGTGGAACGCCGATGGTACCCACCGTGCGGGACCGGTCAGACGTTGAAGTAGGTCGCCTCCGGGTGGTGGATGACGATGGCGTCGGTGGCCTGCTCGGGGACGAGCTGAAACTCCTCCGACAGCGTGACCCCCACCCGCTCGGGCTCCAACAGGCGCATGATCTTGGCCCGGTCCTCCAGGTTGGGGCAGGCCCCGTAGCCCAGGGAGAACCGCGCGCCACGGTAGCCGAGCTTGAAGAAGGCGTCGAGCTCGGCCGGGTCCTCCCCGGCGAAGCCCAGCTCGGCACGGACCCGGGTGTGCCAGTACTCGGCCAGCGCCTCGGTCAGCTGGACGGACAGGCCGTGCAGCTCCAGGTAGTCGCGGTAGGCGTTCTTCTCGAACAGCTCCGCCGTGGCCCGGCTGATCGCCGACCCCACGGTCACGACCTGGAAGGACACCACGTCCAGCTCCCCCGACTCCTTGGGCCGGAAGTAGTCGGCCAAGCACAGGTGCCGGTCGCGGCGCTGACGCGGGAACGTGAACCGGACGCGCTCGGCGCCGCCGTCCTCGTCCAGCACCACGAGGTCGTCGCCCTCGCTGTAGCAGGGGAAGTGCCCGTGCACGACCGCGGCCTCCAGCAGGCCGTCGGTCTGGATGCGGTCCAGCCACATCCGCAGGCGCGGGCGCCCCTCGGTCTCCACGAGCTCCTCGTAGCTGGGGCCGTCGCCGCCCCGCGTGCCCTTGAGCCCCCACTGCCCCATGAACGTCGCGCGCTCGTCGAGGAAGGCGGAGTAGTCGGCCAGCGGGATGCCCTTGCTGATCCGGTCGCCCCAGAACGGCGGCACGGGGATCCGGTTGTCGGTGGCCACGTCGCTGCGCGCGGGCATGTCCTCGGGCTCGGTCACCTTCAACGTGGCGCCCCGGCGCACCTTGCGCTGGCGCAGCGCGGGCAGTTCGGCGCCCTCCTCTCCGCGCTTGACCGCCATGAAGCTGTCCATCAGGCGCAGCCCCTCGAAGGCGTCCTTGGCGTAGCGGACCTCGCCGTCGAACATCTCGGCCAGGTCCTGCTCCACGTAGGAGCGGGTGAGCGCCGCGCCGCCCAGCAGCACCGGGAAGCGCTCGGACAGCCCCCGGGAGTTCATCTCCTCCAGGTTCTCCCTCATGATCACCGTGGACTTGACCAGCAGCCCCGACATGCCGATGACGTCGGCGCGCTCCCGCTCGGCCGCCTCCAGGATCGCCGACACCGGCTGCTTGATGCCGATGTTGACGACGTCGTAGCCGTTGTTGGACAGGATGATGTCGACGAGGTTCTTGCCGATGTCGTGGACGTCGCCCTTGACGGTGGCCAGGACGATGCGCCCCTTGCCGTCGTCGTCGGTCTTGTCCATGTGCGGTTCGAGGTAGGCGACCGCGCCCTTCATGACCTCGGCGGACTTGAGCACGAACGGCAGCTGCATCTTTCCGGAGCCGAACAGCTCGCCGACGGTCTTCATGCCCTCCAGGAGGGTGTCGTTGACGATGTCCAGGGCGGGCTTCTCCGCCAGCGCCGCGTCCAGGTCGGCCTCGATACCGGTCATCTCGCCGTCCACGATGCGCCGCTCCAGGCGCTCCCACAGCGGCAGGGCGGCCAGTTCCTCGGCGCGGGACGCCTTCATGGACTTGGCGTCCACGCCCTCGAACAGCTCGATGAACCGGGACAGGGGGTCGTAGTCGTCGGTACGCCGGTCGTAGACCAGGTCGAGGGCGACCTGGCGCTGCTCCTCGGGGATCTGGTTGATCGGCACGATCTTGGAGGCGTGCACGATCGCCGAGTCCAGCCCCGCCTCGACCGCCTCGTGCAGGAACACCGAGTTCAGCACGATGCGCGCGGCCGGGTTGACGCCGAAAGACAGGTTGGACAGGCCGAGCGTGGTCTGCACGTCCGGGTAGCGGCGCTTGAGCTCGCGGATGGCGTTGAGGGTCTCGATGCCGTCGCGGCGCGTCTCCTCCTGCCCGGTGGTGATGGGGAAGGTGAGGCAGTCGATGATGATGTCGCTGGTCCTCAGCCCCCACTCGCCGGTGATCTGCTCGATCAGGCGGGTGGCCACGCGCAGCTTCCACTCGGCGGTGCGGGCCTGGCCCTCCTCGTCGATGCACAGGCCGACCACGGCGGCGCCGTGCTCGGAGACCAGCCTCATGATGCGGGTGAAGCGCGAGTCGGGGCCGTCGCCGTCCTCGTAGTTGACCGAATTGATCACCGCGCGCCCGCCCAGCGCCTCCAGACCGGCCTCCAGCACGGCGGGCTCGGTGGAGTCGAGCATGATCGGCAGGGTGGAGGAGGTGGCGAACCGGGAGGCCAGCTCTCGCATGTCGCGGACGCCGTCGCGGCCCACGTAGTCGACGTTGAGGTCGAGCAGGTGTGCGCCGTCGCGGATCTGGTCGCGGGCCATCTCCACGCAGTCGTCCCAGCGCTCCTCCAGCATGGCGGTGCGGAACTTCTTGGAGCCGTTGGCGTTGGTGCGCTCGCCGACCGCGAGGTAGCTGGCGTCCTGGCGGAAGGGCACGCTCTGGTAGAGCGAGGCGGCGGCCGCCTCCACGAGCGGTTTGCGGTCCTTGATCCCGCGCCCCTGGACGCGCTCGACCACCTGGCGCAGGTGCTCGGGGGTGGTGCCGCAGCAGCCGCCGACCATGCTCAGGCCGAACTCGGAGGTGAAGGTGTCGTGGGCGTCGGCCAGCTCGGCCGGGGTGAGCGGGTAGACCGCGCCGTCGGAGCCGAGCTGGGGCAGACCGGCGTTGGGCATACAGGAGACGGGGATGGGCGAGTGGTGCGACAGGTAGCGCAGGTGCTCGCTCATCTCGGCCGGGCCGGTGGCGCAGTTCAGGCCGATGACGTCGATGCCCAGCGGGGCCAGGGAGGTCAGCGCGGCGCCGATCTCCGATCCCATCAGCATGGTGCCGGTGGTCTCGATGGTGACCTGGGCGATGATCGGGATGTCGCTGCCCAGGGCCCTGCGGGCGCGCTGGGCCCCGACGACGGCGGCCTTGACCTGGAGCAGGTCCTGGCAGGTCTCGATGAGGATGGCGTCGGCGCCGCCGTCGATGAGGCCCCGGTGGCACTGCTCGTAGTGGTCGCGTAGGAGGGCGTAGGGGGCGTGGCCCAGGGTCGGCAGCTTGGTGCCTGGGCCGACCGACCCGAGGACGTAGCGGGGGTGGTCGGGGGTGGAGTAGGCGTCGGCGGCCTCGCGGGCCACCCGGGCGCCCGCCTCCGCGATCTCGTAGGCGCGGTCCTCGATGCCGTACTCGGCCAGACCGCCGTAGTTCGCTGAGAAGGTGTTGGTCTCGACGCAGTCCGAGCCCACGGCGAGGAAGGCGGCGTGGGTGTCGTGGACGATGTCGGGGCGGGTGATGTTGAGGATGTCGTTGCATCCCTCGTGCCCCTCGAACTGGTCGAGGTCGAGATCGTGCGCCTGGAGCATGGTGCCCATCGCTCCGTCCGCCACGATGACACGCTGGGACAGTGCTTCACGGAAGGTCAGGCGAGCTCTCATAATCCGCAACTCTAGTCTTGGGGGCGCCGCGGCGGCCCAGGCCGACCCACGCGGTGCGCGGTGCTGGGCCGACCCCCGGCGCGGTCGGGTCGGGCGCCTGGGGGACGGCTCTGTCCAACGCAGTCGCTGGCTGCGAGGCTACCCCATCAGGCGTTTCGCCATGTGAGACGTGCGTTCCACGATATGCGCGACGACCCCGGTCCGCACCGGTCCAATCAGACGGATTTCCGTCCGTTTCCGTGCGTCTGGCACAACGGGAGGTCGGCCGGAGACGGCCGTCCGCGGGGGCGCGGAATCCCGGTTTCCAGGCCGGGGTGCCACCCCATAGGGTGGGATCCGTCCGCGCGCAGGAAGGGGCCGCCGAATGATCAAGCTCACCCGGGAGCTTGTCGATCCTGTCCTGGTGGCGGCGTTCGAGGGATGGAACGACGCCGGGGAGGCGGCCACCCTCGCCGTCGAGCACCTGTCCGCGGTGTGGGGCGCCCGCGAGCTGTGCGCGCTCACTCCGGACGACTACTACGACTTCCAGGTCACCCGGCCGCGCATGTCCGTGGTCAACGGCCTGGTCGGCAAGGTCGAGTGGCCCACCACCCGGGTGGCGCTGGCCACACCGCCCGGGGCCGAACGCGACGTCGTCCTGGTGAGCGGCCCCGAGCCCAACATGCGGTGGCGCTCGTACACGGCCGACCTGCTGGCGATCGCGCGGCAGCTGGGCGTGGAGCGGGTGGTGATGCTGGGCTCGCTGCTGGCCGACGCCCCGCACACCAGACCCATCCCGGTGACGGGGATCGCCTCGCCCGTGGAGCTGGGGGACGGGTACGGCCTGGAGCCGACCACCTACTCCGGCCCCACCGGGATCGTGGGGGTGGCGCACGAGACGTTCAGTGAGGTGGGCCTGGAGACGGTGTCGCTGTGGGCAGCCGTCCCGCACTACGTGGCCCAGCCGCCGTGCCCGAAGGCGGCCCTGGCGCTGTTGGGCTGGGTGGAGGAGTTCCTCGGGGTGTCGGTGCCGTTGGGCGACCTGCCCGAGGAGGCGGTGTCGTGGGAATCCAACGTCAACGAGCTCACCGCCGAGGACGAGGACATCTCCGCCTACGTGCGCGGCCTGGAGGAGGCCAAGGACACCGCGGAGCTGCCGGAGGCCTCCGGTGACGCGATCGCCCGCGAGTTCGAGCGCTACCTGCGCCGCCGCGACGAGAGCTGAGGACCGGTGAGGGTGTTCGGGGGCGCTCGGGGTCTAGCATCGGCGGCATGGAGTTCAGCGAACGACCGCACCCGCCGAGGACGCCGCGACCGATCTCCGTCGAGCAGGTGATGGCGGACCTGCCGCTGTTCGCCCCGGTCGGCCGGGCTGGCTCGGGCCGTCTGGACGACGTGGGCTTCGCCCCGCTCCAGGACCACGTGCTGGAGTGCACCGCGCGCTACGCCGCCACCGGGGCCGGGGACCCCGGCCTGGAGGTGACGACGCGGCGCTGGCCGGACGTGGACTGGCCGCCGCTGCACGAGCAGGTCCGGCGCTTCGGCGCCGGACGCGACTTCCTCCAGCGGCGGGCCGAGGGCGACACGGACGCCGAGCCCCGCGCCCACCCGCTGGGGGCGACGTGGACCCGGGCGCTGATCGACGTCGACGGGACGCCCTACCAGTGCGACGTCCTGCACTCGCCCTACTCCTGGGCCGCCGTCGCCATGATCGAACCGCACTTCGTCGTGCGCGTGGCCGCCCTGGCGTCCCTGGAGTCTCCCCCGGCACTGGAGCGCATCCGCCGCACGGACGGGATCGCACCCGCGCCGACCGCGGAGGCCGGGGGGTGAACCGGGGGCCGACGGGACACCCGGCGGCAGCGGGGGCATCCTGGACACATGACGCACCGCATGGATGGACACGGCGGATTCGGCGGACACGGCGTTCCCGGCGCCGGAACGTTCCTCTACGACCGGGACTGCGGGTTCTGCCAGCGCGCGGTGGCCTTCGGCCGCGACCGGCTGCGCACCCGCACCCGGTTCGTCGCCTGGCAGAACTTCGATCTGGAGTCCGTGGGCCTCACGCCCGAGCAGGCCGACCGGGAGGCGTGGCTCGTCTACCCCGACGGACGCCGGTTCGCGGGCGGTGACGCGATCGCCGAGGCCCTGATCCACAGCCGGTTCCTCGTGCGCCCCCTGGGGCGGCTGATGCGGCTACCGCTGCTGCGCGCGGTCAACCGCGCCGCCTACCGGTGGGTGGCGGCCAACCGCCACCGGCTGCCGGGCGGGACCACGGCCTGCGCGCTCGACGACCGGTGAACCGGCCGGCTCGGCGGGGCGCCGATGCTCGGGCCTCACAGCCGCAGGTCACGCCACTCCCCCGTGGCCAGGACGGCCGCCCAGGCACCCGCGATCCGGGCCAGGCCCCGGCGCACCTCGTCGACCACGGCCGGTGCCAGCGGGGAGACGGAGTCGGCGTCGGGCAGCAGGCGGACGGTGACGCGCAGTCCGTCGAGCACCCGCTGACCGCGCGCGATCGCCTCGGCATCGGCGTCGCTCGCGGGTTCGGGACCGTGGGTGAGCACGACGCGGATGGCGTCGCGCAGGGTCAGGGCCTCCTCCAGGTCACCGAGGGTGATCGGCATGGCCCCGTCGGTGGCCAAGCGGTGCTCCCGCAGGAACCTCGCGAGGTCGGCCCGGTCGGACAGGCGCGCGCCGGAGCTGGCGAAGTCGGTGACGAGTCGGGCGGCGGTGCTCAGGTGCGTGGGGGTGGTCATGGATCACATCCCATCACGCTCCGCACCCCGTGTCCGGCGAACGGAGGACGTCGTGGCCACAGGTGGCCATCCGGACCGGACGGACCATGCGGATCGGTGCGGAAACCGGCGCCGCCGACCCGGCGGTCTCAGCCGCCGACCAGCCTCCGCAGCCCCGCCCGGCCCCGGGGCAGTCCGAGGGCGTCGAGAAACCGTCGCAGGTCGCCCTGGTCCAGCCAGCGCCGGTGGGGCGACCCGGGATCGTCCTTCACCGCCTCCCGGACACGGCGCACCACCTCGGACCCGTCGTCGGCGCGTGACCACAGCCGATCGGCGTCGACGAGCACGCGCAGGTAGTCGCGTTGGACACCGCTCAGGTTCCGCGCGCTCCACCGCGCCCCGTCACCGAGCCGGAACAGCGCCCCGTACAGAGCCCCCAGATCCTCGCTCAGGGAGTCCGGACCGGTGGCGCTCACCACCGACCGCGCCACCGGAATCAGGTCGGCGGCGTCCCTGCCCTCGGCACGCCAGCGCTGTCCCAGCTCCCACACCAGAGCCGACCTGACGGGACCGCCGAAACACCGCGGCCGCACCGAGAACCACGCGTCGACCTCCTCCGCCCGGGTGAGCGCGGCGGCCAGCTCCTCGGTCGCGGCGGGGTTGCCGCGCAGGGCGGGGGCCAGCGCCGCGCAGGCCCGGATCGCCGGGTCGGCGTGGGTGAGGAACTCCGAGGTGTCGCGCCCGTTGCGGCCCAGGGCCAGGACGATGGCGGCCCCCTCGTCCCGGGTCCCGGACAGGTCCGCCGCCCCGGACAGGTCCAGGTCCAGGCCGCCCAACCACGCGATCTCCCCGGCGGCCTCCACGGCACGCTGCCGGACGTGGCGGTCGCCGTGGGTCAGGTGGGGCCGGACGGCGTCGTGGAGGAGGGGAGCGGCCGCGCGCAGGTCGAGGGCCGCCCGCGCCAACAGCGCGTCATGGGCCTCCTCCATCTCCCAGAACTCCATGTCCTCCTCCGACTCGTCGGTGAGGACCCGCAGGAAGCGCTCCACCAGGCCCCCGTCGGCCTCGGCCACGGCGGCGAGGTGGGCGTCGGGGCTGTCGTCCCAGCGGGCGCGGCGCGCCGCGTCGCACAGGAACTCCAACAACATCCCCCGGAGCGTCCGCGGCCACGGCCCGTCCCACGGCGGGACCGCGTCCGCGACCGGGTGGTCCAGCAGCCCGGAGACGAACAGGGCGACGGGAACCGTCGCCGGGTACACCCCGTCGTCGTAGAGGAGTTGCTCGTACAGGTGGTCGAGCGCGCCTCGCCATCCCTCCTCGTCCGAGTCGAGGAACGCCGCCAGGACCTCGGGCACCTCGTCGGCCGTGCCGTCCGCCTGGAGGAGCCGGGGCCAGTCGGTGGTGTGGAGTACGTCAGTTCCTGTCCGCATGCCGGGATTGTGGCACCCGGTGCCGACGGTCCACGGGCGTGGCGGCCCCGCCCGAGGACCGGCCGCTGCGTACACTCGTGCCGCCGGAACCGCGCCGTACGTAGGAGGGCCCGACGTCCATGACGATCTCCGAGCCGCCGCACACCCCGCTCAGGCGGGCCGCCTTCCGCGCGCCGATCTGGCTGTACCGGCTCGGTCTCGGGCCGCTGCTGGGACGCAGGTTCGTCCTGCTCACCCACAGGGGACGGGCGAGCGGCGAGCCCCGGCAGGCGGTGCTGGAGGTCGTGGGGCGCGACGACAGCACCGGGGCGGTGCTGGTCGCGGCCGCCTACGGGCAGCGGGCGCAGTGGTTCCGCAACATCCAGGCCGAACCGCGCGTGCTGTTCCAGGTGGGCGGCCAGCGGTTCCGGGGCACGGCGACGCCGCTGCCGCCCGAGGAGTCCGGCCGGGCGCTGGCGCACTACGCCGAACGCCACCCGAACACGGCCAGGGCGCTGTTGAAGGCGCTGGGCCGGGAGGTGGGCGAGAGGCCGGAGGACTACGAGCGCGTGGGGGCGGACCCCGAGCACGGCGTCCCGATCGTGCGGCTGCTCCCCGAGCGCGCCCCGGGTCCACGCTTCCCCGACTTCACCGCCCCGTAGGGTCGACGGTTCGGCCTTCGGCGAGGGTGCGCAGACCTGACGGTCCGTGGGCGGGGTCCTCGTGGGCGAGGTGTTCCGAGACGTCGTGCCCCTGCTCTCCCAGGGTCAGCGCGGTCGCGGCCCGCTCACCCCGGCTCCCTCCCGGACAGGTCCGCCTCCAGACGGCCCATCCGTGCGATCGCCGAGGCGGCCTCCACCGCGCGCTGGCGCGTGACCGGTTCGGTGTGGGTGAGGAGGGGGTGCACCGCCGCCAGCACGGTGGGCGCGGCCGCGCGCAGGTCGATCAGCGCCTGCCACATCAGCGCCTCCAGGGCGGGCTCCTCCCACACCTCGTCGTCGCCGTCGAGGACGGCGTCCAGGACCGCCCGGCGCTCGGCCTCCGACAGCCGGGCGAGCTCGGCCAGTTCGGCGTCGGTCCTGTCCGCGACGGCCGCCTCGGCCACGCCCCGGAGGGCGTCGAGCAGCGCGATCCGCCACTCCCGCGCGTCGTCCCGGCCACGGCGGCCGTGCACGAGATCGTCCAACAGGGCGGCCGCGAACAGGGTCGCGGGCGGGGTCGCCGGGAAGACGGAGCCCTGGTGGAGGATCGCGCTGTGGAAGTAGTACATCCCCTCCGACAGCGCGTCCGGATCCTCCCGGAGGAGGGCCGACAACCCCTCGGGGGCGTCGGCGGCGGACCCGTAGGCGTGGAAGGTCCGGTCCCAGTCGGTGTCGCGGAGGATGTCCGGTGCTGTCAGCATGCCCGCATCCTGCCACGGACGGCCGACCGGCGGCTCGCGGCCTCCGACCGGCCGGGACCGGGGACGATCAGCTACAGCTCCACGCCCAACAGGGTGTCGACGGTGGCGCGGGCCAGTCCCGGGGCGGAGGTGTCGGTCCCGCCTACGGTAAGGGCGGTGTCGGCCCAGGCGTCCACCGCGGCCAGGGCGCCGGGCGAGTCCAGGTCCTCGGCCAGGGCGGCGCGCACGGCGGCGAGCATCGGGGCGGCGTCCGGCCCCGACCCCAGGGAGGTCGCCGCACGCCAGCGCTTCACCCGCTCACAGGCGACCGGGAGTTCGGCGTCGGTCCACTCCCAGGGCGACCGGTAGTGGTGGGCGAGCATGGCCACGCGGATGACGGACGGTTCCACGCCCTGCTCTCGCAGCTTGGACACGAACACCAGGTTGCCCAGGGACTTGGACATCTTCTCGCCGTCCAGGCCGACCATGCCCACGTGCAGGTGGTTGTGGGCGTTGGGGCCGCCGGTGGCGCACCGCGTCTCGGCCGCGCCCATCTCGTGGTGGGGGAAGATCAGGTCGCTGCCGCCGCCGTTGAGGTCGAAGGCCGGACCGAGGCGGTCCAGGGCGATGGCGCTGCACTCGATGTGCCAGCCGGGGCGGCCGCGGCCCAGCGGGCTGTCCCAGGCGGGCTCGCCGGGGCGCTCGGCGCGCCACAGGAGCCAGTCCAGGGGGTTCTTCTTGCCCTCACGCTGGGGGTCGCCGCCGCGCTGCCCGAACAGGTCGAGCATCTCCTCGCGGCTCAGGTGGCTGATCGCGCCGAACTCGGGAGCCTCGTCTGCGGAGAAGTACAGGTCGCCGTCCAGCTCGTAGGCGGCGCCGGTGTCACGGATGCGCGCGGCCAGGTCGCTGATCAGGTCGACCGACTCCACGACGCCCACGTAGGAGGTCGGGGGGATGATCCGCAGGGCGGCCATGTCGTCGCGGAACACGTCGATCTCGCGGTGGGCCAGGTCGCGCCAGTCGACGCCGATCGCCTCGGCCCGCTCCAGGAGGGGGTCGTCGATGTCGGTGGTGTTCTGCACGTAGTCGACGTCGTGTCCGGCGTCCCGCCAGACCCGGTTGACCAGGTCGAAGGTCAGATAGGTGAAGGCGTGGCCGAGGTGCGCGGCGTCGTAGGGGGTGATGCCGCAGGCGTACATCCCGGCGCGGGGTCCCGGTGTCGTCGTCCGCAGCTGGCCGGTGGCGGTGTCGTGGACACGGAGGGGGCCGCCGGTACCCGGCAGGGAGACGATGTCAGGCGCAGACCATGAACGCATACCCCGAACACTATCCGCCCCACCGTGTGACAAACGCCCCCGGAAGGGTGGTTTCGCCGGGTGATGATCGCCCCAGAGGGCGTGGGAATAGGGGGATGCGGATCGGGGTTCGAGGCCCCCGACCGGTCTCGCCCCGTCGGAGGCTCGCCGCGCCCTGGGGCGGCTAAGAGCTCATCTCATTTGGGTTCTCGGTAGCCTGCTCCTGTGTCGATGGTGGAACGGCTGG
>NZ_QPNC01000053.1 GCF_003386285.1 Nocardiopsis sp. FIRDI 009
CGCTGGCATCGCCTGCATACGGATCTGTTACCGCAGACTCACCAAATGAGATGAGCTCTAAGGCCCTCGGGAGGCTCCCAGCAGGGCGCACCACTCGGAGGCGGGGAAGGACAACGTTCCCTTATCCCGGTTCTGGGTGTCGCGGACCAGGGTGTCTAGACCTTCCGACACCTCTACGCAGTGACTCCCCGACGTTGAGTAGGAGGATTTGTGAAACGTTCGATCACTCACTGTATTCCTTTAAGTACCTTTAGCGATTGCGTGGGAGGGAGGGCGCTGCCCAACGCGTGTTTCACCAGTCCATGCAACCGGTCGTAGCTCCGCTTGTCTTCGTAGAGCGTAGCGCCGTCCACATGATCACTCACAGCCGCTTTACCACCGTCGGCCAGGTGGAACATGATCAGCATGGACACCACCCCTAACAAGGTGGTTTCCTCCGGAACCAGGTGAATCGACACCTCTTCGTTCCCGGCCAGGGAGAGAAGGTGTGCAACCTGTTCGCCCCGGACGGAACAAGGGAGACAGGTCAAGGCGGTGAGCGGGAAAACAGCGGTGATACGAGGGTTGTTCCGGTTGCGCAAGTGCTTGTATCTGCCACAACGAAGCGCGACCAGTCGGCTGATCTCTTCGGGGGTTCCTGGGTGCAGCCCCTCTCGAAGTACCGCGCGCGCGTAGCGCGGAGACTGCAACAACCCGGGAATCAAGTGGGGCGAGATCAGCTCGATGAGCTTCGCGGCCTCTTCCAGACGCGAAACGTTCTTCATCCACGGAGGGAACCCGATCGACGTCGCGAGCTCCCAGTGCGCGAGAATCCGGCCGTCCGCCTTGAGCCCCCTGTCAACCTTGATCACGTCCGCACGCGATGGAGCTACTTTGTCGTTCTCCCAGCGGGACAGTGTTGACGCGGCCAGACCCGAGACCTTCGCGAGATCCCGCAGGGTCAGACCAGCCTGTTTACGCTCAAAGAGGAGGTATGAGCCGAACGTCTGTTCCTGAGGTTCGCTATTCTGTTGCACCATGTCGCTGAGGCTATCGCGATCGTCGCTCTGTGATCTATGTCCTTAGAGATACACACCAGTTCCTGGGGAACACGGGTTTTCGGCCGGACCCTGGAACCATGAACGACACCGAACGCGGCGAGCACCGAAACACAGAAAACGGGCAAATACCCGCCAATCCGGGCAGTCGACTCACGACGCCGGGAAAAACCGATCCCTTCACCGAAGCCCGGGACGCCTTCCTCACCCGGCGGGGGATCGCCTTCACCCTGGAATGGCGGCGCTTCCCCTGGACGAGGGGGTGGGACGTCGAACGCGCCCTGGTCGGCCCCTCCTACCTGGGCAACGTCGCCGTCGGCCTCAAGGACGGCTGGTCCCGGGGATGGCAGGACCGCGACGGGACCTGGAAGTACGTCCAGCGCGACCGACTGGACGTCCTGGTGGAACAGGTGATCGAGACCCGCGCGGGGCACGTCCCGCCGCTCCCCCGCCGAGGCGGTACGGGACGGTAGCAGGACAAGGACCCCAACAGCCCTCAGGGGTCGGAGGCCAGCCCCGGCCGGGTCCGGGCGATCAGAACGGCGCTCAGCACCGCCGAACCCGCGCAGGCGACGGCCAGCAGCACACCGCCCAGCCGCCAGTGCAACAGGGCCCCGCTCACCGAGACCACGTAGAGCAACCAGTACGCGGCGCTCTCCCACCGCCCGCCGTGTCCGCTCCTCATGGCCGCCCCTCGAATCCGACCGCGCCCGGTGGCGCGTGCGACGACCTTCGTGCCGTCTCCCAGAGAGACGCTCTGGTCACGCAGAGAGTTTACCGGTCGGGAAAACACGGGGCGCGGTGTGTGTCACAGGGGTGGCGCGCCCCGCCGTCGTGGGGGAGACGGGGCACGGGCGCCGACCCGGTCACGCTTCTCAGGGCTGGGCGGCCAACTCCAGTTCCAGCAGGTCCAGGTCCTCGGCCGCCTCGCCCAGCGCGGGGTCACCGGGGTCGGCGAACTCGACGAGGTCGGCGCGTGCCGCGCGCAGTCTGCGCCGCGCCGACCGGGCCTCCCCGGGCGCGTGCGCGTCGAGGGGGGCCGCGCTCAGCTCTCCGGTACCGGTGACGACGCCGTCCGGGGTCCGCAGGGCCCACTCCCACCCCTGCGTTCCGGCGCTGACGGCCCGGGTGGCGCGTAGGAGGACCCCCACCCGGTCGGCGCGGCCGTCGTGCACACGCGTCCACCGGCCCACGAGTTCGACGGGGTCGTGGTGCGGGGTCCGCGCGGTCGGGGCGTGGGCAAGCTCGTGAGCGGGGCTGGCGTTCATCAGTGGTCCTTCCGGGACGGGTCTGGATCGCGATCGGGGCCGACGAAACGCGCCGCAGACGCGCCCGTGGACCCCGTTCACCGAGAACACGGTCCTGCGCACCGCTTATGACGCGGTTTCGGAGCTTTTTTCCTACCCCGATCGCGACGGCCGCCCACAGACTCCGCCAATCCGTGATGACACGGATGACCCGTCGCGCTCCGCCGCCCGGTTCCTGGCCTCGACGCCGCGGCTCAGAGGTCGATCATCCGCCAGGCGTCCGGATCGGCCGGAGCGTCGGTGAAGGCGTAACGCACCGTGCGCGCGTCGGCCGCGAGCAGCGTCACCGACCCGGTGGCCCAGACCCGGCCGCCGCCGAGGTCGGCGTGGGCGATCAGCCCGGAGGGGTCACCCGTCTCGTCGGTGCCCGCCGAACGCGGCGCGTCGTGGGCCGCGGCGGCGATCAGCTCCGGCCACCGCCCCCAGATCTGGTCCACACCGGTCGCCTCGGCCAGGCGCGCCGGGTCGGGCCGGGTCCGCGCGAACTCGGGGGTGTGGCGCAGCGCGCGCGGGTCGGCCGGGTCGAGCCCGGTGTTGACGATGATCCGCACCCCGACCGGGAGCGGGCGGACGTCCAGCCGGGCGCCGTCCCAGCTGTGCAGCACGGCCCCGCGGGCGTCGGCCGTCAACAGGTGGAAGGGCGCGTACCTGGACAGCTCCACCCCGTCGAGGGGGTCGCGTTCGACGGTGGCCAGGGAGTGCAGGGGCAGGTCGCCCCGGCTGGCCGGATAGGCCCCCTCCCAGGGCATCCGCCCGTCCCACGGCCACCCGTTGAGCAGCGCCGCGACGCGCGCTCGGGCCGGATCCACCGCCAACCACGTACCGCCCGCCGACCGGTCGCGTCCGCCCGCCACCCCCGGGTGGTCGGGCCAGTGGCGCCCGGGCCCGTCCCAGGGGCGGTCCCTCATCTCGTCGCGGATCGCGGCGACGACCAGCGGCGTGTCCGCTCCGGGGTCGAATCCGACGATGACGGTGCACATGGCGCCCTTCCCGACTTGTCCCTCGACAACGTCCCCGTTCATACAACCGCACGTCGTCACCGGACATCGTTCCCGGGGTGGTGGTGAGCCCACCGCGGGTTCGGGTGCCAGCCGCAACGCACCCGCGCCCCGGTTCTTCTAGTCTGGAGGTCCTCCCAGACGTGAGGCGTCCCACCCCGTCCGATCCACCGGACGCGACACGGCCACCGACGCCCCCGCCCCTCGCTTCCCGACAGGAGTTTCGCGTGCCCGACCAGCCCGACGACGGAGCGGACACCACCGGCCTCCGACCCGCCGCGGCCTCGGCCCTGGCCTCCCCCGACCCGAGTGGTCCGGTCATCCCGCCCGCCGAGCCCGGACTGAGCCGGGAACAGGTCGCCGAACGCGTGGCCGCCGGGCGCACCAACGACGTGCCGGTCCGCGCCAGCCGCACCGTCGGCCAGATCATCCGCGGCAACGTGTTCACCCGGATCAACGCGATGATCGCGGTGCTCTTCACCATCATCGCGGTCATCGGCCCCGTCCAGGACGGGCTGTTCGCGATGGTCATCGTGATCAACACGCTCATCGGCATCGTCCAGGAGCTGCGCGCCAAGCGCACGCTGGACCGGCTCGCGATCGTCAACGCCGCCCGGCCTCGCGTGGTCCGCGAGGGCGCCGCGGTGCGCGTCGCCACCCAGGAGATCGTCCTGGACGAGGTCCTGGAGGTGGGCACGGGCGACCAGGTCGTGGTCGACGGCACGGTGACCTGGGCGGCGGGACTGGAGGTCGACGAGTCGCTGCTGACCGGGGAGGCCGACCCGGTGGTCAAGCGGCCGGGCGACACGGTGATGTCCGGCAGTTTCGTGGTGGCCGGGAACGGGCGGTTCCGGGCCACGAAGGTGGGTCGGCACGCCTACGCGGCACGGTTGGCCGAGGAGGCCAGCCGCTTCTCCCTGGTCCGGTCGGAACTGCGGTCGGGGATCAACCGCATCCTGACCTGGATCACCTACGCGCTGTTCCCGATCGGCGGCCTGCTGGTGTACAGCCAGCTGTTCCTGGGCGGGCACGTCACGCTGGAGGAGCCGGTCGCCGGCGGCCAGCTGTCCGGGCCGCTGGCGGACGCGCTGCGCGGCATGGTGGCGGCGCTGGTGTCGATGATCCCCGAGGGCCTGATCCTGCTCACCAGCATCGCTTTCGCCGTGGGCGTGATCCGGCTGGGCCGCCACCGGTGCCTGGTCCAGGAGCTGCCCGCGATCGAGGGGCTGGCCCGGGTGGACGTGGTGTGCACCGACAAGACGGGCACGCTCACCGAGGCGGGGATGCGCCTGGCGTGGATCCGCGACCTGGGCGGCGGGGACGGGACGGGGGCCACCACCCGGATCCTGGCCGCGCTGGCGGCGAGCGACCCCGACCCCAACCCGAGCATGGCCGCGATCGCGCGGGGGTGCGAGGCCGTCGGCCAGACGGCGCCCGACTGGCCGGTGACCGCCCTGGCGCCCTTCTCCTCGGCCCGCAAGTGGAGCGGCGCCGGCCTGCGCACCCCCGACGGGGAGGAGCACTGGGTCCTGGGGGCCGCCGACGTGCTCACCGCCCCCGACGACCCCGCGGCGGCCGAGGCGGCGCGGCTGGGCGCGCGGGGGCACCGGGTCCTGCTGCTGGCGCGCGCGCAGGGGCGGGTCGACGCCGACGACGCGCCCGGACCGGTGCGGCCGACGGCACTGGTGGTGCTCGACCAAAGGGTGCGCGCGGACGCGGCGCCGACCCTGGACTACTTCGCCGAGCAGGGCGTGGCCGTCAAGATCGTCTCCGGCGACCACGCCGCGTCGGTGGGCGCCGTCGGCCGCGAACTGGACCTGGCGGGGGCCGACCGGCCCGTGGACGCCCGCGACCTGCCGGACGCGGCCGACCGGATGGCCGAGGAGGTGGCGCGGGGTTCGGCGTTCGGTCGGGTCACCCCCGAGCGCAAGCGCGACATGGTGCGCGGGCTGCGCGAGCGCGGGCACACGGTCGCGATGACCGGGGACGGGGTCAACGACGTCCTGGCGCTCAAGGAGGCCGACATCGGCGTGGCGATGGGTTCGGGCAGTCCGGCGTCGCGGTCGGTCGCCCAGCTGGTGCTCATGGACGACCGGTTCGCGGTGCTGCCGCGCGTGGTGGCCGAGGGCCGACGGGTGATCGGCAACATCGAACGGGTGGCGGGGCTGTTCCTGACCAAGACCGTGTACACCATGACGCTCGCGACGGTCGTGGGGCTGCTCGCGGTGGCCTACCCGTTCTTCCCCCGGCACGCGACCCTGATCAACGCGGTCACGTTCGGCATCCCGTCGTTCTTCCTGGCGCTGGCGCCCAACACCGACATCGCCCGGCCCGGGTTCGTGGCGCGCACCCTCCGGTTGGCGCTCCCGGCGGGCCTGGTGGCCGGTCTGGCGGCGGTGACGACCTACCTGCTGGTGCTCGGCGGGCGGACCGTGCCCGAACCGGCCGACCGCACGGCGGTGGTGATCACCCTGTGCGCGACCACCCTGTGGGTGCTGCTGCTGGTGGCCAAGCCGTATGTGTGGTGGAAGGTCGTGCTGGTGGCGTCCATGGTGGGGCTGTTGACCCTGGCCCTGGTGACCCCGCTCGGCCGGTGGTTCTTCGACCTGGACGTGAGCGACCCCGGCAAGCTGCTCACCGGCCTGGCGGTCGCGGGCGTGGCGATCGCGGTGATCACGGTCATCCGGGTGGTGGACGACCGGATCGACGCGCGGTCCCGGGCACGGACCACGGCCGGGGAGCCGGAGGAGGAACGGGTCCCCGCGGCCCCCTGAGCGGCCCTCCGGTCGGCGCCGCGGGGCGACCCGGGCGGGTCCGCGGGGCGACCCGGGCGGGTCCGCGGGGCGACCCGGGCGGGTCCGCGGGGCGACCCGGGCGGGTCCGCGGGGCGACCCGGGCGGGTCCGCGGCCGTATCGTGGCCCGGACGGCCCGAGGAGGAGGAACGGTGACGGTGGACGACGCGGACCTGCGGCACCTGCGGCGCGCGGTGGAGCTGGCGGAGGCGGCCCTGGCCGCCGGGGACGAGCCGTTCGGCTCCCTGCTGGTCGCGGCGGACGGGACCGTGCTCATGGCGGACCACAACCGGGTGGCCTCCGGGGACGCGACCCGGCACCCGGAGTTCGCGATCGCCCGGTGGTCGACCACGCTCCTGACCGTCTCCGAACGCGCCGCCGCGACCGTGTACACCTCCGGCGAGCACTGCCCGATGTGCTCCGCCGCGCACGGGTGGGCCGGGCTCGGCAGGATCGTGTACGCGAGTTCCTCCGCGCAGCTGTCCGCCTGGCTGGCGGAGTGGGGGGTGCCTCCGGGGCCGGTGCGCCCGCTGCCGGTGCGCGACGTCGTCCCCGGGGTGGCGGTCCAGGGCCCCGTACCGGAGCTGGCCGAGGAGGTCCGGGGGCTCCAGGCGCGCTTCCACGGCGTGGGCTGACCGGGGCCGGTCGGCCCCCGCCCCCGGTCGGGCCCGGTTCACACCGGTCGGCGCGCGAACAGGAAGGCGTGCGGGGTGCGCTCCCCCTCGGCGCGGGCGCGCCACGTCCGGACGTGGACCTCCAGCCCGGCGTCCTCCAGCAGGTCGGCGACGGCCTCCGGGGTGCGCCGGTGGAAGTCGAGCGAGATCTCGTGCCCGAACCCCTCGTCGAGGTGCAGGGTCCCCTCACCGCTCTGGAACGCGACCAGGCACTCGCCGCCCGGCGCCAGCGCCCGGCGGAACCCGGCGAACACCTCCGGAAGCTCGGCCAGGGGCACGTGGATGGTCGAGTACATCGCCACGATCCCGCCCAGGGAGGCGTCCGGCACGTCCAGGTCGGTCATCGACCCCTCGCGGAACTCCAGGTCCGGGTGGTCCCGTCGGGCCACCGCCAGCATCCCCGGGGACAGGTCGATCCCCGACGCGTCCACGCCGAGGTCGCGCAGGAGGGCCGTGACCTGGCCGCTGCCGCAGCCGACGTCCAGAACGGGGCCGCCCCGGGCGCGCACGAGTTCGGCGAACAGGGCGAGCAGCGCGCGCTCCAGCGGCTTGCCCGCCAGCTCCTGGCCGAAGCGGACGGCGTAGTCCTCGGCGAGGGCGTCGTAGGCGGAGCGGGTGGCGGTGAGGAAGGGGGGTTCGGTCATGCCCGAACCCTAGTCGGCGGGCCGGTCCCGGGAGTCGTCGGGGTCGACCGGCTCGAAGTGCCCCTGGATGACCCGGCCGCGCCCGGAAGCGGGCCGGTCGGCGCCACCGCCGGGACCCGCGGAGCCGCCGGGAGCGCGGCCGAACGGGCCGCCGGTCCCGCCCTGGCCGGGCACGTTGACCCCCTGGGCGGCGAACTCGCGGTCCATCCGCTCCCGCATCCGGCGCATCCGCCGCTGCGCCCACCCGGCGAAGGCCCAGCGCAGCGCGGGCCGGGTGAAGGGCAGGACCATCAGCAGGCCGAGCAGGGCGGTGAGGAAACCGGGGACGATGAGCAGGACACCGCCCGCCATGACCATGAGCGGGTCGAGCAGGCCCCCGCGCGGCGGCTCACCCGAGCGCATGGCCTGGTCGGCGTCCCGGAAGGCCCTGGTGCCCGCCCGGCGCAACACCGCCACGCCCAGCACCAGCAGCGAGACCAGTACCGCCAGTGTCCACGGCACACCGATCCATCCGCCGACGGCGATCATCAGCCACACTTCCAGGAACGGCAGCGCCATGAGCGCCAGCACTGTCAGCAGCGGCATCGAACACCATCCCATCGTCGGCCCGCACGGGTCGTCCCTCTCTGGGAGAACGCGCCCGCACCACTCAGGGTTCCCCGGACGCGCCCGGTCACCCTCCGTTCCGGGCGCGTCGGCCCGCGATCACGGCCGCGGCCACCGTGCCCAGCCCCAGGACGCTCAGCGCCGTCTCGGGGACCGCGCCGAGCCTGGTGGCGACGGTGGTGCCCTCGGCTGCGGTCAGTTCGGCGACGTGGATGTCCGGCTCGGCCTCGGGGGAGGTGTAGGAGGTGGTGCCGTCGGGGTTGACCACGGCGCTGATGCCGCTGGTGGAGACCACCACGGCGGACCGCCCGTGCTCGACCGCGCGCAGCTGGGTGATGGCCAGCTGCTGGTTGGACTGCCCGGTGAAGTTGTAGTTGGCGTTGTTGGTGGGGATCACGATGATCTGCCCGCCCTCGGCGACGGCCTCGCGCACCGGCCGGTCGAAGGCCACGTCGAAGCAGATCCCCACGGCCAGGATGGTGCCCGCCACGTCGAGCGCTCCGGGATCGGTTCCGGGGACGGCGTCGGAGGAGACCTGTTCGAGCCGGGCGACGAAGCGCGTGAAGAAGTCGCGGTAGGGGATGTACTCGCCGAACGGCACGAGGTAGCGCTTGACGTAGCGCTCCCCCGGTCCGGTCTCGGGGTCCCACACCACGCTCTGGACGTAGCGGGTGCCGTCGTCGTTGAACCGGCTCATCCCCCACAGCATCGGGACGCCGATGGCGTCGCCCGCCTCGGTGATGAGCCGTTCGGCCTCCGGGTCGCGGTAGGGGTCGATGTCGGTGGCGTTCTCCGGCAGCAGCACCATGTCGGGCTGGGGGTACTCCCCGGCCTCGACCGCGTCGGCCAGGTCGCGGACGCCCTCGGCGTGGTTGCGCAGCACCTGCATGCGCTCGCCGGTGATCGACATCTCACCGACGCCCGGCACGTTGCCCTGGACCATGCCCACGGTGACGGTTCCGGCCTCGGCGGGCCGCCCGACCGCCGGGGCCAGGGTCCCTCCCGCGACGATCGCCGCGCTCACGGCCAGGCCCGCGGCGGCCGCCGCGAACGCACGGGCCCGGCCCGCGCCCGGGCCGCGCACGGCCCCGGCGACGCGCAGCGCGCTCCACAGCAGCAGTCCGCCGGTGAGGGCGACCGCGAAGGTCACCAGAGGGGAGGAGCCCAGGGCCGCGTAGCCGACGAAGGGGGTGTCGGGCTGGGCGAAGGCGAGCTTGCCCCAGGGGAAGCCGCCCAGCGGCCAGCGGGCGCGCACCGCCTCCTGCGCCACCCACAGGGCGGAGGTCCACACCGGCCACAGGGGCAGCCTGGCCACCAGGGTGAGGCCCATCGCCAGCGGCAGGAAGTACACGGACTCGGCGGCGGCGATGACCAACCACACGTCGACGCCGAAGATGTCCTGCCAGCTCACCAGCGGCACCATGAGCGTCGCGGCGGCGAGCAGGCCCAGCCAGGCGGCACGGCGCGGGCGGGTCCCGGCGACGGCGAGGAGGAACAGCGCGGCGCTGACCGGCCCCAGCCACCACCAGCCGTAGGGGGGCAGGGCGAGGAGTTGGGCCAGACCGGAACCCACGGCGGCGCACAGGCGCCAGAACAGGTCGCGGCGTCCCCAGCGGTGGCCCGCGGGGATCGTCGTGGCCCGTCTCCACCGGCCCGACGGCGGGCGGGCCGCCCAGGGGGCCTCCGCCAGCGACGCGGGTCCGCCGGACGCCGGGGCTGTGTCCTGCTCGGTGTTCTCGGCGACCACGTCGGCTGCTCGCTTTCCGCTGGGGACGGGAGTGCTCGTGGTCAGCATATGGGGGGACGCGGAAAAGGCCCGAGCCACCCTTCGGACCGGCTCCGTCCCGTCGGCGGCGAGCTCGGAAGACCGTTGTCTACTGGATGTTCGGGCCTTTTCCGGGTCCAACCCCCCGCCCGGCTGTGGCGATCCGCCCCTCACCCGACCCCGGCTGCACCTGGCGCGTGATGCAGCGTCCGATCGGACGAGTGGGGGACACACAACCGGTCCGTCCAGTGCTGGACTGGTCGTTAGGTTACCCAGACTCCCCAACCCGATGCCTCAACCCGGCTGCCGTGTCGTGGGGACCGCGCCGAGACCGCGTGGGGAGAACGTGATGAACCGTCGGACAGGCTAACGCACCTGAGGCTGCCACGCCAGCCGGACCGGACGGGTTTGTGACTGACCGCAATCTGATCGTTTGACAACCAGCTCTGGACATTTCGATCAGAATCGTGTCTCATGTGATCAGTAAATCTTCCTGCTTCGATCAACTTCGAAAGAACACAGGGTGTCGGGGTCTCCCGCGAGATCCCCCACCACACGACCCAGCGCGGGAGCTGAATCATGGCGGAGATCGTCCTCGAGGGCGTCGACAAGATCTACGGAGGCGGCGTCAAGGCCGTCGACAACCTCAACCTGCGGATCCGGGACGGCGAGTTCATGGTGCTCGTCGGCCCCTCCGGCTGCGGCAAGTCCACCGCGCTGCGCATGATCGCGGGTCTGGAGGAGATCTCCGACGGCACGCTGGTGATCGGTGACGAGATCGTCAACGACCGCCCGCCCAAGGACCGCGACATCGCGATGGTCTTCCAGAACTACGCGCTCTACCCCCACATGACCGTCGAGCAGAACCTCGCCTTCGGTCTGAAGCTGCGCAAGGTCTCCAAGTCCGAGATCGCACGCCGCGTCAAGGAGGCGGCGGAGATGCTCGGTCTGGAGCCCTACCTCAAGCGCAAGCCGGGCATGCTCTCCGGCGGTCAGCGCCAGCGCGTGGCGATGGGCCGCGCGATCGTGCGCGAGCCCCGCGCCTTCCTCATGGACGAGCCGCTGTCCAACCTCGACGCCAAGCTGCGCGTCCAGATGCGCGCCTCCCTCAACCAGCTCCACGAGCGCCTCGGCGTCACCACCGTCTACGTCACCCACGACCAGGTCGAGGCGATGACCCTCGGCGACCGGGTCGCCGTCCTGCGCGAGGGCCGCCTCCAGCAGGTCGACACCCCCAAGCGGCTGTTCGACGCCCCCGTCAACCTGTTCGTGGCCGGGTTCATCGGCTCGCCCGCCATGAACTTCGTCGACGCCGAACTCACCGCCGAGGGCGAGGGGGCCGTGCTCACCTTCGCCGAGCACAAGCTCCCCGTCTCCGCCGCCCTGCTGGAGTCGCGTCCGGCGCTGCGCGAGTACCTGGGCAAGCGGATCATCCTGGGCATCCGCCCCTCCGACTTCAACGACGCCGAGTTCGACGGCAACGGCGACCCCACCATCCAGGTGAAGGCGGACGTCACCGAGGAGCTGGGCACCGAGATCAACGTCATCTTCTCCGTCGACTCCCCACCGATCCGCCACGAGGACGCCACCGCGCTGGCCAAGGACGCCGCCGGTGACGGCGAGGAGGACGGCGACTCCCTGCCGCTGTCCCAGAACCGCACCCAGTTCACCGCCCGGGTCAGCCCCCGCAGCCAGGTCCGGTCCGGCAGCGAGATCAGCCTGTCCGTGGACGTCAGCCAGCTGCACTTCTTCGACCACGAGAGCGGCCTGGCCATCGGCCACCCCGACCACGCGTAGGCCACGTGCGTAGGTGCCCCGGCGGCCCCCGACCGCGGTCGGGGGCCGCTCCCGTCCGGCGGCTGTGGCGCGGTCCTCCGCCCGCCCGTCACCGCCCGAGGGGCCGCTCCGCGGCCCGGGCGGTGCACCCTCGACCGACGCCTCCGGCGCGGCCCTCACCGTCGCGCCAAACCTGACCGTTGGGCCACACTCGCGTGCCCACCGGTCAGACAGGTCTTCCTTGACCGGCCTGTGGGGGCGAACCAACGATGTGATGGTGCGTAACCGAGCCCCCGGAGTCGCCCCCGCACACGACCCCCCGCCGGTCGTGGACACCCTCCACGGCCGCCCCGTACCCGACCCCTACCGCTGGCTGGAAGACCCCGACTCGCCCGCGACCGAGCGCTGGCTGGCGGAGCGGTCCCGGGAGTACGAACGCGAGGCCGCGACGTGGCCGCTGCGCGCCCCCCTGGCCGACCGCATCCGCGCCCTGGTGCGCACCGAGCTGTGGACGCCGCCCCGGCACCGGCCCGGTGTGCTCTTCACCACCGTGCGCGACCCGGACGCCGAACACCCCCGCCTGGTCGCCCTGCCCGAGCACGGCGACGGCCCCGCGCGCACGGTCCTGGACCCCGCCGCCGAGGACCCCACCGGGCGCACCACCCTCGACGCCTGGGAACCCAGCCCCGACGGGCGCCTGGTCGCCGTCCAGACCTCCACCGGCGGCGTGGAACGCGGCGGACTGCGCGTCGTGGACGCCCGCACCGGCGCCGCGGTCGGCCCTCCCGTTTCCGGGGTGCGCTACTCCCACGTGGCGTGGATCCCCGGGGACGGGCCCGCCTCCTTCCTCTACGTCCGCCGCGACGGCGCCCGGGGCGTGCGCGGCGTGTGGCTGCGCCGCGTCGCCGACGGAGCGGAGGCACTGGTGCACGCATGCACCGCGCCCGCGACCGTCCCGGGCGTGCGCGTGCTGGGCGAACGGTGGCTGCTGGTCACCGAGAGCCACGGCACCGGCCACCGCACCGACCTGTGGCTCGCCGACCTGACCGCGCACCCCGCCCACCGGGACCCCGACCGGCACGGCATCGCCCCGCGCCCGGTCCAGGTCGGCCCCGAGGCCGAGACCGAGGCACGCCTGGGGCCGGACGGTCTGCTCTACCTGCGCACCACGCTCGCCGCGCCGCGCCGCCGCCTGTGCGCGGTCGCCCCGGAGGAACCCGGCGTGGGGCACTGGCGCGAGGTCGTTCCGGAGGACGCCGACGCGACCCTGGACGCCTTCACCCCCTACGCGGGCCCGGACGGACCGGCGCTGCTGGTGGTGCGCACCCGGCTGGGGATCAGCGAGGTGACCCTGCACGACGCCCGCTCCGGCAGGTGCACGGGCACCGTCGACCTGCCCGGCCAGGGCATGGTCTCGAACCCCGAGCCCGCACCGGACGGCTCCGTCCACCTGGGCTACGCCGACGTCGCCACCCAGCACAGGGTGCTGCGACTCGCCCCCGGCCAGCGGCGGCCCCGCCCCTGGCCGGACCGGGCCGCCGCCGTCCCGCCGCCACCGGCGATCACCCGCACCGTGCTGTGGTGCCACTCACCGGACGGCACCCGGGTCCCGGTCACCGTCTTCACCGGCCCGGGCGGAGCGCGCGAGCCCGGCCCCGGCCCGACCATCCTGCACGCCTACGGCGGGTTCGGCCGCCCCCGGCAGTTCGGGTTCAGCGCGACCGTCCTGGCCTGGCTGCTGTCGGGCGGGCGCTACGCCGTGGCGCACGTGCGCGGGGGCGGCGACGCCGGACGCGACTGGCACCTGCGCGGTTCGGGCCGCGACAAGCCGCGCGCGGTCGCCGACCTGGTCGCGGCGGCCGACACCCTCGTGGCACGGGGTCTGTGCACCCGCGACCAGCTCTGCCTGTCGGGGGGTTCCGCGGGCGGCCTGCTCGTCCTGGCCGCCGCCGTGTCCCGCCCGGACCTGTGTTCGGCGGTCATCGCCTCCGCGCCGCTGGCGGACATGGCGCGGTTCGAGCGCCTGGGGCTCGGTCGGATGTGGACACGCGAGTTCGGCAGCGTCGCCGACCCCGACGACTTCGCCGCCCTGATGTCCTACTCCCCCTACCACCGGGCCCTGGACAGCGCGGCCCGCACGCCCGACCGACCCTTCCCCCGCGTCCTGCTCACCGGCTTCCACGGTGACACCCGCACCGACGCCGCCCACCCGCGCAAGATGTGCGCGGCGCTGCGCGCGGCGGCGCCGGACGGGGGGCGACCCGCGGTCCTGCTCCGGTACGAGCGCGGCGTGGGGCACGGCCCGCGCGCGGTCAGCCGGGCGGTGGGGCTGGCCGCCGACGCGCACGCGTTCGCGGCCCACGAGACGGGGCTGGCCGCGCCCTGAGGCCCGGCACGGCCCCCGCACGGAAGAAAGTGGACAACGGCACACGGAAAGCGAGGTGCGAGATGGATCCGATCGAGGTTGAGGTCGAGGACCTGGCGGAGGTGACCTCCCGCGACATCACCGCGGGTGGCGACAGCGACGGTACCGACTCCAGCTCCGACTTCATCTGACCCCGTCCCGCCCGGTCCCGCGCCTGTCCGGCGGGGCCGGGCGGGCCCTCACGAAAGAAGGTAGGACCCCGGTGACCGACCCCGGACGCCTGTTCACGCGTGCCCTGTCAGAGAACGTGGGTCCGGCGGGCCTCACGTCCCACCTGTCGGAGGAGTTCGTCCACGCCGACCTGGGCGCGGACGCCGTGCGCCGCCTGCTGACCTTCGACGACCTCAACCACCTGCTGGCCACGTGCGCGCCCGAACCACCGCGCCTGCGCCTGCACCGGGACGGCTCCCCGGTTCCGGTCGACCGTTACACCGACCGGGCGAGCGCCTCCCGCTCAGCGCGCCGGGTGGTGCGCCCCGAGTCGCTCTACACCGAACTGCGCGCTGGGGCGAGCCTGGTGTTGGACGGCGTCGACCGGATGCACCCGCCCGTCGCCGCCGCCGCGGACGACCTCATGCGCCTGGTGCGGGAGAAGGTGCAGGCCAACCTGTACCTGATCTGGGGTGGGTCGCGCGGCTTCGACACCCACTGGGACGACCACGACACGGTGATCGTCCAGGTGGAGGGCGTCAAGCACTGGGTGGTGCACGGCCCCGGGTCGCGCCCCCATCCCATGAAGAACGACACCGACCATTCCCACACGCCGCCGCGTGACGCCGACGGCGGACTCCGCGTGGTGTGGGAGGGTGTGCTCTCCCCCGGCGAGGTGATCCACGTGCCCCGCGGTTGGTGGCACACGGTCACCGGCACCGGCGGGGTGAGTATGCACCTGACCTTCGGCTTCACCCGTGCCACGGGGGTGGACTGGGCCGAGGCGCTGGTGCGGCGGCTGGTCGACGAGGAGCTGTTCCGGCGGGACCTGCCCCGGTTCGCCGACCCCGACGCCCGGCGCAAGCACCAGCACGAGCTGGTCGCCCGGTTGGTGGAGCTGGCCGAGGCGGACGACCTGGACGCCTTCCTGGCCGGGCGGGACGCCCGTTTTCCCCGGCGCACGTCGTTCTCGCTGCCCTGGCCGGTCGGGGACGAGGTCCCCGGGCCCGAGGCGCGCGTGGAGTTCGTGCCGATCCTGCCGCCGCCGCTGACCCGTGAGGGGGACCGGGTGGCGATCACGGTGTCCGGCCGCCGCTACCGCCTCCCGGGCTCCGTCGAACCGGTGCTGGCGGCGTTGGCCGAGCACCGGGAGCTGACGGTGTCCGCCCTGGCCGGGCGGGCGGGCGTGGACACCGCCGAGGCCGCCCGGGTCGTCTCCGCGCTGACCCGGCACCACCTGGTGGTCGTGCGTTAGCGGGTGCTCGCCTCGGGCCGCCGCTGGCTCTGGACGTAGGTCTCGACGCCGTCCAGGATGCGCTCCGGGGAGAAGGACATGTCGTCGGCGGGCGCGGCCTCCTCCCCCCTGCCGGAGGACGCCATGGCCCCGTCGTCCAGCATCGCCGCGATGGTGGGGAAGCGCTCCGGTGTGACCACCCGGCGCAGGCTGAGCGCGTGGGCGCGTTCGCGCTCGGCGAGGGTGCTGCCCGCCTCCTCGGCCGCCCGCCGCATGTCGAGTTCGACGCGGCAGGTGTCGCGGACCGCCCCCGAGACCGTCATGAGCATCTGGGTGTCGGAGGTACATCTCCCGGCACCCGGACGCCCACGCCCTGATCCCGGCCCGCCAGTCCCCGTCCGCACGGGGCACGGGCGGGGACTGGGCCATGACCGCGTCGGTCATGAGGACGAGCAGGTCCTCCCTGCTGTCCACGTGGCGGTACAGGGACATGGTGGTGTAGCCGAGTTCCCGGGCCACCCGCTGCATGGAGACGCCCTCCAGCCCCTCGGCGCCGGCGACGGCCACGGCCGCCCGGACGACCGCCTCCCGGTTGAGCTTGGGTCTGGGGCCGCGCCTGCCGGGTTCGCGCAACCCCCACAGGAGCTCGATCTCCCGTGCCATACCGGATTCCGGCCGTCGCTCGCTCATGCCCCGCCAGTCGTCGTCCGTGTGCTCGACACCATCCTCAATATGTGTATGCCCCACACTATTAAATGTATTTAATACACAGTTTTATGGCGCACGATCCCGCGGAGTTCCCCACGCGCCCCCGGGAGGACCCCGCCTGGCCCTCCCCGCCGCTGGTCACGCCCATCCTCGCCGGGGCCGTGCTCATGCTCCCGGTGATCGTCCAGGTGCGGTCGTGGGCGCGCCGCCGCCACCCGGCGGCCCACCGGTGGAGCGGCTGAGTCTGCGTCGCGATCGGCCTCCCGCTCGTCGGCGTGCTCGCCCCGCACCGCCGCGCGCTGACCCCCGACAGAACCGGACACACCCGCTCGGACCTGCGCGTTCACCACTCCGTGGTGCGCGACGACACCCGCACCGACCGTTGCCCGCGCGCCGCGCATTAGGGTAGCCTCACTTAAGAGGCGCATCCCGTCCCCGGAGGGAACTGCGACCACCCCCGGACGTGACGGCTCCATGCGACGAAGGGCAGGTTCCAGCGGTGACTCCAGATCCGCTCGAGGCGCTGCGTGAGGCGTGTGCACCACTGAGGTTCGCGCCACTGCCCGACCTCGCCACCACCAGCCTCCCGGCGCCGGGCCTCCCCGGCACCACGCACTGGCACCGGTCCGACCGCCTGGTCGACGAGGGCTGGCTCCCCGTCCTGCACGACAAGCTGCGCACCGAGCACGGCCCCGGCCACCGCCTGCCGGCCGCCACCAACTTCCTCCGCGTGACCCTGCGCGAACCGATCTTCCTCGTCGCGGCCTCCCTGTACCTGACCGGGCGGATACCACTGCTGACCCCTCAGACCCTGTACCTGCCCTGGGACACGGCCGGGTCGCGCTTCGCCACCCCGGCCGTGGTGGGCGCCCGGTGGATCGTCCTGCCCGACGACCCCGCCGCCGCGCGCGCGGACACGGTCGTGGCCCGGGACCGGGACGAACAGCTGCGACTGGCCGCCGAGGGGGTCGTGGCCACCTTCGGCCCGCCGCTGAGCGCCCTGCACGCCCACTCGCGCGCGGGTCTGCGCACCCTGTGGGGGTGGGTGGTCGACACCCTGCACTTCTACATGCTCAACCCGGCCCGCTACCTCGGGCGCGACGCCCGCCAGGCATGGGAGCTGGCCACCCGGCTCGGCGACGCCGTGATCGCCGCGGGCGCGGTCACCCGCCGACGCCCGCGCCTGTTCCCCTTCGCCCCCCAGGACCCGCGCGGCACATGGGCGGTCCGGGGGACGTGCTGCTTCGACTACAAGGGCGACCCCGAACACGGGTTCTGCACCACGTGCCCGCTCAAGTGCGACGCCGAACGCCGCGAGGACCTGTCCGAGTGGCTGCGCGACCCCGCACTGGCGCCCTGACCGGCCCTTTCGCCCCAACTCGCCCGCCTCACTCCCGGGCCACCGGAACCTCCACCGGCCCGTGGTAGAAGGGGTCGAAGACGATCCGGTCCACGTCCACGGCACCGCGCACGGTGATCGTCCCGCTCACGGTCTCCCCCGGGTCGAGCTTCTGCACATCCAGCGCGTTGTCGTCCAGGGCGATGGCCTCACCGGTCTCGTGTTCGACACCTTCGGTGTCCACGATCGAGAAGTACAGCGGGTTGATGTCGATCTCCTCCTCACCGTCGTTGGTGATGGTCACCTCGACACTCGTGTACTCCCCGTCGGAGTAGAGCGGACTGGGCTCGAAGTCGGTCATCCGCGCGGTGATCTCCTCGGTCACGTCCTCCGCCGTGGGCGTGTCCCCGGGCCCCACCGTCTCCGACACGTCCGGGGACGTCCCGCCGCCCCCCGCCGCGACCAGCAGCAGCGCGGTACACCCGCCCAGGAGCAGCAGCAGGAGCAGCAGGACGCCGCAACCGATGCCGATGATCTTGCCCCAGGGCGTGGGCTTGGGCGGCGGCGGACCGTACCCTCCGGGCGGCGGCGCGCCCCACGGCGGCCCCTGCGGGGGCGGCGGAGGCGGCGGACCGCCGGGGTAGCTGCCGACCCCGGCTCCGGCCATGTCTGTCTCGCCGTACCCCGGGGCGTATCCGGCGTGCTCGAACCCGGCCTGCGCCCGCCCGCTGGGACCCTCCGACGGCTCACCGGTGACCGGTTCCGGCGGCGCCCCGGTGGGGTGCTCCCCCGGCGGGAACCCGCCGGGCGGCCGACCTGGCTCCTCGGGCTCCTCCGACCGACCCCGGGGTTCCTCCGGCTCCCCTCCGGAGGGGTCCTCACCGCCCTCGGCCGGGTGGGGCCCCGGCCGCTCCTCCGGTCCCTCCTCGGGCTCTCGGTCGGTCATGAGCACACCCCTCGTCCAGCCGCGTCCGCCCACCGGGGCCGGTAGACGTCTTCCGAACTGCACCGTAACCGCACGGGCCCCCGCGCACGGGGCGCTACCAGCGTGTTTCCGGTAAAGGTCCGGCCGAGTTTTCGGCGTGGCCGCTCAGACCCCGGGCAGGCGCTCGGCACGTCGGGCCACGAGCACGCGCACCGCCAGCAGCACGACCGGGAGGGTGAACAGAGCGGCGAACAGGTTGAGGCCACCGAAACCGGCCTGGGTGAGCACGACCCCCGACAGCGCGCCCGCCGACGCGCCACCCAGGTTCATGAGCAGGTCGCTCAGGCCCTGCACCCGCGGACGCGCGTCGTCGGACACCGACTCGGCCAGCAGCGTCGACCCGGACACCAGACCGAACGACCACCCCAGACCGAGCAGCACCAGGCCGAGCGTCACCCGCACCTCGTCGTCTCCGGCGGTACCGGCGACCGCCACGGCCGCCAGGAGCACACCCTGTCCGGCCAACAGCACGGGCACCCGGCCGAGGCGGTCGGTGAGCCAGCCCACGATCGGGGAGAACGCGTACATCCCGGCGATGTGCAGCGAGATGGTCAGCCCGACGACCGTCAGCGCGGCCCCGTGGTGGGACATGTGCACGGGGGTCATGGTCATGACCGCGACCATGACGGTGTGGCTGGCCATGATCCCGACGACCGCCAACAGCGCCCGGGGGTTACCGGTGACCTCGGCCAGCCCCGCCAACGGGTTCCGCCGCGCCGGGACCGCCGCGGACGGGCCGGGGGCCTCCGCCCGCGCGGCGCTCGCCAACAGCGGGTCGGGGCGCAGCAGCGTCAGGGTCAGCACCGCGCCGAGGACGAACCCGGCGGTGGTGAACAGCACCGGACCGAGCAGCGCGGGCAGCCCGACCAGGGCGGCCACGCGCCCCCCGACACCGACGAGGTTGGGGCCCAGCACGGCGCCGACGGTCGTCGCCCACACCACGATCGACAGGTCGCGGCCCCGGCTGTCCTCGTCGGCCAGGTCGGCGGCGGCGTGCCTGGCCTGGAGGTTGGTGGCGGTCCCCGCGCCGATGAGCACCATGCCGACCAGGAACGGGACGAACCACCCCAGGACGGTGGCCGCGACGACCACGGAACTGCCGACCCCGCCCAGGGCCCACCCCAGCGCCAGTCCGGGACGGCGTCCGCGCCGCGCGGCCATCGAGGCCAGGGGCAGGGCGAACACGGCCGCGCCCAGCGTGATCATCGTGGTGGCCGCACCCGACCAGGTGTCCGAACCGGTCAGGTCCCGGGCGATGAGCGCGCCCACGGCCAGCATGGAGCCCATCCCGACGCCGCCGACGACCTGGGTGAGCATCAGCACCAGAACGGTGCGGCGTTGCAGGCGGACGCGTCGGTCCTCCGTGAGCCCCCGACCGCTCAGCGTGTGTTCCGTGGTCACGAGGCCCGCCCTTCGATTCGTCCCGACAACGGATGAATCGTAGACTTTTGTCATCGTCGGCCGTAGCGCCACCTCAGGTAACCGTGCTCACGTTCCACCGAGCGCATCAGCGCGTACAGCGTGTGCGGATCGCGCGCGCTGATCACGAGCCCCTCCTCGGGCACCACCGGCCAGCACGCGTACGCCCAGAAACAACGGGTGTAGACACCCCACAGGACCGTCCACGCCCCCTGCTTCTGCCACTCGATGTACTCGGCGACCCTCCGCCGTTCCTCGTCCGCACCGTCCATGCCGTCGCTGGACGTACCCGCCCCGGGACGGCACCGAGCAGGCCGGAACCGGCCACCCCGCGCGGCGTCGGACGGGGTCGGACGGGGAAGGCGGCCGAACCGAACGCACTCCGCCGCCGGACGCGTGCGCGTCCGGCGGCGGGTGTGCGGTCACCGGGCTCCGGCCCGGTGGGAGGACGTCAGCGCCCGGAGACCAGCTCGCTCCCGGGGACCGGCTCGGCCGGGTCGTTGCCCAGCGCCACGATCCGGTTGTCGCGGTCCACGTGCACGATGTGCTGGACGTGCTCGGCCCGCTCGGCCTCGGTGACCTGGGCGTAGGAGATGATGATGACCAGGTCGCCCGGGCTGACCAGCCGCGCCGCGGCACCGTTGATGCCGATCACGCCGCTGCCGCGCTCACCGGTGATCGCGTAGGTGACGAGTCGGTTGCCGTTGTCGATGTCGACGATGTGGACCTGCTCGCCGTCGACGATGTCGGCGGCGTCCATCAGGTCGGCGTCGATCGTCACCGAACCGACGTAGTGCAGGTCGGCCTGGGTCACGGTGGCTCGGTGGATCTTGCCGTTGATGAGGGTGCGCAGCACTGCTCAATCCTCGCTTCGGGTGTGTCGCGGACTACAGGCCCCCAGGGCGGACGCGGCGGACCGAGTCCACCGCACGACCCCTGGACGGGTCCCGTGCTCCCCCCATGATGGCCTCACCCGAAGGTCTCTGTGACCACGGGGGTCCCACTACGCACGCAACACTCACCGATACTCGCTTGTTCCGCGCAGGAACCGCTCCACCCCGGCCCGGTCGGGAGGATCGGCGCCCTCGGTCGTGCAGGCCAGCGCCGCGGCGGCGGCCGCGAACCCCAACACCTCCGCCGCCGTGCCCGGGTCCAGCGCGGCGAGCTTGCCCGGACGGTCCAGGTACCCCAGGTCGGACAGGCGGGCGAGCACGGCCGCGCCGAAGGTGTCGCCCGCGCCCACGGTGTCCCGGACCCGCACCCGCGCCCCCGGCACCGCCACGCGGTCGCCCCAGTGCGCCGACAGCGCCACCGCCCCGTCGCCGCCCCGGGTGAGCAGCAGCAGGTCGAGTTCGTGCCGGACGACCAGCCGCTCGGCGACCGTGACCGGGTCGCGCCCCGGCTCCAGCCACGCCAGGTCCTCATCGCTCACCTTCACCACGTGGGCCGCGTCCATCCACCGTCCCGCGCCCTCGGCGAACGCGGCCCGGTCCAGGCCCACCGCGGGGCGGGCGTTGACGTCGTGGAAGACCGCCACCCGGCCCCGGTGGGACCGCGCCCACTCCCGCAGCACCCCCGCCCCCGGCTCCAGCGCGGCGGCCAGGGAACCGGTGTGGATCGCCCGGACGCCCCCGGACGGTTCGGGCAGCTCCTTTGCGTTCCACTGCCAGTCGGCGGTCCCCTCCAGGTAGAAGGAGTACTCCGCGGCCCCGTCGGCGTCCAGGCCCACCACGGCCACCGTGGCGGGCTCGCGCGCGGCCACGGCCAACCCCAGGTCCACCCCGCGTTCGACCAGGTGGTCCCGGATCCTCTGACCGAACACGTCACCGGACAGGCGGCACACCAGGGCGGCCTCCTCCCCCAGCCGGGTCAGGGCGACCGCGGCGTTGGCCGGACCGCCGCCGGGCACCGCCCGCCACAGGTCGCCGCCGGTCTGGGGAACCAGATCGACGAGGGCCTCACCGCACACGAGGATCATCGGGCGGCCCGCCCGGCCAGGGCGCCCTCGGGCAGCTCGGCCGGGTCCAGCGCACCGGTCATCACCGCGACCGCGTCGGACATCGCGCAGCCGGAGGGGTCCAGCACGGCGATCCGACGGCCGAGCCGCTGGACGTGCACCCGGTCGGCGATCTCGAACACGTGCGGCATGTTGTGGCTGATGAGGATCACCGGCAGACCCTTGTCGCGCACCCGGAGGATGAGGTCGAGGACCGCCCGGGACTCGCGTACGCCCAGCGCGGCGGTCGGCTCGTCCATGATCACGACCCTGTTGCCGAAGGCCGCCGCACGGGCCACCGCGACCGCCTGGCGCTGGCCGCCCGAGAGCGTCTCCACCGCCTGGTTGGGGTTCTGGATGGTCATGATGCCCAGGTCGTCCAGGTGCCGGGCGGCCTCGGCCCGCATCCGCGCCCGGTCCAGCATCCGCAACACCGACCCGAGCACCCCCGGGCGGCGCAGCTCCCGCCCCAGGAAGAGGTTGGTGGCGATGTCCAGGGACGGTGCGACCGCCAGGCTCTGGTGCACGGTCTCGATCCCCGCCTCCCGGGCGGCGATCGGGGTGGGCAGCCGCACGGGCGCCCCGTCCACCAGGATCTCCCCCTCGTCGGGGACGATCGCCCCCGACAGGACCTTGATCAGACTGGACTTGCCCGCGCCGTTGTCGCCGATGACGGCGAGGATCTCCCCGGGGTAGAGCTCCAGGTCGGCCCCGGCCAGGGCGGTCACCCCGCCGTAGCGCTTGACCAGGCCGCGCGCCTGGAGAACCGGTCGCGTGGTGGAAGGGTCGGGCACCGTCTCCTCCGCCGGTTCGGCGGGGTCGGTCCGCGGGGTCGGCTGGGTCATCGTCGAACCTTTCTGATCCACTGGTCGAGGGAGACGGCGAGGATCACCAGGACGCCGACGGCGAAGTTCTGCCACAGCACGTCCACCCCCGCCAGGGACAGACCGTTGCGGCACACGCCCACGATGAGCGCGCCCATGACGGTTCCGATGATCATGCCCCGCCCGCCGAAGAGGCTGGTGCCGCCCAGGACCACGGCGGTGATGCTGTCGAGGTTGTCCATCACGCCCGCCTGCGGACTGGCCGAGGCGATCCGGCCGATGAGCATCCACGCGCCCACCGCGTACACCAGTCCCGCGACCGCGTAGACGCTCAGCAGCACCCGGTTGACGCGGATGCCCGCCAGGCGCGCGGCCTCCCGGTCGTCACCGGTGGCGTACACGTGCCGCCCCCACTGGGTGCGGTGCAGCGCGTAGGCCAGCACCGCGACGATCACCAGCATGAGGATGGAGCCGTAGGTGACCCGGGTGCCGCCGATGGTGACCACGCGACCGGTCCACAGCAGCAGGTCCCCCATGTCCGCGCCGCGGATCGTCTCGCTGCGGGAGATCCACAGGTTCAGCGCGAAGAAGATGTTGAGCGAGCCCAGGGTGACGATGAAGGGCGGCAGCTTGACCCTGGTGACGAGGAAGCCGTTGAACAGGCCGCACGCCATGCCGCTGGCCAGGCCCACCAGGAGGGCGACCGGCGCGGGCACCCCCAGGTCGGCCGAGAGGCGTCCCATGATGATGGAGCACAGCACCATGATCGAGCCCACCGACAGGTCGATGCCCGCGGTGAGGATGATCAGGGTCTGCCCCAGCGCCAGCGTGCCGATGACGGCTGTCTGCTGGAGGATCAGCGACAGGTTCGCGGGCTGGAGGAAGTTGGGACTGATCAGGGCGAACGCCAGGACGGTGAGCAGCAGGACCGCGGCCGGGCCGAGGGTGGCCTGGGCGTGCAGGAGGTGCTGGACCCGGTCGGTCAGGCTCTGGGGACGTACGTCGGCCTCCGGCCCCAGCGGTGGCGGTTCGGGGGTGGTTGTGGTCACCCGAGGGGTGTTCGAGGTGGTCACGGTGGTTCGGCTCTTCCTTGGTCTCGTGGCGGGCGGTCTCCGACCGGCTCAGCCCCAGCAGTTCTCCCGGCCCCAGGCGCTGTCCCGGGACTCCAGACCCTCGACCTCCTCGTCGGTGATGAGCTCGACGCCGGTGTTGACGAAGTCCAGGCCCTCGGACGCCTCGGGCGTCTGGCCGGACTCGGCGTACCCGACGACCGCCTCGACGCCCATGGCCGCCATGTCCAGCGGGAACTGCATGGAGGTGGCGCCGATGACACCGCTGGCGACGTTGTCCACCCCCGGGCAGCCGCCGTCGACCGACACGATGGTCACGTCCTCGGCGCGGCCCGCGGCGCGCAGCGCCTCGTGGGCCCCGGCGGCGGCGGGCTCGTTGATCGTGTAGACGAGGTTGAGGTCGGGGTCGCGCTGGAGGAGGTTCTCCATCGCGGTGCGTCCGCCCTCCTCGGCGCCCTCGGTGACCTCGTGGCCGACGATCCGGGGGTCGTCCTCGTCACCGATCTGGCCCGGGTCGGCGATGTCGACCCCCAGCCCCTGGAGGAAGCCCTGGTCGCGGGCGACGTCCACGGCGATCTGGTTGGGGTTGAGGTCGAGCATGGCCACACGCGGCTCCTCGCCCTCCTCCTCGAACCGCTGGGCCGCCCACCGCCCGATGAGCTCCCCGGCGAGGAAGTTGTCGGTGGCGAAGGTGGCGTCGACCGCGTCGGCGGGCTCGGTGGGGGTGTCCAGCGCGATGACCATGATCCCGGCGGCGCGGGCGCGGTCCAGGACCGGCACGATCGCCTCGGAGTCGTTGGGCGTGATGAGGATGCCGTCGGCGCCCGCGGCCATGAGGTTCTCGACCGCCTGGACCTGGCTCTCGTTGTCGCCGTCGTACTCGCCGGAGAAGGTCTGCAGGGTCACGCCGTGCTCGTCGGCGGCGGCCTCGGCGCCCTCCTGCATCTTGACGAAGAACGGGTTGGTCTCGGTCTTGGTGACGAGCCCGACCAGGACCGTGTCGTCACCGCCCCCGCCACCGCCGGAACAGGCGGCCAGCGGGGCCACCAGCCCCAGTCCCGCGGTGAGGGCCAGGACCCGACGTGTCCACGGTGCGTTCGTCATGGGTTTCTCCTTCTGCGCGGCCACGCCGGACGCGAGGCGGGGGATCGGTGCGCTGCCACGTGACTCGCATCACCGAGACAACGATGTCCCGAAAGTTTCATCGAGACATCGAGCCCGTGTCAACCCCCCAAGTAACAGCAGTTAAATCAACCAATCCCCTCAGGAAGACCCTGTTGACAACGTTGACTCAGCAGATGCATGGTGAGCCACATCACCGACCCGGAGCATCCCGGAAACCCACGGGCCGCCCGACCGCGGCCCGCCCTTCCCCCAGGGGTCGAGATCGGAGAGGCACATGCACCGACGACCGCGCCACCGCACCCCCCGTCAACGCCCCCGGAGCACCGCCGCCCTGGCCGCCGTGACCGCCCTGGCCACCGGAACCGCCCTGACCCTCACCACGGCGGCCCCCGGCTCCGCGGCCACCGACCACCCCCATCGGCCCCAGCTGCACTTCACCCCGGCCGAGAACTGGATGAACGACCCCAACGGCCTCGTGTACCACGACGGCCGCTACCACCTGTACTTCCAGTACAACCCCGAAGGCGACCAGTGGGGCAACATGTCCTGGGGGCACGCCACCAGCCCCGACCTGATCCACTGGGAACAGCAGCCGCTGGCCATCCCCTACACCGACCAGGAGCACGTCTTCTCCGGCGGCGTCGTCTTCGACGAGCACAACACCAGCGGCCTGGGTACCGCGCAGAACCCTCCCCTGGTCGCCGTCTACACCAGCGCCTACACCGACGCCTCCGACCGCCCCGGCATCCAGGCGCAGTCCCTCGCCTACAGCCTCGACGGCGGCTACACCTGGGAGCGGTACGAGGGCAACCCCGTCCTGGACATCGGCGACCCGGACTTCCGCGACCCCAAGGTGTTCTGGTACGAGGAGGGCGGCTACTGGGTGATGGCCGCCGTCGTCGCCACCGACCACACCGTCCACTTCTACCGCTCCGACGACCTCCTGGAGTGGGAGTTCCTCAGCGACTTCGGCCCCGCCCACGCCGACGGCGGCATCTGGGAGGTCCCCGACCTGTTCGAGCTCCCCGTCGACGGCGACCCCGACGACACCCGCTGGGTGCTCGTGGTCAACCTCAACCCCGGCTCGGTCGCCGGCGGGTCCGGCGCCCAGTACTTCGTCGGCGACTTCGACGGCACCACCTTCACCCCGGAGCGCCTCGTCGACTCCGGGCCGCCCGAGGGCGAGGTGTTCGCCGACTTCGAAAGCGGCTACGACGGCTGGGAGGTCGTCAACGACCTCGACGGCACCGGCGGCGACGGCCCCTTCGGCACCGAACCCGCCCAGGGCACCCTCCCCGGGCAGCAGCCGGTCAGCGGCCACCTCGGCGAGCGCCTGCTCAACAGCTTCGTCGGCGGCGACGCGCCGCGCGGCCACGCGACCTCACCCGAGTTCACCATCGACCGCGACCACGTCAACCTCCTCGTCGGCGGGGGCGACCACCCCAACACCGGCCAGGGCGGGGACGCCTCGGTCAACCTGGTCGTGGACGGCGAGGTCGTGCGCACCGCCACCGGCCGCGACAGCGAGAGCCTGGACTGGGTGTCCTGGGACGTGAGCGACCTGGTCGGCCGCACCGCCCGCCTGCGCGTCAACGACGACGCCACCGGGGGTTGGGGGCACATCCTGCTCGACCACGTGACGTTCTCCGACGACCCGGTGCCGGGGCTGGCCGACTACGACTGGCTCGACTGGGGCCGCGACTACTACGCCGCCGTGTCCTACAACGACACCCCCGACGACGCCCGCGTCATCATGGCCTGGATGAGCAACTGGCAGTACGCCGGAGCTGTGCCCACCACCCCCTGGCGCGGCCAGATGGCCCTGCCCCGCCGGCTGGAGCTGGAGACGGTCGACGGACGGCCCCAGCTCGTCCAGCATCCGGTCGACCAGCTCCAGAAGGTCTACGCAGCACCGCTCTACCAGCGCGCCCGCGTCCCCGCCAGCCCCCTCGGCCGCCACCTGGCCAGCCCCGAACCCGGCCAGGCCCACCAGGTGGAGGTGACGCTCCGGCCGAACGGGTCCGACGAGATCGGCCTGCGCGTCCACGACGACGGCGACCAGGCGACCGTGATCGGCTACGACACCGAGGCGGGGGAGCTGTTCGTCGACCGCACCGACTCCGGGAACACCGGTTTCCACCCGGACTTCCCCGGCCGCAGCATCGTCCCGCTGCCCCTGGAGGACGGCGCGCTGCGCCTGCGCGTGGTCGTGGACACCTCGTCGGTGGAGGTGTTCGCCGCCGACGGCCGCGCGGCGCTCACCCACCTGGCCTTCCCCGACCCCTCCGCCACCGGCGTCACCCTCTACACCAGGGGAGGAAACGGTCTCGCCGAGGAGGTCACCGTCCGACCGCTCACCCCGGACGGGACGGGTGCGGCACAATGAGACCGTCCCCTCCCGCCGCAGGACGGCGATGAGCGCCCGGGGGCGGTGCCACTCGGCGCCGCCCCGCCCGCGCACGGGGACCACGGTCAAGGCGTCGCGGAGAGAGGCCGGAGTTCGAGTGTCGGTGCAGCACAGTGGCAGAGGTCCGCAGGCCGCGTCCGGGGAACCGGTCCGCCGGGCCACCATGAAGGACGTCGCCGCGCTCTCGGGGGTGAGCATCAAGACCGTCTCCCGCGTCATCAACGGCGTCTCCACCGTCTCCGACGAACTGCGCGACCGCGTCACCCGCGCCATCGTCCAGCTGGACTTCCAGCCCAACCTCGCCGCCTCCAGCCTGCGGCGCACCGACGGCGCGACCCGCCAGATCGCCCTGCTGCTGGAGGACGTGGCCAACCCCTTCTCCGCCACCCTGAGCCGCGCGGTGGAGAACGTCGCCCGCGACCACGACTCCCTCGTCTTCGCCGGAAGCCTGGACGAGGACCCCCAGCGCGAACTGGAGCTGGTCCGGGCCGCCACCCTGCACCGGGTGGACGGCATCGTCATCGTCCCCGCCGCCCCCGACCACGGGTATCTGCACCGGGAGATCCGCACCGGAACCCCGGTGGTGTTCGTCGACCGGCCCCCGCGCGGGCTGGCCGCCGACGCCGTGCTGGCCACCAACACCGAGGGCGCCCGCGAGGCGGTCCTGCACCTGGCCGACCACGGACACACCGAGATCGCCTTCCTCGGCGACACCCGCACCATCAGCACCGTCGGCGAACGCGTCGCGGGCTACCGGGCCGCCCTGGCCGAACGCGGCCTGCCCGAACGCCCCGGACGCGTCGTCACGGACCTGCCCGACACCGCCAGCGCCGCCCGCGCCGTGGCCGCCCTGCTCGACTCCGACCGCCCGCCCACCGCCCTGTTCACCGCGCAGAACCTGGTGACCATCGGCGCCATCCAGACCCTCCAGGAACGCGGCCTGCACGAACGCGTGGCCGTGGTCGGCTTCGACGACTTCCCCCTGGCCGACCTGCTCGTCCCTCGGGTGACCGTGGTCGCCCAGGACGTGGTGCGGATCGGCACCCTGGCGGTGCGGCGGCTCTTCGAGCGCATCGCGGGCGACGACGCCCCGCCCCGGGAGGAGCGCGTACCCACCACGCTGGTGGTCCGCGGTTCCGGGGAGATCGCGCCGCCGCGCTGAGGCCCGTGCCCGCGCGGTTCCGCGAGCACGTGGGAACCGGCGGTCAGTTGAACGACGAGTAGGCCACCACCCCGCGCAGCACCAGGTCGGTGGCCTTGCGCGCGGTGGAGCGCACCTGCGGGTCCCCGGTGGCCCCGGCGATCTGGCTGAGCATGTCCGCCAGCATCTTGGCCGTGCGCACGAAGTCACCGGCGGGCATGTCGGCCTGCCGCAGGATCGCGTCGAGCCGGTCCCCCCTCGCCCAGCGGTGGGCGGTCCACACGAACCCCAGGTCGGGCTGGCGCAGGAACGACACCCGGTGCCGCGACTCGACGTCGTTGAGGTCGCCCCACAACCGGATCATCTCGTCGAGGGTCTCCTCGACCCGACCGGCGGGCACCCTCGGGAACGGGTCGTCGTTGCGGCGCGGCTCGTAGACCAGCGCCGCGGCCACGGCCGCCATGTCCGGCGGGGTCAGGTCCTTCCACAACCCCCGCCGCAGGCACTCGGCGACCAGCAGGTCCAGCTCGGAGTACACCTTGGCCAGCCGCGCCCCGTCCTCGGAGACCGTGTCGCCGGTCAGGTAGCCCAGGTCGTCCAGGACCCCGCACACCCGGTCGAAGGTGCGCGCGATCACGTGCGAACGCCCCTCCACCCGGCGCCGCAGCCCCTCGGCCTCCTTGCTCAGCCGGAAGTAGCGCTCGGCCCAGCGGGCGTGCTCCTCGCGCTCGTCGCACCCGTGGCACGGGTGCTGACGCAGCTCGGACCGCAGCCGCAGCACCTCCTCGTCCTCCCCGACGTCACGCGGGGCGCGCCCGGCCCTGGGGGTGTCGCCCTGTTCCCGGAGCTTGTTGCGCAGGGTCGAGGCCAGGTCCTGCCGCGAGCGCGGCGACCGAGCCGAGAACGACTTGGGGATGCGCATCCGCCCCGACGGGTGCACGGGCACCGTGAAGTCACTGGCGTTGACCCGCTTGACCTGCTTGTCCACGGTCAGCACCAGCGGAGCCGGAAGGTCCAGCTTCAGACCCGGGTCCAGCACCACCGCGTGCCCGGAGAAACGGCCCGAGGGGATGCGGATGATGTCGCCCGGACGCAGCCTCTCCAGGCTCTCCAGGGCCTCGTCGCGGCGCCGGACCGACCTGGTCTTGGCCAACATCGACTCGCGGTCGCTCAGGGCGCGGCGCAGCGCCGCGTACTCCATGAAGTCGCCCAGGTGGCACTCGGCGGAGGCCGCGTACCCCTCCAGGGCCTCCTCGTGCTTGCGCAGCTGCTTGACCAGCCCCACCACGGCCCGGTCGGCCTGGAACTGGGCGAAGGACTCCTCCAGCATGGCGCGGCTGCGGCGGCGCCCCACCTGGCCGACGAGGTTGACGGCCATGTTGTAGGAGGGCTGGAAGCTGGAGTTGAGCGGGTAGGTGCGGGTGCCCGCCAGGCTGGCGACCGACTCGGGGTCGGTCCCGGCCTGCCACACGACCACGGCGTGGCCCTCCACGTCGATCCCGCGCCGCCCCGCGCGCCCGGTCAGCTGGGTGTACTCGCCCGGGGTGAGCTGGACGTGGGCCTCACCGTTCCACTTGTCCAGCTTCTCCATGACCACCGTGCGGGCGGGCATGTTGATCCCCAGGGCGAGGGTCTCGGTGGCGAACACCGCGCGGATCAGGCCCCGGGAGAACAGGTCCTCGACGATCTCCTTGAACGTGGGCAGCATGCCCGCGTGGTGGGCGGAGATCCCCGCCTCCAGGGCGCGCAGCCACTGCTCGAAGCCCAGCACGGCCAGGTCCGCCGGCGGGATGTCGGCGCACCGCGTCTCCGCGTACTCGCGGATCTGGGCGGCCTCCTCGGGGGTGGTGAGCACCAGCCCCGAGGCCACGCACTGGCGCACGGCGTCGTCGCACCCGGCACGGCTGAAGATGAACGTGATCGCGGGCAGCAGGCCCTCGTCGTCGAGCTTCTCGATGATCGTGGGCCGCGACGGAGGCGCGTACCGGGTGCGGGGCCGTATGTTGTTGTTCCTGCGCGCCCGCGACTGGGCCGAACGGCGCCGGTGCGCCAGCTGGGTGGTGCGCGCGTCCTCCTCGGCGATCCGGGACAGGCGCGGGTTGATCGCGAGCTTCTGTCCGCCCACGACGATCTCCCTCGGCCGCCACGACCGGTCGTCGCCGCGACGGTTCCGCCTGCGTTTGCGCCCGCCGCGGCGTTGGTCCTCCTCGCGGCTGGTGTCGGTCTCCTCCTCCACCGGTTCGGCGAACAGGTCGTGGATCCGGCCGCCCACCATGACGTGCTGCCACAGCGGGACCGGCCGCTTCTCGTCGACGATGACGGTGGTGTCGCCGCGCACCTGTTGGAGCCACTCGCCGAACTCCTCGGCGTTGCTCACCGTGGCCGACAGGGCGACCATCCGCACCGACTCGGGCAGGTGGATGATCACCTCCTCCCACACCGCGCCACGGAAGCGGTCGGCGAGGTAGTGCACCTCGTCCATGACCACGTACGCCAGCCCGCCGAGGGTCGAGGACCCCTCGTAGAGCATGTTCCGCAGCACCTCGGTGGTCATCACGACCACCGGCGCCTCACCGTTGACGCTGTTGTCACCGGTCAGCAGTCCGATCTTCTCGGTGCCGTACCGGCTGACCAGGTCGTTGTACTTCTGGTTGGACAGCGCCTTGATGGGCGTGGTGTAGAAGCACTTGGTGCCCTGGCTCAACGCCAGGTGGACGGCGAACTCGCCGACCACGGTCTTGCCGGAGCCGGTGGGCGCGGCGACCAGGACCCCGTGGCCGTACTCCAACGCCTTGCAGGCACGGACCTGGAAGGGGTCGAACTCGAACCCGTACAGCCCCTGGAAGGCCTCGATAGCGGCACTGGAGGCGCTCTTGCGCCGACGGAAGGCGGCGTACCGCTCAGCGTGCGTACTCATATGCCTCTCAGCCTATGAGGTCAGGTCCAACATCTCGACCGCCCCCGGAACGACGTCACAGACCAGCGGCGGAGGGCCGATCCGCTCACCGTCGGCGTAGGCGGCGCCGGCCTGCCCGCGGATGGTGACCGACCGGCCGCGCTCGACCACGACCTGGTCCAGCCCGGTGTGACCGCCGCTGAACACCAGGGGGAAGAGCCGCACGAACCGCGCCAGCGGAGCCGCCCTGAGAAACACCACGTCCAGGAGGCCGTCGTCGGGGACAGCATCGGGGCAGATGTGCATACCGCCCCCGTAGGCGCTGGTGTTGCCCACCGCCACCAGTATCCCCGGCTCCTCGATCCGGCGCCCGTCCACCTCCACGGTGAAGTCCGTGGGTGTGAAGGAGCGCAGTTCCGCCAGCAGGCCCACCACGTATCCGGCCCGGCCCACACCGAACCGGAAACCGTTCACCCGCTCGTTGACGCGCGCGTCGAACCCGCACGCCAGCACGCTGAGGAAGTACCGTTCGGTGCCGTCGTCCAGCCGCAGGCGCACCGCGTCGGCCGCGCGCGTGCGCCCGGCCAGGATCGCGGCCGCGGTGTCGCGCACCGACCGCCCGGGACGGCCGAACGCCCGGGCGATGTCGTTGCCGGTCCCGGTGGGAACCACCGCCAGCGGCACCCCGGTGCCCGTGACCCCCTGCACCGCCTGGTGGACCAGTCCGTCACCGCCCACCGCCACCAGGGCGCGGGGACGGTCGGCGGCCGACAGGCGGGCCAGGCGGCGGCTGTCGGCGGCGGAGTGACCGACCAGGACACGCACGTTGGCACCCGCCTCACGCAGGCGCTCCTTGAGCCGGACGGCGGTGACGGCGGCGCGGCCCCGTCCGGAGCAGGGGTTGACCAGAAGGTCGATCTCGGGGGTCATCAACAGGTCCTTGTCCTACCCGGGGGGTCTGAGGGCGCACGGGTGACCGGGACCGCGCACGCCCTCGCGCCCGGGCGTACCCGGCCCGTCAGGACCCGTCGGTGCGGGCCTGCTCGGCCTCCTCGCGCTGGCGGCGATGGTACTCCTCCATCGCCTCCGGCGTGTTCAGGGGGGAGGGCACCCAGGCGACCTCGACGTCGACCTCGCGGTTCTGGATCCGGCGCTCCTCCTCGGTGAGGTACTCCTCGGGGATGTCGAACTCGCCGTCGCGGGCGCCCAGGACGAACGCCTCCCACTCCGCCGGGGTGAAGAACAGCGTGCCCTTCTCCGGCGACTTGCCGTCGCGCACCGCGCGGAAACCGTCGTCGAACGTGGCGACCTCGACGATGGCCTCGGACTCCTCCTTGGACAGCGAGGACCGCATCCACACCGCGTGCGTGGTGTCGTGCCACTTCTCGTTGCCCATGGCCTCGGGGGGAAGCTCACGCTTGGCTTGGGACTGCTCAGTCATCGCACTGGCCCTTCACAACGTCGAACCGGTCCCCGGGACCGACCCGGGGTGCCGGGGCCGCACCATCCGGCCCCAGCCAGACCCTAACGCGTCGCGGGACCGCTCAACGGCGTTTGGAGGAGTTCTCCTCCACGTCCGGCTCGTCCAGGTCCGAGGGCGTGTCGTCGAGTTCGGAGATCTCGTCGTCGTCCAGGCCGGCGAACGGGTCGTCACGGCGCTTGCGGCGGTCATTGAGGAAGGCGAACAGCTCGGCGATCTCGAACAGGACCACGAGCGGCACGGCCAGCGCCAGCATCGAGATCGGCTCGGCCGGGGTGATGACCGCCGAGATCGCGAAGGCGCCGAAGATGATGGCCCGGCGCCACTTGGCCAGGGTCGCGTGCGACAGGACCCCGGCCAGGTTGAGCAGCGCGACCAACAGGGGCATCACGAAGCCCAACCCGAACATGACCATCATGATGATCATGTAGTCCAGGTACTGGTCGACGGTCAGCATCGGGTCGGCGTCCTCGGGCAGGAACCCGAACAGGACGGTCAGCGCCAGGGAGGTGATGTTGTAGGCCAGCACGGCACCGCCGACGAACAGCACCGCGGCGAGCGGGACGAAGATGTAGGCGTACTTCTTCTCCCGGCTGTGCAGGGCCGGGGCGACGAACGCCCACAGCTGGTAGAGCCAGATCGGCGCGGAGATCAGGGCCCCGACCACGAGCCAGACCTTCATCGCGACGAAGAACGCGTCGAAGGGGCCGGTGACGATGAGCGAACAGCCCTCGGCGTCGAACGCCGAGGACTCCGGCAGGGAACAGTAGGGCTCGGTGAGGAAGGCCCACACCCGCTGGTAGAACACGTACCCGATGACGGCCCCCAGCAGGAGGCCGATCAGCGCCTTGGTCAGGCGGCCGCGCAGCTCACGCAGGTGGTCCATGAGCGGCATCCGGGCCTCAGGATTGGCCGCCCGGCCTCGTGCCCTCATCGTGTGGTCACTCTCTCTCGTCCGGTTCCGCCCCGCGCGGACGGAACCCCGCTTACTCCATCAGCCGCGCGCCCGAACCGACCGCGCGTACCGGGCCCCGGGAACGCACGGGTCCCACCGACGGGCACCGCCCGCGGCGCCCTCCGGGCACAGGGGTCCGGACCGGCGCCAGCGGAGCCGGTCCAGCGGACCGCGCGCTAGTTGCCGTAGGTGCGGGACTGGGCCTCACCGGACTCGTTGACGATCCGCTGGCCGGGGGGCAGCTGCGGGTACCCCTGCTGCGGCTGCTGCTGGGCGTCGGCGGTGTGCTGCTGGGCGGACTTGTCGTCGCCGGACTCGTTGTTGTCCTCGTCGATCAGGCCCTTGCTCTCGGCCTTGAGGATGCGCGCGCTGCGACCCACCGACCGGGCGAGGTCGGGCAGCTTCTTGGCGCCGAACAGCAACAGCGCCAGGATCACCAGAATGGCGATGGTGGGTCCGTTGATGGCTCCCATGGTTCTACCTCTCTGTGGGGCGCAACCGAGCGCCTTCGATAGTACGCGTCCCGCGCTTCGCGGACATCACGTCGACGTTCCGCTCCGGTTGACGCGTTCGCGTAGGTCGGCTGTGCTCGCCTGGTACGCGCCCGTGGCCCGGTTCACCTCGGCGGAGAGCACGCGCGCGTGTCGGAGGGCCCTCGCGGTGAGGGCCCCGACGACGACGGCCCCGGCGAGAACCGTACCGAAAAGGACAGCGAGGGCGATCATGCTCACCACCATATCCGTTTCGCCATGACCTACACCCCACCCCCCGGTGAACAGCGGGGAGGTCCCGGCCGGCGGAACCTCCGCGCCTACCGGGGCGCGCCCGCCCCGTAGTGCGCCAGCGCCCGCCGGGCCTCGGCGCGCACCTCCTCGGCGACCTCGGCGGGGGCCACCACCCGGCAGGCGGGCCCCAGCCCCAGGGCCAACCGGACCACCCACGCGGGTGCGGGTGTGCGCAACGTCGCGCGGACCCCGCCCCCGGGCAGCTCGGCCACCGACTCGCACACGTAGTCCTCGGTGACCCACCGCGCGGACGGCTCCAGGTCGAGGGTGACCACCGTGTCGCGCTCGGAGCGCTGGAGCACCCCCGCCGACAGGTCGCGGCGCCCCACCCCCTCGGGCACCCGCGCCGCGTACGGCAGGACGCTCAGGTCCAGGACCCGGTCCAGACGGAACAGGCGCACGTCCCCGCGCAGGTGGCAGTAGCCCTCCAGGAACGGGTACCCGTCCTGCACCACCAGCCCCATCGGGTCGACGTCGCGCTCGGTCACCTGGTCCAGGTAGCCCGACAGGTAGCGCAGGTGCAGGCGCTGTCCCGAGGCCAGCGCGTCGGCGCAGCGCCGCTGGGTGTCGGCGACCTGCTCGTCCACCTCCACCCGCACCTGCACCGCGTCGGCCAACGAGGCCACCGCCGCCCCCGCCGCCGTCCGCAACTTCTCCCCCACCCGCTTGAGCGCGTCACCCTCCAGGCCCTGCGCCTCGGGCAGCGCCTCCAGCAGCGACAGGCCCACCACCAGACTGGCGGCCTCGTCCGCGGTCAACCGCAGCGGCTGCGCCAGCGTGTCGGCGTTGCCGATGATGATCTCACCGGTCTCCCTGGCCGCGTCCAGGTCCACGTCGATCAGGTCACCCGGCGTGTACCCGGGCAGGCCGCACATCCACAGCAGGCTCAGGTCGGCCACGACCTGCTTCTCGCTGAGCCCGAAGTGCCGCGCGACCTCGGGCACCCGCACGTCGCGTCCCAGGGCGTAGGGCACGAGCATGAGCAGGCGGCGCAGCTGGTCCGCCGACCGCGGACCCCGCGCCGGCGCCCCCGGAGCCTCGTCGGGCACGACCCCTTCGGCCCCGTCGGCCCGGTCACCGGCCTCGACCGTGGCGGCCAGGTGCTCGGCGATCGCCGCGCGGGCCTCCGCCGGTTCCACCACCACCGCCCGCGCGCCGTAGGAGGCCACCCGCCGCACGAGGTCGGGCGTGTCCGCGTAGGGCAGGGTGAGGGTGTCCCAACCGCCACCGGAGGTGTCGCGTTCCCCCGGAACCACGCGCTGGGCACGGCGCCGCAGTTCGTGGGCGGCGTCGGTACGCACCCGCAGGACCGCGGAGCGCTCCGGTTCGGCGCGCTGGCCCGCCACCACCGACCGCAGGTCCACCCCCTCGGGAACGACCACGTCGGGGCCGCCGCGCAGCACCGTCACCTCGCCGCGCACCCGGCCGAGCCGGAAGACGCGGCGCGCCCCGCGCACGCGGTCGTGGCCCACCACGTACCAGTGACCGCGCAGGTTCACGATGCCCCACGGTTCGATCTCGCGCCGCTCGGCGGTCTCCTGGCCCGGCTTGCGGTAGTCGAACGCGATCGGCCGACGGTCGCGCACCGCCTGCCAGACCGGGCCGAAGGACGGTTCGTCGGTGCGCATGGCCGGGGACAGCCCGGGAGCGGCCTCGCTGTCCACCGGAACCCCCGCCGACCGCAGTTTGAACAGGGCGTTGGCCGCCGCCTCGCCCAGGGCCGCGTGCCGCCAGGCGCGCGCCGCCAGACCGAGCACCACCGCCTCGTCGGGCAGCAGTTCGATCTCGGGAAGCTCGTAGTCGGTGCGCGAGATGCGGTAGCCCTCCTCGCCGCTGACCGCGTCACCGGTCCCCACCTGGATGGGGATACCGCTGTCGCGCAGCTCGCGCTTGTCGCGCTCGAACATGCGCTTGAACGCGGCCTCGCTCTCGGCCTCCGCGTACCCCAGCACCGTCTTGCGGATCTCCTGGGCGGTGAGATGGCGGCGCGTGGACAGCAGACAGATGACCAGGTTCAGCTGCCGTTCCGTCTTCCTGCGCGACATCGCCAGCACCCTTCTCGACGTGTGTGGTGGATCGACCGGCGCGGGCCGCGCCTCGCGCGTCGCTCCGCCACCGGTGTCAGCAACGAAGGTACCGTGCCCAACATGATCCGGTGGCGCCGTGGTGAAGTCCGTCAGCTCCTGCCCTCCTGGCCCGGGGTCCTCCCGTGCGTCGTGGCCCTGGACGGCGGGGACGGACCGGAGACGGCGACCCGCCGCGCGCTGGCCTACACCGACCTGGTCGGACACCCCCGGGTGGGCGACACGGTCCTGCTCAACACCAGCGCCCTGGACCTGGGCCTGGGCACCGGTGGATACGCGCTGGTCATCGCCGTTCCCGACCGGCTTCCCACCGACCCCCGCGGCCCCGGCCACCTGGTCAAGGCCCGCTACACCCCGTTGCAGGCGACCGTCCTGGGCGCCGACGAACAGGGCTCCCCCCACCACGCGACACTGCGCGAGGCCACCGGCGTCGACGGCATGCCCGTCGTCGTCGCCGACCTGCACTCGGCGCTGCCCGCCGTCGTGGCGGGGGTGCGCGCGGCGCTCCCCCAGGCGCGCGTCGTCCACGTCATGCTCGACGGCGGCGCCCTACCCGCGGCGTTCTCACAGGCCGTGGGGGTGTTGCGGGAGGAGGGGCTGCTGGCGGGGTGCGTGACCACCGGACAGTCCTTCGGCGGCGACCTGGAGACCGTGACCGTGCACTCCGGGCTCCTGGCGGCCCGGCACGTGCTGGCGGCCGATGTGGCGGTCGTGTGCCAGGGGCCCGGAAACCTGGGCACCGGCACCCCGTGGGGGTTCTCCGGGGTGGCCTGCGGTGAGGCGGTCAACGCGGTCGCCGCCCTGGACGGGCGGGCGGTGGCGTCACTGCGGGTCAGTGAGGCCGACCCCAGGGACCGACACCGCGGGGTGTCCCACCACAGCCTGACCGCCTACGGCCGGGTGGCCCTGGCCGGAGCGGACGTGGTCGTTCCCCGGCTGCCCGGAGCCTTCGGCGAGCGCCTGCGCGTCCAGGCCGCCGCGCTGGCCGGTCGGCACACCCTCGTGGAGGTGGACGTCACCGGCCTGGAGGAACACCTGCGGGCGCTGCCGGTGAAGGTGTCCACGATGGGCCGGGGACTGGAGCAGGACCGGGCGGCCTTCCTCAGCGCCGCGGCGGCGGGACGCCACGCCGCGGCCCTCCTGGAGGGGTGAGGGGCGCTCAGGCGCGCAGGAGCGAGTCGCTGTCGGGCGCCGGGTGGGGGACCGAACCGGGCCGCGCGGAGGTGAGCATGTGCGGTGAGGGAACGTCGAAGTAGGCGCCCGGGCGGAACATCGCCAACGACGTGGGGTCGGCGCGCACCCCCTCGTCCACCCGCAGCGCGTCCGGAACGAACACCGTGCCGTCGCCGCAGGTGACACCCCACTCCCGGCGGGGGCCGGCGGAGACGATCTGCCCGGGGGCGCCCCCGGCGATCGCGTCGGTCAACACGCCCCCGCACAGGGTGATGTGGGCGCCGCCGAACCGGGCGAAGGCCCCCGGGTAGGGGTCGGCGAGCGCGCGCACCATGCGGTCGACGTCGGCCCCGGAGGCCGTGAAGTCCAGGAGGCCGTCACAGGGGCGCCGACGGGGCCACACGGACACGTGACCGGTCTGCGGGCGGCGCGGCGCGGTGCCGTCCAGGAGGCCGTCCAGGTGGCGCACGAGCAGCTCGGCCTGCAGGTGGGCGACGCGCTCGTAGAGGCCGGTGGCGGTCACGTCGGGGGCGACGTCGAACCAGAGCTGGTCGACGATGTCGCCGGAGTCGGCCTCGTGGTTCAGGTGGAAGAGGGTGACGGCGCTGGCGCGCATGTCCCGCAGGATGGTCCAGGGGATGGGGGCGCGGCCCCGCCCGACCGGCAGCGGGGAGGGGTGCAGCCCGACGCCGCCCAGGGGCAGGGAGTCCAGGAGCTGTTCGTGGACCAGCTGCGACCAGCCCGCGACGATCATGAGGTCGATGCCGTGCGTGGACAGGGCGTCGCGCACCTCGTCGGAGTTGATGTCGGCGGCGCGCAGGTGTGGGATGCCCAACCGCCGGGTCAGCGGATCGAAGTCGGCGTAGCCGCAGCGGTGCGCGAGTTCGGCGTTGTAGGACACGACGAGGCTGGGCGGGCGCCCCCGGGCGCACAATTCCTCCAGCGCCGGGACGCCCAGGCGCAGCCCGGACACGTAGCAGTAACGTCGTCGGTCTGGCATGGTTCCCCCCTCGCCCGTGGACCGATGGGACCGACTCTACGTATCCTTCCCCGCCACGGCGTGGATGACCGTGCCAAGGGCGTGTCCGCGCGGCGGGCGTCGGTTGGGGGCGGCGGAGGGCGACAGACAGGGGGTGTCCGCGCCCCGGTCGTTGACTCGCGTGGCTGTCCACAGGCACCGGCGGAGGTGGCGACGTGCCCGTTAGTCTGGGAATCGGGGGCGCCTGAGCAGCGCCGCGGCGGCGAGAGCGCCCCCGAATCCGAGCCTCCCCCGACATCGACCAGCCGTGCAAGCCCCACCTGCCGCCCTGTGGACGGACGGGCGGCGGCGGTCGGCGCGGGGACGAACCCGACGGCCCGGCCTCCCCCTCATGAGAGGGTGGGAGCCGTGAAGCCGACCGACCACCGGACGCGCATGACCCCCTGAAGAACCTCCGAGAGCGGCTGAGCGCCGGACACCGGCCGACGACCCCCCGGACACGAACGCCACGGCCCCACGCCCCCCGAACGCGAACGACCCGGTGGCAGACGTCCGGGCCGGGCAGATCCGGTCGGGAACCGTCACGGATGTGACCAAGGCGGGCGCTGTCGTCTGCCACCTCGACGGCCTCCCCCCGGACACGACGGCCCGGATCGGACCCCTGGACCTGTCCTGGCGGGGCGCCTCCCCCGACGTGGTGCGCTTCGGGCAGCGCGTCAGCGCCGAGGTGATCGGCCTCGGCCCGGACCAGGGGCGGATCCGCCTCTCCCTCGCCGCCACCGAGAACCCCGAACTCCGGGCCTTCCTGACCTCACTGCGCCCGGGTGACCTCCTGTCCGGTGTCGTGGCGGACCTACGACCCTTCGGTGTGTTCGTCGCGCTGGACGACGGACCACCGCACCCCCTCTACCCGGGTGTGGAACTCATCAAGGCCCCTACCTGAGTTGGCGGTGGTTCGACGACGCGTCCGAAGTCGTCGAGGTCGGACAGCGGGTCACCGCCAGGCACCTCTTCTCCGACACTCATCTGGGCGAGGCCGTCCTCTCCCTGCGTGACCTGGAACCGGACCCCTTCCAGGAGTTCGCCGCCACCGCCGGTGAGGGGACGCTCCTGACGGGCACGGTCATCAAACTCGCACCCATCGGAGCCTTCGTGCGCGTCGCGGATGACATCGTGGGCTTGGTGCCCCTCGACCAACTCGCCCACCCTCCCGTCCAAACGCCCGACGAGGCCGTCCGGGTAGGCGACCCGGTCACCGTCACCGTCACGCGGCTCGACCGCGACCGCCGTCGCCTCACCCCGTCCCGGACACGGGCGGCGTCCGACCGGTAGACACACGGGGAGCCCCCGCGCGGATCCGCGCGGGGGCTCCCGACGATCGGGTGTCGGTCCGTCCGGTCCTACTCCTGGCTGTCGGAGGGCTCCTCCGACGGCTCGTCCTCGGGGGAGGGCTCCTCGGAGGGCTCGTCCTGCGCGCCCTCCTCGCCCTCGGCCGACCCCTCGCCCTCGGTCTCCTCCGCGGGCGGCGGGTTGTCGTAGGCGCCCAGCAGGTCCACCACGAACACCAGCGTTCCGGCGGGGCCGCCCCCGGCCTCCTCCGCGGTCTCCCCGTAGGCCATGTCCCCGGGGATCACCAGCAGCAGACGGCTGCCCACGCGCTGGCCGACCATGCCCTTGACCCAGCCCTCGATGAGGCTGCCCTCGGCGAGGGTCGCGTCGAAGGGTTCACCGGCCCGGCTCCACGTGGAGTCGAAGGGCTCGTGGGTGCCGTCCTCGTCCGCCTCCCAGCGGATGCCGGTGTACTGGACGATGACCTGCTGCCCCTCCTCGACCTCGGGGCCCGTCCCCTCGATCAGGGGCTCCACCGTCAGGTCCTCGGGCGGGTCGGTGTCGGGGATGTCGATCACCGGCGCGCTCACGTCGTCCTGCGTGACCGTCGGCAGGTCGCCACCGCCGTTGCTGGTCTGCTCGCCGGGGACGAGCGAGCCGTTGCCGAACCGCTCCATCACGTCCAGAACCAGCACGCTGGCCCCCTCGGGGGCCTCCTGACCCGCCGCCTCGGCCTGCGTCCGCTCCTCCTCCGACAGCGGCGGGAACACGTACACGACCCGGCTGCCGACGGACTGGTTGACCAGCGAGTCGGTGATGTACTCGGGCATCTGGTTCATCCGGATGAGGTCGGGCGCCCCGGTCTCGTAACTGGACTGTCCCTCGACCGCCTCACCCTCGCCGGGCGCCGTCCACTGGTACTGGACCACGTTGGCGACGAGGAGGTCGTCGGCACGCACCAGCTCGTCCTCGCCCGAGCCCGTGGCGACCACGCCGGAGATCTCCTCGTCGGGGAGTTCGACGTCGGGGAAGGTGATCTCGGGCTCCTGCCCGACCTCCCCGGTCACCTCCGGGATCCGGGGGTCGAGCTGCTCCTCGTCCATCCTGAGGAAGGCGGGCGTGCGCCACTCCTCGGGGATGGATCCGCAGCTGGAGACCGCCAGGGTGAGGGCGGTCAGTGGCACCGCGAGGGCGGCAGCACGTCGGTGCATGGGTCACAACCTCTGGTTTCGGGCTCAGGACAGGGTCACACTACCGAATGGTCGGCGTGCGGCCACCCCGAGAACCCCGTCCGGACGGCGCGGCCCCGCCCGGAGCCACCCTGACCTCCCCCGGGCGGAACCCGCGACGCTCACATTCCGGCGATGAGCTTCTCCACCCGCTCGTCGACGGACTTGAACGGGTCCTTGCACAGCACGGTGCGCTGCGCCTGGTCGTTGAGCTTCAGGTGCACCCAGTCGACGGTGAAGTCGCGCCGCTGCTCCTGGGCGCGGCGGATGAACTCACCGCGCAGCCGGGCGCGGGTCGTCTGCGGCGGCACCGACTTGGCCTCGAAGATCTTCAGATCCCCCACCACCCGGTCCATCTGCCCGCGGTTCTGCATCAGGTAGAACAGTCCGCGGTCGCGGTGGATGTCGTGGTAGGTCAGGTCCAGTTGGGCCACGCGCGGTGAGGACAACGACAGGTCGTGCTTGTCCCGGTAGCGCTCCAGCAGCAGGTACTTGGCGACCCAGTCGATCTCCCGCGCCACCAGCTCCAGGTTCTGCGTCTCGACCGCCTCGATCGTGCGCTGCCACAGCTCCAGCACCCGCTTGCCCACGGCGTCGGTGCCGTGCCGGTCGACGTAGCTCTGCACCTTCTCCAGGTACTCGCGCTGGATCTCCAACGCGCTGGCCTCGCGCCCGTTGGCCAGCCGCACCTTGCGCCGACCGGTCATGTCGTGGCTGACCTCGCGGATCGCCCGGATCGGGTTCTCCAGGGTGTAGTCCCGCATCACCACCCCGGCCTCGATCATCCGCAGCACCAGGTCGGTCGAGCCCAGCTTCAACAGCGTGGTGGTCTCGCTCATGTTGGAGTCGCCGACGATGACGTGCAGCCTGCGGAAGCGTTCGGCGTCGGCGTGGGGTTCGTCCCGGGTGTTGATGATGGGGCGCGAGCGCGTGGTCGCCGAGGACACGCCCTCCCAGATGTGTTCGGCGCGCTGGCTGACGCAGAACAGGGCGCCGCGCGGGGTCTGCAGGACCTTGCCCGCCCCGCAGATGATCTGGCGGGTGACGAGGAAGGGGATCAGCACGTCGGCTAGGCGGCCGAACTCGCCGTGCCTGCCCACCAGGTAGTTCTCGTGGCAACCGTAGGAGTTGCCCGCCGAGTCGGTGTTGTTCTTGAACAGGTAGATGTCCCCGGCGATGCCCTCCTCGTGCAGGCGTTGCTCGGCGTCGACCTGCAACCCCTCCAGGATGCGCTCACCGGCCTTGTCGTGGGCCACCAGGTCGGCGAGGCTGTCGCACTCGGGTGTGGCGTACTCGGGGTGGCTGCCCACGTCCAGGTACAGCCGGGCGCCGTTGCGCAGGAACACGTTGCTGCTGCGCCCCCACGAGACCACCCTTCGGAACAGGTACCGGGCGACCTCGTCGGGCGACAGGCGGCGCTGCCCCCGGAAGGTGCACGTGACTCCGTACTCGTTCTCCAGACCGAAGATCCGTCGTTCCACGCGGCCTCACCAACTTCCCGTCACCGAGGTGTGGACGACGGGGCCGCGCCGTCCACACCCACCCGGCCGGTGTGGCGCGTCCGCCGCGCCGCACCGCGATCGTCTCTCAGGTCACTCGTCGGCCTGGTCCGCACCGGAGTCAGCGTCGCTGCCCGAGCCGCCACCCGACGACCCGGCGGCCCCACCGGAGGAGGCGCCCGCGGACCCGTTGCCGCCCGTCCGGCCCTCCTCCAGGAGGGCGGTCAGACGTCGGCCGTGGATACGCCGGAACTTCCGGTGCTGGCGGTCCCGCTCCAGGACCGCGACCTCAAGGTTGGCCTCCTCCAGTTCACGTTCCTCGCCGTTCTCCCTGGACAGGGCGCGCGTGGCCGCGCGCAGGGCCGCGCTGAGCGGCGCGTCGGCGACGAACCGCTCCTTGAGCGCCGTGGCGACGTTCTCGGAGGAGCCTCCCACCGCGACGAAACCGCGCTCGTCGACGATCGAACCGTCGAAGGTGATGCGGTAGATCTCGTCCTCGGCGGCGGTGTCACCGACCTCGGCCACGACGATCTCCACCTCCCACGGCTTGAGGCTCTCACTGAACACGGTGCCCAGGGTCTGGGCGTAGATGTTGGCGAGCTGGCGTCCGCTGACGTCGCGGCGGTCGTACTGGTAGCCGCGCACGTCCGCGAACCGCACGCCCATCAGGCGCAGGTTCTCGAACTCCGGGTAGCGGCCGACCGCCGCGAAACCGATGCGGTCGTAGAGTTCGCTGATCTTGTGCAGGGTGCGCGACACGTTGTCCGCGACCATGAGGATCCCGCCCTCGTACTGAAGGACGACGGCGCTGCGGCCGCGCGCGATGCCCTTGCGCGCGTAGTCCGCCTTGTCCTTCATCTGCTGTTCGGGGGCGACGTAGAACGGCATCGACACCGCGGATCGTTTCCTTACCTAGTCGTGAGAGGTCGTGGTGGGGTCTTCGGCCGGGTCAGCGCAACGTCGCGGTCGGGCCGTCGGGGTGTGCGGCCCGGCCCTCGACCACCTCCGTCGCCAGGGCGGCGACGTCCTCGGTGGGGACGCGACGGTGCCCGTCCTCGGTGATGACGTCGACGAGGGGGAAGATCTTGCGGTGCAGGTCGGGGCCTCCGGTGGCGGAGTCGTCGTCGGCGGCGTCGTAGAGGGCCTCCAGGGCCACCTTGATCGCGCCGGTCTCGTCCAGGTCGTCCTTGTAGAGCTTCTTGATCGACCCGCGGGCGTAGACGGACCCCGAGCCGATGGAGTGATGGCGGTGCTCCTCGTAGCGACCGCCCACGGCGTCGTAGCTGAACACGCGGCCGGTGCCCGTGCTCTCGTCGTAGCCGACCAGCAGGGGGACGACGACGAAGCCCTGCATGGCCATGCCCAGGTTGCCCCGGACCATCTGCGCGAGCTTGTTCGCCTTACCCTCCAGGGAGAGCACGCGGCCCTCCATCTTCTCGTAGTGCTCCAGTTCCACCTGGTAGAGGCGGGCCAGCTCGATACCGATACCGGCTGACCCGGCGATGGCGACCGCCGAGAACTCGTCCGTGCGGAACAGCTTCTCCATATCCCGGTTGGCGATGACGTTGCCCTGGGTGGCACGTCGGTCACCGGCCAGCACCACGCCCCCGGGGAAGGTCAGGGCGACGATGGTCGTCGCGTCGGGCGTGAGGTGCTCGGTCCCCTCGCCTGAGGGCAGGTGGTGTCCGGGCAACAGCTCAGGGCTGACCGATCGGACGAACTCGGTGAAGGACGAGGTTCCCGCACTCATGAACGCGGCGGGCAACCGTCCGCCCTCGAACCCTTCGAACACGCGACTCCCTCCACTCGCGTCCCACCCCGTCGTGGGGGCGGATGGGACGCCTGGTCTCTCTTGTCGGTGGCCGGGTGGTGTCCCCGGCCGCTGGAATCGACCCTAGTCGTGCGCGCGGCGGCGCTGGCGGCGCCCGAGTGCGCTGTCAGCGAACCGCCGCGGGACGCCTACTGACCGCCCTTTTGCACGAACTGCCGGACGAAGTCCTCGGCGTTGCTCTCCAGCACGTCGTCGATCTCGTCGAGGATGTCGTCGACCTCCTCGTCCAGCTTGTCCTTCTTCTCCTGGACGTCCGTCGCGGCCTCGGCCTCCTCGACCTCGGTCTCGCGGCGTGATGCGTGCTTCTGGCCGCCGGTGTCCTTCGTCGCCATGACTGGCTACCTCCCGTTCGGGGCTCTCGCCCTTATCTTGGCCCAACGACGAGCGGCTCAACCCCCTTCCCGATGCCCGATACTCGCTAGTTACCTGGGATCGCCCCCCGAGCCCGGACACGGGCCGCTCCGCCGCCGACGCCATTCCCTTTACCAGATCGCGAAGGGTGCGTCGACCGGATTCCCCCGCGGCACACCCGATCCCCGCTCCATCCCGGACACCGGTGGACACGGGACACCTCTCCAACCTCGCGTGTTGCGGACGCGTGACAGCGGAGTGACGAACACCCCGGAACGCAATTGGCCGAATCCGGCCAATCAGCCCCCCTTGCACGAAGACGATGATCACTCTGGGCAAGCAAGAGGACGCGGAAAGCCAAGGTCGCACGCACGGCGACTACGCGTAGCCACGACCCATACAGATGGTCATCGGCTCATCCCACACAGCTCTGAATGGTTTCACGGAAAGAGGGTCTTTCCTTCGCCAATTTGCCCACTTATGGTGTGAAATCGTTTACCGAGTGTCTCGGTGAACGGCAGGGCGGCGAGCCCCCTCGCCTCCCTGTTCGGACGGTCCTCCCCACGGACCGTCCCTTCCCCCGTCCATCCCCCCAGGAGAGTAGGGACCAATGCGACCCTCCCCCGTTATCTCCGCCATAGGAACCGGCGCACTCGCCTTCGGACTGGTCATCACCATGGCCCCGGGCGTGAACGCCGGAACCGCACCCGTCCCCCAGGCCCCCGTCCCCGACGACGAGGCCGCCACCATGCTCGAAGCGATGGAGAGGGACCTCGACCTCACCCCGTTCGAGGCCGAGGAACTCCTCAACGCGCAGGAAGAGGCCATCGAACTCGACGAGGAGGCCACCGAAGCGGCCGGAGCCGCCTACGGCGGTTCGCTCTTCGACACCGACACCCACGAGCTCACCGTCCTGGTGACCGACACCGACGCGGTCGAGGCCGTGGAGGCCACCGGTGCAAGCGCCGAGGTCGTCTCCTACGGCGCCGACGGTCTGGCCGACATCGTCGAGGACCTCAACGCCACCGACGCCGGCAGCGACGTCGTCGGCTGGTACCCCGACGTCACCAGCGACAGCGTGGTCGTCGAGGTGGTCGAGGGCACGGGCGTCGACGTCGACTCCCTCGTCGAGGGCACGGGCGTCGACCCGGCGGTCATCGAGATCCAGGAGGTCTCCGAGCAGCCCCAGACCTACGCCAACATCATCGGCGGTCTGGCCTACTACATGAGCTCGGGCGGCCGCTGCTCGGTCGGCTTCCCCGCCACCAACAGCTCCGGCCAGCCCGGCTTCGTCACTGCGGGCCACTGCGGCAACGTCGGCACCGGCGTCACCATCGGCAACGGGCGGGGCACCTTCGAGCGCTCCGTCTTCCCCGGCAACGACGCCGCCTTCGTCCGGGGCACGTCCAACTTCACGCTGTACAACCTCGTCTACCGCTACAGCGGCTACCAGACCGTGACGGGCAGCAACGCGGCCCCGATCGGCTCGTCCGTCTGCCGCTCCGGCTCCACCACCGGCTGGCACTGCGGCACCATCCAGGCCCGTAACCAGACCGTCCGGTACCCGCAGGGCACCGTCTACTACCTGACCCGCACCACCGTGTGCGCCGAGCCCGGCGACTCCGGCGGCTCCTTCATCTCCGGCACGCAGGCGCAGGGCGTCACCTCCGGTGGCTCCGGCAACTGCAGCAGCGGCGGCACCACCTTCTACCAGGAGGTCGACCCGATGGAGCGCGCCTGGGGCGTGCGGCTGCGCACCAGCTAGGCGGTGCCTCCCCAGGGCCTCCGCGCCGCGGTGGCCCCGGGGGACGAAACCCAGAAACCAATCCCCCACCCCCTCCCCCAGGTGTCCCCGTCCGCGCGTCGCGCGGACGGGGACACCCCCGTTCGGGCCGGACGGAGACGCGAACCGGGTCAGGCCGCGCAGACCGCCCCGGGCGCCTCCCCCTACGCCCGATACGCGATCCGCCCGTCCAGGACGGTCAGCCACGCGCCCACCTCACGCAGACGGTCGCTCGGCAACGCCTCCACGTCCCGGTCCAGCACCACCACGTCGGCCAGGTAACCGGGCCGCAGCGCACCCAACCGGTCCTCCATCCCCACCGCGTGGGCGGCGTCCAGGGTGTGCGCCCGCAGCGCCTCGTGCAGCGTGACGGCCTGCTCAACCCCGATCGGCTCCCCCTCCCGCGTGGTCCGGCACACCGCGTTGGCCACGGTGTCCATCGGACGCAGGCTGGAGACGAAGGAGTCGCTGGACAGCACCGGACGCAGCCCCAGGTCGATCTCCTCGCGCATCGGCTGGAGCCGGTGCGCCCGCTCGCCCAGACGGCGCAGGAAGTCACCGCCGCTGTCGTGCAGGAAGTTGGGCTGGTTGACCGGGATGACCCCGTACTCGGTGAACCGCCTGGCCTGCTCGGGTGTGGGGTAACCGCAGTGCTCCACCCGCGGACGCGGGTCGGGTCCCGACACCCGCGCGGCCGAGGCGATCGCCGCCAGCGTGTGCTCCATGGCCGCGTCGCCCTGCGTGTGCACGGCGACCTGCCACCCCTCCCGCGCCGCCCGTGTCACCAGGTCCACCAACTGGTCCGGGTGGTGGTAGAGGCTTCCCGCGAACTCACCGCGCTCCCCGTAGGGAACGGTGAACTTCGCGGTACCGCCCAGCAGCGTCCCGTCGGAGTAGAACTTCATCCCCGTCAACCGCAGCCAGTCGTCACCGAAGGGGCTGGCCAACCCGGCCCGGGTGAGCGCGTCCAACTGATGGGACAACGGCATGCCGAACGTGCGCAACGGCAGCGTCCCCGCGGCCCGGGCCGCCCGGTACACCCGCAGCTCGCGGGCGGACACCTGCGGATCGCACACCGTGGTCACCCCCGCCGACAGGTAGGGTCCCGCCGCCTCCGCCAGCCAGCCCAGCAGCTGCTCGGAGGGCAGGTCGGTGTGGAAGTTGGGCCCGTGACAGCCGATGTCGACCGCCAGCGGCAACAGCAGCTCCATCGCCGAGTCCAGCACCATGCCGGTCAACCGGCCGCCCTCGTCGCGCACGAACGAACCGCCCTCGGGGTCCGGGACGTCCTCACCGATCCCGCTCCACGCCAACGCGGCCGAGTTGACCACGGCCTGGTGACCGGAAACGTGGTAGACGATCACCGGGTGCTCACCGGTGGCCTCGTCCAGGTGGCGGCGCGTGGGACGGCCACCCGGGTACTTGGCGTCGTCCATGGAGAACGCGCGGATCCACTGCCCGGCCGGAGTGCGCGCCGCCACCTGCGCGATCACCGCGACCAGGTCGGCGGCACTGCCCACCCGGGGATAGCGTGCGTCCACCGCGGCCAACGACTCGGCCGTGGACAACAGGTGGTTGTGCGGGTCGATGAACCCGGGGATGACGGTACGGCCGCCCGCGTCCACCTCCCGCGCCCCCGGACCGGCCGCCGCGCGCACCGGATCGGCGGCCCCCGCCAGCAGGATCCGCCCGTCGCGCACGGCCACGGCCTCGGCCCGGGGATTGGCGTCGTCCATCGTCAGGACGGTGGCGTTGTGGATGATCAGAGCGGACACGGGTGCGGTTCTCCTCAATCGGGACGGCGCACCGGGCCGACCGGCCCGGCGGTGGGCGTGCAAGGTCAGGGGGCTCAGACCGCGACGGCCTCGGCGTCGCTGTACCGGGGCGCCCGGGACAGGCAGGCGATACTCACCAGAGCCATGACCACCAGCAGGGCGACCACCGACAGGATGCTCCCGGTCACGGCGAACAGGGCGGTGCAGGCCAACGGCGACAGACCGCCGAACAGCGCACCGGCGACCTGGTAGGACACCGAGATGCCGGTGTAGCGCACCCGCGGCGGGTACATCTGCGCGAGCACACGCGCGATCGGCCCGTAGACCGCGGCCATCGCCACCCGCATCAGGCACAGCATCACGACGATCAGCACGGCGCTCCCGGTCCCCAGAACCAGGAACTGCGGCAGCGCCAGCACCGCCACGGCGGCCAACCCGACCGTCACGATCCGGGCCGTGCCGAAGCGGTCGCCCAGCCACGCCGTGGCCAGGGTCGCGACCAGCTCCACGAACGCGGCCAGGGTCAGGCCGTTGAGGATGAGCCGCTCGCTGAGGCCCACCTCGGTGACGCCGTAGGCCTGGAGGAAGGTGGTGACGACGTAGTAGCCGCCGACGGCCACCGGCAGGACACCGATCCCCAGCAGCACCGCCCGCCAGGAGCCGCGCAGGGTCTCGCGCAGCGGCGGCCCCTCGGGCTCGACCGGACGGCTCTCGCGCACCGCCTCGAACACCGGCGACTCCTCTACCTTGAGACGGACCACCAGACCGACCAGGACCAGCAGACAGGAGGCCAGGAACGGCAGCCGCCAACCCCACGTGTACAGCAGCTCGGAATCCCAGGCGGTGATGAGGCCGAACGACCCGGTCGCCAGCAGCGCCCCCGCCGGGTTGCCGAGCTGGGCGAAGGACCCGTAGAAGGTCTTGCGCTCCTCGGGGGCGGACTCGACCGCCATCAGGACCGCACCACCCCACTCACCGCCCACGGCGACGCCCTGCACGAAGCGCAGCACCACCAGCAGCAGCGGCGCGACGAACCCCACCTGCGCGTAGGTGGGCAGCAACCCGACGCAGAACGTGGCCGCGCCCATCATCAACAGCGTGGTCACCAGCGCCGACCTGCGCCCCAACCGGTCACCGAAGTGCCCGAAGACCACCCCGCCCAGCGGGCGGGCGAAGAACCCCACGGCGAAGGTCGCGAACGACGCCATCAAACCCACCGTGGGGTCGATGTCGCCGGGGAAGAACAGCGTGCCGAAGACCAGGCCCGCCGCCGTGGCGTAGACGTAGAAGTCGAACCACTCGATCGTGGTCCCGACGAACGCGGCGACGGCCGCGCGCGCCGGATGCGCGGCCGCGGGGGATGTCCGGTCGGTCATGGGTCCTCCGTGGTACGTCCCGGGCCCCGGGCGGCCCCCTCGGGGTCCGCCGCCGGCCAGAGCGGATGTGTCAGGGAGACGGTAAACACCCCCCACCACCGCGTGCCGGGCCATGGCGCACATGGCACCCTGTGACAAATGTGCGCGGCGCACACCCCGGGAGGCAGTCATGACGATCACCGCCCGCGACATCACCGCGGACCCCGACCTGGAGGTACGGGCGGTCGCCGGACGGAGCGGACTCGACCGCCCCATCCGCTGGGCCCACGTCACCGAACTCCACGACCCCGTGCGCTGGCTGCGCGGCGGCGAACTCGTCCTCACCTCGGGGATGGGGTTCGGCGCCGACCCCGAACAACGCCGCGCCTACCTGCGCCGCCTCCACCACGCCGGGTGCGCGGCGCTGGCCGTGGCCGTCGACACCCCTGCCCACGGGGTCCCACCCGAGATCCTGGCCGAGGGCGACCGCCTCGACCTGCCCGTGCTCCAGGTGGAGGGCGACACCCCCTTCATCGCCGTGGTCGAGACCGTGGCCGAACACCACGCCGCCGAACGCACCCGCGAACAGAACCGGGTCCTGGCCGCCCAGGACGCCATGGCGCGCGCCGCGCTGCGCACCGGCCCCTCCGGTGTGCTGCGCGAACTCGCCTCCGCCACCGACGGCCACACCCTGCTGCTGGACCGCGACGGCACGACCTCCGCGGCCGTACCGCGCGCCGAACCCCCCTGGCACGCACGCGTCCGGGCCGCCGCCCTCGACCGGGCGCGGCGCCCCCGGGGCATGACCGTCCTGGCCGACGGCGAGGCGTCGATCCTCCTCCAGACCCTGGGCGCCACCGGCCGGGCCCTGGGCTGGCTCGCCCTCCGCAGCCCCGCACCGGTCTGTCCGCACACCCGGATGCTCGCCAACGACGCCGCCTCCCTGCTCGCCGTGGACCTCCTGCACTCCGTCCAGACCCGCAGGATCCGGCACCGCGAACGCGCGCCGCTGCTGCGCGCGGCCCTCACCGGCGCCCCCGGCCTGCCGCCCGCCCTGCTCACCCTCCCCGACCCGCCCTGGGAGGTGGTGTACCTGCCCGACGCCGAACCCGACGCCCTGGCGGACCGGGTGTCCGACACCCTGCCCGACGTCCTCGGCGACACCGACGCCGCGCACCGCGCCGGCCTGTGCGCCGTCGACGGCGGCGTCGTGGCCGTCCTGCCCCACAGCCCGCCGCCCCGCCACGGCGAACGCCTCTGGTCGGCCCTGCGCGACCCCTCCGGCGCCCCCCGCGGCGCGGGCGCCTGTCAGGCGCGCGGGCCCGCCGAGTTGCCCTCCGCCCTGGACCGGGCCCGCCAGTCCGCCGCCGAGGGGTACCGGCACGTCGACGACACCGGAGCGTGGGGCCTCCTGCGCTCCTGCGTCCCGCCCGAGGGCGCACGCGCCTTCCAACGGGCGGTCCTGGGGGCGCTACGCGACCACGACGCCCGGCACGGCACCGACCTCGTCCACACCCTGCGCCACTACCTGGACCAGGGCGCCCAGGTGGAGGCGACCGCACGCGACCTGGGCGTGCACCGCAACACGCTGCGCGCCCGGTTGCGCGTCGCCGAACGGGTCATGGGACGCGGCCTGGGGCAGGCCCGCACCCGGCTCGAACTGTGGACCGCCCTCAACCTGGAGCCGATGCCCTGCCACGACGGCACCTGGCACGCCTGACACCGCGCACCGGCACCGCCGGGAGTGCGCTGGCGCCCACAGGCGTGCCTCCGCTACCGTTCCACCATGCCCACGCGCGAGGAGACAACGATCGGACCGTCCGGCATCTGCCGACGGGGCCAGCACCGTTGGCAGCACGTCCCGCCCGGCGGGAAACGTCTGGTGTGCACGCGCTGTCAGTCGATGTCGATGAACAACTACGGGTCGGCGTGCAGGTCCGACTGCGCCGACTGCCATCCCCGCGAACTCACCGCCGCCGACGGCTGACCCCCGGCGCCGCCCGCACGCGCCCCGGGCCGGAGCCGGCTACGACCGCTGCCCGGTCAGGATCGCCACCAGGTCCGCCGCCGTGGGCGACTGGTCCAGCAACCGCCCCACGTGCTCCTTCGTCCCCCGGCGGGGCTCCAACGTGGGCACCCGCTGGAGCGAGTCGTACCCCGGCACGTCGAAGATGACCGAATCCCACGAGGCCGCCGCCACCTCGTCCGCGTACTTGGCCAGGCACCGGCCCCGGAAGTAGGCCCGCGTGTCCTCCGGCGGCTCCGTGATCGCCCGCGTCACCTCCGGCTCCTCCAACAGTCGCCGCATCCGCCCCCGAGCCACGAGCCGGTTGTAGATGCCCTTGTCCGCGCGTACGTCCGAGTACTGCAGGTCCACCAGCTGGAGCCTGGGGTGCGACCAGTCCAGCCCGTCGCGCGACCGGTACCCCTCCAGCACCTTGAGCTTGGCCACCCAGTCCAACTCCGTGGCCAGGTCCATCGGGTCGTTGCCCAGACGGCCCAGCACCGACTCCCACCGATCGAGGATGTCGGCCGTGTCCGGATCCACGTCCGTGCCGAACCGGTCCTCCACGTACTTGCGCGCCTGGTCCAGGTACTCCGCCTGCAACTCCAGAGCCGTCATCCGCCGCCCGTCGCGCAGCCGGACCCGGTGCGTCAGCCCCGGGTCGTGCGAGATCGCCCGCAGGTCCGCCACCGGTGTCTCCAACGACAGGTCCACACTGATGAACCGGTCCTCGACCATCGCCAGCACCAGCGCCGTCATCCCCAGCTTCAGGTACGTGGAGATCTCGCTCATGTTGGCGTCACCGATGATGACGTGTAGCCGCCGGTACCGGTCCGGATCGGCGTGCGGTTCGTCCCGTGTGTTGATGATGGGACGCTTCAACGTCGTCTCCAGCCCCACCTCGACCTCGAAGAAGTCCGCGCGCTGGGAGATCTGGTAACCCGTCCCCTGGCCGTCCGCGCCGATCCCGACCTTGCCCGCGCCGCACACCACCTGCCGCGACACGAAGAACGGGATCAGGTGCCGCACGATGTCACCGAACGGCGTCGACCGGTCCATCAGGTAGTTCTCGTGGCACCCGTAGGAGGCGCCCTTGTTGTCGGTGTTGTTCTTGTACAGCTGGATCGGGTCGATCCCCGGGGTCGCGCCCGCCCGCGCCGCCGCGTCCGCCATGACCCGCTCCCCGGCCTTGTCCCACAGCACCGCGTCACGCGGGTTGGTGACCTCGGGCGCCGAGTACTCGGGGTGGGCGTGGTCGACGTACAACCGGGCGCCGTTGGTGAGGATGACGTTGGCCAGACCCAGGTCCTCGTCGGTGAGCTGTGTGGGGTCGGCCACCTCCCGTGCCAGGTCGAACCCGCGCGCGTCCCGAAGCGGGTTCTCCTCCTCGAAGTCCCACCGGGCGCGGCGCGCCCGCGCCGCCGAGGCGGCCAGGTAGGCGTTGACCACCTGGGTGGAGGTCACCATCGCGTTGGCCCCGGGGTTGCCTGGCACGGAGATCCCGTACTCGGTCTCGATACCCATAATCCGCCGCACACTCATGATGAGAGGTTATCCGCCACGGCCCGATCTTGAACGCTTCCGCGCCAATTGTGGCCCAAGTGCCGTCTTCTCGGGCGTTTCACGCCTCGTCGCGAAGCGGGACGGTCCCGAACGGCGCCGCGCCCCCGTTCGGCCCGGGAATCCCGGACACCGACACTACCAACACTAAGAGTCATAAATTCATGACCTAGGGTAGTCAATCGAGTCGGCAACCCAGAGGAGTCCCGGTGACACAGCCCCGCCAGGGAACGGAGTCCAGCGCGTCAGCGGCCACGGTGGGTTCCCAGCCGATGGGCCGGATCGTCACCTCCTGGCTGTCCTCCACCGACCACAAGGTGGTCGGCTACCTCTACATCATGGCCTCCTTCGGCTTCTTCGTCGCCGCCGGGGTCATGGCGATGCTCCTGCGCGCCGAACTCCTGTGGCCCGGTCTCCAGCTCGTCACCGCCGAGCAGTACAACCAGCTGTTCACCATCCACGGCACCGTGATGATGCTGCTGTTCGCCACACCGCTCTTCGTCGGCTTCGGCAACGTGCTGGTGCCCCTGCAGATCGGCTCGCCGGACGTGGCCTTCCCCCGGCTGAACATGCTCGGCTTCTGGCTGTTCCTCTTCGGCGGGCTGATCGTCATGGGCGGATTCCTCACCCGGGGAGGCGCGGCGAGTTTCGGCTGGTTCGCCTACACCCCGTTGTCCGACGCGGTCCGCTCCCCGGGCCTGGGCGGCGACCTGTGGGTGATGGGGCTCCTCGTCAGCGGCCTGGGCACGATCCTGGCCTCGGTCAACTTCATGGCCACGATCCTGGTCATGCGCGCACCCGGGATGACCATGTTCCGGATGCCCATCTTCACCTGGAACGTCCTCCTCACCGCGGTGATGGTCCTGATCGCGTTCCCGGTGCTCACCGCCGCCCTGATCGCCCTGGGAGCCGACCGGATCGTGGGCACCCACGTGTACGACCCGCAGCACGGCGGCGCGATCCTGTGGCAGCACCTGTTCTGGTTCTTCGGCCACCCCGAGGTCTACATCGTGGCCCTGCCGTTCTTCGGCATCATCACCGAGGTCATCCCGGTCTTCTCCCGCAAACCGGTCTTCGGTTACAAGAGCATGGTGGCGGCGACCGTGGCCATCACGGTGCTGTCGATGACGGTGTGGGCGCACCACATGTTCGCGACCAACGCGGTGCTGCTGCCCTTCTTCTCGTTCCTGTCCTTCCTCATCGCCGTGCCCACCGGCATCAAGTTCTTCAACTGGATCGGGACCATGTGGCGCGGACAGCTCACCTTCGCCCCGCCCATGCTGTTCGCGATCGGCTTCCTGTCGACGTTCCTGTTCGGCGGTCTCACCGGGGTGGTCCTCGCCTCGCCCCCGTTGGACTTCCACGTCACCGACAGCTACTTCGTGGTGGGCCACTTCCACTACGTGCTCTTCGGCACGGTCGTGTTCGCGATGTTCGCCGGGTTCTACTTCTGGTGGCCCAAGTTCACCGGCCGCACGCTCAACGAGACGATCGGCAGGTGGCACTTCGTGGTCCTGTTCCTCAGCTTCCACATGACCTTCGCGATCCAGCACTACCTGGGGGTGCGGGGCATGCCGCGCCGCTACGCCGACTACCTGCCCACCGACGGGTTCACCTGGATGCACATCCTGTCCAGCGTCGGCTCCTTCCTGCTGGGAGCCTCGACCCTGCTGTTCCTGCACAACGTGTGGTACTCCGTCCGGTACTCGGCGCCGGTCGAGAGCGACGACCCGTGGGGGTACGGCAACTCCCTGGAGTGGGCGACCGCCTGCCCGCCGCCCCGGCACAACTTCACCTCGATGCCGCGCATCCGCAGCGACCGCCCCGCCTTCGACCTGCACTGGCCACAGGCGACGTCGGCCGGACGCGATCGGGCCGCGCAGCACGGCTAACGGAGCGATTCCCAGGAACCGGTGACCGCATCAGCGATCGCGGACCGGCGGGGAACACGGGACCGGACCGACCCGGGCGACCCCGGCACCCATCCGGGAGAGGGTGCGCCCTCCGCATGAGTTCACAGGTCGCCTTTCCGATTCGGATGGTGACTGTGATGAATTCTCGGACCCGGCGAACGGTCGACCGGAACCCTTCCGGGTCCGCTTCGACCCTGAGATGTTCGGCGAGTTCCACCGGCCCGTGCCCGCGAAGCGCCGTCACCGTTGTCATCACCCGGCCATCACGGAGACCGGAGACAACCGGCACGGGAAGGGGCCGACCGGAAGATCCGGTCGGCCCCGCCACACGTTCTCGGGACGCGTTCCTACAGGTACTGAGCTCTTTTCACCCTGAAGCTGCTGGCCACAGGCCCGTACCACCCGCGCGGAACCACCCCTGACAGCAAGAAGCCCCTGGCAGACCGGTTAACGACCAAGAAAACCTGCCCCACCAGAGGCTCCACATGCTCTTCTACCGTGCCGCTCTGCCCCTGTCACGCCGGACCCCGAACCTGGCCGCCCGCACCATCCACACCCACCGCGCCAAGGCCGGCTCCCGACGGCGGCGCCTGGCCCCGGCGCAGCAAGCCCTGCTCGTCCTGGTCCACCTGTACAAGGGCGAGCCCCTCACCCACCTCGCGGCAAGCTTCGCGGTGGGTACCACCACCGCCTGGCGCATGCGTGCGCGAAACCACGGCCCTGCTCGCC
>NZ_QPNC01000054.1 GCF_003386285.1 Nocardiopsis sp. FIRDI 009
ACCGAGCCCGTCGTCCGGGTGGACGACCTGCGGGTGACGTTCCCGACGATGGACGGTGACGTCCACGCGGTGAACGGGTTGTCCTTCGAGGTGCCCCGTGGGGGTGCTCTCGGCATCGTGGGGGAGTCGGGCTCGGGTAAGAGCGTGACGTCGCTGGCGTTGATGGGGTTGCACCGGGGGTCCAGGGCCCAGATCACCGGGTCGATCGAGGTGGCGGGCCAGGACGTGGTGGCCGCCTCGGACAAGCGGTTGCGGCGGATGCGCGGGAACGACATCGCGATGGTGTTCCAGGATCCGATGCAGTCGTTGCATCCGCAGTACACGATCGGTAACCAGCTGATCGAGGCGTTGCGGATCCACAATCCGAAGGTGTCCAAGGCGCAGGCGCGTCGGCGGGCGATCGAGTCGTTGGAGCGGGTGGGTATCCCCGACCCGGCCAGGCGGATCAACTCCTATCCGCATGAGTTCTCCGGGGGGATGCGTCAGCGTGTGGTGATCGCGATGGGGTTGATGTGTGATCCCAAGGTGTTGCTGGCCGATGAGCCGACCACGGCGTTGGACGTGACGGTGCAGGCGCAGGTGCTGGATCTGCTGGACGAGCTGCGCACGGATCTGGACATGGGGTTGATCCTGGTCTCGCATGATCTGGCGGTGGTGGCCGGGTCGGTGGACGAGGTCGTGGTGATGCGTCATGGTGTGGCGGTCGAGCGGGGGGATGTGCGTACGGTGCTCTCGGCGCCGGAGCACCCGTACACGCGGGGGTTGTTGGCGGCGGTGCCGCGGGTGGAGGTGTCGCGGGCTCAGCGTCGGGCCGCTGATCGGGCCGAGCGCGCGGCCAGGGACAGGGCCGAGGCCGAGGGCGCCGCCGAAACCGCCGCCCGGGGGGAGGAGGTCGAGACCTCCGCTCCGGTCGAGGACACCGCGTCCGCCACGTCCGCGGAGACCGGCGCCGTTGTCGGCACGACTGGCGGCGCGTCCTCCGAGGCGCCCCTGCTGCGGGTGGAGGATGTGGCGCAGTGCTTCAAGGTCCGTGGTGGGCTGTGGGGTCGGGCCTCGGACTTCTGGGCGGTCAAGGGGGTCTCCTTCGATCTGTACCGGGGGGAGACGCTGGGGATCGTGGGGGAGTCGGGGTCGGGTAAGTCGACCCTGTCGCGGATGGTGATGCGGTTGTTGGAGCCGACCCGGGGCCGGGTGGAGTTCGAGGGCCGCGACATCACGCACATGTCCGAGCGGGCGTTGCGTCCGTTGCGTCGGGATGTGCAGATGGTGTTCCAGAACCCGTATTCGTCGTTGAACCCGCGGGTGACGGTGGGGGACGCGATCGGTACCGCGTTGCGGGTGCAGGGGGAGAGGGACACCGGCAGGATCCGGCGCCAGGTGCAGGCTCTGTTGGAGCGGGTGGGGTTGGAGCCTGGTCACTACAACCGGTTCCCGCACGCGTTCTCGGGGGGTCAGCGGCAGCGGATCGCGATCGCGCGGGCGTTGATCCTCAAGCCGAAGTTGATCATCTGTGACGAGCCGGTGTCGGCGTTGGATGTGTCGACGCAGGATCAGGTGTTGAAGTTGTTGTCGGAGTTGCAGGATGACTTCGGTTTGACCTATATCTTCGTGGCGCATGATCTGGCGGTGGTGCGGCAGGTCTCGGACCGGGTCGCGGTGATGCGCAAGGG
>NZ_QPNC01000055.1 GCF_003386285.1 Nocardiopsis sp. FIRDI 009
CCGTTCCACCATCGACACAGGAGCAGGCTACCGAGAACCCAAATGAGATGAGCTCTAAGCACCCTTGGCGTCTTTGCTGCACCTGACGACGTCGTGATCGCTTCGAGACGCAAGTTCCGGACCAAACGCCTAACAACCTGCGAGAAGGGCGGTATGGTCACGCTTCAACAAGCCCGGACCGTCGTCACGCTGCTTGAGAACGAGCTGCTCACCCGTGCGAGCGGGCAGGGTTCGGAGTTCTCGCGGTTCAGAGCCATACGGGCTGAGTACGGATGATTCCGTAGAGAGTAAGGATCTTGTCCGGGGTGGTGTGAGCTCTGTGACCTGAGGCGAGATTCTTCCAGCCTGCGGCGGTGAGCACCTGGCGCACATGTCACTCACGCAGCCCAGAACGACCGGAACAGCGCCCTTACGAGTCCGTCGCCAGTCCTCGTTGAAGGTCACGTCCCGTACATGGTGTACGCAGTTCTCGACGATCCAGTGCCCCCAGGCATGAGCGGCCAACTCGGTCGGTGGAATCTGGTAGGTGTCCAGGTCGGTGACGGCGAAGACGACCTCGCGGCTGCCCTTGGCCTTTCCATGCGCGCGGCGGCAACGCTCGATCCGTACCACCTGGCGGGCTCCGAAGAAGGCCAGTCCATTGACTGCGGTGACCTTGATCGACCGGTGCTCCACGCGCCCGTGGATGTGGTCGGTTCTCTCCATGTGAGCCATGGGTAGTAGCTGTTCACAGGGAAGAGTGGGCAGCGGGGAGTGGAGGGTGGATCGGTTCACCTCGATGTAGATCAGATAGTGCGCCCCGCGTTCGAGCAGGTGGGTGTCGTGGCCTGCCACAGTGTGAAGGGTACCGGCGGTGATGAACGCTCCCTTCAGGTGGTCCTCGTCGAGTCGATCGAGCAGTCCGGTGAAGACTGCAGTTTCCTGTCCCTTGCTGTTGATCTACGTGTTGGTGACCGCCACCCCGTCGTGGTGGCGGGCGGTGTGGAAAGCCACCAAGCGGGCTCGTTGGCCTTGCGGTGGCGGGAGCGTTGGGTCTTGCCCTTCACGGCGTAGACCGTGTGGCAGAGGTGCTCGCACTCGGGTGCTTCGGTGGGGGTGCGGGAGAAGCTCTCCGGCGACTCGGACCTGGTGTGCAGGGCGGCCAGTCCGGCTCGGGCAAGCTGGGCGGGGTCCAGGCGGGCGAGTGCTTGACACAGGGTGCGGTCGTCGGGGATATGAACGTGGTGGGGGAAAGGGCAGGTGGGCAGGCCCATGGTAGGAGGACATGGCGGAGTGTGTTGTGGGCCCACTCGATGACGGCGCTGGTGGTGTCGTGACCAGTCATGGTCATTGTACAAACGCACAGGACGAGCAGGCTGGTCAGAGCGTAGCGACGTTCTTGGGGTGAGCGGAATCGTCAATGATAGCCAGGTGGTTCATCAGGCCAGGAAGTGGGCTCGTCAGTGGGGTTGAGCGGTTCGGTGGGATCGGTTGAGAGAACGGCATGGACAAGGAATGATGAAACAGCGGTTATGGGATCTTGCGGATAGTTTTGTCTCGACAACTCCATGATCCACGCGTTCCGTTCCTGCTTACTCATACCTTGATTCGTTTATCCCGGGCCACTGCGCTCGCATGGTGTCTTATCGTGCGTTCCGGACGAATCGCGAGAACTCCGGGACTCTGAAGGAGGCGTCGACCTCGAAAACCCGGACAGCGCTGTTTTCGGAGTTTTCGGAACGGTAGGCGAA
>NZ_QPNC01000056.1 GCF_003386285.1 Nocardiopsis sp. FIRDI 009
CGCTGGCATCGCCTGCATACGGATCTGTTACCGCAGACTCACCAAATGAGATGAGCTCTTAGGTTAGCTGGTGTACAAGCGACGCCTGACCTGGGAATAAGCGGCCGAATGGGGCTCTTGGGCATCGCCGTTGGTGCGGTAACCTGTTCTGGAGGGCGAGGCAAGGGAGGGTTCTGAGTGAGCACAGTCGAGCAGGTCTTCCGTGAGTGCGAGCGAGCTCGTGCTGAGGGTGTCCTTATTCAGAAGGTGAGTGACAGTGATAAGGAGTTTCACTTTCAGAACTGGGTCCAGGATCGCCTGAATTCTTGTCAACTAAATTATGATGATCCTGGCCGTAACACCTATCCCGACTTTCGCCTTGTAAATTTCCCCGAGGGTTACGAAGTCAAGGGTCTCGCTTGGCCTGGTCGTGATGCGAACTACGACTCCAACTCACAGGTTCCTAGCGGTGAGCACAACGGTCGTGAGGTCTATTACGTCTTCGGTCGCTACCCGAAAGATGTTAAGGGTATGGATGCGTATCCTGTTACGGACCTTGTGGTGTGTCACGGAAGTTTTCTGAACGCTGACTCTGACTACGTGCACAAAAACAAGTCCTTTCGCGGTTTCGGTTCGTATGGAGACATCCTTGTTCGGGATCGCAAGATGTATGTCGTCCCGACACCCTTCTATCTGGCGAGTGGGACGGTTGGCCTTTCGACATTGATCGTGCCCGATACATTCGAGCCGGAGAGCCCTGACTTGGTTCAGGTAGGTGAGATTGAGCGTGTAGAGGTCGAGAAGGTTGTCTCTTCTTATGAATTCAATCTCCAGACCAATGAGATGATTCGCCACTTCGTGCCCAACCCTAAGGCTGGGCAGGTTCACCGCTTCCGTGCTTATCGGACGCTCGGGCATGGGGAGCAGAATGAGGTTCGCCTCAGCGACGAAGCAGTTCGCTATGCGGAAGGTCTCGAACTGGGCGATGGCTGAGCCACTGATGGACCCCAAGTCTGGAAGCGGAGTAGCTATTCCGGTCAGCACTGCTTTGGAAACCGAGTTTCCAGCGGTCATGCTGAGTGAAGTGGGGACAAAGGAGTCATGGCGGAAGGAGGTCCACCGCCCCGCCACTAGTACACACAAGTGGTGGGCGAAGCGGCTCGGAACCGTCTTCCGAGGCATCATCACGTCCGCGATCACGGCTGCTGGCGAGGATGCCGAGGCAGTCTATTCGGCGCCCACGGATCTGTCGGGACTGGTGGTCCTCGACCCGTTCGCAGGTTCCGGAGTGACCGGAGTCGAAACCGCCAAACTCGGTGCCAGTGCGGTGTGCTTCGACATCAACCCTGTGGCGACGCTTGTCCAGCGCCAAGCGCTTCAGCAGTGGGACGCACAGGCTCTCTCGGCGGCCTTCGAACGGGTGGAACGCGAGTGCCGTCGTGAGGTCGATCGGGTGCACAGGACCGAGGACGGCCGTACTGTCCTCTACTATTTCTGGGTCGCGACAGTGCCGTGTCCGGACTGTGGTGACACGATCCGGCTCTTCAGTTCGACGGTGTTTTCCAAGAACGCCTACCCCAAGCGGGTGCCGGAGGCCCAGATCGTTTGCCCCCAGTGCCTGGACATCCAGGAGGGGCGCTACGACTTCGACACCGCACAGTGCGCCAACGGTCACACGGTCACCCAGAAGGGCCCCGTGGTTCGCTCGACGGCGACCTGTCGGAACGGGCACGCCACCAAGGTCATGACGGCACTCAACGGTGACCTGCCCGACTACGAGATGTACGCCAAGATGGTCGTGGACGCCAAGGGCCGCAAGACTTACGAGCCCATCACGGACTGGGACCGTGCGCTGTATGCGGAATGTGAGGAGCTGCTCGCCGAGCTGCCGTCCTCTGCCGTTCTGCCCTCCGGCAAGTTGGCCTCTGGCAACAACACCGACCAGGCGATCAAGTGGAATTTTAACGAGTGGCACCACTTCTTCAATGCTCGCCAGATGTACTCACTTTCGCTCATTGCGACCGCGATCCGTGATCTTCCCGGACGTACCCCGGAACGTGAGGCTTTGTGTGCGCTTTTCTCCGGCACGCTGGAGTTCAACAATCGGTTCACCTCCTTCAAGGGTGAGGGAACTGGTGCGGTTCGCCATATGTTCTCCCACCATATTCTGAAACCTGAGCGCACGCCTCTGGAAGCGCATCCGTGGGGGACTCCGTACTCGTCCGGATCCTTCTCGACGTTGTTGAAGAGCCGTCTGCAACGCGCACACGAGTACAAGACTCTGCCCTCCGATCTTGTTCCGGAGAATGGCGAGGTCCAACGTGTGACGGGGCTTTCGGCGCCTCTGGCGATTTGCCTCTATCAGGACTGGTCGTCGTTCGCCGATTCCGAAGAGCCGGCAGCCTACGTCGCCACGCGCAACTCCGCCGACACAGACTTGCCGGACGGCTCTGTCGATCTTGTCGTGACCGATCCGCCGTACATGGACAATGTCCACTACGCGGAACTGGCTGACTTCTTCCATGCCTGGTTGCGTGCGATGGACCCCTTCGACGGGTATCCCTCCGACGACACGACAAGGAGAAAGGGCGAAGTACAGAATGCAGACCCGATGGAGTTCGGTAAGGCCATCGAGGCAGTGTGGTCTGAATGTGCACGCGTCCTGAAAAAGGGTGGCCTGCTCGCCTTCACGTTCCATCAAGCTCGCATTGCTGGATGGGTGCGTGTTATTGAGTCTCTTGAACGTGCAGGTTTCTGTGTCACTGCTGTGCAGCCGGTAAAAGGGGAGATGACGACCAGCGTCGTCAAGAGCGGTGCCCGTGAACCCTCGAATCTCGACAGTATTGTGGTTTGCCGACGAAAGGTAGACGGCGCAGCGAACCCGCACGACTCGGTAGAGGCAGCGCTGACCACCGCAAAACGGGAACTAGCTCTGCTGCACAAGGCCGGAGTGGGGGTCGGTCCCGGGGACGTGCGCTCCGTCGTTCGGGGGTCCCTCTTGGCCTACCTGGCCTCGGTCGGCGCGGACCTGGACGAGACGGTGGACGACATTGACAGATACGCGACGGAGATCATCCAAGAGTTGCTTGGTTAAGAGCTCGCGCACGGACATCGCGACCTCGATCTGCTGACCGAGGTGTTCCCACATCGCTGCCTGCGTGCACCACCACATGTTGTACCACAGGTCCCACCCGTGCGCCTGTACGGGCATGGCGAGCAACGGCCACTCGGGCGGCTCACCCATGCGCCCTTTGGCGGAGAGCATCTCCACGTCGCTTGGCCGGACGGCCGGTCACGGCGCAGCGCGTTCGGGTCCGGCGGTGGACCGGATAGCGGGTGGGCACCACCTCGCGGCATGACTGATCACCCCTTCGGCATCGATCACGTCTCGTGACGACTGGTGCCCTTTGAACCTGACTGCCTGTTTCCAGCCCTCTCCGGTGTTTCCCTATAATCCCAGGCCAGGGGGTTGACCATCCATTGAACTCAGAAGCGCCAAACCGGCAAATCCATCCGTAATTTTACGGAAAGTAATCACCTATTCGAGATTGTTTCAACTGCCGGGATGCTCGATCGCTGTCGTTCGGTCAGAGTCCTGGAGTTCTCGCGTTTTGCGGAGAACGCATGGAGAACGATCTGGGGCGGTTCGCTGGGGTGTGACCGGGTTCTGACATGCGAAAACGGGCACAGGCATGAAGGATCATGGAATTGTCGAGAAATTGCAATAAGTAAGCACCCGTGTTCGGTATGTTATCCTCTCCTGTCTCCTGCTACTTCTCAATCCCACCCACCCACCCGCCCAACCACTCGCCCCTATAGACGAACTTACCCCCGACTCGATGGGCCACCTGTACACCATCGACGACCCCAGAAACTCGCGCGGCCGTCGCTACGGCCTGCCTACCCTGTCTACGCTGCCCGCTCTGGGCGTGTGCGCATTGACCAGAGCAGGCCACGACACCACCGCCGCCATCATCGAATGGGCTCACAACGCACCTCGCCGTGTCCTGCTCACCCGGGCTGGGTCTGGGGTGGCCAGGGGGCATCTGGTGCCGGGCTGACGGCGCGTTTGGGAAGCCCGAGCCGGAGCGGAATTTTCACACGATCGGTATTTCCTGTTCGCCGTAAAGTTT
>NZ_QPNC01000057.1 GCF_003386285.1 Nocardiopsis sp. FIRDI 009
CCGCCTCGGTTGAGCGTCGCAACACACCGCGGGTGTCCAGCAACAACCGCGCGTACTCGGCCAACCGCTTGGGCCGGTACTCGGCGTGATCGGTGAGCAGAACCGTCAGATCGGCCTCGGCCAACGCCCGGTCCAGATCCTCGACCCGCGGCACCCGCACCCCGTCCACCTCCCAGGACTCCACATGCGGGTCGTGGTAGCACAGCGTGGCCCCCTTGGCCGCCAGCTTGGCCGCCACCGGACGCGCCGGCGACTCCCGCTGGTCGGCGATGTCGGCCTTGTAGGTCACCCCCAGCAACAACACCCGCGACCGCGACAGCGCCAACCCCGCCTCGTTGAGCAGCTCCTGGGCCCGCTGGGTCACATACGCCGGCATCCGCCCGTTGATCTCCTGGGCCAGCTCCACGAACCGGAACGGGTACCCCAGCGTGCGCACCTTGTAGGACAGGTAGTTCGGATCGATGGGGATACAGTGACCGCCCACCCCCGGCCCCGGGTAGAAGGCCTGGAACCCGAACGGCTTGGTGGCGGCCGCCCCGATCGCGTCCCACAGGTCCACCCCCAACTCCTGGCAGAAGATCGCCATCTCGTTGACCAGGGCGATGTTGACGTGCCGGTAGGTGTTCTCCAGCAGCTTGGCCATCTCCGCCTCACGCGTGCCGCGCGTGCGCACCACGGTGTCCACGAAGCGCCCGTAGAAGTCCGCCGCGGCCGCCCCGCACGCCTCGGTGAGCCCCCCGACCACCTTGGGGGTGTTGGCCACCCCGAAGGTGGTGTTGCCCGGGTCGATCCGCTCGGGGGAGAAGGCCAGGTGGAAGTCGGAGCCGGCCACCAGCCCGGACTCCTCCAGCAGGGGGCGCACGACCTCCTCGGTGGTGCCGGGGTAGGTGGTCGATTCCAGGATGACCAGGGTGCCCGGGGACAGGTGCGCGGCGATGGCCCGGGCCGCGGAGGTGACCGCGCCCAGGTCGGGTCCGCCCTCGGGGGACAGGGGGGTGGGCACGCAGATGACGATGGTGCGGGCCGAGGCCAGGCGGGCGGGGTCGGTGGTGGCGGTGAACCCGCCCCGGAGCATGGCGGCCACGTCCTGGTCGCTCAGGTCGTCCACGTGCGAGGTGCCGGCGTTGAGTCCGGTCACGACGCGTTCGTTCACGTCCAGGCCGACCACCCGCAGCCCGGCGGACACGGCCTCGGCCGCCAGCGGCAGGCCCACATAGCCAAGACC
>NZ_QPNC01000058.1 GCF_003386285.1 Nocardiopsis sp. FIRDI 009
ACAGGTTGGGGTAGAGCGGGTGCTTGTCCGTCAGAGCCCGCACCCGACCCCGCAGGGCCCGGGCGTCGAAGTCGGGCTTGAGCGCCTCGGCGACGATGTCGGCGACCTCGGTGAAGTCCGCGGCCTCGAACCCGCGCGTGGCCAACGCCGGGGTGCCGATCCGCAGACCCGAGGTCACCATCGGCGGACGCGGGTCGTTGGGCACCGCGTTGCGGTTGACCGTGATCCCCACCGAGTGCAGCCGGTCCTCGGCCTCCTGGCCGTTGAGCCGCGCCTCCACCAGATCCACCAGGACCAGGTGCACGTCGGTGCCCCCCGAGAGCACCCTGACCCCGATCTGGGCCATGTCCGGGCGGGTCAGACGGTCGGCCAGCAGCCTGGCGCCGGCGACCGTGCGGCGCTGGCGCTCGGCGAACTCCTCACCGGCGGCGACCTTGAGCGCGACCGCCTTGGCGGCGATCACGTGCTCCAGCGGGCCGCCCTGCATCCCGGGAAAGACCGCCGAGTTGATCTTCTTGCCCAGCTCCTTGGTGGCCAGGATCAGACCGCCGCGCGGACCGCCCAGGGTCTTGTGCGTGGTGGTGGTGACCACGTCGGCATAAGGCACCGGGTTGGGGTGCTCGCCGGCGGCGACCAGGCCCGCGAAGTGGGCCATGTCGACCATCAGCAGCGCGCCGACGGAGTCGGCGATCTGGCGGAAGCGGGCGAAGTCGAGCTGGCGCGGGTAGGCCGACCAGCCGGCCACGATCATCTTGGGCTGGTGTTCCTTGGCCAGGGCGGCGACCTCGTCGTAGTCGACGGTGCCGTCCTGGTCGCGTACGTGGTAGGCCACGGCGTTGAGGATCTTGCCCGAGTAGTTGATGCGCATGCCGTGGGTCAGGTGCCCGCCGTGGGCCAGGTCCAGGCCCAGGATCGTGTCGCCCGGCTTGAGCAGGGCGAAGTACACGGCCGTGTTGGCCTGGGCGCCCGAGTGGGGTTGGACGTTGGCGTGCTCGGCGCCGAACAGGGCCTTGGCGCGGTCGATCGCCAGCTGCTCGACGACGTCGACGTGCTCGCAGCCGCCGTAGTAGCGGCGCCCGGGGTAGCCCTCGGCGTACTTGTTGGTCAGAACGGTGCCCTGGGCCTGAAGGACCGCCCGCGGAGCGAAGTTCTCCGAGGCGATCATCTCCAGGGTGTCACGCTGGCGCTCCAGCTCGGCGTCGACCGCCGCCGACACCTCCGGGTCCAGCTCGC
>NZ_QPNC01000059.1 GCF_003386285.1 Nocardiopsis sp. FIRDI 009
TCGACTTCAAGGTCGCCGATCTGTCCCTGGCCGAGTTCGGCCGTGACGAGATCCGGCTCGCCGAGCACGAGATGCCCGGCCTCATGGCCACGCGCGCGGAGTACGGCGACAGCAAGCCCCTGCGGGGCGCCCGGATCATGGGTTCCCTGCACATGACCGTGCAGACCGCCGTGCTCATCGAGACCCTGGTCGCCCTGGGCGCCGAGGTGCGCTGGGTCAGCTGCAACATCTTCTCCACCCAGGACCACGCCGCGGCGGCCGTGGTCGTCGGCCCCCACGGCACCCCCGAGGACCCCCAGGGCGTCCCGGTCTTCGCCTGGAAGGGCGAGACGCTGGAGGAGTACTGGTGGTGCACCGAACAGGCGCTGACCTGGCCCGGCGCCGAGGGGCCCAACATGATCCTGGACGACGGCGGCGACGCCACGATGCTCGTCCACAAGGGTGTGGAGTACGAGCGCGCCGGCGCCGTCCCCGACCCGGAGAGCGCCGACAGCGAGGAGTTCGGCGTGGTCCTGCGCCTGCTGCGGGAGAGCCTGGCCAAGGACCCCCAGAAGTGGACGCGGATCTCCGCGGGCATCAGGGGCGTCACCGAGGAGACCACGACCGGCGTGCACCGCCTGTACGAGATGCAGCGCGACGGCAGCCTCGCGTTCCCCGCGATCAACGTCAACGACTCGGTCACCAAGAGCAAGTTCGACAACAAGTACGGCATCCGCCACTCGCTGCCCGACGGCATCATGCGCGCCACCGACGTCCTCATCGGCGGCAAGGTGGCCGTCGTGTGCGGTTACGGCGACGTCGGCAAGGGCTCCGCCGAGGCCCTGCGCGGCCAGGGCGCCCGGGTCGTGGTGACCGAGATCGACCCGATCAACGCCCTCCAGGCGGCCATGGACGGCTTCCAGGTCACCACCCTGGAGGACGTCCTGGAGACCGGTGACATCTTCATCACCACCACCGGCAACTTCAACGTGATCATGGCCGACCAGATCGCCCGGATGAAGCACCAGGCGATCATCGGCAACGTCGGGCACTTCGACAACGAGATCGACATGGCCGGGCTGGCCAAGATCCCCGGGATCACGAAGAAGGAGATCAAGCCGCAGGTCCACGAGTGGACCTTCACCGACGGCAAGTCCGTCCTGGTGCTGTCCGAGGGGCGCCTGCTCAACCTGGGCAACGCCACCGGTCACCCGAGCTTCGTGATGTCCAACAGCTTCACCAACCAGGTCATCGCGCAGATCGAGCTGTTCACCAAGCAGGACCAGTACCCGACCAACGTGTACACGCTGCCGAAGATCCTCGACGAGAAGGTCGCGCGTCTGCACCTGGACGCCCTGGGCGTCAAGCTGACCAAGCTCACCAAGGAGCAGGCCGCCTACATCGGCGTGGACGTCGAGGGCCCCTACAAGCCCGACCACTACCGGTACTAG